>CAYMZZ010000012.1:0-195452 GCA_964395095.1 uncultured Citrobacter sp.
GCTTCCGAAGGATAAACGCAAAAAGTCTACTTTTACCGGACAACAGTGATTTGGGTATTTGGGAATTTGTTGGAGACTTTATGGTTTCAGTATAGGCGAACAAATCAGCAAATACCCAAATACCCAAATATTGTATTCAAATCATTACCAGCACAATACTCGCCACCACATGTCCTGCCAGGTGGTAACCGCAGTCGATAAAATATAAACCACAGGGCCGGCTTTCATAAATGAAAGAAATGGAGACAGCCGTGGTAGCAAAGCATATTCCGGTTAGCAATGCCAGCTTCACTGCGGAAATAATAAAGGTAAGTTCCAGTTTCTGGATCAGGACAGCAAGGGCTATAACGGTAATGAGGGTAAGCATCAATGAGCCGGCCATCATTTTTCCCAGGCCTTTCTTGCTGTCGTTGGCCGACATATCGATGCCGACAAGGGCCGCCCATTTTTTACCAAAGAGCAGGCCCGAATACCAGAGGGCGCCGAGCATAAAATAGGCAACAGTGGCCAGCGCAATCGCCAGCCAATTGAGGTTGGTGAAGATGGAAGTGGACATATGTGGAGGATTTGTTGATTCGCCGATTTGATTATTGGTGGATCTGTGGATTGGATGCGTACCGAATGGTTTCAAGATGCTCTATCAAATCTTCAAATCCACAAATCAACAAATTCTCAAATAGTCAAACTTGCCCTCTCACAATCGCTTAATCCGGATATTCCGGAACCACACTTTATCGCCATGGTCCTGCAGGCCAATGCGCCCTTTTTTGTAGGTGGCAAAATCTTTCATGCCCCTGAACTTGCTATTGGCTACCATTTTGCGCCAGGCATCATCCCAAAGTGTGGTGCTTACTACATTTACGCCATTCAGGTAAAAGTCCAATTTACCATTTACCGATTTGATTTCTACCTGGTTCCATTCCAAAGCCGGTTTTACCGTTTCCTGGCTGCAGGAGATCAGGTCATAGAGATCACCCGCGCGATGCTTCACAATTTTCGCGTCGGGATGGCGCTCATTATCCAACACCTGCATTTCAGGTCCTGTTTCCCACGGAAAGCGGTATTTGGTTTTGTCTTCATGTATATAGAGTATGATGCCACTATTGGCGCCCAAATCCACTTTCCACTCGAGCTTGAGATGGAAATTATCATACTCTTCATCGGTCACAATATCACCGCCGCCGCCTTTCACGGTGGCGTCGAAGAAAAGGGTGCTGTCCACCGCCTTCCAGGCGGCACCGGTAGGGTCTCCCCCATACTTATGCCAACCCTTGGTCGACTTACCATCGAACAGTAATTGCCAGCCTTCCTGTTTCTCCGCTTGGGTGAGGGAGTTGTACTGTGCAGCCTCAGCCATTTCGATACTTTTCTTATTCCCTGAAGAGTTGTTGCAGGCGACAATCATGGCCAGGGAGGCGGCTGTCAGCAAATATTTCAGCATTCCTTGTTCATTATTTTTTCAGTAACAGAATATATTTTACCATGGCTTCGGCATCTTCCTGGCTCAGGTCTGCATGCGCCAGCATGGGTACGGAACCCCAGTTGCCACTTCCTCCTTTGATAATTTTTTCAGCCAGGGTGGGAATGATTCCCGGTGCCTGGTCGGCATATTTTTCTGCCACCTGGCGGTAGGAAGGACCGTTAATGGCTTCGTCAACCTTATGGCAGGTAAGGCAATCGCTCTTGGCGATCAGGGCCAGGCCTTTTTTGTAATCAGGATTATCAGAAATGGACTCCACTTTCGGCTCCTCTTTGGGCGTTTCAACAGGAGTTGATGATTCATTGTTGCCGCAGGCAACAAGTAAGGCAGCAATTGCTACGGTCAGGAATACTTTTTTCATATGTGGTAAATTATTTGGCTTTGTCAAATGTCAGTAAAATTTCAACTCAATCCCAATAAAGACCGGATAAATTGGGGATCCGTTTCCACGCCGGCAAAATCGTCGAACGCTTTTTCCGTCACACGAATGATGTGGTCGCGAATAAAAGCCGCACCTTCGCGGGCGCCATCTTCGGGGTGCTTGATGCAACACTCCCACTCCATCACCGCCCAACCCGGATAGCCGTATTCGGTCAACTTACTAAATATAGTTTTAAAGTCCACCTGCCCATCACCCGGTGAGCGATAGCGCCCGGCCCTTTTGAGCCAGCTTTGGTAACCGCCAAAGGTACCTTGCTTGCCGGTGCTGTTAAACTCCGCATCCTTTACGTGGAAAGCACGGATTCTTTCATGATAGAAATCGATATACTGAATATAATCTAATTGCTGCAACACAAAATGGGAGGGATCATAGAGCAAACAGGCACGGGGATGCTGCTTCACTTCTTCCAGGAACATTTCATAGGTGACGCCATCAAACAGGTCTTCGCCCGGATGAATCTCGTAGCAAACATCCACTCCACATTCATCAAACTTATTAAGGATCGGCATCCAGCGACGACCCAGTTCGCGAAAACCTTCTTCCACCAGGCCCGCCGGACGCTGTGGCCAGGGATGAAATGTATGCCAAAGCAGGGAACCACTAAATGTAGCGTGCGCGTTCAGTCCCAGGTTTTGTGATGCTTTAGCGCCGTAAATCAATTGTTGTACGGCCCATTCGGTACGGGCTTTCGGATTTTTTTTCAAGGCATCGGGCGCAAAAGCGTCAAAAAGATCATCATAAGCCGGATGCACTGCCACCAATTGGCCCTGCAGGTGCGTGGAGAGTTCGCTGATCTCCAGGCCATATTCCGCAATGGTTCCCTTCAACTCGTCGGCATAGGTCTTACTCTCCGCAGCTTTTTGCAGATCGATACAACGCGGATCCCAGGTAGGGATCTGCACGGCCTTAAAACCGAGCGACTGCGCCCATTGGCAAATACTGCGTAAATCGTTGAAAGGTGGTTTGTCGCCCATGAACTGAGCAAGAAAAATTCCGGGTCCTTTTATTGTATTCATTGAAGAAAGTTTAAAGTTTAGGGTTTAATGTTTAAAGGGATGTCCATTTTTGATTGCTTTTGCCGCTTTCGATCACTTTCTCCACGAATTCCATGCCGCGGAGGCCGTCTTCCACTCCGGGAAAGTCGCTCCATTCGGGTTGCGGGTTAATGCCTGCCATCTGCGCTTTCACGCATAGGGCAAAGTTGCGGTAAAGATTCGCAAATGCTTCCAGATAACCCTCGGGGTGACCTGCCGGGGTGCGCGTATTGTGTTTGGCAAAACTGCTGAGATATGGGGTACCCGCCCTGTGTATTTCCGCCGGCTTATCGAACCAGCGTACCAGCAGGGTATTGGCATCTTCCTGTTTCCATTCTATCCCACCCTTCTCACCATATACACGCACTTTGGTATTATTCTCTTCTCCTGCTGCCACCTGTGTCGCGTACAACAACCCGCTCGCACCGTTCTCGAATTTGAGCAGTACGGAGCCATCGTCATCCAGTTTACGCCCTTCCACCACCGTGTTGATGTCGGCACAAATATGGGTCACTTTCAGTCCGCTTACATATTCGGCCAGGTTAAACGCATGTGTTCCTATATCACCCATCGCGCCAGCCATGCCGCTGCGCGCGGGATCCGTACGCCAGTCGGCCTGTTTAAAGGAACGCGCGCCATCGCCCGCTCCTTCCAAAAACTGACTGAGCCAGCCTTGCGGATAATCCACATACACTTTGCGGATCCTGCCCAGTTTACCACTTTGTACAAACTGCCTCGCTTCTTTCACCATGGGATAGCCGGTGTACGTGTGCGTGAGGCAAAATTGCAGTTGACTTTTTTTAGCAATTTCATATAGTTTTTTAGCCTCATCCAGGTTTAGCGCAAGAGGTTTGTCGAGGATTACATGGAAACCATATTCCAGGGCCAGTTTTGCCGGTTCAAAGTGCACATGATTGGGCGTTACGATGCTAACGATATCCATGCGTTGATCGGGTGGCAATTCCGATTCCGTACGCATCATTTCTTTATATGATCCGTACACGCGCTGAAGAGGGAGATAAAGTTCCTTTCCCGTTTGCTGCGATTTTTCCGGATCACTGCTGAATGCACCGCATACCAATTCTATTTGTCCATCCATATTGGCGGCAATGCGATGCACCGCGCCAATGAAAGCGCCGGGGCCGCCACCCACCATTCCCATTCGTAATTTTCGATTGATCATGTCAAACAATTGTTAGTGCTTAGTGTGAATATTTTCTTTGTAGCAGACTTTATTGTGGATTTAAAAATAGTACATTTAGCATTCAGTATGTGAGTTGTAAGTTGTAAGTTTTAAGTTTTAAATTTCAGGTTTAAGCTGCATCACACTTTCGTTTTATAATAAATATTCGAAAAGATCCTGAAATTTGACCAAGACCTTAAAAACTTATTACTTATAACTTAAAACTCTCAACTAAAAACGATTCTAACGAATGCAACCCCACATCCACCGTAATCAACTCTTCGTCGCCAGTTGCCTGGCCCTGCTTGTCACTTCTCTTTCTTTCGGTATCCGTGCCGGCCTGCTCGACACCTGGAAGGCCGAGTTTTCGCTTTCGCAGGAAGACGCCAGCATCATCACCAGTACCGCATTCTGGGGTTTTCCCCTCGCGGTGATTATTGGTGGTTTCCTGGTGGATATAATTGGAATGAAGCGCCTGCTGGTGCTCGCTTTCTTCCTTCACCTGTCGGGAATATTGCTCACGGTTTTTGCGGGCGGTTTCACGGCCCTGTTTGTATCAACCCTGTTAATTGGGATGGGTAATGGTACGGTGGAAGCCGCCTGTAACCCACTGGTAACAGCGTTGTATCCGAATAATAAAACCACCAAACTCAACCATTTTCACCTATGGTTCCCGGGTGGTATCGTGCTGGGTACCCTTGTGGTGTATTTCCTCGGTGTGCGCGTGGCGGATACGGGCGTCCTTACCAACTGGAAATTACTGGTAGGGCTCATGCTGTTGCCAACATTACTGTATGGATTCCTTTTCCTGAAGCTAAAGTTCCCGGTTACCGAGCGCGTGGCAGCGGGTATTTCGAGTGGCGAAATGTATCGCTCCCTGGCCAATCCCCTGTTCCTGGTTATGATTGTACTGATGTTTGGCACCGCCATCACCGAGTTGTTTACGGGTCAGTGGATAGACGTGCTGCTGAAAACCGTGACGGATAATGCGCTGCTGATTCTAACTATTTCAACGGGTGTAATGGTTATCGGGCGTGGCCTGGCGGAACCGGTAGTGCATCGGCTGGCGCCCACCGGGGTATTGTTGATTTCCGCCATACTGTCTGCGGTGGGTTTATATATATTGGGGCATAGCAGCGGCAATATGGTGTATGTGGGAGCGCTGGTATTTGGTCTGGGTGTATGTTATTTCTGGCCCACCATGCTGGGTTTTGTAGCGGAAAATCTGCCCAAGACCGGTGCTGTGGGGTTGAACCTGATGGGTGGTGCCGGCATGTTTGCCGTATCGGTATATATGATCTTCATGGGGAAATTTTACGATAGCAAGATCGCGGCACAATTGCCGGAAGGCGCGGATATAGCTTCCTATAGCGCCCCTGCCGCCACCCCGGAAATGCAGGCGGCACTGAACCAGGCCAAGACGGCCGCAGGTCCGGAAATCATTAATGCCACGCTGGTGATTCCGATCATGCTTACGGTAGCATTTACCCTGCTCTATTTCTATATGCGCAATCGCAAAAAACCCAGTTTAACCGCCACCGCATAAGACCCATTGATTCATGTCCGCTACCATTCGACTGCAGCTATGGTTTATGATGTTTCTCCAGTTTTTTATCTGGGGAGCCTGGTTCGTATCGCTGGGAACCTTTCTCGAACTGAACCTGCAGGCCGATGGTAAGGAGCAGGCCAGCGTATTTTCTACCCAGTCATGGGGGGCCATCATCGCGCCCTTTATTGTAGGCCTGATCGCGGATCGCTATTTTAACGCGGAGCGATTACTGGGAGCCCTCCATTTGATGGGCGCGGCCATGATGTATTTTATGTATCGGGCGGAGAATGTAGAAAGCTTCTATCCTTTTACGTTCATTTATATGATCCTGTATATGCCCACCATTGCCCTGGCCAATTCGGTGGCATTCCGGCAATTAAAGGATCCGGATAAGGAATTTTCCAGTATCCGCATGATGGGGACTATTGGCTGGATAGTAGCAGGTTTACTGATCAGCTATATTTTTCATTGGGATAATGATATGAATAAGAAGGCGGGAATGCTGCAAAATACATTCCTGTTAGCGGGAACAGCATCGCTGTTGCTGGGATTATTTAGCTTTACCCTGCCTAAAACGCCCCCGGTAAAAGCTAAATCGGGATCCGTAAGCTGGAGAGAAATATCCGGGCTCAATGCGATAAAACTATTGGCCGACCGAAACTACCTGATCTTCTTTATTGCCTCCATACTCATTTGTATTCCGCTTGCATTCTACTATCAGTTGGCTAATTCCTTTCTCTCCAATAAAGGTGTGGAAAATGCAACCGGCCTCATGGCATTTGGGCAGGGCTCGGAAGTGGTTTTCCTGCTGCTGCTCCCCTATTTTTTCAAGCGGTTCGGGTTTAAGAAAACCATCCTTGCCGGCATGCTGGCCTGGGTGCTACGTTACCTGTGCTTCGCCTTTGGGGATGCGGACGCCGGCTTTAGCCTTCTGCTGATAGGTATCCTGCTACATGGTATTTGCTATGATTTTTTCTTTGTTTCCGGCTATATCTATACCAATCAGAAAGCCGGCGAAGAAAACAAAAGCGCTGCTCAGGGTCTCATCACCCTGGCAACTTATGGAGTGGGTATGGCTATTGGATTCTGGATAGCAGGACTTGTTTCGGATCAATTTAAATCCACAGCAAACGTTTTCGATTATCAAAGCATCTGGTTAATACCGGCAGGCATAGCCGCACTTGTATTCCTGTTCTTTATATTGCTATTTCGGAACGAATCGAATAAGGAAAAACAAAATATATAAGCGGGCGGCGAAAATGCCCAATGATTTGTAACTTGTAAGGCTTGAAGAATATGAGTAATAAAACAACGCGACGCGATGTGCTGAAGAAATTAGCCGCTGGCTCCATTGCCGGTGCTGCACTGGGACCTGTGAGCTGCCTCGCCAGCACAGAACCTTCCTCAAAAAAAGATATGCCATTGAAAGGAAATATCCGGCATTCGGTATGTCAGTGGACTTATGCCGACATGCCGCTGGAAGATCTTTGCGTGGAAGCGAAGAAAATCGGCATTACGGCTATTGACCTGATAGCGCCAAAAGACTGGCCGGTGTTGAAAAAGCATGGCCTCCATTGTTCCATGTGCTATATAGCCGGGAAAGTAAGTCTCACGGATGGATGGGCTGAACCGAAATTCCATGAGCAATTGATCAAAGATTATAAGGAAGCGATTCCCCTGGTAGCAGAAGCGGGATATACCAACCTGATTTGCTTCAGTGGCAACCGTCGCGGTATGGATGATGAAACCGGTTTCAACAATTGTGTGAAGGGATTAAAGGAAATAATGCCGCTTGCCGAAAAGCATAAGGTGGTGATCACCATGGAGCTGCTCAATAGCAAGAAGGACCATAAAGACTATTTCTGCGACCGTACCAGTTGGGGTGTGGAACTCTGCAAGCGGCTGGGTTCCGATAATTTCAAACTACTTTACGATATCTATCACATGCAGGTAGATGAAGGCGATGTTATCAACAACATCCAAACCTATCATTCCTTTATCAGTCACTATCATACCGCCGGGGTACCGGGCCGTCATGAGCTGAATGAAGACCAGGAGCTTTATTATCCCGCCATTATGCGTGCCATACACGCCACCGGATTTAAGGGATATGTAGCCCAGGAATTTCTCCCCACCGGCAAAACCAAAGAAGAAAGGTTGGCCGCCCTGAAGCAGGCCGTGCAAACCTGTGATATCTAACTTACTACTTACAACTTACTACTTACAACTCAAAACTCAAATAATGGCAGACAATACTTATGACGCGATTGTAGTTGGCTCCGGCATCAGCGGTGGCTGGGCAGCTATGGACCTGTGCAAAAAAGGGCTGAAAACCATCATGCTGGAACGTGGCCGCAACATAGAGCACGTGAAGGATTATGTAAACGCCAACAAGAACGCATGGGACTTCCCCCATCGTGGTCGCAAGACACAGGAGATGATCAAAGATTATCCCGTTTTGAATCGCGACTACCCGCTGGGCGAAGAAACATTTGGCATGTGGGCCAATGAAAAAGATTGTCCTTATACAGAAACCAAGCCTTTTGCCTGGTTCAGGGGCTACCATGTAGGTGGTCGCTCGCTTTTGTGGGGCCGGCAGAGCTATCGTTTCAGCAAATGGGATTTTGAAGCCAATGCCAAAGAAGGTATTGCGGTGGACTGGCCCATCCGTTACGATGAAATAGCACCCTGGTACAGCTATGCCGAAAAGTTCGCGGGCATACAGGGAAGCAAAGAAGGATTGGAAGTATTACCGGATGGAGATTTCCTGCCAGCGATGGAGATGAATATTGTAGAGAAGGATGTGGCCGCGCGCATCAAGAAACATTACAATGGCAGAAGGCATATGTTCATCGGCCGCTCCGCCAATATCACGGAGCCGAACCCGGAACTGAACCGACAAAATTGCCAGTACCGCAACCGTTGCTGGAGGGGTTGTCCTTTTGGTGCCTATTTCAGCACGCAATCCGCCACACTGCCGGCGGCTATGGCTACCGGCAACCTGACCGTACGGCCCTTCTCTATTGTTACAAAAGTGTTGTACGATAAAAATACAGGCAAAGCTACCGGCGTGGAAGTGCTGGATGCGGAAAACAACCAGACTTATGAATACAAGGCAAAAGTAATTTTCCTGAATGCCTCTGCATTCAACAGCACCTGGATACTGATGAATTCCGCGACCGATATCTGGCCCGATGGGCTGGGGAGCAGCAGCGGCGAACTTGGACATAATGTGATGGACCACCATTTCCGCTGTGGAGCCGGTGGCCGGGTAGAAGGTTTTGATGATTTCTATCTTTATGGTCGCCGACCCACGGGTGTATATGTGCCCCGGTTCCGCAACATTTATGATGATAAGCGCGACTACCTCCGTGGCTTTGGCTACCAGGGAGGAGCAGGCCGCGAAGGTTGGGGACGCAATGTGGCCGAACTGAGTGTGGGTGCCGCCTTGAAAGAAGCGCTGGCCGAACCGGGCAACTGGACAATTGGCATTACCGCCTTTGGTGAAATGCTGCCCTATCATGAAAACAAAATCAGCCTCAATAAAAATGTAAAGGATAAATGGGGATTGCCCGTATTGGACATGGATGTGGAGATTAAAGACAATGAGAAAAAAATGCGGGTAGATATGATGAACGATGCCAAGGAAATGCTGGAGGCTGCCGGTGTGAAAGATGTAAACACTTATGACGGTGGTTATGAAGTGGGCATGGGCATACACGAAATGGGCACCGCCCGTATGGGACGCGATCGCAAAACCTCCGTGCTCAATGGCAATAACCAGGTATGGGATGCGCCCAATGTATTTGTAACCGATGGGGCCTGTATGACTTCCGCTTCCTGTGTGAACCCTTCACTCACCTATATGGCATTAACAGCAAGGGCGGCCGATTTCGCGGTGAAGGAGTTGAAAAAAGGCAACCTTTAATACCCGACCTGCATGAGCGATACCACGCGGCAAAATATCAATACAAAGGCCCTGGCTCAAAACACTTATGATGCCATAGTTGTTGGATCCGGCATCAGCGGCGGATGGGCCGCCAAAGAGCTTACTGAAAGAGGTATGCGTGTTTTGCTGCTGGAGCGCGGCGGACCCCTGGAACATGTAAAGGACTATAAAACCGCGAATAATAACCGCTGGGATCTTCCGCATCGCGGGCGAACCACAGATGCCCAAAGAAATGCCTACCCGGTTATTCACCGGGGCTGGGCCGCTGCCGAAGAAGTAATGGACTATTGGGCCAACGAAAAGGATAATCCCTATGTAGAAAAAAAACCCTTCACCTGGTGGCGAAGTTATCAGATGGGAGGTCGGTCCATTCTCTGGGGCAGACAATCCTACCGCTGGAGTGATCTGGATTTTGAAGCGAATGCAAGGGACGGCGTGGCGATCGACTGGCCCATACGCTACAAGGATATTGCCCCCTGGTACGATTATGTTGAAAAGTTCGCAGGTATTGCCGGTTCCAGAGAAGGCATACCGCACCTGCCCGATGGGCAGTTTTTGCAACCCTTTCCGCTCAATATAGTAGAGAAAGATATTGCAGCCCGAATAAAGAATCAATACAAGGGAGAACGTCACCTGATAATTGGCCGGGTGGCCAACCTCACTGAGCCGCTTCCGGGTAGACCGGGATGCCAGTACCGCAACCGATGCTGGGAAGGTTGCCCCTTTGGCGGCTATTTCAGCACACAATCGTCGACCCTGCCGGCAGCCATGGCTACGGGTCGGTTAACGGTGCGCCCCTACTCTATCGTTACGCAGGTTTTGTACGACAAAGATAAGCAACGCGCTACCGGCGTGCAGGTGCTGGATGCGGAAAATAATCAGACTTATGATTTCAAAAGCGGCATAGTATTTCTTTGCGCCTCCGCGCTCAATTCGGCCTGGATACTCATGAACTCCGCCACCGATATTTGGCCGGAAGGACTGGGCAGCAGCAGTGGCGAACTGGGGCATAATGTGATGGACCATCACTACAATCTTGGCGCCAGTGGCCTGATCGAAGGTTTTGAAGATATGTATACTTATGGACGCCGCCCAACCGGATTCTATATCCCCCGATTCGCAAATGTCGGAAACGACAAAAGGGATTACCTGCGTGGGTTCGGCTACCAGGGCGCAGCCAATCGTTCGGGATGGAGCCGTGAAGTGGCCGAACTGAGTGTGGGTGCCGCACTGAAAGAAGCGTTGACCGAACCCGGATCCTGGCAGGTAGGCGCCACCGGCTTTGGAGAAATATTGCCTTATCATGAAAACAGAATCAGCCTGTCGAAGGAAGTAAAGGACAAATGGGGACTTCCCGTGCTGGAAATGGACGCCGAGTTGAAAGAGAATGAAATGAAGATGCGGGAAGATATCAAGAAAGACCTGAAAGAAATGCTGGAAGCGGCCGGAGCTAAAAATGTGCACACATGGGATAGTGGTCATGCCATGGGTCACGGTATCCATGAAATGGGCACCGCCCGCATGGGTAAAGACCGCAAGACTTCGGTACTCAATGCGCATAACCAGGTATGGGATGCGCCCAATGTATTCGTCACTGACGGCGCCTGTATGACTTCCTCGGCCTGTGTAAACCCTTCACTCACCTATATGGCGCTAACGGCTCGCGCGGCGGCCTACGCAAGCGGTGAATGGCAAAAATTGAAATAAGAAATATTCTTTACGACAACCAATTAATTTACCTTAAAATCAAATAGAATGGAACGCAGAGAATTGTTGAAACTGATTGCACTCGCCACAGGCGGCGTATTCATCGGTGGTGAAATGCTCCTGAGCGGTTGCACCAATCCGCCAAAACTGGGTGGCCCCGTCTTCACCGAAGAAGATATCGCCTTCCTCGACGAAGTGGCCGAAACCATTCTGCCCCGTACCAGTACGCCCGGCGCCAAAGATGCCGGTGTAGGCCGCTTTATGACGGTAATGGTCAACGATTGTTATAATGAGAAAGACCAGAAAACTTTCCATGAAGGTATAAAGCGGCTCAATGATGCCTGCCAGGAAATGCACAAACAGGATTTCCTTGAAGCCAGCGCCGAGCAGCGTACACAGTTGCTGGAAGACCTGGATCAAAAGGCCAAAGCCGAACAAAAAGAAAACAAGGATGAAAAGCCCCATCGCTATTTCACACAGATGAAGCAACTGACCCTTTTCAGTTTCTTTACCTCGGAGCCGGGAGCCACCAAAGTGTTGCGTCATGTGGCCGTTCCCGGTCGCTTCGACGGTGCTTTCCCCTACAAGAAAGGAGATCGTGCCTGGGCTGAATAAACAACAGCATACCTTGACCTCTTGTTGTAAACAATAACCATCAAAAATAATCACGTGAACAAAGACCGCAGATCCTTTCTCAGATGGGGAGGCAGCCTGGCTGCCGGCCTGGCCTTAGCCCCCGCCGCCTGTAAGCTACTTTCTAAAGAAGAAGAAAAAAAAGCGGATGCCGCCAGCGATGCGGCTAAAACGGCTTTTCAACTCAGCCAATTTGGACTGCAACTTTATACGCTTCGCGATGATTTGCCTGCCAATCCTAAAGGTATTCTGAAGCAGGTGGCAGGATTTGGTTACAAGCAGATAGAAGGATACGAAGGCAAGGATGGCATATTCTGGGGTATGGGGCATACCGGTTTCAAGCAATACATGGATGAACTGGGACTCAGTTTTGTCGCCAGCCATTGTGATATCAATACCGACTTTGAACAAAAAGCAGCTCAGGCCGCAGAAATCGGTATGAAATACCTGATCTGCCCCTGGCTGGGCCCGCAGGAAAAACTGGATGACTATAAGCGCTTTGCCGAATTGTGCAATCAAAAAGGAGAGATCTGCCGCAAAAACGGAATTCGCTTCGCCTACCATAACCACGATTACACATTTAAGGAAACCGAAGGCCAGTTGCCACAGGATCTACTGATGAACCAAACGGATCCTAACCTGGTGGATTTTGAAATGGATATATACTGGGTGGTAACGGGTGGGCAGGATGCCGAAGCCTGGCTCAAAAAGTATAAGAACCGTTTCCGTCTTTGCCATGTGAAGGATCGTACAAAAGGCGCTACGGAAGCTGCCGATACCTGTACCCTGGGAGAAGGCAGTATCGATTTCCCCCGTATTCTGCAAACAGCCAAAGAGAACGGTATGCAATATTTTATAGTGGAGCAGGAAAAGTACACGGGCACCACGCCGCTGAAAGCGGTGGAAGCCAATGCCGCTTATATGAAGCGCTTTGTGGCTTAAGATTCCTGTTGGTGCAAGGAGGCAAGCGCCTGGCGCAATCTTTGCCCCCTGCTCAATTCCCCGGCTAATTTCACCATATTGCGGCGCATAGCCTGATAGCTTTCTTCGGAAAGCTTTTTTATTTTGCCGGGTATGTCGGCAGTGTTGTCGAAAACAATACCAATTCCATAATGCTCCACCAAAGGGGCGGCGCCGGCCATTCGTGGAATGAGGATGGGCAGCCCGGCAAGTATGTAGAGGGAAAGTTTGTGATGGGTGATAAAAGCCATATAACTACCCAGGGGGCCACCTGGCTTTTCCCAGCTATCCCCATCCCAAACCAAACCAAAAGCCCCCTTGAGTTTACCAATCAGATCAGATGGATCGAATGTTCCCCCATAATGCAGGTTTTTAGATGACGGCGAACTTATATTTAAACCCGGTCCGTACGCGGTAATTTGAATATCACCCAAATGGCTGATCGAAGGATCCAGCAGAAAACGACTTTTCGCCAGATTGCCGGCAAAAACAACCATCTTGCCAGGCTTTCGAATCGCAGCAGAAGGCTCCTGCAAAAAATCGAAAAACTCCAGCATGGCCATCCTTGCCCGGCAGCCCTGGGAAATAAGCCAGTTGGCCATGGCCTGATTATGTACTACCAGGAAAGGAATTTGCTTCAGAAAATCCAAATCATTCCGCACTTGCTTTTCATTCGCGTCTTTCAGGCCATCTATATCCGCAACAATCCCAATTAGCCTGCACGATTTGGCTTGCAGCATTCGCAATAACCAGCGGTTCATGCGCCCATAAACCGGATATATGAATACCCATTCATCCCCTTGCTTTGCATGTTCTACGATTTGGCGCAATTGAAAATACCTTTGGAAGAAAGCCAATACCGGATTCCTTCCGGCTTTCTCCTGTAATCGCCGGGCCGCATAACCCTCCTGCTCCAGTATCCTTTCCATATCCACATAACCCTGCCCTCCATGCTGATACCTTTCATTCGCATATTGCTGCAGGTAATATTTTCGTGATGCGCTCATTGACCGGGAATTTAATTAATCCTTTTTTTACCTGTGATGGAATGAAGAATTCCCTGCAGAATTATTTTCAGTTGACTGTTGCGCCAAACATAGATCAGCAGCAGCCAGTAGAGTGCAAAGCAAAGCAGAACCGAACCACCCAGCACCAGTACACTATTGGGCGTAAGTTGTCGCATACACCAAACAACGGGAATAAAGATGAGTGAAGTGGACAATGCCTGGGCAAGCGTGCGAAAGTCCATCAGCCCAATAAAGGGAAATACCCGCCGGATGCTGGAGGCATTCAGTAAAACGAGGAGCAGGTCGGCCAGCACAAGCGCCCAGCAAATGCCCCAGTCGGCAAAATAATAAGCACCGGCAAAAGCCAGCAGAAAATAGCAGCCCACGCTCCAGGCCAGGTTGCGCAGAAAAACGCGCTCTTTGCGCATTGCGATCAGAATGGGATTGCTGAGAAAAAGACTGTAGGCGCGAAAAAGCGGGTATAAAGCCAACACCTGCAAATTGAGGCGGACGGAACTGAAATCGGGACCAAAGAGCACGGCGGTAATTTCGTTGGCCAGCAGATAAATGCCCATCCCCAGCGGGATGGCCAGTAGCAGCACAAGCCGAAGATTCTGTTGGAGTCTTTCCCGGATGGCGATATTGTCGTCGGCAGCATGCAGGGAAGCGATGCGCGGCATAAAGACCTGAAAGCTGTCAGAAATAACCGCCGTACCGATACGCACCAGTCGTATGGAAAAAGAATAATAACCCACGGCCGAAGCAGTGGCCATTAATCGAAGTACCAGGTGATCGAGATAGAGCGGCACGCTGTAGAGCAGGCTGATCAGGTATGTGACTCCTACTTTTCGCAGGTGCTTTCGCCAGTCGGCGCTACGCAATGAAAAACGTTGTTCCCGAAATAGCTGGAACAGGTTCACGATATGTGTAAGTATGGCCGAGCCCGCGATGATGGCATAGTAGAGCAGGTAGTCCGCTGGTTGCCGGAGCAGCAGCAGGATACAGGCCAAGCCGGCCAGGCGGATGCAAAGCGTGCGCAATGCGATATACTTGAACCTTTCGCGGCCGATATAATACCATTCGCAGGCCATCGCATTCATCAGCAAAAAGGCAAAGGAAAACCATAGCAGGCGACTATCGCCGATTTTATCCCACAGCAAGGCGACACCGATCGCATAGAGCAGCGTGCTGAGCAGCGATGTTCGAATATGCAGGGAAACGAGCTCGCCCAGCAGGCGGCGAAGGCCCTGCTCATTGTTGCGCAAAGCGGCCACTTCGCGTATGCCATACACCATGATGCCCGCTTCGGCCAATACCACAAAATAAAAAGTAAATGTGTCGATAAATCCCACACGGCCGATACCTTCAGGATCCAGCACCCTTGATACGAATGGGATGGATACCAGGGGGATGAGTATCTGGCTCAGTGAGAGCAGAAAATTGTAAAAAAGATTTTTCTTTACGGCCGCCAAATTAGTATCACCGCTTTTGTGCAGGCTTTACTACAAACATAATATATTTATGCTCACCCAGCGGTAGCCCTCTATGCAGATTACCATTTACGAAACGGTTCACTTTGAAAACATCAGCACGCTGATCCGGCTTTTCGATCAGCCCGGTCACCATATCACCGTGTTTTGCGATGAAACGGCCGCCCGCCAGGCGGCTGTGCATTTAGGAAGAGATTATGATCGTTTCACCTGGGTAATCCGCGACCAGCGAACAGGGCGACGCCGGTTTATTCTGCACATGCGGGCACACCTGCACAAAAAGGGCAGCGATCTCGTGTGGCTGAATACGGTGTCGGATAATTTTATTCACCTGGCCTGGATGGTTGCCTCCCTCTCGCGTATCCGTTTTGTGGTTACCCTGCATGCCATAGAAGCCTATTTTTCACCACAGCTTACATTCAACCTGCGGCGAATAATCCGTGTAGCTGGCAAATGGTTGTTGCGCAGAACAATAAAGGAATATTCTGTGCAGTCACCCACGCTGCTGGCGGCGGCCAGGCATAACCTGCACCCACGCTACCCCATCCACCAGGTACCGGGCGCTTTATATGAGCCCGGAAAAAATGAAGGCCGTACCACCCTCCCCCTGCACCTGGTGATTGCCGGTTCGGTGGATCCGCGCAGAAGAAACTATGAAGCCTTGAATGAATTGATCACCGGACTGGAACAAGCCGGAATCCCCCTACGACTTACTGTGCTGGGCAATACAGAATCGCCTTACGGAAAAGAGCTTCGCCAACAATGGCAGGCATTGAGCCTGAATCATGTGCAATTGAAATGGTTTGAAACCGGGCTGGTGGAGCAGGCTGAATACGACGAGGTATTGCGTGATGCGCATTTCATTTTTCATCCTTCCGCTGAAGAAGCCGTACTGGAAGATGGTGCCCGGGAATACTATGGCAAAACCGTCAGCTCCGGCGTATTCTCCGATGCCATCCGGCATGCCAAACCCATGATAATACCTTCCTTTCTTCCGATAGACCCTCTATTTGAACCTTGTTGTTTACAATATCAACAGGTAAGCGACCTCCTGCCTTTTTTGCGAATGATGCACGATGACCCTGCCTCCTACCGGAGCTGGCAGGAAACGGCCTTGCAGATGGCCCAACAATTTACCGTAGAGCGCGTGCGCCAGCATAATCCCAGCCTGTTTGGAACGGTTAATAAGGCCGCCTCACCTGCTTAAGCTGGAGGAAATTGCGGCGGTTTAGATAATAGTGGATCAGCAATAGGATAATGGGCAGGAAACTGAAAATTTTCAGCAATAAAAAGCCCGTTAAGGTAGCCCAGATATAGAAAAGAGAGAGCACAACGCCCCCCTTGAATATGCGCCAGTCGGATAGCGGCGTCACCACTTCAAAATTGAAATAACCGGGGCCATCGAAATGCAATTGCCTTGGCCGGGAATAATGAAAGCCATCCGTTAGTACCACTTCCGGATTTTCCTCTTCAAGGGCCACCACTACCGGCTGGTTCCAGGGAAGAGGATAAATATCGCGGTTGTTCACCACCACGCGCACATTCAAAAAACTGAGAATGGCCTGGTGCCTAAGCCGAAATATGATATAATACCGGGAACTGGACAATCATTTCAATGCGCGGATGATTTCAATAAAGTCGCCTGCCTGCAGAGATGCCCCGCCTACCAATCCGCCGTCCACATCGGGACAGGCAAATAGTTCTTTGGCATTATTGGCTTTTACGCTTCCTCCGTAAAGAATGGGAACCTCATCGGCAATGTCGCTACCATATTGTCCGGCAATTACAGAACGTAAATAAGCATGTATTTCTTGTGCCTGTTCCGTACTGGCAGTTCTGCCCGTACCAATAGCCCAGATGGGTTCGTAGGCGATGACGAGGGTCTTGAATTTTTCCGCTGGTAAATGAAAAAGGGACTCGCGCAACTGCGTGGCCACATAATCATTCTGGGAACCTGCCTCGCGTATGGACAGGGGTTCGCCACAGCAAAAGATGGGAATGATATAATTGTTGAGGCAAATATTGACTTTCTCGGCCAGCATGGCGTTATTTTCGCCAAAATACTCACGCCGCTCACTGTGCCCGATGATGCAGTAGGGAACGCCCATGGAATGCAGCATTTCCGCCGACACTTCGCCGGTATAGGCACCGGAAGCTTTATGATGGCAGTTTTGCGCGGCAACGGAAAAATTCTTCTCATTTTCCACTTCACTTCGTGCCATCAGGAGGTAAGGATAGGGAACAGCAAATACCGAATGCTGATGGTCGGCCAGTTTGATGCCAGCGCCCAGTATATCGTCTAAAAGCTTTTCACCCTGCTGAAAACTCAAATTCATCTTCCAGTTGGCTGCGGCTATCTGTTTGCGCATAGTAGGATTTCGTTTTTCTAATTAGTTGATCGGATTAATCAGTGATGGTCAAAGATATGGCGCAGCATCTTTTTTTCCGGCTCTGTAAGGGTTTGATTTTTCAGTTTTTTCCAGCCTTCCATGTCGTGCAGGGCTTTTGTCCATTCATAGCGGGTAAGTCCATCGCTGCCCCAGGAAAAATGAGGTATATAGCGGGGTGTTAATCCCGATCCGAATATATGGCAGCATACTCCCACCACGGTACCGGTATTAATGGAAGTATTGATGGCGGTTCGAGAATAATCACCCATGAGCACGCCGCATTTTTGGCCCGCTACCTCTTCGCCCCCGGTGGTCCAGATGCGAACCGGGCCGGTATTATTCTTCAGGTTGGAATTGGTGGTGCCGGCCCCCAGGTTGCACCATTCCCCTATCACGGAATCGCCCAGGTAACCATCGTGCGCCTTGTTGCTATAACCCATCATTACCGAGTTCTTGATTTCACCCGCGGCTATGCATCCGGGGCCGATGGTTGTGGCCCCGTAAATCTTGGCCCCCATTTTTACGCAGGCATTTTCACCCATCGCGAAGGGACCGCGAATCAGGCTGCCTTCCATTAGCTCAGCATTGCTTCCGATATATATGGGGCCGGTAGTGGCATTCAGGCTGACATGATATAAACTGGCGCCCTTCTCAATAAAAATATCTTCCCGACCCAGGGCGGTGCAGTTTTTGGGGATGGGTTGCGATTTTCGCTTTTTAGTGAGCAAAACAAAATCCTGGCGAATGGCCCAGTCGTTGAGTTGGAATATATCCCAGGGCCGCTGCAGTTGCCGCAAAGCACCCTCGTAGGGCACGGCCCTTTTTACACGAACCTGGTGTTTGCCCTTTACTTCGTTGCGGCTGATGCGGTACACAATACCCGAACTCCCGCCAGCCGACAAAAACTCACCGGCTTGCAGCTTCTTTACCGCACGCACCAGGGCCGCGTCGGGAAGCAGGTTGCCGTGAATCATGTAGCAGTCGCCCTCCTTTACGCAATCGGCGATATAACGGGCGCGCTCCTGGTCCTTATAATCATCCTCTTTGCGATCGAAAGAGGGCAAGCCCAGCATTTTTTCCCATTTTTCACGAATGGTGAGGATACCCACCCGAATATCCTGGATCTGCCGGGTTAGCGTAAAGGGATGAAGGTTCTCCGGCTGGCAAAATTCCTCGGTAAATAGTATGGAGTGCATGGCAAGGGGAAGGTAAGAAAGGTTTTATAAGTTATAAGTTCTAAGTTATAAGTTTTAAGTGGGGGAGGCACGCGTAGGGTGCACAGTTATTTTCGTATAGGAAATGATTAACCGGTGAATCAGATAGGATTTTTGCCTGGGTCTCAATTTTCTGGGACACGGCATCGAACTCCAACCCTCAATCTCGTACCTACGACTTAAAACTAAGAACTTAAAACTCAAAAAAAAACGACCCCCTGAGGAATCAGGAGGTCTTAAAGTATAGCCATGAAAAACAAAACTCTTAGCTCTCGCTCAGAGTCATGCTTAAAACTAAGTAATTATTTTTTCTTCTCGTATTTCTTCTTGAATTTGTCGATACGGCCTGCAGTATCTACCAATACGTTCTTACCTGTGAAGAAGGGGTGAGAAGTGCTGGAAATCTCCAGTTTCACCAGCGGATACTCATTACCATCTTCCCATTGAATGGTTTCTTTAGTGGCGGCAGTGGAGCGGCTCAAAAAAGCAAAACCATTACTCATGTCCTTAAAAACGACCAGCCGGTACGATTCAGGATGGATACCTTTTTTCATAATTTCCTGATTTTGAAGGTTGTACGGATTTTGCCGTACAATTATTAGTAAAATTTAAGTGGGCAAAGGTAGTGGAAAAGGGGGAAATGGGAAAAGAAATCTTTAAGTTTTAGGTTTGAAGTTGTGAGTTTTAAGTGAGGCCTAAAAGAATACCTGATACAATACTATCTGGTTAGTTTCAATTTACAATTGTCGGAAAGACATTCCAAATGTCCAATCAAAGGAAATACGTTCTAACTTCTCATTGATGAGCAGCACTCCAGTCTGAACTTAAAACTTATAACTTAAAACTTACGACTCAGCCTCCCCTCACGATCGCATATTCTCAAATTGCAACGGCAGGCCCAAATCCCAGGTTTTTGAGGCCTGGATAACGGATTGCAGGTCATCTATTTTCTTGCCCGTTACTCTTACGATATCATCCATAATGCTGGCCTGTACTTTCAGGCCCGATTCCTTGATATTTTTCACAATCTTCTTCGCATCTTCCTGCTTTAGCCCGTTGCGCACCTGCACATCCTTTTTCCAGAATTTTCCCGATTGGGCTCCTTCCTTCGAAAGATCGAATGCCTCAGGAGCTATGCCCTGCTTATGCGCACGGCTCACCAATACATCCAGCAACTGCCGCATCTTCATGTCATCATCCGTTTCGAGATGGATAGTGAACTCCTTTTTGTTTAGTTCAATCACCACATGGCTACCCTTGAAGTCGAAACGATTACTGATTTCCTTATTGGTAACGTTCACGGCATTATCTAATGCCTGTGCGTCTACTTTGCTGACAAAATCGAATGAAGGCATGGCGGAAGCGAGTTTTAGGTTTAAAGTTTTAAGTTCTAAGTTATGAGTTTTAAGGGCTAAAAAAAGCATTTCAGGTATTGGAATAGCCAGATTAAAAACATTATTTCATAAACCACCTTCCTTGTTCCTGCCTTTTGCGACAGATGCGGAAATGGTCCGCCTTCAACATCAGAAACTTAGGCTTGCATCTCATTCCATTCAACTTAATACTTACAACTTACAACACAAAACTCAAAAAAGCCCCGCCTGAAAAGGCAGGGCGTGGTTCACAAGAGAAAGACTAAAAAAGTTTTGAGTTATAAGTTTTAAGTTATAAGTTTTTCCTTGGGGGGGGGTGATGAGATAAACCCGTTTGCCAACGAATGAACCAACTAACCGCCACTTAAAACTTAATACTTAAAACTTACAACTTACCACTCACCCCTGCCCCACTCTGTTCAATTCTTCCTGTGCCGCACTATTTCTTTTGCGGGGCGGTGGATTCTGTTGTCCGTTTTTACCAAATCGATAGGTGAAACTCACGGTAATCTGGCGGTTGTCCCAGCGGTTGGCTACACGCGAATCCACCAGGTTGTATTGTGTTTTACCCTTATAACGCTGCAACCAAAGCGGATCACGCAGGTTGAAGCGCAAAGTGCCCTTTCCTTTCATCACGTTCTTTTGCGCCCCGGCACTTATTACATACATGGGTTCATTGATGCTCAACTGATCAACCGACCTTGCCCGGTAAAACCCGCTGAGCTCAGCAGTAAAGCCCTGCTTCAGCGTGAAGGTCTGGGTCATGTTGATCATAAAGGAGGTATAGGCGATATCGAGGGGTTCATTTTCATAAACTCCTTTATAGCGATTGTTGAAGAGGTTGGCAAACAGGTTCAGGTTCCACCATTTGGTAATTGGCAACGGCGCCGTTATGGCCAGGCCTATATTGCGGAATTTTGCCACATTCTCGGATGTCAGGAACAATATCTGGTCTTCGGGACGCACGATATTGGCAATTACATCATTGGTATGCGTGTAATTGACCGTACTGATCAGCTTGCCCTGGAAGGAATGCGTGAGTTCAAAATTGTGCGTAAACTGTGGGGTAAGGAAGGGATTACCCTTGCGATAGGAAAGGGAATCGAGAAAATAAATGAAAGGATTCAGGTCCTGGTAGTTGGGCCGAAGTATGCGGCGGCTATAGGCCACGGTGAGCTGATGCTTTTTGCTGAGCTCATAGCTCAGAAATACGCTGGGGAACAAATTTGTAAAATCCCTTCGGAAACTGGAATCATTGGTTACCTGGTATCCTTTGGCCAGGGTATTCTCCAAACGCAAACCTCCCTGAAATGACCATTTACCGATTTGATGGTTGCCATTTAAATAAGCAGCCAGAATGGTTTCCTCATACTGAAAATGGTTCGACCGCGCATCGGGAAGCCATTTATCCACTACCCAGCGACTATAGTCAACAATATTGTCGTTGGAAACATAACTCCCCTTTATACCCGCTTCCATCCGGCCACCCTTACGAAACGGTTGTACATAATCCGCCTTAAAGGAATAGATATCGATCTTGCTGGGCAAATGACCGTTTAGTAAAAGCGGATTGCCGGTTTCCTGGCCATTGCCATCATAAAAACGAGTGGAAAGATCCATCCGCGAAAGATTGTCATATGTAATGAAATCAAAATCGCTGGTCAGTTCCCTTCCGGTGGTATCAAATACATGCCGGTAATTGAAGTTGGCGCTAAGGTTGCGAAACCGGATTCGGTTATCCGTCAGCGATACCATCTGCGAATTCACCACCCTGTTTTCACCCGAGGTGCTGGTGATGGTAGTGGGGCTCGGGAATCCATTAAACTGAAAACCGCTCAATGCCACGCCAAAACTGTTTTTCTTATCGGCAAAATAATCAAGACCCAATTTCAGGTTATGGTTATTGTTGCGAAACTTAAACTGCGTAATTACATCCACGTATCCGGTCGTTTCTTTCGCATCATTCATCACGCGACGATTGATCTCCAGTTGGCTCCGGCCCCGCATGAAGTTGGGGTTATAATTTCCGTAGAAATTGATCTTATTGCGGCGATAATTGAAGTTGATGCTGTTCTGCGACTTGGGCGTAACATAAAGGTTGCCATTCGCTTCAAAATAACCAGTGGTTACGCCCACCATCACCGATCCGTTGAAGCCGCCCTTTTGCCCCTTCTTGGTCTTGATATTGATAATCCCCGAATTGCCGGCAGCATCATATTTCGAAGAGGGATTCGTCATGATCTCAATCTGATCGAGCGAACTGGCCGGCAAATTGCGAAGCAAATTGGCCAGGTCGGTAGGCGATAAGAAAGTTTGCTTGCCGTCCATCATCACAATCACCCCGGCTTTACCACGCAGGCTGATGGCACCATCGTTGTTGACCATCACTCCGGGCGATTTCTCCAATACCGCCAGGGCGGTGGCCCCTGCATTGGTGGGAGAGGCTTCCACATTCACAATGGTACGGTCAATTTTGGTTTCAATAAATGGTCGTTTGGCAATTACCGTTACGGCCGCTATATCCTTAGGAAGGGTTTGCAGATTCAGTTCTGGAATTTCCTGCTTTGGATTGGCAGCCGAGAGAGTCACCGGTCCCCTGGTGGCCGGCTGCATTCCCACCATCGTATATTGCAGGAGAAAATGGCCGGTACTTAACTGCAGAAATTCATAACGTCCCTGCTTATCGGTGAGCGCCAGTTTCACCAGCGATGAATCAGCCGCCTGCAACAGCGATACCGTAACATTGGGCAACGCCTGCCCTTCCTCATTATGTACCCGACCACTGATACTGCCTGTGGCCGTTTGGGCCGAAACAGTAAGCTGGAAGAAGGCAATAGCAAGCGACAGGAATAGCATTCGTAGTCCCGGCAGTTGAATACAGGAGGACGGGCATGTAGGAACGAGTTGCCAGGTTCCGTGGAGCTTTACAGCTCCGGTTGCAATCAGTTTTTTCATGGCCAGTGAATTGAGAAGTTATTCAAAGCAAACTTCCAAAGGATTTTTGCCAGTCCCGGCGCTATTGTGACCAATTTGGTAGAATACTTGTTGAAGGGCGCAATTCAATGGCCGATACGCAAGCGGCAATTGGGGAAAAAGGGGTGGCGGAAAATTACAGGGAAGTAATAAGTTGTAAGTTTTAAGTTGTAAGTTTTAAGTGATAAGTAGTAGGTCTTAACACCCAACTTATGACTTAAAACTTACAACTTAAAACTTACAACTTATCACTTACAACTCTCTCAGGATTTCACCCTGCTTGCTTCATCCGACGCACTGCTGCTGCGGCGACGCTCGGGCTTGATATTCGTTTTACCGAATCGGTAGGTAAAGGTTATATTAAACTGCCTTGAATCGCGGCGGCTGTGAATGTCCACGTCCACATCGCTGTATCGGGCATAGCCGCTAAACTGCTGGGTAAAGAAGATATCGCGGATACCCAGTTTCACGGTGCCTTTCTTCTGCAATACCTGCTTGGAGATTCCGGCATTCACCGCACCCATGCTGTAAGCAACAAGTATTCCTTCCAGGCCACGGCTACGATACCAGCCGCTCAATTCTGCATTCCAGCCCTTACCCAGGTTGAAACTGTTGGTCACATTCAGCATCATTGATGTGAAGCTCAGCTTTACCGGATCATTCTGATACAATCCTTCGTAGCGGTTATGGAAGCCGTTTACATAGATATTGCTATTCCACCACTTAGTAACCGGCACATTGGCCATTACCGCAATTCCAAACTGGCGCATGGTGCTGAAATTCTCACGGGTTTGATAGGTTTCATTCTTCTCCGTATTCTGCTTCAGCAGCTCGGTAATGATATCGTTGGTTTGCGTATAGTTAAGAGTCGTGGTCAGGAAGCGCTTGAAGGTATGTCCCAACTCAAAATTATGCGTGAACTGAGGCTGCAGGTAGGGGTTACCCTGTCCGTAAGTAAGGGAATCCAGAAAGAAGATAAAGGGATTCAGGTCATCATAGTCGGGACGGGTAAGCCTCCGGCTATAGCTGAAATTCCATTGGTGGTTGTCGCTGGCCTTATAGCTAAGTCCCAGGTTGGGGAACAGGTTCGTATAGTTGCGACGGAATACGGAATCATTGCTTAACTGATGACCCCTTGCCACGGTATTTTCGAGGCGCAGGCCCATATTCAGCTCCCATTGCTTGAACGAGCGCGAGAAGATGGCATACGCTGCATTAATATTTTCTTTATATACAAAATGATTACTCCGGCTATCAACCACCCAATCGGCCCCACTGTTGCGCAAATAGGTAACCTGGTTGTCGGTTTCCACATAACTCGATTTGAGACCGGCTTCCATTTTCCATCCATTGCGAAAGGGATGTACATAGTCCACCTTACCGCTATAGATATTGATCAGTGAAGGAATCAGGCCGCGAAGCAAGGCGTCTTCGCCCACTTTCACGTTGTTATGATCGCGACTTTCGGTGGTGAGCAGGCTATTGCTGCGATTATCATAGCGCAGGTAATCGATATCGGTGGTGATTTCGCGACCCGTTGAATCGAAAGTATGCTTGTAGTTAAAATTGCTGGTAAGGTTCTTCGACTTGCGATTATTATCGGAGAATGTCCAGAGCTTAGACTGGATATTTCCCTGGGCGTCCCGGATATTGGTATAGCTATAAGGTGCTTCTTCATTGTCGTTGAAACCATAGTTAACCACAATACCTGCCACATCCTTTTTGCTGAAATAATAGTCGGTACCCACTTTAAAATTATGGTACTGGCCGTTGAAATAAGGGCGCGAAAACTGATCGATCTTACGGGCGAGTACGCCATTGTTGTCGTACATATTCCGGTTAATATCAAGGTTATTGAATCCCTCGTATTTACCACCATTGTATCCGCCAAAGATGTTCAACTTATTGTTGCGGTAATTAAGATTAACGCCGCCATTGAAGCGGGGATATTTTCCCTGGTTGTATCCCGCATTGGCATTTCCGTTCATGCCGCGCACGATTCCTTTTTTGGTTTTGATATTGATGATACCGGAATTCCCGGCCGCGTCGTACTTGGCGGGAGGATTGGTCATCACCTCAATTTGGTCAAGCTGGTTGCTCGACATATTCCGCAAAAGGGCGGCCAGGTCGGCGCCACTCAGGTAAGTGGGCTTACCGTCTACCAGGATCAATACACCCTGCTTACCTTTTACGCTGATATTGCCATCGTTGTCGACGGTAACACCGGGTGATTTCTCCAGCAACTCCAGGGCATTCAACCCTGCATTCGTTTGCGAAGCGTCTACATTGATCACCATCTTACCGGCTTTCTGTTCTATCATCGGTTTGCGGGATGTAACCACCACGCCGCCAATGGATTTGGCTGCCGGCACCAACTCCATTTGCTTCACCGTCACATTTTCACCAGCGTTGGTAATGGCAATCAGTTCGGAATAAGCCGGCTCATGGCCAACCGCCGTCACCAGCACACGGTATTCACCGGCTACGATTGTTTCAAAAGCAAATTGACCATCCTTGTCGGCCATGCCAATCTTGGCGAGGCTGGAATCCTTTGCAAAAATCAATTGAATGGTAGCTGAGGAAATGGTTTTGGTGTTACCATCCACTACTTTACCGGAAATCCTTCCTTTGCCGCTTTGGGCATTAGCCATCAACACACAGGCAAACAGCGTGATAACCAGGAAGGTAAAATTCTTTCTCATTTTAAATATTTTTCAGAATGTGGAATCGACTTACAGAAACTTAGACGCAGGAGGCGGGATCTGGTTACAGGAAATTTTCGTTTAGGGACGAGTGGGTTGGGGAAGGGATGAGTGGCGCGGGGAAGTTTTAAGTTTTAAGTTTTAGGTTTTAAGTTATAAGTTATAAGTTTTAAGTTTTAAGTAATGCGCTAATGTTATGCAATAGTATTTTAAAAGGACCTTTATTTAAAGTGTCATCAACTATCATTTGACTACACTTAATAATACCTCTTTACTACTTATAACTTATAACTTAAAACTTAAAACTTCCAACCTACCTCCCCACTCTATTCAGCTCATCATCCGCACTTCCTTTCTTCTTTTGTCCGCCATTGCCATTCACTTTACCCTTGCTAAAGCGCCAGCTAAATGTGATGCCGACGGCACGGCTGTCGTTGATATTGTAGAACTGGAGGTCCACGTCGCCGTAGCGGCTGGTGCCTTTAAAGTTACCCATCGCAAAAATGTCGCGGACATTCAGACGGATACTCGCTTTGTTTTTCAGAATCTGCTTGCTGATACCGGCGTTTACCATACCGATCTGGCGGATGGCGATCACGCCCTGCAGGGACCTGGTGCGGTAGAAACCACTCAGCTCTGCCGCCCAACCTTTGTTCAGCTTAAACTGATGTTGCATCTGGATAGCCAGGGCCGGCTGATCGATGGAAACGGGCACATTATTAACCACACCTTCGAAATGGTTGTAAATACCATTTACAAACACATTGCCGCTCCACCATTTGTTGATCTGGCGAAATGCGCTCACCGAAATACCCACCTGTTGCATTTTGGCGATATTGTCCTTCATGATATAGGTCTCATTCGTAGTCTCATTCTGCTCAAATACCTGTTGAATGATATCATCGGTTTGCGTATAGTTGAGGGTAGTATTCAGAAATCCCTTATAGGTATGGGTTACCTCAATGTTATGCGCAAACTGGGGACTCAGGTCAGGATTACCCTGCTGGAAGGTGTAACGATCCAGGAAATTGATAAAGGGATTCAGATCCCGGTAATTCGGACGGTTTACCCTTCTGCCATAGTTCAGCACAAACTGGTGCGTTTCGCTGGCCTTATATTGGAGGTAGAAAGTGGGAAACAATTGAGTATAATTTCTTTTAAACCGGCGTTCCGATGCCTCAAACCTGTTCTCCACATTATCGTACTCAAATCCTTTTGATACGCCTTTGGCAATGGTATTTTCAAGACGAAGACCCAACTGAGCATTCCATTTTTTACCCAGGGGACGGCTATAATTTACATAGGCCGCGTTGATATTTTCCCTGTACTCGAAATGATTGGTACGGGCACTGTCCAGTTCGTTTTGTCCTGCCACCCGGTTTTCATACACCGCATTGTTGTCGGTTTCAACATAGCTGCTTTTCAAACCCGCTTCAAAGCGTGCGGAATTTTTGAGGGGCAGGGTATAATCCAGCTTGCCACTGTAGATAAAGATATCCTGGGGCAGGCTACCCAGCAGGGTATCGGGTGTTTGGGTGGGTAAATTGTTTTTGTCGAAATAAGCAGTATAAAGCGGTTGCAGGTTAGTGGAACGATATTGGATATAGTCAAAGTCGCCCGACAATTCCTGGCCGGAAGAATCCAGCACGGTGCGGAAATTCGCGTTGAGGCTATAATTCTTCCATTTTTCTTCATTTCCCGTACTTGCCCTTGTATGGCTCAGGGTGTCTTTTCCAGGTGAATAGATATATGAAGGTGTTTGGCTGTTCCACTGCGAAGGATTGTAAAATCCACTACCAACCACGCCAATGGTGGTATTCTTGCTCACATAGAAATCAGCGCCCAGTTTACCGCTTACATAGTGATTCTGATTCTCCATTTTGGAAACCTGCTCAAAGCGTGAACTGATTTGCCCGGTATTGGGATCGCGGAATACGCGCGAAATTTCCAGATCCTGGCCAAAATGGTTGCGATTATAGTTGAGGTTGGTAAAGAGGTTTACTTTTCCGGTTCGGTAATTCATGTTGAAGGCTTCATTGAAGCGCGCATAGCGTCCCTGGGTATAACCCGTAGTAAAGGAACCATTGTAACCTACCTGTTTTGTCTTCTTGGTGCGTATATTGATAACTCCGGAATTGCCCGCCGCATCGTATTTGGCAGGGGGATTTGTCATGATTTCAATCTGATCGAGCTGGCTGCCATTCATGCTGCGCAAAAGATTGGCCAGATCAGCACCACTCAGGTAGCTGGGTCGGCCATCAATGTACACCACCACACCATCTTTCCCTTTGAGGCTGATATTACCGTCCTTATCAACCGCCACACCCGGCGCTTTTTCCAAAACTTCCAGAGCGCTGTTGCCGGCACTGGTGATGGAAGCTTCCACATTCATCACGGTGCGGTCAATTTTTTGTTCAATTAAAGGGCGGCGGGCGGTAACCGTAACGGCTCCCAGTGCTTTGGAGGCCTGTTGAAGGGTGATTGCCGGCAATTGTGTGCGTGAAGCCGCCATCAATTCCAGGTTCTTTGCCACGTGAGGTTCATAACCTACCGCCGTGAGCTCCATGAAATAAGTGCCTGCCTGAATACCTTCTACTACAAACCGACCTTGTTTATCGGTCAAACCCATCTTTACCAGGGCTGAATCGGCAGCACGGTAAACAGAAACGGTGGCCGCTTCCAGGGATTGGCCATCGGCTTTTTTCACCAAGCCTTCGAGGGAAGCCCCATTTCCGGCATTCTGTGCAAAAATGCCAAGGCTTAATACATTGACTATCAGTGTGAGGATAAACTTTCTCATGATTATGGTTTTGTCAGTACCTGTTTTTGATTATTACAGTTCAAAGGTAGGTACTTTGCATTGCATAGTTCATTGTTTTATAGCGAACGGTCAATAGTCGTGATAAATGGAATGAACCTGACAGTGCTTTGAAAAGCCAAAACTATTGGACCCGGCTGCCGCTGGCAAGTGGAATTGGGTGAATTGGGGTTTTTGGTTAGTGGGATGTGGGGAGGGAGGCGTGAGGCGTGAGGCGTGAGACGTGAGGCGTGAGACGTGAGGTGAGACGGGGGCGTGAATTGATTAGGGCGGATACATTATAGGTTCGTTGCGCCCTTTGCGTTAAACCTTTCGATTCTCTAAAGAGGCTGTAAACCTGCAGAGTTTCCACCGCGAAGAACGCAAAGAAGTCGCAAAGAGCGCAACGAAGTCAACCCAAGGGTGAGCAACAAATCCCCAAATTCCCAAATTCACAAATTAGCCCTCTAGCTCCCTGCCTCACAAATCGAAAGTGGCCTTGATCTGCTCATAATAGGTTCGTCCCGACGTAATGCGTGTGCCGGCTTTATCTTCCATAACAAACAGATAGCGGCCATTGAAGTGGCGGTGCATTTCCCGAATCCGCTCTTTGTTGATGATATAAGACTTTTGAATGCGAAAGAAATGATCGGGCAGTTTCTCTTCCAGGGTTGAAAGCGTTTGATCGGTCAAAAATTTTTGCCCATCGATGCTATGCACGTATACATATTTATCCTCTGCTTCCAGGTAAGCGATCTGTTCGAAACGGACCAGTGTAATCCTGTCGCCGGTGCGGATGGGCAGGGCGGTGGCTTTGGGTGGCGACTTCAGTTGATTAATGATTTCCTGCAATCCCGAGAGATTTACATCCTGGTTGAGCCGGCCAAAGCGTTGCAATTTCTGAATGCTGAGCTCTAAGCGGTCTTCCCGGATTGGCTTCAGCAAATAGTCGACTGAAAAGTTTTCAAAAGCCTTTATGGCATATTGCTCATAAGCGGTAGTGAATATGACGTTGGGTTTATGCTGCAGGCGTTCCAGCACCTCGAAACCGGTGAGATCGGGCATTTGAATATCGAGGAACAACAGGTCGGGCTTCAGGGCATCAATCTGGCGAAGTGCTTCCTGACCGGTACCTGCCTCCCCTACCACTTCCACGGTATCGGCGTGCTCCTGCAGCAGGCTCTTCATCAGTCGTCTGGCGGCAGGTTCATCATCAATTACCAGGGCTTTAAAGCGTGGGTTCATGCTTGATCAATTTATAAATGTCAATTTCCACCCGCTTGCAGGGTGTATTACTAAACCGGATCTCATACTGTCCGGGAAAGAGCAGGTCCATCTTATCAAACACACTCTTAACGCCATAACCGGGTACCAGTTCATCCGGGAAAGCGGGTCCATTGTCGGCTACAACAATCCGGATTCCGTTTTCCATTTCAGCAACCTGAATCACGATTTCCGTCATTTCCCCCGTTACTTTCAATCCATGCTTGACCGCATTTTCGGCCAGGGGCTGCAGGAGAAATCGGGGAATCAGGTAATGACGTGGGTTATCGGCCAGCTCCACCCGGTAATTGAGTTGATCTTCGAATCGAATCTTTTCTATCTGCAGATACACTTCGGTCATCTCCAGTTCATCCTTCACGGTAGAATAGTTATTCTGGCTGTAGTTGATGCTGTAGCGAAATAAATCGGCCAGGGCGATGGTCATCTTTCTTGCTTTACGTCCATCGGTAACAGCCAGGTCGGCAATAGAATTAAGCGCATTGTATAAGAAATGCGGATTCACCTTGGAATGTAGCGCATCCAGCTCGGCTTTGGTCTTTAGCACGGTGAGCCGCGCCACCTCCAATTCCTTTTCATTGAGCTTGCGTTTACGGTCGAGGTCCACATAATTCACTGCCGTATAGATGAGTCCTGTCGCCAATGCGTTATAAAACGCAAAGATCAGGGTCATACGCAGGTCCTTAAAGGCGAAATCATTTCCTACATAATGAACCACCGTATAGATGATGAGCGCCCCCACGATGATGCTGAGGATGATGACCAGGTGATGCGGCACAAAGGCAAGCGAATTCACACCAGGGATCAGGCGTACAAACCAAACAAAATTGAATACAAAAAGAATGATGAGAACCGATTGCCACATCTGGGTCAGAAATGCATGCATCCAACCCTGCTGCATGGCTTTCATGTATATCTCGGAAGATACGAGCGACATCGAAAACATAAAGCAGCACCCTACCAGCATCACTGCCATATTCTTTCGCAACCAGGCATTGCGTACCCGGAGAAAAAGTCGGTTAAACTTGGAGAGCAGGTAGATAGCCAGCGCCAATGTTAGCGTGGCGCTTACAATTATCAATACCTGGGCCATTGGTTCCATGAGTGACTATTATCTGTGCAATTTATTGAATGACTGTTGATAAAAGGTCTTTTTGCTTCGTAAACTACCGCATTTCAGGCGTGAACTGTTTATCTTGCAGGCAAAGTATTTTTTTCGATGATCGATTATCGTTCCGACACCGTTACCCGGCCCACAGAAGGCATGCGGGCCGCCATGCAGGCCGCACCGCTTGGCGATGATGTTTTTGGGGAAGATCCCAGCATTAATGCCCTGGAAGAAAAAGCAGCAAAGCTCTTTGGCATGGAAGCGGCCCTGTTTTGCCCTTCGGGCACCATGACCAACCAGATTGCCATTAAAGTGCATACCCAACCCGGCGATGAAGTGATATGCGACGAATCATCGCATATTTACCAGTACGAAGGCGGGGGTATCGCCTTCAATGCCGGCGCATCGGTCAGGCTTCTCCATGGCGACCGGGGCCGCATTACCGCCGACCAGGTATTGGCTGCCATTAACCCCGACGATGTGCATAAACCCATCAGCCGATTAGTGAGCCTGGAAAACACCTGCAATCGGGGCGGTGGAGCCTGTTATGATTTCGCGGAAATTCTGCGTATTCGCGAAGTTTGCCGGCAACAGGGTTTGGCCCTTCACCTCGATGGCGCACGCTTATGGAACGCTTTGGTGGCCAAAAATGAAAACCCCGCCCAATATGGGGAAGCATTCGACTCTGTTTCCATTTGTCTCAGTAAAAGCCTGGGTTGCCCCATTGGGAGCCTGTTATTGGGAACAGCCCCTTTTATCCGTAAAGCGCGTCGTATCCGGAAGGTTTTTGGTGGCGGTATGCGGCAGGGTGGCATGCTGGCCGCCGCAGGCATTTATGCATTGGATCATCATGTGGAGCGGCTGGCTATTGACCATGCTCATGCCACACGGTTGGCCGAATGCATAGCCGGCAAATCATTCACCGATTTTGTTTTGCCGGTAGAAACCAATATTCTCATCTTTGAATTGAAACCCGGCCTTTCCGCTCCGCAATTGGTTGCCCAAATGAAGGAAAAGGGTGTACTCGCTTATGCTATTGCGTCCAACCGCATCAGGCTGGTAGTGCATCTCGACATAACGCCGGCCATGATTGATGATACCCTTCGTATATTCGAATCCCTTTAAACCTTATTATGTTTCCCTCCATCAACCCCACCCAAACCGAAGCCTGGCAATTATTGAAAGAAGAGCAAGCCGTGATGCAGGCAATACCGGTTAAAGCATTATTTGAAAAAGATGCGGAGCGATTCGAACGCTTCAGCATCCGGCTGAATGACCTGCTTTTTGATTACAGCAAAAACAGGATCAGCGCCCACACCCTGCAATTGCTGAGTCAACTGGCCCAGGAATGTAAACTGGAGCAGGCACGCAAGGCCCTGTTTGCCGGGGAACTGATCAATCATACCGAGAAGAGAGCCGTGTTGCACACGGCATTACGCCATTTTGGAAAAGAGCCGGTGATTACGGATGGCAATGATGTAATTCCCGAAGTTCGAAAAGTGCAACGTAAGATGAAAAAGTTTTGCCAGGCCATTCACGATGGTACACACAGGGGCTATTCGGGAAAAAGAATCCGCTATATAGTCAATATCGGTATCGGCGGAAGCGATTTGGGTCCGCTGATGGTAACCGAGGCACTGAAACCCTACCAGGATAAGGGCATTGAAACCTGGTTTGTATCCAATGTAGATGGCACCCATATAGCGGAGACGCTGAAAAAGATTGATCCCGAGCGAACCCTTTTCCTGATCGCTTCCAAAACCTTTACCACCCAGGAAACCATGACCAATGCCCATACGGCCCGGCAATGGTTTCTGAAAAAGGCCAAAGACGAAAAGCATATCGCCCGTCATTTTGTGGCGCTAAGTTCCAATCAAACGGAAGTGGTGAAGTTTGGCATTGATAAGAAGAACATGTTTGAGTTCTGGGATTGGGTGGGCGGACGTTATTCACTGTGGAGCGCCATCGGACTTTCCATCGCACTTAGCATCGGCTATGATCGTTTTGAAGAATTGCTGAAGGGCGCTTATGCGAGCGATTGTCATTTCAAAGAAGAACCTTTTGAAAAAAATATCCCCGTCATCATGGCCCTTTTGGGGATTTGGTATGGCAATTTTTTTGGGGCGCAATCGGAAGCCATACTCCCCTACGATCAGTATCTGCATCGTTTTGCCGCTTATTTTCAGCAGGGCAATATGGAAAGCAATGGCAAGTCGGTGGATCGAAACGGAAAGCCCGTGGCTTATGCCACCGGGCCGGTTATCTGGGGTGAGCCCGGCACGAATGGGCAACACGCTTTTTATCAGTTGATTCACCAGGGAACGCCCTTGATTCCCTGCGACTTTATAGCCCCTGCCCTTTCGCATAACCCGCTGGGCGATCATCATGTGAAGTTGCTGGCCAATTTTTTCGCGCAAACCGAAGCGCTGATGAATGGCAAATCATTGGAGGAGGCCCGGAAAGAACTGGCCGCCCAGGGACTTTCCAAAACGGAAGTGGAAAAGCTGGCCCCCTATAAGGTATTCGAAGGCAACAAACCCAGCAATTCCTTTCTCCTGAAGCAGATAACGCCGTATTCCCTGGGTCAACTGATTGCCCTATATGAACACAAAATTTTTGTGCAGGGCGTTATCTGGAATATTTTCAGCTTCGACCAGTGGGGGGTAGAACTTGGCAAGCAACTGGCGGGAAAAGTGTTACCAGAACTGCAATCGCCCGAGGTCGTTAGTTCACATGATGCCAGTACGAATGGATTGATTAACCAGTGGAAGAAGTGGGGGAAGTAGAGAGAGTTTTACGTTTTACGTTGTACGTATTACGTAGTACGTAGGGTTAAGCATATTTAGTTATGAGTATTGGGTTATGAGTATTTAGTTTAAGGTCTTTATTCCCAACAGCAGGGCAATTGGCAACATGAAGGTATCGTCATCTTAAACCTTAAACCCTCAACTCTAAACAAAAAAACCTGCCGTCAGGCAGACCTATTACGTATAACGTAAAACCTATAACGTAAAAAAAGTCCCCCAGGCGGAGGACTTTTGAAAAATATCTTACAAGAATAAAATTACCACTTATCTACTTCTTCGCTGGCACTGTTATCAGCCTGGTCAGCGGAAGGGGTGGCCACCGTAGCCGTGCTGGGTGTGGGTGCTACAATGGGGCTTTCGGCAGCATTGTTGTCGCCAGCACCATTCTCGCCTTCTACTTCGTTGTACTCATCATGGTTGAAAGCGTCGAAGTCGAAATCGGGCATGAGCTCCGTTTTTACGTAATCAACAGCCTCATTCAACGCTTTGATGAATTTGTTGAAATCTTCTTTGTACAAGAATACCTTGTGACGGTCATACCCGTTATCATCGAAGCGTTTGCGGCTTTCGGTGATGGTCAGGTAATAGTCGTTACCACGGGTCGCTCTCACGTCAAAGAAGTAAGTCCTTCTTTTTCCGGCACGAATTCTTTTACTGTAGATACTCTCCATTTTCTTGTCGTTGTTCTCGTACGCCACGTTCGTAATTTTTACAGATTATTAAATAGCTTAAAGTTTAGCGATTTACAAATATAGAGATGTTTTTGAAACAGCCAAATCGGGTAGAAATTTTTGGTTTTCCGAGGCAAATCCTGTCATGAAAGCCATGAAATCTCCTGGTTATCGGGCACTCCATGGTTTTGAGCGCCTTAGGCTGCGCCCCTCTTATTCCCGCTCACCCGTTTCCTGTTGTCTTCGGTAAAGGCTGGCATAATAGCCATCCTGTGCGAGCAGGCTTGCATGTGTGCCATGTTCCACAATTTTTCCCTGATCGAGCACTATGATCTGATCAAAATCCATCAGGGCAAAAATCCGGTGGGTAATGAAAATGGCCGTCTTGTCCTGCATATAATCGCGTAAATTACTCATGATCTCCTTTTCCGTCCGCGCGTCCACCGCACTCAGGCAGTCGTCGAAAATCAGGAGTTGGGGCTGGCGCACCAGTGCCCGCGCTATGGAGATTCGCTGCTTTTGTCCACCACTGAGGGTGACCCCTCTTTCGCCTATGGGGGTTTCATAGCCCTTGTCGAAGCCAAGGATATCATCATGTACACAGGCGAGTCGGGCCGCCTCTTCCACCTGCTCCCGGCTGGCCAAATCGAGGCCAAAAGCAATATTGTTGTGCACAGTATCGCTGAAAAGAAACACATCCTGTGGCACATAACTCATGGCTTCCCGCATCCGGATCAGGTCGATCTGCCGCAAATCTGTTCCGTCAATTTCAATGGCACCTTTATCGGGATCAAACATGCGCAGCATCAGTTGGGCCAGGGTGGTTTTGCCGCTTCCCGTCCGGCCCACTACCGCCACCTTCTGGCCTTTTTTGATTTGCAGGTTAAACCGGGTGAGCGCACGAATGCCGGTATCGGGATATCGAAACTCAATATCCCGAAAATAAACCTCGTTTTCAAACCGAAAATCGCGGGGGGCCGGGGAATTTTGAATAGCGGGTTCCGTTCTCAAAAAAGCATTGATCCGCTTTTGCGAAGCAGCCGCCCGTTGAATCATGCTCGCGGTTAAACCAATGGCGCTTACCGGGAAGGTGAGCATATTCACGTACATCACAAATTCCACGATGGTGTCCAGCCCAATTCTACCAGGATCCTGGATATGATAAAGCCCGCCAATCATGATGGTAAGCAAAGTACTGATACCTATCAGCAGGGTAATAGAGGGAAAGTAAAAGGCTTCCACTTTTGCGAGGCCAACAGCGGATTGACGATAGCTTTCGCTATTGCGTGCGAAAAATCCCAGCATGGCTTTCTCCTGCACAAATGACTTAATCACGCGGATGCCCGCATAGCTTTCCTGGGCATTGGTCGTTAAATCGCTCAGAGCTTCCTGTATCTTTTCGCTTTTCTGGTGAATGGTCGTATTCACATAATAAATGGCCACGGCCAGTATCGGCAGCGGCAACAGGGCATAGAGCGTGAGCATGGGATCGCGCATCAGCATAAAATATACCGCCAGCGAAATCACCGCCACCAGGTTGGCCAGGTACATGATGGCTGGGCCGGTAAACATCCGCACACGACTCACGTCCTCGGCAATACGGTTCATGAGGTCACCGGTACTATTGCGCTTGTAAAAAGCCAGGTCCAGTTTCTGGTAATGCCGGTATATTTCATTTTTCTGATCGTACTCAATATGGCGGCTCATCACGATGATGGTCTGCCGCATGAGAAAAAGGAAGAACCCCCGCAAGAGCGCCAGCAGCAGGATAGTGAGCCCGCATATCGCTACCACTTTTTCCCAGGAAAATAAGGAAGAAGCTAACCAGGCCGTAAACTTCCGCACCAGCACATCGTATCCCGCAGTGTTATTCTCCCGTGGAACATAACCGGGGAGGTTGAGGCTCCGCTGCACAAAATCGATGACATAACCCGTAACCTGCGGAGCCAGCACACTGAAGTAGTTGGATACCACCACAAACAACAAGCCGATCGACAGCCGCATGCGGTACTTCCAGAAGTATTTATAGACAGCGCGTAATTGCTTCATTGGTTGTTGAATTGTCGAAAGAAGTTGTAAGTGGTAAGTGGTAAGTTTTAAGTTGTAAGTTTTAAGTTTTATGCAAAAACTTCCAAAAGAAGCGATTAAAATTTTTCAAAAAAATCTGATAAAGCATCACCACTCCCTCAAATCTTAAATCTTATAACTTATAACTTAAAACTTATAACTTAAAACTTAAAACTTTAAACGCCACACCTCATGCTCCTCCCTTGCTTTTTCCAGTTCTCTCTTTAGCTTCTTCACTATTCCTTTATTGTCTTCCGCGACATTATTCTCTTCTGCCGGGTCTTTTTCCAGATCGTATAGCTCCAGCGGACCTTCAGGGGAATGGCGAATGGCTTTCCAGTTGCCCCAGCGAATGGCCTGTTCGCTACTCCTGTTTTCATGAAATTCCCAGTAAAGATAGCGGGCTCTGGGCGGAAACATTATCTTATGCTGTTGCAATACCGGCAAGAGGCTGATACCCTCTGAAGGGAGCTTTCTAAAGTCTTCTACCCCGGCAATATCCGCCAGGGTTGGGAGCCAGTCCTGGAATCCGCTGATATGTCCGCTCACCTGGCCAGCCATAATTCTATCCGGCCACATGGCAATTAGCGGTATCCTTATTCCGCCTTCATACAGGTCTCTCTTAATACCCCTCAATCCACCGCTGCTTTGGAAAAAATCGGGCTCAGCCCCTCCTTCCCGAGCGGGGCCATTATCGCTGCTGAAAATAAGGAGTGTGTTTTCCAACAATCCGTTTTCCTGCAGGTAACGCAGCAGTTCACCTACCGACTGATCAATATGCGTAACACTGGCCGCATAAGCCGCATTGGGATACTCCTGCGCGCCATAAGGTCCTGAGTAGTCAGCCGGCATGGGTACCGGCCGGTTGGGACGAAACGGTTTTTCATCGAATTTGCCCTTATAGCTTTGGAAAATGGAATCATCCGGAACACGCAGCTCCGCATGAGGTGTGGTATAGGCGAGGTACAGGAAAAAGGGCGTCGATTTTGACCGGTCGATGAACTGAATCGCTTCCTGTGTAAATAGTTGGGTACTATAAGCCCCTTCTCTCCCATCAAGGTTAGCTTCGATGGCGATTTTTTCGCCATTCCGGAAAAGATGATCCGGAAACTGAAAATGTGCATGACCCTGGTTCAGGTAACCATAGCTATAGTCGAAACCCTGCAGCCGGGGTTCACCGCTGGTACCCTGTACCCCCAGGCCCCATTTACCCACCAGACCGGTTTGGTATCCCCGGGCTTTCAGTATTTCAGCGATGGTGAGGTCTTCGTCATTTAAGGCGAGCCCCGCACCAAAACCCTGTGGACCCTTTTCATAATTGCCCCGCACTCTAGCGTGCCCCGGATCTCTTCCCGTCATCAGTACAGCGCGCGAGGGGGCGCATACCGGTGAGCCCGCATAATGCTGGGTAAAGCGCATGCCCTTCCTCGCCATTGAATCGAGGTTCGGCGTCCGAATCTGTTGCTGTCCATAACAACCCAGATCCCCATAACCCAAATCATCAGCCAGGATAAAGATGATATTCGGCCTGTTTCCGCGTTGCGCAGGGCATAAATAAGCAAAGCATAGAATGAAGAGTAAAGAGAAAAATGATCGTTTCAATTCCGAATGATTTATGGAGAGGCAAAGGTAGCTTTTTGGAGTAGTAAGTTGTAAGTAGTAAGTGGTAAGTTGTAAGGAGGTAGAAATTAATAAACGCATTTACAAATGTCATTTATCTGCGGTCATCTGCGCAACAAATCTACCTTTAAACTCCCAACTTACTACTTACAACTTACTACTTACAACTTCCTCCTCACCTTCTTCTCCACTTCCACCGCAATCAACACCAACATCGAGCTTCCCAGGCATACCAGCAATTGCTCCGATGTCAATGGCTGGGTTTTTAAAAGTTGATTGCCCAGGGGTGTATAGATGACCGCGAACTGCAGGGCAAACGTGAATAATACGGTAAAGAGCAAAGGGAGATTGGACAAAATATCGCGGCTGAAAATGGATTGTCTTTCACTTTTGATGGCCATGATATGCCCGAGTTGCGCAAACGACAATGCCGCGAACACCATGGTCTGCCAGGACTGATGGCCATTTTCAATAGCCCATCCCTGCAAACCCAGCACCACGCCCGCCATCAAAATACCCACCCAGGCGATATGGTAGCCAATACCATCAGCAAAAAGACTTTCGTTGGCTTTGCGGGGCGGCCGCTGCATAACGTCCTTTTCCGCTTTTTCACCCGCCAGTGCAAGACCGGGCAGTCCGTCTGTTACCAGGTTTACCCAAAGTATATGCACGGGCAATAAAGGGATGGGCAATCCGAGCAGGGGTGCCAGCACCATGATCCAGATTTCCGCGCTGTTGCAGGTCATGATATACTTTATGAATTTGCGGATATTATCATAGATGCGCCTTCCCTCTTTCACAGCGCGCACGATCGTCGCGAAATTGTCGTCGAGCAGAATCATATGTGCCGATTCCTTACTTACATCGGTGCCGGTGATGCCCATGGCCACGCCAATATTGGCCGCCTTGAGGGAGGGCGCGTCGTTTACGCCATCGCCGGTCATCGAAACAAAATAATTCCGTTGCTGCAGGGCTTTCACAATCCGCAATTTCTGATCGGGGGATACGCGGGCATAAACCCTGATATGCTCCACTTTATCCAAAAAGCTTTCCTCGTCCATGGCTTGCAGGTCACGGCCCGAAATAGCCAGGTCCTTGGGACCCAGAATGCCCAACTCTTTGGCGATGGCCGAAGCCGTGGCCAGGTGATCGCCGGTAATCATCACCGTGTGAATACCTGCGGCCTTGCATTCCGCAATCGCATCCTTTACTTCTTCGCGCGGCGGATCAATCATGCCGGCGAGGCCGGCGAGCTTCAAGCCCCGCTCTGCCTGTTCGTAAGTGAAAGGTTCGGGTAAGCGATCCAGTACCTTATAGGCAAAAGCCATCACCCGGATGCCATTGCGTGCCCATTCATCCGCCTTTTCCACCCAGGTTTCGGCAAGGGTTGTATCCTCCAGGGCATCCGCTATCGATTCCATCGCTCCTTTGGAAACGACAAGTATCCGCCCATTCATTTCATGTGCGGTGGTCATCATTTTCCGGTCGCTGTCGAAGGGAATTTCTTCCACCCTTTTCAATTGTTTTCGCAAACGACGAATCGCCTCTACCGAATGCTGCTCCACAAAAAATTCCAACAAGGCAATTTCCGTGGGATCACCCAGCAGTTCTTTGTTTTCCGTTTTGGTGACATCATTGTTCAATGCCAGCGCGATGGAAAAGGCATCAAACTGTTCGAAAACCGGATCATCCGAAACGCTCTGGCTCTCCACCACCCGCATACGGTTGATGGTAAGTGTACCGGTCTTATCGGAGCAGATAAAATTCACGGAGCCCAGCGTTTCAACCGCAGGCAGCTTACGCACCAGGGCGTTCTTGCGCACCAGCCGGCGAGCTCCCATCGACAGGCATACCGTGATAAGCGCGGGCAGGGCTTCCGGAATGGCTGCCACGGCCAGCGATATTGCCAGCAACAACATCTTATAACTGGGCTCCCCACGTAATATACCGGCCACAAAGAGAACGGCACAAATCAGCAGCACGAGGTAACTGAGTTTGCGGCTGAAATCGGCCATGCGTTTTTGCAGGGGTGTTACCGATTCCTTTTGCTGGAGCATGCTCGCGATGCGGCCTATTTCGGTTTGCATACCCGTAGCCACCACCACGCCTTTGGCGCGGCCGTTGCTGATCAGGGTGCTCTTATACCCCATATTGAGCCGGTCGCCGAGGGGAAGGTCGTCCTGCTTCAATTCCTGGGTTATTTTATCCACCGGCACCGATTCGCCGGTGAGGGCCGACTCATTTACGCGAAAACTGTGAATTTCGATAAAGCGCAGGTCGGCGGGAATAATATTGCCCGCTTCGAGCAATACAAGATCACCCGGTACCAGTTGCACCGAATCGATGGTTTGCTGTTTTCCATCCCGCATTACCTGCGATTGCAGGGCGGCCATTTTCTTCAGGGCTTCCATCGATTTTTCCGCTCGGTACTCCTGCACAAAACCCACCACGGCATTCAAAACCACGATTACAAGGATTATAATAGTATCGGAAAGATCACCCACAATACCCGAGATGATAGCAGCCGCCATCAGCACCAGGATCATGAAGTCTTTAAACTGGGAAAAGAAGATGACCAGGGCCGATTTACGGGCTTTTTCCTGCAACTCGTTGGGGCCATATTTTAGGAGGCGCGCCGTAGCTTCCTGAGCGGAAAGTCCTGTTTCGCCCGTGGCTAAATTTTCAAGTGTTTGGCTCGCTGATAAAGTGTGAAATGTAGAAATAATCTGGAATTTAAAATTATACCCCGAACCGCCCGAAAAACATATCAACGGGAAGTTACAATTTTTTGGGAATGACCATGAAAATGGCAGACCTGGAACCACCCAAAGTCTCTGTCACAATATTTGGCAATTCAGAAATTCTTCAATTAATTTAGGAAAAAGAAATGGTCATTCCTCGTTATAGCCAGGTAGCTACTGGTGCATTCCTTATTGTTAGCGCATTGTTGTTTGTAACAGTACCACTTGCGGGTGAAAAAAATGGAATTGACATACTGATTCATTCCTGGAAAAAAGAGGAATATAGCTTTGTGACTATTCCTGGCCGTCTTGTAATGGCGCTTTATGTTTGGTATGTTCTCCATGTGGCCAGGAAAATCCTTATGAAAAAGAATCCGGAACATGCCAATCCGGGTTTTTTGTTTGCTCTTCCGGCGCTCTGGCTCATCTGTTTTGCGCTTGCGGTTTATCCTTCCATGTCTGCCTATGACCAATTAGTGGATACGGAAGTGGGCTTTCGGCCGGGATTCGCAGGTCTTCTTCTCTGTGCTTTTTTGCTGGCATTTATGGGCTATTGGTTAGAAAAAGGAAGGCCCAGCCTGCACCAGGAGAATCCTGTACGTGTTTGGCTGCTGCGTATTTTATGTCTTATAGGCCTAATCTATCCGGCGATAGCATGGGGATTCAGCCAGAAGCATGGTGTGGTACCTGTTCGGTTGCTTTTCGGTCCCGGTACGGATACCTTGAATTCAATTTGGAATATTGCAGGCATCTATCTGGTTGCTGCTGTTTTAATCTGGATTGGCTTTTCCCATACGAGGCTGGGCCGCAGATTCATGCTCTTTGTGGGTGTCATGGGCCTGATCCAAATGATAATGGCTTATAGCTACCCGGCAGCGTATATATCCGGCATTCGTTGGGACAGCTTTTTCACAGGAACCAATTTCGCCGTTATGCTACACCTTGGCACACCTTATTTGATATTTCTTTCCCTTATTATGGCTAACCTAAGGCAACCCTGGGTAAACTGCCCCAAGTGTAAGATATATTGCTCTGGTGATGTAGTAAGTGCGGCCAAAGCGGGGAGTTCAACCATTGAATACGTGCGTGAACGTGAAATGACCGCTGAGGAGTACCGCGACGATAATCCAAGCAGTGGAGCCTGGGATACTTTAGGACTTCCATCGGATGCAAGAGTGCTGGCCAAAGAAAAGATCCGTCGAAAACTCGACCATTATAATTGTCGTGCGGTCTGCAGAGAATGTGGGCATAGCTGGAAATTCACGACAAGCGAAAGAAGATCAGAATCAGTAGTGCGGCGCTGATAGAAATCCGGCGCAAGGGAATCACCTAAATAAGCAAAATAAACATTACCCCGTTTTTGCCAATTAGACCGATGCCCTTATTTTTGCGCCGGAGAGATGGCAGAGTGGTCGATTGCGGCGGTCTTGAAAACCGTTGAGGGTAACACCTCCGGGGGTTCGAATCCCTCTCTCTCCGCAAAAAGCCCTGATAACCTGGCGGTTATCAGGGCTTTTTCTTTGGTGCGAATAGCAGTTTCTTCGAAGAGCCCACCCCTTCCTGCATTTTTTTCACGTCCTTCCTCTTCCTTACTGATCGCCTTTTCACAAGAACCCTGATAGAATACAAGCAGGGCATTGATCGCCATTAAGATTAATAGAGCATAAGCCAGACACTTCCTCATTTTCTAAAAAAACCTCCTCCGCCTGTTCACCTTCTCGCGCCCTCACTGATTTATACTAATACAACCCTTTTCCTCCACTCAAAACCATCATTTAATGCAACGTACTAATTCCTTCAAAAAAGCGCTCGGGCCCCTAATATTGTTCCTGGCCGGAGCGATCCTGTTCAGCTACGGCTGGTTTTTCAGCGGCTCGCCCGACTTGAAAGTGAAAATTAAACCAGCCAGTTATATCATGCCCGCCGCTTACAAAGTTTATGCAAATCCGGATGTGCTGGGCGGCAGGTACAATTTGTTCAAAGCAATTATTGAAAACGACGGCGATAAAATGGCCGAGAACCTTAAAGTGGAATACCGTATTCCGAAGTATATAGACGAATGGGCTGAGGCCATTACATCACCGCATGTACTGCCCGGACAGCAGATAGTAGCCATGGGATACCCCTCCTTTGACCAGAAGATTACGGAAAAAAACAGTCAGTCGAAAGAAAAAGCGGAGCTGCGCATTTCCTGGGGGCCTGCAGGCAATCGCAAGGAGATCAAAGAGTCTTTTACTTTTACGATGATGGCCGCCGGCGATTTTGCTTACACCGATATGCCGGCATCGGAGATTGCCAGCTTTGCGGATATCATGCAGAACAACCCGCTCTCTGTATGCTTTATTACGGCAGAGGATCCGGTGGTGCGATACTACACAGGTAAGATACAGGAGAAAATTCTCAAGGGAGAAACAGCCGGCGTTACCCGTACAGCAGAAGAAGGCGTACGCTTTATGAAAGGAATCTATGAAGCGACCCTTCTTTCGGGGATGGTGTACAGCAGCACGCAGGCTGTGCCTTCCAGCACCGGGGATGTACAGACCATCGTTCAACGCGTGCGTTTACCCCGCGAAGTGCTGCGCAACAACACAGGTCTTTGTATAGAACTGAGTTTTTTATATGCCAGCGTAATGCGTAATGCGGGTATGGATCCGGTGGTATTTTATATTCCGGGGCACGCCTATCCCGGTTTCAAATTGAACGGGCAGTATTTTGCGATAGAGGCCACAGCTATTGGTGGCGCCGGACTCGGCGGTTCCAAATCGGCCGATGAAGCCCTTCAACAAGGGATGAAGCAACTGGAAGAATTTTTCCAGCGATTGCAAATGGGCGACGACCGCTATTATATAGTAGATGTAACGGAAGAACTGCAACGCGGTGTGCAACCGATGGAACTGAAGGAAGACAATTTCACGAACCAAAAAATAGATGAGCTGGCAGCCAAATGGGACGGCGGCGGACAAAACTTCGCTTTTCAACCCAATCCGGGCATGGATGCAAATAATCCCGGTGGCGGTAATCGCAATCCAGGCGGAGGTAACAATCCAGGTGGTGGCGGTGGTAACAATCCAGGCGGCGGCAATGCTGGCTTTGTTAATTACAGCGGCAATATCAGTTTCTCTTATCCCCGAGGCTCGGAAGTGGTAAGAAACCCCTGGCCCAATTTGCCGATGCTTACAACGGTTATCCGTTGCCCCAATCAGGCGGCCACTGCGGAAGTGTATAATTTCCCCAATGCACAATCCATTCAGCAGGCTATGGAAGAACTGCGAATGGTGCTTAGTGGCAACGGTATTGATATCGCTTATCAGCAAGCAGGGAGCATGAATGGCTACACTTTGATGAGCGGTTATTCCGCCGCTGCAGGCCAACAGTATCCCTGGATCGGCGCCATGCGCGTTCGCAATGGACGGGTAGAGGGCTTACTGGTAGCCGTTCAGAATAATCAACAATTAGCCCAACAAATTCTTTCATCACTGAGATAACACTCTCTTCAATTATTTCAATTATGAAAAATATTATCGCAATCATTCTTTTCTGTAGTTGCATCTTTATCAACTTCTCTACAGCGTTTGGACAGCAGCAACAGGATCCTACCGGACTTAACCAGGAACTGGATTTTCATATCGATAAACTGGGCGATGCCAATTTGGAATTGCGCATGAAAATGACGGCCGCCCAATGGCAGGCATTTAAAGCAAGTGCAGTGGCCAAGAATCCTGGCATTTTCAAAAGAGATATGGAACGGCAGATGTCGTCAATAATCCTGGAAGACCTGAAAACAGAACTGGATGAAGATACGCGCACGTCGACAACAAAAATCAAAGCGCGCGGCATGGCGCAATACAAAGGCGATGGGAAATGGGAAGTGAAAATGGACATGAAGAATCCGAATGTGACAAAGGTTTCCGATAATTGCTACCTGCTCACGGGCAACCTGGTATCAGGCGGCGTGCTGATTCAGCAGTTGCAGAAAATATTCCTGCCCGATGACGCCAGCGATATCAAGCAGGATACGGACACTTTTGGCAATGCCATCATCACCTACAGGCTGAACACGGAACCCTCAAAATTTAGTATCCCGACGATTGCGGGAATTCTGCTGATGCTTGGCGGCATCGGAACATATTTCGTTCGTCAAAGGTCAATGACCAAAAGGTAAAGGACGGGCCGGACTGGCCAACTTGCAACGAGGCGGCACAGGATAATTTGGAATTTGGATTTTTCATTATCTTCCAAATTAAACCGACCAAATCGTTGCAAGTTTTAACCGGCTGGCCCGCCACTCGTCCTGAGGAAACGTTCAAGCAATTATTTGCGGAAAATTTTCCGTGGTTGCTTAGGTATGTCCAGCAGAATTCAGGAAATGCCTCCGACGCGGAAGATATTTTCCAGGAGAGCCTGTTTGCCGCCTGGATCAATTTAAGAGAAGGTCGGTTTATGGGCACCAAGGACCAGTTTAATGCCTATTTCCGGAGAATTTGCCAAAATAAATGGATTAACCAATTGAACTCCGCACATCGTAAAAAGACCAGCTACCGCGATGATTTTAACGGCATAGAGCCCCTGGCGGAAGTAAGCTTTGCAGAAGAGCAGTCAATCGAAGGTGCCAATTTGCTGCGCAAATGTTTTGAGGACCTGGGGGAAAAATGCAAAACTGTACTGGGACTGTTTTACTATAAGCGACAAGCGATGGCGAAGATTGCAGAACTCACCGGCGATACGGAAGAAAGCATCAAAACAATAAAATACAGGTGTATGCAACGATTGCGAAAACTATACCTCGAAAAACAGGTGCATGGCGGAATATAGAAAAGAAATTGATCAGCAAACCTTTGAGCGTATTGAAGCCTATCTTCTCGGGCGCATGGATGCTACCGAGCAGACATCGTTTGAGTTGGAAATGAAAGAGCAGGAATGGCTGCGCGATGAGGTAAGCCTGCAGCGCAAACTTTTGGCTGCCGTAGAGGCCGGTGCTTATTTCGCATCCAACCCATTTGCGCAGGAAGCAAAGGTTCGGCCGATGTTCCGTAAAAGGAGAACCTGGTATATAGCTGCTGCCATAGTACTAATTGTAAGCAGCACAGGCTTGATCCTATGGCAGCAAACACGTGAAAAGGATTTATATGCCCGCTATTTTCAATCAGATCCCGGACTGCCGGTAGTAATGAGCAGCACCGACGCCTATTCCTTTTACGATGGCATGGTGAGCTATAAAGAAGGGCAGTTCAACGATGCCATTGCAAAATGGGAAACAATTGGGCGCATGCAGGGGTATTCCGACACGCTACAATACTATGTGGGTATGGCTCACATACAAATAGCAAAATATACGGAGGCTGTTACCCCTTTGCAAGCCGTGGCGGAAAATAATGAAAGCGCTTTCCACGAGAAGGCCACCTGGTATCTTGCCCTGGTCTATATCAAGCTTGGCGATAAAGCCAGCGCAGCCCGCTGGTTAAAATCAATACCCGGTTATGAACAGGCCACTCTGTTGCTTGCAGAGCCAGGCATGCAGGTAACACCTTAAACCTTTTGACATGCGGCGCTTTCTTTTCATCCTGGCCTGGCTATTCTTTTCCCAAACCCTGCCTGCACAGCCTGGCAGCTATACAAAAGCAGTAGCTGCGTACAAAGCACAGCAGAAAGACAGCGCCTGGCAATACATTCAGCAGGCTATCGATCATTTTCGTGTTACGCGGCAAACCGATAGCCTGGTGTTTGCCTATACGCAAAAAGCGAATATGGCCTGGTATGAGGTAAGTGTTGATCGAGGTCTCGAAATTATCGACACCGCATTGGCCTATGTGGCGCAACTACCCCCTACAAGCATCGCCGCTATAGCGGCTTTGAATCAAAAAGCCCAGATACTGGTGAACAATTCAGCCGCCCAGGCTGGAAAAAAATATTTCAACGATGCCCTAAAGCGTATTCCCGACAACGCTCCTCCCAACGATACCTACGCCAAACTATACACTAATATTGCCTGGATGCACCTGGTATTTCAGGAACTGGACCTGGGCATTGTGTATGGAGAAAAGGCTCGCAGGATGATCGAGAAGATGCATGGCAAAGATGAACAAATGCTGATCAGCGTTTTTCAAACGCTCATGTACCTGGCGCATGATGCAGGACGTCTTGAAGAAGCTGAAAAATACGCGTTGGAAATGCAACGCCTCGTCAACAAGCACCTTCCTCCCCTGCATACCAGCCGCGCGCTGACGCACAATGATTTGGGTACTTTATACGAAACCATGTACAGAACCGATGAAGCATTGCATCATCGCCAGCAAATGGTATTCCTCACCCAGGAAGCATACAGGAAAAGCGGCAACCCTCATCTACTCTCGATCGGCTTCAACAATATGGGAAAATTGTATGAAGCTATTGGTGAATGGCAACTCGCCAATGAATATTATGAAAAAGCGCTGCATCTGCATACGCTGAACTACGGACCGGAAGGTATTGGCCTGGTTCGGCCACTTGCACACCTCGCCAACCTGAAACGCCTGATCGGCGAATTTGAAACAGCCGACAGTCTGTTTAGGCGCGCACTGCGCATCCAATTGCTTAATGAGCCCAACGATAAACTGAATCTCGCCTATGTGGAAACGCTTTACGGCGATCTATTCTTCGACCGGCAACAATATGCTGAAGCTGCCAGCTATTATCAGCGTGCCTTACCTAACCAGCAAAGCAGTGTGCTGACGGCTGAAGCAACCCGCAGTACACTGGGACAGGCCTACACCAAAATGAATCGCTTTACCGAAGGGCTGGCCCTTTTGCAACAGAGCCTACGTCAATATCGCCAGACCTATCGGCCCGGACATATCTCGATTGCAGGCCAGCTCAATAAGATGAGTATGGCCTGGCTTGAAAAAGGAGATGCTGAAACGGCCGTACGCTATTCTGACAGCACATTTCTTGAATTACTTCAGCTAAAAAGTTTTCCCGAAGGTAACTGGATGAACAAGCTACCCTACAATCATTTTATCATTCAATACATACAGCAAAGGACAACCATAGAATCGGCATTATATAAAAAGAATAAAAACAGCTCTCACCTTCGCCGCATTCAGCAAATTGCGGAAGCTTATAGCAACTATTTAGAAAAAATACTTCCTGCTTTGAGGACGCAGGCCTCACTGATTCAACTTGCCTCTAAGCACAAGCACATTTTTGATGCCGCGGTAGAAGCCTGCTGGCAGCTGTATGAACAGGAGAAAAAAACAGAATGGCTCGAAAAGGCCTTCGCATTTAGCGAAACAAGCAAGAGCCTGCTGCTCCGGCTGGCCTCCAACAATGTGTTGATCGATGCTGCCGCAAATGCGCGGGATGCCGGTACAATAGAAGACCTGAACTGGCGCAAACGCATCAGCCAGATCAACGCGCAGTATCTGGATGAAGACCGCAACAATGACTCACTACTGACGCTACTCACGGCTGCTACAGAATCTTATTACCGTTTCCAGGAAAAACAGTTGAAACGAAACAACCCTGCGGTACGACTAAAGTACCGGATGCAATCCGCTACCATCGATGAAATCAGGAATAATTTGTTGAAAAACGGGGAAACTTTGCTTCAGTACACCGTAACCAGCGAAGCGGTGTTCCTCTTTATTCTAAACAAAAAACATTTCCAGGTACGACGCATGAACCGCAATGTTCTGAACGATGTGGCATCCCTGAGAGATCTCTACAATTTATCACCTCAAAATTTTGCACAGCCCGCTTTTCGCCTGTATAACCACCTCATTGCACCCGCGAGGGATTTCATGCTAACGAAAAAAATACTCATCGTTCCCGATGATGAATTGCATTACCTGAATTTTGAAATCCTGATCAGCTCGGGAAAGATTACGGGCTTTGAAGCCATGCCATACCTGGTAAAGCAATTTGAGATATCAACCCTGCTTTCCGCAACCAGTGCTTTGCATTACAGCAACGCACAGCGGCAACCAGGTGACAGGGCCCTGTTGATTACACCGGTATTTACCGATGAAATGAAGGCTGCTTATCGCAAGAAAATAGCAGATGACCTACTGGCCGATCAGCAATACCTCATGCTGATTCGCCAACCTTTTACGTTAAATGCGGCCGAGCAAATCAGCCGCTATTTCAATACCGATTTGCTGAGCGGACAGGCTGCGCTGGAAAGCAGTTTTAAACAGCGCGCAGGCAATTACAACATACTACATCTTGGCACGCATGCCGAAATAAATAATTCGTCGCCTGTTCTCTCCCGCTTCTTTCTGGCCAAGTTTACCGGGGAAGATTCCGCCGCGGAAGAAGATGGCTACCTGCATGCTTATGAAATCTACGGAATGAATTTACGCGCCAATCTCGCCGTGCTAAACGCCTGTGAAACAGGAACGGGTCAATGGCGTGAAGGGGAAGGCATCATCTCGCTGGCTCATAGTTTTATGTATGCGGGTTGCCCTTCGGTATTGATGACCTTATGGAAAGTAGATGAAAAGACCAGCGCGGATGTTGTTACGCTGTTTTACAAAAACCTCTCAAAGGGAATGTCGAAGAGTGAAGCGCTGCAAAAAGCAAAGATTGAATACCTCCGCAATGCACCGAAAAATCTTGCGCATCCTTATTTCTGGGCAGGGATGACTTTGGTAGGTGATAGCGAGGCGCTGGAACCGGCTTCAAATCGGTGGTGGTGGATGGCGGCAGTAATAGCCGGTTCAATACTTATTGCTGTCGTCCTCCGGCGCTTTCTTTTTCGGCGATAATAATTGCCATGCGCACGCAAGGCCGGTTAAAAATAGAAATAATGGATCAGAGAAAAGAATTGGATGTAATTATAGTGGGTGGAAGCTATGCGGGTCTGGCGGCTGGAATGGCCCTGGGTCGCGCCCTCCGAAATGTCCTCATCAACTCTTCAATTTTTAAACGGTTGGGTAAGTACGGGCTATAAGTCCAGCCATGGCTACGAGGTGCGTCATCAACCTACCGGCCTATTGGCCAACGCCGATACAGCCTTTGAAATGGCTTTCCTGCTCAGGAACTGGACAAATGACCTAACATTGTACACAAACGGAGAAGCTAAATTGAGCATTGAACAAAGAAAAAAACTGTCGAAGCATCAAATCGAATTGGTGGAGGACAGGATTGATGCACTGGAGCACGATAATGGGAATATCCAAAGCATCCTTTTCAACGGGGGAAGAAAGACGCCTCTGAAAGTGCTTTACGCCCCTCTACCTTTTCAACAGCACGCTGCTGTGCCAGAAAGTATGGGTTGTGCCATGACAAAAGAAGGGTATATCGAGATCAATCCCATGTATATGACAAGTGTAGCGGGCGTTTATGCCTGCGGCGACAATGTTACCCGGATGCGCACAGTTTCCAACGCTGTCGCAATGGGTACCAGCACGGGAATCATGGTAAACAGGGATTTGGTGGATGAAGATTTTAGAGATTGATTTTATAGCACTCAATGTTTTGAAAATATCAAGCCCATCAATAAGAAATTTATTCTTCAAACAATGATTGAATCAAGTGAAAGCATTTACAAAATATAAGTACGGAGGACCAGAAGTATTACAACTGGAAGAAACGGAGAAACCCCCGGTGAGGGAGGGACAAATTCTGGTAAAGGTATATGCGAATTCAGCTAATCCGGCTGATTGGCATATTCTTCGGGGTAAACCATTTTTTGCCCGATTCAGCTTTGGGCTGTTTAAACCAAAATACAAAATTCCCGGAGCTGACTTTGCCGGTGTGGTAATGGAGATTGGAAAGAATGTAACGCAATTCAAGGTTGGCGACCGGGTATTTGGTGAAACGCTGGCAGGGGGTGCTTTTGCCCAATTTGTGTGTGTGCCTGAAAATAGTTGTGGAATGATGCCAGAAGGAACAGCGTTTTCGCAAATGGCAAGCGTTCCGGTGGCCGGCTTAACCGCGCTGCAGGCACTGATAACGCATGGTAAACTGACAAAGGGGCAACATGTATTGATCAATGGAGCATCCGGCGGGGTTGGCCATTTTGCGGTACAAATCGCAAAAGCCTATGGCGCGGAAGTGACGGCCGTATGTTCAAGTAAAAACACAAGCTTTGTACAAGAGCTGGGTGCGGATCATGTAATTGCCTACGATCAGGAAAACATTCATCTGCACAAAGGGAATTATGATCTGATTGTTGACGCCAACGGCAACCTGAATTTTAGCGACTACCCAAGAATGGGGAAACGGGGTGTTATGGTTGGCTTCACCGGCATGGGGCATATGGTTTCGGTTCTGTTCAGAAAATCCTTTAGCAAGTATCCATTGACCCAGTTTACCGCCCAGGCCAATTCCAGGGATCTGAATACACTGGCTACCTTGATTGCGGAAAATAAACTCTCTCCGCAGATTGAAAAGGTGTACGGTTATGAAGAGATTCCGGCTGCCATTCGCCATATTGAATCGATGCGCACGAAAGGAAAAGTGGTTATGGTTTGGGATCAATAATTTAATCTTTCCCCGCCTTCCCTTAATTTTGTGACCCCTTCGGAGAGATGCCAGAGTGGTTGAATGGGACGGTCTCGAAAACCGTTTACCGGCTTGCCGGTACGAGGGTTCGAATCCCTCTCTCTCCGCCCATTTTGCCTTCCATTTGATCAAGATACACTAACTCAATGCGTTAGTGTATTCTTTTTTTAGTGCAATATTTCAAATTCACCAATTTCCCGCTAAGTCATTTGTTCAAATCCTTAATCACCACTGGGAGCGTTGTGTCTTCAAATCAAAAACAGTGCAATCGTCTTTCGCTAACTTTGCCGCCTATGTTCGAAGCCTTGCTACAAAACATTAGCAAAAAAATTGTGCTGACCAATGAAGAAACAGTACAATTAAAAACCTACTTCACGCCGAAAAAGCTCCGCAAGCGGCAGTACCTTTTGCAGGAAGGGGATGTGTGCAAAAGCCTGGCGTTTACCGAAGCGGGACTCTTGCGCCTTTACAGCGTCGACGACAAAGGCGTCGAGCACATGCTGCAATTTGCCCTTACAGGCTGGTGGATTGTGGACATCTACAGCTTTCTCACCGGTGAACCTTCCCGGTTTAATATCGATGCGCTGGAAGACAGCGAACTGCTTTTGCTTTCGCAAGAAAATTTTGAGGCCATGATGGCGGCTTTGCCCAAAATGGAACGCTACTTCCGAATACTTTTTCAAAACAACATCATTGCCAAAGAACGTAGGCTGGAAAGTGCCATTGCATCGGGCGCCGAAGAACGGTACCAACTATTCGAAGAAACGTACCCCGACTTTGTACAACGAATTCCACTGAACCTCATCGCCTCTTACCTGGGCATCACACCGGAGACGCTTAGTCGTATTCGCCGCAAGCTTTCCCGTAAAAACTAGCGTCTTATCGCTTGACATTTGTCAAGCCCATTTCTTGCCTTTTCTCATTCGCCACCGATGGTGGCTTTGGTAGTTTTGCCCTGTAAAAAAAGAAAAACAGCATGCCTGCAAAACAAACCATCGCCGTAATTGGAGCTGCAAATGCAGAGGCAAGCGAGTTGTTGGCCTGTTTGCTGCCTACGGGGCATCGCCTGCTACTGATGGATGAAGCAGCGGAAAAGCTGTCAGATCTCAACCAACAATTGCAGCACATGGAACCCCGGAGCGAAACAGACATTCAGCCTTGTTGCCGGGAAGCCAGTTGGGAAGCCGATTACATTGTATTGACACGATCGCAGTACACACGGGCCGATACGCTTCAAAAAATACAGGATGTTGCCAGCACCAAGATCGTGGTCTGCCTGGGGCAGATCGAAGAGGAGAACAGATCTAAAGTAGCGCAACAGTTGCCGCTTTCCAAAATTGTGTACCTGCAAATGCCGGGCGGAACCTCGAAAATGCCGGTGATTTCCGGCGGGAACAAGATAGCAGTGGAAGCCATCCGAAAACTATTTCTAAATAGTCAATAACAACAAAAAACAAAGAAAATAAATATGTGGAAAGAGCAAGCTTTATTAACCCCTTACCAGTTGGGAAACCTCACCCTCAACAACCGTGTGGTGATGGCCCCCATGACGCGCAGCCGCTCCAACAATGAAGGCAACTTGGCTACTGCCATGACGGCTGAATACTATGCGCAGCGGGCCAGCGCCGGCCTCATCATTACCGAAGGCACGTACATCAGCCCCAAAGCAGTGGGCTTTGCAAACGTGCCCGCCATTTACACCGACGCGCAGGTGGAAGGCTGGAAGCTGGTCACCAATGCCGTGCACCAAAAGGGTGGAAAAATCTTTGCGCAGCTTTGGCATGTTGGCCGCATGTCGCACCCCAACCTGCTCAACGGCCAATTGCCCCTTGCACCATCCGCCATCAACCCGCAGGCGCAAGCCTATACGCAGAATGGCTTTGAGGATACAGTAACACCGCAGGAAATGACGGTGGAAGACATTCGTCAGACCATCCAGGATTTCAAAAAAAGTGCCGCCAATGCGCTGGAAGCCGGCTTCGACGGCGTGGAGCTGCACGGTGCCAACGGCTACCTGTTGCACCAGTTTTTTGTAAGGGATGCCAACCAACGCAGCGATGCTTATGGTGGTTCTATGGAGAACCGGGCACGCATACTGTTTGAACTTTTAGACGAGTTAAAGGAAGTGATCGACCTGGGCCGTGTGGGCATTCGTTTGAACCCTTCCACACACAACTTGTTTGGAATGACCATCGATGAGGAAACCATTCCAACATTCGAATATATCGTTCACAATTTGAATGGTTATGGGCTTGCCTACATCCACCTGACCGAACCCTTTGCACCAGTGGATAACGTACCCGGTGCCGTAACCGAAGTAGCTAAACATTTTCGCCCGATATATGACGGTACACTCATCATCAACAAAGGGTTTACACAGGAAACGGGGAACAAGGTAATTGAAGACGGCAATGCCGACCTGGTTGCGTTTGGGGTGCCGTTCATCTCCAATCCCGATTTGGTGGAGCGTTTCCGCAGCCGGGCGCCACTGGCCGAAGCCAACCGAAATACATTTTATACTACCGGTGCACAAGGGTACATCGACTACCCCGCACTATCGGCATAAATCATTAATAACAGGAACGAAGCAGCCGGAATTGAATAGCAGATAAATCAAAAGAGAGAACAGGTGATTGAATGCTGCTTCTCCATTCTAAAAAAGAATAAGAATGAAAATTGAAATTTGGAGCGATGTAGTCTGCCCGTTTTGCTATATTGGCAAACGCAGACTGGAAAAAGCTCTCGAAGGTTTTGTCGCAAAAGACAAGGTGCAGATCGAGTGGAAAAGTTTCCAACTGGACCCGGAACTCGACAACAGCGAGGGGCTGAGTGTGCACGAATACCTGGGCAAACGCAAAGGCGGCACCACCGCTGATGGTAAACGCATGAACGACAGCATGACCGCCATGGCAAAAGAAGTTGGACTGCACTACGATTTTGACAGGGCCATCCTCATCAATACCCTTTCGGCGCACCGTTTGCTCCATTTTGCCAAAGAAAATGGCGTACAAAATGAATTGAAAGAACGATTGTTTATGGCGTACTATACGGAAGGTAGAGACCTGGCAGACTACAACACGTTGGTGCAACTGGCCGCAGAGCTGGGACTGGATGCGGGAGAAGCTAGGAGAATATTGGAGGAAAACCGGCATGCCGATGCAGTGCGCGAGGATCAATACCAGGCCTTCCAGGTGGGTGTGCAGGGCGTGCCCTTCTTTGTGTTCAACAATAAGTATGCCGTGAGCGGCGCCCAATCTTCGGAAGTGTTTGCCCAGGTGTTGGAGAAAGTGTGGGAGGAAGAAAAGCCTACCCTACTTGCTGATAAAGGCGATGGCTTTTGCGATATCAACGGCAACTGCCTGTAAAAAATTACGGAAATCAAAAACAAAAAAAAGAAACGATGACAAATGTACTTATGATACTCACTTCGCATGACGAACTGGGAAACACCGGAAAAAAGACAGGATTCTGGATTGAAGAATTTGCCGCGCCATATTATACCCTGAAAGATGCCGGCGTCAACATTACCCTGGCTTCACCCAAAGGTGGGCAGCCGCCCATTGACCCCAAGAGTGCCGAGCCGGATGCGCAAACTGATGCCACCCGGCGGTTTAACGACGACCAGGAACTGCAGACACTTTTGGCGCAAACCAAAAAGCTTAGCGAGGTGAATGCAGAAGATTTCGATGCCGTGTTCTTTCCCGGTGGTCACGGTCCGCTATGGGATTTAACCACGGATGCCAACTCCATTCGTCTTATTGAACTGTTTTGGAAAAGCAAAAAGCCTGTAGCCGCCGTTTGCCATGCACCTGCCGTGCTGCTGAATGCCAAGGATGAGAATGGCGAACCGCTGGTCAATGGTAAAATTGTTACCGGATTTAGCAATACCGAAGAAGAAGCGGTACAACTGACCAGCGTGGTGCCTTTTCTGCTGGAAGATGAGCTCAAGAACAAAGGTGGACAGTATTCCAAAAAAGAAGACTGGGCCTCCTATGTGGTCAAAGACGGCCAGTTGATTACGGGCCAAAACCCGGCCTCGTCGGAAGAAGCGGCGCAGCAGTTGCTGCTACTGCTAAAAAAATAAGCGGAACGGCCAGGAGGTAAACTTTTTGGATGGAAGGGTTATGTAATTTCGTTCATCGTATGCATCGTCTAAAAAAATCATGCGGCAGATTTTGCTTTCCGCAGGCATAGAAAAAGAAAAACATTCAATATGGAAAATTTAAGTGGAAAAGTGGCACTGGTTACTGGTGCCGGGAAAGGAATTGGAAAAGCCATTGCGTTGGCGCTGGCAGCCGAAGGCGTGCACGTAGGCCTGATGGCCCGTACGGAAAAAGACGTAAAAGCGGTAGCGGCAGAAATTGAGAAAAAGGGCACCAAAGCTACTTATGCAACGGCCGATGTAAGCAAGCGGGAAGAAGTGGAAGCTGCAGTGGAAAAAATAAAAACGGAGTTAGGTCCCATTGATATTCTGGTGAACAATGCCGGCACCGCCACTTTTGGCAATTTTTTGGACCTGGAGCCCGAAGTATGGGAAAACCATTTCAGGGTGAATGTATTTGGCGTATACTACGCTACCCGCGCCGTTCTGCCCCTGATGATTGAGCGAAAGACCGGTGATATTATCAATATTTCCTCCACGGCCGGCAAAGCTGGCAGCGCTGTCACCAGCGCCTATGCCTCCTCGAAGTTTGCCGTCTTTGGATTGAGTGAAAGCCTGATGCAGGAAGTACGCAAGCACAACATACGTGTAACGGCCATGGCGCCCAGCACCATCGTGACCGACCTGGCGAACAGCGCAAACCTTATCAAAGGCGACCCTGAACGGGTCATGCATCCCGAGGATTTTGCAGAGCTCATCGTCGCCCAATTAAAGTTAAACCGACGCATGATGGTGAAGGAAGTCAGTGTTTTCTCTACTAATCCCTAAAGTGAAAACTGCGTCTGTAAAAAAGTGAAAGGCCCCTGCAAGCAAAAGCAGGGGCCTTTATTTATAAAGCCTGAATGCTTTCCAGGCAAATTTACTTCGTCGATTTTGTGCTTCCTGCACAGAAAAATTATATGTATCCGATCATTCAGGATACATTTTCACATCACAATATTATTCTTTGGTTGAATAGGTTCCGGTATCGATGTTTCATCAAGCATATCCCGCATATCTATTTCTATGGTTCGGCTGATCTGGGTGATCGGGACATCGTTGGCGCTTCCTTCAAAAGTGTTTACAGAACTCTCGCCCACGCTGTCGAGGGTATGAAAGGCCCAGGTTACCAGGGCGGAAAAAGGAATATTGAACCAAATGGTATAACCTTCCAGGATCGTACCATCGCCCAACCTTTCAAACTCACGCAACAAACCAAGTTGGTGTATATGGAAAAAGTGAATACCTGAACCAGACAACGGTTGATGGCAGACCACTCAATACCTATGCAAGAATAGAAGGAAGCTGGACCAAAACAATACTTACACTAAGGCATAAACTAATGCTGGGAGCCGAGTGGCGCATGGATGTGAACAAGGGCGAAGGCAGGCAGTTTGATCTGCTCACGCCACCCCGCCAAAACTATAGTGTTGGTGAACGTCCGCGCAGCTACAAATACATTCCGGCACTGCACCAAATAGGCTATTACATCGAAGATCGTGTAAGTGGAAAGATAGGCCGGCAGTCTTTTGTTTTGCTGGCAGGCCTTCGCATTGACAACACTGGTCCAGAGGGATTTTTTAAGAGCAAGTACAAAACGGTGGTTGCGCCTCGTGTTAACCTTTCTGTTGAAACATTGAATGGGTTATGGCTTCGCGGAGGTTACGGCATTGCAGGCAAGGCGCCACCGTTAAGTTACTTATATGGTGGCACGAGGTTTTTTGATTTGGTGGGCTTTAACTATTTCGCAGCTAATCCGGCCGAACGCCTGGTGGTACTCAGCACCCGAACAATCAGTCTTGATGATCTGGACCTTGCACCCTACACTTCCGAAAAATTTGAGGTTGGAATTGACTGGAGTTATCGTGGCTCACAAACTTCAGTTTCCATTTTTCAGGAAACCACCGATGGAGCTATTGGATTTAACCGGGAAGTGAAGCCCTTTCCCTATCCCAGGTTTTCAGCGCAAAGCTATCCGCAGGGGCAGCAGCCGGTATTGAATCCAACCCCATCCAGTATAGACACTTTCTTTGCGGTGTATGATGTGCCGGTAAATAATCGCTATATACTGAACCGTGGTGTGGAATACAGCATCGATTTGCCCGAGATCAGATCCATTCGCACATCATTCAACATCACAGGCGCTTACATCCGCACAAAGAGCTTTGATGACGGCCGCTTTACCGATGCTGACAAAGCTTATGGCAATAATCAAACACCAACCCGTATTGGCATTTATCAATCCTCAGCAAAGGTACTGGCAACCCGATTTAATTCCAGTATAAGGCTCATACACCGTATACAGCAGCTCAATATGATTGTGTCCGGGCTTTGGCAAACGGTATGGATTACCACTTCGCAATCGCAAACCCTAAGTCCGTATCCCGTGGCTTTTATGGACCGACGGGGAGAAATAACAGAACTAAGTGAATTAGACGCAAAAAGCCCAGCCTATAGCGACCTTGTGCGCCTCGTTAATGAGGGCTTCCGCACCAGGTATCCCGCTTTGCACCTGTACAATATTCGTTTGACCAAAGAATGGAAGAAGGGCTATAGCTTTTCGTTCTTTGCTAACAACTTTTTGAACCAGCGGCCATCGAGCCGGGTGGCAACAAGCACTACCACCTCCACATTAATACGGCGTAATGAGCCATTATTTTTTGGAGCCGAATTTTCCATTTCCCTTTAAATATTCAAATACCAAGAAAATGAGACGAATGAAATCATTAACCTTCACTATTATCTTCTCCACATTGCTTTTTACTGCCTGTAAAAAAAACAGGTTTGGCGAGTTGCAAATGTCCAGTGTAACAGTCTCTGCAAAATATCCCGGTTCCTACAGCCAGACTGGAGCCAGCGGGGCTACCATCACCCTTACCAGTGTTACGGATGGCGCAATCAAAACGGCCACAACAGGCAGCAACGGCGACGCAATTTTTACAGATGTTTTACCGGGAACATATAACATAGCTGCTTCCTTAACGCTAAACGAAGCGCAAGCACAGTCGTTGACCGGTATCAGCACAGCTTTAACCCTTAATGCCGTACAAAACAATGCAATTGTAATTAGCGGGCAAAACCCATCCTTTGTATTGGATCTGCAAGGCAATGCCGTGGGTGGTTTGGTGATCAAGGAAGTGTATTACGCAGGCAGTAAAACACCCGCCGGAGGTAACTATTTCAGCGATCAGTTTGTAGAGATCTACAACAATAGTACGGATACCATATACCTCGACAGCCTTTGCATTGCCGATGCGTATGGCAATTCAGGTTTGATCAATCCATCCTCTGAGCCCACAGCCTTTGCAGGCGATGCGCAGCATGTGTACCTGAATAGCATTTGGCAAATACCCGGAACGGGTAAGGATCACCCCCTGGCACCTGGTAAAAGCATTGTGATAGCGCAGGACGGTGTTGACCATCGCGACCCGTTGCTGAATCCTGCCAGCCCGGTTAATCTTTCCAATGCCGATTGGGAAACATATAATGAGCGACCCGACAACCGCGATGCCGATGCACCGGGCGTGCCCAACCTGAGAAGAGTCTATTTCACGGGTGGTTTCGACTGGTTGCTCACCGTCTTTGGACCCGGTGTGGTTATTTTTAAGGGCGACTCTTCGCAATTGGTAACACAAACGGCTGCTATACCCGGCTCCCCTACTGCGGCGCCACGCATCAAAATTCCTGCAAGCCAGGTAATAGATGGATTTGAGGCCTTGAAAGATGGCAACAGTTCTACTTTCAAACGTATACCAGTTGGCCTGGATGCAGGATTTGTATTTGCCGATGACACCTACAACATGCAAAGTTTCCGGCGAAAAACAAGCACCAGCATCAACGGTCGCCGTGTGTTGCAGGACAACAACAACAGCACTGCAGATTTTGAAAAGCTGGCTTCACCCACGCCGCGAACATTCAACTAAAAAGAAAACAGGGGGCCGGTGGCAAAAGGTTCTCACAAAGTAGCAGGTCAGAAGCGGTCCCAGTGTTTCATCAAATTCATGGATGCAATTAATGTTAATCAACGATAAAAAAATACAAAGAGCAAGCCTGCTCTTGCTTGGCTTATTCTGGAGCGTAGCTGGCTTTGCCCAAACAGGAAAGCAGGATAGCCTGCACAGCCTGCAGGACAAACGGGTGATGAATCAGGAGCAGTACACCGCAAATCCCGCTACTCTTGTGCAGTCGCGCCTGCCACAATACGGCTTTGCTGGTATGCATGCGGGCTTTAGCTCCGGCGACTACCGACTTCCCATGCAGGCAGAAAATATCCAATCTTTCATGGGTGAAACCGGGGGGCACAGGATACTAAAGGGTTGGACGTATAATGGGTATTTCAGCTATGGCAAACGCTATGACAGATCGGTTGCCTGGAGCGGAGCTATGGATCCCTATGAAGGTAACCCCTTCATTTGGGCTGATAGCAGCACTGGTGATTGGGAACGCGATGAGGTCAGGGCAAATATTGCCATCGTTGCCCCGCAGATTCGGAAATTCAGATTTGGATTGGCTATCGACTACACAATTAGTTCTGGGGCCAGAGATAACGATCCACGACCTTTCTTTCGTTACCGCGATGTGGCCGTACGTCCCGGCCTGCTCTATCAGATCAGCAGGAATAGCGAAATAGGTATCACGGGGTTCACCGGCTTTGCGAAGGAGGAGGCAGAAATCGGATTTTATACCCGCAACAGCAATGTGTTGCTCTACCGTTTACGGGGTTATGGTACGTTTAGCAAAGCGCCTTTTGTGAGCGGTGAACGGCGAAGACAGGAAATCCGCTGGCAGGGAAGCACGCATTATTCCAAACGCTGGAAGGATTTACAATTCCTGTTGAATGCCTATGTTGCCCACCGTGAGGATGAAGTCATTGAAGGCGTGGCTACCACGCAAACAATGGGCTACTTCACGGGCATAAATTTTGGCGGGATCGCCTCGCTCTATCAGGGAAATGCGGAAAGGGGAAAATCTGTAGCGGTGAATGCCTTTATGCACAATGGCTATGCCGATGATATGATCTTTCGGGCAGAAAGTGCATCATTCAGCAGGCAGGGAGTGGGAATAAGAGCCAGCTATTGGAGATCGTCTGCCAACAAATCGGGTCTTTGGCAGTTTACACTTCATCCTACTTTTTCCTATTACAATAATACCGACCAGGGAACCCGAACCTTAATTGATGTAAGCAGCGCGGCAATTGCAGCAGAAATCCGTTATCGCAAAAAGCTTGGAGGTAATTTGCATTTCTTTGCCACACCGGCTATCAATTATTCATTGCCGGTAGATGACTTTTATTCCAGTGCCCGGCCCAATCTGATAACGGAAGAACTTGTTTATCCTGATTACTTGTTTTTCGCTACCCGCACAATTGGCCTGAATATTCAAGTTGGTTGGGAACTAAAACCTGCGAATTCCAGTATTCTGCATACAGTTCACCTGTCTACACAAAACATATGGGTGGCTGAAAATAAGCCAATCAACAATAGAAATCAATTTGGAATCATTTACGCAATTATTTTTTGATGAAAAAATTACTGCTGATCACATTCACCGCATCCTTCTTTGCATCCTGCACTTCGTCCCGTGTTCTGAAAGGCAGGGAGACCATCTACTACGATGCTGCGCTTGCTGACTCCATACTGGCATATGCGCTCGACCACGAAGCCCTCTACACACTTGCCGATACGCTCAAGCCTATCAGCAGCGTTAAGTTTTTGAGGTTCCCGGTAGCCAAAGATTCATCTATGAATGACGGTGATGCTATCGTTGTCCACTCTGATAGCCTGCTGCAGGAAATAGAAAGGTATCAAAGAGTATGCGATGCTCTCAGTACCGACGATTGGCAGTTCCTGTTGGTGCCGTTTAAACGTACTGAAAAGAATATGCGCAACCTGGAGATATATGTGATACGTCGCTCAAAGTTTAAGCGCGAGCTGGCAGAGAATCCTGCTTTTTGGGGGCAATGGGGTTTTACAGCAAGCGCCGATCCTTCTGTGGTGTTGCCCGTCATAGAATACGAAGCGAAGCTGGATCGAAACAGGGCCTATGGCTATCTGTTCGGTTATCCTGATTATGCTGTTGATTTCTTTATTGATGCATCCAGAATACAGGAAAAGGATACGACACACAAACTGGTTCCAAGAGATTTTTTTGCCATCCCGGTCTATGCTGGGGACAAGGGATATTTTACCTATGCCATGCCACAAGGCATGGCCCCCTCTGCCATAGATAGTAGTATTTACCACAAGGCAACCCAAACATTGGAACGCTACAAAGCGATTCGCGAAAAATACAAAACCTCAACAGGAATAAAAGCCGTTGAGCTATGGAGACGATTGCGAAAGGGACTATAATGAACAGTCCAACCATGGCAAACCGTACCAAGGCTATTGTGGCATTTTCTTTTCTGTCGGTTGTTTGGGGCAGTACATGGGCTGTTGCTAAGGCCGGTGTCCTGGAAATGCCTGTACTCACATTGTCTTACCTGCGAAATGGTATTGCGGGAATCATACTGGTCGGCTATTTTCTGGTAAAGGGATATCCATTCCCAAAAGGGAAAAGCCTGTATCGCCATCTGCTTCTCTCAATATTTCTGTTTGTCTTTAACACCGGCTTAAGTATATGGAGTTTACGTTTTATACCGGCGCATACAGCGGCCATCATTGGGTGTACTTCACCGCTCATGATCTATATTCTACAAGCCCTTCTGTATGGAAAGGGCATCAACGCTGTATTTATCATCGGTTGTATCATTAGTTTTTTCGGGGTGGTATTACTGGTTTACGACGGAGCCACCATTCAGCAAGCAGGCTACCTGTCAGGGGTTGCCTTGTCATTCCTGGCTGTCATTGCCTGGTGCTTTGGCTTTGTGTTGATGGAGGGTAAAAAGGACAGCATGGATTTGTATTACTCGTTTGGGTGGCAGCTACTTTTTAGCTCCGCAATTTTGTATCTGGTGGCTACCTTTACTGGAAATACAGTTTCTCTGACCGGCATTTCAACAAAAGGTTGGATGGCGATAGGCTATTTGTCTGTTTTTGGATCGGTCATGGCATTTGTTTATCTTGCCTTTATTATCAAACACCTTCCTCCTGGCATTGCTTCGCTTTACGTATTCATCAATCCGGTTGTGGCAGTTGTGATCAGTGTGCTTATGCTTTACGAAGAACTGACCTATGCAGTAGTCATTGGCGCTTTGCTGGCTTTGCTCGGGGTATGGTTGAGTATATCCAGGCGTAAAAACAATTCCAGCTTTCAAAAACATTCCGCCAACCAATCCTTCGCAGACAAATACTAAGCGGAAATGGGTTACTTCATCAAAACTGCTCAAACCATTCAAACTTCTGTTGAATGATATTATTTTTTTCCTTCTTTACATAGTTCAAATAGGCTTCTGCTGCCGCTGAAAAACGTTTTTGCTTCAACCAAATCAATTGCCAGTGCGATTTGATGGGAAATTTCCTGACCGGTATAATCTGCAATTCCCCATTCAATAATTCATTGCGGATACCAATCAGGGGCATAATGCTGGAACCCAAACCTGCCAGCACGGCCTGCTTAACCGCTTCGTTGGAGGTGAGTTCCATTTTCTTTCTTACAGGGATCTTGTTCTCAAGGATGAAGCGCTCCATTACCAGCCGGGTTCCTGAGCCCAATTCCCGATAGATGAGCGGCAATTCTTCAAAAATCGCATTACCATAGGCATTTTTTTGAAAGTTTTTTTCCCGGTTGGCCACGAGGTAAAGTTTATTCTGCATAAGGGTAACGCGATTAACCGACAATGTTTCCGGCAATACCGATACCAACGAATAATCCACTTCATTTTTCTCAAGGCTTTCAATCACCCTGGCCTTGTTGGTTACATCCATGGCCAGCTCCACCCCGGGATTCTGTTTCAAAAAGTCGGTAAGAAAATAGGGCATCACATATATACCGGTTGATACAATGGAAATTTTCAATCGACCGGTGAGTTGGCCCTTATGAACGTGGGTCTTGTAGTCCAGCGCATTTACGCCATCCAGAATTTGTTCGGCGGCAGCGGCCACTTCGCGCCCAAAATCGGTGACGTACAGTTGACGGCCAAGGACTTCGGTAAGCGGAATCTCAAACTGATCCTGGAAGTTGCGCAATTGTATCGACACAGCGGGCTGTGTAAGGTGAAGTTCTTCCGCAGCCCGGGTAATGCTTCCGGTTTGAGTCACTTTTAAAAAAATCTTGAGCTGATGTAAAGTATAATTCATACGATTCTTTCATTCAGATAAAATTCAATGCATAAATATTTTTTATGCTTTACATATTAAAGTTAAATAAAATTAAATGAAGTATGCTCCTCAAATTTGCCTTGTGAATCGTAATTACACTTACCCTTAAAACCATCATATGCTGGAAGAGCTGAAAATAGGAGTCATTGGAACTGGCACAGAAATTTGCCCGTTGCTGCATCAGGCAAACGAGTGGAAACTGGACATTTTGCTGATCTCTCCCACCCCGCCCGATCATAGCGGCATCCCTTACAGGCAGGGCGATCCACAGCAGGCCCATGACCTGATCGCATTCGGAAAAGAATGTACGCATATCCTGGTACTGGATCCACATGTACACCGGGCTGCCCTGAAAAGCCTGCAGCAAATGGGCATAAAAGTGACCCCCGGTCCTGAAACACTTGATTGGATGGCTGATCCCCAAAAACTTTCGAGAGCGCTAATGGCGCAATCTATACCAGTAGCATCCGAATGGTTGCTCGCAACTTCGGCCCTGGACTATGCAAGCAGCAATGGCGGTCACATAGCCTCCTCAGCCGCCACCCTTACAGAGATGCAGGAAAGCTCGCGGAGTAATGGGGCTGCCCTTGGGCATACAACCAGGCAAACTGGCTCGTTGGAATTATGGGGCGATCACCAAAAAGAGACAAAGACAGTGGAAGTACTGCTGGCCCGATGGCCCGACGGCTGGGTGGAATGCTATAACCCGATAATGATGCTGATGCAGGAGGAACGATTACTGGCCGACTTTCGGATGCGGGCACCGGGCATTCATTCCAAAACCGCTATCAATGCCTGCCAACTGGCGGCAAAAGTGGCTGCAGCGCTGGAAATTAACGGGTTGATCAATCTTGAGCTGCAATGCGATGCGGCCGAGCATCTCTCCTTTAAAGGCATCCGCCTCTTATCCCAAACCCAGAGCGAAAAAATGGACCAGGCCAACCTTCGCTCGGCCTATGAGCAGGAAAGAAGGGCCCTGCTGGGACTACCTACCGGCACTTCTTTGCGAAATGTTGTCTTTAACAATAACACTATACTGGAGCCCGCCGCCCACCGGCGATATATCCGGGAAGAGGCATTGAAACTGATCCTGGGACTGCAACATCCCGAACCCCATTCCAAAGCCGCACAGGCCATGATCCAAAGCAAAACCCGAAAAAACCTTGCTGATATAGACATGGAAGATTTTATTTCCAAGACCCTCATGGTCAGGTACCTGCTTTCTTCTGTAAGATGAATTTGCTGGTCGGCCAATAACAGTGAAAGTAGATCAACGCAATCCAACTGACCCTCTTCATCCTATTCGATCATCCAAATACAAAACAAATGACAATCGCAACAAACGCTCAAAAGTCAAGCTCAACAGCCAATCTGGATCAGGTAACCGTTCCCATCACTGTAGCCCATGGAGATGGAATTGGCCCTGAAATAATGAAAGCCACTTTGAAAATACTGGCAGCCGCCGGCGCGCGCCTCCAGCTCGAAGAGATTGAAATCGGGGAAAAAGTGTATAGGCGTGGCAACTCTGCAGGCATTGAGCAGGAAGCCTGGGAATCCCTGCGCAGAACAAGGGTGTTTCTGAAAGCACCTATCACCACACCACAGGGTGGTGGATTCAAAAGCCTGAATGTGACTACCCGGAAAGTGCTCGGACTATTTGCCAATATCCGGCCCTGTGTTTCTTACCATCCCTATGTGCATACCAAACACCCGGTGATGGATGTGGTGATTGTGCGGGAAAATGAAGAAGACCTCTATGCCGGAATTGAACACCAGCAAACCGACGAAGTGGTCCAATGCCTCAAACTGATTTCAAGACCTGGTACAGAAAAAATCATCCGCTATGCTTTTGAATATGCCAAAGCCTATGGCCGGAAAAAAGTGACGTGCTTCACCAAAGACAATATCATGAAAATGACCGACGGGTTATTTCACAAGGTATTTGATGAAGTGGGAGCGGAATATCCGGACATCGAAAAAGAACACTGGATTGTGGATATCGGCGCCGCCAAGCTGGCTGAAACACCGGAAGTTTTTGATGTAATTGTGATGCCCAACCTCTATGGTGATATACTCAGCGATGTGGCGGCACAAATCACCGGTTCGGTTGGCCTTGCGGGCAGCGCCAATATCGGCGAAGGCTTTGCTATGTTTGAAGCCATTCATGGCTCTGCACCTCGCCTGGCCGGAATGGATAAAGCAAATCCATCAGGTCTGCTGCTGGCAGCGGTGCAAATGCTGGTGCATATTCAGCAGGCCGATATCGCCCAAAAAGTTCATAATGCCTGGCTGCGTACCATCGAAGATGGCGTTCACACCAAGGATATTTATGAAGAAGGCGTGTCGAAAAAACGTGTAGGAACTCAGGCCTTCGCCGACGCGGTGATCGAACGACTGGGAATGATGCCGAATGTATTCAAACCAGTAGATTACTCCAACGGAAACCAGCAAATCAAGATCCGGGTTAAGGAGCAAAAACCCGCCGTGAAAGAACTAATTGGGGTTGACGTTTTTCTGCACCACCGCGACAGAAATCCGGATAAGCTCGGCACCATCCTGCAGGCAATGGAATCGGATTCCCTGCAAATAACCATGATCACCAACCGCGGTACCAAAGTTTGGCCGGGTGGTTTTCCTGAAACATTCTGTACCGATCACTGGCGTTGTCGTTTCAAGCAAAAAGATGGCCAAACCGTGCGTTTCCAGGAACTGCTGAAGTTGCTCAATAATATTGATCAAAAAGGATTGGATATCATCAAAACCGAAAACCTGTACCGAATGGACGGAAATGATATGTTCAGCGCCGGTCAGGGCCAATAAATTCTAAACCTCTAAATAAACAATCAATGGATTCATTACTGTTAAATGGCAGGTACACCAAGGAAGAGGCGGAACTACTGCTCTCCAGATTATTCAAAGTGAAAATGGATTTTCACCTGGCTCGTATTGATACCAGCACCGCCAATGAAGAAGACATTGAGCATTCGGAACGTCGGATTGCAGAACTGGAAGAAGAACTGCGGCGTATCAGAAAAAATCTACGGACTGGTGATTTCCGCCATGTGGCCATTCATGCTAAAGTTGTGCTGGAGTTTTGTCCAGACTACCATAATGTGTAAGAAAGCTGTTCTACCTCTGATATAACACCGTTGAATTCAACAATGTCGTATTCGTTATTTTCAGGACGCCGCCTGGTAATTGCCAGTATGCACGGAAAGGAAAGGGTGATCGCTCCCGGGCTGGAGAAAAGCCTGGGGGTAGATACCCTGGTTTCCGATCGCCTCAATACGGATCTTTTTGGAACATTCAGTGGCGAACTACCCCGCAGTGTCGGCCTATTGGAGGCTGCCCGGGCCAAATGCCGGATGGCCAGCGCGCTGCATCACTGTTCCTTGGCCGTTGCCAGCGAAGGCTCTTTCGGCCCGCATCCGGAAATACCCTTTATCCCCTGTGACGATGAGATAATCGTGCTGATGGACCTAAAGCATAATTTTGAAATCAAAGCAAGAACCATCAGCACCGCTACCAATTTTGCATCAAGGCAGGTTCATTCCTGGACCGAACTGGAAACATTTGCCAACAAGGCTTTGTTTCCATCCCATGGTTTGATTTTGCGCGCAAAAGCCGATAGCTGGAAAGGCATGCTTAAGGGTATCCAGGATTGGAATACCCTTGAAAAGCATGCCCACAAGCTATTGAAATTGTTTGGCGAATTGCATGTGGAAACCGATATGCGCGCACACTGCAATCCTACCCGCATGAAAATAATCGCAGAAGCTACCGACAAGCTGGTCGCCAACGTAATGCAGCGTTGCCCACAATGCGGAAGCCCGGGCTATGAGGTCAGGGATATAAAAGCTGGCCTGCCCTGCGAAGATTGCGGACTGCCTACCCGGTCCACCTTATCCCGCATTTATGGTTGCTGGAACTGTACTTACCATGAAGAAAGAAAATATCCCATGGGTAAGAAGGCAGAGTCTGCCCAATATTGTGATATTTGCAATCCCTAAAGGGTAAGTGCTGATCCAATATGCGTAACGTTACCGTAAATGAAGCGGCGGAATGGTTGAATAAAGGCGAGTTGGTAGCCATGCCGACCGAAACGGTTTATGGTCTGGCAGCCAATGGGCTTGATGAAAAAGCGGTAGCCCGGATTTTTGCCGTAAAGAACCGGCCCTCCCACAACCCACTGATCCTGCATATTGCAGATGCCGATCAATTACCGGAATATGTGCAACATATGCCGGAAGAAGCCCGGATACTGCTCCGACAATTCAGTCCCGGACCCCTTACCCTGGTGCTGCCGAAAAAAGATATTGTTCCCGACATCACCACCGCGGGCCGCCCCGACCTGGCCATTCGCCTGCCGGCTCATCCGGTTACGCGAGAATTATTGGGTCAGCTGTCATTCCCACTGGCAGCTCCCAGTGCCAACCCTTCGGGCTATATTAGTCCCACATCAGCCGACCATGTTCGAAGGATGCTCGAGGGGAAAATCAAGTTTGTGCTCGATGGCGGGCCCTGCCAGGTAGGCATGGAATCTACCATCGTTGGATTTCCCGCCGGAAAGCCCACCCTTTATCGGGAAGGCATGATTACCCTGGGAGAACTGGAAAATGTGATCGGATCAATCACCCATTACGAGGGCCATGAAATCAAAAGCCCTGGTATGGCGAAAATGCATTATAGTCCGCATACCCCATTGCTGGTGACCGACGATCCGGATGGTTTGCTATCAAAGAATCTTCCACAGCGGGTGGGACTTATTACTTATAATCATTACTCGGAGTTGCTGCCCATGACGCACCAGGTATTGCTCTGCGAAAGTGACCAGTGGAGAACAGCAGCCGCCCGGCTCTATCAGACCCTGCACGAAATGGATCAAAAGGATTTAGACCTGATTATTGTCAAACGATTTCCGGATAATGAGATAGGAGCCGTATTGAATGACCGGGTTACCCGCGCTGCCGCCCGCTTTCCTGAATTAGGTAATACTTATCGATAATCCCTGTTAGCTCCACATCAGCCGGCATCGTGTAATTTTGTAAAGTTATGAACGATGCCTTTTCCATCTTGTACAACCATCTCCTTCGCCATAGCCCGGTACAGGATTCTGATTGGCATGCATTGTTGTCAAAAGCATCCTGTAAAAAATGGGCTGCCCGGGAAATTCTATTGAAGGAATCATCTCCCTGCCGGCATATTCACTTTGTGGCTACAGGTTGCCTTCGCTTGTATTTTACCAAAGAGAATGGAACAGAACAAACCAGCGATTTCGCGCTGGAGGGTTGGTGGCTTACCGACCTCGAAGCCTTTCACAGAGGCAAATTGTCGTCGTTTGCCATACAGGCCGTGGAACCAACCTGGGTAATTTCTTTGCAGCGGGCTCACTATGAAGAACTCAGTGACCAATATCCCCTTTTGGCCCAATACTTCAGAGCCGTACAAAACAGGGCCCTGGCCGCAGCACAGCAGCGCATCAAATTTCTATATTCCCTTTCTAAAGAGGAACTCTTCGATCAGTTCAATCGTGCTTATCCCGAATTTGTACAAAGGGTTCCCCAGTATATGCTGGCTTCCTTCCTGGGATTCACCCCCGAATACCTGAGCGGGCTCCGAAAAAGAAAGCGTTCTTAAACCAGTTTAAGTTATTGCAGATACGAAGTGCCGAGCTTTGTGCAAAACTTATCAGTATGCACAAAGAAACACGTTTTACGATGGCAGAGAAGTTGCCAAAGAGCTACCAGGCCATGCTGGCACTCGAGAAAACATTATGGGGACCCGATACTGTATTGCCTGCTTCCCTGAAATTCCTGGTCAAAATCCGCGCTTCACAAATCAACAATTGTGCTTTCTGTATTGATATGCATACCATGGAAGCGGAGCGGAAAGGAGAACAGCCGCAGCGTATCTATCTGCTTTCGGCCTGGCAGGAAACGGAAATTTTTTCGGCAGAAGAAAAATTGGCCTTTCAAATTACCGAAGTACTGACGTTGATGGTGAAAGAAGGATTATCCGATGAGCTTTACGAAAAGGGGAAGGCCCAATGGGGTAGTGAAGGGCTGGCTGAGCTGCTGATGCTGATCACCGTGATCAATGCCTGGAATCGCATTGCCGTAAGCACCCGGCTGGGCGATGGTATTCGCCTGCAGCGACCAGCAGCAAGTCTCTCCAATTGAGGCGGAATAAGGAATCAGGCAGGGCTGGCGGAATGCAGTGGGGTACCCTCCCCTGCTTCCTCGTTGATGATTACTTCACTTTGCATCACCACTCGTTTCTCGGGTATCTCGTCTTCCTTATGGTTGATGAGCAAGAGCAGCATTTCGGCGGCGCGCGAAGCCTGCTCGTACGGAAACTGTTCTACTGATGCCAGCGGTGGTTCGTCGAGATAGCTGGTGATGGGGAGATTGGCATAGCTTACAAAATAGATATCCTTATTGATGCGTAAGCCTTTACCACGAGCGTATTTGATGGCGTCGAGCGCAACATAATCATTGAAGGCAATAATAGCTGAAGGTTTTGTCCTGGCTTTGAGCAGCGATTCCATCGCGGCCCAGGTTTGCTCGCGGCTAAGATCGGTCTGGGCTACCCAGGCAGGATCGGCCTTGATGCCGTTCTTCTTCAATCCCTCGTGATAACCATTCATACGCTCCTGCGCTGGCTTCATTTTTTCGGGCCCGCGAATAATGCCAATGGATCGGTTGCCGCGGCCGACAAGCCAGTCAACCAACTGCACCGAGCTGGCCCGCAGATCGCAGCTCACCGAATACTCATCTTCCGATTCGGGTACCCGGTCGAAAAAAACAACAGGTATATTATACTTGCGAAGGTTATTGAAATGAGAAAGATCATCGGTGTTTTTCGACATCGACACCAGCACTCCATCTACCCTATGCCGCCGCATGGTATCCAACACCTGCTTTTCCCTTTCGGCGTCGTCGTGCGATTGACCGATCAGTACGGTATAATTATGGCGAATGGCCACTTCTTCAATGCCATTGATCGCAATGGAGAAAAATTCCTCGCCGAGGTTGGGAAGGATAACGCCCAGCGTATACGTTTTTCCCTGTTTAAAGGAAATAGCGGCCTGGTTGGGCTCATAATTCAGTTCCTCCGCCAGCTTTTGCACCTGCATCTTGGTACGAAGTCCAATACTGGGATGATTGTGCAGCGCCCGCGATACCGTGGAAACCGATACATTCAAACGGCGGGCAATCTCCTTGATCGTAGCAGGCTTTTGGCTCATGACAACGTAAATATAGGAAAACTGCTAAACCGTGCGCATATTTGAATCAGGCGGGCTTATCCGTTGCTGGCCGAAAGCGCTTGCTTTGCTCAATCGCATCCATAAGCTGCTCAAGTATCTCAGCCGTGGAGGCCTCATAGTTAATCTGCAGGGGTGCTTTGAAACGAACCGAAAGTGCGACTCCTCTTTTTCGCAGTTTCAATCCCTTTTTGCCGAATGCCCGCCAGAATCCGTTGATCACAACGGGTATGACGATTGGTTTGTTTTGCTTTATGATCAGTGCGGTGCCTTTTCGTCCCGGTGCAAAAGGCGTAGTGGTTCCCTGCGGAAAGGTAATAACCCAGTTATCCGACAAGGCGCGGGATATCTTGCGCGTATCTGAAGGATCCAGCCCTTTGCGCATTTCATTGGCATTCGCATTCCAGGTACGCTTTACCGTAATGGCGCCCGCCAGTGTAAAGAGACGGCTGATCCAGCTACCCTTCATGGTTTGCTCGGCCGCTACGTAGTTTACCCGGGTGAAGGGGTTGAGCAGGTAATAAGGAACACCAAGCCGGTCTTTCTTGCCCCATTTTACAGCACAGAAAATATGGAGAAAGCTGATTACATCCGCAAAATAGGTTTGGTGATTACTGACGAAGAGAACGTTTTCTTTGGGAAGCCCACGCAAGTGCTCCGTTCCCGATACGCGAAACTTATTGATGATGGCCAGACCCGGGTAGGATACCAGCCCCACAATAAAATAGACCAACTTTCTGACGAGTTGCCATTTCTTTATCCTCTCTGCAATTGACCCCATGTGTACGTTTTGTAACCAGACAGATGTCAAATCTACTTAGATACCCATAAAAAAAGCCGCCTCGCGGCGGCTTTTTTTATAATAGGCTGATAACATTATTCAGCTTTGCTGCTATCCGTAGATTCGCTGCTGCCACCTTCCAGTTTCTTCTTCAGGTCGGCCAGCACACCCAGGTCACCCAGGGTAGCTTTCTCTACTTTATTCTGGATATTCTTCACCGCTTTCTTCGTCTTATCGGCTTCAGTACGGGCTTCTTTTCTCGCTGCTTCTTTTTCTTCTACCTGTCCTTGTTCCCAGATACGACTATGCGAAAGAACGATACGCTTTTCGTTGCGGTCGAATTCGATCACCATGAACTGCGCAGTTTCATCGGCACCAATGCTCTTACCATCTTCCTTGTTGAGGTGACGGTTGGGCGCGAAACCTTCCAGTCCGTAAGGCAGTTGAACAATCGCGCCTTTATCGTCGCGCTTGATCACCACACCTTCGTGCAGGCTGCCGATAGCAAATGTATCCTGCAGTGTATTCCAGGGATCTTCTTCCAGTTGTTTGTGTCCGAGTTGCAGTTTACGGTTATCCTTATCGATACCCATGATCACCACATCGATATGAGCGCCCACTTTCGTGTACTCACTGGGGTGATTGAAACGCTTCAGCCAGCTCAGGTCGCTGATATGAATCATACCACCAATGCCGGGAGCCAGTTCCACAAACACACCGTAGTTGGTGATGTTCTTCACCAGGCCGGTATGACGGCTGCCTTCCGCGAATTTGGTTTCGATTTCATTCCAGGGATCGGGCGACAGTTGCTTGATAGAAAGGCTCATCTTGCGGCTGCCTTTATCGAGTGTCACGATCTTGGCTTCGTGCTCATCACCCAGCTTGAAGAATTCCTTGGCGTTGATAGGCGTATTGGCCCAGGTAATTTCACTTACGTGTACCAGACCTTCCACACCCGGCATTATTTCGAGGAATGCGCCATAGTCTTCGATGTTCACCACTTTACCCTTCACTACATTGCCTTCTGAAATATTCTCAGGCAGCACATCCCAGGGATGCGGGGTAAGTTGCTTGAGGCCGAGGCTGATTCGCTTCTTCTCGTCGTCGAAATCGAGTACTACCACATTCACCTTCTGATCCATCTTGAGTACTTCGCTGGGATGTGAAATACGACCCCATGAAATATCGGTGATATAGAGCAGACCGTCCAGGCCACCCAGGTCCATAAAAGCACCAAAGTCGGTGATATTCTTTACGGTTCCTTCCAGTACCTGTCCTTTTTCGAGCTTGCTCATGATCTCGGCACGTTGTGCTTCGATATCGCTTTCGATAAGCGCCTTATGCGATACTACGGCGTTCTTGATGGTTTCGTTGATCTTCACCACTTTGAACTCCATGGTCTTGTTCACGAACTGATCGTAATCCGTTACGGGCTTCACGTCGATCTGTGAACCAGGCAGGAAGGTTTCCATACCAAATACGTCCACAATCAGGCCGCCTTTGGTTTTGGAGGTAACCGTTCCGGTAATTACTTCGCCGGTTTTGTGTACTTCCACAATACGCTCCCAGGCACGGGTAATACGAGCCTGCTTGCGGCTGAGGTTCAGGTGACCATCCCGGTCTTCTTTTTCCACGATCATCACTTCCACCTGGTCGCCCACCTTGAGGCCCTGCATGTCGCGGAACTCGTTGAGGGAAATCAGACCGTCGCTTTTGAAGCCAATGTTGATAACAACATCCGTTTTAGTAAGGCCCACAACGGTACCAAACATCAACTGGCCATCATTCAGCGCCACAAAAGTGTTGTCGTACACTTTGTCGTACTTTTCCTTTTCTTCCTGTGTGTAGGAAGCTACATTGCGTTTGTCGACGCTCCAGTCGAAATCGTCGTGCGCGGTCGCCACCGGCGCCTCAGGTGCAGTTGTTGTCGCTGTAGCCTCAGCCGCGGTATCCGCAGCTCCAGACTCCTGAGCATCAGCGTTTAATTGTTTTTTAATGTTATTTTCCAACATGATATTATCCCGAAGGTTTTATTTCGGGGCAGCAAAGATACATTTAATGCCGGGGAAATGCCGGAAAAAGGAGCAAATTATTTTCAACCCAACTCATCCCTAAACCATTGATATGCAATCGCTTCAGGAAATATACCGGCCCTATTTTACCAGCCTGGGTTCCCGGCCGGTGCTCACCGGCGCCCTGAACAGCCCCTTTCGAATTCGCGCGGCCCAATAGCCGCCCCCATTTCGTAGCCTTTCCAGGTCGGCATACAGCGAACAGGGAGAGCCGCCCCGACCAAATGGGAATGGAAAACGAATATGCGTCAGCGGTAAAGGATGGTCGCCCGCCACCTGGTTGAATATTTCGATGGCATAGTCGTAACAATTGTATTTGTTGAGGTGATACCGCACGCCGTTGAGGCTACGGATATGGGCCAAAACCGTATCAAACTGCGCGGCCGTCAATTCCTGCTCGATAGCCATATCATATCCGCGCATACTATTATCCTTAATACGACTCCGAACTTTCCTGACAAATAAGGAGGGCAACCCCTTCCAGGGATAGAAACCAAAGACCTTCTGAATGGTATCGCCACTATGGAGAAATTTCTGCAGAATAAAAAACACATGGCCTGTTTCCTGCCGATAAGTGGGCCGGTTCGGGCGGTTGTTGTCGGGAACATCTGCACATAGAATCATCTTCCATGCCCTGGCTCCTTCGGTGGTATCAAAAACGGATAGATAAGCCGGAAAAGATACATTAAGCGCCGGGAAGGCCGCATCAAGCCGATCCTCCTCCGTCTGGGCATCCTTCTGCGACCAGGTACTGGTGAATGGGAAAAGAGCGAGAAGGAAGAAAGACGCTATAATTCGCCAATGAAGCAACTTTTTGGGTTTTACGTTATACGTTTTACGTTATACGTTCTTCAGGGCATGGACTATATAGATTTGACGGAATAAATATAGTATCTTTTGAAATTTGTGTACATTAGTTTCCATAATCAGGATAGTTTGATAACTTTTTTCACAAAACACTCCGGAATCAAAAATCAATATATCCCAAACCACCCAACGTCCTACCTGATACGTACAACGTAAGACGTAAAACTTAATACCGCTTCCCTTGCTTTATTTCCTACTCCGCATATATGTCCGTCTCGCTATGAAGATCTTTTGCCCAAAGATCATACTGAGTCACCCGGAGCAACTGCATGCCCGCGGCCCCTTGTTGCTGGCGGCGAACCATCCCAATTCCTTTCTCGACGCCATCATTCTGGATGCGCTCTTTGCCAGACCCGTATGGTCATTGGCAAGGGGCGATGTTTTTCGAAACAAGTGGATCGGAAAGATTCTTTTTCGCTTAAAAATCCTTCCCGTATATCGCGTATCGGAAGGAGTGGAAAATCTTCAGGACAATTATTCCACCTTTGATCAGTGCCTGGAACTTTTTCGTCGCGAAGGGATCGTCCTGATCTTTAGTGAGGGGCGCTGCATCAATGAATGGAAGCTTCGTCCACTCAAAAAAGGTACCGCCCGGCTGGCTATCAGTTGCTGGGAAAATCAAATACCCCTTCGGGTATTGCCGGTTGGCATCAACTACAGCTCGTTCAAGCGTTTTGGGAAAGTGATGCGGATATCGTTCGGCGAACAAATTGATGCTGGCGTATGGAATGGATCGGATTCCGAAGGTCAGCGCCTGCTTCGCTTCAACCAGGCATTACAATCGCAATTGGAAAGCCTGGTGCTGACGATTGAGCCGAACGATAGAATCTCCCTGCAAAAGCATTTTCACTTTCCCCTTCCGGCATGGAAGAAATTTCTGCTGGCGATCCCCGCCATCACAGGCTTTCTGTTGCACGCCCCCTTGTACTATGCCGCCCGCGGCATCACCCGAGCGGTAGCCAGAAATAGCGATCATTACGACAGCATCCTGGTGGGCCTGCTCCTCGTTGCGTATCCGGCATATATTTTCCTGCTGATGCTAATTGCCTGGCTAATTGTGCCCGGCATATGGGTGTGGGGAATGCTGATATTGTTGCCGTTTACGGCATGGGCGGCAATGCAGGTAGTGGGAGTAGGAAGAAGAGAGTAGGGAGTAGGGAGTAGAGAGTAGGGATTTAGGAATTTGGGAATTTGGAATCCATGCAAAATTTCCATATCGAGAACGCTAAATCCTTACAAGATCCGCAAGGTGCATAAGTATACTCCGAAGGTTTCTTTAATTGTCGTGTCATAAATTAAATTGACAGTTTTGCGGCAAACATTTATCTGCGCTCATTTGCGTAACAATCTGCGCTTATCTGCGGGAAAACTCTCCTGAACTATGAAGCTGATTAAAGTGCTGAAGCAGTTCCCGCAGATAAGCGCAGATTTATCCGCAGATTTTCGCAGATGCTATCTATTAAATACTTCCTACTCCCTACTTCCTACTCCCTACTTCCTACTCCCTACTTCCTACTCCCTTCGCTGCCAAATACCCACTCGTCCAGGCATGCTGAAAATTAAATCCCCCGGTAATGCCATCCACATCCATCACTTCGCCGGCAAAATATAATCCCGGATGCTTGCGGCTTTGCATGGATTGGTGATCGATTTCGGACAGCGATACCCCTCCTGCTGTAACGAATTCCTCTTTGAATGTGGTTTTCCCTTTTACCTCAAAACCGGAAAATAGCAGGGCCCTGATCAACGCCTGCATCTCTTTTCCCGAAAGATCGGCCCAACGCTTGCTGGGTGCGACATGTACCTGCGACTGCAGTAGAAAATCCCAAAGCCGCTGCGGAAGGGCAAATGGATTTTTAGCCTGAACCATCTGCCGGCCGGCCTGTAAACGGTAGGTTTCGAAAAAATCGCGAAGCGATGCTTCGTTGTGCTCCGGCACCCAATTTACCTGTATATCGAAATGATAGTTTTTCTCCGCCAGTATCCGTGCTCCCCAGGCACTGAGTTTGAGAATGGCCGGTCCACTCATCCCCCAATGCGTAATCAGTAATGGACCTTCCGATTCCAGTTTGGTGCCCGTCACTTTTGCCCGCACCTGTTCTACGGCTATCCCCATCAGTCGGGTGATGGGATTGCCCGGCATATTGAACGTGAACAGGGATGGAACGGAGGGAACTAATGTGTGCGAAAGATGCTTGAACAGGCTGGCCATGGAAGGCTTGTTCATTCCACCCATGGCCAGGCACACGCGCTTAGCCCGGAATGATCGTCCCGAAGCAGCCGATAGTTCCCATTCGCCATCGACCGGTCTTAGTTCCACCAGGTCCTGGTTAAGCATTATGGATACCTGGTATTTCGAGGCTTCCTGGAGCAGGCATTGTACGATGGTGGATGACTGGTTGCTTACCGGGAACATGCGACCGTCGGCTTCTGCATGGAGCTCCACACCCCTTTCCCGAAACCAGTCAATGGTATCAGTAGTAAAAAAATGATGAAATGCTTTTCGAAGAAAATTGCCGCCGCGGGGATAATGGCGGACCATGGTATCAATATCAAAGCAGGCGTGGGTCACATTGCAGCGGCCTCCGCCACTCACCGATACTTTACTGAGCAGCTTTCCGCTTTTTTCGAGTAAGCCTATCTTCCAGCCGGGACGCATGCGGGCGGCATTGACCGCACAAAAAAAACCCGCGGCACCACCGCCCACTACCAGGAGATCCCATTTTTCCATGTTGTTGATTTCGACAATAGGGCTCAACCTTGCAATGGCACCAGCGCATTGTCGGCTACTACCAGGTGAGGATTGGCAGCTTCGGCCGCTTCAATGGGCGCGTAGTTCGACAAAATATCGGCCTTGTTTTTCCGCACCGCCACATCATGCTCAAAGTGCACCGACACTTTACCATCGCGAGTGCGCACCGTCCATTGATCGCTTTCTGTATATACTTCGCGGCTTCCCAGGTTAATCATGGGCTCAATGGCCAGTACCATGCCTTCTTTCAACTTCACGCCGGTGCCCCTTTTACCATAATTGGGCACCTGGGGATCCTCGTGCAGGCTCTCACCCAGTCCGTGACCCACCAGCTCGCGCACCACGCCATAGCCATTCTTTTTTTCGGTATGTTCCTGTATCGCATAGGCGATATCACCCATCCGGTTACCGGCAACGGCCTTTTCAATACCCTTGTATAAGGCTTCCTTGGTTACTTTAATCAGTTGCAGGGCTTCCACACCCGGATCGCCGATGGCGAAGGTATAGGCATGATCACCATGCCATCCGTCGAGGATCAATCCAACGTCAACGGTAATAATATCCCCCTCGTTCAGTTCATTCTTATTGGGAAAACCGTGTACTACCACATCATTTACGGAAATACAGGAATTGAAAGGATAGCCATTATAATTCAGAAAGGAAGGGATTGCCTTGTGATCGCGGATATACTGTCCAATAAACACGTCCAGCTCCAACGTAGTGATGCCCGGACGCAGCATTTTGGCCACTTCGGTTAGGGTCTGGCTAACCAGCAGTGCGCTGGACCGCATTTTTTCAATCTGCTCAGGAGACTTACAAATTACCATAGTTGGCAAAATTACGAGGAAAAGACGGAACGAGGGAATTTGGGGATTTGGGAATTTGAGGATTTGGGGATTGGGGGGGTACTTGTTGGCTCCATCACAAGCAAAAGACCCCGGTTATGCGGGGTCTTTTGGTATAAAGCGATTAAGCTGTTCTTTTCTAGATCTGTACGGCAGATGTGCTTTGGCGGCCCTGGATACGACCGCTTTTCATCAGCGTATCGTATTGACGCATCAGCAATTGTGTTTCAATTTGCTGCAGCGTATCCAGTACCACACCTACCATGATCAGCAGAGAGGTTCCGCCAAAGAAGGTAGAGAAGCCCTGTGTTACGCCCAGGCGTTCCGCTATACCCGGCAGGATGCCCACGAAAGCGAGCAGGATGGCACCGGGGAAGGTGATCCGGTCCATCACCATACCGATATAATCGGCCGTGGGCTGACCCGGTTTTACACCCGGAATGAAACCATTATTCTGCTTCAGATTTTCCGCAATCTGCTTGGGATTAAAGATCAGGGCGGTGTACAGAAAGGTAAATCCAATGACGACCAGCGAATACACGGTCATATAAGCGATGTGCTTATGATCGGTAAACATCCGGCCGATTTCCGCATTGCCCCCCAGGGTAAACAAAGTGGGAAGGAACATGATAGCCTGCGCAAAGATGATGGGCATTACACCGGCGCTGTTCACTTTCAGCGGCAGGAACTGGCGCGCACCCGTAAAGGAGCGGTTGCCAACTACCTGCTTGGCATAGTTAACCGGCACTTTGCGCACACCCTGGATCAACAGAATACAACCCAAAACGATCGCGACCAGGATGATCAGTTCCACGATAAAGATCAGGATATTGCCGTTGCGGGTCGATTTATCCGTCAATTCCTGGATCAGCGATTGGGGCAGGCGCGCCAGGATACCGATCATGATGATCAGGGATGTACCATTGCCCAAACCTTTATCCGTAATCTTTTCGCCCATCCACATTACAAACAGGGTGCCTGCAGTAAGGATAATGATGGTCGTGAAACGGAAATAGGGTTCAAAGCTGGCGATCATGGCCGGGCCATGTACCTGGTGCAGGTAGGATACATAGGCAAAAGCCTGCACAATGGTAACCGCTACAGTGAGGTAGCGGGTGTACTGATTGATTTTCTTACGGCCACTTTCTCCTTCCTTCTGCATTTTCTGGAAACGGGGCACCAGCACCGTCATCAACTGCATAAAGATAGAAGCGGAGATATAGGGCATAATACCCAATGCAAAGATGGAAGCCATATTGAAGGCTCCACCGGCAAAGGTATTGATGAGGTCGAGGATACCGCTGCCTTCCACCTTATTGGCTTCCATCACCACGGGATTGATACCGGGTAATACAATGAAAGAACCAACCCGGTAAATAACGATCATCAGCAGGGTGAAAAGTATCTTACTCTTCAGTTCCTCGATACTCCAGATATTCTTGAGCGTTTGAATTAATTTCTTCACGGGGATCAATAAAGATTTAAGTACCCTTAAAACATAAAAGACGCATGTTGCATGCGTCCGTGCAATTTAGTGAAATTTACTTTACCAGCTCCACTGATCCGCCAGCCGCTTCAATGGCCGCTTTCGCCTTTTCACTTACCGCATTTACCCGGAAGGAGAATTTGCCTTTCAGCTCTCCATTACCCAGGATCTTTACGCGGTCGGTTTGACTGATCAGTCCGTTGCTGTAAAGATTTTCAAGCGAGAACTCGGTGATGGCGTATTTGTCTGCCAACTGCTCAATCTGTCCCAGGTTGAATACTTTGTATTCTACACGGTGAATATTGTTGAAACCACGCTTGGGGATACGGCGTTGGATGGGCATCTGTCCACCCTCATGCGCCATTTTGCGTTTATAACCCGCGCGGCTTTGTCCACCTTTGGTACCTTTTGTGGAAGTACCACCATGTCCGGAACCATCACCGCGACCAATACGTTTTTCTTTGTGTGTTGCGCCTTTTGCAGGCTTGAGTTGATGAAGTTTCATTTTTTGAATTTTGACTTACGGGGTTGTTTCCCCTCGCATTTTAAAGTATTTAGTTTTAGGTTTTAAGTCTTTTGGTTTTGTTTATGAATTTGTAGTGTAGTTAAATTAATGACTGTAAATACAATAATCATCACTCTCTACTTACAACTTAAAACTTACAACTTAAAACTCTCCTCAGATTTCTTCCACCTTTACCAGATGTTCCACTTTCCTAACCATACCCAAAATCTGGGGTGTGGCTTCTACCTCGCGGCTGGAATTGGTCTTATTCAGTCCCAGTGCCAGCAGGGTATTTTTCTGGCGCTCCGGGCGGTCGATGGGGCTTTTAACCAGGGTTATCTTAATTTTTTTCATGATAATTTTTTTTAGCCGTTAAACACTTTCTTCAATCCCAGGTTGCGGGTCTTGGCTACCTGCACCGGCTCGCGAAGCATGGCGAGGGCTTTGAATGTAGCTTTCACCACGTTGTGTGGGTTAGCGGAACCCAGCGATTTGGCCAATACGTCGGTAATACCGGCGCTTTCCAGCACGGCGCGCATGGAACCTCCGGCAATTACACCGGTACCATGTGCAGCGGGTTTGATCAGTACTTTGGCTGCACCTTCCTTGGCCCACTGATCGTGCGGGATGGTTCCTTTCATCACGGGTACTTTGATCAGGTTCTTCTTCGCGTCTTCAATACCCTTGGTAATGGCTTCCTGCACTTCCTTGGCTTTACCCAGTCCATGACCTACCACGCCATTTTCATTACCCACAACCACCAGGGCAGAAAAACTGAATGAGCGGCCACCTTTGGTAGTTTTTACTACCCTGTTGATCGCAACAACCTTGTCTTTCAGTTCCAGGTCGCCTGCTTTAACCCTGTTTACGTTTAATTTAGACATACTGCTTTTTTGAAGTTGTGACGCGGGAGCGGACTCCTTTGCCAGTATTACTTATCAATTTTCATGGCAGCCTGGCTGCCGCGTGAATTAAAATTTCAAACCACCTTCGCGGGCGCCATCGGCCACCGCCTTCACACGACCATGGTAGAGATATCCACCGCGATCGAATACCACTTCCTGGATACCCAGGTCCACTGCTTTGCGGGCAATGGCAGCGCCTACCAGCTTGCTGATTTCCACTTTGGGAGCTTTCTGCGCGGCGATGTCTTTATCGCGCGAAGAAGCGGAAGCAAGGGTGAGGCCCTGTGTATCATCGATCAGTTGGGCATAGATATCCCTGTTGCTGCGGAATACAGAAAGGCGGGGCTTGGTGGTACCACCACTCAGTCTCCGGCGAATCCGGAAGCGGATATTCTGTCTGCGCTGCGTTTTAATTTTACCGTTCATCTTGATATTATTTGTCGCTCCTGATGCTGCCAGGAACATTTTAAATTATTGATTATTTACCTGCTGCCTTACCAGCTTTCTTACGAACCACTTCACCCACATAACGTACACCTTTTCCTTTGTAAGGCTCGGGTTTGCGCAGGCCGCGGATTTTAGCGGCTACCTGGCCGATCAGTTGCTTGTCGATACCTTCCAGCGTAATCATGGGGTTCTGTCCCTTTTCCTGGGCGGTGGCCACTTTCAATTCCTTGGGAATCTCGAAAATGATATTGTGCGAATAACCCAATGCCAGGTCAAGCACATTACCCTGGTTGGTGGCTTTGAAACCCACACCAATCAGCTCCAGCTTGCGCTCGTACCCTTCCGTAACCCCTTTTACCAGGTTAGCGATCAGCGCGCGATACAGACCATGCATTGCACGGTGACGAATCTGGTCAGTGGGGCGACCAAATATTACCTGGCCATCCTTCACTTCCACATTAATATCGCGATCAATCGCCTGGCTCAGTTCGCCTTTCTTACCTTTTACGGTAACCACATTGTCTTTGCCCACCGTAATGGTTACACCTTCGGGGATCACAACGGGTTTCTTACCTATCCTTGACATAATTGTCTCTTTTAAGATTTATAGTTTGTTTACACCAGTCAACCGGTCAGCCTAATAGGTTTCAGCTTAATGTATTGCTGGCCCAGGCAAAGCCTGTTTTCTTAATACACGTAGCAAAGTACTTCACCACCCACATTCTGCGCCTTGGCTTCCTTGTCGGTCATTACACCTTTGGAAGTGGAGAGAATGGCGATACCCAGTCCGCTTTTTACGCGACGGAAATCGGCGGGCTTGGCATACTGACGCAGACCGGGGCGACTGATGCGCTCCATGCTCTGAATGGCAGGCTGCTTGGTAGAGGGGTCATACTTCAGGGCGATCTTGATGATACCCTGCTTGCTGTCATCCTCAAATTTGTATTTCAGGATATACCCCTGGTTATACAGAATTTCAGTCATCCGCTTTTTCAGGTTGGAGGCAGGAATGTCCACCACCCGGTGACCGGCCATCTGCGCATTACGGATACGGGTCAGAAAATCTGCTATGGGATCTGTTACCATTTTATCTTGATTATCGAGTTATTTAATCTAGTGAGTAGTGAGTGGTGAGTAGTGAGTAGGGCATTTTTACTTACTACCTACTTTCTACTCCCTATTAACTACTTGCTTATTCTTACCAGCTTGCTTTCTTCAAACCAGGAATCTTACCATTCAGCGCCATGTCGCGCAGAGCCACACGGGAGATGCCGAAATAACGTACATATCCCTTGGGACGGCCTGTAAGCTGACAACGGTTTTTCAACCTTACGGGGGATGAATTGCGGGGCAGTTCGTCCAGTGCTTTCCAATCGCCGGCTTTTTTCAGCTCTTCGCGCTTGGCAGCATACTGGTCTACCATCTTCTCCCTTTTCCTTTGTCTGGCTTTGACGGATGTTTTAGCCATAATTGAATTTAATTTTCGATTATAATTTTTTCACCGCGGGAATATCCCGACGGATAAAGTTGAATGATCAGTTATCCTGTGACACGGGTTTTACATTACGGAAGGGCATTCCCAGCTCTTTCAGCAACTCAAATGCTTCTTCATCGGTTTGAGCAGTGGTCACGAAGGTGATATCCAGGCCAGTGATTCTATTCACTTTGTCGATATCGATCTCCGGGAAGATGATCTGCTCGGTTACACCGAGGGTGTAGTTGCCACGACCATCAAAGGATTTTTCGTTCACTCCTTTAAAGTCGCGTACGCGGGGCAGCGCTACGGAGATGAGCCTGTCGAGGAACTCATACATCTTTTCGCCACGCAGGGTTACGCGGGCGCCGATGGGCATATTTTTACGCAATTTGAAGTTGGAGATATCCTTCTTCGAATTGGTAGCCACCGCCTTTTGTCCGGTGATGGTCGACAGTTCGTCCACCGCAATATCCACCAGTTTCTTATCGGCCACCGCGCCATTAACGCCGCGGTTGAGGCAAATTTTTTCCAGTTTCGGGGCCTGCATTACAGACTCGTAACCGAATTTTTTTACCAGTGCAGGAACCACTTCTTTCCTGTACTTATTAGCCAGCCTCGGGGAATATGTTTTCGTGCTCATTATTTCTTACCTCCCTGTGCATTTTTAGTTTTAAATACCAGCTCTGTTTTACCTTCTTTGCGAACGCGGGTTACGCGGGCGCCGGCTTTCTGAGCTGCATCCCAAAGCATTACATTGCTGATATGGATGGGGGCTTCCTTTTTCACAATACCGCCCTTGGTATTCTGGGCAGAAGGCTTGCTGTGCTTGGTGATGATGTTCACACCTTCCACGATCACTTTCGCTTCCTCTACCAATACTTCTTTAACCGTGCGGGGCTTGGCGAGGTCCTTGTCGTCCCCGGCAATCACCACTACAGTATCCCCTTTCCGGATATTGTACTTTGGTTTGAATCTTGTTTTCATTTTGTCTGTTCTTTACTCCGTTTTTGCGGAATGTTTTTTATCGTGAAGCGTGAGGCATGATGCATGAGCTTTAGCTGCCAGGTCAATGCTCCTTCCGCTCCTGTTTACAATTTAAAGTACCTCAGGCGCCAGGGAAACGATCTTCATGTATCCCTTGTCGCGCAGCTCACGGGCTACAGGCCCGAAGATGCGGGTACCGCGGGGTTCATCGGCCTGGTTCAGGATCACCACGGCATTGTCGTCGAAGCGGATATAAGATCCGTCTTTGCGGCGCAGTTTATTGGTGGTACGCACAATTACGGCCTTTGCCACTGTACCTTTTTTAATGCCACCTGCAGGTAATGCGTCTTTCACGGTTACGACGATCTTGTCGCCGATGCCCGCATAACGCTGACCGCTGTTGCCTAATACACGGATACAAAGCACTTCTTTCGCGCCACTGTTATCCGCCACATTTAAACGGCTTTCTTGCTGAATCATTTTGCCTCCCAAATCCCCTCCATCCGGAAGGGTTTAGATTTATAATTGTTATTGTTCAAGTTTATCGGGTCCCGGTCCGCACTCGGCGGAAAGGGGGCATATTACTTCACTTTCTCTACCACTTCCACCAGTCTCCAACGCTTGGTCTTGCTCAGCGGGCGGGTTTCCATGATCTTCACGGTATCGCCAATGCTGCACTCATTCTTTTCGTCATGCGCATGGAATCGGGTCGTCTTTTTCACGAACTTGCCATAGATCGGGTGCTTCACCCGGCGTTCTACTGCCACGGTGATGGTCTTGGTCATCTTGTTGCTGGTAACCACACCAATCCGGATCTTTCTTAAATTTCTTTCAGCCATCTTTTCGTTATTTAGTTGATTGCTTTAACTTCAGTTCAGTCTGCAAACGCGCGATTTCACGACGCAGTCCACGGATGCTCATAGGGTTTTCCAGCGGAGAAATGGCATGGGCAAATTCCAGCTTTTTCAGACGCTGCTTATCTTCTTCCAGGCGGGCTTTGATATCGCTCTCGCTCATGGTGCGTATGCTTTTTACGAAATCTGTATTCTTTGACATAGTTGTATTTTTTAGGCAGTTACCAGGTCCCTTCTCATGATAAACTTCGTCTTGATGGGAAGCTTACCGGCAGCGAGTGCCAGGGCAGCGCGGGCTACCTGCTCATTTACGCCATCAATTTCGAAGATGATGCGACCGGGTTGTACCACGGCGGCCCAGAACTCAAGGTTACCTTTACCTTTACCCATCCTCACTTCCAGTGGCTTACGGGTAATGGGCTTGTCGGGGAAAATGCGGATCCACACGTTACCTTCCCTTTTCATTTCACGGGTCAGGGCCTGACGAGCCGCTTCAATCTGGCGGTCGGTGATCCAGTGCGAATCAAGAGCCTTCAGGGCATAGCTTCCAAAGGAGATGGTTGTACCTCTCTTGGAATCGCCCTTCATGCGGCCTTTCTGCATCTTCCTGTGCTTCGTTCTTTTCGGTTGTAACATCTTTATACAATTTGGGGATGTGATTCCTGCCTTGCTTAGCTACCCTCACATCGGCTAATTAGCGAATATTAGTTTCTTCTATCTCCACGGCCACGTCCGCCTCCACCTCCGCGGCGGTCATCGCGACGGTCTCCACGATCACGATCTCCTCCGCGCTCGCGGCGATCGCTTACGTCGCTCTTACCTCCCACGAAATTGGGGTTCAGGTCGCGCTTGGCCAGTACTTCACCCTTACAAATCCACACTTTGATACCAATCTTTCCGTACACGGTTTGCGCAAATACGTTGGCATAGTCAATATCCATCCGGAATGTGTGCAGGGGTACGCGACCTTGCTTGAACTCTTCGCTGCGGGCGATTTCAGCGCCACCCAGGCGACCGCTCAACTTGATCTTGATACCTTCAGCACCCATACGAAGGGCAGAGGCGATGGCCATTTTGGTGGCACGCTTGAAATTGATACGGTTTTCAATCTGCCGGGCAATGGTATCACCCACGATCATCGCGTCCAGCTCAGGGCGACGAATCTCGAGGATATTGATCTGCACATCATCCTTGCCAGTCAGCTTCTTCAGCTCTTCCTTGATGCGGTCCACTTCACCTCCACCTTTACCGATAATGATACCGGGTTTGGAAGTGTGGATCGTGATGATCAGCTTGCCCAGCGTGCGCTCGATCACGATTTTCGAAATGCCACCTTTATTGATACGGGCGTTCAGGTAAGTCCTGATCTTATTGTCCTCGATCAGTTTGGAAGCGAAGTCTTTCTTGCTACCATACCAGTTGGATTCCCATCCACGGATGATACCTAACCTGTTGCCGATCGGATTTGCTTTTTGACCCATTTTTACAATTTGAATATTTGAAAATGTGGAAATGTGAAAATTATCTCCACTATCAAAATCTGTTCTTAAATATTTGAGCTGTATAAACTGGAATCAAATTTTCACATTTCCACATTTACACATTTCTACTTTTTCTTACTTAGTGTCCACAATCACCGTTACGTGGTTGCTGCGCTTACGAACACGGTATCCACGGCCCTGGGGCGCGGGACGCATACGCTTCAGCGTGCGCGCACCATCCACAAAAATTGTTTTTACAAACAACTGGCTCTCATCGCCACCTTCGTTCTTTTGTTTCCAGTTGCTGATAGCGCTCAGCACCAGTTTGCGAAGGGGTACGGCAGGATGCTTGGGATTATGCTCCAGCTCAGCCAGTACCTTATCTACACGCTGACCACGGATCAGATCAGCCAGCAAACGCATTTTGCGGGGCGATGTGGGATAGTTTCTAAGTTTAGCTACTGCTTCCATCTTTATTCATTTTTGGCTTCGGGTATCTGATTGAGGCCTTTTGCTTTTCGTTTCCTTCCGGCCGGCCCTGTTACCCTCTACCCGTTTAGTCTTTTTTCGAATGTCCTTTGAACTGGCGGGTGGGCGCAAATTCACCCAGTTTATGACCCACCATGAATTCCGTTACATATACCGGAATAAACTTGTTGCCATTGTGAACCGCAAATGTGTGGCCCACAAAATCAGGTGAAATGGTAGAGCGACGGCTCCAGGTTTTGATCACCGATTTTTTGGACTTGCCTTCGTTCATTGCCATTACCTTTTTTTCAAGGTGAGTGGCGATATAAGGACCTTTTTTAATCGAACGAGCCATGTTGTTTATTTGATAATTTATGAATTTGTCGACTTGAGTTCTGGCTGAATCAAATCTTCAAATTTTCGAATTAGCTAATTACTTCGCCAGTTTGTTTCCGTTTTTCCGCTGGATGATCAGCTTATCGCTGGCCTTTCCTTTGGTACGTGTTTTCAGACCCTTCGAGTACTGGCCATTACGGCTACGGGGTTGACCACCGGATGCTTTACCTTCACCACCACCCATCGGGTGATCTACAGGGTTCATAGCCACACCACGGTTGCGGGGGCGGATACCTTTCCAACGGTTGCGACCCGCTTTACCCATGCTTTGCAGGCTATGGTCGCTATTGCTTACCACACCCACCGTAGCATAGCAATTGATCAATACCTTACGCAGTTCACCGGAAGGCATTTTCAATATTGCATACCTTTCTTCCTTGTTGGTCAACTGGGCAGATGAACCCGCGCTGCGCGCCAGCTTGCCACCCTGACCAGGTTGCATTTCAATATTGTGTACGTTGGTACCCAGGGGCATGTTCTTCATTTGAAGGGCATTGCCAATTTCGGGTGCCACGGCATCACCGCTTTCCACTTTGGCGCCTACCTGCAGTCCCTGGGGAGCCAGGATATAACGCTTTTCTCCATCAGCATACTGAACCAGCGCGATAAATGCGGTACGGTTCGGATCATATTCAATGGTGAGCACTTCCGCCACACCTGTTTTCTTACGCTTGAAGTCGATGATCCGGTATTTTTTCTTATGACCACCGCCGCGATAACGCATGCTCAGATGGCCAGATGAGTTACGACCGCCCGTGCTCTTCTTCGATTCGAGCAGGCTTTTTTCCGGAACATTCGTCGTTACCTCGGCATACGCGTTTCCAATTCTCCAGCGCGTACCGGCGGTAACGGGTTTAAATTTTCTTAATGCCATTGTTCAGTTCTTTATTTATTCTTCACTCAACACTTCGCGGCGGTTGATGGCCATACTTTGTCCGCCGGCTTTCGCCCGGGCGGAGCGGATTGATTAAATATTCGCGTACAGATCGATGCTTTCGCCCTCGGCTACGGTTACATAAGCCTTTTTGTAAGCGGGCTTACGACCGGAGATAACACCCGCCTTGGTAAAGCGGCTCTTGTTTTTTCCGGGAACCACGCTGGTATTCACAGCTGTCACATTCACACCGTAAAAGCTCTCAATTGCTTTCTTGATCTCCAGCTTGTTCGCTTTACGGGCCACTTTGAAGGCGTAGCGATGCAGTTTTTCCTGCTGCGCATTGGCCTTTTCGGTCAAAATGGGTTTTATCAGTACTTCAGAAAGTTTCATCTGAATTGTTTTTTAAGTTTTAAGTTCTAAGTTTTAAGTTCTAAGTTCTAAGCTTTAAGTTTTAAGTCTTGATATGAAAAAATTCTGCATTCCGTTATATACTTCCCGCCACAATCCTGCATTATCCTCTTATCATTCACTTAAAACTTACAACTTACTACTTACAACTTCCCTCACGCTTCTACTTCCTCTTCTGCAAAAATCTTCGCCGCGCTTTCCGTGAGCAGCAATACTTCCGAATTCATGATGTCATAAGTATTGATATCGCTCAGGGCAACACCCAATACAGAAGGCACATTACGTACGCTCATCTGCAGGTTGATGTCGCTGGCATCCTGGATCAGCATCAGCTTCTTGTCGGCCAGCTTCAGGTTGTTCAGCATATCCATCACCGTCCTGGTCTTCGGAGCATCGAGCTGGAGGTCTTCTACTATAACAATCGCGTTTTCTTTCGCCTTATAGGTAAGGGCCGACATTTTGGCCAGGTCCTTCACTTTGCGGTTCAGCTTGATATCATAGCTGTGGGGCTTGGGTCCGAAAATGGTACCACCACCCTTATACAGCGGGTTACGGATATTACCCTTACGGCTGCCACCGGTTCCTTTCTGGCGATGCAGCTTGCGGCTGGCACCTTTTACTTCAGCACGGGTTTTCACCTTGTGCGTACCCTGGCGCTGTGCAGCCAGGTATTGTTTTACGGCGAGATAGATCACGTGATCATTGGGCTCAATTCCGAAAATCTCGTCAGGAAGTTCAACCGACCTGCCGGTCTTTTTTCCTTTGCTATCTAAAACGTCTACTTGCATTTTATTTTCTTTTAGCCTTTTTCCGTCATAAATGCCGGGCGAAGGTTGTGGAGATTGCTATGGGTTGAAATTACTTTTGGATCAATACGATGGAACCGTTGTGTCCCGGAACCGATCCACTGATCAGGATATAGTTTTTTTCAGGGAATATTTTCACCACTTTCAGGCCCTTCATCTTCACTCGATCCGTACCCATGCGACCTGCCATGCGCATACCCTTCATTACACGGCTGGCATCGGATGAGTTACCGAGTGAACCAGGCGCGCGCTGACGATCATGCTGGCCGTGCGTGGCATCACCCACACCGGAGAAACCATGGCGCTTTACCACACCCTGGAAACCTTTACCCTTGGTAGTACCTACAATTTCAACTTTATCGCCTTCGGCGAAAATGTCAACCGTAACGGTTTCACCAATATTTTTCTCAATGGAATAATTGCGGAACTCTTTTGTAAACTTCTTGGGAGCTGTCTGCGATTTAGCGAAGTGATTGATGGCAGACTTGTTGGCGTGCTTTTCTTTCTTATCGCCGAAAGAAAGGGCGAGGGCGTTGTAGCCGTCTGAATCTTTTGTTTTAACCTGGGTTACTACACAGGGACCTGCTTCAATGATGGTGCAGGCAGTTTGCTTGCCCGAGGCATCGAAGACACTGGTCATCCCAATCTTTTTACCAATAATACCTTTCATGGTTTGTACAGTTTGTAGCCTGCAGGATTATTGGGACAACCTTGTACATCCCGGTACATTGTACGCGGGAGGCTTCAATCCCCGTTTAGCTACCGACCTTTTCTTTTAGTCGCAGGAGCATTAGCAAACACGATCCTTGTGATCGCTGGTGCTAGTCCCTCACCTCATCTTAGGTGTCCGCCTGGCTGATGGCCGGGCGGATGACAGAAGTACCGGCAGTAAACAAACCCTGAACGGCTTGTTTTATTTTAATTATCTCCGTGCTTGAATAAAACCCGGAGAATGATTTATGGTCAGAGCTCTTTTTTCAGTGCCGAAGCAGTTGATTGAGAGATGACAGTTTTTAAGTTATATGTTATAAGTTAGAAGTTTTAAGTTTGAACTTTTTGGTTTTAATTGGATGAAACTATTTGCTCTAATCCATTCCACCTAAAACCTATTACTTAAAACTTATTACTTCTCTACGCCTTAATCTCCACTTCTACCCCACTCGGCAAATCCAACTTACTCAACGCGTCTACTGTACGGCTGGAAGACGTATAGATATCCAACAGACGCTTATGCGTGGCCAGTTGAAACTGCTCGCGGCTTTTCTTATTCACGTGCGGCGAACGCAAAACCGTGAAGATTTTCTTACGCGTAGGAAGAGGAATAGGACCTGTTACTACCGCGCCAGTGCTGCGAACGGTTTTCACGATCTTTTCGGCAGATTTATCTACCAGGTTGTGATCGTAGGACTGTAATTTGATTCTGATTCGCTGAGACATGTGTAAAATCCCAATTTTCTTTTGGGAGTGCAAAGGTAGGGGTAGGCGATAAATTCGCCAAATAGTTGGGAAAGAATTTTCTACGTGGGGCAGGAATGTTTTGCACAGGCAGGAGGAAGGAGGGCAAATTCGGTAATTCGGTTATTATTAATTTGTATGATAATCAATAGCTTATGTGACAAATAAACCCTGCGGCGGCACAACCTCCCGCCTCACGCCTCACGATTCACGCCTCACGCCTCACGATTCACGGCTCACGCCTCACGATCCTCACGCTCAGGGTCGCAAAACCTCCCAACTCCACATGCTCCACCCTGAACTGATGTTTGCCTCCCAACCGGATCGGGATTCTTCGGTTGGGCGATTCATCAAATTGGTAGAGTGCCGGGTTCCATTCATCCAGCACCAGTTTATTGTCTACATAAAGCCGGACCGCATCATCCCAGGTTACGGATAACTCGTATTCTCCCTCCGGCAGTTCCGCCTCGCCTTCAGCCATCGTCAGAAACTGAGGCTGCGTTCCCTTTTCCGTTTTGATCCCGCCCCACCAGGCATATTCCAGCCGGTCGGTCGCTTCGCTCTTTATGGGTGCCAGCCGCTGGTTGGCGGGAAAGAGGTCCTGTTCCCGTATGGGATTATATCGCGTGGTATCGATGGCAAACCAGTTTACCTGCCAGTTGATTGGCTGGAAGAAATGCCAAAAATGAAACCGGTGTTTCTTCCCCTGGCGAATACGGGTACCATCGGCGAGGGTGATGGCCGGTCCGCGATAAACAGCTTCAAGGGCCATGTCTTCCCTTCCCAATCCTTTATCCCTGATCGCATAGAAACTGGCCGGAAACGATCCCTTTACCTGGCTTATCTGCGATAAGCCTCTGCTGCCGGTAAGGGTCCATTGGCCACCGGGCGCCAGCATGTCAAACCGCAGCGTATCCGACTTCGATGCCGGATTGCTATGCCAGATCAACGGACGGCGGAAATCGTAAGGCCCCCACTCTCCCATGCGGATCTGTTGCCGACCGGCCCATTTTCCCGAACCGGCAAAGGGATCCTGTGCGTTCTCCAGCTCCGGCATGGGAATATCCCAATCATCCACATCATAAGCCATGCTGTCGATATGGCCGACCAGCGAATCTGTTTGATAAAACAAGCCCTCTCCTGTCCAGGTATTGTTGAATACACGCAAACTATCGGTGCGGGAAAGATTCAGCCCCAGCGGCACATCGCTGAAGTTATTGTGATGTATGTTGTAGCCAACACTACGCGTATCGCGATGCCTGGCATATCCCCAGTCGGCCGGTTGCGATGCCCTGCCCCATAACCGAATGGCCTCTTTATCGCGAATAAACAGGTTATAGGCAATGCTGTTGTGCTGGCCATGCTCAATGGCAATCGCTATGCGGTTGTCGCGAAACTGGTTATCCGTAATGAGGCTTTCGAAACTATAACCTCCCCAGATGCCATGGTCGCAGCCAAATATCCGGTTGCGGGTAATGATATTCCGGCTGAAGGTTACCTCCACCCCATTGGTGGGTGCGTAGCTGAAATCATTGCCGGCAATCAGGTTGTCGTTGCAGCCACCTTGCCCTGTATCCATGGTGCTTTGCCCTGCCCAAAGAAAGAAACCATCACCGCTATGGGTGGCCGAATTTTTATAGAATGTATTGTTGCTGCTTTGCTCATATACCAGGAATCCCGCACTATCCTGCCCGCGATGATAAACCCCATGGCTATATCCCCGCACATTAAAGTTGACCCGGTTGTAGGCGATAAGATGCCGGCTGCTGCGGTACAACCCGATACCTATGCCGGAATTAAAGGAAAAGTCGTTGTTGATGATCTTTCCCGCCTGGCAGTCCGTCATCATCAACGCGTTTTGACCACCCGTTACGCGGCAATTCTCAATCCGCACGGAATCACAACCGCGTAAATACATGCCTGCGCCATAGCGCAGCCATTCGTCTTTTTCATTTTGATGATAGCTCATCCAGTCGCTCAGGTCTTCTTTCAGTGCTGTACTATTTAACCGCTGACGGTAATTGTAGCTGAAATCGCAGTTTTCCAAAACGAGGTTCTGCACATTCACGGCCATCAGTCCCACCTTAAAGCCCCGCACACGCAGGTTGCGGATGGTTACCCGGTTGCTGTTGCGCACCAGGATACCCAGGCCTGAATACGTATTCGGCAATTGCCCCTGCAGGTCGCCACGCAACCGGGCATTACCAAAGTCGAGGATAATATTGTCGCCTTCAACAACCATCACCGGGGCTTCAGTGCTTTCGCTGGCCAGGGAATAATTGCCTGCTTTGATTGGAACAGTCCGGGTAATGACGAGCCCCTTTTTCAAGCGTATTTTTTGCGCCTGTGCCTGTAAACAACAGATACTGAACAGGCATAAAAGGAAAAGACAGGTTTTAATTCTCATCAAATTGAATTTAATTGCAGGAATTTTTATCTGCATGGATAGCGTCATCAAGCCAGGAAAATCAAGAGCCGGTAAGATACTGAAACTCCTGCTCAAGCTTATCATCTCCGGGCTATGCCTTTGGTATGTGGCGGAAAAAATCAATTGGCAGGAAGCACGTGCTGCCATGGCGGATGCGGATGCAGGCTGGCTCGCCCTGGCCGCGCTTTTGTTTGTTCTTTCCAAGGTACTTTCTTCCTTTCGGTTGACTATCTATTTCCGCGATATTGATGTTCCTGTTTCAGAAGCGGTGAACCTTCGGCTATATTGGTTGGGCATGTTTTACAACCTCTTTCTTCCCGGCGGCATCAGTGGTGATGCTTACAAGGTGGTTCTCCTGAAACAATGGTACCAGACTCCGTACCGGCGGGCAGGCGCCGCCGTGCTGCTCGACCGGCTCTCAGGGCTCATCGCGCTCGCATGGATTCTTGCCGTTTATGGCTGGCTTGTATTGCCGGAATACTGGCAAAAGCTCGCGCTTGCCGCCCTGGTATTGGCCGGAAGTTTCGCCTTCCGGTTTTTTATCGGAAAATGGATGGGCGATTTTCGAAATAGCTTTTGGCCCACACTGGTATGGGGCCTGGGCGTACAATTTGCGCAGGTGCTGGCGGTATATGCTATTATGGCTGCCCTGGGTATGCCAGCCGGCGAGGCGGCCTATCTTTTCCTGTTTCTGCTCTCATCCGTGGCGGCGGTTTTACCATTAAGTATTGGCGGACTGGGCATACGCGAAATCGTATTCCTCCATGGCGCGGCCTTTTTTGGTCTGCAGGAAGCTGCGGCGGTGTTGATCAGTCTCAGTTTTTACCTGATCACGCTGCTTTGTTCTTTGCCGGGCATCTGGTTTGTGTTTCATTCCCCCAATAAAAAGCCCGGCCACAAAAGCGGCCGGGACTAATTATTTTTTCACAAATATTGAATGAAACTGGTTGATCAGGGTTGGAGGAACATCGTATCCACCGTTGTTACCGCTCCGGTCAGCACGGTTACGGGTGCGACTGCGGTATCGGAATAAGCTGAATTGGAAGGCTGATAGCCTACGGTATAGGTAGAAGCAGGCAAGCCACGCAGGCTGAATCCGCCATTTGCGTCGGTGAAACTGCTGGTGATGGTATCACCGCCATCAATGGCATATACTACGGTCGGGAAATCGGAAGGCACTACCACACCCTGGATAGAGCCGCCTACCGAACTCAATGAGCCGCGAATCACGGGTTTCAAAATGTATTTATTACTGCCTGTTTCCACTATAGAACGGGCCACGTCAAAATCAAGGAGGATGGTATAGAGCAATCCCGCTTCTACATCCTGCTGAAAATTCAATTTAAGACCCGACTGCTGTGCACTGGGAGTTGTGAGCTTCAGCATTTCGCCATCAATTTGCACATAGTTTTCAGAACCCAGTACCAGCCGAATCTGGTGAAGGCGGCCAGCGGGTATAAAGGCATCGGCGAGAAGGGTATCTTCATCATTCACCAGGGTGAGCAGATCGTAAGAGCCAGCCTGCACGCCGGGCAGGCTTTGCCATCCCTGGTCATCATCGCCTGTAACGTTGATCAGCACATCCCGTACATCTATCCATACGGCTTCATAATCACCAGGATCATCCGTCAGGCGGATCTGAATCCTTGCCTTGTTTTCCGTTTCAGGTTTATCGTTTTTGGTACAACTGTAAATGATCAGTCCCAGAAGAGGCATTAGAAAAGCTACAAATACAATCCTTTTCATAATTGACTATTTTTTACACTACAATTTCAAGTTTGGTGCCAAAGCTTGAAATCGGGTTATAGTAAAACTCCCTTTGTGTATAAAAAGACTAAAGGACTCGTATGAGTCCCTTAACCTTAGCTCGTGTTTTTCACAGAACGGCAATGGCCCTTTTGTGATACAGATTTTAAAAACGGAGTGAGTTTGTGTACTTATAACAAATATCAGGCCATCTATCGTAATTCTACTTGATTGGGGTTAATTATTGTACGAATTTGACAATAGAAAGCGAGGTATCAAAAAAAAAGCACTGACTGGCATTGGCGCCAGTCAGTGCTGTATGTCGTTTTTCTTCAACCTTTATCAGGCACTCACCTTTCCCTTCACCTTGGCAATCACTTCTTCAGCGATATTGTTGGGTGCGGGGTTGTAGTGTGAGAACTCCATGGTAGAGGAAGCACGGCCGGAGCTGAGTGAGCGGAGCTGGGTTACATAACCAAACATTTCGCTCAGGGGCACTTTGGCTTTAATAACCTGGGCGCCAGCGCGGCTATCCATACCTTCCATCATACCCCGACGACGGTTCAGGTCACCGGTTACATCACCCATGTACTGATCAGGCGTCACCACCTCCACTTTCATGATGGGCTCCAGCAATACGGGCTTGGCTTTGCGGGCCGCTTCGCGGAATCCCTGCTTGGCACAAAGCTCGAACGACATGGAGTCGGAGTCAACCGCGTGGAAGCTTCCGTCGAAGATCCGGATCTTCATATTATCAACCGGATAGTTGGCCAACACACCCGCTGTCATCGACTGCTCAAAACCTTTCTGGATGGCGGGCACAAACTCGCGGGGGATAGAACCACCGAAGATATCATTCACAAACTGGAAGTTCTTATCCGGATTTTCTTTTTTCCACTCCTCATCAACTGGTCCGATGGAGAACTGGATATCGGCAAACTTACCACGACCACCGGTTTGCTTTTTCAGCGTCTCACGGTGTTCGATGGTGTTGGTAAATGCTTCCTTGTAAGCTACCTGGGGAGCACCCTGGTTTACTTCTACTTTAAACTCGCGACGCATACGGTCAACGATGATCTCGAGGTGCAACTCACCCATTCCGCGAAGAATGGTTTGGCCGGTATCCTCATCGGTATTTACACGCAGGGTGGGATCTTCTTCCACCAGCTTGGCAATGGCCATACCCATTTTGTCAACGTCGGCCTGGGTCTTGGGTTCTACCGCTACCGCAATTACCGGCTCGGGAATGAACATATTCTCCAGGGTGATGGGGTGGTTCTCATCACAAAGCGTATCTCCGGTTTTAATTTCCTTGAAACCAACAGCCGCACCAATATCACCGGCTTCGATGAAGTCGATGGGGTTTTGCTTGTTGGCAAACATTTTCATGATCCGGCTGATGCGCTCTTTCTTTCCACTTCTTACGTTCAGCACATAAGAACCGGCGTCGAGACGACCAGAATAGGCACGGAAGAAAGCCAGACGGCCTACGAAGGGGTCGGTCATGATCTTAAAAGCCAGGGCAGCAAAAGGATCTTTGGGATCGGCTTTACGGCTGATCTTTTCTCCAGTTTCGGGATGCGTACCCACGGTATCCGGAATATCGCTGGGAGAAGGCAGATAGCGGCATACCGCATCGAGTGCAGTTTGCACGCCTTTGTTCTTAAACGAAGAACCGCACATCATCGGCACAATGCTCAGATCGATTGTAGCTTTGCGGATCGCAACATGAATCTCGTCTTCAGAGATGCTGTTGGGATCTTCAAAGAATTTCTCCATCAGGGTGTCATCATATTCCGCAACGGCTTCCACCAGGTTGGCGCGCCATTCGTTGGCTTCTTCCACCATGTCGGCGGGAATATCAATCTCATCAAAGGTCATACCCTCGGTCTCCATATGCCAGATGATTCCCTTCATCTTGATAAGGTCTACCACACCTTTGAAGTTTTCTTCAGCGCCAATGGGCAACTGCAGGGGAACCGCTTTCGAACCCAGCATTTCCTTTACCTGCTTCACTACATTGAGAAAGTCGGCACCTGCACGGTCCATCTTGTTCACAAAACCGATACGGGGTACACCATAGCGGTTGGCCTGGCGCCATACGGTTTCCGACTGGGGTTCCACACCATCCACGGCGGAAAACAGGGCAATCAGTCCGTCCAGTACACGCATGGAGCGCTCTACCTCCACGGTAAAGTCCACGTGACCCGGAGTATCGATGATATTGAAATAATATTTCTTGGTATCGGCAGTAGCTTTACCCAACACAGTAGGGAAATTCCACTGGCAGCTTACCGCTGCAGATGTAATAGTAATACCTCTTTCTTTTTCCTGTTCCATCCAGTCGGTAGTAGCGGCACCATCGTGCACTTCACCAATCCGGTGGATCATACCTGTATAACGCAGGATACGTTCAGTAGTAGTGGTCTTTCCGGCATCAATGTGGGCGGCAATACCGAAGTTTCTTTGAAATTTTAAGTCTGCCATGACTATTTGATTTGTTGTTTATTTTTTATACTTGAAATAATGGGATACTCAGTATCGTGGTCGAAAAAACGCGCACCCTAAGCCCAGTATGCTCAACCCCGGGGTGCACCCATCCTGGCGGATGAGGGGGTTGCAGGCGATATGTAAGATTAGACTCTCATAGACTGCCACATGAAGAATAACCCCTGAACACCACAGCACGCACACCTTTGGAAATCCTTTATGGCGGCGCAAAGGTAAGGGAAAAATTGCTTACCAAATGGGATTTTTCGGAGCGAAATGGAACAGAGCTTCCCTGCCAAGGGGGCGGGGAAGCTACCTGATTAATTACTGGTAATCAATGGGTAAACTGGTCACCTATTTCCCTGGGATGTGAATACAGCTTCCCATTATGGTTCCCGGGCCTTGAACCTCACAGGCGCATCCAGGAAATAATAATCCATAGGAAGCCCCTATCACCTACTTATACTTTTGGCGGCATCAACTTGTAAATTACCGGAGTAACCACCCGCGATAGCAGGGTACTACTGATCAACCCTCCAATCATCACAATCGCCAGCGGCGAAATCAGCGGATTGCTGGAGAGCGCTATGGGCAGCAGGCCACCAATAGCTGTGAGCGTAGTGAGGATGATGGGAAGAAAACGTTTCTCCCCGGCCTCCTCAATCGCCGGCAACAATGCCATCCCCTGCTGCCGCAACTGGTTGGTAAAGTCGACCAGGAGGATGGTATTTTTTACCTCTATGCCCGCGAGGGCTACAATACCGATGGTAGCGACAAATGACAATGAATTGCCGGTAATCAAAAGGGCCAGCACCGCCCCTACTATACCTAATGGAATAACCGAAAGCACAATCAGCGTGCTTTTGAATGTGCGGAACTGCAAAACCAGCACCGCGATAAACAGGAATACGGTAACGAGGATGATGCTGCCAAAGCCATCAAAGGAATCATTCCTGCCTTCCACCTCCCCTCCCATCTCATAACGCACTCCCTCCGGCAATGCCATCTTATTCATTTGTTCCTCCACGCTTGCTATTACTTCACTGTTCAGGAAGCCTTTCTGCACAAATGACGAAATAGATACCGTTCGGATTTTGTTGAAATGATTGATACTATTGGGCGATGCCTCAAACCGAATTTGGGATAATTGCGAAAGCGGGACCGGCTTGCCCTGCACATTGTTTACGTAAAGATTCGAAAACACACCCAGGTCGGGATAAGAAGGGCGTGGCACCGTAAGCAGTATGGAATAGTCATCGCTTTTGCTGCCGGGGCTGCTGAAATTGCCCAAAGGCAAGCCGGCCACCGCCATGCGCACAGTGCGGCCAATAGCTACTGTGGGCACACCCATCATCATCGCTTTTTCTTTGTTGATATTGATCCGTATATCCGTCTTCAGGTTGCGAACGGGGTTATTCACATAAATGGCGCCGGCGGTATTGTTCAACATCTCCTCCACCCTGGCGGCATACACGCGAAGGGTATCCAGATCATCGCCGAGCAGACGCACTTCAACCGGTGATAGCATGGGCGCTCCCTGCTCAAAATTCCTCACTTCTACCTTTGCACCCGGGTACACATCCCACTTCTGGCGCAGCTTCTCAATCAACTCCAGTTTTTCGTCGGGGCTGGTATCTTCCTCCAATTGCACAAATATCTCCGCAAAATCAGACCGTTCATTTTGCTGGTTCACGTTGTAGTATATACGCGGGTTGCCTTTGCCGACATTGGCCGTAAAGTATCGGATACCAGGTTCCACCTTCAACTCCCGTTCAATTTGCCGGGTAATGGAATCCGTATGGTAGATATTGGATTGGAGTGGTGTGGTGATGTCGATCAGAAACTGTGGTTTCTCCGAAGCCGGAAAAAGGCTATTGCCGATTACGGGTATCAGGGCGAGCGAACCCACGAATATGAGCAAGGCCACACCGAGGGTACGCCAGGGATAACGAAGGGCTTTTTCCAGCAGGCGCGAATAGGTGCCATGAATCAGACGCTGCATCCCCCGCAGGAAAAAATTGCCTTCCGGTGAATGGTTGGCACGGAGTATACGGCTCGAAAGAAAGGGAACAATAGTGAGCGCCACTATAAGCGATGCCACGATGGAACTGATGACGGCTATGGGTAAACTCCGAATAAACTCCCCGCTGGCCTCGGGCATAAACGCAAGCGGCATAAAAGCTATGATCAGGGTGGCGGTACAACCCAATACCGCTTTGCCGATCTGGGCGGTGCCCTTAATGGTGGCTTCGAGCCGGCTATGCCCGTCCCGCATCCATCGTTCTATATTCTCCACTACCACAATGCTGTCGTCGACAAGCAGACCCAGTGCAACCACCAGGCCCACTATACTCAACTGGTTGAGGCTATAACCCATCAGGTTGATAAAAATGATACCGATGCCCAGCGACAGGGGTATGGAGATCATCACCACCAGCGAGGCCCTTAGCCCCAATGGCAAAAGGGTAAACAGTACGAGGCCGATGGCGATCATAAAATCGATGCCCAGTGCACTTAGCCGATGATTCACATTCTCGGCCTGGTCGAAATGCAATTGCAGGTCGATATTGGCGGGCAACTTTTGGCGAAACGCCTCAATAGTTTCCAGGTATTCGCCCTGCACACTGGAGATATTCTGCTTACGCTTCAACGCGGCTATCACCAATACAGCCCGATGTCCATTGAGGCGGGTGATATGCGTTTCGGCCGAATAATCAAAATACACCTGTGCCAGATCGCGCAGCAGAATATTGCGGGCATTGCTGCTGAAAACAATAGTATTTCTTATTTCCTCAATGTCCTGGTAATTACCATTGGTTTTGATGTTGAATGTTTTGTTGCCCTGGTTCACGCTGCCTCCCGGAATATTGGCAATCTCGCTCCGGAGGGCGGAGGCCACGGTACTAATGGGTATCTGCCATTGCGCCAGCTTCTCGGTTTGCAGATCTACCCGGATGATGGGATCCGGCAGGCCCTGCACTTCCACATTTTTCAGGGCCCGTACTTTTTCCAGTTCATCCTGCAAGTCTTCCGCTGCCTGCCGCAAGCGGTCGCGCGAAGCATTCTCCGATACCAGCGCTATCTGCAGAATGTTCACGTTCGAAGGGTCTATCCGCTTGGTTTCGATGCTGTAGATATCTTCCGGCAACTGGCTGCGCATGCCATTTACTTCGCGCACCAGTTCCTGGTACTTATCATCCACATTCACGTTGTACTGGTACTCCACGGCCAGCACCGCAAGCCCGTCGTTGATGGATGTCTTGATTCTTTTGATATTATCCAGCGCGTAGATCTGTTTTTCGAGTGGCTTCACTACCAGTTCCTCCATATCTTTTGGACTGGTACCCGGGTACACCACTACTACGGGAAATATGGGTGCATCCAATTCCGGATCCTCCGAGCGTGGCATGGTGAAAATGGTGGAAATACCTACGGCCACCACCATAAGTACCATGATGAGGGTGAACTGGTAATTGCGTATGGAATATTCAGAAATTTTCATGGTTGTCAGTTGATCCGGTAAATAAAGCCGTTTGCTGCTATTGTTTTATACAACATCATTTCTACCGGCTCTTTGCCGGTTCATTCAGGATTTTTATGGGGGAACCATGGCTCAGGTAAGCACTGCCGGAAACGATCAGTTCGCGTGCATTCTCCAGGCCCGATTCAATCCACACCGCATCCTTATCCACCCGACCCACTTCTACCTTCTGCCTTACGGCCGTCTTTCCGTCATTGGTAATAAACACATAGGCTTCCTGTGCGTCGCCATCCAGCAGGGCATCGAAAGGAATGGCCCAGCCCGTTTGAGAACCGCGTGGATATAATTTTGCTTTCCCAAAAAGTCCCGATGCCAGCAATCCCCTGGGAATGTTTTCGAGTTCGAGCAATAGCTGGAATGTACCGGTTTGCGGATCCAGGCCTTCCGACTTCTTCACCACTTTGGCGGCAAATTCCTTACCGGGTGCCAGCTCGGTGCTCACCAGCGCAGGGTCGCCCAATTGCATGGCGGCCCATTGGCGATCGCTCAAGCCCAGCTTCAATCGCCATTTGGCGTCGGATGCGCCATTGATCAGGAATACAGGATTACCCGGGCCGGTAATCTGTCCTTCGTTCACATATTTTTTCAACACATATCCACTCTGCGTAGCCCTGATCTCGGAGTATTGCTGATTGAATCCGGCGCTGGCATATTGTTGCCGGGCCAGTTCCAGCGCGGTCTTCGCGTTTTGCATTTGCTCCAGGGTGGCCACACTATCGAGGTAAAGCCGGTTGGCGCGTTCATAATCGCGCTCTGCCTTCTGCAAACCCAGCCTTGCCTGCGCCACGGCTGCGTTCACTTCGGTCAGGTTCAGCGTGGCCAGTAGTTGACCCTTCCGAACCGGATCTCCTTCTTCCACAAAAAGCTTCTGAATAATACCTCCTGTTTTGAACGACAACAGCGTTTCATCATCCGTTGTAAACTGGCCCGATACGCTGAATGTCTGGCTCATGGTGTCGGAAAGTAGCGAAAGCGTACGCACGGGTATGCGGTCTTCGACCTCGGTGGTCGTAGTTTCTGCCTGGTTGCAGGCCGCCAGCGCAACCGATGCCCAAAAGGCGGCGGCAATAGTTTTTGATGCCATAATTGAATTAGTTGATGGGATAAGATGCTGTTTGCCGCTCCAGTTCCGCCGCGGCTATCAGCAGTTTATATTGGTTAATGGTATGCTGCAGTTGCGCCTGCGTCAACTGGTTGCGGGCGTCGACGGTTTCTATGAAGGAATTCACCCCTTCGCGATAGCCGCGCTCAATCAGCCGCTGATAACTGGCGGCCGATTCCAGTTGCTTTTCGCTGGCCCCCAGTTGCTCGCGAGCCGAGAGCAGATTATTGTAGGATTGCCGGGCCGACAATCGAAGCTGAAGGTTGGTTTGCTGCAGGTTCAGCTCCGCTTCCGTTTTCTCCAGTTCCGATTGCCGGATGCGATTGCGGTTGCGCTGCCCGGTAAACAGGGGCATTTCAAGCTGCAGCCCAAAGAGATAATAGCGCGACTGCCCATTAAATTTCCATCCTTCCGACTGGGTACCCAGGTCGAGGAATCCGTTCAGGCGAGGCCTGAATGCCGATTTGCGTAATGACACCACCGTTTCCCGAATGGAAACCAGCTTTTGCATGGCTTGCAACTCTTCTCTTTTTGAATTGCTGTCCACAACATTAGAAGAATGAAATTGGCCTGGCGATATAGTCGATGCCTCACTTGTTTGGATGGCATTTTCAAAAGGGCGGTTGAGCAAAAAATTGAAATACCGGGCCGCGTTGTCTGCCTGCAATTTCGCGGCACTGATAGCCGCTTTTACCGTCGCGATTTCGCTTTCGGCCCGCAACACATAAGCGGGCAAGCCCTTTCCGTTTTCCAGCAACGACTGGTTCACCCTTAATCCTTCTTCGGCCAGCAACAATGCGTTGTCATAAATGCTAACCGCACGAAGGGCGCTCAGGTAATGGTAGTAAGCCGTCTTCACTGCCAGGGCCAGGTCGCGTTTGTAAATAGCCAGTTCCAGCTCCGACAGGCCAACCTGCTGCTCGGCAATGCTACGGTTATACCTGATGTCGGGATTCACGATCGGCATACTGGTGCGAAGTTTGGCGTCGTGAAAATTGCGGGGGAAGAAATTCACCGACTGATTGTCGAGTTGTGGAAAGCGGTTAGTGCCGGTGAGTTGATTAAGGGTGGTATAAGCTTCGTTGAGCAATGTTCCCAACGGCAACTCAATGTTTCGTCCGCCGCCGGCTGTTTGATAGCCTGCCAGAAAGTTCAGCTCGGGAAGAAAAAAACCTTTGGCGATGGCCAGTGATTGACGCGCTTTCTCGAGGCTGACCTGCTTTTGCTGCAGCACCAGGTTCGACTGCCAGGCCGAATCGATATAGGATTCGATAAGGCCCTTTTGGGCAAATACGGCAATGGGCAGAAAAAAAGCAATGAAGGATAAGGCGCCGGCTATACCGGCTCTGATGAATACCGTTCTCATTATTTACAGTGTTAACTTCCGTTTCAAAAAAAATCACCTTAGTGATTCCAGTACCTGCACAAAAGTTTCATAGGTATGGTTCAACACATTTTCCACGCCCGCCAGGATTTGCTTTTTTTCCACCACCTGATCGAGGTGCCCATGCAATTGTAGCGTGCAGAGACCATGCATGGTGCTCCAAACGATCAATGAAAAGGCCTCCGCATTGAAATTGGTAAACAAGCCCTTTGCCTGGCATTCCTGAATGGTGCCCAACAAAAACTGAAAAGCGGCTTTTCCCTCCTCCCAACAACTCTCGTCATGCTGTTCACCGAGATAGTCAAGGGGTTCGCGCATTACAAACATCAACTCATAATATTCGCGATTTTCGAGAGCAAATTGCATGTACACCCGCCCCATGGCTTTCAATCGCTCAAAAGGGGCTTCGATTGCAGCCAGTACCGCAAAACGGCCCGCGAGTTCTTTAAATCCTTCCTGGTGCAGGGCATGGGCTATCTCGGCTTTGTCTTTGTAGTATAGGTAGATGGTGGTAGGGCTGAATTCGATTTCGGCAGCGATCTTGCGTATGGAGGTAGCGCCATATCCTTCGGTCAGGAACAATTTCTTGGCCGCGTCGAGGATACTCAGTTTCAGGTCCTCCCTGTGCTTCAGTTTGCGCTCTTTAATGCCCATAATCAGGTTTACAGCGCAAACATACTTAACACTGTTAACCAGACCAAATTTTTTTTTCCCTATAAGGAAAAAACAGTTGTAATTTCAGCGAAGCATTGAACAACAACCTTCTAATTCATTAAACCAAAAAATCCAGTTGTATGCCTTCGAAAAAGAAAGCAAAAGCGAAACCCGCTGCCAAAAAGAAAGCAGCCAAAAAAGTAGTACGCAAGGCGGCGAAGAAAGTAGCCCGCAAAGCAGCGTCTGCTAAAAAAGCTGTGAAAAAATCGGTCCGCAAAGTGGCGAAGAAAGCCGCTGCTAAAAAGAAGGCCGTTAAAAAAAGCGCCCGTAAAGTTGCCAAAAAAGTGGTGAAGAAAGCTGCCGCCAAAAAGAAAGCGGTGAAAAAAGCCGCAAAGAAAGTAGCCGGCAAAGTGGCTAAAAAAGCAGGCGCCGCAAAGAAGTCAGCCAAAAAAGCGGTTAAAAAAGTAGCCGCCAAAGTGAAAAAAGCCACTGCTCCCCGTAAGAAGGCCGCTCCCGCTCCCGTTGCGCCTCCCGCACCCGTTGTGCCGGTTGAAAATCCCGAGCCTGTTCAGGGTGATATATTCGGTAATGCCGAGAACAACAACAGCAGTAAAGACACGCAATTTAACTTCTAGAAGCTACACTGCGCAGTTTCACAGTTACATCAACACTATAAATAAGAAATCCCGCCAGTGGCGGGATTTCTTATTTATAGTGTTGGTTCTTTTATACACGGAAGTGAGCAAAAGCCTTGTTGGCTTCCGCCATTCGGTGAGTATCTTCTTTCTTTTTGAAAGCCGCTCCTTCGCCTTTGCTGGCGGCTACAATTTCATTCGCCAGTTTATCGGCCATGCTGCGACCATTACGTTCGCGGCTATAGCGGATCAGCCATTTAATGCTGAGCGATATTTTGCGGTCGGGCCTTACTTCGGTAGGGATCTGGAAGGTAGCGCCACCAATACGACGGCTGCGTACTTCCACAGCAGGCGTTACGTTGGTCAGGGCCTTTTTCCAAACCTCGTATCCATCTTCACCTGTTTGTTTGGCTACTTTATCCACGGCATCGTAGAAAATGGTGAATGCGCCACTTTTCTTTCCTTCCCACATCAGGTTGTTGACAAAACGGGTAACCAGTTTGTCGTTGAACCGGGGATCCGGTGCCAGGGGGAGTTTCTTTGCTTGTGCTTTACGCATGGTGTATTATGAATTGATCGAATGTTATGGGAATAACTGATAAGCCTGATTATTTCTTCGCTTTTTCTTTCTTCGTACCGTATTTGGAACGGCTTTGCTTACGATCCTTAACGCCAGCGGTATCCAGCGAACCGCGCACGATATGGTAACGTACACCCGGCAGATCCTTCACACGACCACCGCGGATCAGCACAATGGAGTGCTCCTGCAGGTTGTGGCCTTCACCCGGAATATAAGCGATCACCTCCACTTTATTGGTCAAGCGCACTTTGGCTACTTTACGCAGAGCGGAGTTGGGTTTTTTGGGTGTAGTGGTGTACACGCGTGTACATACGCCACGACGCTGGGGGCACTGATCCAAAGCCCTCGATTTGCTCTTGGCCCGGATGATCTCTCTTCCTTTTCTAACTAATTGCTGAATAGTAGGCATTCTACGTGCTTTATTTTTGGGACGGCAAAGGTAAAGGCAAGGCAGGGAAATACCAAAAAAACCAGCCAATTACATAAAAAAAAGCTAGCGTCGCGGCATTTAATCCTGATTATTAGGGCAGTTTAAGCATCCAGCCATGGGTATCGGCCTGCCGCCCCTCACGGATTGCGCTCAGCCATTGCTTCACTGCGGGTGAGATCTTGTACTGATCGGTATCCAGGGTCATCGACAAACCACTGTAGCTCAATTCCTTTACCGGTGCGATAACGGCTGCCGTTCCGGTTCCAAATACCTCTTCCAGTTTACCCTGCTTGTAAGCGGCCACTATTTCGTCGATATGAATCCTTTTCTCTTCCACCTCATAACCCATTTCTTTCAGCCCGGTAATTACGCTGGATCGGGTCACACCTTCCAGTATGGTGCCTTCTTCCAGGGAGGGCGTGAGTACTTTTCCGTCTACCACAAAAAACACATTCATCATACCCACTTCCTGCAGCCATTTATGCTCAAATGCATCGGTCCACAATACCTGGTCAAATCCCTGGTGCTGCGCCAGGGTGGATGCCAGCATACCACCACCATAGTTACCCGCATTCTTCGCAAAACCTACCCCGCCGGGCGCGGCTCGGGTGTATTTTTCTTCTACCAGAATCCGCATCGGATTCACGAAATATGGGCCCGTAGGGCTCAGTATGATAAAGAATTTATAGGAGCGGGAAGGGCGAACCCCCAGGCTTTCATCGGAGGCAAACATCACCGGGCGGATATAGAGCGAATGGTCTTTTTTAGCGGGAATCCATTCTTTGTCTATCGCAATCAATTGCTTCATGCCTTCGATAAATATTTCCTCGGGCACTTCGGGCATATTCATGCGTGCGGCAGACTGGTTGAAGCGCTTGAAATTGTCGTAAGGGCGAAAAATAAAGGCATCGCCTTCCTCATTACGATAGGCTTTGATTCCCTCAAAAATGGCCTGTCCATAGTGCAGGGCCGCCATGCTGGGCTGAAAGGAAATGGCCTGGTAGGGACGAATCCTCACCTGCTTCCATTCCCCATCCTGGTAATCGGCTTCCAGCATATGGTCCGTATACACTGTTCCAAAAGGAATATTTTCCAGCTTCACCGAAGGGAGCCGACTATTCTTTACCTGATCTATCGAAATTTCCATAACACCTGTCATAATGATTTATTTTTGGCCCTGCAAAGAAACGAAAAATTAACTAACAGGCATTAGCATTAAGCAGAATACATGAGTTTGAATGATATACAACTTAAGCCCGGGCTGCTCGAAGGGCTTTTTGGCCGAAGCCTGGTGTTGACGGGTGAAGCGGGCGCCTCGTTGCTGCTGGAAGAGGAAAAACCGCCAAAAGAAGAAAGCCGGGCCGGCGGATCCGAAAAGGTCCCGGCCCCCGGCCTGCCCTACCTGGGCAATAATCAACGGCAGGTAACGGTGATAGTGCAGCATGCCGATTATACGCATCTGCCGGATGCGGACCTCGAACTCCTGACGGCCATGCTGAAAGCCTGTGGCATGAGTCTTATTGATGTAGCCGTTCACAATTTTGATCCGGAAAAACGTATTGTCGCTAAAGACATTCTATCGGAATTGAAAAGCAAAACAGTATTGTTATTTGGCGTAAGTCCCGACCAGTTTGGTCTGCCTATCCAGTTTCCCCAATTCCAGGTGCAGCAGCATGCGGGCGTTACGTATTTGTACACACCCGAACTGGCCTATTTTCAGGAAGGGGATGCGGCAGAAATAAAACTTCGCAAATCGAACTTGTGGACATGCCTTCGCACGATCTTCGGAATAAAAAAATAATTCAATTATCTTGTTGCCATGAAGTTGATTTTTGCGACCAACAATGCGCATAAAGTGGAAGAGATTCGTCACCTGGTGGGGCAGCAGTTTCAATTGCTCACCCTGCAGGAAGCCGGTATTCACCGGGATATTCCGGAGCCGCATCCAACCCTGGAAGAAAATGCGCGGGAAAAATCGAAGGTAATCTATCAGCTCACACAAACCAATTGCTTTAGCGAGGACACTGGCCTGGAAGTGGAAGCCCTGAATGGCGAACCCGGGGTGCGCAGTGCCCGCTATGCCGGCGAGGAAAAGTCGTTTGAAAAAAATATCGATCTGCTCCTGGAAAAGCTACAGGATAAGCCCAATCGCCGGGCGCGCTTTCGCACCGTCATCTCCCTGATCATTGCAGGCCGTGAATATCAATTTGATGGCATTTGTGAGGGAGTAATTACCCGGGAACGCCGCGGTACACAGGGATTTGGCTATGATCCTGTATTTGTGCCTGAAGGGAGTGACCGAAGTTTTGGCGAAATGAGCCTGGAAGAAAAGGAACAATTCAGTCATCGCGGCAAAGCCACGCAGAAGCTGGTCGCATTTTTGAAAGAAATGGAGCATAAATCAGTCAATTGAGCCGCGAAAGCAACCATATCACCCCTGAAAGCGACTTAATCAATGGATGCCTGCAGGGCGACCGGCGCATGCAGGAGGAACTGTATCGTCGGTTTTCTCCACGCATGTATGCGGTTTGCCTTCGATATGCCGGCAGCGCCGAAGAGGCGGAAGACATTTTACAGGAAGGCTTTATCAAAGTCTTCAAAAAGATGGAAAGCTACCGGGGTGATGGATCGTTTGAAGGATGGATACGCCGCATTTTTGTGAATACCGCCATTGAGCATTTCCGCCGCAAGCGCTACCTGCAACCCGTTACGGAGAAAGAAGAAAATACCCTCGAGGGTAATTATCTCTCCGTGCTGGATGAACTGGCCGAAAGGGATATACTGGCCTTGGTGCAGCAACTTTCGCCCGGATACCGAACGGTTTTCAACATGTATGTGGTGGAAGGATATACCCACAAGGAAATTGGCGATATCATGGGCATCAGTGAAGGCACCAGCAAATCGCAATTATCGAGAGCCAAAGTGATACTGCAGGAGATGGTTAAAAAATTTCTGGAAGAAAAAGAGAATAAAGGAACAACGGCATGAAGAGCCTGCGCGATAAAATGAACAATTGGGAAGCTCCGCCACCCGCCCATGCATGGGAGCGGATCAGTCGCGCCCTTGATGAAAGCGAAATGGAGGCAACATATCCCGCCCGCCTCCGCTCACTGGAATTAGAAGCCCCTGAAAATGCCTGGCAGGGAATTGCCGCACAACTCGGCAGCCCGGCCGAAACCGAAAGTAAGCCGGCTGTGGTTCCCCTTCGCCGCACCCGAATGGCCTGGCTGCGCATAGCTGCCGCCGCGGCTGTTTTGTTGTTGGCCGTATGGGGTACCCGCAATTGGTGGTTACCTACCGGTGAAGCGCTGGATTCGCCACCTGCACTGGTTGTAACACCCGCACCCAACAGCCCCAAGCCTAATAATAATTTGCCGGCACCGGGCCCTCATGTGTTTGAATCCGACAGCCTGCGAAGCGCCCTTGCTTCCACCCCAAAGAATACCCATCGTGCCGACCTGTATGCGGGCAGCGACCTTCAATATGCCGCCGCGGCCAATGCAGAATATGCGGAGGAACTGAGTAAAGCCATCTATGTATTTGAGGACCCCGCGAAGAACCGGGCTGAAAAATACGTGACCCTGCTTACTCCGGAGGGCTCCTTCATCCGCGTAAGCAAAAAATGGAGCCACCTGCTTTGCTGTATAACCGGCGAAGAGAAAAATGCCGTTTGCGACAAGCAGGTAAAAGCCTGGCAGGACCAAATGGCTTCTTCCCCCGTGACCCCCGCACCGGGCAACTTTATGGATCTGCTCGACCTGGTCAACTCCCTTAGCGAAGGCGCCAGCCTCTGATTGCCTGGCAATCCTTATTTTTACCCGAAACAATCTGCATGGCAAGGGTTAAGCTGGAAATGCCGGATACCTATTCGTTTCACTGCGAAATACCAATAAGAATTACGGACCTGAATTACGGGGGACATGTCGGTAACGATATCATCCTCTCCCTGGTGCATGAGGCAAGGGTACAGTACCTGCAGCATTATGGTTATGGCGAGCTAAAACTGGCCGGCTTTGGCCTGATCATGGCCGATGCGGCTATTGAATTTAAGCAGGAACTGTTTTACGGTCACCCGGTTCGGGTAGAAGTGCAGGCCAGCGGATTTGGCCGTCTTGGTTTTGACCTCTATTATCGCTTTAGCCTGGCGCAGCAGCCCGATAAGGCAGTGGCACATGTGAAGACGGGCATGGTTTGTTTTGATTATTCCCAAAAAAGACCAGCAGCGCTGCCGGAAGAAGTGCGCGAAAAATTGGCAGCTTCCTGATTTCCGGAAATTCATTCTAGTCCTGGTTCCATATCTTCCAGCTCTCTTCGGCCTGTATTACCAGCATATCATACCCGTTCTTGGTAAAAGCGCCCTGTGCCGCTCCTTTTTGCAGGAAAAGGGTCTGGGAAGGATTATATACCAGGTCGTACAAATAGAATCGGTCATTCATCACCTCATAAGGAATAGGCACGGCTTCCGTGGTATTGGGATACATTCCCAGCGGGGTGGTATTGATGAGTAAGGGATAGCCCGCCAGCAAATCGGGGGTCACCTGTTCGTAGGAAAGGCTCTGAAAGCTGGGCTTGCGGGAAACCATCCGGTATTCGATACCCAGGAGGCTCAGCACAAATTTAACCGCACGTGCCGCTCCCCCCGTCCCAAATACGAGGGCCTTCTGGTGATGGGGCTGCAAATGCTCCCTTAGTGATTGTTCGAAGCCGATTGCGTCGGTATTAAATCCTTTCAGTCGCCCTTCCCTAATTCGGATACAATTGCAGGCCCCAATTTGCCGGGCACGATCATCCAACTCGTGCAAATAAGCCATCACTTGCTCCTTATACGGAATGGTTACGTTGATTCCTTCCAGTGCCGGATGCTTTTCCAGCAAGGCCGGGAATTCCTCGATGGAAGCAAGGGGAAATTGTTCATAACGACAATCCCCCCTGCCCTCTCTTTGGAATTTTTCCGTAAAATATCGTTGGCTGAAAGAATGCGACAGCGGATACCCGATCAAACCAAATATCCGCTGCGTCTTCGTGTTATATACTGTTGAATCAGTCATTTTGTTTTTTGTCCAGGTACAGGCTGAAGGTATCTCCCCTTAAACCTATACGCATGGCTTCCATGGCTATCACTTCCGAAGGCGCGATATTGCCCAGGTTTACATTACAGCCCAGCAATTCAATAAAGTAAAGCTGCTGCGCTTTTTGTGGTGCTTCCCAAATAATCTTTTCACCCGGTATCTGTGTCAGAATTTCCTGTACCAGACCTTCGCGCACTTCGCCCGATCCACGATAGATACCCACATTACCGGCTTCCCTGGCTTCGGCAATTACATAAGTAGCGCCTGCTTTCAGTTCATCGCGCATCAGCTCAATCCATTTATAGGGTGGAATGATGTGCGCGGCATCCTTACTACCCACTTCGCTTAGTACGGTTCCATACCTGGTGAGCTTTTCAATATAACCACATTTTTCGGCGTGGGGGATAGTAATGGAACCATCGCTCACTTCCATATAGGAAATGCCGTAATCCCGGCACACACTTACATAATCTTCAAATTGATTCCTGATTAAAAAAGCCTCAAAAAGCGTACCGCCAAAATAGATGGGCAGATCATAGGATCGATAGAGTTCCAGTTTCTCGCGGAGGTTGGGCGTTACATAGGAAGTGCCAAAACCAAGTTTAATAATATCTACATGAGGGTGGCAAACACTGAGAAAATTTTGGGCTTCATTCAAACTTAGCCCCTTGTCCATCACCATCGTTATGCCAGCCACACGGGGGCGTTGGTTTCGCGCGGGCATCTGCGAAAGATTAAAATTCATGCTGTCGGTTGTTTTGCTTCTGATTAAATGTCGTTCCGGTTTATGCAAACCGGCGCAAAAATAGGAAAGAATCAGATTTGCCTTCCTGATTTTGAACAGGCTCCCTTGCGGGCTTAGCCGCGTTTCCTTTTATAGCGGGCTATCAGATCCACCACCGACTGCTCCTGCAGGCTGGCGGGATAGAGTTCCATAAATTTTTTTAGCAATTTGGGAGCAGCCTGCAATGCGTCTTCCAGGACCAGCAACCCCTGCTTACGTGCTTTACTGGCCATCAGAATGGCGGCCTGGTAATACAGAAAAACGGGTTTTCCCTTTGTTATTTCCAGTGCCGTTTGCACATGTTGCAGGGCCTCATCATACATCCCGGCTACAAACAGGCAGCGAATCAGGCATTCCCAACCACGCATATGGCGCGGACGTAAATTGAGGGCGATGAGAAGACTTTCGATGGCCTCTGGCAATTGATTCATTTGCATACGACATTCACCCATCAGCAGGTGATACTCGGGTTGCATTCGATGGATACGAATGGCCATATCGAGTTGTTTGATGCAACTCTCCCATTGCCCCTCGTTGAAATAAGTACAGGCAATCTTGTAGTAAAGTTTGCTGTCTTCCTGGTTAAGGTGTGAAGCTTTTCGGTAATAGAAACGTGCCTGGGCAAAATTGCGTAAACGATCATAGCAATGACCGATGGCTTCATAAATCACCAATTCGGGCTTTGCGAGCTCGGTCACTTTCTCCAACGCTTCTATGGCTTCCCTGTATTTGCGCAATCGAATAAAGGCATCGCCCATATTGCGATAGGCATAATCAAATTTTTCGTCGATAGCCAGCGCGTATTGATAAGCATCGATGGCTTTTTCATACAATTTCAATCCCTGGTAAGCCGCGGCCAGGTTGAACCAGGCCAGCTCGTTGTAAGGATATTCGTCGATGATCTTGAGGTGAAGGCGGATACTCTCTTCATTGCGCCCCGTAAAGTCGGTCCAGAAACAAATCTTATAGAGGGCTTCTTCATTGTTGGGGTCCAGTTCAAGTATCATCTTCAGGCAATCGAATACCTTTTCAAACTCTTCGTAATCGTCGTACACATCGCTGAGTTCAAACAATAATTCCAGTCTTTCCTCCCCTTCAAAAAGGTCAAGGGCCTCCTGCAATTGTTGTGCAGCCCGCTCCTGCATATCGAGAGCCAGGTAGGCATCGGTACGAAGGATATATATATTGATATCGCCACTGTCGAATAGCGAAGCCCGGTCCAATACTTCGAGCGCATCATTATAGCGCCGGCAGGCCAGTAATACGTCGGCTTTGCGGATGAGTAAGTTGGCAGAATAGGGGTATTGCTCCACAGCGCGGTCAGCGGCTTCCAGCGCTTTGGGTATTTCTTCCCGGTCTTCAAAGTAAAGAATGATCTTTTCAAATGCTTCTTCCTCCAAAAAGCTATTCCCCTGTCCGCGGCGCAAACGCTCGTATTGCTTAAGGAGTTCCTGTATATTATCCCGGTCTTCCCGGTAAGGGTATTCTTTCATGTTCCGGATTTTAGAATGAAAAATGGAAAGAGCTGGCTGGCAAGTGGGTCAATCGTCCGGTAATTAGTATCAACAAGTTATGGCAAAAATCGGCATATTCCTTCTATTTACTTATCCCCATCTGTGCAAAAGGAACTATTTTTTTTCAGGATATATGTAACAATTTTCCCAACCGGGCGTTAAATATGTACTAAAATTCGGGATAGACGGTATCCCTACTTTCAATAATATTTGTTAATTTTGCTTCTGTGAATACCAGAACTACCATATCAGGGCTTATGAGCAAGAAATTGGCTGCGTTGGCGATCCTGCTAACATTGTCAGGCTTCTATGCTTTTGCTACCCTGGGTGAACTGGGTCGCCGGGTCAATGGTGGTGAGCGCCCATTACTCACACACAAGAAAGAAGTTGCCAAACGCAGTTTCTCTCTCAAATCCGGTTATCAATTCCGCGGAAGCCAGGTTATCAGCCTCGAGAAAGAAACCGCTTCTATCACTACCATCCAATTGAATACTACAGTCAATTACCGGATGGGAGGTATTACTTATGTGGCTCCTCTTAACCGCAAAGTAGCGGTGAATATTACATCGCAGAATAAAGTTTCCAGCGCAACAGTTAAGTTCAATTTCTAAGTAATAAGTTTTAAGTAATAAGTTATAAGTTACTTTAGGATCGCCATTTTGTGCGAACAGCCTCGGCTAATTATATTGAGGGGAATGAATGGATACGCAAGTTCGAAACGTCAGAGTGAAACAATCATGGTGCTCAATTTCACATCTTTTGCGGATTTCTTAAAGGCAGAGAAGTATAGCGCCTCCACAACTCCCCTCACTTACAACTTATAACTTCCAACTTCCTACTTCCCCGCTCCCAGGCTCTCTTCATAACTCATCACCCTGTATCCCGATTTGGGCAGGTCGAATTTGGCGGCTGGTACCAGGCTGAAGCTGATATTGCTAACGGTATAAATCACTTTGCGTTCGCCCACGGATGCTTCGTACTGCATCGCCAGGCCGGGTAGTGATTTGTTGAGGTATTGAAAATCGCGGTTTACCGGCACCAGGTCGCGGGTGAAGTAAACGGTAAACACGGTGCCGTCCTTCATGGTGCCGATTGCTTTCTGGCAATTGTAACCGGCTATTGTTTTGTATTCTTCTTCAAACCTGAACTGGATATCCTCATATTTCTGGTTGGAGTTTTTCCAGTTTTGCGGAGTCAGGTTAATCATGAATTTCTTGTCGCCATATTCTTTGAGGATGGTCACTTTACCGGTCTTTCCATCCACGATAGTGCTCTGGCTTCCCAGGGTGCTGATCATTTCAGAACGGCTCGAATTACCCTTCAAATAGACCATATTCACCGCGCCATCCAATAGGTCGGCTGCCTGTGGATTGTCGCCAGTGCTCTCAATTTCAATATCGTAGGTAATGGTGGCTTCGCTCAGGCGTTTCTGCGCCTGCAGGCTATCCAGCGTTCCCAACAGCGCAATGGCCAGCAAGAATATGCTCCCGTAATTTTTCATACCTGTTTGACGGTTCAAGATAGGGATTCGGTTGCGTTGCGGAAAATGGCGAATCGTTAAAATTCCCCCCATTGCATGTGCGGAACGCACGCCTCACGATTCACGCCTCACGATTTCCTGCCCTTTTGCTGCATTTCCTTCATCTTCTTCTGCTGCTCCTGCATCTGCTCCATCCGCTCCTGCCATTTGCTCTTGGTCTTGGGTTTCTTTCTGTTTTCAGCTATCTGGGCAAGGATCTTGTTGTGGTCGATAATATAATTCTGAATCACAAATTGCAGAATGAGTGTAATGATATTCGACACGGTATAATACCAGGTAAGGGCCGAAGGAAGGCTATTGAAGATAAACAACAGGAATACCGGGAAAATATAGGGCATGTACTTCAGGATCGGATTGCTCTGATCGGGCGACATATTCATGCTATAGATAGAAATCGCCAGTGAAGTTATAACCGCTGTGATGGTGAACAGGCTCAGGTGACTACCCAACAGGGGAATGTGCACACCGAATTTGATCACATCATCAAAGGCAGAAAGATCATTGGCCCAAAGAAATTCCGCACCACGCAAATCCACGTTTGAGCTAAAGAAACTAAACAGGGCGAAGAAGATGGGAATCTGCAAGAGTGCTGGAATACAGCCGCCTAAAGGATTCACGCCCGCTTCCCGGAACAATTTCATCTGCTCCATGCTCATGGCCTGCTGGTCGCCCCCATGTTTCTCGCGGAGGGCCGCTATCTCGGGACGAAGCGCCTTCATCTTCGCGCTGCTGAGATAGCTCTTATAGCTCAATGGTGAAATCAACAACCGTATAAACAAGGTCAGGAAAGCGATAACCCAACCATAATTGCCCACAAAGTTTTTGATGAAATCCCAAACCGGATATACCACAAAGCGGTTGAGGGGTCGCACAAAAGCATAAGGACCCTGACCCAGGTTGATGAGTTTGTCGAGCTTCAAATCATATTTCCGCAGCAGGTGATAGTCGGCTGGACCGTAAAAAATCTGCATGGCGGCCATATTCCCTTCCAGCTTCAACTGGAGGTTGCTTGTAGCTTCCACCACACGGCGCTTTTCGTCGGGTGGTATATTCCATTCCATCTTGCCGCCATCAAAGGCATTATTGGCAATAAGGTAGCTATTGAAAAAACGTTGACGCACGCCTACCCATTTCAAGGGCGGATCGAGGTTAACGGAAGATCGACGGCCAATAGTATGGTAGTCAAATTCACCATCTTCCACATAGCCCACCTGTGTATTCTGCTTTTCGAAATCGATGGCCGACTCCTGCTGTGCGGCATGATAGGCCCAGGTTAGTTGCAGGGTATTGCCCTGTACCAGCCGGTTGGGATCGCTCAGGGCTACTTGCATACCCAGCATATATTCATCAGGCTTTACCGTATAACTGTGTACGATCTCCGACCGGCTGTTGCTGTCGCCGGCAACCATCTTAAAGTTGTAGGTTTTGCTGCCATCTGCATTGCTCACACTATCCACCTGGTTGAAGTTGAGCTGATCGGTGCTGATTACATCGTTCATTCCCTTCACCACTTTATAGGATAGCTGATCAAATTCAGAATCCGCCAGTCTTACCAGGCCGCTATCGCCATCTTTAAAGTGGAACAATTCCACCCAGGCAGGTTGCCCGCCACGGGTATTGAAACCAATTCTGAACACATTGTTTTGCACGACCACTTCTTCGCCTTCGCCAGCCGCGATCAGGGGCCAGCCATCGGATGCGGCCTGTTTGGCCTGCGAATCTACAGGCGCCTGGGTTTGAGCCGTCCTGGCCGTGGTATCGATCAGTACCGGGTTCTTTGCCTTATTGATGCTATCCAAACGGCGCTGCTCAGCCTCATAACTCAATTGCTGCTGCCGGTTGAAATAGAAATAGCCGAAAAATAAAAGTGCGAGTACTACAAAACCTATAATCGTATTGCGATCAAAATTCATCAGGGAGAAAATTTAAAGAGGGCAAAGATAGCGGAATCGGCGTATGGATGTAAGATTGATTCTGCTGTTCCTAAAGGGTTAAAATCCTTCACCAAAACCCCAAAAAAAATTTGGCAAGCGAAAGATCATCAACTCACGTATCTAAATGATTTTTAGAAGCATATAAAGGATACCCGAAATTAAGCCTCCAGCAAAAACGTACTTCTTTTCGCTTGCGAAAAGAAGTAGTGCTACACCTCCTGTGCATGCTTTAGCGGTATTTCTTCCTTTTTTTCGGAATATTCGCGCGCCGCTTTGATAAAATGTACAAAGATCGGCTGAGGCGATTCCACCGTGCTTTTCAGTTCGGGATGGTATTGTACGCCGATAAAAAAGGGATGGTTGGGGAGCTCCACAATTTCTACCAGCCCTGTGCCGGGATTCTTGCCACTGGCAACCATACCTGCTTTTTCAAATTGCTCCAGGTAATGATTATTGAACTCCCAGCGATGGCGATGTCTTTCGCTTACCCGATCCTGCCCATAGATCCGATGCGCCAGGGTGCCGGCTTTCACATCGCAGGGATAGGCGCCTAATCGCATGGTGCCACCCTTGGCAGTAATCTCTTTTTGTTCCTCCATCAGGTCTATCACAGGATCAGGCGATTTGGGATCCATTTCCGTACTGTGCGCTTCCTTCAATCCCAGTACATTTCTTGCGAATTCAATCACGGCCATTTGCATGCCCAGGCAGATGCCAAAGAAAGGAAGACCATTTTCCCGCGCATATTGCACGGCCGTTATCTTTCCTTCCACACCGCGCTGACCAAATCCAGGCGCCACCAGCAAGCCATCGAGACCCGCCAGCTTCTCCGACACATTTTTGTCGGTGATATATTCACTGTGAACATTCTGAATTTGCACCTGGCATTCATTTACCGCGCCCGCATGCACAAATGCTTCCAGAATGGATTTATAGGCATCCTGCAATTCGAGGTATTTGCCAATAAGACCAATCGTTACTTTGGTCTTGGGGTATTTCAGTTTGTCGAGAAATTCTTTCCATTTCACCAGTTCCGGTTCCCGGTACTGGGTAATATTCATTTTCTTCAAACAGATCAGGTCCAGCTTCTCCCGCATCATGGTCAGTGGCACTTCATAAATGGTGGGCGCGTCGGCCGCTTCAATCACCGCTTCCGCTTTCACATTACAAAACAGCGCGATTTTTCTTCGCAGTTCGGGTGTAAGGGGCTTCTCTGTTCTACAAACAATGATATCCGGATGCACGCCTTCCTGGCTTAGCATGCGCACGCTATGCTGCGTGGGCTTGGTTTTTAATTCCTTGGCGGCTTTGAGATAAGGAATCAATGTGAGGTGAACTACCACCGTGTCTTCTTCGGGCAATTCCCATTGCAATTGCCGAACAGCTTCCACGAATGGAAGGCTTTCAATATCCCCCACCGTTCCGCCTATTTCGGTGATCACCACATCATATTTATTATCCTGTCCCAATACCAGCATGCGGCGCTTGATTTCATCGGTAATATGGGGAACTACCTGTACGGTTTTGCCCAGGTAAGCGCCTTCTCTTTCTTTGTTGATGACGGTTTGATAGATACGTCCGGTGGTTACATTATTGGCCTGCGAAGTGTAGATATTCAAAAAGCGTTCATAGTGGCCGAGATCAAGATCGGTTTCTGCGCCGTCTTCCGTAACATAACATTCCCCATGCTCATAAGGGTTGAGCGTTCCGGGATCCACATTGATATAGGGGTCGAATTTCTGAATAGTTACTCTCAGACCGCGTGCCTGCAGGAGTTTGGCCAGCGAAGCCGCGATAATACCTTTCCCCAATGAAGAAGTAACCCCACCGGTTACGAAAATATATTTTGCCATACAATGGTCGTTTAAGCGCAATCAAATAAAAGTTCGGGCAAATGTATTCTTGCTGTGAAACAATATTCCATTCACCATTCTAAGACCGAACCACAAAATTTTTTTGAGAATTCCTGCCCGTCCCTGCGGCTCTTGCCGCGCTTTCGACCATCGGAGTCTACAGAGAAAATTGCGAATCGTAGTTATTTCCGGGAGGTCATGCAAAGCTACACCAATTTTGGCAGGCGCAAAAATCGCAGAACAATTTGTGGAAAAACAGGCTATTTTGGGGTGAAATTGCTTTGCATGAAAAAAATCATTTATACACTGCTTTGTTGCGTATTGGTGGGTCAGGTTTTTGCACAGTCAACTTATATATGGTGCGGCAGGCTTATCACCGCGAAGGATAATACTGTGCAGGAGGCCATGACCCTGGTGTTGGAAAATGGAAAAGTGGCCGCTATCCGTAAGGGATATGAAAAAGTTCCTTCGGGATCCGCGCTGATCGATATGAAAAAAGCGACCGTGATGCCGGGATGGATTGATATGCACGTGCATCTGGAGCAGGAAACCAATCCCAACCGCTACCTGGAAACCTTTACCCAAAACCCGGCTGATATCGCTTTTCAATCGCAGCGCTTTGCCGAAATCACCCTGAAAACGGGGTTCACCACGGTTAGGGATCTGGGGGGCTCGGGTGTAAATATCGCTTTACGTAATGCCATCAATAAAGGGCTGATAAGCGGGCCCAGAATTTTCACCGCCGGCAAATCCATTGCCACTACGGGCGGGCATGCGGATCCTACCAACGGTTACCGCAAGGATCTGCAGGGCGATCCGGGTCCGGCGCAGGGAGTAGCCAATGGTGCAGACGAATGCCGCCAGGCCGTTCGTCAACGCTATAAAGACGGCTCGGATTTGATTAAGATCACTGCTACGGGTGGCGTGCTGAGCGTGGCCAAGAGTGGAAAAAATCCGCAGTTTTTTACCGACGAACTGGAAGCGATAGTGGCCACGGCCAAAGACTATGGCTTTAAAGTGGCTGTGCATGCCCATGGGGAAGAAGGCATGAAGCGGGCGGTACTGGCGGGTGTAAACAGTATTGAACACGGCACTTTCATGACCGATGAGATCATGCAATTGATGAAAGAGAAAGGCGTGTATTATGTACCCACCATCACGGCGGGAAAATCAGTAGCCGATTCGGCATTGATACCCGGGTACTACCCTGCCCTGGTTACCCCCAAGGCGCTGGAAGTAGGACCACAGATCCAGCAAACTTTCGCTAAAGCCTGGAAAGCAGGCGTACCCATCGCCTTTGGTACCGATGCAGGGGTTTTCAAACATGGCAGTAACTGGCTCGAGTTTACATTTATGATAGAAGCCGGCATGCCGGCCATCGAAGCCATCCGATCGGCCACCTATCATGCAGCGATCCTGTTGGGCGAATCTGAAAGACTGGGCACGCTGGAACCCGGTAAACTGGCCGATATTGTTGCTGTAGAAGGCAACCCCCTGGAAGATGTGAATGCTTTCGGAAAAGTAATACTGGTGATGAAAGAAGGAGTGAGGCACAAGTGAGTTTAAGTTGGGAATTTGGGAATTTGGGAATTAGTTGTAGATCGAGGATGCCTCATTTAGATCAAACTAATCCGTAACCACCTCAATCAAAAATTGGGTGGCAGCATTTTCTTTTACGATATAAGTGTAATAACCCGGCCTTATCGGCTCGGGCATTGGCGATGCGCAAAATCCATAAAAATATCCAGGCCATTGGGCATTACCCAACCATGTAAACTGACAATTGGCAATATAAATTGGAAATGTGCTTTCCAAATAGCCGGCGGAGTTCCCAGGCGCAATATTTCCGTAACTGATATCTCCGATCTTCACATTTTCCATCGTTGCACTGGTTTCGTTGACGATTTTCACCATTACGGCATCCATTTCACCCTTTTTGCAAGACAGTGCGAAGCAGGCCAGCAGGCAAATTAGTAGCTTGCTCATATAAGCGTTTTGGGGTTGACAACAGCAACTGGCCTGGCGTTGCATGCCAGGCGTGAATCGTGAATCGTGAATCGTGAGTGAGAATAAGTGAATTCCTCCAAATTCCCCAAATCCCCGAATCCTCAAATTTCCCTCATTCTTTGGCAATCTTCCGGTAACTCGCCACCACGCCCCGGATGAGTGAGGAACTGAACCCCTGATGCTCCATCTCGTTGAGGCCGGCAATGGTGCAGCCCTTGGGAGTGGTTACCTTATCAATTTCCTGCTCGGGATGGGTACCCTTGGTCAGGAGCAATTCGGCGGCACCCTTGATGGTTTGCGCGGCAATCAGGCTGGCGGTTTGCGCATCGAAACCAATTTCGATACCGCCCTGAATATTGGCGCGGATATAGCGCATGGCATAGGCGGTGCCGCAGGCGGCAAGTATCGTCGCGGCTTCCATCAGCTTCTCATCAATCGTGACCACTTTGCCTAATGTATTGAACATCTCTTCCACATATTGGAGACTAATTCTGTCTGCGTTTTTGCTACAAATGCAAGTCATACTTTCACGAATGGCAATGGCCGTATTGGGCATGGCCCTGAAATAAGTCAAAGGCTTCTGCACCACTTCTTCCATATCACTAATGGTAACGCCGGTAACCACCGACACCAGCACCTTCTTGCTCGTCAGCCCGGTTCGGATAGATTGCAACAGCTCAGCTATCTGAAAAGGCTTCACCGCAATTATCACTATATCGGCTGCTTTTACTGCCTGCAAATTATTATCCGTCACCTGTACTCCCTGCTCACGCAGCGATTTCAGCGATTGGGTATTACGACGCGTAATGGTAAGATCAGCCGCTTTTATAAAACCACTTACCAGCAATCCTTCGGCGATAGCCATGCCGAGGTTTCCTCCGCCAATGATGGCAATCCTGTTAACCATAAAATCAATTTGGTCTAAAGATACTAAGGGTTTGATGGACAATCGATGGATTATCTTCCTGAAACATTAAACAAAAAAGAAAAACTTCTCATTTTTCATGATTCGGTCAAACCAAACAAAGGCCCGGTACGTATTTAATGCCTTCTAAACCGCAAACAAAAAAACAAATTATGAAAATCAAACTCCAAAAGCTGGTGGCTGCCAGCCTGGTGGCAAGTATTGCACTGACTGCCTGTAACAATGAAGCCGACAAGACCGATGAAATGAAAGACACGATGGCCGCACAGGAAACTGTAGCGCCCGCCGAGCAGGGTGTGATGGTAGGTGGTGCCATGATGCTGCCTTCGAAAGATATCGTGGACAATGCCGCCGCCTCCGCCGATCACAGCACATTGGTAGCTGCGGTAAAGGCTGCTGAGCTGGTGGAAACACTGAAAGGTGTGGGCCCCTTCACTGTATTTGCTCCCACCAACGAAGCGTTTGGCAAACTGCCGGCCGGTACCGTGGAAAAATTGCTGGAACCCGCCAGCAAGGCTGACCTCACTGGCATCCTCACTTATCATGTTGTGGCCGGAGCCTTCAAATCCACCGATCTGAAAGATGGTCAGAAAGTGAAAACAGTGCAGGGTGGTGAACTGACCATTGGCTATAAGGACAACAAATGGACAGTGACTGATGCGAAAGGTAATGTAGCCAATATCACCGTAGCTGATGTTGTATCCAGCAATGGAGTAACATTCGTGATCGATGCTGTACTACTTCCGTAACCCTTCTATGCATAAAAAAAGGGAACCCAGTGGGTTCCCTTTTTTTATGCATAGAAGGTGATGACAGGATGGATGAACGTAAAATAGATTTCTTTTCAATCGCTGTTGCTTCCTCCTGTTTTTATTATTGCCGCTTATCCAACTACAACTTCATTGCTGAGGTGCTTTTCTATTGCGGTATCGTACAATTCTTTCCAGCCCTCGATATCGCCCCAGAATTCGCCGTCAACTGCCAGTTCGGAATCAGTAACCACGCCGATTTTAGTGAAAGGGAAATCACCCAGGAAGGCTTCCAGTTCCTTCACTTTACCGAGAGCCACGCTCACCACTACCCTGCTTTGACCTTCACCAAAGAGGAAAGCGTCTTTGCGCAGATCACCCTGGGTAGCTACGGAGAAGCCTAACCCTGATGCGAAACCGCTTTCGCAGAGGTTTACAAACAAACCGCCTTCACTGATATCGTGAGCCGAGTGAATTAAACCCGCCTTGATTAGCGCCGCCAGCTTGCGCTGCAGGGCATATTCTTCTTCCAACTCAAAACGGGGAGCGGGCGAATGTTTCACCCCTTTCAACTGGTAGAGGTATTCAGAACAATTGATATCATCCGTCATTTTACCCAGCACATAGATAATGTCGCCCGCAGCATTAAACTGCAAGCTGGTCTGGTAACGGATATCATCCAGTAATCCCACCATGCCGATGGTAGGTGTGGGATAAACGGGACCATCGGGGTTTTGGTTGTAGAAGCTCACATTACCACCCGTTACAGGCGTTTCGAAGCGGCGACAGGCATCGCCCATTCCCTTGATGGCCTGTACAAACTGATAATACACTTCGGGATCGTAAGGGTTGCCAAAGTTGAGGCAGTTGGTTACGCCCAAAGGCTCTCCTCCGCTGCAAACGATATTGCGGGCGGCTTCGGCCACGGCGATCATGGCTCCTTTATAGGGATCAGAATATACATAGCGGCTGTTGCAATCCGTAGTAATGGCCAGGGCCTTGTTGGAGCCCTTGATCAGCACCACTGGAGCATCGGTGGGCTGGTTAGTGCTGGCATTGACGGTACCTACCATGCTATCATACTGCGTATAGATCCAGCGCTTGCTCGCGATGGTTGGCAATTGAATGAGCGCTTCGGCCACCTCGCGCAGGTCGCCTGGCTCCGCCACCGTAGCGGCATCAAATGCATTAATTTTTTGCAGGTAGGCTGGCTCACGATAAGCGCGATCATATTGGGGAGCACCGCCACCGAGCACCAACTCTTCTGCCGGAATTTCAGCATCCAGTTCTCCATTCATATAGAAACGGAGCAGGCCATCGTCGGTTACTTCTCCGATAACGGCACAGGGCAGATCCCATTTTTCAAACACTTTTTGCACTTCTGCTTCGCGACCCTTTTGGGCCACCAGCAACATGCGTTCCTGGCTTTCGCTCAGCAACAATTCCCAGGTTTTCATATTGGCCTGTCGGGTGGGTACTTTTTCAAGGTCAATCCGCATACCCACTTTGCCTTTGGCACTCATTTCGGCGGTGGAGCAAATGATGCCCGCCGCACCCATATCCTGCATACCCACCACTGCGCCGGTTTGTATCACTTCGAGACAGGCTTCCAGTAGTTTCTTTTCCTGAAAAGGATCACCCACCTGCACGGCCGGCAGTTCCTGGGCACTTTCTTCGGTAATGTCTGCCGAAGCGAATGAGGCGCCGCCAATTCCATCTTTACCGGTGGCGCTTCCCACAAACATTACGGGGTTGCCTTTGCCTTCTGCAGTAGCCGAAACGGTTTGCCCCGCTTTCACGATGCCCACGCTCATGGCGTTTACGAGCGGATTGGTATGATAGCAATTATCAAAATATACTTCCCCTCCTACAGTGGGTACGCCAAAGCAGTTGCCATAATGTCCAATGCCATGCACCACACCGGAAAGCAGGTGCTGGGTCTTATCTTCTTCCAGATGGCCAAAGCGAAGTGAGTTTAATGCGGCAATGGGTCTTGCACCCATGGTAAAAATATCGCGGTGAATACCACCCACACCGGTGGCGGCTCCCTGAAAGGGTTCGATGGCCGAAGGGTGGTTGTGCGACTCAATCTTGAATACAACGCCCAGCCCATCGCCTATATCCATCAATCCCGCGTTTTCCTCTCCCGCCTTTACCAGCATACGACCACCTTCACGGGGAAGGGTTTTCAGCCATTTAATTGAATTTTTATAGCTGCAATGCTCGCTCCACATACCACTGAAGGCGCAGAGCTCATTGAAATTGGGTGTACGTCCCAATTTCTGCTTAATTAATTCAAATTCCTCTTCGGTCAGCCGAAGCTGTTGTGCGGTCTTAACTGTTATTTCCATGGAAAATTAAAAAAGGGTCATGAAGATGCGCAAAGCTACAAATTTGAAAGCGTTCGGAAAGGATTGGCGCTTGCATTGTGCAAAAATAGCCCGAAGACTATAATAATCAGCGGTATTGGCTATTTTGCGGCAAACTGCGCCCCATTGGACTACCTGCTGTTTATCGCTTACCTGCTTCTGTTTACCTGGCTGGTAACCCGTCTCCGGTTTTTTCGCGAATCGGGTATCAGCCGCCCCCTCCTCATCATGCTCTTTTTGCTGAAGGTGATGGCGGGAATTTTTTATGGCTGGATGGGCGTGTATTATGCCGGCACGGCTCAAATGGTGGACACCTGGCATTATCATGAACAGGCGCGTATTGAATATGCCATTCTTTGGGATAATCCGGGAGAATATTTCAGCAACCTCTTCATCAGCCATTACCCGGGTGGCTATGGCGGCTTCTTTGCCTCGTCCGACTCCTACTGGAATGACCTGAAGTCGAACGTATTCATCAAATTCGTTTCCATTCTGCATTTCTTTAGCCTGGAGAACTATTATGTCAATGTCATATTCTATTCCTTTCTCAGTTTTTTTGGACCGGTAGCCTTGTTTCGGGTGTTGAAGGAACAGTACCCCCGGCAGAGGATCCCCATACTGATCGGAATTTTTCTGGCCCCTTCCTTTCTGTACTGGTGTAGCGGATTGCACAAAGAAGGATTTCTGTTTTTGGGATTGAGCCTTATTGTTTATCACAGTTATCGGCTGATGCAGAGCAGAACAGGATATGGTTTGCGGATTGGCTGCATTTTCCTGGGGCTGCTCCTGCTTTTTTTACTTCGCAATTTCCTGATCGTGGTGCTGCTGCCCGCGCTGCTGGCCTGGGTGCTGGCCAGGCGGTATCCTGCGCGACAACATTATATTTTTGCGGGAGTATATGCTTTGTTTGTGCTCCTGTTCTTTACTACCCGGTATATTGACGAACGATTCAATATGCCCCAGGTTGTGGTTGACAAGCAACAGGCTTTTTTGAAGCTTCAGGGTTATTCCAGTATTGCCATCAGCGAGTTGGAGCCCAGCGCGGCCAGTTTCCTTCTCAATACCCCGCAGGCCATTTCACTCAGCACCTTGCGGCCCTACCCTTCCGATATTCATCACCTGCCCTCGTTGTTTGCCGCTTTGGAAACCCTGGTGCTGTTGTTGCTTATCATCCTGTCAGTGATATTCCGCAGAAAAAAGGAGGGCCCGCAGGATCCGGTCCTGCTTTTCCTGCTGTTCTTTGCCCTATCCTTATTATTGGTGATTGGCTTTAGTGTCAATAACCTGGGTGCCATCGTACGCTATCGCAGCATAATTCTACCCTTTTTGCTGGCGCCTGCCCTGGCGCGGATGAGCTGGGAAAAACTGATTGGATTAATTTCGAATGGCAAAAACAAAACAGAACCGACCCCATCCACATGATCAACTATTCCGATATCATAGAAAAAGCCTGGAAGGGATATGATCCTTCCCGCAGCATCGCACGTATCGAAGATATTAGTCCGCAGGTATCCACCAACCATGTTTACCGTGTTACGTTTACAGATGAAGATTTTATTATCGCCAAGCTTTCTTCCTTTGGTCAGTATGAGCATTTCAAGGAGGACCATCGGATCATACATGCCATGGCCAATAATTTGCTGTATCCTTTCGAGAACCTGCTGGCCAAGAGTTTGTTGAAAAACAACCGGGTGTACACTTATCGGTACAAAAAAGGTAAAACAGATGCCTGGGTGGTGTTCTATAATCCCAGCCGGGTAATGCAGCGTTTGCCACGCCGGCTCGATGAGCCCCTGATCCGCAGTCTCGGGCGACAGATCGGGAAATTTCATAAAGCCTGCAGCCGTATTCGCAACGTATTACCCAGGAGCAGCAAAACCCTGCGTACCGATATCAATTCCCTGCAGGAAATGCTGGATGCCCAACCGAGAAAATTCGGTAACCAGGCCCAGGTAGAATTGTTGCGTCATCATTGCGACCAGTTTCTGCGCAATCGTAATAAATGCAATGCCGGCAGTTTTGAAATCATACCAGTTTTTATCGACTGGAATATTGGTAATTTCTCGGTGGTGAATAAGCATGAACTCTATAGTCGCTGGGACTACGACTGGTTTCGCATGAGCAGCCGTATGCTCGACTTTTATTTTTTCAGCCGGGTGGTGAGCGACGCGGGCGACAAAACGGTTTTCAGTTACCTCATCGGTCCCATGATGGAAGACCGATTTCTACTCTTCCTGAGCGAATACCATAAGGTAAATCCGATCTCGGCCAATGAGATCCGCTTTTTGCGCGAAGTGTACCGCTTCTTCATCCTGAATTATGTGGTGAAGAACGGAAATTATTTTTTTGCCGAACCTTATGCCAGCAAGCTGAAAGCGGAAGCATTTGATTTGTATTTGCCCTCCGTGGATCGCGACTTCGATCCCGAAAAAATTATTGCTCACCTGAAGATCAAAGAAAAATGAAAGATTTCAAGTCGCTACTGTCGAACTACAAGGTAATTTTCCTGGACTCCTATGGTGTGATCCGCAATTATAACGGACCCATACCCGGCATCCGAAAAACGCTGGAGTGGCTGCGATCGGAAGGAAAGACATTTTACATTATTACCAATGATGCGAGCCGTAGTCCCGATTTACTGGTCGAGAGCCTGCACAATAGCGGATTGGATTTGATTGATTCTTCGCAGATCATCAGTTCGGGTATGCTGGCTAAAGAATTCCTGGATCATAAAGTGAAGACCGGCGTGGTGGCATATATGGGTACGGAGAATTCGGCACATTATATAGAACACCCGGGCCTGGAGATTATCCCCATTCAGGAAGTGAATGAAAAGAACAGCGATCAGATAACGGCGCTGGTGCTGCTGGATGACGAAGGATTTGAATGGCTCGATGGATTAAATAAAGCCGTGAACCTGCTGCGCTGGCGCAACATACCCGCCATAGTGGCTAACCCGGATGGCGCTTATCCCATATCCAAACAAAAAGTGGGCATCGCCATCGGAGGAATTTCCTGGATGATTGAAAAAATTACCGGGAAAAAATTTATCCGCTTTGGCAAGCCCGACTCACAGATATTCATGTTTGCCTGGGAACTGGTGAAAGCCCGCATCCCCGATATTACCAAGAAAGACATTCTGATGGTTGGCGATACCTTGCATACCGATATTCTGGGCGGCAACAAATTCGGACTCGATACAGCCCTTGTTCTCACCGGCAACACCCTGCCGGAAGATGCGGAAACACGCATCATTTCGTCCGGCATAGCACCTACCTATATCAGTACATCAGCCGTAATCGATAATCAGTTGGATATTTATGGAGCGTGATGAAGGGATTTGGGGATTTGGGGATTTGGGAATTTGCTGGGGCTGACTTTTTTGCGGATGGGGTTGATTAGTTGAAGTGCCAGCACTTCCAATCATTTACCCAATTATAGACCCCTCCAATGTTGCAAACTGGCCGGAAAACACATAATATAAATTAATAATCTTTTATCTACCCTCCAGTTTTCCCCATTTTCTTCATATTTGGCTTGAAAAAAATCAGTTTCTTTGTAATCCTAACGATTGTTAAGCCCATTTTTCGCTAAAATTGTGCATTAAATCATTTCACAATCTAAAACCACTTTCCTCGTATGTCATTATCGAAACTCGAGTATGTGTGGCTCGACGGCTATAAGCCCACACAAAGTCTGCGCAGTAAGACCAAGATCGTAAAGAATTTCAGCGGTAAACTGGAAGATTGCCCCATATGGAGTTTTGATGGATCCTCAACCGAACAGGCCCCGGGTGGTTCTTCGGATTGTTTATTGAAGCCCGTTTCTATCGTTCGGGATCCCCAACGCAAGAATGGCTACCTGGTAATGGCGGAGGTATTAAATGCGGATGGCACGCCGCACCCTTCGAATGGCCGGGCTACCATCGACGACGATGACAACGATTTCTGGTTTGGATTTGAACAGGAGTATTTTCTCTGGGACCCCAAAACAGAAAGGCCACTGGGCTTTCCTGCGGGTGGTTTCCCCGCCCCCCAGGGCCCCTACTATTGCTCTGTAGGTGCGCGCAATGCTTATGGCCGGCATATTGTAGAAGAGCATCTGGATGCCTGCCTCGAAGCCGGCCTGAATGTAGAAGGTATTAATGCCGAAGTTGCCGCCGGACAATGGGAGTTCCAAATCTTTGCCAAGGGTGCCAAGGAAGCCGGCGATCAGATCTGGCTGGGTCGCTACCTGCTGGAACGTATCGGCGAAAAATACGGAGTAGCGGTGAACTGGCATTGTAAGCCCCTGGGCACGCTCGATTGGAATGGAAGCGGCATGCATGCCAATTTCTCCAATGGTTTGCTGCGCGAAGCGGGCAACAAAGCCATATTTGACAAAGTGTGCGAAGCCTTCCGAACCGTGGTAAAAGAACATATTGATGTATATGGCGCCGACAACCACCTGCGTTTGACAGGTAAGCACGAAACCGCCAGCATCCACGATTTCAGCTACGGCGTTTCAGACCGGGGCGCTTCCATTCGCATTCCGGTGGGTGTGCCGGCCAATGGATGGAAGGGCTATCTCGAAGATCGCCGTCCCAACTCCGCTGCCGATCCTTATAAGGTAGCCGCACGCATCATTAAGACTGTTAAATCAGTAAAAGCATAACGAATATCAGAAACCAGGCAAATCCCTTCCCGCTGGGAAGGGATTTTGCTTAATAAGAAATTCCAATTTTTCAACTATAGGATAATAGCTTTTAGATAGCTTTGCCGCGACTCATTCATTTCCCCTAATTCTTATTTTATGACATTACGCTTCAATGCGCTGAATAAACTGACTGAGAAAGAAGCAGTGCCTTTCGAAAGTATCAACAAGGTGACCGCTGTATTTGGTGAATATGTTTTTGACCTGAAAAAAGCCCGTCACTACCTGAGCGATGAGGCTTATAAAAGTTTGCTGGCTTCCATCAGGGCCGGGCAAAAAATTCAGCGCAATGTAGCCAACCAGATTGCTACCGGCATCCGGGCCTGGGCCGAATCGATGGGTGTTACCCATTATACCCACTGGTTTCAGCCACTTACTGGTACCACTGCAGAAAAGCATGATTCGTTTTTCACGCTAAAGGGTGATGGTACCCCTATCGAAGAATTTGAAGGCGACGCATTGATTCAGCAGGAGCCCGACGCTTCCTCCTTCCCCAGTGGTGGCATACGTGCCACTTTTGAAGCAAGGGGCTACACCGCCTGGGATCCCTCCTCCCCTCCCTTTATCGTGCACATTGGTCCGGGCAAAACACTTTGCATCCCTACCATTTTTGTTTCCTATACCGGCGAATCGCTCGATTACAAAGCGCCCCTGCTCAAAGCCATTGACGCACTCAATAAGGCCGCAGTGGATGTGTGCAATTATTTTGACAAGAATGTTTCGAAAGTAACCGCCACTTTAGGTTGGGAGCAGGAATATTTTGTGATTGATGAAGCCATGTTTAATGCCCGCCCGGACCTGGTGATGTGTGGTCGCACCGTATTCGGTCATAATTCCGCGAAAAATCAGCAGCTCGAAGATCATTATTTTGGCGCCATACCGGAACGTGTTTATGCCTTCATGCGCGATTTTGAGGAGGAATGTTACCGTCTTGGCATTCCCCTGCGTACCCGCCACAACGAAGTGGCACCGGCGCAATTTGAATGCGCACCCATCTATGAAGAAATGAACCTCGCTGTTGATCATAACTCTTTGCTCATGGATGTGATGGGCAGGGTATCGGCACGCCACAAGCTACGTGTGCTGCTCCACGAAAAACCCTTCGCAGGTATCAATGGCAGTGGCAAGCACAATAACTGGAGCATGGCCACCGATACGGGTGTAAACCTGCTCGCTCCCGGCAAAACGCCCAAGACCAACCTGATGTTCCTCACCTTTTTTGTGAATACCATCAAGGCGGTACACGACTATGCCGACATCCTGCGCGCGTCGATTGCCAGTGCACCCAACGATCATCGCCTGGGCGCCAATGAAGCGCCGCCCGCTATCATCTCGGTCTTCATCGGCCAATACCTCTTCCGGGTGCTGGAAGACGTGAAGGAAAGAGTAAGTGAAAAATTTGATGAGCAGGATGAAAGCATGCTCAAGATTGATATCCACAAGAGCATTCCCGAGTTGTTGCTCGACAATACCGACCGCAACCGTACTTCGCCATTTGCGTTCACCGGTAATAAATTTGAATTCCGCGCTGTGGGTTCTTCTGCAAATTGCGCCAACCCGATGACGGTACTGAATACCATTGTAGCCCAAACGCTGAAGCAGTTTAAAGAAGATGTGGACCGGCTGATCGACCGTGGTGAGAAAAAAGAGATCGCCATTATGCACGTGATCCGGGAATACATTGTTGCCAGTGAAAAAATTCTATTTGAAGGCGATGGCTATAGCGAAGCCTGGGAGAAAGAAGCCGCCAGGCGTGGTTTGCCCAACTTGAAAACCACTCCCCAGGCCCTGGATGCCATGATCAGCGACAAGGCCAAAATTCTTTTTGAAAGCAACGGAATATATAGCCACACCGAACTGGAAGCGCGCCACGAAATTGAGTTGGAAAAATATATCAAGAAGGTGCAGATCGAAGGCAGAATAATGGGTGAGCTGGCCACCAGCCATGTGCTGCCCCCTTCCATCCGCTATCAAAACCTGCTGGCCAAAAACATCAATGGCTTAAAAGCCATCGGCATGCAGGAGTCGGCCTATAGCAATCAATTGCAGATTCTCGACAAAATTTCAGAACATATCAACAAGGCCAGCGACCTGGTGGAGAAAATGATTGAAGCCCGCAAAGAATGCAACGCCATAGAAGACACACGCGAAAAAGCACTGGCTTACCAGGCAAAGGTTAAGGATACCTTCTTCGACCAGATTCGTTACCATGTGGACAAGCTGGAACTGCTGGTGGATGATAAGGAATGGTACCTGCCGAAATACCGGGAAATGCTTTTCCTGAGATAACCTGGCCTTCCGATTAATGAAATCAGGCTGAATGATTTATTCAGCTATTGCTCAACCGCATCAGGGAAGAAATGACTGCACTTCAGCCGTCCATTCTTCCCTGTATTTTTTCAGGAAATCTTCGTGGGCCGCTTCGGGAAAGTCGATCCTTTTTTTGGGCCCCTGCAACGCCTGGAATATAGCAGTCGTTTCCGCGCCACTCACTTTTGGATCTTTTGAGCCATAGAAAAGCAATGTCGGACATTTAACTGCCTGCGCATAGGATTCCGGGTTGTGCGCGAATCCGTTGAAACCCTGCTGCACGCCGCCCCAGAACACCAGGAGTTCGGCCATCGGGAATGAAGGAATTTGGAGCTGGCGGAAACGGGCTCTTGTTGTTTGCAACAAGCTTCCAAAAGGGCATTCCAGAACGAGACCGGCCGGTTGAATACCATGCGCATATACTGCCCGCAGGGCGGCGGCCGCCCCCATCGAGGATCCAAAAAAATAAACGGGCTGATTACTCTTTTTTAAAACCCAGTTGTAAGCAGCCAGTACCTGTTCCGATTCATGAAAACCAATACTGGTGGCGCGACCGGGGCTTTCCCCGGAGCCTCTGAAATCGAGCAGCAATACCTGATACCCCATTGAACGAAAGATTTCGCCCCGCTCCAGCAGGTTCGATTTTTCGCCCCCATATCCGTGTAGCAGGATGACGGTGCCCCTGGCCGAATCCACGGGTATCCACCAGCCCGCACTGGCATACTTGTCGTTTAAAACAACCGATTCAAATATTGTATCCGGTTTGCTTATATTCGCGGGTCTTGGATTGGGGATACCCGTGAGCATATATTGTATTTTCTTCCCCCATCCCAACTCTTCCGCCTGTGGTTTTGCGCTTTCCTGGTCGGTAAAATGCGTAAAGCGCCAGGCATGCAGAAAAGCCACCAGGTTCATCAACAAAAAAACCGATAGGGCCGTACGAAGCAGGCGCCTTAACCATCTATTGGGTTTGCGGGTTGGGGTGTCTGAATTCCGGACAGGCATAATAAGCCGGATTAATCAAAGTTTTTTCAACTTCATTTTGCGCCAGCGCACTTTGATGCCGCCTCCATCATGTATCTGCAGGGCGATGAATCCCTTGCCCTCGCCAATTTTTTGATCGCTGAGTTCGATCATCTTTTTTCCATTGAGCCAGGTGGTAACCTTATCGCCCTTTACCCTTATGCGCAGCTTATTCCATTTGCCGGCTTTGAGGTATTTCTCCTGCGCGGAGTCGGGCTTGATCAACCACCCGCGGCCATAGGATTCATAAATGCCTCCCGTATGGCTGCCTTCAGGCGCCACTTCTACCTGCCAGCCACTGATCTTCACCCCATCGATGGAGGAGCGGAAGAATACACCACTGTTGCCATTGGATTCCTGCTTAAACTCCAGGCTCAGGTCAAAATTCGTATAGGGAGCATTGGTGGAAAGATAACCATATTGCTTGTCGGGGCCACTCTCACAAATGAGATGCCCATCTTCCACATACCATTTTTCCGTACCATGAACGGTCCACCCTTCCAGGTCGCGGCCATTGAAAAGAGAAATGGATTTTTGTGCAACAACGGAAAGCATAATGCTTTGCGCAACAAGCAGGATAATAATTTTTCGCATGGCTATTGAACTTAATTTTTAAAATTTGCTTTCATAACACGCAGTACATTTTTACCCAGTATCTTTTTCACCGACCGACGGCTATAGCCCCTGCGCATCAATTCTTCGGTGATCTCCGGGTAACGGCTCACGTCTTCCAGTCCCTTTGGCACTGAACTCACCCCGTCATAATCCGCACCCAGCCCCACATAATCATCCCCCACCAGTTTTACGATATAGTCAATATGATCCACCACGTCCTTTACGGAGGGTCGTGCCGATTCCAGCGCCGCCTCACGATACAACAACCAGTCTTTCCGCATCAGGGAGCTATCGCCCTGATGCGCTTTCAAAAGCGAATCCTGCACCCGTTTGCGTTCATCGGACTGCAATTCACGCAAACGCTGGTCATAACCGGCACTGATAAAGCCACTATAAAAATTAATACAGATCACACCCTTATTGGTAGCCACAGCCCTTATCTGTTCATCTTTCAGATTTCTGAATACGGGGCAAAGCGCGTAAACGGAGCTATGCGAAAGCAGTACTGGCTTGCTGGTTACGGACAAGGCATCGTAAAATGCCTTTTCGCCAACATGAGAAAGGTCGACCATTACGCCCAACTCATTGAGTCTTCGCACTACCTGCTTTCCAAAATCGTTCAGGCCTGTTGACGCAGGCGACAATTTCCCCTCTGCCATGGCAGTTTCGTCCATGGCGCTGCTGGCCCAGGATGTGCTATTGTTCCAGGTAAGGGTAAGGTAGCGCATTCCGCGGCTGGCGAGCTCGTCCAGCTTTTTCATATCATCTTCAATCATGTGGCCACCTTCCACGCCCATCATCATCACCAGTTTTTTCTGCCTCAGTCCCCGGCGAATTTCTTTCATATTCCGGGCCAGGGCAATTTGTTCATGATTGCGTAAAACCAGTATTTCGAGGGAATCAATTTCTTCGTTGGCATCCGCATAAAAACCCAGTGCCGTGCGTGGCTTTTCGCCGGTCCAAACCGACATAAACTGAATATTCATGCCCCCATCGCGCCAACGGTGGAGATCGCTATGGCCCTCGTTGAGCGAACGTGTAATGTCTTTGCCTTCGAGCACCAGGGAGGAAAGGGCATCGTTATGCGTGTCAACAAGCGTAGCTTTTCGGTGGAAACGCTCCAGGCTCTGGGTATTGCCGTTTACGACAATTAGCAGGGCAATGAAGAAGGTGGTTAAAAATTGAATTGAAGGCATCTAAAAAAAATGGGTGAACTCCTTACCACACAAAATAAGGAATTCACCCATTCAGCTCAAGAAATATCACTTCATTTTGAAGGAATCGAGGAATTTCGTGTTGAAATCACCACTGCGGAAACGATCATCCTGCATCAGTTGGAGGTGAAATGGAATCGTGGTTTTCACCCCTTCGATCACGTATTCGCTCAGGGCGCGGTACATGGTGTCGATGGCTTCGTTGCGGGTACGCGCCACGGTAATGAGTTTTCCGATCATGGAATCGTAGTAAGGCGGAATCACATAGCCCGCATACACATGGCTATCGACCCTTACGCCATGGCCACCCGGCTGGTGCAGGGTAGTGATGCGGCCCGGTGAAGGGCGGAAATCGTTGTACGGGTCTTCCGCATTAATACGACATTCGATAGAGTGCATTTGGGGAATATAATCATCGCCCGATATCCGCTCACCCATCGCGATCTTGATCTGTTCCTTGATCAAATCGAAATTGATCACTTCTTCGGTTACGCAATGTTCTACCTGGATCCGCGTATTCATTTCCATGAAGTAGAAATTGCGATGCTTATCCACCAGGAACTCGATGGTTCCCACACTTTCGTAATTAATGGCGGAAGCGGCTTTTTTGGCGGCATCGCCCATTTGTTGACGAAGTTCATCCGTCATAAAGGGAGAAGGCGATTCCTCTACCAGTTTCTGGTGACGCCGTTGTATGGAACAATCCCTTTCGCTGAGGTGGCATACATTCCCGTACTGGTCGCCGGCCACCTGTATCTCAATATGCCGGGGCTCCTCTACAAATTTTTCCATGTAGATGCCGTCATTCTTAAAAGCGGCTGCCGCTTCTGATTTGGCGGTATTGTAAGCCCTTTCCATTTCCGATTCTTCCCATACAATGCGCATCCCCTTTCCACCCCCGCCAGCGGTAGCTTTCAGGATCACGGGATAGGTCATCTCTCTCGCCAGGTTCCTGGCTTCTTCCACACTTTGCAGCAAGCCTTCTCCACCGGGGATCACGGGTACGCCCGCTTTGATCATGGTTTCTTTCGCCGTAATCTTATCGCCCATCGCATTGATCATATCGGCGGTGGGACCAATAAATTTGATGCCATGTTCATTACAGATATTGGCGAATTTGGCATTCTCGGCCAAAAAGCCATATCCGGGGTGAATGGCATCGGCATTGGTGATTTCCACCGCGGCCATGATATGGGGAATATTCAGGTAAGAATCACTACTCTGGGGTTTGCCGATACATACCGCTTCGTCGGCAAACTTAACATGGAGACTGTCGCGGTCAGCGGTGCTGTACACAGCAACCGTTTTGATGCCCATCTCCCGGCAGGTACGAATTACCCGCAAGGCAATTTCACCTCTGTTAGCAATCAATATTTTTTTGAACACAGGATTATAATTTGGAGATTTTCGTATGCTTTATTCCATTAGGCGGGTTCCACCAGGAACAGGGGCTGGTCGTACTCAACCGGTGAGGCATCATCAACCAACACCTTTACGATACGACCGCTGATTTCGCTTTCTATCTCGTTGAAAAGCTTCATGGCTTCAATAATGCAAACCACTTTGCCAGGGGCTACTTCATCACCCACTTCCACGAAATTGGGCTTGTCGGGGGCCGCTTTACGGTAGAAAGTTCCGATCATGGGACTCTTGATGCTGACCAGGTTGGTGGCGGCTGGCTCAGCCGCTTTAGCTTTATCTGCATTCGCGGCCGCCGGTGCAGCGGCTGGGGCCGGAGCGGGGGCTGCCGCCTGATGATATACAGGTGTCGGCATGGGAGCCGAAACTACCTGAGTTACCTGATCTTCTTTCTGCCTGATGGTGATCCGGAAATCTTTCTGTTCTACGGTGAGTTCACCAATATTCGATTTGTTGATCATCTTGATCAACTCCTGGATCTGTTTAAAGTCCATGTTTTTCAATTTAACAGGTATTTTTTGTAAGTATAACCCGAAGGGGTCATTTAAGTTGATGGCTAAGTTAGGGAAATAGCCTGCTGCCCCTTCATTTTTTTTAGATTTGGCCCTGTTTCGGGCCATTATCAGACTAAAATAGCCCAAAATCCTTCGATTTTGGGCTATTTTAGTCTGATAATGCATTATTCCTTTACGCGCTCCACGTACTCACCAGACTTGGTATTTACGCGGATCAGTTCGCCTTCGTTTACGAAAAGGGGCACGCTTACAGTGGCGCCGGTTTCCACCGTGGCGGGCTTCAGGGTACGGGTAGCCGTATCACCCTTCAGGCCTGGCTCTGTATAAGTTACCAGCAACACAATTTTATCGGGAAGTTCCACACTCATCGGCGCTTCACTTTCTGTATTGAAAAGTACCGATACTTCCTGTCCGTCTTTCAGAAACTGGGGGGCATCAACCATGTTTTCCTGCAGGGCAATTTGCTCAAAAGTTTCCGAGTCCATGAAATTGTAACCAGTATCATCCTTGTACAAAAACTGGTAAGCCCTTCTTTCTACGCGCACAGGAAATATGTTATCGCCTGAGTTCCAGGTTTTTTCGATGCTGCGGTTATTGTCTACCCCCTTCAGCTTAGCCCATACTTTGGCGGCCGCACGGGCTGTTTTGTTCTCGCCAAATTCCACAACGGAATAAAGGCTGCCATCCAGTTTGATGATCATGCCCCGGCTGATATCTGATGTAGTTGCCATAGTTCTGTTTTATTGAGGCGGCAAAGATAGGGGGTTTATAGGTTTTACGTTTTACGTATTACGTATTACGTTCTACGTTTTTTGGTTAAGGCCTGGGGTTGAAGGTTTAAAAGGATTGAGACAGGTCGGAGTTTGAGTTGTATTTTTGTCGGGTCTATAATCCTGATATTTAATGCATATAATCCTCTCAATTGAAATTAAACACCCAACGAAAGAATCTAAACCTTAAACCCTAAACCCTAAACCCAACGTACTACGTAAAACGTATTACGTACACCGTATCATGCGCAAATCAATCCTCCTCCTCCCCTTCCTGCTTATCAACTGGATGGCCATAGCCCAATCCCCTTCCGTGGCTCCTTACCAACAGTTCCCCACGGTACCTCCTTTTAAAATTTTGCTGACCGACAGCCTTACGCAGTATGGCAAAGAAGATTTGCCGAAACGCAAATCGGCACTGATTATGCTCTTCAGTCCTGAATGTGATCATTGCCGGCATAAGACGGATTCCATACTGGCCAATATTGATCGTTTTAAAGACATTCAAATCGTGATGGCCAGTGTGCTGCCTTTCGATTATATCAAAAGATTCTACGAGGAATACAAACTGGATCAGTACCCCAATATTGTAGTGGGCAGGGATTCCCAGTTTTTGCTGCCGGGATTTTTTCAATCGCATAGCCTGCCGGTGCTGGGCCTGTACGACAAAAAGAAAAATTTGATTGAAGTGGCAGAGGGTACCCTGCCGCTGTCCGTCTTATTATCAAAATTCCGTAAATAAGCAGGCATCTCCTGCCGCGGTACTGGTTGAGCGGACAGTTTCCGCTACCTTTGCCCCGCAAATAAATTCTTCCATTCATAAACGATTCTTTCATGAAAGTAACTGTTGTAGGCGCCGGTGCCGTGGGTGCCACCTGTGCGGATAATATTGCCCGCAAGGAACTGGCCGATGAAGTGGTATTGCTCGATATCAAAGAAGGTGTTGCCGAAGGCAAGGCCCAGGACATGATGCAGACGGCTACCCTGCTGGGATTTGATACCCGGATCAGTGGTTCCACCAATGATTACAGCAAAACGGCCGGTAGCGATGTAGTGGTGATCACTTCAGGTTTGCCCCGTAAACCTGGCATGACCCGCGAAGAACTGATTGGCGTAAACGCAGGCATTGTGAAGTCGGTTTGTGATAATGTTTTGCAGCATTCACCGGATGCCATCATTATAGTGATCAGCAACCCGATGGATACGATGACCTATCTCGCCCTGCAATCAACCGGATTGCCAAAGCACCGTATTATTGGCATGGGTGGCACTCTCGACAGCGCCCGCTTCAAATATCAACTGAGCCAGCACCTGGGCTGCAGTCCCTCCGACCTGAATGCGGTGGTAGTGGGCGGCCATGGTGATACTACCATGATTCCACTGATCCGTTTCGCTACCTGGAACTCGGTACCGGTTACCAAATTCCTTTCAGAAGAGCAACAGAAGCAGATAGTGGCCGATACCATGGTGGGTGGTGCCACACTAACCAAGCTGATCGGCACATCGGCCTGGTATGCACCCGGCGCTGCCGGTGCAGCACTGGTGGAAAGCATTCTCCGGGATGAGAAAAAACTCTTCACCTGCTGTGTAAGCCTCAATGGCGAATATGGCCAGGACGATATTTGCCTCGGTGTACCCGTGATCATCGGCCGCAATGGCTGGGAAAAAATCCTCGACTTCGGCCTCAATGCTATAGAACAGGCGGAATTCAATAAGAGCGCAGCGGCGGTGAGGAGCATGAATGAGGTGTTGAAAACGTTGTAAGTTTCAAGTTGTAAGTTTTAAGTTGTAAGTTTTAAGTAGAAGGATTTGTCAGGCTGCATTGCGTTTATGTTCATCGCTCATTTCCGCAATGGCCAGTAAGCCTGAATCCAATATATGCCAGGTAAAACCTACAACTTAAAACTTACAACTTAAAACTTAGTACTTAATACTTGCAACCTACACAATCTTCTCATTAATCGCCTTACTCACTGCTTCTATTTGCGAGCGTACGTGGAGCTTATCATAGATCCTTTTTATGTGCGTGCGTACGGTGTCGAGACTGATATTCAGCTCGGCGGCTATCAGCTTAAAACTATTCCCCTTGGATAGCCATAGCAGGATTTCCTTTTCCCGGTTGGTGAGTTGATAATCCGGCGCCTGGGCGGGTGGTTGCTCCTGCATATTGGAGATAATCATCCGGGCGATGGCCGGGCTCATGGGCGCGCCCCCCTGCAACACTTCCTGGATCGCATGAATCAATTTGTCGGAAATGTATTTCTTGAGCAGGTATCCGTTGGCGCCTGCATAAAGCGCATCGTACACATGACTGTTGTCGTCAAAAACAGTGATCATGATGATCTGAACATTGCGGTCGAATCCACGAATCTTTCGCACCGCTTCAATTCCATTCACTTCCGGTAGATCTATATCCATCAATATCACGTCGGGTTTGTCAATTTTCACCTGTTCTTCCACCTGCCGGCAATCGCCATAACTGGCTACCACTTCGTATTCGCCGGTGAGGGAAAGCAGGCTGACAAGACTTTCGCGTAGTGTTGGGTTATCTTCGTATAAACTAATCCGGGTCTGCATGTTAATGGCTTCAGATTTAATCTGCAACTTAGTATAAATTAGGCGGGGAGCAGATACCTAAATCATGTGATTGGCACCGTCACGTGAATGGAAGTTCCGGTTGCCGGAATGGATTCTATGCGCAGCTCGGCTTTCATTTGCATGGCCCGGTTGCGCATGTTTCGCAGGCCATTGCCTTCCGCTACGAGGGCCTGGTCGAAGCCCCTGCCATTGTCCATAATCGTCAGCACAATGGCCTCTCCTTCCAGGCGGAAGCTGATATTGATTTCGGTGGCTCCACTATATTTGGCGGCATTGGTGATGGCTTCCTTAAAAAGCATGTACAATTCCTTGCGTCTTTCCACGCTCAATGGGAGGGCCGCTATTTCCGGCTCTTCCCGAAAATAATAGTTTATACCGGCCGGCTCCAGAATCTCCGCTGTAAATTCCTTCATCCGGAGAATCACTTTCTCAAAGCTGTCGTTGCTGGGGTTGATGGCCCATACAATATCGCTCATGCTATCCATCATGCGGGCCGAATGCTCCCGAATCTTTTCCAACTGGCTTGTAAGTCCCGGATCGGCTTTTGCCTGCCCTATAGCCATCTTACTGATGATATTGATGCTGGTGAGGGTGGAACCCATTTCATCGTGCAAGTCGCGGGCTATTTTCAGACGAATCCGTTCCTCAATCAGGTACTTGGAAATTTTAGCCGCCGCAATTTCCGCGATGCGGGACAGCAGTTGCAGGTGCCGACGTGTATAAAACCCCTTGCGGGAATGCTCGGAATCAATTACCCCAAACACTTTTCCATCTACCAGAATCGGCACCGCCATCTCCGAATTCCGCCGGTTGTCGTCCACAATATATCGCTTGTCGCGGCTGGTGTCTTTCACTATTTCTGCCTTGCCAGATAGGGCTACATGACCCACAATTCCGGCACCGATAGGTATTTCGAGAGGATTGAGCAACTCATGTTCCTTCGGGCTCTTGGGTCCAAAAGCCGCGCGTTGCAGCAATAATTGCCTTTCTTCATCTACCTGGTAAATGACGCAATCTTCAAACTGCAATTGACCTATACAGTTTCGCGCGATATCCCAAAACACATCATCCACTGTATTTTGTCCGTACAGGGAAGTAGCAAAATAGGTCAGAATCTTTTGCGACCGGATATGACTGCGCAGCGTATATATCCAGGCATAAATCCCCAATGCCATCGCCATGATTAACATGGATATAAACCACCAGGTGCGCCAAAACGGCGGCACCACATGAAACCGGTAATAGACAGACTCCACCACCGGCCTACCGTTGGCATCCAGCACCCTGATCGCAAACCGGTACTCGCCCGGAGGCAGGTTGGTATAGGTGGCGCGGAATGCGGTGGATGGGTTGATCCATTCACGATCATAACCCAATAGCCGGTGTTGATAACGAAAAGATACTGCGGTTTGAAACTGAAGGGCCGCATAGTGAATATCAAGATCATTATAGCGAAAGGGTATATCCAGGTCCCTCATCCTTTGCGGATCAAAAACCTTTAGCCACCCATTACCCAAATTAAGCTCCGTAATAATCAGGGGAAATACCGGTTGATGGGAAGTAGTGGATGCGGGCAGCACCATCAAGCCCCCGGCTGCGGCAAATATTACCTGGTCGCGTCCCTTATCATAGTCCATGGAATGCGGCCGGCGCTGATCCGAGGCGAAACTGGAAATGGGCATTACCCGGTTCGTCAATGCAGGTGCCAAAAGCTGTCCTTCGCTGCTAAGATGATGCACCTGTTGACCGGAAATGGCCCATATCTCCGCACGGCGGCCTGGTACCAGGGAAATAAAATGATTGCTTTGCAGTCCGTCGCGCATGGTAAACTGTCGCCATTCCTGCTGACCATCCGCCTGCAGTCGTAACCGGAAAATGCCTCCCGCATCCGTTGCCACCCATAGCCGGCCAAGACTGTCGCGCGCAATATCATGTATGAGGTCGAGGGCTGTTCCATTCCCCTGTACTGAGGCTGTATAGCGTTGTAACCCCTCATTTTTTGAATAAGAATATAATCCGCTTCCAAAAGTGCCCAGCCATAGGCGCTTCAACACCGGATCCCAATTCAGGGATGCCGGTTTTTTGACTTTCTGAAAATACTCTCCGGGCAGGCTATCCCATTTTTGTTCAAGGGGCCGGTAGCGCCACACTCCCGAACTGAATCCGGCCAACCAAACGGAACCTTCATCATCCACCGTCAGGTCCCGAAAATTATGTACGTAGCCGGCAGGCGGATTCGTCACTTTACGGAACCGTTTCCTGTCGCGCTCAAACAAGTAAAGCGCATCCACCGTCAGCAGCCAGAGCCGCTTGTCCTGGTCGGCCAGCAGCGTATGGCACTCTGAAAAGGGCCGGCCTGCAGCATCCTGCTCAAAGCAGTGAATGTCGCCACCGACAACTACCTGAAAGATCTTGCCGGTTTCGCCACCCGCCACAAAATAGGAATCGCTTGGTTCGTCGTAATAAACAGACGCCATGGCATTGCTGCCTTCCCTGAAATTCCGCACTTCTAAAGGAAGAAACCTTGGCATCTCCTCTGTTTCATCTACCCGGCTAATTCCGTTGGGCGTACCCAGCCAATGCACATTGGGCGCTTCGCGAAATACCGCGGTAATGCCTCCGGGATGCAGATAACCTTCCATCAACGGCAAATAGGGTTGCAGCCATACCCGCGAGTCGGTACTTCGCCAAAACAATAATCCTTCGGGAGAAGCCAGCCGTTTTCCGCTGAGCCTCGCTTCTGACCATCGAAGCGACGGATAAGGAATAGGGCTTATTGCCGGACTCCACCAATCACCCGTAAACCGGGAATAGCTGTACAGATTCCCCTCTTCCGTTACCAGCAATACCTTTCCGGTGGCTGAATCATAAGCCATATCCACCACACTCGCGTTGTACCCGCCGCCGCACCATCGAAACTGTCCTTTACTAATGTCGAATTCAACAAGCCCCCTGTTGGTACCCAGCCATAGAATCCCAGCCGGGCCGGGTATTATTTTTTGTATGGAACGATAAACCGTCTTCCGGATTTCGGGTTCGGAGGCGGCAAATGCCGGCCAGTCGTATCGCTGTATACGGCCCGTTCCCAGGTCAATAAAACAAAGCTCCCGTACATCGCTCACCACCCAAAGCCGCTGCTGGGGATCCAGGTAAAGATCCCTGACCAGGTTGCTGGGCAGCACGGCCGTGGAATCCTCGCCCGCATAATTGGGCCATACGTTCCATTGAAAAGTATAAGGATCAAAACGGTTTAACCCATCCATCGTGGCTACCCATACATACCCACTACTGTCGCACACAACATCATTGATCACTTCATTGGAAATGGAATTGTCCTTCGATGGGCGAAATACCTGGAAGCTGTGACCATCGTAGCGGTTTAACCCGTTATGGGTGCCAATCCAAAGAAAACCGGCTTGATCCCTGGCTATGCACCGTATGCGGTTGTCTGAAAGTCCCGATCGCACGGTATAGTTTTCCGCACGCACGTAAAGCTGGGCTTCCAATCCTGTTGACAGAGCCAAAAGAGAAAGCAGCGCCTTTATATATAAGATTGTTCGCAAGCCGTATGTTCTGTACTAAATATACGAAGCTCACCCTGCTTTTTCAATGAGATAACAAAGCCGGGAGAATTTTCCTTCGAAATCGAAGGGAGTAGTGGCTTTGGTCATGTCTTTGCAATGGAAGACCGATAAGGCTTCACGATCGAGGATAAAGCGACGATAGTTGGTGCTGAAGATTAACTGTCCCTTTTTGGCCAGGCTGGCGCAGGCATCCCGTATCAAGGGTACATGATCGCGCTGAATATCCAAAAAACCTTCCATCCGCTTGCTATTGCTGAAAGTGGGCGGATCCATCACGATCAAATCAAAGGCATTGGCCGGCAGGCTTTGCAGGTAAGCCAATACATCGGCCTGTACAAACCGAAATTTCTCCGGGTCTGTAAATCCATTCAGCGCCATATTGCGCCGGGCCCATTGCAGATAGGTGTTCGACAAGTCCACCGTTTCCACCAAAGCAGCATTTCCCGAAGCCGCATACACGGAAAAGGAGCCGGTATAGGCAAAAAGGTTTAGTACCCTTTTTCCCTCCGCATGCTTACGTACCCATTGGCGCGTGATGCGGTGGTCGAGAAACAGGCCCGTATCGAGGTAATCATCGAGGTTCACAATAAAATGAAGTTCCGATTCCTCCACGGTCAGTTCCCTGCCGGCCTGATCCAGTTTTTGGTATTGTCCCTGCCGGCCGGCTTTACGCTGCCGGGTTTTGGCATGTATGCGGTCAGGCGGTATATCCGTGGTTTCGCTGATTACCTTCAGGCAGTCCTGAAGCCAGTTTTCGTGCTCCGCTTCATCCATTCCATGATTCCGCCTGTACTCGGCCACATAGATATCTGCATCATACCATTCAATGGAAAAAGGAAACTCAGGAATATCATGGTCATAAAGCCGATAACAACTGATACCCGACTTGCGGGCGAGCTTACCCCGGTGCCGCAGCATCTTAACCAGGCGGTTTCGAAACATTTCCAGTTTATCGGCGTTTCTATCATTCACTTCGTTGAAATTTTCACGAAATTCGTAATTCTCTGCCACCCGGTGGTCATATTCCTTATGTATGCGATTGTAGATATTGAAACGACAGGCGGATATGCCGCGGCGCATGGCATAACGGAAATTGCTATTCGTCATTTTGATGGGGAAAAAATTACCGATACATTCGAAACCCTGGTGAATCCCCTGCAGCCTATTCCCCCATATATCCAGGCCATGACAGGCATTACGGATAAGATGGTGAGCGATGCGCCACTCTTTGAAGATATTGCGGCCGAGGTTTATGCCTACCTCAAAGACCGGGTCTTCATCGCACATAATGTCAACTTCGACTATTCCTTTCTTCGTGCCCATCTGGCAGCCAGGGACATTGACCTGCAAACCAAAAAACTGTGCACCGTGCGACTGGCGCGAAAAATTATTCCGGGGCTGCCTTCCTACAGCCTGGGAAGATTATGTGAATCGCTCGATATCCGCGTTAACCAACGGCACCGTGCTGGTGGGGATGCGAACGCAACGGTGGAACTGTTTCGCATTCTCCTGCAGCGCGACCGGGATGATTTTATCCGCAACAGCCTACGTAAGAATAGCAAGGAGCAGACACTTCCTCCTCATCTGCCGCGTGAACAATTTGAAGCCCTGCCCTATACACCCGGCGTGTACTATTTTCATAATGCGAAAGATAAAATAGTGTATGTAGGCAAGGCGCGTAATATCAAATACCGGGTGCACAGCCATTTCAGCAACAACTCGGAGAGCCGGCAAAAACAGAATTTCCTCCAACATGTGCATCGCATCAGTTTTCAAAGCTGCGGTACGGAACTGATGGCACAGATACTGGAGTCGCACGAAATCCGGCGCTTATGGCCCGCGTTCAACTACTCGCAAAAGAGATGGGAAGATGTTTACGGAATTTTTTCTTTCGAAGATCAGCGTGGTTATATGCGACTGGCGATCGAAAAAAACAAAAAGCTGTTGCGACCCGTCTACAGCTTTCATTACCTCGCCACCGGACATTCCCTGCTGCGAAAACTGGTGCGTGAATACACACTTTGTCCCCGCTTCTGCTATCTTCAGAAAGACAGCCTGCCTTGCGAGGGTGAAAATACCGGTCATTGCCGGGGAGCCTGTGAAGGCAAAGAAACGGTTGAAGCCTATAATGCCCGTGTAGAGGCCGCCATATTCTCGCTACAGCAGGAACCCAGCTTTGCAATTGTGGATGAAGGACGCGAGCCGGGCGAAAAGTCCTGTGTGCTGGTGCTGAAAGGCCAGTTTTGGGGAATGGGTTATTTGTCCGAAGATTTCTCCATCGATTCGATAGAAAAACTGAAAGCGGTGCTTAATCCCTTCAAAGAAAGCCTCTATGTGCGCAACCTGGTACTGGGCTATGCGGCGGCCAATCCTGACAAGCTGGTGCAACTGACCCGGTAGTGATTCCGCCCGTCCAAAATTATCCCGAATCCCTCCAAATAATCCCGCTGGCGACCCTTGTTTCCCTATTTTTGCTTCCTTAATAAAATCAAATGAAGAGAATCTTAATCGTATTATCCGTATCCGCTCTCGTAGCAGGCTGTGACAGGAAAGGGGGAGGCTCGGCTGAGCTGAAAACCATGGCTGACTCTGCCGGTTATGCACTGGGTGTGGACCTGACCAGCAGTTTGCAGCAACAACAATTAGGCAGCCTGAACTTTGGGCTTATATCCTATGGAATTGAAAAAGTATTGACCACTGAAGAGCTACCCATGTCGTTGCAGGAATGCAGCATGGTGCTAACCCGCTATTCCATCAACCAGCGTAACGATACCAGCGGTAATTCCGTTAAAGGTGGTATGGATATGAAACTGGAAAAAGATATACCGGTTTTGGCCAACCTTCAGGATTCTGCCAGCTATGCCCTTGGCATCAATGTGGGCTCCACACTCAAGGTGAATGGCATGACCGATCTGAACCGCGATATGATGAAGCAGGCCATGCGTGATGTACTGGCCGACGATTCGCTGGCTTTGAAACCCAGCCAGGCATTTGCCTTTATGAACGACTATATGCGCGTGAAAAGTGAGGCCCGTTCGAAAAAAGTAATAGCAGAAAGCGAAGCTTTCCTGGCAGAGAACGCCAAACGTCCGGAAGTAAAAACAACCGCATCCGGTCTTCAATATGAAGTAATCAAAGAAGGCAACGGACCCAAGCCCGGCATCAATGATGTGTTTGTCGCCAACTACCGCGGCACTTTGATCGATGGAACCGAATTCGACGCTTCTAAAGATGGCCAGCCCCTGATCATGGGTGTAAACCAGGTAATTCCCGGTTGGATCGAAGGTCTTCAGTTGATGTCGAAGGGCAGCAAGTACAAACTGTATATACCCTACCAGCTTGGCTATGGTATGCAGGGTAACCCGCCCTCCATTCCGGGTGGTGCCACTTTGGTATTTGACCTGGAACTGGTAGATATTCGCAAAGGAGAACCCGGACAACCCGGACAGCCAAGATAATTTTGCCAGGAAGAAATCAACCGAAAGGGTTAAGTGTTTCGATTCTTAACCCTTTCTATTTTTGCACACATCCTTTAACCAATGAAATTCTTAGTAATCATTCCAGCCTTGCTGCTGGCCTCCTGCCTTGGATCCCGCAAGGTGAAGACCGAACCCATTGTACTGAGCAACCACGCCGACTCGGCCGGCTACGCACTGGGTGTTGACGTAGCCATTAGCCTTCAATCGCGTAAAATGAACGGCATCAACCAGCCGCTGATACGCCGGGCGCTTGAAGGCTTTCTCCAAGGCGACTCCAGCCTGATTGAGGAGAACGAATGCTTTATGGTGCTCAACGACTTTTCCACCAAAATGATGAACGCGGATACTGTTGTTGATAATGACAACAGTGAAGTAAAAAAGAAGGGTCGGAAAATTACCCGCCACAAAAAATCGAAAAAGGGCGAAGAACCCATTCAACTCCAGAACCTGGCTGATTCAGCCGGATATGCGCTCGGTATCAACATCGCAAATTCCCTCAGGATGCAGGATATGACCAGCATCAACCGCTCCCTGATCTATGCAGCCATTGATAGGGTATTTGCCAACGACTCCCTGCTCATAAAGCCGGAGGATTGCTACGGCATACTTAGCAGCTATGCCAGCAAGATGGCACGCCAAAAAGCCGAGGCCATCATCAAGGCAGGGGAAAGCTTCCTGGCGGAGAACGGGAAGAGACCGGAAGTAAAAACCACGGCCAGCGGATTGCAGTATGAGATCATACGCCAGGGTGAGGGAGAAAAGCCCGGCCCCAACGATGTGTTTGTGGCGCATTACCGTGGCACATTGATCGATGGTACCGAGTTCGACGCCTCCTATAACCGTAACCAGCCGCTGGAATACGGCGTATCCCAGGTAATCAAAGGCTGGACGGAAGGCTTGCAACTGATGCCGGTTGGGAGTAAATACAGGTTCTATGTCCCTTATCAATTGGGATATGGACTCAATGGAGCACCACCCACGATTCCGGGAGGAGCGGCATTGATATTTGAAGTGGAATTGCTGGAGGTGAAGAGGGGATATTAAGTGAAAAGTTATAAGTTTTAAGTTGTAAGTTTTAAGTTGTAAGTCATAGTAGGACTCATTGATCCCTATTACAAAAAAGCCTGGACATTTCTGTCCAGGCTTTTTTGTAATAGGGATCAAGTTCCGGCATGTCAGCTCAGCTCCAAACCCTGAACTTAAAACTTATAACTTAAAACTTATAACTCCTTATTTGCTCACCACTATCTTATCCACACTCACCTCCCCTGTCTCCACATTCGTCACTTTCAGGCTATAGAATCCGGGGGTGAGGTTTTCGATTTGATGCACATTGCCATTCAGTTTCGACCAGTTGCGGATTACGCGGCCACTCATATCTATCAGCATTACATCGCGCACTTCGCTGCTGTTCTCAAACACAACTGTTACACGGCCATTGTCGGATGGGTTGGGATAGATCAGCAATTTCGACTTGCCGGCTTCTCCTTTCACCGCACGCACCACGCTCAGGCTGTTACGGCCATCCCAATCGGTCTGTACCAGGCGATACTGGCTCACCGCCCTGGTGGGGTTAGCATCCTGGAAGCTGTATGTCAACTCAGTGTTGCTGTTGCCGTCAACAGCTTTGGTAGCCACAAAACCAATTTCTGTCCAGGCTCCGTTGCCCAGTTTCCGCTCCACCGTAAAGCCTTTGTTGTTCAGTTCAGTAGAAGTAGCCCAGTTCAGTTCCACCGTTCCGGCATTGATGCGTTTGGCATCGAATGATTTGAACTCAACCGGCAACAAGGCACAGGTACCCAGAAAATCGATCTTCCGCACAGTGGTTACACTCGCCGCATTAGGCGCAGAAGCTACCGCTTCCACCCAAATGGGCTTGTCATAAATACCCTGGCTGTTATAGGGGCTGTAAGCAATATTCAGGTAAACTTCCTGTTCGCCGGCACTTAAACTGATAGTGCCCGGCAGCGCAGGATTCAGTGATCCTGTAATTTCAATATCGTCCGTACCCAGCTCTGCGATACCATCCCCATCATCGATGAATACGCGGGTGGTTATATCGAAGGCGTTATCGTCCACATTCTGGAATGCCAGGTTGAGCAATCGGGGCTGCACGCATTGCTTGATACCATTCACCTGCAGGTTGTTGAACAGGATGGTAATGGCCCCCTGGTTGTTACACTGGGTATTGTTGCCATTGTTAGAGCCCCACACATCTCCACGAACCGTTACGGGTTGTCCGCAGGTAGACAGTACCAGCTTTACATTTTCCAACGTGTACACATAAGGACCAGCGCCAGTTCGGGTAAGGGTCACACCATCAAATACCATTTTAACTGCAGGCTGGTTCACACCAGGCCAGGGATAATTTTGCACAAGGGAATAAGTGGAGGAACCCGGGTCCTCAATTACAATGGTTCCCAGGGCATTTTGCAGAGCCGTTCCGCCCGGAGGAGTGGATACATTATAATTCAGGTTGGGGTAATTGTTCACGGGATCGCTTTCCCAGAGATGAATTACACCATATTTTGCACCATTCGTAAATGTTCCGGTAAAGGAAACGTCCATTAAAACTTCGCAACCACCTGTAACAGCTGTTGTTGATTTTATTTTCACCTGCATGGCAGTCACTGCACAGGCGCTGGTTTGCGCGCGTACTACTGCGAAGCCGAGTAGCAGTGCGGTAAGGGATAGTAATACTTTTTTCATTTTCTGGGGATTTATAGGGTTCGTATAATTAATGACCTGTTTACAGATGCCGATACCATACCGGTTAACCAGTAGGTTTTAGATAGGCAACAGTCTTTGAACAGGATGTCCAGAGCCGAATACACGAATGGATAAGGAGGAGGTGGTACGGCCTGAGATTGGAATTATTTACCGCTAAGAAGCCCGAGGGCAAGCACGGCAGAGGGATTGTTCAGAGGTATGTGGAGAATTACGATTGCAAAATCGAAATTATACTTTACAAATGCAAGTAAAAATCAGACTTTTTTGAAAAAAATACGAAAATGGCTTGTAAATCTGGCCAACCCGATACGGTAATTCGGCCAGATTAAACTAAACTCCAATATGTAAAATTAAGCTGGTTATTGTGCCAGTGCCTGCGTGCGCTCCTTTACCCAGTTCAAAGCCATCTGAAACTGTTCGTCGGGGGTAAGGCGGGTATTGTCGAGTATGAGAGCATCTTCGGCCTGGCGCAGGGGACTTACTTCGCGATGGGAATCGATATAGTCGCGCATCTCCAGATTGTTCTTCACCTCTTCGATGGTGATGTTGGGATTCTTTTCAAAGAGTTCGCGGAATCTCCGCTCCACCCTTACGGCATTGTCTGCCGTCATAAATATCTTCAGCTCGGCGTTGGGGAATACTACGGTTCCAATATCCCGGCCATCCATTACGATGCCCTTTCTTTTTCCCAGCGCCTGTTGTTGGGCCACGGCAAACTCTCGCACTTCCCGAATAGCCGCCACTTCGGATACTTTTTCCGCCACCACCAGGTCGCGGATCACGTATTCCACATTTTCACCATTCAGGTAGATCTCGCTTCGCTGGGTCTTTTCATTGACATGAAAATCCAGCACAATACCTTCCAGCCCATTCACTACTTCCGCCGTATCGGTCCAGTCAACATGATTCCGAAGGAAGTGCAGGGTAATTGCGCGATACATGGCACCGCTGTCGATATAGAGATAACCGAGCTCCTTAGCCAGTTGCCGGGCCAGAGTGCTCTTGCCGCAACTCGACCAACCGTCGATGGTGATGATGATCTTCTTTGCCATGCACAACAAAAATAAGTGATGCCTCCGAGGCTGAAAATTTTATTCGATTCGTATGCACAAAAAAAAACGCCTTACGGCGTTTTTCTTATATGGCGTACTTACTAAGGATCAGGTCTTGGATTCCTTCGCTTTGGTTTCCGCTTTACGAAAGGTAAACTTGAGCTTCTGCTGCTCCTTATCCAGGTCGGCCTCCAGCACATCCCCCGCTTTCACATTCATATTCAGAATTTCTTCTGCCAGCGGATCTTCCAGGTATTTCTGAATAGCGCGGTGTAAAGGACGGGCGCCAAATTGCACATCATATCCTTTATCGGCGAGGAAGGACTTGGCTTCTTCGGTGAGTGTAAGGCTGAAGCCCAGGTTGGTGAGCCGGCGCGTTACTCCCTTCATGAGGATATCGATAATGCTGAAGATATTTTCCTTGGTGAGGCTGTTGAAAATGATCACATCATCAATCCTGTTCAGAAACTCAGGCGAGAAGGTACGCTTCAGCGCTTTTTCTATCACAGCCTTATTCGCTTCGTCTTCATGTTCCATTTTCGATGCGGTGGTGAAACCTACTCCCGCACCAAAATCCTTCAACTGTCGCACCCCGATATTCGAAGTCATGATGATCAGCGTGTTCTTGAAATCCACTTTCCTACCCAGGCCATCTGTCAACTGACCATCATCCAGCACCTGCAACAGGATATTGTAAATATCCGGATGCGCTTTTTCAATTTCATCGAGCAGGATCACACTATAGGGTTTGCGGCGCACGCGCTCGGTCAACTGTCCGCCTTCTTCATAGCCCACATATCCCGGAGGCGCACCTATCAGGCGGCTCACCGTAAACTTCTCCATGTATTCGCTCATGTCGATGCGGATCAGCGCATCTTCACTATCAAACATATGTCGTGCCAGTGCGCGGGCCAGTTCCGTTTTACCAACACCAGTGGGGCCCAGGAAGATGAAGGTACCAATCGGTTTCTTGGGATCCTTCAGCCCTACCCTGTTACGCTGTATGGCTTTTACCACTTTCGATATCGCTTCGTCCTGGCCAATTACCATACCGCGCATATCGTCGGTCATTTTGCGCAGCTTTTCGGTTTCGGCCTGCACCATGCGCTTCACGGGAATGCCCGTCATCATACTCACTACTTCGGCAATAGCTTCTTCGTCGATAGGATAGCGTTTGTGTTTGCTCTCCTCTTCCCATTCGGCCTTGGCTTTTTCGAGGTCTTCGGCCAGTCTTTTCTCCGTATCGCGCAGCGATGCGGCTTCTTCAAATTTCTGGCTCTTGACTACTTTATTCTTTTCAACTTTTACTTCTTCAATTTTTTTCTCGAGCTCAACGATGTTTTCCGGAACATTGATGTTTTTCAGGTGCACCCTTGCTCCCACTTCATCCATCACATCGATGGCCTTATCGGGCAGGAGGCGATCCGTGATATAGCGGTCGCTGAGCTTTACGCAGGCTTCAATGGATTCATCATTGTAAATCACATTGTGATAATCCTCGTATTTAGATTTGATATTATTCAGAATCTGGATGGTTTCATCCACCGATGGCGGATCCACCATTACTTTCTGGAAGCGGCGGTCGAGTGCGCCGTCTTTTTCGATATACATCCGGTATTCATCAAGCGTGGAAGCGCCGATGCACTGGAGTTCTCCACGGGCCAGCGCGGGCTTGAAGATATTGCTTGCATCGAGCGAACCACTGGCGCCACCCGCCCCTACGATGGTGTGCAACTCATCGATGAAGAGGATAACATCGCGGTTCTTTTCCAGCTCATTCATGATGGCTTTCATGCGCTCCTCAAACTGGCCCCGGTATTTGGTGCCCGCCACCAGGGCAGCCAGATCGAGCGATATCACCCGCTTGTCGAATAGCACACGCGATACTTTTCGCTGCACGATCCGCAGGGCAAGCCCTTCCACGATAGCCGTCTTACCCACCCCCGGCTCCCCTATCAGTATTGGGTTGTTCTTTTTGCGGCGGGAGAGTATCTGCGATACCCGCTCTATTTCCGACTCACGGCCCACAATCGGATCCAGTGTGCCCATTTCGGCCAGCTTGGTAATGTCGCGGCCAAAATTATCGAGTACCGGCGTCTTGCTCTTGGCGCCACCAGCCTGCTTGGATCCTTTTTGTTGCGAATACTTTTTCTCTTCTTCAAAATCATCGTCGTTCTCATCAGTGTATTCCGCACGGGGATCATTCGATTTCACAATGCCAAGTTCCTGGCGGAACATGTCGTAGTTAACATCAAACTGATTCAGGATCTGGGTAGCGATATTCTCTTTATTCTTCAGAATAGACAACATCAGGTGCTCGGTTTCCACGGTCGTACTCTTCAGCGCTTTGGCTTCGAGAACGGTTACGCGAATTACCTTTTCTGCCTGTTTGGTCAGGGGCAGGCTATTGATATTAGCGATATTCTTTCCTGTTTTGTCCTTTACCGCCAGTTCAATTTCCTTCCGCAGCTCATACAGGTCCACATTGAAACTCTTTAGTATCCGCACAGCGGTATTATCGCCTTCCCGGATCAAACCGAGCAGGAGATGTTCCGTGCCGATAAAATCATTTCCCAATCGTAAGGCCTCCTCTCTGCTAAACGAAATGATCTCTTTAACCTGGGATGAAAAATTATTATCCATATGTAGATAATTGGTTGTGATACAATATTAACAAATATAATTGGTTCCTGTTCTCCCGCACTTATAAACGGAATGTTGATAAGTAAAGTTGTCGGAGCCTGCTGATTTTTAGGGAAATCCCGCCCAAACCATCAAATTTGTAGTATGCAGGTCAAAACTGATACCAAAGAACGATTTCATGCCATCACGCTGCCCGGCCCCGTTTTATCTGCTACTATGACAGACGAACTGGCGGCCTGTTTACTGCCTTTCCTCCAAAATGACGTTAAAAACGTTGTGGTTAATCTTGCCGAAGTGAAAGAAATGGAAGCCGGACTGGCAGCGAAACTGGTGGAAATTCAACAGGAATTTTACGAGAACCAGGCCTCCTTTGTGCTGTGCCGCCTCGACAAAAAGCTGGAAGATCAGTTAGACGAATGGGAACTGCTGGAGCTCCTGAATATTACCCCCACTGAAAGTGAGGCCTGGGATATAGTACAGATGGAAGAGATTGAAAGGGAACTGTTGGGTGGTGAGGAGGAGGCCGGTTGATTTCCGGCTACCGCATAGCCGTGTCGGTCAATTTTTGACTAAAAGTCAATAATTTGTGGACCAAAACCTAATGGATTCCACCCAACTTTATCCCTCTTATGTTAGCCGTTACGATCCTTGGTAATAATTCCGCCGTCCCGGCATTCGACCGGCATCCCACCAGCCAGGTTGTAACTTTCGACGGCCAGCAGTTCCTGGTAGATTGCGGGGAGGGAACACAGATTCAATTGATGCGCTACAAAGTGCGAAGGGGCCGCATTTCCCATATTTTTATTTCGCACCTGCATGGCGATCATTATTTTGGATTGGTAGGGTTGCTTAACTCCTTTAGCCTGCTCAGCCATCAGCAGGAACTACATGTGTACGGTCCCGCACAGTTAAAAGATATTGTGGAGATGCAATTGAAAGTGGCCGATACGCATTTATGCTATCCCCTGCATTTTCATACCATCAGTGGTGAAGCCGTATTGATAGATAACGAAAAGCTCGAAGTGCGCTGTTTCCCTACGGTACATCGTATAGAATGCTATGGTTTCGTTTTCCGGGAAAAAAAGAAGCCCCGCCGCCTGATAATGGAGGCCGTAAAGGAATACCAGATCCCCATTCACTTTTATGATCAGTTGAAACAGGGCGCCGATTTTGTCACCACGGCCGGCGAAGTGATCCGCAATGAATGGCTGACCGCCGAAGCGCCCCGTGGCAAGCAATATGCCTATTGTGCCGATACGCGCTACAACGAGGCCATGATCCCGCATATCAAAGGATCCGACCTCATTTATCATGAATCTACCTATCTCGATAATCTTCGGGAAAGGGCGGAAGAACGTTTTCACTGCACCAGCCGACAGGCCGCCGAGATCGCCAAAAAAGCCGGAGCCGGCCGGCTGCTGCTGGGCCATTTCAGCAGCAAATACGATACCCTGGATGATTTTCTCACCGAAGCAAGGGAAGTGTTTCCGAATACGGATCTGGCGATGGAGGGAGTGTCGTTTAGAACGTGAGGCGTGAGGCGTGAAGCGTGAGTTTAGGGTTTAAGGTTTAGGGTTTAAGGTTTAGGGTTTAAAGTTTAATTGATACTCGAATGAGCTTTCAGATTGATAATTGCACGAAATAGTTTTTTTCTGAATTTTTCAGATATGTAATGCATATAAGGGTTCAGCAGTTCCTGACTCGACCATCCTCATCGCTGTACAACCTGCAATTAAACCTTACACTTTAAACCTTAAACCCTAAACTCACGCTTCACGCCTCACGCCTCACGATCTTCCTAATTCTCCCATGCAATCCCTCGCTCACGGGCCATACGGGTTGGCGGAATGTATTTTGGCAAAGCCCCATTTCGGAGAGATAACACTTGATGCCGCTGGGACTGCCTTCGGCAAACAGGCTGGCGATTATATCGGTGTACTGGTAATGCAGTTTTCTGCCCTTTTCAAAATCTCCCGCCAGGCAGGCCCGCACCATATCTGAAAAATCCAATGGATAAGCATTGGCCACTACCGACGTAACGCCTTCCGCGCCCAGGGCAATCATGGGCAGGGTGAGTGCGTCGTCGCCACTGATCACCATAAAGTGGGCCGGCTTCTGTTGAATAATTTGCATGATCTGATCCAGGTTACCACTGGCTTCCTTGGTAGCGAAAATATTGGGACAATCGCGTGCGATGCGCAACTGTGTTTCGGCCGTAATATTTTGCCCGGTACGCGATGGCACATTGTACATCATGATGGGCAGGGGCGTGGCATCATTCAGGGCTTTATAATGCTGGTAGAGCCCTTCCTGGTTGGGCTTGTTGTAATAAGGCCCCACGGAAAGAATCGCGCTGTATCCCGCCAGGTTAAACTGACGAAACCCTTCGATCACTTCCCGGGTATCATTGCCACCGATGCCGGCCACCAGGGGCAACCGACCCGCCACCTGCTTTGCCACAAAAGAAAATACTTCCTGCTTTTCCTGTCCATGCACGGTGGCGCTTTCCCCTGTTGTTCCCAACACCACCAGGTACTCCACTTTACCCCCGATCCAAAACCCGATCAGCTTTTCAAAGCTTTTCCAGTCAATAGTTCCATCGGCATGAAAAGGAGTTACAATAGCGATACCAGTACCGGTAAATTGAGCGCGCAGCGACATGATTAAATGCAGTATTTATCTTTTGATTGAATGTAGTGGTGAACTGAAAAGGGATCAGAGCTCTTCCCAAAAACCCATCTTTCCGAATTTCGCGATCCTTTCGTTGATACGTTGCTCGGGCGATTTCTGCTTCAGCTCCTGTAGCACGGGCAGAATAAAGTCTTTAAGCCTTTGCGCCGCTTCATCATAATCCCAGTGGGCGCCGCCAATGGGCTCGGGAATGATTCCATCGATCAGGCCAAAGCCCAGCATTTTCTCGGCTGTAAGGCGAAGCTGCTCGGCCGCAATTTCTTTCTTGTCCCAGCTACGCCAAAGGATGGAAGAGCAGCTTTCGGGACTGATCACCGTGTACCAGGTATTTTCCATCATGAACACCTTGTCGCCAACGCCAATGCCGAGCGCTCCGCCGCTGGCGCCTTCCCCAATGATCACGCAGATCACGGGCACTTTCAGGCGGATCATTTCGTAAATATTGCGGGCGATGGCTTCCCCCTGTCCGCGCTCTTCGGCTTCCAGGCCGGGAAAGGCACCGGGGGTATCTATCAGGGTAATGATGGGCTTGTTGAATTTTTCCGCCAGCTTCATCAGGCGCAGGGCCTTGCGGTAGCCTTCGGGATTGGCCATACCAAAATTCCGCAATTGCCGCATCTTGGTATTGATGCCTTTTTGCTGGCCAATCAGCATCACCGTTTCGCCATTCAGCGAGGCAAAACCTCCTACCATGGCCTTATCATCCTTCACATTGCGGTCGCCGAAAAGCTCCAAAAAGTCGGCCGTCATTTTGGTAATATACTTCATGGTATAAGGCCGATCGGGATGGCGGCTAAGCTGCACCCGTTGCCAGCTACTGAGATTGGCCGTTATTTCCTTCCTTTTCTCGAGGATGGAATCTTCCAGGGCCTGAATCTGCAGGGTGAGGTCGATATTCGATTTCTCCTGACGGTGTTTGGCCGCTTCAATGGCGTCGATCAGTTCCTTAATGGGCTTCTCAAAATCCAGAAATTGTCGATTGGCGTTAGTTGGCATATGCTGAAAATGAGCGGCTAAATTAAGGAATTTGGGAAACGTTTGATAGTTGGAAGTTTTAAGTACTAAGTTTTAAGTTTTGAGTTTAGGGCAAAGTAGTCGAACCGGGGCTCAATTACAGCTTTGTTGAAGGATTGAAACCTTTCTTTAAATCAATAAGCCATTTCTTCCGGCACGATTCATTTGAAGAGACAAAAATGCGCTAAATGCCCAACTTAATACTTAAAACTTACAACTTACAACTTCCTCACTTCACCATTCTCGACTTCAGCGCATACTGCTTATGCGGTACGTAAATAAATAAACAGGCTCCATTGCGCAGGGTATTGATGATAGCGGGTGCTTCTTCGGTGGGAACGGCCGGGCAGCCCATGCTGCGGCCTATATAACCCTGCGATTCAATATAGGAAGGATCCACATAATCGGCGCCATGCATTACGATGGCCCGACGAAAAGCTTTGTCGTTAATCCCATATTCCAGCCCCTGCAGCTTGAGCGAATAGCCATTGCTGCCATAATAGGTTTGGCCGGTGAGGTAAAATCCGGGGCTGCTTTGGTAAGAGGCGGGTCTGTTGGAAAAGGAAGTCACCATTTCCTTACCGGAATTACGGCCATGAGCTACCCAGGTATGGTGGAGTATTTCGTAACTCTCCACATCAATGACGAACAAGCGTTTTTCGGAGCTGGGCAAGCTAAAATCCACAATGGCCAGGATGCGATCATTGATCAGCTTTCCCTGTGCTTTTAGCTTTTTCCAGCCCCGTTGCGCATAGTCGAAAGCCTGGCGGCTGAGACCGGCCAGTTCCAAATGGAGACTGTCGTAAACCGATATCACGGCAGCCTTGTTAGCGTCAAGTGAATCTTCGCCACCCGTAGTCAGGGATAGTTCCAGGGAGCTGCGGGTATTGCCTGCAACGCCAGGGTTGGCCATAGCGCGGGTAAAATGAACGATACCAATAAGGAATGAGGAAAGCAGGAGCCAGCTGAGCTTCAATGATTTTTTCATGACTACTAATCAGGATATTGTTTCACATTAGAGTTCTGCACTTCGGGTATATAGTAGTTCGCTTAACCTTCGCCCATACTATTACCCGGTTTTTCGTTAACGGTTTTGGTTGGCAAATATTATACCTATCATGGCCATGCTGTAGAAGCATGACTTGATAAGTGTCGAATATAGGAAAAAATTGATTCAAAACAATCTGACAGCATACGGATTAGCCGGTGCCGCAAAATTAAATCGGGTAGTCTCGCAAATATGGCTTACCTTCATCTAAGTGATGATGATATAAGACCACATCAACCTGTCCGGATAAGTATCCCTCGCATCGATTTCTGGTATATACTGTTCACCTCTGCACTCCTTGCTGTCGACTCTTATCACATTGCCGTATTATCAATTTTAAAAATTTTAGCGACATGAACATGTATGTATCTAACCTCAGCTTTCATACAACTGAAAGCGACCTGAGGTCTTTATTCGAGCAATTTGGTGCAGTTTCATCCTGCCGTATTATTACAGACCGTGAATCAGGCCGCAGCCGCGGTTTTGGATTTGTGGAAATGGATTCTGAAACGGAAGCTGACAACGCCATGAAAGGACTTCAAAATAAGGAAATGGAAGGACGCGCTCTTTCTGTTTCTGTAGCCCGTGAAAAGGAAAGACGCAGCACCAGCAGCCGTTGGTAATTTTTTCCTAACTTACAGGTAACTATTTAAATACCGGTTCAACCTATCCAGAAGGGTTGAACCGGTTATTTCAAATTAACAAATACATTCTGGTTTAGAAATTTATGGCAAAACCGAAGGAAACCTTTAACAAAAAAGAAAAAGAGAAGAAACGCTTAAAGAAAAAGCAGGAGAAGCAGGAGAAGATGGCCGAACGAAAGGCCAATGCCCAGAAGGGCAAGAGCCTGCAGGACATGATGGCCTATATTGATGAAAACGGCAACCTGTCCGATACTCCACCAGATCCCCGACGCATGCGGGAAATCAAGTCCGAAGATATTCAAATTGGTGTACCCAAACACGAATCCATGCCTGATGAGCCCCGTACGGGCGTTATTGCATTTTTCAATGAAGCGAAAGGATTCGGTTTTATCAATGATCAACAATCGGGTGAACGAATTTTTGTACACGTAAACCAATTACTGACTGAAGTTGTAGAAGGAAATCGTGTAAGTTATGAAGTAGAACGTGGCCCGAGAGGCCTAAGTGCAACCCGGGTTACCAAAATCAATTAATACGTTTAATGGGATTTATCGATTACGTACTCGAAACGCCCTCCTATGGCTGGACTAAGCCAAACGGAGAGTTGGCGGTTCCGAGTACCAGACAGTTATTTAAGCAGGCTTTTCTGAAGATTAATATTTTCAAGTCAAGAAAAAATTGGATCAGCGCCATCAGTTGGGTCATGGTACTCGCGATGTTGCCCTTTTTCTATTTATTTCTCACGGAATACTTCAGTTGGCCGCTGGTAGGCGTACTTGTCGCCTACAGCATGCTCGTGATGGGCACGCATGGAACCATCTGGTTTCACCGCTATTGTACGCACAAGGCTTATCGCTTCAGCCATCCTGTGTGGCGTTTCATTACGCAAAACCTGGTGATTAAGACTTTTCCCGAAGAAATTTATGTGGTATCGCACCATGTGCATCATGCCAAATCTGACCTGCCTGGCGACCCCTACAACGCCCGTGCCGGCTTTTTGTATTGCATGCTGTCGGATGTAAACCACCAGGCCATCAACAAGAACCTCAACGAAAAAGATTATCAGCGCGCCGTGCGCTTTATGCAACATACCGGCGTGCGCATTAATACCTATGCGCAATACCAGCGCTGGGGCTCCATTGCAACACCCGCTTATACCATCCTGCTATGGCTGCTCAACTGGGCTGCCTGGTACGGCATCCTCTACCTGATTGGCGGACACGCACTGGCTTGCGCCATTTTCAGCGCCGCCATGCTTTGGTTTGTGCTGGTGCGCGCTTTCAACTATACAGGCCACGGCAAAGGCGAAGAAGCCCATGTGGATGGTGTGGATTTTGACCGGAGCAATTTATCCGTCAACCAACTTCGTCCGGGCCTGCTGGCTGGCGAATGGCACAATAATCATCACCTCTATCCCGGTAGTGCAAGGGCGGGCTTTCTCCCCTATCAAATCGATCTGGCATGGATCTATATCTATTGCCTGCATAAGCTCCGCATGGTTTCATGGTACCACGATTCGAAAGCAGAATTTTTGAAGAAATACATGAGAGAGAAGTTGTAAGTTGTAAGTTTTAAGTTGTAAGTTTTGTTCAATTGAATGGGAATCTTTAGATAATTAACATTTCCCAGCCTTTACTTTAGACACAATTAACTTAAAACTTATAACTTATTACTTCCTTCGTGAACTCCATCACTATTCTTCCCTTTCCATATTCTGAATTTTGTGTAAAACACAATTATCATGAATATGCTATCCCAATTATTTGGCTGTAAGAAGAAAACAGACTGGAAGGAACTGAAGGACCGGGGAGCCATTGTTATCGATGTACGCAGTGCTGCTGAATTCGCCGCTGGTCATATACCCGGTAGTAGGAATATCCCTCTCCAACAACTGGAGACTTCCATAAAGGAGCTTGAAAAACTCAACAAACCTTTAATCACCGTTTGCCGCAGTGGCAACCGCAGCGAAATGGCCCGCAAGGTTTTGAGTGCCGCCGGACTGGAAGTGCATAATGGAGGTGCGTGGACGAGCTTTGAAGCGTGAATCGTGAGGCGTGAGGCGTGAGTGGGGTTTCCTGGCCAGGCCTTATATTGTTCGCTCCCTTCAGAAAGCCGACCTGAAAGGTACTGCCGGAAATCCTTCTTTATTACCAAAATTAGTAACCGGGTAGTTGGTAAATGCGTAACGAACCGCTACGGGTTTTTTTACATTATCTGCATATAACCATACCTGATTATTCCTGATAGAAGCTTTGGCTGGAAAAAAAATTTCATCCTCTCCCGCTATATAAAAATGTCGCGGTTCTTTTCCGTCAGAAGTGGCAAGTCCCGATCCAATACTGGCAGGTTCAAAATAAATAATCACTGTATCATTCATAATCTCCTGCTTAGCAAAATCGGGACCCCGAAAAACGCGGTCTGAAAAGTGATATTCCCTGGCCAGGGCGATTTGCGCCAGCCTGTATCCAACATCCTGCTTGTTGCGGGGATGTATATTGTTCGGATCCCCGATATCCATAGTAACTACCATTTCCGTATTCGTTACATGTTGCCGAACTGCTGCCTGCGCTTCCCGAAACTCAGCATAGTAATAGGAGGCTGGGTCACTTTCCCGCCAGGTAAAAGGCGTTACCTGTACATAATAAAAGGGCAATTCTCCCTGCTGAAAAAGATTTCGCCAATTCCGAATCATAGCGGAGAGTAAACGGGTGTACAAAGCATGATCGCGCCTGTTCGCTTCACCCTGATACCACAAAATACCTTTCAGTGAAATTTCCCGAAGCGGATAAATCATGGCATTGTAAAGCAGGGCCGGCCGCGTTACCTTATCTGCATTTGGCTTTAGCTCCAGATTCTCCATGGATCGGGCGCTTGTGTCGTAGGGGTACAAGTACTTATTGTTAAGTACAGGATCAGCAGCCAGGGTATCCCGGCTGGTCCACGCTTGTGCGGCAGAAGAGCCAATGCTGCTAACGACAATACCTATGGGAATCCGCAACTGCAGAAAAAGGTCTCTTGCAAAAAAATAAGCCACAGCACTGTAGCCCGAAACCGTCTTTGGTGAACAAATAGACCACTTTCCATTTCCCTGGCGCATCGGGATTTTGGAGAATCCGGTTTCCACTTTGTAGAGCCTTATCTGCGGGTATAGAGCATTGGCAATTTCCTGTTGATAATGCAGCGTTCCCTGCGTCCATGGCAAAGCCGGCGCAACCGTCATTTCCATATTGGATTGTCCACTGCAAAGCCAAACATCCCCGATTAGAATATTACTGAACAGCAATTCTTTATCTGGACTCCACAATTTCAATTGGTGACTCTCAAAATCACCAGGTTTGGCTGCTGGCACTGGCAATTCCAGTTTCCACTGCCCGTTGCTGTCGCTTGTATCCTCAAAAATATCAGGCCACCAGTCGGCCTTCACCTGGATGATGGTACCCGCCGGCGCATCACCCCAAATCCGTAGTGGCTTTTGTTGTTGTATCACCATGTTTGACTGGAGGCTGGCATCGACAGTAAATTGCCTGGCCTGCAGCGAGAAACTTGCTGCTACCAACAATATCATCAGGGCAAGCCTTCTTGCAATGAATAGGTAAATGGCAATCATCCCGGTCATTTTTGTGATCAAAAGATAGCATCTTCTACTCCCATGACCGGGTAGTACCATTTCAAATTAAGGGGGTAAAAATGTCAGGTTTCAGCTGCATAAAATGCTGCGCCAATTAATGCTGCTGCTTCACCGAGGCTGGCCAGCTTTATTTCGCATCGGTCATTGAGTTTTTCCTTAAGCGTGGGCAGAAACAGGTACCAGGCCCTTGCGATATTGCCACCAATAACGAGGGTGGAGGGGAGCTTTTCCGCATAGCGCGCCAGTAAGATTTCCCCCAGCGTGCTCCCAAATTCCTGGAATAAGGCCAAAGCCTCGAGCTCTTCATTGGCGCGGAGTGCTAATTCTTTCACACCCTTCAATCGCAGTCCTGTTTTTGCCTCGTAGCTGCGCAAAAACCACCGAGCGCTGCAATAATCCTCAGCCATGCCCTCACGAAAGGGAAAGCAATACAAATCCCCTTCTTCCATCTTTCCCTTACGGTAAATGGCCGATCCCAATCCCGTACCCAGGGTAATACCCAACACATCCGTAGCCCCACGGGCTGCACCAAGGGCCGACTCGCCCCGCACATAAGCCAGCGCGTCGTTTATCATGTATATGTCGTTTTCAGCAATACCCAACTCCTCCGCCAGCATTTTCTTTACCGGCAATCCGTAAAGCGATTCATACTTACTCAATCCCCTGATATAACTGATTCCTTTCTCATAATCAAAAGGGCCCGGCATGGCTATCCCTAATTTTCCGGCAGCCATGCCGGCTTTACTGAGACAGGCCCTGATGGCCGCCGCCCAGTTTTTGATGACAAAGTCGGCATCCAGGGATGGGTCCACTGCAAAGCGGATCATACACTCATCCTTTAATACACCACTTGCCGGATTTACAAGGCAAACGGTGATATGGGTGCCGCCAATATCAATTCCGGTAATCCAATTGCTCATCATTTACATTTATTTATCGGTTGTCATGCCGGGAGGCAGCGCGCCTGTGCCCCAGCTTTTGTTGGGTTGCGGGCCCAGCCATATTTCCAGCTCACCACCTTTGGCAAAATCTGCATGACGGAACCAGAATGTTTCGAGGGGTTGGCCATTCAGCTTCACCGACTGAATGTAATCATTCCCCTTTTCGTTGCCGTAGGTTTTAATGGTGAACTGCTTGCCCGTATAGTAGCGGCTGTCCAGCTTAATGGTAACCTGATCGAAAATCGGAGAAGTGATTTCATATACGGGATCCTGTGCCTGGTTGCCGGCAACATTAAAGAGGCCGATCGCCATCAGGGCGCTCACGGCCCCCATCTGCCCCTGGTCTTCATCGTGACCACCATAACCCAGGTCGGGTGTAACCCCGCCATAAGCCTGCTCCTTTACCCGACGAACCCAATACTGGGTGAGCCAGGGTTTGCCACCATAACTGAATACATGCGCATTGCTGCAACCTGGCTGGTTGGCATAGCTCACATAGCCATCGTTGTAGCCGTACACAAAATCGTCTTTCATCGATTGCTGAAACGCCTGGTTGAGTTTGTCGCAAAAAACATCGCTTCCACCCATACGCTTGAGCAGAGAGGGCAGCGCATGCGACAGTCCCCAGGTACCCTGCCAGGCATTGGCCTCCACCCAGCCGGCTCCGCTGAGGGGATCACGATGCAGCCAGTTGCCATTTTTATCGCGGGGCATGATGAGCCGTAGCGAGTCATCAAATAAGTTTTGCCAGCTTGATGCCCGCTTCATAAAATATTGATGGTCTTTTTTCCGCCCCAGCTTCGCAGCCATTTGTGCCGTTCCCCAATCCTGGAATGCGGCTTCTATGCTGATACCCGCATTGCCGGGCCACCAACCTTTCTTTATATAGAACTTCACATCATCGGCTGGCCCCAGCATACCGCCTGGCATCTGGTTGCGACGGATGGTTTCATAAGCATGATCGGCTGATGTCTTTTTCAACAACCCCTTCATATAAGTACTTACAATCAGATTGGCGGCAGGGTTGCCGGTCATAATGTAAGAATACCCACCGCCCGAGGGGCCTCTGGGCAGGAGGCCGCCATTGTCGGCATATTGCACCAGAGAGGCCGAAAACTCATCCAGCAATTCGGGCCAGGCCAGCCCCCAGAGAATATTGATATTCCATTGGGTAAGCCAGAAGGCATCGGAACTGTACATGTGGAAGAGTGGTTTACCGGAGGCATCTTTCGGAACAGATTTTATTTTAAAAACCGCATCTGTAAAATTGCCCCTTCGCTCACCGGTGGTGCGGTCCGGATAATCGCCATTGGTATCGCTGATCTTTTGTCTGCCCAGCAACACATGCCAGAGGTCGGTATAAAATTTCACACGTTGGTCACGACTCCCCCCCTTTACCTGCATGCGGCCCAGCCAATCGTTCCAGGTATCGCGGGCCAGGTTCCTCGTCTGGTCAAAATCCCAATGATTCAATTCGGTCTCCAGGTTATTGCGGGCATTCTCTATTGTGGTGTACGATAATCCAATCTTCATTTGCAGGGCTTCGCCCTTCTGCAAATCATAAAGGGCAGAAAGTACCAGGCTGTCGCCGGAGGCGCTGGCAATATTCGTGAGGGCCTGGCTCCCCGATTGTGCATTGAGCGATTGAAAGGGCTTGTCGAACTGAATGACAAAAAACACTTTCACATCCAGGGGTCCGCCCCAATAGCGATTGACCGTGCTGAAGGAGCCCACAATTTCCCGGTCATTTACTTTTTCAATACGCGCATCCTTCATGGTAGTATTGGAGATATGTCCATGCAGGTTGATGATGATGCGCGCATCGCTGTCTTCTGTATATCGGAACCGGTAAAAATTGACACGTTCGGTTGCGGTTTGTTCCACCCATACTTTATGGTCCTGCAGCATTACCCGGTGGTAACCGGGCTGCACAATCTCGTCGTCGTGCTGAAAGCGGGAACGCCAGCTATGTAATCCCTTCGACAAATCGACCCGGTTATTGGCGGGCATGATCTCCACACCCGACTGCATCCAGGCATGTAGCTGCTCAAAGCCGAGAATCTCCTTTTCATTGTAGTTGTATCCACCGCCGTACTGGTTTTTATTCCGCGTCATGGGTGCGGAACTGGCCATACCGAAAGGCAGGCTGCCCGTGATAAAGAAGATATAACGACCCCGGTTGGTTTCAATATAGGGGTCCACCCAGGAAACAAAATCGCTATCCTGCTCCGGTGCCGCAAATACTTCCACTTCGGAGAATCCCAGCTCCCTGCCCGTACCATCGTGTGCCAGGAACTTTATCCATTCCACCGTTTTGGTTGGAAACTGAATAGACTTCCCTACCCCATCGGCAGGAATCTGGTTGACCCAAATAACAGAACCATCGCTAAAGAGGATTTTTCCACCCGCGATATTATGGCGCCTTCCAGGCCGGTCATAAAATACAATGCGGTTGATTTTGTAGGGTTGCTGCCAATCCATCTGAAACCAGGGCAGCCGGATAAAACCCCAATCGGTAGTATCACCTTCGCAGGCCCATTCGCCCAGGCCGTCGATCCCAATCAAGCCATCCACCAGCTTATCGCCTTCATAGCCGGTACCGGCAAAACTCGATACCGTCACTTTTGCCAGTGGCGCAATATTGTCGGGTCCGGCAATAGCGTTATTGCCAATGAAAATGATGGATAAAATGGCTAACCAGTTCTTCCTAATCATGAGCTAAAAATTTTATGCAGATTTATTCGAGAGATGAAAAGTTTGTCCTGCCAAAGGCAAACCGGCTACGGGCAGCCGGAGCCGGGCAATATGCCAGCGTCCGAGGTTGGCGATGAAAAGGTCCTGCCGATCCTTTCCGCCAAAAGCCATATTGGTGGGATTGCTGATGGTATGTGCTTCCCAATCATCTACCAGGGTTATCAATTCGCCTTTTGCGGTATATTGGTAAAGCCGGCTGGGGGCATAGCAGGAGATATAGATATTTCCTTCCATGTCGAGGGCAATACCATCCGGACAGGTTTTGGGCAATTCAACCACCAGGCTGCGTTTTCCCGCATCACCGTTGGGTTCAATTTCAATGCACTCCACACCGGGCAACCAGGTGCTCACCACATAGAGCTTTTGCTGGTCGGCAGAGAGGGCCATTCCATTCGCGAACGCAAATGGCCCGGCATGCCATATTTTGCCATTACCCTTTGGATCGAAACGGTATACTCTTCCTGTTTCTTTTCTGAACTCCCCGCTATCCGATACATAAAGATTTCCTTCCCGGTCGAATACCGCATAGTTGGGAATCTGAAGAGGCTTTCCTTCCACCTTATCCGCAAAAAGGCTCAACGCATTTGCAGCAGGTTCATACTTCCAAATACATTGATTCTTCAGATCGCAAATGGCCAGCCATCCTTCTGGTGAAAAAGCGAGTCCCAGCACAAATCCACCGGTTTGGGTAACCATAACGTGCGAACCATCGCCATGAATACGATATACCTGTCCGGCTTCGCCACCCGCCCAAACCGAACCATCCGGATGTACGACCACGCATTCAGGATGATCGAGCCCATCGGCAAATATGTCAATATCGTTGATTGAATACATACTCATTTGCGCAATTTTGCCCAGCGGCCATTGTCGCCCGCGATACTGAACCAATCGGGTCTTGCGGGATCCCGGTCGTAAGCATAGCCACCGGTTTGTTGAAAGTATTCCTGGTACTGTTTCAATTTATCTTCATCCAGCTCCACGCCCAGTCCCGGCCCCGAGGGAACCGCGATGGCGCCATCTTCATACTTCATTTTTCCGCCCGCAATAATATCATCCGTTAAATGATGGTAATGGGCATCAGCCGCAAAACTGAGATTGGGAAGTGCCGCGCCCAGGTGCAGCATGGTAGCCAGTTGAATGCCAAGCTCACCCGAACTGTGCACAGAAATGCCCAGGTTCATCTTCTGGCAGCAGATACCGGCCATCCAGGCCTGTCTCAGTCCACCCCAGAATGTTGTATCCAGCAATATTACGTCGATGGCATCCTGCCTGAAACAGGCATTTAACTGTTCAAAGTTCACGACTACCGTATTGGTGGCCGTGGGAATACGCACCCGCGATTTTACCCGGTGCATGGCCTCCAGCCCAAAGCAGGGATCCTCAAAATAATCATTCGGCAAATCTTCAATAGCCTGCCCTATCCGGATGGATTCCTCCACCGACCAGATGGCGTTGGGGTCAATCCGCAAACGATGACCGGGCAGGGCGTGCGCCAGTGCCCGAAATACTTCCAGTTCATGATCGGGATGAAATACGCCGGCTTTCAGTTTGTGGGCGGTGAAGCCATAGCGCCGGTGCAGGTCAAGCGCATGGGTACATATCTGCTCCACGGTTTCTTCTCCACCCAGGCCGGTAGCCTCGTTGGGATGGCGAAAAAACAAATAAGAAGCAAACGGAACCTTGTCGCGCACAGCACCACCTAATAAGTCGCAGGCACGCATGCCGGTCTTCTTGCCCATGATATCGATGCAGGCAAACTCGATGGCCGCGTGCAATTGCATCCGGTTATTATAAAGCGAGGCGGTGGGATTGCAGATCTTCCAATAAAGTTGTTCCAATTGAAAGGGGTCGTGCCCCAGCAGGTAAGGCTTCAGGGCCTTGAATGCCAATTCCGCTGATTCGCCGCCGCCGCCCATTTCTCCCAGTCCCACGATGCCTTCATCGGTATATACCTGCACAATGGTGCGGATGAACCGACCCCAATGGCAACCATTGGCATGGCGGATAGGCGCTTCTAATGGAACCGCCACTGTGGTGGCTTTTATATCGGTTATTTTCATTTTATCTCGTCTTTTACCGTACCCTGTATCACCACACCCAATCCCCCATCGATCCGGAATGCCTGGCCGGTGATGAAGGCGGCCCGGTCGTCGCTGAGGTACACAATCAGATCCCCTACTTCTTCCGGCTTCGCAATGCGTTGAGTCAGGTGCATATTTTCACATTCCCGGCGAACGGCCACGGGATCTTTATCGAGGCCGATCGACTCCAGCCACATTTCGGTTTCCACCGTTCCCGGACACACAGCCACGCATCGGATCGCCGGCGCATAATCCACAGCGATGCTGCGGGTCAATCCGAGTATCGCGGTTTTGGAGGTTACATAAGCGGCTACTCTTTGCTGGCTATGAAAAGCCTGAACGCTTGATACATTGACGATGACGCCCTTACCCGCATTTTGCATGGCCGGCAATACGGCGCGGGCGCAGAGGAACATGCTTTTCAGGTTCACATTCATCACTTCATCCCAGAGCGCGGAATCGGTTTCCGTAACCGTTCCATAACGCTGAATACCGGCGTTATTCACCAACACATCAATGCGACCCCACTTATCCAGGATGCTTTTAACGGCATCATTCACATCGTTCTCGCTGGCTACATCGCAGGTGATAAACCAGGGCTCCTTCACCCATTTCTCCCCCACCCGTCTGTCCAATACCGCCACACGGGCGCCTGCCTCCATAAAACGGTTCACGGAAGCGGCGCCGATACCACGGCTGCCGCCGGTAATAACAACAACTTTATCTTTCATAATCCACGGTTTAAGCAAATTGCAGATTCCATACATCTCCCATGGCCGACTGAATTCTCACACGGTCATGCTCCATCTCCATCCGGGAAATTCCACACAGATCATTCCTCACTTCCAGCAGAAAAAAATAAAATACAAAGTCCCTTGATTCCTTTGCGTCCAAAAAAGCGGTACTGGGTCGGCCGTTCACCTGCCAATTGGATCTGTCGGCATAGTCGCGAAATGACTGATGAAAACCCGCCGTGCCAAATTCCATCCCACGATACCTGACCATACCATTTTCGGTATGAATCCAGTGGTGGATCCAGGGATACTGATGGCTTTCCCAACAATAGCCCAGCAATAATCGGCTTTGGGGATCATAAGCACTGATCCAGGCGGTTTTTTCATGGGACACCGCAAAAGAATATACGCCATGACTGGCCGGCTGATTCTCCCGAAGGTCGATCATTCCGCCATCATTCGTGCGAATCATTGGCCAGTTACCCGCGGCCATGGGTTCCCAATTGCCGGGATCATAAGCATACCCCTCCAATCCACTGCAATCGAAGCGTGTGCCGGCATGCAAAAATTCACCGGCGAGCGTGGGATGCTGCACCAGATTGCAGGGCCGAAAATGATTCGACAGATTCGTAAGCCGGTCCTGTACGCGAACCAGGGCCGATTGGTCCGAAAGCTGAAGCCTTCGTTCCAGGCGAACCTGATCCATTAAGGAGACTGCACTCATCTGTACACCGGTCGCTGAAATCGCATCCACCTGCCAATCCTGGTGCATGATATCACCATGCTTGATGGCGCCCGCGGCTGCCTCGTTGGCACTGGCATCGCCCCAGCGGGGTGTGCAAACAAAATGGCCAGCCAGGCAGCGTTGGTCATCCTCTCCCCGCTGCATTTGAAAGCCGATGGGATTAATGGCTGAATCCCGGTACCGTACACTGCGAATATTACCTCCCTGCCGATCCAGCTCCAGATGCAGTTCGCCGTTATGCAGTTGAATAATATCCGGTATTGTATGCGACATCAATTAATTACTTCAAAATACGGTTCTAAAGGGTACGGCAGGCAATCCTTCCCGATTGCAAAAGTTGGTTACAGGGTAGTTCGTAAAAGCATAGCGCGCCGCCACGGGATTTTTTAGTTTCTCATGATAGAGCCATATCTGGTTATTCTTGATGCTTGCCTTTGCGGGAAGGAATTTCTTATCTTTTCCGGCGATAAAAAAATGCCGGGGTTGCTGTCCATCGTTGGTGCCCAGGCCAGAGCCGATGCTGGCCGGATCAAAATGCAGTATCAGGGTATCCCCTATCCTTTCCTGCCGGGAAAATTCCGGACCCCGATACACCCGGTCACGGAAATGATAATCCCTGGCAAGGGCCACTTGTGCCAAACGGTGACCAACATCCTGTTTATTGCGCGGATGTATATCGGTGGGATCCGCTATATCCATAGTCACCACCATTTCCGTATTAGGCACCTGTTGCCGAACAGCCGCCTGCGCTTCACGCAACTCCGCATATTCAAAAGCGGTGGGGTTATCTTCCTGCCAGTTGTAGGGCGCTACCTGCACATAATAAAAAGGCAGATCGGCATCCCGGAATAATCGGCGCCAGTTCCGGATCATGGCCGACAGAAGCCGGGTATAAATGGCGCCATCCGTCCGGTTCGATTCTCCCTGGTACCACAAAATGCCCTTCAGCGAAATTTCACGTAAGGGATAAACCATCGCGTTGTAAAGCAAGGTAGGGCGTGCCACTTTATCGAAAGTTACCGTTGCATCGAGTACCTCTTTTGATCTTGCACTGGTATCGTAGGGATAGAGATATTTCTGATACAGCATGGGATCGGCTTCGAGTGTATCGCGGCTTGTCCAGGCCTGGGCCGTAGACGCTCCAATGCTGGTAACAACAAGACCGATCGGGATGCGTAATTGGAGGAATAAATCGCGCGCAAAAAAATAAGCCACCGCACTGTAGTCGGGAACGGTGAGTGGTGAGCAGACCGACCATTGCCCCTTCCCCTGCCGCATGGGTGTGGCGGCAAAATTTGTTTCCAGGTCAAATAAGCGTATCTGTGGATAATGCGCATTCGCGATTTCCTGCTGGTAATGCAGCGTGCCCAATAACCAGGGCAGGAAGGGTTTCAACTGCATATCCATATTCGACTGGCCGCTGCATAGCCAAACATCTCCGATCAATATATTGCTAACTGTAATTTCTTTTTCACCCGATGAGATACGCAGCTCATGTGCCTGAAAATCGCCGGGAATGGCGGCGGGTACTTTCAGCTCCAGTTTCCAATGCCCGTTTGCATCCGCAGTATCCCTAAAACTGCCAGCCAACCAGCCCGCTTTGAGTTGAACAATACTACCTTCAGCCGCATTGCCCCAAACCCTCAGGGGTTTCTGTTGTTGAATCACCATGTTTGACTGTATGCTGGCATCTACCGTCAATTGCTGAGCCTTCAAGCCTGGTGCTGTTACCAGCAACAGTAGCATAATGAGCATGCCATGAAAACTTTTATGGCTATCAGGGATTCTGCAGTTCATATTTCAGTTTAATAAAGCGGGGCCGATAGAGTTGCGGAAAATCGCCAATTTCATCAAAAAATTTAAAGGAATTGATATTGTAGCTGATCAACAATTCGCCAGGTTTCGATAATACCGGATGCGCTTTGGCATTATAAGGGAAAAAATTGGGCGACTCCTTCAGGTCATCGCTCACATCAAAAATATCGATGATGGGACCAAAGGGTCCATAGGGGGAAGAGCCCAGGCGGATAGCTACTTTGTTGCTGACGCCTTCGCGTTGAAACACCATAATGTAGCGCCCGTCACCCAGCGGTGTTACGCTCATTTCATTCGACGCATGTTCCACAATCGGCTGAACGGCATCGGCGTCGGCCTGCCATTGCTGGCCATCCCAAAAACGCCATTGGTCAAATGCCTCCATGTCTTCGGGCTTCACGCGGGCAACCATCACTTTTTTCGTAGGTCCGCGAACGCCATAGATATATACATAACCATCCGGATCCGGAGCGCCAGCTTCCCGTGTATTCACATGAATGGCGGCGCCAAAGGAACCCACCGAATCAACGGGGCGGCCCAGCCAGAAAGGAATATCCACCTGTCGCTTTCCCGGGAAAGGCGGCTGCTCCCCGGCCGGAATCACAATCAGGGTATTGCCCATTTCACGGAATCCGAATACCAGTTGATTGGGTATATTCTTGATTCGATAACCGAATAAATAAATATTGTTGTTGCGGGCGGCATTCACAAAACCATCACCCAGCCAGTAATATTCTTCCGCACCCGTTGCCGGAGTATTGGGGATGAAGAGCGCGGCGGGTTTTCCGTTCGCGTCTTTGTCCCAATGAAATGCAATGGCGCTGCTATCGGGTTTACCACCCTTCAATACAGCGATAGAGTTGTTGATCATGGTAAAACCGGGTTGCAGCGAATCGCCGATGATCTCACCCAGCATGGTATCGCTGAACCAGATCAGTGTTTCATCATCGGATGCCGCACCCATGTTTTCCTTCCCGTTTCTTACCAGCGCGAAAATGCCATCGCCACCAAACCAGCCATTCGTTCTTTTCAACAAACGCGTCCATTCCGGATCCCGCTCCACGGTGAAGTTGAACTTTTCCAAATCCAGCTCACCGGGAGAAGGAGTTTCCGTTTTGTTGGTATTGCAGGCCAATAAGAGGCTGGCCAGGCCTATCAGAAGATAGAATGCCTTCATGAATTATTTTTTGGAATGAATAGTCAGGGTGCCGGTTCAAATGTGCTCACAAATACTTCCTTATCGCTTAGCCCAAATACCGTAAGATCGATCAATTGCTCCAGCACGATACGATCGCGACTCAGGCTGCGCACGGTATAGGTTTCCGTAGTTCTGTTCGACGGATCAAAAATGGAATAGTATTCCTGTGTTAATGTCTTTTCATCCGGACTCAGCTCCCAGCGGTCAAATACATTAAACCCATCAAAGGTGCAGGGCAGCGTACCAAAGTTGACGGTATACGTACTATCCGCACGCCAGATAAATATGTTGTCCTTCTCACAGTCCTGCATATCTTCCACAGCGGGTGTAACCGAAGTCCACATACGGGATTTCAGATTCCATTGGCGCGAGTACATGATTTGCTGTCCGGATGTAGTGGTGTTCACTGTAAGGTCCTTCTCCGCGGCACGACCTTCATTATCTTCAAAACGGAAGTTGATACCCACCAGCTTATCCACTTCGTCGCCCAGCAACTGGTAGCTGAAGTGATACTCGTAGTTGTTGCCGCCCACACTAACGGGTACGGCCGTGATGGTACCGGATCCACCAAAGCTATTGTCGCGTTGGAGATTGATGGTTTTGTAGAGTGAAACGGTGCCCGGTCCTGAAGGCGAGCTGATATAGAGCGTCGCTTCAATGGTTCGTCCCGATTTGCCGGTAACATTATCCGGAGTCAACTTCAGCACCGGCATATTGGGATCTGTTTTTTCTTTTTCGCAACTGGCCAGCATAATAAGGCCCAGCAGGCTGAAGGCAGTAATAAAATTGAATGGCCGCATAATCGTTGATTTAAAAAGTTGACAAAGTCGTTTTAAGCAGTTAAGATTTCGTTTGGGGCTTCCATAGCTCCTGGATCTGTTCCAGCGATTTGCCCTTGGTTTCAGGCACCATCCGCCAGATAAACAGGAAAGCAATCACTGCCAGCACCATATATATCCAGAATGTATAGGCGCTGCCAATGGCTTCGAGCAACATTGGGAAGCTTTGTGAAACCACGTATACAAATAGCCAGAGAAAAAATATGGCTACCCCCATGGCCCTGCCACGGATGGAGTTGGGAAAGATTTCCGCCACTACCACAAACGTGAGCGGACCCAGCGAAATGGCAAAGAAGGAAATATAAAGCAGGATGCCGATGAGCACGCCATAGCTTCCAGCATTGCCATTATCATTATTCATAAAGGCCCATCCCACCAAACCGAGGCAAACGGCCATGCCGGCCGAACCGATCAGCAGGAGTTTTTTTCGGCCCAGCTTATCTACATAGCGTATGGCTACCAGGGTCATCAGTACATTGATGGCTCCCACCCAAATGGTTTGGGTGAGGGCGGAAGAGGATCCGTCGCCCGTGGCTTTGAATATCTCCGGCGCATAATACATAATGGCATTGATGCCCGTTACCTGGCTGAATATAGAGAGCACCACGCCAATGATAAGGGCGGTACGCAAACCCGGCTTCAGCAATTCGCCAAAACGGCCCTGCTTTTCCTGCAGGGATGCCCGGATGGAACTGAGTTCCACTTCGGCCTGCACGGTACCGTTAACTTTTACCAGAATGTCGCGTGCAATATCCCATTTGCCACGGGATGCCAGCCAACGCGGGCTTTCGGGTGCGCGCAGCAATAGCAGGATAAAGAAGATGGATGGAATCAGGCCGGAGCCAAACATCCAGCGCCATCCTGTATCGAGATTCCATTGATGATCCTGCCAGCCCGCAATACCCGCGTTCACAAAGTAGATCAGCAGAATGCCGATTACAATCCCCAACTGATAGATGGAAATCAATCGTCCACGTATTCCCGCGGGGGCTATTTCCGAAATATACATGGGTGAAAGAATGGAAGCGATGCCTATACCAATCCCTCCAATCATCCGGAAGAAAATAAAAGAGGGAAGCTCGCCCGGCAGTAAAATTCCCGCCGATGAAATGGCGAATGCCCAGGCAGAAATCATCAGCACCCGGCGCCGACCGAGCTTATCGCTCAGCGCTCCGGCCAGCATGGCGCCAATCATACAACCGATGAGTGCGCAGGAAGCGGCCCAACCGGTCATGGCCGCGCTGAGATCATATTTTTCTTCAATGAAGCCAATGGCACCGGCCACCACAGCGGTATCGTAACCAAACAACAATCCACCAATAGCCGCTACCAGGGTGCACTGAAATATGAATTTGTTTTGCGCTTGCATACATTAATTGATTCGGTAATCATTCAGGTTTTCCTCTCTTACCAGCGCTTTCAGGGTCACACATTCACCGCCTTCCGATGGGCCGTATGGGCGAATCGTATATTCACCCACCGATGCTGGCACAATAAAGGTTTCGGCATAATGCACCACAAAGGGTTCGAAGGCGCCGCCGGGACTCTCCACGATAATTTCACGCCCTTCCACCAGGTTAATGACGTTTACGACATTGCCCGTATTGTGATGAACTTTTTGGGTAAACCAATGCCGGCGGGTTTCTATAAAAGAGCCACGATGCAGTCCCGTGCGCTCCTCCTTCCACCCTTCACCTGATGACAGCTCTTCAAACTGGTTGAAAATATTCTGGCGGGTCCACTCCGTGGTCCGATCCCACTGTATGGCCTGCTTACCATGCTCCAGCGAAATCGGTCGGGGTTTGCCATCGAGACCCATTCTCCCCCAATCCCATAATTTGAAGGTGAAGATGTAGGGAGTGGCACTGATCTCGAGCACCACACTGTTGGCACCGGAGCAATGCACGGTACCCGCAGGTATCAATACATGATCATGCTTGCGGATCGGCCATTTCTCTACAAATTTGTCGGCATCAAACCAACCACCCTCTTCCTGCGCTTTCTCCAGGTCGTCCATCATTTGGTCGGGATTGATAGTTTCTTTCATTCCCAGGTAAACAAAGGAATCGTCCTGCGCTTCGAGGAAATAATAACTTTCATCCTGCGTATAGGCCATTCCAAACTTTTCGCGGATATATTCTTTCGATGGATGCACCTGTAAACTCAGATTGCCTCCTTCCATGGTATCCAGAAAATCGAAACGGATGGGGAATTCCGCGCCAAAAGCTTCATGCACTTTGGGGCCCAACAGCTTTTGAGGCTGATAAAACACCAGGTTGATCGACGGCGTTTCAAACAGAATATGATCAAACCTTATCAGCAGGCTGTTTTCTTCCGGAACGCAATCAAAGCCCCAGGCAAAATTCTTTTCCTTTCTCTCCAGGTCGCATACTTCTTTCAGCCATTGTCCACCCCAGGGACCCGGATCAAAAAAGGGCACAACGCGAAAGGGTCGCTTCACCAGTTTTTCAAGCGCATCCATCAGGGCTGCACCGGTCACCATTTTGGGCTCGGCCGGATGGGTGGTATCCAACACATAATCGCTGGTATGCAGAAGCTGCCGCTTCAGTTTATCACAGATTCTCCAGTCGAGAAAAAATGCGCGTTTATACTGGTAGGCAAAGGCGGCATCCTTGTTGTCGATGCCGATATTGCCCACTTCGTTTCTTCTGAAACGGAGCTGAATTTCCCAGCGAGGCATGTCGGCATAAATCAGGAGGTCGCGATGGCAGGGCACCAGCGAAGCGCCTGTGCCATATACAATGGTCAGCGCACTGGTGCAGGCTTCCACCTCACCGGCCATTTGCTGCAATGCCGATGCATTATAGATGTCCGACAGGCTCAACGGAGTAATAAAACCGAAAACGGGATCATCGGTTATATAGGGATACAGCAGCGGCTCCAGTTTTTCAGGAGGCAGGATGGCTTTTTCCACGTTCAGGAAACAGGCTCCGGGAAAAGCTTCCTGCAAGTGCGGCAGTATCGCATCGGTAAGCACACCCTGATAACATTCCAGTGTCAGCACCAGCCTTTTCTTATCGAGGCTGGCTATCCGCGATTTCAGTTCCTCCTTTATCTCCTCCCAGCCCATACAACCATTGTAGCCGTGCACGACAACTTCGGGAAACTTATCAAAATTTGAATTATACAAGTCCGTAATATTTAGTCAACAAAAGTTTGCCAATCGGGTCTCAATATCCCTGGTTCTGACCCAGGTTGGGGTTCAGGTCCACTTCGCGCTGCGGTAAGGGAAACAGGTAATTGCGTTGCGCGGGTACTACCCCGGGCTTGGCAAGAGGTACCAACTGTTGCAGTTTACCGGTACGCGCCAGGTCGAACCAACGCTGGCCTTCAAAAACAAATTCCATCATCCTTTCTTTCAGCACCGCGTCGCGGAACTGCTCCTGGTTAAGACCGGAATAGTCGGGCACCGCGTTGGCATAAGTGCTGCCATCGAAGCGGGCACGCTTGCGAATAATATTGATATAATCAAGCGCTTCGTCGGTGTTGCCCAACTCATTCTGCGCTTCGGCATAAATGAGGAGTACATCGGCATAACGGATCACCGGAAAGTCGTTGGAGGAATTATTTCCCTGTGGCTCCATCGTACGATCCCAGTATTTTTTTACGTAAGGACGGATGCTGAAAGCCCCATTCGGATCATTGATTTCGGTAATAAAAGTTACCGCGCGGCGACGATCGTCCACTTCAAACTGATTGTAGAGATGTTCGGTGGGGAATTGCCAGCCTTGTGCATTCTGAATGCCTTCGGCGCTCAGCTCACGTGGCAGGAGGCGAACATTAAACTGCCCCACTTCCCAGAAGATGATGGCGCCACCGGCATCACCAAAGCCAACGGAGAAGATGGCTTCCCTGCCACCCCGGCTGGAAAGTTTGAATACATCCGCAAAATCTTCCCACAGCTCATATTCCTGCGAATCGATTACTTTTTTGGCATGAATAGATGCCTGCTCAAAATTCCTGATGGTCAGGTATACTTTGGCGAGGATCGCATTGGCGGCTCCCTGTGTGGCACGGCCGCGACCATTGCCTGCATCATAACTGAGGGGCAGGGCTTCCGCTGCGTCGGAGAGATCATCAACGATTTGTTCGTATATAGCTTCCACTGTTGCTTTCGACGGCAATAATGGATTATTCTCCTCAATCAGTAACGGCACTTCACCAAACATGCGCACCAGGTTGAAATACATAAGACCACGCAGAAACTTAGCTTCGCCCACGAGGCGATCGCGGAGAGTAGTGTTCATGCTTATGCCCGGTATGCGGGCGATGGCAATATTGGCCAGCGTGATGGTTTTGTAATGCATACCCCATATCTCTTCCATGGAAGGGTTCTGCGGGGTATGGGAGAAACTCGACAACTGATCGAAATTGGCGGCACCCAACTGATTGTTGAGCATCTCATCGGAAGCCAGTCCGATGGTTACCCAAAAAGTACTATGGTAAACACCTGCTGTATTCCCACCCACCGCGAAATTGTCTACGGAGTTGAGATAAGCATAGATGGCGTTTACGGCGGTAATGGCATCCGATTCAGTCTGATAAAAATTCTGAATGGTTACCTGATTCTTCGGGTCTTCCTCCAAAAACTTTTTGCAGGAACTGCTGCCGACCCAGGCCAGGATCAATAATCCGGCTACTAATTTTATGCGTATTGATTTCATATTGGTCAAGCTTTGGGGTTTTAAAATGTTGCGCTTATTCCTAGCTGGTACACTTTGGCCTGCGGATATCCACCCAGGTCAAGTCCCAGCAGGGTTGTGCTTTGTCCAAATGTGTTGGCTTCGGGGTCGTATCCTGAATAATCGGTGATGGTCAACAGGTTGGTACCGCTTACATACAGGCGCAGATTGCTCATACCCGCTTTGCCGGCCCAACGAGCGGGCAGGTTGTAGCTGAAGGTCACATTGCGCAGGCGGATATAAGAAGCATCTTCCACAATAGCCGAGGAAACCACGCCCACATCCAGGCTACCGGCTGAAAGGGCCCGGGGATACTTGTTGCTGGGGTTATCGGGCGTCCAGCGATTCAAACCTGCTTCGGCCAGCACATTTTGCTGTCCATTGAAGTTGAGCAGGTCCAGATTGTTGAAATTCGCCATTTTATTACCCTGCGATCCCTGGAAGAAAAAGCTCAATTCCATATTACCATAAGAAAGGGTATTGCCAAATCCCCAGGTAAATTTGGGTTGGGCAGAGCCCAGGATGGTTCTGTCGTTGGCGTCAATCTTTCCGTCCTTATTCTGATCTACATATTTCCGGTCACCGGCCTTGGCGCGGGAAGCGGGATTGGGAGCGCCAGGCTCCTGCCCTACCAGTACAGGACTGGAAGCGGCTTCGGCATCCGACTGGAATATGCCGGCAAACTCATAGCCATAGAAGGTGCCAATAGCAACGCCTTCACGCAGCAGGATACTGTTTTGCAGGATCACATCGGTCTCGCTGTTGAGGTTCACGATCTTGTTGCGGTTGAGCGAGAAGTTGAAGGCCGATGTCCATTCCAGCTTACCCTTCAGGTTGATGGTGCGCAGATCCAGGTCCACACCCCAGTTATCGATATTGCCAATATTCAGGAGCGTAAAGGCAAATCCGGTTGTAAGCGGTATCGGGCTCGACAACAACAGGTCATTGGTTCTTTTCCTGTAATAATCCGCGGTGAAAGTAACCCGGTTACGGAAAAGGGAAAGGTCCATGCCAATATCGAGCTGACGGGTGGTTTCCCATTTCAGGTTGCGGTTCACATAGCTCAGCGGTTCACGACCGGTGAATACCTCAAAGCTATTGCCTGCGTTAAACACACCTTCGCCAAAAGGACCCACCAGGGCCAGTGATTGATAAGGAGGAATGGCCTGGTTACCAATCACTCCATAGCTGAGGCGGAGCTTCATGTCGTCAACAGCACGCATATTCTCCATAAACTTCTCCTTGGATACTCTCCAGGCCACCGCGCCGGAAGGAAAAAAGCCATATTTGTTTCCTTCCGCAAACTTGGAGGAACCATCCACACGACCCGTTAGGGTGAAGAGGTATTTATCGTCGAGGGTATAGTTTACACGCCCGAGGTAGGACTGCATGCTCCACTCCGACTCGCTATTGGCCGGCTTCTGCGGGTTGAGTGCTGCGCCAATATTATGATAGCCGGTACGGTTATCAGGAAAATCAAAAGCATATACAAAGAGCTGCTCATTCCTGAACTGCTGCAGGGTATAACCCAGCACCGCATTCACGCTATGGCGGCCGCCAAAATTATTGATATAGGAAAGCGTATTTTCATTCAGCCAGGTATTACCCACCGTTTTACCCAGCGATGCTTCGCCATTGCTCGCTTCGGTACGCTTCAGGAAATTGGGGCCGAAGGCGTTTTCGCTGTTGGTATAAGCATCCAGGCCAAAGCTGGTTTTGAATACCAGGTTTTTGCTGAACGCATACTGCGCATACGCATTGCCCAAAAAGCGCGACAACACGGTAAGCGAAGTATATTCCTTCGCTTCCGCGATGGGATTGCCCAGTATCTTGCCTCTGTCGTTTTCAAAAGTATAGCCACCATCTCTTGTGGAGTCATACACCGGCAAAACCGGGTTGAAGAGCAGGGCCGATGTAACTACGCCGGGCACAATTTGTCCGCCATTGGTCAACACACCCGTACTGGAGATACGTGAATATGTAATGGCGGTTCCAATGGTCATCTTATCCGTTACCTTTTGTTCCAGGTTGCTACGGAATGAGTAACGCTTGAAGTTGGAACTCTCTATAATGCCTTTTTGATCGAATAAAGATCCGGAAATGCTGTATTTGGTTTTATCGTTACCACCGGCAAAGGAAAGCTGGTAATTGGCCATGGGTGCTGTGCGAAACAACTCATCCTGCCAGTCGGTACCCTCGCCCAGGTTGGGAGGGTTTACATAAACAGGGGTCTGGTTGGCGTTGAGGCGGCCTTCATTCACGAAATCGGCATATTGAGCCGCATTCATCAGCTTGAGTTTATTGGCAACGGTTTGCCAGCCCTGGTAGGTTTCCAGTGTAAGGGTTCCTTTCCCAGCGCGACCACGTTTTGTCGTGATCAACACCACCCCATTGGCGCCGCGTGAGCCATACATGGCCGTGGCGGAAGCGTCTTTCAGAATTTCGATCGACTCGATATCGCTGGGGTTGATGGAAGAGAGCGGACTAATGCGGGGACCTCGGGTACCACCCACACTCAGGTCGGCACCATCACTGTTCACCAGCATACCGTCCACCACATAAAGCGGTTCATTACCCGCATTGATGGAGCTGGTACCCCGGATACGAATGGATGTTTCTGCGCCGGGCTTACCCGAAATCTGGGTTACCTGCACACCGGCCGCGCGACCCTGCAATTGCTGGTCGAGGCTGGTAGCCGGTACAGCTCTCAGCTCATCGCCCCGAACCGATACCACCGAACCGGTGAGGTCGCTTTTACGGGCGGTACCATAACCAATCACCACTACATTGCTGAGTTCAGCGGGATTTTCGCTCAGCCTGATTTCCATCAGACTACTTTCTACTGGCACTTCTCGGGTAATATAACCCACATAGGAAATGCTGAGGATTGTTTTTCCCGACACCGAAGGCAGTTTAAATTTCCCTTCCGCATCGGTGGTCACCGCGTTGGGATCATCTTTGAAAGAAACGGTGGCGCCGGCGAGCGGGAGTCCTTCTGAACTACGCACGACACCCGTAATGATACGCCCTCCATCCTGGGCCAGGGCCCCTAAACAGAAAAGCGAAAGCGTAAGGCCGAGGCAGGCCAGCCTTGCAGTAATTGCCATCTTTCTCATTGAGCAAGCATTAATCGTTAACAAATCGATGTTCTATGTTCGAATGTATCTACATATTAACCGACAGTGATTGCCGCCAAAAGCTGGCGGGCACCCCCTATCGGGCAATATCAATCGTATACGTAAACCGGTCGGCCCGGTAATAACCCAGGTTATACTCAAAGGGCCGGTCACCGGGATCGCATACCACCCTTTTACGGAAGAGTATGGGATCACCGGGTTTTACATTCAGCAGCTTGCTGATTTTGGTGTCGGCCAGGATGGCGCTGATGCCCTCCCGCGAAAGCGCGGCCACGATATGATGCTTTTTCTCCAGGGTCTCGTAAAGGGGTTTGGAGAAATCATCGTCGGCTGTGAGCCCTGTTCGCGGATGGAAATAGGAAATGAAGTGCACCACCGGACCCGACTCGGGTCCTTTCAAACGCTCCATCTTCAACACTTTAACGCCCTCGCCAATATTGAATAGCTGCTGAATTTCCTTATCGGGCAGCACCATGCTCACCTTGATGCTGTAATTTTTAAACAGCATCCCCTTCTCATCCATCTCATGGGTGAAGCTGGTCCACTTGTTTAACCGGGTGCTGATATTGTTTTTTGCCACCTTGGTGCCTACCCCCTTCTTGCGAATGAGCAAACGCTCATACACCAGCTTATTGGTAGCCTGCCGCACCGTACTCCGCGAAATACCCAGGCGCTTGGCCATGTTGATTTCATTGGGGAGGAGCTTACCATTCTGGTATTCGGGCTGGTCAATCAGCTTGCGCAGAATCTCTTCAACCTGCACGTGCAGGGGGAGTGAACTATTATGATCAATGACAAAATCCATTACTTGTCTATATGTTCGTACATACCAAATGTAGGGAATTTTTCAAAAGTGCAAAATTTTTTGAGTTGTAAGTTTTAAGTTATAAGTAATAAGTTGGGGGTAGGCAAGTGATTTGAGAGTAGCGTAGGGCTATTGTAGGTGCGTCAGCCATCATACATATAAAGTTGACTGCTTTTACTTTAATCACTCTATTCGCGTTCGTTGCTACTTCGTTGCGCCTCCGTTGCGTTCGTTGCGACTTCGTTGCGTTCGTTGCGGTAAGGTTTCAGCACATTCGAGATAGTTGCCAGTGCAGCATTTTTTACCGCAACGAACGCAACGAACCCGCCGCGGCGGGGCGACGATAGTATCTGAGTAATTGAATAGCGCTGATTATTTTAGTGCCGTTCAAATCGAAGTGCAAAGTTGAAAACAATATCCAGAATCTCCTGAATCCACCACTCTTTATTCTTTCACTTACTAAGAGAAGTCTACAGTTACTACAATAACCCATTTATCTGCGAAAATCTGCGGAAAAATCTGCGGAAATCTATTGAATGCCAAACCTAACACTTACCACTTAAAACTTACTACTTGCCACTCACGCCTCACGCCTCACGACTCACGCTTCATGCCTCACGCGCCTTTAACTAATCCATCCCCACCTCTCACTCAACTCCCTTCCCTCCCCCGGCCCAATACGCCTTTACTTGTGTAGCAAACCATTGAACCATGAAATCTATACAACATGTGCTGGCCCTGCTTCCCCTGCTCCTGTGCACGGGAACGGTTTGGGCTGAAGACTCTCCCAAAAGCATCAAGAAGGGGCCACCGGAAATTGAGCTGGTGGAAATAATGCCTTCGGATGGTGGCAATAATCTTTATTATATGCGCTGTGTGGCACCGGCCAAAGGGGAAGATGCTTCCGGTCAATTTACGGTACGCTTCACCATCCGCAATAAGGAAAGCAAAACCCTCACACTCACCAGCGTGAAATACTATTTCAGCAGCGGGCCCACCAAATTCAACAAAGAGATGATGCTGGATCATGAGGACCCCAAACGGGGAAGCATCAAGATCGAAAAAGGAAAAGAGCTGACCTGGCAAAACAACCGGGATTATCACAAAGTGGACAATGCCGTTCTCTTCAGCGAAAAGCTCGCCATCTCGGTTTCCATCCATCTCAAGTTTAAAGGTTACGACGAACCTTATGTGATTAGCCGCGACCTGAAGCCTTATACCAATCTTACACCCGGTGGTTCTTATCGTTTTCCGGGAAAAGAATCGGATCTGCGGGTGAATGAGTATTGGTACACTTACGGTGGACATGGTGGTGGTGGTCAGTTTTATGCCTACGACTTTGTGGTGCGGGGTTGGGATCCGGTAGCCAAAAAATGGACCAACAAATTTGCCGGCACCGATGGATCGAAGAATGAACATTACCTGGCCTATGGTAAATCCATCATTGCCGCGGCCGATGGAGAAGTGATAGAAGTGAATGAGGGTAAAGATGAAAACGAAGGCAATAAAGGAGGTGGTTCCGGTGGCGGCAACTCCATTAAGATTTACAATGGCAAGGAAACCATGTGCTATTACCACATGCAGAAAAATTCGATCAATAAAAAATTCCTGACCATTGGCGCCAAAGTGAAGAAGGGCGACTTCATCGGATTGCTGGGCAACTCTGGCAGCAGCAGCGAGCCGCATGGACATATTCATGTGATTGATGATCCCGATGGGGATGGGCAGGGTGAATTTCGTCCGCTCAATTTCTCAGAAATGCATGTGATCGACCCAGATGCGATGAGCTCGCCCAACCCCAATGCCGGCTGGGTGAAAGTGACGGACCGGGGTCTGCCCTTCCTGCAGGGCCGACGCCTCATGATCTGGCCCAGCGAAGATGGCCCGCAGTGGTATCCACGCGGAAAATCAGAAGTGGCGCGCCATAAGATCTCCGAAAAATCCTATCAATCGGAACTGCAGAAAATTTGGGACTGTGGTTATTATCCCGTGTGGGTGGATGCGTACGAGGTGAAGGGTGATGTATACTTCAACGTGGTGGCCCAGCCCCGTCGTGCAGGTTTGGACCTCGAAGTAAGGCATGGACTTACCGGAAAGGATTTTGGAAAAGAGTATGATAAATGGGTGGAGAAAAAAGGATACCGATTACTGCAACTGGAAACCTATAATGCCGGCAACAAGTTGCGCTATGCGGCTATCTTCATGAAAAGACCGGGCAAGGCGGAGGCCCAGCCGGCTTATAACGGTGTATCGGCCTCGAAGCACCAGGAACTATTTGAGAAATATACGGGCATGGGCTTTGTGCCGGTGAATGTATCGGTTACCAGCATCAAGAACACGCGCTACTATTCCGCCTTTTATGAAAAGCGGGAAGTGGGCAATGTGCGGTTGAAAAGCAGCCTGAGCCAGCAGGAATACCAGGACCAGTTTGAGGAAATGAGTTCCAAGGGATGGGACCAGGTTTATATCAATGCCAATACACATAAAGGCAAGACGGAGTTTTCGGTAATCTGGTATCAAAATGCCGGGAACAACAAGCTGGGGGCTACCCGCAAATCAGACAGCGAAGGGTTTCAGAAAAGATATGACCAGTTTATCGATAATGATTACAAAACCCGTTGTGTAACGGGATATGGGGAAGGGAAAAGTCATTATTTTGCCGGACTATGGCTAAAGTAATATTCCATTATTCATAAGGCAACAGGTCCGGTTCCAGCCATTGCTGCCGGGCCTGTTCCATTTTGAATATATCCATACTGTAATGCGCAAAAATGAGGTCGCGGAAATGGGTTCGTAGTCTCGAAAATTCTTCCACAAAATCCCGAAAGCTTTCGCTTCGGGATTTTTGCATGAAATGATGTACCGTTTTGATGGCTGCAATGGTAAGTGTATGATGATATTTATGTGCCGCGCCTGCCTTAATCGTAAACGCTTTTAACTGTAAACATATATTACTAATGGCCTGCTCCAACCCATAAGTCCGCAAGTGTATCCAGGCCAGCCGCAGGTGCGCCTCGTGATCGAATAGCGCCGGGGAAAGGGTTCCTTCCCGAAATGCGGATTCAAATTCGGAATCGGTAAGCTGGTAATGCGTTGCCATGTGCGAATAATCTTATCAGTAAAAATAATTATTGTACCCTTCCCTGCTTATCCCCAAATCTGGGTAAACCCCTGCCTCCCTGAAGTGCACCACATTCAATTCTTCTCCAGTCTCTTCAATTCAGCCGCGATATATTCTTTCGACAGCCAAAGATTTCCCAGCATCACGCCCTCAATCTTTTTGGTGTTATGGATATCCGTGAGCGGATTGGCCGACAATAGAACCAGATCGCTAAGCGCGCCCACTTTTATGACGCCCATATCGCGTTGATGAAAGTATTTTCCCACATTTGCCGTTCCCGACATCAGCGCCTGGTAAGGTGTAAGTCCGGCATCTACCATATAGCCCAATTCATGGTGCAGGGAGAAGCCGGGCACATTAAAGACCTGTGGTGCGTCGGAACCAAGCAACAGGCCCACGCCATATTGCTGGCAGGCCTGGATCAGGCGCCTACGAAGCCGGATAAAATTCCTTACTTCATCTGCCTCATATTGCGGGTGACTCATCAGGCTGTTCTTGGCGTTGGTCCACTGGTTCAGGGCTTGGGCGTTCATGTATTTCATTTCGGGATCCTTCCGAAAATCGTCCGCACTCCTTTCGGGTGTAAACCATCTTTCGGCAAGCGCCTGCGTGGGTACTACCCAGCTATTTTTTTCTTTCAGCGCCTTCATCAGTTGGGGTATGCGGTTGGTATCGGCCTGTTGGGCGATAAAGATGCCGAATATGCCCGCCTCCTGCTCGGGAATGGAAGCGATACCGGGCACCAGGCTTTCCACAAAACCATCGAGGTGATCGATAGAAGCGTAGCCCGCTTCGATGGCGCGCCACACACCCACTTCATACGATACATGTCCTGCAAAGGGAATTCCCTCCCGGTGTGCGCTGGCGGCGATGGAATCAAATTTTTCACGCGATAAACCGGGATGCAGCTTTAGGAAATCGTAACCCGCCTTCTTCTGTTGCCGCACCATCTCCGCACCGGTAGCGGGTGAACTTACCGACTGTCCATTCACCGACGGACCGGAAGTGAAGAATCGGGGACCCATTATTTCTCCACTCGTAATCTTGCTGCGTAATTCGAGGTGTTTGGGATGACCCAGCATGCCACGTATGGTGGTAATGCCATTGAGCGCGTAGAGTTTGAGCACTTCTTTCATGGGCTCCAGGTCGTTTACCGGGGGCACATGCGCATGCATTTCAGCCAGGCCGGGAATCAGGTACTTCCCCCGGCCATCAATAATCAGCGGCTCGTTGTTGAATTTGATCTTCACATCGCCGATATGCGTGATGCGGCCATTGCTGACCACCACCTTCTGGTTTTCCAGCAATTTGCCGGAACCATCCATGGTTACCAGGTTCACGTTTTCGATCACGATCGTACGCTGGCGATTATCCACCGGCTCCTGCGCAAAGCAGGAAAAGCAGGTGCAGAGTAGCGAAACAAATAGAAGGCGTTGCATGCTGATTAATTTTTGTGGAATGGCGGGAAACAAAACTTAATGTACGACAATGCGAACAGATTTCCGGCGGGCTTGCTTTGAGCGGCTATTTTTGCCGCTGAGCGGCAGATTAATTTTATACATTGCAGGAAACTTTCCCGGTATGAAACGCATCCTGACAATCCTCGGCCTGATGGTATTCACCCAAACTCTCCATGCGCAAAGTGATAGCAGCCGCCAAAGGCCGCTGCGTATTGGCGTGATCGGGCTGGTGCATACCCATGTGCATTGGATACTGGGAAGAGAAAAAAAGGATGATATCGAGATCGTGGGCATTGCCGAACCCAACCGGTCACTGGCGGAAGAATATTCGAAACAGCATGGCTATAGCATGAACCTCGTATATGCCAGTATGGAAGAAATGATAGAAAAAACAAAGCCGGATGCGGTTGTCGCCTTCAATACCATCTATGATCATCTGAAAACGGTGGAGTACTGTGCGCCCAGAGGCATACATGTAATGGTGGAGAAACCGCTCGCTGTAAGCCTGGAGCATGCCGAAAAAATGCTGGCCCTTGCGAAAAAGCATCAGATACACCTGCTCACGAACTATGAAACCACCTGGTATGGCAGCAACCGCGAAGCCTATGTCATGCTGCATACACAGAAAAAGATCGGCGATATCCGAAAAATCGTTTTTCATACCGGGCATCCCGGTCCTATTGAAATTGGTTGCAACAAAGAGTTTCTCGACTGGCTTACCGATCCCGTGCTGAATGGCGGCGGTGCGCTCACGGATTTCGGGTGCTATGGCGCCAATATCGCCACCTGGCTCATGCAGGGAGAGCAGCCCCTATCCGTATCCGCCGTAACCCAGCAGATCAAGCCACATTTATACCCGAAGGTGGAAGACGAAGCTACTATTGTAGTCACCTATCCCAAAGCCCAGGTCATCATCCAGGCATCCTGGAACTGGCCCTTCAACCGCAAGGATATGGAGCTGTATGGCACAAACGGGTATATATTTTGCCTCGATGGCGAAAACATGCGGCTGATGGAAAATGGCAAAGGCCGGAAAGACACCCTGAAAGCCGCTCCCATGCCCGCCGACAGCTATGACCCCTTTGTTTATTTTGCTAATGTCGTCAAAGGCAATATCAGAATGGATGCATACGACCTGTCGGCGCCAGCAAATAATTTGTTAGTGATGCAGATACTGGAAGCGGCGAAGGAATCGGTGCGAACAGGGAAGATGATTGTATGGAAAGATTTTATTAATAAATAGTTGTTCATTACAACGCCAGGGCTTTGTCTTCTCTGCGCAGGTTTTTAGTCAGTGCTACCAGCAACAACACAAAGGCAGCAAATAGAAAGCAACCCCGCACCAGGCTCAGGTTCAGCCATTGGGCTCCCCTCTCCTTCCATTCGGCACTGCTTACGGCCGGATCCTGCGCCGCGAAAGCCTTCAGTTCGGGAACAAAATAAAGAGCTGTCACCACCAATGCCAGCACATAAATGCCAAAGCCAGCGCCAATCAGCACCCGGCGCGATTTCAGTTTCCAGTTCAGCACCAGCGTGAGGATCGAGAGCAGGATTATTACCGGGTGAATCCGCATCCAGAAATTCTCCTCATGCAATCCATAGTCGCCCCGGATCAGGCTATTGGATTCCGGCAGGTGGCCCAGGTAAGGAGGCAGGTACACCACATGAGAATACACAATGCCACCAATAAGAATGGCCCAGAAACAGATGCAAAGGATCAGTAATAGCTGTTTTGCGTTATGCATAAAAAAGTTTGAAGGTTGAAAATTGTTTATCGCAGTTGCCACATGGTGTCGGCAAATGCGAAGGCACAAGATTACCGCAGCGCGGTAAGGGCAGAAAGCATTCATGGCGTTAATTGAGGGAATGGGGCTATGAATTGTGCAAATCGATCATCGGTTGGGCTGACAGAGATCATGGTTTTGTGTTTTGCAAGGATTTAAACTTTGTGAAACGAAAACAGCCATCATGAAAAAGCTATTGCTATTGGTTCCCCTGGCGCTGCTGGCCCATACCATTGCGGCGCAGCAAACCGAGCCCGCTCGCTTGCAGAGTAAGGAAGATTACCTACGTAAAAGCAAAACGCAAAAGAAAACAGCCTGGATACTCCTGGGCGGTGGCACAGCCCTTGCCGTGACAGGCGCCATCATATTCGGCACCACTTACGATGATGGTGGCTCCTTTGCTACTACAGATGTCGGCGGATTCTTAATACTGGGAGGTTTAGCGATGGATCTGGCCAGTATTCCCTTCTTTGCCAGCTCAGCAAAGAATGCCCGCCGGGCCGCCAGCCTTTCCATGACCAACCAGCCCCTGTATATTCCGGCAGGATCGGCCTGGGCAGTCCACGCGGTGCCATCGCTCAGTTTGCGGATTGGGTTGTAGGGAAATTGAGGAATCAGAATATTTGGTTTGACAAGCGAGCGGTATTTATCGAATAAACAATCGCTCATCAAACGCAAAGCGTTCGGTGTGCACAATCTTTACGCGGGAAAAAATAACATGTGAGGGATTGAATAAATAGTTAGAGTCGCCTGGCACAACGGCTGAAGGTGCTTTCATCACTAATTGTTCCCCCTCCTTAATGAACCTGTCGCCAATGACCTGGGTAGAATGCGGATGCGGAAATGATTTCCATTCTTTCGGCAGGCTGGCAGGGTCAAGCTCCAGCATTTCGATTTTATCGGGGAACTCGATCGAGATTAACCAGTAGTCGGTGGGCATGATGCCGAGGGGGCTATGGACGGCGATTTCTGTTGTACATAATGCCCGGGATTCGCAGGTATAAAGCATGGCCGTTCCTTTGCTATTCCATCGTCCACCGGCCAGTTCAGCCCCTTTGCCCGAGAGGTCGTCTTTAAATTTTTCCTTACAAAGCCGGTACACGATCATGCTAAAACGCCATGTTCAATTCGGGTCAATTCATCTTTGATGAGGCCAATGCCAAAACTATTATCCAGCATCTCTTTGGGTTTGAGGCCGCCCAAACCGAGGTTACTGGTATCGAGCCAGGCATTAAATTTTTCCTTGTCGCCAAAAACTTCGATGCCCATATTGTAAAGCAGTGTGATCTGTAGAATTTTTTCCGAGTATATCGGACCAAAGGTTTTCTTCTCGAGTTTATGGCGCTGCATGGTTCTTTCCGACATATTCAAAAAGCCCGACCATTCGGCCAGGCTGAAGGGTGTGCTTTTCGCAAAGTTGAAAAAAACCGTGAAGCTAATACCATCCCTTACCATTTTAATAAAATGGATAAGATCCCTATCATCCATATAGGTGTAAGAAAATTTTTTGTCGCCTATATCAAGTGCTTTTCCCATAACCTGATTGATAAAGTCAAATTTAAGGAAATTTGTCGGAAATATTACGACAAATGTCAGGTTCTTATTTTTCATTCTTCCGGAGGGGAGAAATAGGGCCGAAACACATAAATAGGGATAATGCTTTACCGTTTTTTGTAAGGCGCTTCCCCGGCTGGAATATTTTTGATTTAATTTTCTGTTAGGATTTTGCAAAAAATCCTAACAACTTCGTTCAGAATCGCTAAATTTGTTAGGATTCTCTACATAATCCTAACAAACTATGCCCGAAAAAAGCTTACATAAACGTTTAGAAAATCTGATTACAAAAAAAAATGCTGGAGAGATCATTTTTCCTATTGATTTTCTGGAATTGGGAAGCCCTGAAGCTGTTCATATGGCTTTATCAAGGGTTGCCGACCAAAAACTGATTACCAGGCTGGCCAAGGGAATCTATGTCAAACCCCGGATGGATGAACAGTTAGGGGCCGTTTTACCTTCCCTGGAGGAAATAGCTCATGCCCTTGCAAAAAAAGAGCATGTGATTATCAGACCTACTGGAGCTTATGCGCTTAATAAGATGGGCTTGTCCACCCAGGTTCCTACCAAAGTCGTTTTCCTGACCAACGGGAGCAAACGACAAATCCGGATAGGAAAAGGGATACTGACGTTTAAACCTACAACACCAAAGAACCTTGCTGCCAAAAATGAACTGGTTTTTTTAGCTATCCAATCGCTGATTGAACTGGGAGAAAAGAAAACGTCTGACAAAGTGAAAGCTATTCTAAAAGATAAACTGCGGAGTGTGTCGCCGGAAATAATCCGGGAGGATGCGAAATTTGCTCCTCAGCATGCCTGCAAAACTTTATTAACTATTGCCAACGAACTTGCTCAGACGCTATGATTGAATTCTTACAATTACAAGAAGAAACACGGCGCTTGCTGATCAGCCAGGTCAATATTAAGAAGGGTATGACCACTAAATCCATTGAGAAGGACTGGTGGGTAACCCTCGTGCTGAAAGCACTATTTTCTTTACCAATGGCCTCCCATTTCATATTCAAAGGAGGTACATCTTTAAGTAAAGGATGGAAGCTAACCGAACGCTTCTCAGAAGATATTGATATCGCCCTTGCACCAGAAGCATTTGGAAGAGTATATAAAGAGAACCCGAGCCACAGCTATGTAAAGCAACTGAAAAAGGTAGGTTGTGCTTATACGACAACCACCATCAAGGAAGCGCTGGAAAAGGAGCTGAAAAATATGGGCGTTCCTGAAGATATGGTGATTGTGGAAGCAGATCCTGTTAACCCGACTTTCCCTGATAAAGATCCGCAAACACTCTATGTGCGGTATCGGTCCTTGTACGAGCCAAATGATTATTTAGGAGAACCTGTGAAAATTGAATTTGGTGTCCGGGCATTGAGGGAACCGTTTTCCACAGTGCCCATTCAATCCATTATTGGTGAAGAGTCTGCAACAAAAGCCTACGCGGAAGAACCATTTCCTGTGACTGTAGTTGCTCCTCATAAAACCTTTATGGAAAAACTATTCCTGCTTCATGAAAAGTTCCTTACCGGCCGTGCTGAGGGTGATGCGGGAGAAAGACAATCCCGACATTTATACGACCTTGTTCAAATGATCAATAAAGGAATAGACCAACAAGTTGTTGAGGATGCCGAGCTTTACAGGATATTGCTTGATCACAGAAGTGCATATGTGCGTTTGAAGAATGTGGACTATGCGGCTATGCAGCCTGGACAGTTAGGATTTATACCACCCAGGAACGTATTGGAGAATTTCAGGAAAGACTATTCAACTATGCGTACCGAAATGATCTTTGGCGATTCTCCTGAATTTGATGACTTGATTCGGCAATTACGGAAAATGAACGAGCAATTCGCAGGGATAGGACATCAGATAAACATTAGCAGCGTAATTGTGCAGGCATATCAGCAGCTTGAAAAAGAAAAGGATGATTGGGATTTTCAATCGACCATCGTTCATTATAACAGTGACCTACGACGGCCCATTGGACCTGATAATTTGAATATCAGTTTTGAGGTTGAGTTTATAAAAGAAACGGAAGGCTTGATTTTTCACAGAATAAGGATACGTTAGCGGTAGATGGAACAAATTATGAAAGAGGCCAGGAAAAAGATGAGGAGTTCTAGTTTCCAATAATTTATTTATTATGGTGGTGCATACAAAACATAAGTGCTTTTTGATTTTTACCATGCTACCTGCCCTATGCTCATTTGCTCAGCAGAATGTTGCAACTGGCAATTGTATTGAAAATGTCCGTATTGAAAAGCGGGTATGTGACCATGACAGCCTTTCAGTGGCAAAACTGATTATTCATGTTCAGGATGGAAATACAGAAAGAACCTCCAAATTCAATAACTATGGATTTGCAGAACTTACGGGATTGAGCGATGCTTTGAAATTGCAAATAGTCGAGAAATTACTGCAATATAAGTATGATACTGCCGAAGTCTGCCTTCCTGTTCACAATTATGGATACGAAGGTTATGAAAACACATGCAAAGAAAAGCCTGCCTCAAAAAGATATAATATTCAGATAGATGCGCTGTATTCCATCAACAGGCTTTGCTTCCCACAAGCGTCCTCATTCTATTATTGTTTTCCCGTAGTTTTTGATACGCAAGCAAACAAAGAGGTTAACAACGATTACGAAGCTATCCGGGCTTTTTTTGAAGGCTACGAAAAATGGTTTGAGGACGTTAAAAAAAGCGGGGTTATTGGAAAAGAATTCCCTTTTAATACCGGACGTTACAGTTGGCTGGGTGGCAGAAAAAACTAATTTACAGGGAAGTCTGCTTCCCTATCAATTTCATCATGCCTGGGTTTTCAATCCACTTTCAAACCAGTTTGATCGGTTAGCCATCCTAATGCCTTGTTTATGATCTGATTTTCGGTCATAAAATTTGTTGTTCACTGTCAGTGAACACTCAGGATTAGTGAACACTTTTCTTTTAACCCCATTTTTTGATCCTTTTTATCAAGTGTTAACCGACAAAATGAGCCCTGATTATAACATATCGAAAGCGGCCAACTGGTTAACTATTAACACTACCAGAAATATAATTCTGGTTTGATCAAAAAGTTTAAGAAAACTCGCCCCTTTCAACTGAACCAGAAATATATTTCCTATTTCACACCATTTAAGAAGTTTTTCCATTATTTTTGCTGAAATCAGAATTATAATTCCGATGAATACCGAGGAAATTGGAAAGGCATTGAAATTCCGGAGAGAATTCCTCCATCTGCGGCAGGAAGACCTGGCGGAAATGAGCGGGATTACAAGCCGCACCATCCATCTTATTGAAAGCGGAACAGGCAACCCATCCATGGAAACGCTGGAGAAGCTGGCAACGGTGTTGGGGATGGAGTTGGTTCTTCAAGTTAAAAAACCTGGTTGATGGCAAAGGCTGAGGTCTATAACAACGGAATGCTGGCTGGCTACCTGGAAAAAAGGGCGCCGGATGACTACCGCTTCACCTACGCTGAAAGATACCTCATTAACCCTGCCTTGCCCTCCATCAGTCTGACCCTTCCCAGGACCAGGGTGGAACACCAAAGCTCCGTGCTTTTTCCCTTTTTTACCGGTCTGCTGGCAGAAGGGATCAATAAAGATATCCAATGCCGTCTTTTGAAAATTGACGAGGAAGATGATTTTACCCGTTTGCTGAAAACGGCCGGCGACGATACCATCGGCGCTATTACAGTAAAAGAAATAACGGAATGACCATGTGCCCCGGATGCTACAGACCCGATAGCGAAGGCTACTGCCTGAAATGCCGTAAACAACTGTTCAACGGTGCAAAGGTTTCGCATGTTCTGACCTTTGATACCCCGAAAGCGGATAATCTCACGGTCTACCAGGAAAAGACCAAACGGCTTTCCATTTCGGGAGTACAACTTAAATATTCTCTTCGGCTGGAAGGAAAGGAATTGAAACTGGTTGAGAAAGGCGGTCAATATATCTTAAAACCCATCCCTCCCAACGTACTGATCGCAGAACCCGGCCAGGCGCCGGAAAACGAACATCTGACCATGCAAATGGCTTCGCAGGTTTTTGGCATCAAAACCGCCGCCAATGCGCTCATCTATTTCAAAGATGGTGCACCTGCCTACTTAACCCGCCGCTTTGATGTAAAGCCGGATGGAAACAAGTATCTGCAGGAAGATATGGCGCAGATCAGTGGTCGGAGCCGCCATACCCGCGGTGAGAATTTCAAGTACGAAGGAACTTATGAGGAAATAGGTCAACTCGTCCGGCAGCATGTGGCCGCCTACCCTCCTGCACTGGAGAATTTTTTCCGGTTGGTTCTGTTCAATTACCTCTTCTCCAACGGGGATGCGCACCTGAAAAACTTTTCACTAATCCAAACAGATATGGGGGATTATGCTTTAACACCTGCCTATGATCTGATGTGCACCGTACTGCATACGCCTAATGAAATCGATACGGCTCTTGATCTGTATAAAGGAGATATAGACAGTAGTTTTTATAACGAATACGGTTTTTTGGGTCAACCCAACTTTCGGGAACTGGCTGAAAAACTCGGCATCCAGCCTATTCGAACAGAGCGAATCTTTACGCAGCTTCTAACCCGCAGTAACGAAGTGACAGATATGATCCAACAATCATTTTTAAGTGATGAAATGAAAGTAAAATATTTAAATGCTTATCTGGATAAACGGAGACGGATGGGAATGACGAAGTGAAAACAACCATTCTATTCAATACAGGGATACCGGGAATCACCAACTAGTCACTGTCGTTGATGGGGACCGACTAATATTTGTTGAACAAATTAATACCATCCGGTAAACTATGTGCAATTTTTTTTTGACGCAAATATGTTGTCAGGTAAGGCCTGGAGGTTGTAAGATAATGGCGGGAGGTTGTCAGATAAGGAGCCGGGTTGTCAGATGGGGAAATGCGGTTGCCAGGTTTAGTTCCTAATTCTGGATTATGAAATATTATTCCGAATGGGAATAAATAGTGCCTATCAGGGCAAAGTCAGCAAAACCCTCAAACTCCTCCAGAAAAAATTATCCATAAAATTTCTTGGCAAATATCCAAAACCCATATCTTTGCCGTCCCAAAACGGGAAGTTAAAGCGCAAGTTTTACCCCGTAAGGATCGGTAGTTCAGTTGGTTAGAATGCCGCCCTGTCATCCCCAACGAGTTGGGG
>CAYMZZ010000013.1:0-30465 GCA_964395095.1 uncultured Citrobacter sp.
GCCTCGCTTCCGAAGGATAAACGCAAAAAGTCTACTTTTACCGGACAACAGTGATCAACAAATCAACAAATTCTCTCTCATGTCCTACCTCAAAGGCCGCGGTGCTCAAATCAATCCGCATAACCGTTTTCTCAAAGAAGAGAGCACGCGTGAGCATGTGGAGGCTATCGACGATTGGGAACAACCCGATCAACCCACGCAGTACCTGGAACAGCAGGCGAAATCGATTGTGAATAAAGTGGAAAGTCCTGATGTGGGCATGGCCTATAGCATGAACCCTTATGCGGGTTGTGAACATGGCTGCATCTATTGCTATGCCCGCAATGTGCACGAATACTGGGGTTATAGTGCCGGACTGGATTTTGAGCGAAAAATTATCGTGAAAACCAATGCGCCATCGCTCCTGCGCCGCTATTTGAGGAATCCTAAATGGAAGCCCGAACCCATCATGCTGAGTGGCAATACCGACTGCTATCAGCCGGCCGAACAACAATACCGGCTTACCCGAAAGCTGTTGGAGGTTTGCTATGAATTCCGTCAGCCCGTATCCATCCTTACCAAGAATGCGCGTATACTGAAAGACAAAGACCTCTTGCAGGAAATGGGGAAACTCAACCTGGTCAGCGCCATGGTATCTGTTACCAGCCTGAATGAAGACCTGCGCCGCGTGATGGAACCCCGAACCACCACCTCCGCACAAAGATTGCGGGTAATAAAAGAATTGAGTGAAGCCGGTGTGCGCATGGGTATCATGATGGGACCCATGATACCCGGACTTAATGATCATGAAATGCAACAAATCATGAAAGCGGCACGCGATAATGGCGCCAGCTTTATGGCATACACGTTTATTCGTCTCAATGGTGCGGTAAAACTTTTGTTTCACGACTGGCTCTACAAAAACTTTCCCGATCGCGCCGACAAGGTTTGGCACCTGGTGGAGCAATCGCATGGCGGCAAAGTGAATGACAGCCAGTTTGGAAGGCGCATGCGTGGAGAAGGCCCTTTCGCCGACCTGGTAGCACGCCAGTACAAGACCTACGGAAAAAGATATGGACTCAATGCGGAAGAATGGAGCCTGGATACCGGGCAGTTTAGAGTACCGGGGCAGCAGGGTAGTTTTGAGTTTTAAGTTGTAAGTTTTAAGTTATAAGTTTTAGGTGGTGAGGATAAAGTTGGGGGTGGAGTGTAGAACTCTTTTATAATTGTGAATAGTAGCTTAACGCAGATCAACTTCTCTTACAGATGGTCAATTGTTATCGTTTTTCTTATTTCGTCTCCCATTCCAGCCAGGGACTTCCTGGCGCTCACCCCGGACTAGGTTCCACATGTGTGCGATTATGATGAAAATCATTGTACTCTACAATTCTGCTGCCCACAATTGAAATTCCCGTTGAAGAATATACCAGAAATACTTACCACTCAAAACTTATAACTTAAAACTTACTACTTAAAACTCAAAACGTTTTTTTCCCGCTCGTTTCCCGTTTTTTTCCCCTTGTTTCTCCCAACATGCTTCCTACATTCATTTCTTAAACGGAAAATTATGTATGAAGAATTCAAGGGTCTTCCCCGGGAAGACCAGGTGAAGGCGGAGAACGCCTTCCTGTCGATGAAGCTAATGGCCGAGTATGGAGCTGCCATGCATATCTGCGAATCGGAGGACCCTTCCACACTGGAGCTCCAAAACCAGTTTCTGCGGCAGGTGATTCAGTTTGAAGAAGATTACGCCCATACCGAGTATGTGCCGCTTGGGCAATTGCTGGATCTGCGTTCTGTATTTCCCCCTCTCACGCAAATACCCGAGGAGAAAAGGGAGCAGGCCTGGAAACGCATGCTCGGTTTCCTGAGAAGCCGAAATATCGATGTGGGTTCCTGTAGCCCGAGGGTAAAGCCGGAAGAATTGTATTGGTTTGTCAGGGAAGAATTGCATGATGTAAAAGTTCCCAGTATCCCCATTGCCGGCACTACCACCTGCTTTATTTACGACGAGTTTCATCCCGACCGTGAATACGAAGCCGCCAGCTTTGCACAAAACAGTTGTATTCTTCCTGTGTTTGGCGTATTCCCTTTTCCGGAGGACTGGCATTTTCGGAAAGGCCCTGTTTGGCTGAATCAGCAACAACTCGATACTCCCGCTGCCTATCGCGACATGCTGCAAAAATTCTGGGAACAGTTTGATCACCTCATTCTTGAACAATCCACCGTCTCCAAATGCGAACCTGGCAAATCGCATTGCCTGGTCAAAGGGGAGTACAGCGCACATGGAATCCGGCAGAACGAGGATATTCTCCTGCGTGGCGAATGGCTGGTGACTCTATGCGAAGAAGACGGTAATCCGGGCTGGCTGATCAGTGGCGTGGGATTACAGGGTTTGGAAATAACCGGTAATTGAGCATTGCGGGCAGCATCAAACCTTGATATAAATTTTCTTTCGATCGAGCCAGTAGCAAATCGCCCACATAAAACTGATTACTGTTAAGGCGAACAGGAGGGAACCCACCCTCGGGTCGCCCGGAAGGATATGCCTGTACACGTGCTGATAAATCCAGTTCCAGGGGTTGCTGCCGTCGGCAAAACGAATAAGGCCAAGCCCCTTGGGCAAAAAGGCGCTGAGCGCGAAAACAAAAAGCGCATTCTTGCCAAACACATCAAAGAAACGGGCCAGCCCGCCCTTCCAGTGGCGAAACTCAATCAGGTAGATCATGGTGGCAAGTGTCAGCATCGCCAACCCCGATGTGTAAACGGTGAAACTGCTGGTCCAGATTTTCTTATTGATCGGGAATACCATATCCCAGGCAAAGCCAAGTAAAACAAAAGCGATTCCGGCTACAAAAAGTCCGTTTACCATTTCCGCCGTCTTGCCTTTTTTAAGGATATAGTAACCCGCCAGGTAACCCAGTATAACCTGAGCGATTGCCGGTATTGTGCTCAACAACCCTTCCGGGTCGAAAGGAACCCCCTCGCCTTTGTACAGATGGGCTGTACCGAGAATTTTCATGTCCACCTTTTCGGTACCAATCCAACCGGCCAGGCTATAAGGGTCATCAGGATTGCCAAAGTAACAAATGGCCCAATAACCTGCGAGCAGGAGCAGGGCCAGCAGCAGCGCAGCACGGGGTTTGGTGTAGTACACAACAATTGCAGCAAAAAAATAACAGAGCGCGATCCGCTGCAGCACGCCGAGGATGCGTACCCCGCTTTCCGGATTATCGGGGTTTACCCAATGACGAAAAAGCAACTCGCCTTCCTTCCAATACGAAAAAGGCCACCAGTTTAGAAACAACCCGATCAAAAAGATGAGCAGGGTTCGCTTGATAATTTTTTTCCAAAAAGCCGCATCACCACCCTGTTGTAAGCGGGGCAATACAAAAGCAAAAGCATTGCCCACCGCAAAGAGGAAAAAAGGAAAGACCAGGTCGGTAGGCGTGAGCCCATGCCAGGGCGCATGCTTCAGAGGAGGGTAAATATGGCCCCAACTGCCGGGATTATTTACCAGGATCATGAGGCAAACGGTGGCCCCGCGGAATACGTCGAGGGAGTAGAAGCGGTTCAAGGAAGTTTTAAGTTGTAAGTTATAAGTTTTAAGTTTTTGAGAGTTGAAAAGTAGGAAGTATTAAGTATTGGGTAATAAGTTGTTTGCTTTTTGTTGTTGTGGGGTGAATTCAGGAACAGGGGGGTTTATCTGCATATATGCAGCATAAAAGCCCATTGCGCCCTAATCAAAATAAATAGTGTACAACCCATAACTTATAACTTACAACTTACAACTTAGAACTCCCAAATTGTTCACTTTCCGTTCATTTTAATCCTTTGCCAGTCCCATTTACCCAATTATATTTGCACCCGAACGGCAATAGGGATCGCTATTTGCCGTTTTTAGGATTCGCTTTGGACCGGCGCATGCAAAAAAATAGACATGTGACTGAGGTGGCGAAGCTTTGCAAAAACCTATCCTCTTGAGCCGCAAATGGTTAGCTGTATATAGCCGTCCCCGTTGGGAAAAAAAAGTGACCCAGTTGCTGCGCGACAAAGGTTTTGAATGCTATTGTCCGCTCAATAAAGTGCGGCGAAAATGGAGCGACCGGATGAAAATGGTGGAGGAGCCCCTTTTCAAATCATACGTATTTGTAAAGGTGGATGAGGGCGATCGTACCGCCGTGCGCATGACCCCGGGCGTGGTCAATTTTGTGTATTGGGATGGCAAGCCCGCGGTGATCCGGGAAAAAGAGATCAATGCCATCAAGCGTTTCCTCAACGAACATGAGAATGTGCTGGTGCAACCCATTAACCTGCACCCGCACCAGCGGGTGAAGATTACCAGTGGCCCGTTGATGGATCAGGAAGGGGAAGTGCTGGAGCTGCAGCACAAAACCGCCAAAATCGCCATCGACAGCCTGGGATATGTACTTGTAGCCCATATTGACAGAACTAATTTAACTTCGGCCCGACCGGAATCCTGACCGGACGGGCTTTATCATTTCATGAAATCAAGCATAATGAAAAATTCAGGGCGGCTATTGTGGCTGCTGCTTCCCCTGTACCTGCTGACGTCCTGCGGAACGCAGCAGCGGATGCCTAATTACCTGCAGAATATTTCGGATACCACCCGGCTTCCCGCGTTGGATTTCCCCCAACTCCGCATACAAAAAAACGATCAGCTCTCTATCCAGGTATTCAGCGCCAGCACCAAGCGCGATGTATCGGATGCGCCCTATAACCTGCCCAGTTCCGGTGCGGAAGGCACCACTGCAGGCTACCTGGTGGATGCTTCCGGCAATATCGACTACCCCATGCTGGGCACCCTGAAAGTGGAAGGCCTTACCCGGCAGGAACTGGCCGAGTTGATACGAAATAAGATCAATGAGAAAGATACAGTACTATTGAACCCAACTGTGGTGGTGCGTTTCTCCAACCTGCGCTTCACCATGCTGGGCGAAGTGACCAACCAGGGCGTGATACAGTTTCCGGGAGAGCGCATCAATATATTAGAAGCTATTGGCCTCGCCGGGGGACTTACCGAATTTGGTTTGAAGAAAAATGTGAAAGTGATTCGTGAGGCCAATGGGCAACGGGAAGTGGGGTTTCTGGATCTGAGCTCCGACTCCCTCTTTCATTCGCCCTATTTCATGCTCATGCAAAATGATATGGTGCTGGTGGATCCTTCACCGCGCAAGGCCAAACGAACCGAGCAGGAAACCTTTTTCCGGCAGGCAGGCTTTATTATCAGCATTATAACAGCTACAGCGGTGATTGTCCGCCTTTTCCAATAAAATTCCGATCTAAAATTTCCTTAATGGAAGATATCGCAGCCAACAATGCCGTAGGCAACAAGCAGGATTCCGGCGGGCTAAGCCTGAAGGACCTGTTTTTTAAATATATTCGGTTCTTACCTTATTTTATTCTCTCCGTGGCCCTGGCCCTGCTGGGAGCTTTTATGTACCTGCGTTATACCGACAGGGTTTATAGCGCGTCCGGTAGCATGCAGATCAAGAGCCAGCAGAGCAACCAGCGTGTTGATCCGGTTGAACAATTGCTGTCGGGTGGCAATCGGTCGCAGAATATACAAAGCGAAATAGAGGTAATCCGCTCCCGGCCGGTGATGGCCCGGGTGGTGACCCGCCTCAACCTGCAATTCTCCATTACCGCCATCGGTCGTGTACGCGACCAGAATATCTATGGCCAGGCACCATTCTCCGTGGAAGCCTACGAAATCAAGGATTCATCGCAGGCTTTTACATTAAGCATCCGGTTCGTGGAAAATAACCGGTTCCGTCTCAACAACAGTGAGCAGACTTTTGGTTTTGGCGACCTGCTCAATAATCGTTTCGGCGTTTTCGCACTCAAGCAATTGGGTAATCCGCCAGCCGGCCAGGAGTACAAATTGCAATGGCGCCCTACCGAAACTGTGGCCCGCAGCTTTGCCGGTGCCGTGAGGGTGCAACCCAAGGGAAGTGGTACGGGCATTCTTACTGTAAGCATGGAAGCGAATAATCCCAGGCTGGCAGCCGACATTATCAATTCCCTGATGGTGCAGTATGATTCACTCACTATTGAACAGAAAAACTATTCCATCGACCAGCGCATCGACTTTATTGATAGCCGCCTCGATCAGTTGAAATCGGAGCTGGACAGCCTCCAGTTGATCAACCTCGCTTACCGTGATCGTAATAACGTGATTGATGCCCAAACGCAGACCGGGGCCTCACTCAGCAAGATTGAAGAAGCCGACAGGATGATCTTGCAGGAAGAGATCAAAGTGGGTTTGGTGGATTATATCACCGAGTACATGACGGAAAAAACGAATCAGTTTACGCAGGTTGTAGTGCCCTCTTCCCTTGGCCTGGAAGATATGGTACTCAACGAACTGATTTCGGGATATAACAGCGCGCAGTTGCAGCGTCGCAGCCTCCTGGAATCGAATATCCCGCCGGGCAACCCTGCGGTGAAAGAAATCGAGTCGATGATTGAGCAGCAAAGAAAAAGCGTGCTCGAGAACCTGCGCAATATCAAGATGACCTATCTCGACGCGATCGCGCGCATCCGCAGCAATGCCGGCAATGAGCGTAGCCAGCTTAAGTCGATTCCGGCCAAAATGAAGGAACTGCTCGATATAGAACGGCAGATTAATACAAAACTGGCCCTGTTTACCCTGCTCGAAGGCAAAAGGGAAGAAGCAGCGATTGAGCGTGCGGCCACTACCTCCAATTCGTCCATCATCGATCTTGCAGGTGAAAACCGCACTCCCGTGAAGCCCAATAAGCGGATGATACAGTTGATAGCGGTTCTGCTGGGCATTGGTATTCCTGCGGGTATTTTATTCGTGCGAGAATTGCTCAACGACAAAATACAGACGCGTAACGATATTGAGCGTATCACCGATGCACCCATTATTGGCGAAGTAGGACACTCTTATTCTGAGAATACATTGGTGGTGAACCGCACCAGCCGCAGCATGGTGGCCGAACAATTCCGAACCATACGCTCCAACCTCGATTATGTGCTCACCCGCGCCAACAAATTTGTCATCCTGGTCACATCTTCCTTCAGTGGAGAAGGTAAGTCTTTCGTAAGTACCAATATGGGCGCAGTGCTGGCCCTGGCCGGGAAAAAAGCGATCATCCTCGAGTTTGATATACGTAAACCCAAGGTACTGTCGGGCTTAAAGATGGGCAAGCATAAAGGCATCTCCAATTATCTTGCCGGCAACGCCAACCTGGAAGATCTGATAGTGCCGGTTCCTGATTATGAGAATTTATTCGTTTTGCCCTGCGGCCCCATTCCGCCCAACCCTTCAGAGCTCTTGCTCGACCCGAAAGTGAAAGAGATGTTTGATCAGTTGAAAAGAGATTTTGATGTGGTGATCATTGATACCGCACCGGTTGGCATGGTGAGTGATGCCATGACCCTTGGCAAATTTGCCGACTGCACACTCTACCTAACCCGACAGGGGCATACCTATAAAAAACAGATTGGCCTGGTGGAAGAGATTTATCGCGATAAGAAATTACCCCGCGTATCAGTGATCATCAACGATGTGAAACTGAAACCCGGTTATGGTTACTATGGCTATGGCCGCTATGGCTACGGCTATGGTTATGGCTATGGCGAAAAGAGTTCCTATTACGAAGAAGAAAAGCCGGCGAAGAAAGCCTGGTGGAAGCGCGCTTTGACGGCTATCAATATTTTTAAACGTCGCTGATAAAAATGCCCGGAAGGGATATTAACCCACTATGAAATTACTGGTAACCGGTGGAGCCGGTTTTATTGGATCGCACCTGGCAGAGAAATTATTATCGCTGGAGCAGGTAAGCGAAGTTAGAGTGCTGGATAACCTGGCGACGGGTTCGCTGGAAAATATTGCCGGTTTTCGCCATCATCCCAGGTTTAAATACATAGAAGGTGATATCCGCGATTACGATACCTGCCTGCGGGCCTGCGAAGGCGTGGATCGTATCAGCCACCAGGCGGCATTGGGTTCGGTGCCTCGCAGTGTGAACGATCCCATCACCAGCAACAACGTAAATATCACCGGCACCCTCCACATTTTTACGGCCGCAAAAGAGCAGGGTGTGCAGCGCGTGATCTATGCAGCCAGCTCTTCCACCTACGGCGACCATCCCGGTCTGCCCAAAGTGGAAGACATTATCGGTAAGCCGCTTTCACCTTATGCGGTCACCAAATATGTGAACGAGCTCTACGCGCAGGTATATGCGCGGCTCTATAAACTGGAGCTGATAGGGCTTCGCTATTTCAACATCTTCGGCCCCCGGCAAAATCCCAACGGGCCCTATGCTGCGGTGATACCGCTCTTTGTGCAGGCACTGAAAGAAAACAAGCCGCCCACCATCAATGGCGATGGATCGCATAGCCGTGATTTCACCTATGTGGATAATGCCGTTAGCGCCAACATACGCGCGCTGTTTACAGAAAATCCCGAGGCGGTAAACCAGGTGTATAATATAGCCTGCGGCCACCAGACTTCCCTGCTCGAACTGTACAATATGCTAAAAGCACATGCCGGTTCCGACATGCAACCCATCTTCGGCCCCGAACGCGTAGGTGATGTAAAGCATAGCCTGGCCAATATCGACAAAGCGAAGAATCTGCTCGGCTACGAGCCGCTGGTGTCGGTGGAGGAAGGATTGGAGAAAACGTTTAGAGTTTAAGGTTTAGGGTTTAAAGTTTAATTTAAGCTTTCAACCTTTAACCTTCCACCTTAAACCCTAAACCTTAAACCCTAAACCTTAAACCCTAACATATTCAAAATGAATCATACTCTGCTCATCACCGGCGGTGCCGGCTTCATTGGTTCGCATGTAGTGCGACTTTTTGTGACCAGGTATCCCGATTACCGGATCGTGAACGTGGATGCGCTCACCTATGCCGGCAATCTGGAGAATCTGCGTGATATTGAAAGCCGGTCCAATTATGTATTTGAGAAAGTGAATATTCTCGATGTGGAAGGATTGCAGAAATTGTTTGCCCATTACCAGCCGGATGGCGTTATTCATCTTGCGGCAGAGTCGCATGTGGATCGTTCCATTCTTTCGCCCCTCGATTTTGTGTACACCAATGTGATCGGTACCGTGAACCTGCTCAACGCGGCGAAGGAACAATGGAAGGGCAATTATGAAGGCAAGCGGTTTTATCATGTGTCTACCGATGAAGTATACGGCGCACTCGGCGAAACCGGTTTCTTCACCGAAAATACCAGGTACGACCCGCATTCGCCCTATAGCGCGAGCAAGGCCAGCAGCGATCATTTTGTGCGCGCCTATGGCGATACCTACGGACTGCCAACAGTAATCAGCAATTGCAGCAACAATTACGGTCCCAATCATTTTCCGGAAAAACTGATCCCGCTTTTTATCAATAACATTATAGAGAAGAAACCCCTGCCGGTATATGGCGATGGGCTGTATACCCGCGACTGGCTCTATGTAAAGGATCATGCGGCGGCCATCGACCTGGTATTTCACCAAGGCGCCAACCACAGCACTTACAATATTGGCGGTTTTAATGAGTGGAAGAATATCGACCTGGTGAAATTGCTTTGCCAACTCATGGATAAAAAATTGGGCAATGCGCCCGGCACCAGCGAACAACTGATTACCTATATCAAAGACCGCCCCGGCCACGACCGCCGCTACGCCATTGATGCCAGCAAGATCAACCAGGAACTGGGATGGAAACCCAGCGTCACATTCGAAGAAGGGCTACAGCTCACCATCGACTGGTACTTTGAAAACCAGGAATGGCTGAAGCATGTAACCAGCGGAGAATACAGGAAGTATTATGAGGAGCAGTATTTGTGATTTGTCGATTCGTTGAATCGTTGATTTGTTGAATTGTTGATTTGTTTATTTGTTGAATCGTTAATTCGGGTTTTTGTTTTTTGTTTTATTTGTTCGATTGATGGCTGATTTACGAAGTGCGTTGATTCTATTTGCCAGTTCTTCTGTTTTGGACCTGCAATTTGAATGATAGGGTTCTTGAATGAAGTTCAGATCCGTTGAAATGATGAGTTGGTTGAGTACTTCTAATGTAGAGCTGTAGGCCAATTGAAAAAAGTTGGCCTGATCTTTTGAGGAGGTTCTGCCAGCGCCTTCGGCAAGATTGGATGCAATTGAAATGGAAGCGCGCCGCATTTGACTTACCAGTCCAAATCGTTCATCTTTGGGAAATCTTTCGGTAATGTGGTAAATCTCAACTGCAAATTGACGTGCAAGTTGCCATACTTCAAGTTTTTCGAAACTGAATTGATACATAGAATTAGGTTTTTGAAGGATAAATTACTAAATGTTGTTGAATCGTTTAATCGTTGATTTGTTGAATCGTTGATTTGTTTAACCGTTGCTTTGTTTCCCTTTATATAAGCTGTTGTTTTGGAAAATTTATCAGAAAATTTCCCTGTTTTATCGATTCAACGATTCAACAATTAAACGATTCAACGATTCAACAAATCAACGATTAAACGATTCAACAATTCAACAAATCATCCATGAAAGGAATAATTCTCGCCGGCGGATCGGGCACACGACTTTACCCGATTACCAAGGCCATATCCAAGCAACTGATGCCCATCTACGACAAGCCGATGATCTATTATCCGCTGTCGACCCTGATGATGGCCGGCATTCGCGAAGTATTGATCATTACCACGCCGGAAGATAATCCATCCTTCCGCCGCCTGCTGGGCGATGGCAGCCAGTTGGGTTGTCGATTTGAATATGCCATCCAGGAAGTGCCCAATGGACTGGCACAGGCATTTGTGATTGGTGCCGACTTTGTAGGCAGGGATAAAGTGGCCCTGGTTTTAGGCGACAATATTTTCTATGGCGTTGGTCTGGGCAGTCAGTTGAAAAATCTCGCTAATGTGGAAGGCGGCTATGTATTCGCCTACCAGGTGTCAGATCCCGAGCGCTACGGGGTGGTGGAATTTGACAAGGATATGAAAGCGATCAGCATTGAGGAAAAACCCACTCAGCCCAAAAGCAACTATGCTGTACCGGGTTTATATTTTTATGATAATGAAGTGCTCGAAATTGCGAAGAACCTGCAACCCTCGCCACGTGGCGAATACGAGATCACGGATGTGAACAAGGAATATCTCCGCCGCGGAACCTTGAAAGTAGCCGTACTCGATCGCGGCACCGCCTGGCTCGATACCGGTACTTTCGACTCGCTCAGCGATGCCAGCGAATTTGTACGTGTGATCGAAAAGCGGCAGGGCACCAAGATTGGATGTATTGAGGAAGTGGCTTATAGAAATGGATTTATTGGGAAGGAGCAATTGATGCAAATGGCCGACGCGCTCAGCAAGAGCGGGTACGGTCAATACCTGCGTCGCTTTTTATAATATAGGTATCTGAAAGTAAATACAGATGTCGCAGCTCCGTAAACATCTCAAATTTACCTGGCGGAACCGTTGGCGTGCTTTTCAGCAAAAAAGACGCTTGGGTTTCCTGGGGAAAAATGTTCATATCGACAAGCGTGTGGAGCTGATGCGCTTTCCCAAAAATATTCGAATAGCAGATGAGGTGGTGATAAAGGAAGGCGCGCGAATCTGTAGCTGTAACGAGACCGCGGTGATTGAGATTGGCGCCAGAACTACTATCGGCTATCACAATTTTATCTTTGCCTCCAACCGCATAATAATCGGCGACGACTGTCTTATCGCTCCCTTTGTTTATATCGTTGACAGTAATCATCAGACCCGTCGCGGCCAACTGATAAATCAGCAACCTAACGAAACAGCACCCATTGAAATTGGCAATGGAGTATGGATTGCCAGTAATGTTACCATACTTAAGGGTGTAAAAATTGGCGACGGTGCGGTGATCGCGGCCAATTCTGTGGTCAATCGCGATGTCCCTGCATTTGAAATTCATGGGGGCAGTCCTGCCAAAAGAATAGATGAAAGAAAAGATTGAGCATACCGGACTGATAGTTTTAGCGCGATCCACATCGAGCAGGTTGCCCGGCAAAGCACTGCTTGATATTGCTGGGGAACCGGTGCTGGGCTTTATACTAAAGCGTCTAATGCTGGTGGTTGATAAGGAGCACATCGTGGTAGCCACTTCCGACCAGGCATCAGATGACCCTATCGCGGCATACTGTTTTCAAGAAGGCATTAGCTGTTACAGGGGTTCCTTGAATAACGTTGCGGAACGATTTTTCGGTGCTGCAAAAACTGCCGGATGGAATTACGCCGCCAGGATTAATGGCGACAATGTGTTTGTGGATACCAACCTGCTGCGAAAAATGATCCAATTGGCTGAAAGCGGTAAGTATGATTTTATATCGAATGTAAAAGGCAGGACCTATCCGAAGGGAATGAGCATTGAAATAGTGAGGGTAGCCTATTATGAAGCCAGGCTGTCCGATATTTTGCAATCGCGGGAACACAGTGAGCATGTTACCAGCTATCTCTATGAGAATGATGCCACCACCAATCATTGCTACATCATGAATACGGAGATACCGGAAATGGCAGGAATACAACTGGCATTGGATACTCCGGAAGATCTGGCAAGATCCAGGTTTATCGCTTCGCACTTCACTGATCCGGCAAAAGAATACAACAGCGCGGAAATTTTCAACATATTGAAATCTTATCAAGCATGAATAGTGCATTTCGGGGGAAATATGGGCCTCTGCTAATTGCAGAAATCGGAGGCAATCATGAGGGCGATTTTGCGTATGCCAAACGACTCACGCAACTGGCCATTGAATCGGATGCCGATTTTATAAAATTTCAGATATATACAGGCGATACCCTGGTAAGTCCGGTAGAAGGGGAGCAACGCAACAAGCATTTCAAGAAATTTGAGCTGGCACCAGAGCAGCACATTGAGCTGGCGAAAATGTGTGTGGACGCAGGAAAAAAATATATGGCATCGGTGTGGAACCCCGAATTTGTGAAATGGATTGATCCTTATATTCCTGTTTACAAGATTGGCTCAGGTGACCTAACGGCCTATCCCGTGCTGAAAAAATTTGCTTTAATTGGCAAACCGATTATTATCTCCACCGGTTTGTCCACCATGGAGGAGGTACTGGCTTCAGTGAATTATATTCAGTCGGTGAATAAGCTCTATAAGAATCCCGATTACCTGGCGGTACTGCAATGTACCTCTATGTATCCCATTCCCTTTTCAGATGCCAATCTTGATGTGATGGCTGAGCTGCGTAAGGCTACTGGACTCACTATCGGCTATTCGGATCACACGATAGGGCGAAAGGCGCTCGAAATCGCTACAGCAATGGGCGCGGAGATTCTTGAGTTCCACTTCACCGATACCAGGCAAGGAAAAACCTTCCGCGATCACCAGGTATCCCTTACGCGCGACGATGTTCATGATCTTATCCGCGATATCCAGGTAATTAATGAGCTTCGCGGTACTGGCGAAAAGAAGCCGGTGGCGATAGAGTTGGAGAATGGTCATGTGGAGTCATTTCGTCGGGCTGTATATCCGGCAACCGACTTGCCGGCCGGCACTGTATTGAGAGAGGAACACCTGATCACCCTTCGTCCCAATCACGGCATCGATGCGCGTGACTTTGACCGCGTTCTGGGGCGCAAGCTCAAGGCAGATGTAAAGGCATTCCAGAAACTGAACTGGGACCTTCTTGATTAACCCTGTTCTTAGCATTCATAAATTAAAGGCATGCACGAAGTAAAGGTAACCGTATACATCACCAACTACAATTACGGAGCGTTCATCGAACAGGCGGTGGAGAGTGTGCTGCATCAAACCATGCAGGATTTTGAGCTGATCATTATTGATGATGGCTCTACCGACAACTCAAGGGAGATTATTGAGCGATATGAACCGGATTCCCGTATCCAGGCAATATTTCAGCAAAACAAAGGCCTCAATGTCACTAACAATATCGCCTTGCGCGCGGCGCGCGGAAAGTATATTGTGAGGCTGGATGCCGACGATTATTTTCACCCTCAGGCACTGGAAAAGCTGACAGCGAAGCTGGAGGCCGATCCCGAGCTGGGCCTCGTGTTTCCGGACTATTACTTTGTGAATGAGGCGGGGGAGATTACGGAGGAGTTTAAGCGACATAATTTCGACGAAGATGTATCCCTGCTCGACCAGGCGGCCCATGGCGCCTGTACCATGATTCGTACACAGTTTTTGCGCGACCTGGGTGGCTACAACGAAAGTTTTTCCTGCCAGGATGGTTATGAGCTCTGGGTAAAATTTACAGCGCATTATAAAGTGGCCAATGTGGGTGAGCCCCTGTTTTATTATCGGCGCCATTCATCCAACCTCACCCGCAACGAAACCCGCATATTGAGCACACGTGCGCGAATCAATGAACTCTATTCCAATAATCGTTTTGGGGAACTGAGGGCAATGGCCCTGATTCCGGTAAGGGATGAATCGCTGGCGCTTCGTTCACTGGGCGATAAAAAAGTGATCGACTTCAAAATTGAAGCGGCGCTGCAAACAACTCGCCTTGAAAAGCTGGTAGTGAGTTCGCCCAGCGGGGAAGTGGGAGACTATGTGCAGGAGCGCTATGCAGGTGAAAAGCGTTTGGTATTCCACCTGCGTGATGAAAAGGATGCAAGACTAAACGTAACACTGGCTTCCACGCTGGAAGCGGTATTGAAACAGTATTATAGCGATACTGCCTTGCCCGACGCAATCGTATTGCTCACCATTGAGTATCCCTTTACGGCGCCATATATTATTGGCGACGCCATTCACACGCTGTTCCTTTTTGATTCTGATGCACTGATCAGTGTAAGGCAGGAAAACAGCATGCTCTTTCAGCACGCAGGGAGTGGTATGCATCCGATACTGAATCAGGATAAGGTGGTGAAACTGGAACGGGAAGCCTTGTACAAACAAGCGGGTGGCATTACGGTAGTGCGGAGTTCCCGATTTATGCAGGACCGGAAGATATTAACAGGCCGTATCGGTCATATCATGATGGATCAGCAATCGAGCCTTGGCATCTTTAGCGATTTTGACCTGCATTTACTGGAGCTGATCTGGCGGGAACAATATGCGGGGAAAGTTCATTCCTGATTCATTATAAATTTTTGATGTTTTAAAACCGGCATGAGAAAGACCCGTGTGTTGCTGAATTGGGATACGACCCGTAAGGACCTGATGGAGCCCTTTATAGCGCTTCAGCATGAGCTGGATTTTACTGTGGTATGGGGAAACCCAACGGAGCAAGAAAGGAAATCGCATCCATTCAGGCAGATAAGCTTTACAGATTATTCCAGTGCCTACCAAATGTTGCGCGATACCGAGCCGGACTGTATTCTCTTTTTCAATATCAATAGTTTTCCGCAAGTGGCCCTCAATATGGCGGCCCACAATCGAGGTATTCGCACCTATATTATGCATCACGGCATTCACCATGCCGATTTTTTGGAGATAACGAGAACTGCCATAAAAGTGGTGGGGCATAAATCCCGCAAACTGGTGAACAGTTTTCAAACCCTACGCTTTTATTTCAGCGCTATTCGATGGAAAAATCTGGGTGAACTATGGCCCATGATTCGCTTTGGCTGGCAAAGGCAGCGTATGCAGCGGCTTCTTGCCATGGAAAAATCGCGTTTCCCCTCCCGCTACCCGGATTATTATATCAACCTTTCTCCCCACAACGCCATCATCACGAAGAAAGTGGATCATGTGGAAGATGATGCGCGCTTCATCTATATCGGCCATCCATTTTTTGACAGCATTCTACAGGATCTCAACAGGCTGAAGGCGGAAGCTAAGCCAGCACAGGAGCGCTATTGGCTGCTTATCGACTTTCCGAATCGGGAAAATGTGCTGGCGTATAGCCTCATGAAGCGCGAAGGGAAGCATGCATTTTATCAGCGCCTTTCACAAATGGCCGCCCAGGCGGGCTGCCGCTTGCGGATAAAATTGCATCCATTTGGTTACCAAAGTCCCGACAATTATTCTGACGCAAATACGGATCTGCTTTTCGAAACGGATATGGCAGCGGAGATACACTATGCTGAAAAATGCTTTAGCTTTTTCTCCACACTGCTGATACCCGTTATCTACCATAAGGGATATTGCTATTTGTTTCATATCGGGGAAGACCGGAACCTGCAAAAAGAACTGGTTGAACTGGGGCTCGCCGTAAAGCTTGAAACAAACGATTTTATGGCAGAGCAGTTGCAGGCACCCAAAATAAACAGGACGGATAGCGTCTTTCAGACATTTGTGGAGCGCTACCTTTATTATACAGACGGCCAGTCGACTACACGGCTCAAAAATGTACTGGCAGGACCATGATCAGGTATTTCCGCACATTCTCCCTGTACACATTCGTCGGTTTCCTGAATGCAGGAATTGGTTTTCTGTTGCTGCCAATATTGACGGTCCATCTTTCACCTTCCGATTACGGTATTATTTCGTTGGTAAATGTGTACGTAATGTTGTTCATGCCGTTGGTTGGACTTTCGGCATCGGGTTACATAACGGTGGAATATCATAATCCAAAAGTTGGTCGTGGCGAGTTTGCGAAAATTTTCAGTTCTGTTAGAGCAATTCCTTTGGCTGGCATCTTACTCTTATCCCTGATATTTCTGCTTTGCCAGACTTTTCTTCCGGGAATTATGGAGTTGCCTTCGTTAGCGTACTGGATGATCCTGCCACTTACACTTTTCAGTTTATATACCAATAACTTTAGTGCATTCCTGGCCACGTCCAAAAAAGCGAATGCATTTGCTGCAACAACCGTATTAAAGGTTGTTATGGAAATTTCTTTGACGCTGTTGCTGGTCGTCTACATTGGTCTAAACTGGGAAGGAAGAATTCATTCGGCCCTGGCCACGGTCTTCGTTTTCACAATCGTCTCGCTTTTTTTGTTCAGGAAATGGAACCTGTTGAGTTTTGAGATTAACAAGGAATATATACGAAAGGCCATATTGTTTGGAACCCCACTCATTTTTCACCAGATCGGGAAATTCGTAATCAACCAATCGGACAGAATTTTCCTGGCCAAAATGGTTTCAGTGAATGAAATGGGTATTTATAGTGTAGGCTACCAGATCGGAAATGTAATCTTGATAATTGTGCTGGCATTCTCCAATTTCTTTTCGCCATTTTTGTATGAACGCCTTGCCAAGAATACAGAACAGGGAAAAAGGGAGGTGGTGAAAGTGAGTTATGCTTTTATTGGAGGCACATTACTGGCTGTAATTTTTCTTTCGCTGCTTACGCCGCTGATATTTGGATGGATGATAGATGAAAGGTACGCGGGTGGTGCATCCTATGTAATTTGGGTGGGTCTTGGTTATTTCTTCTGGGGTATTTACACCATTTTTTCCGGGTATATATTTTATAGCAAGAAAACGAAAGTGTTGGGCTGGCTGGCATTCGTAAACGTCATAATCAACCTTTTGCTTAATTTCTTGCTGATAACCTGGATTGGGGCGATGGGCGCTGCAATTGCTACCTGTATTTCTTATTTTCTTGTCGCGGTTTTCATGCTGCTTTACGTTGTGCGCAGGTATCCCATGCCATGGATGGATGTTTTGAAATCTGTACGAAAATCATAAATCTCCTTTTATAAATTATGCACCCAGCTATTAAAGAGTTTGCCTACAAAGTTCTCGATATATTCACTTTTGGACGTGGTATGAAAATTAATGTAAACGGTTTCTCACTGCGTTTTCCTACCCGCTATTTCCGTCGCTTTCCGGCCAGCTATGAAGCGGACAACTATGCGTTTCTGCGCAAGCATTGCAAGGAGGGGCAGTCGGTAATTGATGTGGGTGCGCATTTGGGTTTGTTTTCTATTTGTGCATGGCAATGCACGGGTAAAAAGGGTAAGCTGTATTCGTTTGAACCTACGCCTACCACTTTTGCATTATTGCAGCAAACCATACGGATCAATGGAGCACAGGGACATATTCAACCGGTGCAGGCAGCCGTTGCCAATCAGAAAGGAAAAGTAACTTTTTACCTGGGCGAAGGGGATATTAATGTTTCCAATAGCATTGTAGCGCATCCCGAACGTGAAAGAAAGGGATACGAAGTGCCAATGATTGCGCTTGATGAATTTGTGCGGGAGAACAATACGGGACGGATCGATTTCATGAAAATTGACGCGGAAGGCGCCGAAATGAGTGTGCTGAAGGGCGCGCGAATGATTCTTTCGGAGCATCGCCCCATTTGCATATTAGGCATGCATCCCAATTCTATCGTCAAGTTTGGTGATTCAGCAAAGGGCATTTGGGACTTTGTGCACGAAATGGGATACAGGGTGGAAGAGGAAGGCCGTCCGATGGAAGAAGCTGATTTTTGTGGACGGCAACGTCTCTTTGAAGTGCATTTGTTACCGGTGGAGCAAAATGGTTAAGCCCGCTGTACTCCATATCATCGATGGCCTTACCCGTGGGGGTGCTGAGCGATTGCTCGTGGATGTCATCAACGCCATGCCCGGATTTACACACCACCTGGTCAGCATCTCCTCCAAGCTCGATCTGGCCGACCAGTTACCTGAAGGTCTTCCCCTCACCAGTCTCGGATTTAGGGGTAAGAAGGATTCGTTTTCCGCTATCAAAAAAATCAGGAAATATATCCGGGAAAATAAAATTGAGTTGGTGCATTCGCACCTTGCCCTGGCCAATGTACTGGCCCGTATCGCCACTCCGCGCGATATTCCGCTCTTCGTTTCCCTGCATAGCCAGAACGGGATCCGGCTTTTCAGGAATCGCTGGTCGCTCCCCAGCATGGTGGAGCGCTATACCTATGCTAAACGCCATTCCCTGATTGCCGTTTCAAAAACGGTACTCGATGATTACGATAAATACGTAGGCATCAAGGGCGAGGCGCACGTGCTGCACAATTTTGTGGAGGATAAGTTTTTTGCTGCCGCACCCCGGAATTTTGTGCCGGGCAATGCACTGCGCATGGTTTCGGTTGGTACTATCAAGGCAGCCAAAAATTACGAGTTCCTGGTAGAAGCGTTCAAAGGACTTCCGCCCAACTGCTCACTCGACATTTATGGGGGAGGCCCCTTGAAGGAATCGCTGCAGGAAAAAATTGCCAGCGCTAATGTGAATATCCGTTTATGTGGCCCCCGCACAGATATTGCCTCCATTTACCCGGAATATGATTTGTTTGTGATGAGCTCTACCGTAGAAGGTCATCCTGTTGCCCTGGTAGAAGCCATGGCATCCGGATTGCCGGCCCTGCTCAGCGATATACCTGTTCTGCATGAAGCCACGAGTGGAAAGGGATTGTTTTTTTCGCTGCAGGATCCTGCCGCTTTCCGTGAAAAAGTCAAGGACATTCAATCCGGATCCATTTCGCTCAACGAATATGCGGCGCATAACCACCACCTGGCGGGCCAATCGGCGCGAAAGGAACAATATTTGCAGAAACTGACTGATATATACCTTGCTGCATTAAACAGAATGAAGCAAGCCTAGTCCTATACATCGGGTACTCCTGGAATTGGATTGTATTCTTTCGACCAATAATGATCATGCGAAGCACTAAAGTATATTTCCTGGCCTTCTGGCTCTTGCAGCTTTCGGGTTGGGCTTGTTTGGGACCGACTCTATTGCAGGCGCAGAAACCAATATATGTCCCTACGAAATCGGACAGGATGCTGCTCGAGTCGGCAAGGGATATGGCTTACTGGTTGCAAAAGGCGGGGGCGGGCAATTACGAGGTTATAGAAACCGATCAGCCTCCCCAAAATGGTATCCGCCTGATTGCTGCACAAAAAGTTAATCTCCCCAACCTGCAGTTGGCCGCTGTGATGAGCAACGGGCAAAGTTTTCACCTGCAGGTGAATGGTCTCAACGATGTTCGTATCGCCGGCACGGGTAAAAACTCGTTTATCAACGGAATTTACACTTTCCTTCATGAACTGGGTTTCCGCTGGTATATGCCAGGTGACCAATGGGTAAAGCTGGGCGACATCAAAAAGGTTCCAGCCATTTCAAAAGTATATTCACCGGATTTTGTCGACAGGCAGTATACCGGTTCGGGTGGAGCCAGTGCCATACCCGGGCTCGATGAAAAGGATAGTTTTTCCGTGGATTACCTGGCATGGAACCGCCGCAATCGGCTGAGTGTGGATCATGTGGCAAAGGGCCATATGGGACTCGCTTTTTATGCGGCCAATAAAGATCATTTACTAAAGCACCCCGACTATTATTGCAATGAACGAATTTCCCGGAACGGCCGGTTCAATTTCGATAATCCAGCGTTGGTGAAGCTACTGGCTGATTGGTCGGTAGCGCAGGTAAAACCAAATGATCCTTTTCCGGTTATTGGTGTGGACCCCGCCGATGGCAGTGGTGGCGCGGATGATTGTTTGCCAACCAAAATTCCCGGAATCAAAACCTGGTCCGATAAATATTTTTGGATGGCCAACCAGGTAGCTTCGCGCCTGCCAGCGAACGACAAGAAAACAAAAGTAGTGTTGTACGCCTACAACCAGTATGCAGATACACCTTCGTTCTCCTTACATCGCAATGTGTATCCCGTCATTATTCCCTATGCATTTCAGAATGTGGCCGAGCCCGAACCCTTTATTGGCCGCTGGGTACATAAGATGGAAGGGAAACCGATGGGGGTATATGATTACTGGAACATCACGCAATGGAGCCAGTGTCTTCCCCAGTTTAGTATTTATGCCATTCCGCAGCGGCTAAGGCTGTGGAAGAAGAGCAATATCCAATCTATCTACCTCGAATCCACATTCGCCAAAGGGCCAATGGGGCATTCCTACTGGCTTGCCACGCAAATGATGTGGGATACTGACCAGGATTTTGAAAAACTCTTTGATGAATTCCTGCAAAATAATTTCGGTAATGCCGCCAGCGACATCCGACGCATGTACCATCGCTGGAGCACTCAGTATCAATGGGCGGCTGATGCTATATTGAGTAATGAAGATTTGGCTCTTGCGGCTTCCAAAGTGAAGGACCCGCAAATCCTTCGACGCATCACGGAGCTAAAAGCTTATGTACGCTATATTCGCCTGTATGAAACTTACAAAGCTAAAAAGACAGAAGCAGGTTATGAAGAACTGATCCGCTATGTACTCAGTATTCACCACCTTCGTATGTTGCATACCAGCGCGCTCATTAGCCTTTATATTCCCAGGCCTTTTGGATATAAGGTGATTACTGACCGGAAACTTCTGGCACAAAAATATGGTGCCGTCAAACCCCTGAGCCTCGAAGAGATTGAGCGCAACTTTGTGGCCGATCGCCGAAAAGATCCTGCACCACATCAGATTTCAAAGCTGGTGTTTGATGTGAAGCAGATCCGGCCGGCACCGGGGCTCAGCAAAGTGAATGCCCCCCTGCTTCTCAACAATACGGCCAGCTATGAATTCTATATGCGGCAGGCCGGAAAGATTGTGGTGGGAGCCGGCTCCAGTCTGGATACGCGGATGCTGGTGCGCGATGGGTCGGGTAAAATTGTTTTTGACAGGCTGGTGAAAGGAACAAAATCGGGATTGGAAGATATAACCATAACGTTGAAACAGGGGTATTATACATTACAATGGGGTGAGCCCCGCCGTTTTAGCCGGATCCGGTTCCCCAAAGAGCTGGCCGTGGTATCACGGGATCATGGCTACGACAATGCGGGATTCCCCTGGCAATATGTGTATGTGCCCAGCGATGTTACGGAGATTGTGTATCACGATCTGTTGGGTCCGGGAATAAACGGCCGTGGATTTTGGCTCGATCCTGAGGGCAATAAAGTAAACGCCAAACCGGTTATGGGTACCATATACAGGGTGCCGGTTCCACCGCAGCATCGCGGAAAGGTTTGGGTGCTGAATATTGGTCACCGCACTTTTGAAATGCTCAATATTCCTGATTATTACTCACTCAACCCCTTTGAGTATATCGAAAAATAGTTCTTTGATCAACATTCTCTACATCACTTACGATGGCCTTACCGATCCTTTGGGGCAATCGCAGATACTGCCTTATCTCTGCGGCCTGAGCAGGGAGGGTTATCGGTTTACTATCCTGAGCTTTGAGAAAAAGGCGGCCTATGAACAGAACCAGGCAAAAATCCGGGAGATATTGATCCGCAACAATATCACTTGGGTGCCTATGTCGTTTACAACAAAGCCCCCGTTGCTTTCCAAGCTTTACGATGCCATCCGCATGCGGCGCATGGCCAGTCGCCTGCACCGGCAGCGGTCCTTTGGTATGATACATTGCCGCAGCTATCCGGCCGCCGAAATAGGCTTGCGGTTGAAGCGGAAAACGGGAGTACGATTTCTTTTCGATATGCGTGGATTCTGGGCCAATGAAAAAGTGGATGGCGGCCAGTGGAAGCTCAAAAGTCCGCTCTATCGAAGTATATACCGGCATTACAAGAAGAAAGAAGCTGAATTTCTCCGTGAGGCAGATGCGGTGATCAGCCTTACGGTGGCCGCCAAAGAGGAAATGCAACGCTGGCCGGGATTTGAGAAAACGAATATTGACGTGATACCCTGTTGTGCCGATCTGGAGCTTTTTGATTACCAGAAAGCCGATCAGCAGGCTGTGCAGGCGGCGAGGGAGGAACTGCAGATACCCGCTTCGGCCCGGGTTATTTCCTATCTCGGATCGGTAGGGAGTTGGTATATGACCCGCGAAATGTTTGCCTTCTTCCGGCAATTGCGCGAGAAACATCCTGATTTTATCATGCTTATCCTTTCGAAAGATAATCCGGAAAGAATCCGACAGGATGCGCAGGAAGCATGGGTGCCCCATGAAGCCATCCGCATTCGCGCGGCTGCCAGAAACGAACTACGAACTTTGCTTGCTATTTGCGATTGTAGTATTTTCTTTATTCGGCCCACCTATTCCAAAATGGCATCCTCACCCACCAAGCATGCCGAACTGATGGGAATGGGCCTTCCGGTAATTTGCAATGAGATCGGCGATACCGGTCATATTGTACGCGACACCGGCACAGGAATGATAGTTCCAGGGTTTGACGAAAAGGATTACCAACAGGTGATTGATAAAATAGACGAGTTGCTCGCGATACCCGCTGAAAGAATCCGCCTTTCGGCTTTTCAGTACTTTGATTTGGAAGAAGGGATCCGGCGATATAGCGCCATTTACAAAAGACTGCTTTCGAAGCCGGCATAGGCCATGAAGAAAAAAGTATTGATCATTTGCCCCAGCCCGAAAGGAACCGCCGCCACACAGCGATTGAAGTATGAGCAATACCTTGATTTGTTGGAAAAGCAGGGCTATTCCTTTACTATCTCGTCGTTCCAAACCCGCCGGTTCTGGAATATTATCTATAAGCCCGGGCGCATTCCTGAAAAAATCTTCTGGACCCTCGTGGGGTACCTTCGCCGATTTGGCGATCTGTTGCGCGCGCCATTTTACGATTTGGTTTTTGTCAACCTCTGGGTCACGCCACTGGGGCCACCCTGGTTTGAATGGCTGATGCGCCTATGCAGCAGACGACTGGTCTATGATATCGATGACATGCTGCATGTAGGTGGCAGCAGTTCCGGTTTCAACGGGTTGATCCAACGATTGAAGGGCAAGCGCAAGCCAGTATATCTGATGAGAAATGCCGACTATGTGATCACCTGTACACCCGCCCTTGAGGCGCAGGCACGCGAATTGAACCGAAAATCAAGAGCAATTGATATATCTTCCACTTTCAATACCGAACGCTTTGTGCCGGTAAAGGACTATGTGCAAACGGATAGCATTTGTATTGGCTGGACGGGCACACATAGTACTTTACCCTTTCTCGACAGTTTACAGCCCGTATTGGCCGAAGTTGCGCGGTTGCGGAAAATCAAGTTGATCGTGATCGCGAATAAGTCCTATTCCATGAAAGGAGTAGACACAGAGTTCTTTCCCTGGAGCGAGGAGAATGAAGTGGCGGATTTGCATCGGATACAAATTGGCCTGTATCCCATTCCGGCAACGGAGTGGAGCCTGGGGAAAAGCAGCCTGAAAGCGCTTACTTATATGGCCATTGCCATCCCCTTTGTGGCTACTGCCTATGGCACCAATTTTCGCATCATGGAGAATGGGGTGCAGGGATTTCTGGCTGCCAACGAGGAAGAATGGAAAAATGCTTTGCTGCGGTTGATCGACGATGTGGATTTGCGTCGTAGAATGGGGCAGGAGGGACGTAAGCGGGTGGTAGAGCGGTATTCCGTTCAGGCTAATATTGCCAAATACCAGGAAGCACTGGAAGTTGCTTTACAGAAAGGTGAATAGAAAAGTTCAATCGGAAAAGCATGACGATTTCTGCTGAAAAAAAACTGGGCAACAAGGATTTTGCCATCCTCGATTCCATTCGGGGGATTGCTTCACTTTATGTAGCTATCGCCCATTGCCGGGGAACGCTGTGGATGGGTGGCGCTGCATTCAGTGAAATGTTTCCCCGTGAAGGATGGTCGGCCTGGGAATATATTGTTTTCGGCAGCAGCCTGCTCACCCGGCTGGCCGTGGAATTTGTGATCGTATTCTTTCTGCTCTCCGGTTTCTCCATTGCGCACAGCCTGGCGGGAAGCAAAAAGCCCCTTCCTTTTTACAAGCGACGCCTGGTACGCATCTATCCGCCTTACCTGGCTGCCCTGGTTTGGGCCGGGCTCATCTTCCTGCTTACAAAAGCCATATTTCCGCAGTGGTATGATGGTTCCTATACCGAGTATTCCTTTATCCGCACCATTCAAATGAATAATTACCTGGAGCCTGACCAGGTATTACGCAACTTGTTTTATATGCCCGGCAATGGGTTTATCACCCCATTCTGGTCACTTACCTATGAAGTGATATTTTACCTGCTGGCACCCTTCCTGCTCAGGCGGGTGCATATTTACGCGCTTGTATCCCTGTTGTTGTTCGCAGCACACTGGCTAATTCCTTCCGTAATCGCCGATTTACAGTTGAATCGCTATCTACACGATTTTCTCTTTGTGTATAATATTTATTTTGCTGCAGGTGTTATCATTTACCAGTACTATAAGCAGATACTGGACCTGTTTAAGAGCCTGGGCCGAACGCTGCATTTGGGCTTGATGTTGCTTGTGTTGGGGGCCGTGTATGCGGTTAATTTTATCATGCAAACCGAATCTGAATACAGTTATATGGTGGCGGCGGTGCTTGCCTTCCTGATGATTGTCTACTTCCTGAAATACCAGGTTCGTATTAAATGGTTGATGGCCGTGGGTAAGTACAGTTACACGCTCTATATCACCCATATGGCTTCCATCTTCCTATACCTGGCTTTGTTCTGGCTTATATCCGGCCACCAGCAGGCGTTCATCAGCAATTATTTTGTATGGATGGGAGCAGTTCCTTTTTGCTTGCTGCTGGCGTATGTGCAATATCTGCTGGTGGAAAGTAAGTGCAAAAACATTCTTACCCGCTTGCGGCAGGCGGTTAGGCCGGCAACGGCGATCGAAAGAAAATAACGATGCTCAGTTTTGTTGACATATTGGGAGGAGGGCTTTGCCTGATACTGCTGCTGATAATTCTCAGGGCCAAACTGCGGAAATATGATGAGCTAACCCAAAGCTTTTTCCGTCGTGCTTTTTATTTCAGGATTTTTTGTGCGGTGGCGTTCTCACTGATTACCGCTTACTACTATAAGGGAGGAGACACGGAAATGTTCCTGTATGCTACCCGTGACCTGTATGCTGCCCTGCAGGATGGAACTATTTCCCTTGCCGACCTTTTCTTCATGGAAAATGCGCTGGACGAGGATCCGCTCTTTTATTATTTCGATATAGATGACAGCAAGTATCCAGTTTCGGGCTTTATGCGCGATTCCGGAAATTTCATGGTTCCCAAACTGGGGCTACTTCCCTACATCATTTTTTTCAAAAGCTATGTGGCCATGTGCCTTGTCTTTAGCTTTTTTGCTTTTGCGGGTTGTATCCGTCTATTCAAATTGTTCAGGTATTATTTTCCGAACATGAACGCGGAGATCGCGCTGGCTGTGCTCTTTATTCCAAGTGCCTGTTACTGGAGTTCTGGATTCCTGAAAGACTCTATTTGCTTTGGTGCTGTTGGCTTCCTGCTCTATGGGCTTCATCAAATGTTCATCTCCAGAAAAGCGGTGGCAGTTTCGTTGTTCTGGGTTGTATTGAGTGCATATTTATTATTTACGATCAAAGTTTACATTCTTCTGGCGCTGATACCTGGCGCGGGCTTGTGGATTTTTGGTGCCATCACCTCTCGTATCAAGACTAAATCTCTGCGCAGAGTGTCTTTATTTTTCGCGCTCCTGATTGCCGGCGCTACGGCCATTTATTTTGTGAACTATCTCACTTCCGACGCTTCGCTGGCAAAATTTAGCATGGAGAATATTCTCGAAACCAGTGATTATAGCCGCAGGATCCTGGAACGACATGGTGACAGGGGCTCCAATTTTCAGATCAATACCAGCAATCCGGCCCTCCTGATGTTGAATGGACTGGTGGCCACTTTCTTCAGACCATTTCCCTGGGAGATCAGCTCAGCCATCGTAGCCTTTTCTGCTTTGGAAGCAGTGGTTTTTTTGGCGTTGTTTCTTTATCTCTTGTTTGTAACCGGCGTTGGGAAAGTGGCTTCTGTTATCTTCTCGTCGCCGCTATTGCTGTTATGCTTTTCATTTGCGGTGGTCTTTGCCATATCAGTGGGCATCTCCACCACTAATTTTGGATCATTGTCCCGCTACAAGATCCCCTGTTTGCCCTTTTACCTGATGTTTATCCTTGGTACTTATCATATAACTAAAACTCCCTATCCGGGCTGGATGAAGAAAATCCTGAATTTCATCGTTCCAAACAGATTGAAACATGTGCGGCATCGCAGGCTCCATCAATATAGCGCTTGATATTCCCCGGCTAACCCGTGATCTCTGGCATCGGGGCCCGGATGAGCAGGCTACCGAAAGGGAGGCCAACCTCATCCTGCACCACCACCGTCTCGCCATCCTCGATATCGCCGGCGGCAAGCAGCCCATGCACCTGGGCCCCCTCTCCATCATTTTCAATGGAGAGATTTATAACCACCTCGATGTGCGGGCAAAGCACGGCTTGCTTTGCAGCACTAATTCGGATACCGAAACCATTCTGCATGCCTACCGAAAGCTGGGGGCTGATTGCCTCGCTGATTTCGATGGCATGTTTGCCCTCGCTATCTACGACAGAGATCGGCAGGAGCTTTTCCTGGCCCGCGACCGCGCCGGTAAAAAGCCGCTCTATCTGTATCGCGACGGGCAACGATTCGCCTTCGCCAGCGAACTCAATGCCCTGCAGGGACAGCTTCGCCTCGATCCCGATACCCGAGCCATTCATCAATACATGCGGCTGGGGTATTTCTATAAAGACTATACGGCTTACCAGCAGGTACGCGAACTGCCAGCCGGACATTTCGCAAAAATTCAGCTCGATCCGCTGTCGGTCGATATCCAGCCCTGGTGGAATATTCATGATTATTACCAGCAAAAAAGCAGCGATAGTTTTGAAGAGGCTTTGCGCAAAACCGATCAGTACCTTCACCAGGCCATCCGTCGCCGGGTGGAATCATCCGACCTCGAAGTGGGTTCCTTCCTTAGCGGGGGTATCGATAGCGGTATCGTTACCGCCATCGCGAAAGAATACAATCAGTCGCTGAAGACCTTTACCGTTTCCTTCGCGGGCGAGTACGACGAAGCGCCGCTCGCACGATTGGTAGCCGAGCGCTACGGAACACAGCATGTGGAAATACCCATCAGCTTCGACAGCCTGCTCAGCGATGTAGAGAAAATCCTGGGCAATTATGGCGAACCCTTTTTCGACAGCTCGGCCATTCCCAGCTATTATGTAAGCCGCGAAGCCCGCAAGCACCTGACGGTGATCCTGAATGGGGATGGGGGTGATGAGCTTTTTGGCGGTTATCGACGCTATGTGCCCTTTGCGAAATATGATTTCTTTAAAACGGGTGCTGTTGTAAAGAACATATCATCGCTGGCGGTAAAATTGCTGCCGGTACCGCACAATAAGAAGTCGAAATACAACTACGCCTATCGCCTCGCCGACCTGGCCCGCAAAAACGGACTGGCCACTTATCTCTCCTCCACCATCGACAGTTTTGAAGGCTATGAGCAATGGCTAAACCCACCCGCGGGTTATTTGTCGGAAGTGGAGGCCGATTTTCAAAGAATGGTGGATAGCCCTCTTACCGGTCTGCAAAAACTGATGAACCTCGACTTCAACAATATCCTGGCCGGCAACCTGCTGGTGAAGATGGATATCGCCACCATGGCGCATTCGCTCGAGGGCCGGAGTCCATTGCTTTGTAAAGAGTTGCTGGAATATGTACCGGGATTACCAGACGCGTATAAAATAAAAGGCAAGACGACCAAATACCTGTTGCGTACCCTGGCGGAGAAATACCTGCCTTCGGAACTGATACACCAGCCCAAGCGGGGTTTTGAAATACCCCTGAAGAAATGGATCGACCAGGAACTGAAAGACCTGATTGCCGATCATATCCTGAAAAAAGATGCGTATAGCCGCCAGTTTGTGAAAGAAGGATTCGTGGAAAAACTCTGGAATCGTCAACTCTCCACCGGCGATGAAAAAAGAGCGAAAATGATTTGGACGCTGTTCGCGCTGGAAGTGTGGGAGAAGAAGTTTAAGGTTTAGGGTTTAGGGTTTAAGGTTTAAAGTTGAGGGTGCAAAACTCAGGTGCAATACTTATGATCTTAAACTCTAAACTTTAAACTCTCAACTCTTAAGCTGGCTATTCCTAAGGGCTGCTAATTTTTGACAAATGGTATCTATTTCCAGTCTGCATTGATGCAGTTGTTCTGAATTAATATATTCAAGATCATTGGATATGATTAATTGATTCAATACTTCCAGAACACTACTATACGCAATCTGGTAGAACTGAGCTCTGTCTTTTCCTGTGTTTCGAGAGCTACCTTCTGCAATATTCGAAACAACAGAAATGGCAGCTCTTCTGAGCTGGGAAACAAGGCCATATTTCTCAGAAGGAGGAAATTTCGATGTTAGAATGTATAAATTCTTAACAAAGGTGCGTGCTTCACTCCACACAGCTAGCTTTTCGAACGAGTAAGTATACATACCAATCGGATTTCAGAAGATAAAATAGTAGAAAGTGCGGTCTGAAATGCAGGTATGGAATTGTGCAAAGCCGGTGGTAAATTAATAATATTATTGTTTACATAAGTGTACAATTGTTTACGCCTAACTGGCACCTTAAACCTTAAACTTTAAACCCTAAACCCTAAACCTTCCCGCGCTCTAATGAAGCTAATCAGAATCACCACTGTTCCCATGGCATTAAAAGTGCTGCTACGTGGACAGATGAAATATATGCGGGAGCAGGGTATTGATGTTTTGATGGTAAGTGCCGATGGGGTAGAGCTGGAAGATGTGAAGGCTTATGAGCAATGCCGGCATGAGTTGGTTCACATGACCCGCGCCATCACACCCTGGCAGGATCTGGTTTCCCTTTGGAAGCTGTATCGCCTCTTTCGAAAAGAAAAACCCGATATCATTCACAGCCACACGCCCAAGGCCGGACTGCTGGCGATGATTGCCGGATGGATGGCGGGTGTGAAAGTACGCATACATACCATCGCGGGATTGCGCTTCACCACGGCCACGGGCATCTCGCGCAAGGTCATGATCGCGATGGAAAAGCTCACCGGCCGCATGGCTACCCATGTATGGCCCAATAGCCGGAGCCTCTACGAGTATATCGTCGACAACAAGCTCGTGAAAGCCAACAAACTTTCCATCATCGGCAAGGGCTCCAGCAATGGTATTGATCTTCAGCGGTTCTCCCGGTATTCACTCACCGAAGAAGGCCTTCAAAAGACCCGTGAAATCATAGCCTATGATCCACAGCTTTTTTATATCGTAGCCATCGGTCGTGTAGTGAAAGATAAGGGCATAGCTGAACTGGCGAATGCTTTCGCTCGCAGTTATAAGAATAATCCCAGGCTACGGCTGATTTTGGTGGGCGGTTTTGAAGATCATCTCGACCCGCTGGATGCGGATACGCTCCAGCTCGTAAAGTCGCATCCCGGCATTATACTCGCCGGATGGCACGATGAGGTAGAATATTTCCTGGCGCTGTCGGATTTGTTTGTGCATGCATCTTATCGGGAAGGGTTTCCCAACGTGGTGTTGCAGGCAGGCGCTATGGAATGTCCGGCGCTCGTTTCGCGCATACCTGGCTGCGTGGATATTGTGGATCATGAAGAGAACGGCCTGATCTTCGAAGCGCAGAGTGCGGAAGACCTCTATCAAAAATTACAGCAGGCGATCCACGAACCGGAACAAATGAAAGAAAGAGCTAAGCGCCTTCGAAAAAAGATAGAAGACAATTTTGAAAGAAAACATATTCAGGAGCTGATTAGAGAACAGTATTTGTTGTTGAATCGTTGAATCGTTGAATCGTTGAATTGTTGAATCGTTGAATTGTTGAATTGTTGAATCGTTGAATTGTTGAAT
>CAYMZZ010000013.1:30565-172390 GCA_964395095.1 uncultured Citrobacter sp.
GTTGAATTGTTGAATCGTTGAATTGTTGAATTGTTGAATCGTTGAATTGTTGAATCGTTGAATTGTTGAATCGTTGAAAGGTTGAGTTGTTGATTTCTTTACGCGACTCGTCAGGGCCTTAAATGTGTAGGAGAGCACGCTAGGCCGCCTCCCGAAGGGAGGCTGTGTAGGTAGAAAGATTGATGGTGTTAATCGCCTCCCGAAGGGAGGCTGTGTGAATACCAGGCATAGCAGCATTTTCAAAATGAATGAATTCTTCCTGCATAAAGCTCTATCGTTCGGGCGTTTTTAACGCAACGAACGCAAAGGAGTCGCAACGAACGCGACGATAGCACTATAACAATTATTTGTTGGCGACAACACAACGAATTAATACTCTGATAAGATCGTCGCGTACTTCGCGAATTCTTTGCACTCGTCGCGTTAAAATCTTCTATACTAAAAGCATTTGCGCATAATACCATCCATTCAACTTTCGCACTCAATACCCGCCTTCCGCCCATAACTTATAACTTAAAACTTACAACTTATAACTAAATGAACCCTGGCCTCAAAATACTCTTCATCGGCAAGGCCGACGATCATTGTTCAATAATGGCCGCTGATTTTCTGAAAACGCATTTTGCGAACGTGCGGATTGTTTACAGTAAACGCGACCTACCCATGCCCGGCGACCTGATGGATTGGGAGGGCGATCTGCTGATCTCCTATCTCGCGCAATGGATCATTCCCGGCCGGTTGTTGTCGAAAGCAACCATGGCGGCCATTAATTTCCATACGGGTTCACCCGATTATCCCGGTATCGGCTGCACCAATTTCGCTATCTATAACGGCGAAAAGGAATTTGGCATTACCTGCCATCGCATGCTGGAGCGTGTGGATTCGGGGGATATCATCGCCGTGCGGCGCTTCCCGGTTTTTGAGCATGAAACGGTTTTCAGCATGACGCAGCGCTGCTACGCCGAGATCTGGCATCTGTTTTATGAGATCATGTCGGGCCTGCTGCAGGGGAAGCCATTACCCGTAAGCGAAGAAAAATGGACGCGTAAGCCCTACACGCGAAAGCAACTCAACGAATTGTGTGAGCTATTACCCGATATGAGTCCGGAGGAAAAAGCGCGCCGTATCCGGGCCACCACCTATGGCGACAAGGTATGGGCCTATATTCGGGAAGGGGATCAGAAGGTATCGTATTCTTCCGATTCAAAATAGGGTAGTATTACTCTGGCTGGATTCATTATTTTTTGGTCACTTTATACCAGAAAATCCAAATCTAATGAAATCCAAACTGAAGAAACCAGTGGCCGTTATTGGCTATTCGGGACATTCCTATGTCATCATCGATATTCTGCTTAATGCAGGAAGAATGGTAACCGCTTATTGCGATTCCGCCGAAAAAGAAAAAAATCCCTATCACTTACAGTATCTCGGCACCGAAACGAACGCCATCGAGGAGTTGAAAAATTTCGACTACTTTATTGGCATCGGCCATAACGGTATCCGCCGCAAAGTGTACCAGGCGCTGTTCGACCAGTTGGGCAATCCCGTCAACGCCATTCACCCCAGTGCGGTGATCTCCGCTTCGGTGGAAATGAACTATGGCACCATGATCTCCGCCAACGCGACCATCAATCCCCTCGTAACGCTCGGCATGGGCGTTATTTGCAATACATCCTGCAGCATCGATCATGAGTGCGTGGTGGAAGAGTTCGCGCATATCGGACCCGGTGCGGTGCTCTGCGGCAATGTGCGCGTGGGCGCCAACACTTTCGTAGGCGCCAATGCCGTGGTAAAGCAAGGCGTTTCGATCGGTAAAAATGTAACAGTGGGCGCCGGAACCGTAGTGATCCGCGATATTCCTGATAATACCATAGTGGTAGGCAACCCGCAAAGGGTGCTGGTGAAAGAGGAAGTGGCGAAAGAAGTGCAGAAGCTGGCCGCGGCGTGAGGAAGGGTTTAAGGTTTAGGGTTTAAGGTTTAAAGTTAAGGGTTCAAAACCCAGGTGCAATACTTATGACCTTAAAACTTAATCATTAAACCTTAAACCCTCAACTCTAAACTCCCTCACTTTCCACTATTTTTGTGCCTTCTATGAAGGATTCACAACAGGAGCGCTATGAAAAGCTGATAGCGCCTCTTTATTTTTATATGCAGCTCTCCCGCAGGGCTTATGAAAAGTACCTGCAGAATAAGATTTTGCTGCATGCCCTGAATATTTTCTCAGCCAACGAGAGGATCGTTTGGCTGCTGGAAACGAATCCCGCCCTTATTCCCGACGATTTGCTGCCCGATGCCGTCGAATTGCTGAATCACTATGGAATCTGGATGAACCAGTTCCGGGAATTCCGCCAACAGCACCAACCTGCGCTGAAGGACTCCTTTGTTTTTCATCATATCGATCAATTATCTGCTTTCCCCAAGGACGCCGAGAGGCGTTTTTTTGAATACCATCAACAAATAAAAAAAGAGCTTAAGAATGATTAAACGTGTATTGGTAACCGGTGGAGCCGGTTATATCGGATCGGTCCTGGTGAGGATCCTGCTGAATAAAGGGTATGAAGTGATCGTTATGGATTCGCTGAAATTTGGTGGCGATGCCCTGTATGATGTGGCGCAAAATCCCAACTTCAGTTTTATAAAAGGCGATGTGCGAAATGCGGCCGACGTGCAAAAAGCGCTGGGTCAAAAGATTGATGCCATTGCACACCTGGCGGCCATCGTGGGCGACCCGGCCTGCTCCAAGTTTGCCGATGAAGCGAATGAAGTGAACTGGAGCGGATCGGTGAATATTTTTGAAGAGGCGGAAAAAGCCGGCGTACAACGTTTTGTATTCGCTTCCACCTGCAGCAACTATGGCAAAATGGCCGACCCCAATGCTTTTGTAGATGAGCAGTCGGAGCTGCGCCCCGTAAGCCTCTATGCCGAGCTGAAAGTGAAATTTGAAAAATACCTGCTCGAGGAAAGAAAAGACGCGAAGATCTGCGCCACAGCCCTGCGCTTTGCCACGGTATATGGCTTTTCTCCCCGCATCCGCTTCGATCTGACGGTGAACGAATTTACCCGCAATGTGTGCCTCACCGGCGAACAGGAAATCTGGGGCCCCCAGTTTAACCGCCCCTATTGCCATGTCGACGACCTGGCCCGTGCCGTGGTGCTGGCTATTGAAGCACCGGAAGAAAAAGTGAAGTCGAATGTATTCAATGTGGGTGATACCAGCGAAAACTATTCCAAGCGCATGCTGATGGAAGAAATTCAAAAGCAGATACCCACCGCCAAAGCCATTTATGTGGAGCGCACCGAAGATCCGCGCGACTACCGCGTAAACTGCGACAAAATCAAAAATGAGCTGGGCTTCAGCATCACCAAGAAAGTACCCGATGGCATCCGCGAAATCATCAAACTGATGGATAGCGGAATCATTACCGATGCCCACTCGGCGAAGTTTAGAAACATCTGAGAGAAAATTTGAGGATTTGGGAATTTGAAAATTTGGGCCTTGAGGTTTAATGTTTAGGGTTTAAAGTTGAAAGTTATGCGAACCCACCAATCCACAAATTCTCAAATCCCCAAATATTCCCTCAAATCCACAAATTCCCAAATTCCCAAATCCACAAATTTCCCCATCATGCTTCTCCTCTCCGGTCCCCATATCGCGGGTAATGAATGGAAATATGTAAAAGACTGTCTCGATACCGGCTGGGTATCTTCCGTAGGCGCCTATGTTACGCAATTTGAAAATATGGTGGCGGAGTATGCCGGCTGCAAGTATGGTGTCGCCACCAGCAATGGCACTTCCGCGCTGCATATTGCGCTGATGCTGGCCGGTGTGCAGCACGACGACCTGGTGATAACCCCCAATGTAACCTTTATCGCCACAGTCAATTCCATTCGTTATACCGGCGCTGATCCTGTGCTGATAGATGTGGATCCCGGCAACTGGCAAATGGACCTGGATCTGCTGGAAACCTGGTTGACGGAAAAATGCGTACTAACGAATCGTGACGGTAAGGAAGTGTTGGTGCATCAGGCCGACAGTCGTGTCGTGCGCGCCATCATGCCCGTTCACGTGCTGGGGAATATGGGCGATGTAGACCGTTTGCTGCAGATAGCGGAACGCTTCAGGCTTCCGGTAGTAGAAGATTCTACCGAAGCCCTGGGTTCGTATTACAAAGGGAAGCATGCGGGAAGTTTTGGGTTGATGGGTTGCTTCAGTTTTAATGGCAACAAGATCATCACTACCGGCGGTGGCGGCGTAATTGTGACCAATGATGAGCAACTGGCTAAAAAAGCCAAGCACCTCACCACCCAGGCCAAGAGCGATGCCTTTGAATATATTCACGATGAAATAGGCTACAATTACCGGCTTGTAAATGTGCTGGCGGCCATGGGCGTGGCGCAAATGGAACTTCTGCCTTCCTTTGTGCAACGCAAAAAAGAAGTAGATGCCTGGTACCGAAGCCAGTTCGCGGGCCTTGACGATATCCGTTTCCAGGAAGTTTCAGCCGATGTAGATCCCAACTGCTGGCTCTTTACCTTCCGCACCCGGCATCAGAAAGAACTGCTGCGGGTGCTCAACGAAAGGAAATTGCAGTCGCGCCCCTTCTGGGTGCCGATGAATCAATTGCGGATGTTCAAAAATGATATCTACGTCAGCCATACCGACCAGTCGAACCAGATATATCAGGAATGCCTGAGCATTCCCTGCTCAACCAATATTACCCGGGAAGAGCTGGAGAGGGTAGCGGAAGCGGTGAAGGAAGTCGTGAGGCGTGAGGCGTGAATCGTGAGGCGTGAATCGTGAGGCGTGAATCGTGAGTATTCTAAAATTTAGAATTTGGTTTCCTCAACCTACTCCCCAAATTTCCAAATTCCCAAATTTCCAAATTTTCTCTCCCGTGTATTCTGTTATTAAGCGCTTTTTCGACCTTCTTTTTTCCCTGCTTGCGTTGCTGCTATTATCGCCGGTGCTGCTGCCGATTATGTTGTTGCTGAAGCTAACAGGCGAAGGTGAGATTTTTTATTTGCAGAAGCGGGTAGGCTTCCGCAACCGCGAGTTCTATATCTGGAAATTTGCGACCATGCTCAAGAACAGTCCGAATATGGGTACCGGCGATGTTACCACGCGCAATGATCCCCGCGTAACACCTATGGGTAAATTTCTGCGGATGAGTAAGATCAATGAGTTGCCACAGTTGATCAATATTCTCAAGGGCGATATGTCGTTTGTGGGCCCGCGTCCCCTGATGCGTGCGGGATTTGAACGCTACTCAACCGAATTGCAGGCTGCGGTGTACCGGGTGAAACCCGGTCTCACCGGCATCGGCTCCGTCGTTTTCCGCGACGAAGAGCTGATTATTACCCAAAGCGAGCTGCCACCGCATGAGTGTTATCAGAAAATAATCTTACCCTACAAAGGCGCGCTGGAACTATGGTATCAGCGACATTATGGATTTTATACTGATTTTATGATCCTTTTCCTCACAGCTTGGTATATTGTGTTTCCAAAATCAGGATTGGTAGGTCGTGTGTTTAGAGATCTGCCAGAAAGAGTTTAAGGTTTAAGGTTTAGGGTTTAAGGTTTAAGACTTGTGATTCTTCAGCCTTAAACTTTCAACTTTAAACTTTCAACTTTAAACTTCAAACCTTGTTCGGCTTATTTAAAAAATCAAAATCACAACCGGGGCCATTTGATTTTGCCCGCATTGGAGCAGATATGCATTCGCATATTCTGCCCGGGATTGATGATGGTGCGAAGGATTTGGCTCAGTCGGTGGAACTGGTGCGGGGGATGGTGGAGCTGGGTTATAAAAAGCTGATCGCTACGCCGCATATTATGTGGGATATGTACCGCAATACGCCTGAAATTATTCAGCAGCAACTGGAAAGGCTGCGTAAAGCGGTAAAGGAAGCCGGCATTCAAGTGGAGCTTCACGCGGCGGCTGAATATTTCCTGGATGAACATGTGGAAGAATTGTTGAGCGACAAGCAACCCCTGCTCACGGTATCAGACAATAAGGTGCTGGCCGAATTTTCGATGGCTTTTCCCGCGCTTAATATAAAGGAGCTGCTTTTTGAAATGCAGATGCAGGGCTATCAACCCATCATCGCGCATCCGGAACGCTATGTATACCTGCAGCGCGACAAGACTTTTTACGATGAACTCAAAGACAGTGGTTGCCTGTTTCAACTCAACCTGCTTTCGATCGACGGATACTATGGCCGCACCGTGCAGGAGCTGGCCGGCTACCTGCTGAAGCAGGGTTATTACGACCTGCTGGGCACCGACCTTCACCATGAAGGACACCTTAACCGCCTCCGCAAACTGGAAGCCAACCCCCAGATTAACGAACTGATGGAGAGCGGCCGGATCCTGAATGCCGGACTTTAGGCCTTTTTTGCCCTGAACCTTTTCGGAATAGCTTTGTAATAGCAATATCATGAGCGCATTTACCATAAAGGATCTGGAAAACCTGTCGGGTATAAAAGCCCACACCATCCGGATGTGGGAGCAGCGCTATAATTTCCTCAAACCCGAGCGTAGTTGTACCAATATCCGCTACTATAATAATGAGCAGTTGAAGACCCTGCTCAATATTGCCCTCCTCAATAAATACGGGTTTAAAATTTCACATATCGACCGGATGCGTCCGGAGGAGATCAATGAAAAGATTCTCAATCTCCGCGATACCGAGGCGATGCAGGAACGTATCGTGAATGAGTTGGTCAAGGAGATGATTGACCTGGAAACCGATAAATTCGAATCCTGTGTCAACCGCTATATCCGCAACCATGGAATAGAAAAAGGAATCAGGGAAATCATTTTCCCCTTTCTGGAAAAGATCGGCATCCTTTGGCAAACCGGTCATATTATGCCGGCGCAGGAACATTTTGTTACCAATATCATTCGCCAGAAACTGATAGTGGCCATTGATGGTATTGAAATGAATCAGGCGGGTCGTGCCTGCATGCTCTATTTGCCCGAAGCGGAATACCATGAAATTGGCTTGCTTTTTCTTTCCTACCTCCTGCGTAACCGGGGAGCCAAAGTATTATACCTGGGCGCCAACGTGCCCATGGACGATGTGGAAAGTGTGGCCCATGCGCTACAACCTGAAATGGCATTTGTTCACCTTACCAGTCCTTCGCCCAATTTCAACTTTGATAAATTACTGCGGCAAATTCAGCAACGTACCCCCCAGCTCCAGACCTATATTTCAGGTTATCCTACCCGCAACTACCATAAGGAGCTTCCTCCCTATATCCAGCTCAAACGCAGCTTTTCGGAAATCATGGAAATAGTGAATTCCATTGAAAACCAATAAGTAGCATTTTACCCCCAACTTTATTTTTTTCTTAGCAAACTTAATTTCCCTGTGTCGGTTATTTTGTTTAACTTTATAGCTCATAATATTAAACAAAAACCTATGCCCAACACAGATTTCAATGAGGTTCTGCTTGAGAATGCGGACTTTCTCAAGCCCTTTGCCATCAATCTGACAAGGGACAGTGAAGCCGCCAATGACCTTTACCAGGAAACCCTCTTTAAGGCGCTCGCGAACAAGGAAAAGTATAATGTAGGCACCAACATCAAAGCCTGGTTGTTTACCATTATGCGCAATATCTTCATCAACGATTATCGCCGTAAGGCCAAGCAGCGCACTATTTTCGACAGCACGCCGAATGATTTTCTGATCAACATGCGCCAGGCTTCCATACCGAATGGTGCGGAAACGGATATGCGGTTGAAGGAGATACATGAAGCCATTCATCACCTGCCGGAGATATTTAAAGTGCCTTTTCAATTGTATTTCGACGGTTATAAGTACCAGGAAATTGCCGATGCCCTTGGTGAGCCACTGGGTACCGTTAAAAGCCGGATTCACTTTGCCCGCAAATTGCTGAAAGAAAGAATCAGCCGCCATTAAAAGGGATGAGCAAAAAATTGATTGTGATTGGTAGCGGTTTTGCCGGCCTGTCGGCTGCCAGTTTTATGGCAAAGGCGGGATGGGAAGTAACCGTTTTGGAAAAAAACGATAAACCCGGTGGCAGAGCCAATCAGTGGAAGGAGCAGGGTTTTGTGTTTGATATGGGCCCCAGTTTTTACTGGATGCCTGATGTGTTTGAACGGTATTTTGCGCAGTTTGACCGGAAAGTGAGTGACTATTATAAACTGCATCGCCTCGACCCCAGTTATCGCATCTACTGGGACGATGGATTCACCGATCTACCTGCCGATTTTGAGGCACTGAAAAAGGTCTTTGAAGAAATAGAACCCGGAGCTTCGGCCAGCCTGGAGCGATATCTTGATGGGGCAAAGTACAAGTATGATGTCGGCATCAACAACCTGGTGTATAAGCCGGGCAGGTCGCTCACCGAATTTATGGAGTGGGAGACCATCAGCGGCGTTTTTCGGCTGCAGGTTTTTTCCTCTATCAAAAAGCATATAGCGCGCTACTTTACCCATCCCCGCCTGCGGCAGATGATGGAGTTTCCGGTACTCTTTCTCGGCGCTTTGCCGGAAGATACACCTGCGCTTTACAGCCTGATGAACTATGCGGATATTAAAGGGGGCACCTGGCATCCGGAGGGAGGCATGTATGCAGTGGTAGAAGGCATGTATAAACTGGCGACGGAACTGGGCGTACAGTTTCGGTTTAATGAGGAAGTAAAGGAGATAGTACTGGAAGGACGTACCGCAAAGGGCGTAAGAACAATAAATGGCAGCTATACTGCAGACGCGGTGATCAGTGGAGCTGATTATCATTTTACTGAAACGGCTTTATTGCCGCCTTCCCATCAATCCTATACCACACGTTTTTGGGAAAAGCGTGTGATGGCCCCATCCTGTTTGTTATATTATGTGGGGCTCAACAAAAAATTAAAGAACATTCGTCATCATTCTCTCTTTTTTGACGTACCTTTTGATAAGCACGGTCATGAAATTTATCGACAACCCTCATGGCCATCCAACCCTTTATTCTATGTAAGCGTACCCAGCGTTACGGATCCCTATGCTGCACCTGCAGGATCGGAGAACCTGGTTTTCCTGATACCGGTAGCAGCCGGACTGGAAGCGGATACCGAGTCATTGCGTGAGGAGTATTTTGAAAAAATAGTCCGCCGCATGGAAGCGCATATCGGGGAAAGCGTGCTGGATGCAGTGCAGGTGAAAAGATCTTATTCTGTTAGCGATTTTACCAACGATTACCATTCGTTCCGGGGCAATGCCTATGGATTGGCGAATACGCTGCGACAAACAGCCATATTTCGTCCATCCTGCAAGAGCCGGAAGTTGGATAATCTTTTTTATACCGGCCAGCTTACAGTACCGGGTCCGGGTGTACCGCCCAGCCTGATCAGTGGGGAAGTGGTGGCCAGGGAAGTATTGAAATCATTTGCCTGAAATCAAAAATGACTGTTGCTATGATCAACATTTTTCACAGTGCCTGCGAAGAATGCAGCCGACAGGTGACGCAGCGGTACAGCACGTCATTTTCTTCGGCTATCCGCATGTTGCATAAGGATCTCCGGGCTCCTATCTGCAATATTTATGGCTTTGTTCGCCTGGCCGATGAAATCGTAGATACATTTCATGAGCATGACAAGCCCCGGCTACTGGAGGAATTTAAACGCGAAACCTATGATGCCATAGAGCGCGGCATCAGCCTCAACCCCATCCTGCATAGTTTTCAACGCACGGTGAACCAGTACGGTATTGATCATGACCTGATCGATGCTTTTTTTCGAAGCATGGAAATGGACCTTACGCGTACAGCCTATGATGATAAAGGTTACCAGGATTATATTTATGGTTCGGCAGAAGTAGTGGGACTCATGTGCCTGCATGTATTTTGTGAAGGTGACAGAAAGCTTTATGAAAATCTTCGGGAAGCGGCGCGTTCACTGGGCGCAGCATTTCAGAAAGTAAATTTTCTGCGCGATATAAAAGCGGATTACGCGGGGCTGTCCAGAATCTATTTTCCCTGTTGCGATTTCAACAATTTTACCAGCGAAGACAAGTTGCGGATTGAGCAGGATATTGAAGCCGATTTCAGGGCGGCCTACGCGGGCATAACGCATCTACCCCTAAAGGCCCGCTTTGGCGTGTATGTGGCTTATAAATATTATTTATCTCTCTTCAAAAAGATCAGACGCATGGCGCCAGCGAGTATTCTGCACGCCAGGGTTCGCATCCCGAATTATTATAAAGCGCTGATTATTCTCCGCGCCGCCGTGAAGAATCAGCTCAGGTTGATTCAACCGGAAGCGGAATTGAGCTGCTGAATAGTTTAGGGTTTAGAGTTTAAAGTTTAAGGTTGTTTGCAGCGATTCTTAAACCCTAAACCTTAAACCTTAAACTCTAAACTTTAAACTCCCAAGATGTTTCATGAACTCATAGTACTGGTAGACGATCAGGATCGCGAAACGGGCCAGGGCGAAAAGATGGAAGTGCACCGGCAGGGATGGTTGCATCGTGCCTTTAGTGTATTTATCTTTACACCGCAGGGAGAAATGCTCCTGCAGCGGAGGGCTTTAGACAAATACCATTGTGGCGGATTATGGACCAATGCCTGCTGTAGTCACCCGCGGCCGGGCGAAGGGGTAGAAGAGGCGGCCCGTCGACGGTTACAGGAGGAGCTGGGTATTGAAGTGGAACTAAATAAGATCTTTCATTTTATCTACAGGGCCGATTTTGAAAACGGGTTAACGGAACATGAGTTTGATCATGTGTTCGTTGGTGAATATGTGGGGGAACTGCCCTTTAATGAAGAGGAAGTGATGGATACCCGCTACCTGTCAACGGAAGCATTGCTACCTTTGGTGGAGAAGAGCCCCGAAACATTTACGCCCTGGTTCCGGATTGCGCTGCCCCGGGTTATGGAATGGCGGCGTCAACATCAAAATAATAGTGTGTAATGATTGTGTTATTGTACATCCTGGTATTATTGGGCACATTTGTGGTAATGGAAGGAATTACCTGGCTTACTCATAAATACGTGATGCATGGTTTTCTCTGGTACCTGCACAGAGATCACCACCAGGTGGAGCCCGGATTTTTTGAAAAAAATGACGCTTTCTTTGTCATCTTTGCCGTGCCCAGCATGTTGCTGATTTTCTTTGGAACCTATGATCATGTGTGGTGGATGCAGGCTATTGGCTTTGGTATCATGGCCTATGGCATCGCTTATTTTATTGTGCATGATGTGATCATTCATCAGCGGTTCAAATGGTTCACCCGCAGCAACAACACCTATGTGAGGGCGATCCGCTGGGCACATAAAATGCATCATAAGCACCTCGATCGCCACCACGGCGAAAGCTTTGGCATGTTGCTCGTCGCCAAAAAGTATTGGGACAAAATCCGCCGCGACAAAGCGCTGATGGCAGGAAGCAGGAAAGTGGAATATGCGCCGGAGGAAAACTGAGGAAGTTTAAGGTTTAGGGTTTAAAGTTTAAACTCAGAACAAATCAACAAATAAACAAATCAGCAAATCTTGCCTTCTCTCGTATTCGCCGGTGCCGGGCTCTCCAGTCTTTCCCTCGTTATGCGGCTAATCGACAATGGTTTTGCCGACAAGCACAAGATCATTCTCTATGATCGGGACCGCAAGCTGAGTAATGACCGTACCTGGTGTTTTTGGGAACAGGGGGAGGGTTTTTTTGAGGAGCTGCTGCATTGCCAATGGCCACGCCTTCAGTTTTATGGTCCTGATTTTGATGCGGAACTCAGCATCGCCCCCTACCGGTACAAGATGATTCGGGGTATTGATTTCTACACATCTTGTCTTTCCCGCATAAAAGCACATCCCAATATAGAGATGGTGATAGCAGATATCAAAAGCATGCGGAAGAAAGGAGGAAAGCTGCAGGTGGAAATGGCCGACGGCAGCGAAGATCATTATGAACAGGCTATTGGCTTCAACAGCATTCCCATCGAACAGCCTGCCCAAAAGGGCGATATCACACTGTTGCAGCATTTCAAAGGATGGATCATTGAAACAGAGGAGCCCCGTTTTGAAACCGACAAAGCCACCCTGATGGATTTCCGGATCGATCAGCAGCCGGGTACGAGCTTTGTATATGTGCTGCCGGTATCGGAGAAACAGGCGCTGATAGAATACACTTTGTTTACGGAAACCCTGTTGTCGCCCGATGAATACGATAAGGCTTTACGCGACTATTGCAGTCGCTTCCTCGGCTTAGGCCAGTACAGGGTGCTGGAAGAAGAGTGGGGGGTAATACCCATGACCAACAAAAAATTTCCCCGCCAAAGGGAAGGTATCATTCAACTGGGTACTGCCGGGGGACAAACCAAAGCATCGAGCGGCTATACGTTCCAGTTTATTCAAAAGCAGTCGGCCCGGCTGGCGGAGGCCCTGCTCCAGGGTAAAGAAGAATTACCCATAGAACCCGACCCCTGGCGCTTCCGGTTTTACGATGATACTTTGCTCTATGTGCTGCATCACCGATTATATCCGGGCGACAAAGTTTTTACCCGTCTGTTTCAACGTAACCCTGCCAAAAGGGTGCTTCGTTTTCTGGATAATGAGAGCAGTTTGAGCGAAGAATTACTTCTCCTGACCAGTTTACCCACCTGGCCATTCCTCAAAGCGGCAATCCGTAAGCGCCGCAGCTACTGATCGGGATCCATCTGCATAAATTCCCGCTTCACCGCTTTGAGCATGCTAAAGAGTTGGGCAACCTGGATAAGCAACATGACAACCAGGGCCAGCAATACGAACCACGGTAGTTTCACTTTTTCAATATTGGTAATCTGCTGGAATTTTTCAAGGTGCCAGCCGGCCAGGGCAGCGCCGAAAGCCATTCCTACCAACAAAAAAGAAAGCAGGGAATACACCACTTTCATAAACATGATCCGCATGGTGGAATAACCCACCTTGAAGTTTTCGAAGATGGCGGCCGGGATAATCAGGATCAGGGTGATCCAGCTCCAGTTTTGGCCAAACCAGGTTTCGCTCAGGGTCAGGTTCAAAATCAGGATCAGCAGGATGGAAAGCAGCCCCCAGGGGAAAAGCAGGAAGCCAGACGGGCGGGAAGATGAAACAGGCATATAGCGGTTTTGATGATGCTGGACGAAGGTATTTCAGGTTGAAGAAACCATACCCGGGCGTTGAATGATTAACCAGGCGCGACATCCGGGCCCATCAAACTTAGCTTTTTTCTTCATTCCCCCACTGCAAGCCTTCGCTAATTGGAAAGATTTTCTTGGAATTTTCATTTTTTTGGGAAATTTTCCTACCTTGTCTCGCAGGACGACCAGCTTTACGACATATATTCCAACCAACACCTTATCCGCACAGAAATTTCAGGGCCAAAAACAGGCAATCCGGATTAGCCCCAGGTTCCAGGGGCAATTATTTGGCATACCTGTTGTAGTGTAAAACAAGATAGTTTTTGGCTATGTTGCCAAAAACATGATGTTTTAAACAACTATTTGGGGGGGTAACCCTTTTAGGGTATATTTGCAACATATTGAGAACCAAAGGCCGCTGAAGAATTTTTTACTTATGTGACTTTTGTCAAACAAGGAAACGATCTATTTGTCTAATATTACACTTATTAATCACTCACATTGCCACTATTATGTCAGAACAAGCATTCATCGAAAAAATCGGAAAGCGGATCAAGAAATCCCGAATTGAGAAAGGCTATTCCCAACAGGTATTAGCCGACAGGTGCGAAGTAGAGAAGGCCAACATCTCCCGTATAGAATCGGGAAAGGTGAACCTGAAGATACTGACGCTCCGCAAAATCAGCCAGGCCCTTCGTGTGCCGCTGAAAGATCTGATTGCTTAATCTCATAGCGAGGGTTTCTGATCTTCACAATTTTGATAATCCGGTCGGGTCTCCTGGCCGGATTATTTTTATTTTGATAATTTGCATTGGTTAAGGCTTCCTTTACGTGCCTTGTGCACCTATGGTATACTATGAAAAATAATTGTATTAGGGCGCTATTGATGGGTAGCATCATGATCCTTGCCGGTTTAGCTTTTGCTCAAATCAAAACACCCAACCTTGAATTTGTTTACCGCAACTGGAATAATCAGAACGGGCTTCCCCAGAATACGGTTTACGATTTGCTGGAAGACAGCATGGGTTATTTATGGGGTGCCACCGAAGAAGGGTTGTTTCGTTTCGACGGTGCCCGCTTTCAGCGATTCAGCAGCGAGAATATTCCCCAGCTTCAGTCGGATAATTTTTATGCCCTCAGGCGACAGGGTCCCTGGGTGTGGGCAGCTTCGCGCAATGCCGTAGTGCGCATCAGTAACCAGGTAGATCGTTTTTTTGATTTCAGCCATCGTGTTCGTGGAGGATGGATCAAGTGCATGGAGCTGGATGCAAAAGGCGATTTATGGATTGGAACCAGTACGGGTTTTGTGTATCAACTTGCCGACGATTCCATTCGCCTGATTCATTCCGGCAATACCGAAGGGTTCAGCAGTGTGGAAGTGTTGACGCATACATCAGCCGGACTTTTGTTGGGCAGCCCAGAGGGGCTTTTTTTCAAGCCGGCTGGCGCAACGCATTTTGTTCCCATTCACTATTTCCGGGGTCTGGCCATTACGTCTATCGCAACCGATCCCCGCGGGCATTGGTGGGTGGGCACTTCCACCAGAGGGGTATTGTATGTGAACGATGATACCAGTCGCGCTACCGCCTTGCAGGGACTCGCTGATCCTTTTGTGAATGTGGTGCGGACAGATGATCAGAATCGTCTCTGGATCGGTTTTCGCAATGCCGGTTACCAGGTAATGCAGGAAGGCGTACTTCACCGTCCTCAGCAGGAAAAATACAATCACGATGGCATCCGTGCCTTTGTAACCACAAGAACTGGTATGATCTGGCTGGGCACCACCTCCTCGGGCCTGTTGCAGTTGCGCAACGCACTGATTGATCAGTTGCCAAAGGAGTTGGATATGCTGGGCCCCATAACCCTGAGCATCTACCAGGACCCACAGGGTGATACCTGGGTGGGTACGGCAGGCCGTGGCCTCAACAGGATTGCGGGTGACAGAGTGATGCACTATACCGTGGCCAATGGACTATCAAACAACCTGGTATTGGCAGCAACAAGCCGGGGCGACTTTGTATATATTGGCACTTCTGGCGGACTGGATCGTTTCAACAAAAAAACAAACCGTTTCGACCGGCATTTTACCGAAAAGGACGGATTGCGCAGCAGTGGCATTGTGGCGCTTTTTCGCGACAGCCGCAACCGGGTTTGGTTTAGTACCCGCCTGGGTGGATTGCAATACTTTGACGAAGCGGAGAAGCTGGTGCCCTTTAGCCTTCCGCGCTCCGTTCGAAGCGCCAATATCCTGGGTATGATGGAGGATCGTGGCGGCAATCTTTGGCTGGGTAGCCGTGGTGCCGGCATCATTCGTATCGATACCCGGGATTCCGTAACACGATTCTTTTCCGATAATGGTTTTCCAGCCGATATTGTGTACGACATGTTGCAGGATGCGGAAGGTGATATCTGGATGCTCAGTGAGAAGGGCTTGGTGCTGTACAAGGACGGAAATTTCCGCTTGTTTACCCGCGAGGCGGGTCTTCATTTTAATGAATGTTACCGTATACTGGAGGATCGGGAAAACTATGTTTGGCTAAGTGGCAACCTCGGTTTACAAAGAATTGCGTGGACAGAATTGAAGCGCGCGAAGGAATCCGATGAGCAGGTTGGGATTAAATTGGCGGTTCGCCTGTTCAATGAATTTGATGGCATGCCCAATTCAGAAGCCAATGGTGGCTTTTTTCCGGCAGGCTGGAAGATGGCAGATGGCCGGCTTTGGTTTCCCAGCATCGGGGGTGTGGCGGTGGTGGATCCCTCACGCATCACCCGCGAAGAAAAGGAAGTGGATATTCATGTGCAATCGCTGCGAGTGGGTGATCAGCGCTTCTATCCCGGTGCAGATATCGAACTGCCATCCGGCGTCTATAATTTTGAAATCCGCTATACCAGCATCAACTTTTCCGATCCCGGTCAGATAGAATACAGTTATCGCCTGAAGGGGTTGGACAATAACTGGACGGATGCCGGCAACCGGCAGATCGCCTATTTTTCGGCCCTGCCGCCGGGTCATTACAGCTTTGAGGTAAGGGCGCAGCTCTATGGCGATTTTTCGCCCGTGGCGCAACTGGATTTTTATATTGCCCCGTTATTTTATCAGACTGCCTGGTTTAAAATAATGGCAGCAGCATTGGTGTTGCTGATGGGTGTGGGTGTATTCTGGTATTTCCGTCGCAAATCGCAACAACGCTTTCGTGAGCAGCAATTGATTACACGCGCGCAAATGGAAGGGCAGGAAAAGGAAAGGCAATTAATTTCAGCCGAATTGCACGATAGCATCAACCAGCAATTATCCACCGCCAAAATCTATCTCGATTATGCCAAGGCTAATGAGAAGGAACGCGACGAACTGATTACCCGGAGTGCGGATGTGGTGTATCGGGCCATACAGGAAATCCGTTCGCTTTGCTATTCCCTCACCCCGGTTGGCTTGAAGGATATGGGCCTTCGGGAAGCCATTGAAGACCTTTGTCGTTCCTATGCCAGTGTAGACAAATTCAACGCCAGCTATGAGTTCCGCCTCGATGAACAAAACCTGACGGAGGACCTGAAGTTTGTTCTCTTCCGGGTTATACAGGAGCAGATGAATAATATCGCCAAGCATGCCAATGCATCGCAAGTATTCATTGTGCTGCAAAAAACGCCAGGTTTCATTGAGGTACAGATCCGGGATGACGGCCAGGGTTTTGATCCCGCCACCATTCGCGAAGGATTGGGATTTGCCAATATGCGTAACCGCGTTTCGGTATACAAAGGCAAGGTAGAGGTGGATTCCACACCCGGTGCAGGTTGCCTGGTGACCATCAGGATTCCAAAGAAATAAAAGGAACGAAACAGGAAATCCGGGCCACTCAATTTACGAGATTGAGTTTCTTGAGTCGCGCCAGGATAGCACCCTTTGTGCGGTTCATTTCCTCGGCTATTATTGGGATGCTGATGCCCTGCTCGTAAAGATGGCCGAGCTCCGCATCCATTTCTTCGGTCCATGGCGCATAAGCTTGCTTATATTCTTCTCTTTTTTCCGCAACTGAGTATTTCTTCGCCGGCGCATTGGGTCGTTCGAGATTTTGCTGCCGTCTTTTTTTCCAAAATGGGGTACCGGATCCTGTTTTCTGGTCTTTCAAGGCTTTCTCTTCTTTGCGTGCCAGTATCGTGATCGGCGCCTGTGGCGTAAATCCTTCCGGCAGCAGCAACTCCGGTATATGCAGTTGATTTTTGGCGCGGGTTATGGCCACGTAGAGCAGGTTGATCTCCTCGTTCCATTTTTGTTTGTCGGGCGCAGCATCTTTATCCTTTAACCAGCGGGCCATTTTTTGTTCATGTATAAAATCGGCCGCCAGTATTACCACATCGTATTCCATGCCTTTGGCACGGTGTACGGTGGAGAAAATCATATCAGCCTCCTGTCGTTGCTCATCCCCGATATGCAATTCCTTTAGCTCACGCATGATGCGGGGCAGTTCCTCATCGTATTCTCTTACCAGTTCAATCATCATACCCATTTGCTGGTCTTCTGTCTTCTCCACATATTCTTCCAGTTCGGCCAGGTCGTGCATCGACTTCACCAGCGGATCGCGGATACGATCCCTTTTTCCCAGGCTCAGGTTCAGCACATCATAGAGCGAAGCGCCATCATCAGCATAGGTGTAAGAGTGGATATTGCCTTCAAAGTAAATTTTTCGTGGGTTGCGCGGGTCGGAAATATAATCAATGGCGGCAGTGAGCAGTCCCAGGTTGGTACGGGCCAGCGTGGCTTTGGACTTGAGTTCGCGGCTTTTACCCTTTCCTTCTATGCGCACGTCAGGCGCTTCCCCTATTTTTCCCTTCCATTGCAAAACGGCGCAGGCAAGGGATGCATGCGAGGGGTAAAAGCGAAAGCTGATACTTAACCTATGCAGGGGAAAAGGGGCTTTTGCCAGGGAGTTCACGGCATAACGCCAGCCATAAATTTGCTGATGGCTATCGCCTACAATCACTTTGGTTGCCCGCTGCCGCAGGAATATATCGAGCATGGCGCCCGATGCGTCCTGCCCTTCGTCGAAAAGAATATAATCGTAGGGAAGAACCGGCTCCGATAACTGAAATTTCTTCAAATAGAAATCATGAATGATCTCTATCTCGCCACTATCCATTTTTGCGAGGAGCAGGCGGGCGCCTTTTTCAATTTGACGGTAATGCTGCTTTGCATAGGCTTTTGCCTTGGCGTCGGATACAATATCGAGATAGTTGAGCTCGCTTACCTTCTTTGCGTCGCTATTGCAGAAATAGGTGATAAAGCGATTAATATGATTGGCGAGAATATACTCCATATGCTTTTCCCCGCCACTGCTTATCTGCAAAAGGCTTACGATCTCATGGGTGCGAAAACCCTGCGTGTGCAATTGGTATCGGCTGCCGGAAATAATGGCCCGATAGGCGAGCGAATGGGCCGTCTCCACCTGCACATTGTGCAGGCCTGCTTCCGCAAACCGACGTACGGCTTCCTGCTTTACCGAGCGGTTGAAAGCCAGGTAAAGAATCCGCGCCGATGCTGGCCGGCTGGCGGCATAAGCAATCAGGGTACTGGTTTTGCCGGAACCCGCTACCGCATTAATACAGATATCTCCATTCGAATCAACAATCTTTTGCTGCTCCCCGGTCAATGTATGCGCTGAAACTACCATCCGATTTGTTCATTTCTTTATCGAAAAGCACAAATTTCGCGAACCGGAAAGGCATGACCATGAGAAAAAAACATTTTCTTCCGTTTTTTTCACGTTCGATACGTAGAACGTAAGTGGTAAGTGGTAAGTAGTAAGTTGTAAGTGGGGGTGGACGGGAATTGAAGATTGGGCTGAGGAAAAAGATCTGCGTCATCTGCGGAAAAATCTGCGGGGAACTTTCGGTGCTCTGAAGATGTTGAAAGTGCAAGTGATATTTCCTGCAGATTTGCGCAGATTTTTCCGCAGATGAGCGCAGATAAATGACTACTGTATAAACTGGCAACTTTTTTAGGACCAGACAAAGTAAATGGGCTAATCAAGGATCCCTTAAACTTTAAACCCTAAACCCTCCACTAATCCACTAATCCACAAATCCACAAATTTTCAAATTCTCCCCCTCATTCTTCTTCCAAAATAAACTCGTCCTCCGAGTTTCTTCCCAGTTCATTGGCTTCTTTGAGTGTAAAGCTGTCGGCACCGGTGCTTTGCAGCCAGTCATCGCCCTGTTTTTGATAAATCTGTACAGATAGCGCGAAGCGGCGCAGGAATTCGTTTTCTACAGAAGCTACGGTAGAGGAAGGTTGCATCTCCAGCAGACCACTGGTATGTGTTTGCTTCAGGTCACCGATAGTTAATTGCGGATCCAGTTCTTCAGCTTCGGGAGAAGACTCATATTTCTTATGCCCCGCACGGAAGAACCGAATGCGGAGATAGGGATAAAAATTGGAGAACACTTCCTGTATTTCACTAAGCCGGGTATTGTCGTTAATGTCCAGATGCATATTCTATGTTTTAAGTGTCATGAAATTACCGGTAAGCCTATCGGTGGGCAATGAAGAGGATCAGCTATACGACTGATGGTGGTCATGATGATTCTGTTTGCAATTTGCCAGTTTGGGGTGATTTTTTTTCATGGCTGAAGTAAACGACAGGAAAGACAATAAGGGCAGTCCCTTTCGGAGCAGCCGCCAGCGCTGGTGGCTATTGGCCGTTCTATTGATCCTGATACTGCTGGTGCCCTATCTGCGCCAGCTTTGGCGTACGCCGGAAACCATCACCTGGACGTATTTCGCCAATAACCTGGTAGCCGGCAGGGCTGTGGAGAAACTGGAAGTGGTGAATAATGAACGCGTAAATGTGTACCTGAAAAAGGAGAGGGCGGTCGACAGTACCCTGCGACCTGATAACAACAGGAGGCCGGGAGTTGCTCTTCAGGAAGGCCCCCATTTTATCCTCGAGATAGGTTCGGTGGAATCATTTGAGCGACGCCTGGATGAATTGCAGAAAGGCCTGCCACTGGAAGAGCGAATTCCCTATAGTTTCGTACGCCAGCGCAACTGGGTTTGGGAAATGCTTACCTGGATATTTCCTTTTTTACTGCTCTTTTTGATCTGGCGATTCTTTCTGGGAAGATTAGTATCGGGCCGGGGAGCGGGTGGCGAGGGGTCGCCCTTCACATTTGGCCGCTCTACGGCGCAATTGATCGAGAAGCAAAAAAGTAAAATCACTTTCGGCGATGTGGCCGGGCTTGAAGAAGCGGAGATGGAGGTTCGTGAGATCGTTGAATTTTTGCAGCACCCGGAAAACTATACCCGACTCGGCGCCAAGATTCCCAAAGGGGTGATACTGGTGGGTCCACCCGGAACGGGAAAGACCCTGCTCGCCAAAGCTGTGGCTGGCGAAGCAGATGTGCCCTTCTTCTCCATCTCCGGATCGGAGTTTGTAGAAATGTTTGTAGGTGTAGGCGCCTCCCGTGTTCGCGATTTGTTTAAGCGTGCCAAGGAGAAAGCTCCCTGCATCGTATTCATCGATGAGATTGATGCCATTGGCCGCTCGCGTGGAAAAGGCGCCTTTTTCTCCGGCGCCAACGATGAGCGGGAGAGTACACTGAACCAATTGCTCACTGAAATGGATGGATTTGGTACCAATTCCGGCGTAATTGTGCTGGCGGCCACCAATCGCGCCGATATGCTCGATCCGGCGCTCCTGCGGCCTGGCCGCTTCGACCGGCATATCTATCTCGAATTGCCCAACCTCCGCGAGCGGGAAGAAATATTTAAAGTGCATATGCGTCCTTTGGTGATGGACAGGGATGTGGATGCGGCCCTGCTGGCCGGGCAAACACCGGGTTTTTCCGGAGCGGACATCGCGAATATCTGTAATGAAGCGGCCCTTATTGCCGCACGCAACAAGAAGGAAAATATTTCCCGCACTGATTTCATTAGCGCTATCGACCGAATTGTGGCCGGGATGGAAAAGAAAAGCAAGATTATTTCAGCCCGTGAAAAAGAGATCATCGCTTATCACGAAGCCGGCCATGCCGTGGCCAGTTGGTATTTACCCGGAGTGGATCCATTGGTTAAACTGTCGATAATTCCCCGCGGAAAGACGCTGGGGGCGGCCTGGTATCTGCCAGAGGAAAAGCAGCTCAGAAGCGAATCCGTTTTTGCCGATCATATCTGTGCAACCCTGGCCGGCAGAGCATCTGAAGAGCTGATGTTTCAGGAAACATCGTCGGGCGCACTTGACGACCTGGAAAAAGCAACCCGGGAAGCCTATATGATGGTGGCTTATTATGGATTCAACAAAAAACTGGGCCATATCAGCTTTTATGATTCCACCGGCCAGCGCGACCCGGCCTGGCAGCGACCCTATAGTGAAGAAACAGCGCGTATCATTGACGAAGAAGTGCGATTGCTGATCAAACAGTCGTATGAGCGGGCGCTGGACTTATTGCGCCTGCACCGCGATGCCCTGGTGCAATTGGCCAAAGCGCTGCTCAGCAGGGAAATGTTGCTGCAATCCGACCTTGAAGCAATTCTTGGCAAAAGAATAACTGCTTCGTCTGCCAGGTAATCCAACTCCTTACATCTGATCTTTTGTTATCTGCTCTCGCTGTCATAGTTTCGGCACTCTTCCTAAACCACAGCCTTATGCAGCGATTTGTATTTGCCCTCGATTTACAGGATGATCCCGCCCTGATAGCCAGGTACGAAGCCTTCCATCGGGATGTGTGGCCTGGTATCGTTAACAGCATTCGTGATGCGGGCATTACCCGCCTCGATATTTTCCGTACAGGTAACCGGCTTTGCATGCTGATGGAGACCGATGATGATTTTTCCTTCGATAAGAAAGCAAGGATGGATGAGGCCAATCCCCTGGTGCAGGATTGGGAAAAGCTGATGTGGCAATTTCAGCAGCCCCTGCCCTGGGCAGCCCCCGGCGAGAAATGGGTGCGGATGAAGCAAATATTTCAATTGCCCTGATCCGTGATTCTGATCATGAATTATTATCTTGAACGCAAAGCGGGCAAAATGGATCTTCAGCTACAAAATAAAGTGATATTGGTAAGTGGCGGTGCCAGGGGCATTGGCCAGGCCATCGTATTGGCGCTGGCCCGGGAAGGAGCCATCCCCGTGATTATCGGGCGCAAGGAAGCCGACAATAACCAAACCATCGCCGAAGTGAAAGCTATGGGTGCCCAGGGCTATGCGGTGACCTCTGAATTGACAGATCCGGAAGCCTGCCGAAATGCGATAGCGCAAGTGGTAAAATTAACCGGCCGGCTCGATGGACTCGTGAATAATGCCGGTGTAAATGATGGGGTAGGATTGGAGTCGGGCAACTATGAGGCCTTTATGGCATCGCTGCACAAGAACCTCGTGCATTATTATTTGCTGGCGCATTATGCATTACCTTATTTGAAGCAATCGAAGGGGGCTATCGTGAATATCAGTTCCAAAACCGCTGAAACAGGGCAGGGCAATACATCGGGTTATGCGGCGGCTAATGGCGGACGCAATGCCCTCACACGAGAGTGGGCTGTAGAGCTGGCTCCCTTCGGTATACGTGTGAACGCGATCGTAGTGGCCGAATGCTGGACGCCCCTGTACGAGTCGTGGATCAATAGCCTGCCCAATCCGGAAGAAAAACTTCAATCAATCACCAGCAAAATCCCCCTGGGACAGCGCATGACCAAAAGCAGCGAAATAGCCGATATGGCTGTATTTCTCCTTTCGCCCCTCTCGGCGCATACCACGGGGCAGTGGATACATGTGGATGGGGGGTATGTGCATTTGGATAGAGCTGTTTAAGTTTTAAGTTGTAAGTTTTAAGTTGTAAGTATATGGTGAAATGCAGGAATCTGTAGTCGCTTCATTCAGGTGGTTAAGGCAAAGTCTTTACAGTTGACATTGAAATTCCAGAAATAAGGTAGTACTTGATTTATGAAGCTTTGATCTCAATTCTCCTAACTTAAAACTTAAAACTTAAAACTTATAACCCAAACACCCCATGTCTCTCACCAACAAACGTTTCCTCTTCGCCTTCACCATGATCACTTCCCTGTTTTTTCTATGGGGGTTCATTCACAATTTTAATTCGGTTCTGGTGCCGCATCTGAAGCGTTCCTTTACGCTGAGCACCACGCAAACTACTTTGATAGATTCGGCAGTATATGCTGCCTATTTTTTGCTGGCCCTTCCGGCAGGATGGGTGATGAAGCGGTTGGGTTATAAGTCGGGAATCATTACGGGACTTATACTTTTCGCCACCGGTTGCTTTTTATTTATACCCGCGGCCAATACACAATCCTATTCTTTCTTCCTGCTCGCCTTATTTGTGATCGCTTCCGGATTGGCCTTTTTGGAAACGGCGGCCAATCCTTATGCCGCGGCACTGGGTGATCCTGCCACGTCTACGCAACGATTAAATTTTTCGCAGTCCTTCAATGGACTGGCAGCAAGCCTGGCGCCCATCATTGGGGTGAATGTGATATTGACCCGCACTGTATCTGATGAGCAATTGGCCGCCATGTCGGAAACGGCAAGGCAGGCCGCGCTGGCATCGGAAGCTTCGTCGGTAAAGATTCCCTACCTGGTATTGGGCCTGGCCCTGGTATTGGTGGCGGTCATCTTTTTATTTCTGAAATTGCCAGCGATTCGCAACGAGGAAGCCGGTGAAAAAAAGAAAGGCTCCCTGCTGGCAGCGCTACGGCACCGCCACCTGGCCTGGGCCGTTGTGGCTCAGTTTTTCTATGTGGGTGCGCAGGTATGCGTGTTCAGCCTCTTCCTGCTCTATGCTCCCAAAGCGGCGAATATCAGTGAAGGGGAAGCGGGCTATTACCTGGGCGCCTGTGGCCTGGCATTTCTGATTGGCCGATTTACCGGAACGGCATTGATGCAACGATTTGAACCCCGTCGTTTGCTATCCCTCTATGCCCTGGTCAATATTGGTCTTTCCGCGGTCGCCATTTTTGGTTCAGGTATGATAACCGTTTATGCGGTGATTGGGATTTGCTTTTTTATGTCTATCATGTTTCCCAGCATCTTCGCACTCGGTATCCGCGACCTGAAGGAGGATACGGAATATGGCAGCAGCCTTATCATCATGTCGATCGTGGGCGGGGCCATTTTGCCGAGGCTATTTGGCATCATTGATGATGAAACGGGGAATATCCAACTCGGCTATTTTGTGCCGATGGTTTGCTTTGTGGTAGTGTTGTTGTTTGCGTGGAAGAAAGCGGGGAGGAGTAGTAAGTAGGAAGTAGTAAGTAGTAAGTAGTAAGTAGGAAGTAGGGGTTATGCTTTAGAAATGATTTGAAAAAAAATCTGCGTTTATCTGCGGAAAAATTGGCGAAAATCTGCGGGAAACTTTCGGTGCTTTGAAGATGTTGAAAGTGCAAGTGATATTTCCCGCAGATTTTCGCAGATGAATTTTATCAACAACTGCCAACATTTTTTGGATGTGACAAGGTTTAGTAGCAAAGAATTAAACTAGTTGATTACCGTCTGCAGTTCCATGAGAAGGACTTTCGTCGCGCGGCCTTTCTTTGGCGGTTTTTTTGCGTATTCGTGGCGTCCGTTGTTATAAAAAGCGGCAGTACCGGAAGCTCGTTCAACTTTCCTTATCATCGTCAACCTTCAACTTTAAACCCTCAACTTTAAACCCTCAACTTTGGACCTCCACAATAAAGTACCAGCATCAGCAAACATAGTACTATTGGCCACGGCATTCTCTTCGTAAATTAGGTTTTGCAATAAACCTTATGCTAGCTTTGCGCCATACCGCTTCTTGTCGAAATAGCCTTCTGGCCATTGGCCTGTTGGCATTTTTCTCCTGCCGCAAAACCCAACCCGGCTCGGATAATCCACCGCCAGTTGTCGGCAATCCTGCTGATTCAATCTACAACCCCGTTGATCCTCCGGTGGCGGCTTCGCAGGGCTTCTTTCTGAGCGATTGGGTGCCCTTGTCGTTTACAGCACCCTTGTTTACACTCACCGGCCCTTCTGTGGGCGTAGTGACGGATACGGTGAATGCCGATCTGAATAAAGTAATCAGCAAAGTTCCCCGGTCGCTATTTGGCAATAATGCCAATACTTATATGACGCAGATGCTGGATCAGCCGGCATTGCTGGAGCATATCAACAGCTTGTCGCCGGGGATCATTCGTTTTCCCGGAGGGAATCTCAGCTCCGTATATTTCTGGGACCAGGAAAGGGATCAGGCACCTGCGGATGTGGCGGATACCCTTTACGATTCGAACCTGAACCCGGTGCCCGCATCGGCCGGTGCCCCACATTATTCCTACTGGCATGGAAAGAACACTGAAGGTTGGACCTTATCGCTGGCCAATTATTACCAGGTGTTGCAAACGACAGGGAATGAGGGAATGATTACGGTGAACTATCCCTATGCACGATATGGGCTGAGCGATGATCCGGTGGCGCAGGCCGCACATTATGCGGCCAACTGGGTGCGGCATGATGCGGGTCGAACGCGGTTTTGGGAGATAGGCAATGAAGTAAGTGGCCCCTGGCAGGCGGGATATAAGATCAATACCCGGCAAAACAGGGATGGGCAGCCAGAGATCATCAATGGCAGTTTGTATGGAAGCCATTTTAAAGTATTTGCCGACAGTATGCGCAAGGCGGCTGCCGAGATGGGAAAGACAATATATCTGGGCGCCGTGCTCGAGGGAGTGGATGCGAGCAATAGCTGGAATGTTACCGCCCGGCAATGGAATAACCAGTTTTTTGCGGAAGCGGGTAATGCCGCTGATTTTTTCATCGTGCATGATTATTTTCAGGATGCTACCAGTTCTCCATCGGTGATCCTGAATTCGGCAGCGGCTGGCATCGGCCGAATTGCGAGCTATATGCAGGCCAATACCCAGGCCAATGGAGTGCAAATGAAACCCATCGCGCTTACGGAATGGAATATCTGGGCCACCGGCAGCCGGCAAATGGTATCGCAGGTTTCGGGGCTGCATGCTACCCTCGTACTGGGTGAAATGATCCGGCACCAGTTTGGCCAGGCGGCCCGTTGGGATCTGGCCAATGCCTGGGATAATGGCGATGACCACGGCATATTCAACAACGGTACCAGCCATAGCAATGAACCGGCCTGGAATCCGCGTCCGGCATTCTTTCACATGTTTTATTTCCAGCAGTTTTTTGGTGACCGTATGGTGGAATCCGTCATCCACTCATCAACACCTGGCACAGAGCTCGTGGCTTTTGCTTCCAGTTTTTCTTCCGGCGAAGCAGGTATGGTACTGGTCAATAAAGGAACCAGCCCGCGCATCGCGGCTATCAACTTCAAACACTTCAAAGCCGGTCAGCGCTACTACTGGTACACCGTTAGTGGCGGCAACGACAACGGCGACTATTCCACAAAAGTCTTCATCAATGGCGAAACCGGGTCCGCACCGGTGGGTGGTCCCGCGAATTATGCAGGCGTGAAAGCACTCGCCGCGCCCCTGACCGGCACCATCCGGATAGCCGTTCCCGCCCGCTCGGCCGTGTATCTGGTGGCGGAAGGAAAGTGAAGAAAATTCGGGTATTTGGGAATTTGAAGATTTGTTAGTTTGCCTACAGCAGGGAATGCTTTGTTTCGTTGGCATACCTGGCTGCCGGGTTGTTGCATGGTTGATGCCTTGAAATGCCTATTCGTATTGTTCAGCCGAATATCAGTGGCTGCAATAATTTCTCATTCCTCAAAATTTCGCGATCTACCCTCCCGAAGGGAGGGCGTATGGGTAGCATAGGAGTAATAATGATTTATTCACCTCCCGAAGGGAGGTCGTGTAAAAGCTGTGACTTCATGGCTGTTTGATATATTGAAGTGATAACCTACACGTCTGTATACATGATAGTAGGAACGATTCAACAATTCAACAATTCAACGATTCAACAATTCAACAATTGTTATATTTACATTTATCATGCGATGCAAAGTTATTTTCTCGGGTTTAGTTCTGCTGATGCTGCAATCCGCTTGCAATGAAGGAAATCAGTCCGATAAAATTTCAGCAAATACAACCGACTCCAGCCATTCCTGCATGGCCACTCCTGCCCGATTCGGGGGTATTGATTCCTCCTGCATTCCCGCCACCGGAAATCTGTCGGTCGACGGTATGGTACTGATTCCGGGCGGCCGCTTTGAAATGGGTGGTAATAATGAGCAGGCTTCGGCCGATGAGTTTCCGCAGCATAGCGTGTGGGTAGATTCTTTCTTTATGGATATCACGGAAGTGACTAACGCGCAGTTTCGGGCTTTTGTGGAAGCCACTGGCTATGTGACTACCGCGGAACAAAAACCGGATTGGGAAGAATTAAGCAAAACCCTGCCCCCCGGAACGCCCAGGCCTCCCGATAGTGTATTGGTACCTGCTTCCCTGGTATTCCAGGCTACGCCCGGGCCGGTGGATTTGAACCAACCAGCACAATGGTGGTCCTGGGTGGCCGGTGCCAACTGGCGGCATCCGCAGGGGCCCGGTAGCGATATTGTTGGTAAAGACAACTATCCCGTAGTACAGGTGAGCTGGTACGATGCCATGGCCTATTGTAAATGGGCGGGCCGACGACTGCCCACCGAGGCGGAATGGGAATATGCATCCCGCGGTGGCCTCAGGAACCATATCTATCCCTGGGGTAATGAGCACGTAAATACCGGGCAGCCCAAGGCGAATAGTTGGGAAGGTAACTTTCCTTATTACAACGCCAAAAAAGATGGATTTCTGAAACTGGCACCCACCCAATCATTTGCCGCTAACGGCTATGGTCTTTACGACATGGCCGGGAATGTATGGGAATGGTGCAGCGACTGGTACCACCATGATTATTACCAAGTACTCGCCAATAAAGAAACACGGAATCCAAAGGGCCCTGCGGAAAGTTATGACCCCAGGGAACCGGTTATGCCCAAGCGCAGCATGCGTGGGGGTAGTTTTCTGTGCAACGATAGTTATTGCAGCGGTTATCGCAGCGCCAGGCGAATGAAGAGCAGTCCCGATTCCGGTTTCGAACATACCGGTTTCCGCACGGTCAAGGATATTCGCTGAAAATTGAAACAGTCCATTTTAACCAATTAAACTAATGAAGGAGCAGATTGAAAAAATTTTCCGGGAAAAATTTCAGCGGTCACCCGTGAAAATGGTGCGCTCACCTGGAAGAGTAAATATTATTGGAGAACATACGGATTACAACCAGGGATATGTATTACCCGCGGCTATCGATAAAGCCGCCTGGCTGGCCCTTGCTCCCCGTGAAGATGGCCGGGTTCACATGTACGCAGCCGATCTGGATCAAAGTTTTGAAGCGGATGCCAGCCATCCGGAACGCCTGGAGCCCATGCGCTGGCCCAATTACCTGCTCGGCGTGATGCAACAATTTCTGCGAAGGGGGTTTAAAGGAAAGGGCATGGACCTCGTTTTGCTGAGCGACGTGCCCATTGGCGCCGGCTTATCCTCTTCCGCGGCCATTGAATGCGCGATGGCTTATGCATTGAACGAATTATATGGAGCCGGGCTCGAAAGAATGGAACTGGTGAAGATGGCACAGAAAGCGGAACATGAGTATGCAGGTGTTCTTTGCGGCATCATGGATCAGTTTGCATCCATGATGGGAAGGGCCGGCCATGCCATGCGGCTCGACTGTACCACGCTTGGCTTCGATTACGTGCCGCTACGTCTCGAAGGTTATCGATTCTTATTGCTAAACACGAATGTAAAGCATTCGCTGGCTTCTTCCGAATACAATACCCGCCGGCAGGAATGTGAGCGTGGCGTGGCACTGGTGAAGAAACAATATCCGGACGTGCAATCCTTGCGCGATGTATCGCTGGCCATGCTGGAGGAATCTGTGGCGCAGGAGGATGCCCTGGCTTATAAAAGATGCCGCTATGTAGTGGAGGAAAATATCCGCCTGCAGGAAGCTTGCCATGATTTGCATGCCGGCAATCTCCCGGCACTGGGACAAAAAATGCTGGCTACACACCGGGGATTGAGTGAAGACTATGCCGTAAGCTGCCCGGAGCTCGATTGGCTGGTGGAATATGTGAAAGGCAAACCCGGCGTATTGGGTGCCCGCATGATGGGCGGCGGCTTTGGTGGTTGCACTATCAACCTGGTAGCCGTGGAAGCTATCGATGATCTGCTGAAGAATATTACGACTGCGTATGAGGCAGCTATGCAATTGCCGTTAACGGCATATATCGTAAACGTGGATGATGGCACGCGCCTTGTATAAACTGTATTTGTAATAAAAAGCTCCGTTCATTGAACGGAGCTTTTTATTACAAATACAGGTAAATTGCTACCAGAACCGAACATAGAGTGCGGCCAGTATCATGAGTGTGGCTACAATCATGACGAGGATAGAGGGACTCAGTTTCAACATGGAGCGATCATGTACAAAGGCTTTGGGGTTTACTTTGGGCCCTGCCAAACTGATCAGCACCATTACCAATACTGTAAAGAAAAATGACCAGCCCATATTGATCAGGAAGGGAATTTCAGTAACGGTTACCACTAATCCGTTTTCCATTTTTTGATACTGATAGGCTGTGTAAAGCCAGGTTTCCTGACCAAAAAGATTCACCGCATAGTTGTTGAAAAATACGGCCAGCACAAATCCGAGAATAACACCCACGAGGGCAGCGGTACCGGTGGTTCTCTTCCAGAACATACCGAGTATAAACATCGCGAATACACCGGGGCTGATAAAGCCGGTGTATTTTTGAATAAATGTGAAGCCGCCTTCCCCTCCGATGCCCAGTGTGTCTTTCCATGTAAAGATCAGCGCTACCAACATGGAAGCCACGATGGCCATGCGCCCCGTCCATACCAGCTTCTTCTCATCCGCCCCGCGGTTCATGTATTTCTTAAAAATATCGAGGGTGAAAATGGTGGAGATACTGTTGGCCTTGCCGGCGAGACTGGCCACAATGGCGGCCGTAAGCGCGGCGATGGATAAGCCCTTCAACCCCGATGGCAAAAAGCCGAGGATGGCGGAATAGGCTCCATCCTTACTGCCGCCTTCCAACTGGGGCAGGTGCCCTGCTTTGTACAACACATAGGCGGCAATACCCGGCAGCATCACAATCACGGGCATCAACAGTTTGATGAACCCGGCAAACAGAATGCCCTTGCGCGCGGTGGCCAGGTCGGCACCCAGTGCTCGTTGTGTGATATACTGATTACAACCCCAATAGTTGAGGTTCACGATCCACTGACCGGCGAAATACATGGCGATGCCGGGCAGCACAACATATTTCTGTATATCGAGATTTACCGGTTGATCGATAGTGGCCGATGTTACTTCGGGTTTGGGCAATATCATGTGAAAATGATCAGGCGCCTGCTTCATCAGATCACCGAAACCTGCGATGGCGCTGCCGCCACTGCCAAACTTATCGCTCACAATGGTGAGGGCCAGGTAAGTAGTGGCCAGTCCGCCAATGATGAGAACGGCAACCTGTATCACATCCGTATAGCCAATCACTTTCATTCCACCCAGCGTGATGATGAGCGCGAAGAGCATGAGCAGCACCATGATGAGGTGCAGATAATCGCCGCCTAACAGTCCATTGATTGCGCTGGCACCCAGGTAGAGAATACTCGTGAGGTTGACGAATATGTAAAGGAATAACCAGAATACCGCCATGATCAGCGCAACGGATTCGTTGTAGCGGGTTTTGAGAAACTGCGGCATCGTGAAGATTTTATTCTTCAGATACACGGGCATAAACCAGACAGCGATGATGATCAGCGCCACCGCTGCAATCCACTCATAGGCCGAAACGGCGATACCGGCAAAAAAGCCTTCGCCACTCATGCCGATAAATTGCTCGGCGGAAATATTGGAGGCAATCAGCGAGGCGCCAATAGCCCACCAGGTAAGGGAGCCTTCGGCCAGGAAAAAATCCTTGGTGTCGGAAACCGCTTTCTTTTTTTTCTGATAAATCCAGTAGCCATAACCGGCAACAATGACGAAATAAATCAGGAATACGACAAAGTCAATCGTCTTTAATGCGCCCATTCTTTTGGTTTTAGTGCGTTTTTAAAAGGTAGTATAGTTCATTCCAGCGAAGCTGGTCGCGGAATGAAGGGAGTTGGGTTTCTTTATCGATGTAAAGCAATTCAATACCGGCCATGTCGGCAAAATCGCGCAAATGACTTACCGAAAGGTTTTGACTGAAAACGGTATGGTGTGCGCCACCAGCCAGTATCCAGGCGGCCGCGCCGGTCGATAAATCGGGCATCGGCTTCCACAATACCCGTGCAACCGGAAGCCGGGGCATGGGTTTTTTGGGATTCACCGCCTGCACTTCGTTTACGAGCAGCCGGAATCGATTACCCATATCGATCAGCGATGCATTGAGTGCCGCCCCACCTGCGGTATCGAATACCAGCCTCACGGGATCAGCCTTACCTCCGATTCCGAGGGGGTGCACTTCGCAGGAGGGCTTGTCGCGCGCAATACTGGGACAAATTTCGAGCATGTGTGCGCCCAGTACCAGCGGATCTTTGGGGTCAAAATGATAGGTATAATCTTCCATAAAGGAATTGCCTCCGGGCAGGCCCGCGGCCATCACTTTCATGGCTCTTACCAGCGCGGCTGTTTTCCAATCACCTTCCGCCCCAAAACCATAACCCTCCGCCATCAGGCGCTGCGTGGCAATGCCCGGCAACTGCGCCATTCCATGCAGGTCTTCAAACGTATTGGTATAGCCCTTGTAACCCCCCTCCTGCAAAAAGGCGCGGATTCCCGCTTCTATGCGGGCGGCTTCGCGTAGCGAATCGTGCCGCTTTCCGTTTTTTTTCAGCGCGGCCGACAATTTGTACTGCATGTTGTAAACGGCAATCAGTTCCTCAATGTCCTTCGCTTTTACTTTTTTGATACGCGCCACCAGGTCGCCTACGCCATGGGTATTCACGCTGAAACCAAACTTCATTTCTGCTTCCACCTTATCACCCTCCGTTACGGCCACCTGCCGCATATTGTCGCCAAAGCGTACAAAGCGCGCACCCTGCCAGTCGGCCCAGGCCGCTGCCGCGCGCGCCCAGCCACTGATTTCCGACAGCACCTGCCCGTTGCGCCAATAGCCCACTACTACTTTCCGATTGAGCCGCATTCGGCTCATCATGAACCCAAATTCCCGGTCGCCATGGGCCGACTGATTCAGGTTCATGAAATTCATATCAATCTCATTCCAGGGAATATCCCGGTTGAATTGGGTGTGCAAATGAAGGAGTGGCTTCTGCAATTTCCTGAGCCCGTTGATCCACATTTTCGCGGGCGAAAAGGTATGCATCCAGGCAATAATGCCTATACAGTATTTGCTTTCGTTTGCACGGGCCATCAGGGATGTGATTTCTTCCGGAGTGGTCACCACGGGTTGGTAGCGCACCTGTACGGGCAGGGATCCGGATTGCTGCCATCCCTCTACCATTTTACCGGAATGTTCCACCACGGTTTCCAGAATTTCGGGTCCGTAGAGGTGCTGGCTGCCGGTGACCAGCCAGATTTCCATTGATTGCAGATCGGGAATTGCCATATAGTTTATTTACTTATGCCTGGTAATGGTTGCGTTTAGTTGATAGTGGGTTTATTCTTACTGTCCATAGTAGCGCTGATCCCCATGCTTTCGTTCGTAGTGCTTGCGCAGCAGGCTTTCTTTCAGGCGCTGGCTTTGTGGATTTATCTGTTCGGTAAGCCAGGCCATCTGTGCAAGTTGCTCCAGTACGGCTGCGTTGTACACGGCTTTACCGGCATCGGTACCCCAGACAAAAGGGGCATGATTTCCTACGAGAATCATTTCAAGGCTTCGGTAGTCGAGATGTAGTTTTTCAAAATGATGAATAATCTGCCAGCCGGTTTCTTTTTCATAATCGCCTTGTATTCTTTCATCCTCCATCGGCGGGGCACAGGGTATATCAAATACAGTATGATCGGCATGGGTGGTGCCATAAACCGGGATGGGCCGGTTGGCCTGGGCCCAGGCCGTGGCATAAGTGCTATGGGTATGTACGATGCTGCCGATCTCCGGCCATTGCTGGTACAAAAGCGCATGCGTGGCAGTATCGGAAGAAGCGCGAAGATGCCCCTCCACCCGCTTGTTGTCGAAATCAACAATTACCATTTTTTCAGGACTCAGTTCGGTATAAGGAACACCGCTGGGTTTAATGGCCATCACGCCACGGTTATGATCAGCCACGCTCACATTGCCGAATGTAAACAATACCAGGCCCAGCCTGGGTAGCTGCAGGTTGGCTTCATAAGCTTCTTCGCGGATATGTTGATAGGTTGACATACTGAATGTTTTTACTGACTGATGCTTTCTCCCAGTTTCCGGTATTGCGCATAACGTTTGTCCAGTATTTCGCGGCAGGCCGAATCGGGTTCAATACTGTTCTCGAATCCCGGACCCATGGCTTCCATCGCCTCTTCCACCCGCGGGTAGAGCCCGGCAGCGGTAGCGGCAAACATGGCTGCGCCCAGCGCGCAGGTTTGGTCACTTTTGTGAATACGGATCGGCATCTGCAGCACGTTGGCGAGCAACTGCATAATAAAGGGCGACTTGCGTGCCACGCCCCCCAGTCCAATTATTCCCTGCACGGGTACGCCTTCCTCCGCAAAACGATCGGTGATGGCACGGGCGCCAAAACAGGTGGCTTCCACCAGTGCGTAACTGATTTCGGATATTCCCGTGGAAAGATCCAGGTTGCTTATAGCCGCCTTCAAAGCCTGGTTGGCGTCGGGTGTACGCCGCCCGTTGAGCCAGTCAAGCGCCAGGGGCAGCTCTTCCCTGATGGGCTGTTTCGCTGCTTTTTCGAGAAGAAAGTTCAGCAGGCGGACTTCCAGGTCCTTATCAGTCTGAGTTGCGGGCAGTGTTGTTGTAAGCGATATCATCTCCCGCAGGGGTTCCGCCAGCAATCGCGCCAGCCAGGCATACACATCGCCGAAGGCAGACTGTCCGGCTTCGAGACCCATCATACCCGGAATAACTGAGCCCTCTACCTGGCCACAAATGCCCCTCACGGTTCGGTCCTGCAGGGCCGTAAGCGGAGCTACCATCATATCGCAGGTGCTGGTGCCCATAACCTTGCTGAGTTGATAGGGAATGATTTGTCCACCCACAGCACCCATGTGCGCATCGAAAGCGCCAATGCCGACAACGACATCTGTATGCAGACCCAGTTTCTCCGCCCATTCGGGGCAAAGCCTTCCGGCTGGCCTATCGGCGGTATAGCTGTCGCTGGGAAGCCGGTCAACAAAACCATCCAGCAGCGGATCAAGTCTTTTAAAGAATTCATTCGGGGGGTAGCCGCCAAAACGAGGCGACCATAGCGCTTTATGGCCGGCCGCGCATCGCCCTCTTTTGAGCTGATCATGCGACTGACCTCCCGTGAGCAGGAAGGGAATCCAATCGCAGTGCTCTACCCAACTGTGAATGGATTGCCGAATGGAAGGATCCACCCGCAGTATATGGAGTAGTTTGGCCCAGAACCATTCCGATGAATAAATGCCCCCCACATCGGCGAGATAATCGATGTCGAATTTTTCCGCATGGCGATTGATCGCTTCCGCTTCGGCCAGAGCGCTATGGTCTTTCCATAAAACAAATAAAGCGTTGGGATTGGTTTCGAATCCGGGTATGAGACCCAGGGGAACTCCCTTGTTGTTGACGGCAACCGGTGTGGAGCCGGTGCTGTCGATGGAAATTCCCTTCACATGCCGCGCAGCATCAGGGCCAGCGATCGCCAGGCATTGCCGGATGCTGGTTTCCAGACCTTCTATATAATCAAGCGGGTGTTGGCGAAATTGTTTGTTGGGTGGATCACAAAAAAGTCCATCGCGCCAGCGCGGATAGGCAAATACGGCGGAAGCCAGTTCTGTACCGTCATGCGCATCTACCAACAGGGCGCGAACGGAGTCCGTTCCGAAGTCAACACCAAATACATAAGCAGGCAGGCTTTGTGGCATGGATCGTTAGTTGAAAAGATGTCTAAAAATAAATGTTATTTTGACAATTAAATGCAGATTTCTGTATTTCCTGCAGGAATATGTTTTAATTTGTCGTCCTTATTTGTTAAAAATTTTTCCGGATGAAGCTTTCATTTACCTGTATGTCCCTGCTATGCCTGATCCTGCTGGCCTGTAACAATGCGGACCCTGAGTTGGAGAATTCGCCGCAGTCCGACTCTTTCCCGGCAGCTTCCCGTTTTGATACGGTACTGGATGGAAAAAAAGTGGAGCTGGCTTGGATACAGAATAGCCAGGGAATGAAAGCCGCCATTACCAATTATGGCGCGCGTATGGTGGGGCTTTGGGTGCCTGCTGCGGGCGATAGCCTTATAGATGTGGTGCTGGGTCTGCCGGGCATTAAGGAATATATAGTGGCGGAAGAGCGATTTTTTGGCGCCATCGTGGGCCGCTATGGGAACCGAATCGCGAAAGGAAAATTTTCGCTGGATGGAAAAGATTATCAGTTAGGGATCAATAACCCGCCCAATAGTTTGCATGGGGGCAGCCTTGGTTTTCACAGTGTGGTTTGGGCGATAGAGCGGATCGACAGCACGGCCTTGTTGCTGCGTTATGTGTCGGCCGATGGGGAAGAAGGTTATCCCGGTCAGTTAACCGTGGAGGTGGAATATCGACTGACCGATGCCAATGAAATGACGATCGACTATCGCGTTTCCGCCGATAAGCGTACGATAGCCAATATCACCAATCATAATTACTGGAATCTGAATGGGGAGGGGAGCGGCAGCATCAACAATCATGTGTTGCAGATTAGTGCGGAGCGCTACACGCCGGTGGATTCAACCCTGATACCTACGGGTATAGAGCCGGTAGCGGGAACGCCCTTCGATTTTCGCCAGGCGCGCCCGATCGGTTCCGGACTCGACAGCACGCATCCACAAATCCGTTATGGCCTGGGTTATGATCACAATTTTGTACTGGATAAGGGTATAACCGCAGCACCCATGCTCGTGGCCACCGTGAAGGGGGATAAGAGCGGCATCATCATGGAGATTCTGACTACTGAACCTGGTCTGCAATTTTATGGCGGCAATTTTATGAAGAGTGTGCATACGATGAAAGACCGCAGCAAAGACGATTTCCGCACCGCTTTTTGCCTCGAAACCCAGCATTTCCCCGACAGCCCCAATCAACCCGCCTTTCCCAGCACCGTCATTGAACCAGGAAAGATTTTTACAAGCAGAACAATCCATAGGTTTTTAGTGAGTAGTGAGTAGGGAGTAGAAAGTAGGGAGTAGATAGTGGGGAATCAAGGAAGTAGTAAGGTGGGAACGGCTAAGGCATAGTGCCGGCGCACATCAATTACTCAGATACTATCGTTGCGATCGTCGCGACTTCTTTGCGTTCGTTGCGGTGAAAACTGCAGCACTCGCAACCATCTCGTTTGTGCAGAAATCTTACCGCAACGAACGCAACAAAGTCGCAACGAACGCAATTGGATTGATTAAAGTAAGGTTGACACTTATTGCTGTAATCAATTCATCTGCGTATATCTGCGGAAAAATCTGCGAAAATCTGCGGGAAATCGCTCCTGCACTTTGAAGATGCTGCGAATCCGGAAGCATTTCCCGCAGAATACGCAGGTCCACTCTTTTAACCGCTCCCCACTAACTACTCCCCACTAACTACTCCCTACTAACCTCTCCCTACTTCCTACTAACGCTTAATAGTAAACGTTAGTTATTTCTTTTTTATCAATTTCTTTTCTGATTGAAAGGCCACAAACAGAGACTACATTTAAACCTTAAACCCTAAACCCTAAACTTCCCTACTTTCAACTCCCCACTCACCACACTCTCCTCCATCCACCGACAAAATCACTCAACTAAACCGGCATTTCATTCAATTCATAGGTTAGGATTTGGAATGGGCTACCCTTTCATCCTACATTTGCTAACACTGTTAGGTAAAATAAATGAATGGGCGTTTCTGAATACAGATTAAGGGAAAAAGAGCAGGTTCGCGAGGCGATTCTGACAAAAGCCTGGGAAATGGTACAGGCCGATGGTTGGGATGCATTATCGATCCGGAAGATTGCTGAAGCGGTGAATTACAGTGTGCCGGTGATCTATGATTACTTTGAAAATAAGGAGGCCTTGCTGCTGGAGTTTGCCCGCGAAGGCTACCGACGGCTCACCCGCAAGATGGAACTGGCCCGGCAAAAGCAGGGTAGTCCTGAACAACAACTGCGTTCTATGGCGGAAGCCTACTGGAATTTTGCCCTGCGCAACCAGGCCTATTATAAAATAATGTACGGAGTGGGAATGCCCTGCTGCCGTTGTGAAGCAGAAGATAAGGAGGAGTTTGATAACCATATCATGGATGTTATCCGACAGATAGCGACCAGATCAAAATATAAACCGGTAAATGTGTGTTTGAAATACCATACGTTCTGGTCTATCCTGCACGGATTGGTCTCCATAAAACTGAGCGCTCATTCTGCACAGGACAGGGAGTTGAATAAGTTGGTTTTGCAGGATGCCATAGAAGGATTTATTAAGAATCTTAAATAAAACAGAAAGCCATGCAACGCTTTACCTGCTGGCGATGTATTTAAGTTGACCAGCACTTCGCTTGAACCAGAACCCGTTACCACACGGAAAAGCGCCTCGCTGCCAGTACACCGATCGATGATCTCTTACTGAACAAGCCTTACGCTTTCGCAGTATTGCCTGCCATTATGAAAATGATAGCCTGGTATAGCCAGTTGTCATATCAGGTGAATAGTGCCCTGTGCATAACCATTCATCATTTATATATAATAACCATTAAAATGAAAACCATTAACCAATCAGGAATCAACCGTTCACAAGGAGTATTACTTCTTGCCGCCATAATGCTGATGGCCATGTATGGGTGCGGATCCTCTTCAGGATCACCAGCCAGCTTTGAGCAGGCAGCGCCGGTATTACCCGTGCTGCCGGTGATGGCGACCGACGCCACGGTATACCAGGAATACGCTACTTCCCTCGAGGGGAGCCAGGATATAGAGATCCGCCCGCAGGTGGATGGCTATCTCGAACGTATACTGGTGGACGAAGGCGCTTATGTTCGCAAAGGGCAATTATTATTTCAGATAAGCGATCGCCCTTTTGCGGAGCAACTGAACAATGCGAAGGCCGGACTTACCGCCGCCAAAGCAAGCCTTACGAATGCGGAGATCAATCTCAACAAATTGCGCCCACTGGTAGAGCGTCAGATTATTTCGCCCGTGCAATTGCAAACTGCGCAAGCCAATTACGACGCCGCCAGGGCGGCGGTGGAGCAGGCCCGCGCCATGGTGAGCAATGCCGAAATCAACATGGGCTATACGCGTATAAAGGCGCCAGTGGATGGCTATATCGGTCGTATTCCGCATAAGACGGGTAGCATTATCGGTATGGGCACCCAGGAAGCGCTGACCGTGATCTCTGAAATCAGGGAAGTGTATGCTTACTTCTCGCTGAGCGAAAATGATTATCTCCAGTTTCAGCAGGAGTTTGCGGGCAAAACCTTTGAAGAAAAGATCAGGAATATGCCACCCGTAGAGCTGCGTATGGCCGATGGCAGCATGTATCCCCATAAAGGAAAAGTGCAACTGGTATCCGGTCAGTTCGACAATACCGTTGGTGCCATTAATTTCCGCGCCGCATTTCCCAACCCCGACAGGCTCTTGCGTTCCGGTAATACGGGCAAGCTTCGGTTGCCCCTGCAACTGAAAGCCGCCACACTGGTACCACAGGAAGCCACTTTTGCCATCCAGGACAAAATATTTGTGTTTGCCCTCACGGATAGCAACAAAGTGGCCAGCCGCCCGATAGTGGTGTCGGGAAAAACACCGGCCTGGTACTTTGTACAATCCGGCCTGAAGCCCGGCGAAAAGATAGTGTATTCCGGCATCGGCAATTTGCAGGACGGAATGGCGATAGTGCCGCAGGAAATATCGGGCGATAGTCTGCTAAAGGCGAAGCCGCTGTAGGAAGTTATAAGTTTTATGTTTTAAGTTTTTTTGGTGATGGGACCAAAATTGGAAATAAGAGAGGAGTGACTCCCTTCAGAAGATTAGTTTCCAGCTCTCAGAACCCATCTAGTTACAACTTACAACTTACAACTTACTACCTACTACTTTCCACTTTAAACTTTCAACTTTCAACACTTTATGCTACGACGCTTTATTGAACGCCCGGTCTTATCCACGGTCGTTTCTATCATATTGCTGTTGCTGGGCGGGTTATCTCTTTATACCCTTCCTGTAACGCTCTTTCCGGATATTGCGCCGCCCAGTGTGCAGGTTACTGCCTTTTATCCGGGTGCGAACGCAGAAACAGTGGCCCGCTCCGTGGCCACACCCATCGAAGAAGCCATCAATGGGGTGGAAGATATGACCTATATGACTTCCAACTCCAACAACGATGGCAGTATGTCGATTACGGTATTCTTTCGCCAGGGAACCAATCCTGATATTGCTTCGGTAAACGTGCAGAACCGCGTATCCAAGGCCATCAACCAGGTGCCGGTAGAAGTAGTGCAGGCGGGTATCTCCACACAGAAAGTGCAGAACAGTATCATCATGTTTGTGGCGCTTTCGGCGGAAGACAGTTCGCGGTACGATGAGCTCTTCCTGGAAAACTATATCAAGACCAACCTGATACCACAGGTGCAGCGCGTGCCCGGCGTAGGACAGGCGCTGGTATTTGGTACCAAGGATTATAGCATGCGTATCTGGCTGCAGCCTGATCGCCTTCGTGCCAATAGCCTTACACCACAGGATGTTTTAACCGCCATCCGCGATCAAAACCTGGAAGCGGCCCCCGGCAGGCTGGGACAAAACAGCCCGCAAACTTTTGAGTATGTACTAAAGTATAAGGGCAAGCTCAATCAGAATGAAGAATATGAGAACATGGTGATCAAGGCCAATTCGGATGGATCCGTGCTTCGCCTGAAAGATGTGGCCCGCGTGGAATTTGGTTCCTATACCTATTCTTCCAATAGCCGGATGGATGGCAAGCCCGTATCGGGATTCGCGGTGTTTCAAACGGCCGGTTCCAATGCCAACGATATCCTTACCGATGTGGAGAAGCTGCTGAAGGAATTTGAAAGAACCCTTCCGGCTGGTGTTAGCACTACGGTGATGTACAACTCGAAGGACTTTCTCGATGAATCCATTTACCAGGTTCGGGAAACCCTGGTGATCGCCTTCCTGCTCGTATTCGCGATGGTATTTATATTTCTGCAGGACCTGCGTTCCACCATTATCCCGGCTATAGCTGTGCCGGTGGCTATTATCGGTACTTTCTTTTTTCTGCAGCTATTTGGTTTTTCGCTTAACCTGCTTACCCTTTTTGCGCTGGTGCTGGCGATTGGTATTGTGGTAGACGACGCCATTGTGGTAGTGGAGGCGGTGCATTCCAAAATGGAAAGGACCAAACTCTCGGCCAGGGCCGCTACCATACAGAGTATGCGTGAGATTTCCGGCGCCATCATCTCCATTACACTGGTGATGTCGGCTGTGTTTATACCGGTAGGCTTTATGGAAGGTCCGGCCGGGGTATTCTACAAGCAGTTTGCCTTCACCCTCGCCATAGCGATTCTGATATCGGCGGTGAACGCGCTTACGCTGAGTCCCGCGCTTTGCGCGCTCTTTCTGAAAAATCCGCATGCGGAAGAAGAAGGAACGGTGAAGAAAAAGAAAAGCTTTGGCAAACGCTTCTTTAGCGGATTCAATGCGGGCTTCGAAGCCATGACCAATCGCTACCTGGGCAGCCTTAAGTTTTTGTTCAAACACAAATGGGTGGCCATTAGCGGACTGGCATTAATCACGGCAGTGAGTTTCTGGCTGGTGAAAAGCACGCCAACCGGATTTATCCCTACCGAAGACCAGGGCTTTGTGCTCTATGCAGTGAATACCCCTCCCGGTAGTTCGCTGGAGCGCACCAATCGGGCAACAAGGGCTATCGACAGTATCATTCAACAGGAACCTTCGAATGGTCACCTGTATGTGATCGATGGATTGAACTTTATCAGCAATGCCAATGCTTCGCCTTATGCCGCCGGATTTATGCGGTTGAAGGATCATGACGAGCGTGGCGAAGTAACGAACCCCGATGAAATAGCCGGCATGCTCACGCAAAAAGTGAGTGCGGTAAAAGATGCCAGCACTTTCTTCTTCAATTTCCCCACTGTACCGGGTTTTGGTAACGTGAGTGGATTTGAGTTCATGTTGCAGGACCGTACCAATGGTTCGCTGGAGAATCTTGGTAATAACGCCTGGGGCTTTATTGGCGCATTAATGCAACGTCCGGAAATAGCCTATGCCTTCACCACTTTTGCCGCGGGCAACCCGCAGTACGAGATTGAAGTGGATGAGATCAAGGCAAAGCAGCTCGGTGTATCCATCCGCGATCTGATGGAAACCCTGCAGGTTTACTATGGAAGTAGCTTTGTATCCGACTTCAACCGCTTTGGTAAATATTACCGCGTGATGGCACAGGCCGACGCGGCTTACCGTGCCGACGAGTCTTCGCTCAACGATATCTATGTGAAGAATAACCAGGGCGAAATGGTGCCGGCCAATACACTGGTAACGCTGAAAAGGGTTTTTGGTCCCGAAACGGTGACGAGGAATAACCTCTTCAATGCCGTTACCATCAACGGGCAGCCCAAGCCCGGCTTCAGTACCGGTGACGCCATCCGCGCCATCGAGGAAACAGCCGCGCAGGTATTGCCCCGGGGATTTGCTTATGAATGGACAGGCGCTACCCGTGAAGAAATTCGTGCCGGTGACCAAACCAGCTTCATCTTCCTGCTCAGCGTGGTATTCGTGTTCTTCCTGCTGGCGGCGCAATATGAAAGTTATGTATTGCCGCTCGCGGTTATCCTAACGGTGCCAACCGGTATACTGGGTGTGTTTGCCTTTATCAACTGGTTTGGTATTGAGAACAACATCTACGTGCAGATTGGTCTCATCATGCTGGTAGGTTTGTTGGCCAAGAACGCAATCCTGATTGTGGAATATGCCGTGCAGCGTCGCCGTGCGGGCATGGGCCTGGTGGAATCGGCGCTGGAAGCATCCAAACTCCGGCTGCGTCCTATCCTGATGACATCCTTCGCCTTTATCGTGGGCCTGCTGCCACTTACCTGGGCTACCGGGGGCAGCGCGCTCGGCAACCGCAGCATAGGTACCGGCGCGGTGGGCGGCATGCTATCGGGCGTGGTATTGGGTGTGTTTGTTATCCCCGTACTCTTCATCATCTTCCAGTACCTGCATGAAAAAGTTTCACGCAAAAAAGAAACGGCATTAGTACCAGATCTGGCAGAATAAAACCAACCAAGTAATGAAAGCGATTAATTATATCCGAATAACAGGAACCGCGATGCTGCTGGTATTGCTGCTGGTTTCCTGTCGCATCAATAAAGAATACCAGCGACCCGAGCTGTCTATGCCCGAGAGCTTTCCCGGCGCTGTTGCCGGCGACAGCATCAGTGTGGCCGATATCGGATGGAAAGACTTTTTTGGCGATACCGCCCTGCAGGGGCTGATTGAAAGGGGACTGCAATACAACCAGGACCTGCTGGTGGCCATGAATCGGATGGACATAGCCCGGCGTCAGTTGCTGCAGGCACGAAAGCTCAACCTGCCCGAAGCGGAATTGTCTATTGTGGGTCAGCTTAGCCGTCCTTCCGATAATAGCCTGAACGGGATCAGCCTCAAGACATTCCTGGGTCAGAGTTATCTCGAAAACTATAATGCCGCCATCAACTTTAGTTGGGAAGCGGATATATGGGGCAGGTTGCGCGGGCAAAAAGAAAAGGCCCTGGCCGGCTACCTGCAAACAGGTGAAGCCATGCGGGCGGTGCAAACCCGGCTGGTGGCGGAGATAGCACAGGGATATTTTAACCTGCTGATGCTCGACCGGCAATTGGCGATCACGAAAAGAAACCTTCTGCTCACGGATAGTTTTTATACCGCCACCAAACTTTTGAAGGAAGCGGGATTAAGTAATGCGCTGGCAGTGCAGCAGGCTGCGGCGCAAAAGCAAAGCACGGCTTTGCTGATACCGGAACTGGAAATGTCGATTGCCGTTCAGGAAAACAGCCTGCAGTTGCTTACTGGTCAATGGCCGGGCGCTGTAAGCCGTAATACCGCGGCAGACATTTATCGCTTTACACAGGTACTGCAAACGGGTTTGCCCGTAGCCCTGGTAGCGCGCAGGCCCGATGTGCGGGAAGCCGAGCTGGGTTTGCAGATGGCGAATGCCGAAGTGGGTATAGCCAAAGCGGGCATGTATCCGGCGCTGAATATTACGGCGGGTGGTGGTCTTGAATCATTCAAAGCCAGCAACTGGTTTAGTATTCCCAATTCCCTCTTTGGCCTGGCAGCCGGAGGTATTGCGCAGCCCCTGTTTAAGCGCAGGGCTTTGAAAACAAGGTATGAAGTGGCGCAACTGGAAAGGGAGCAGGCTGTGATCCGCTTTCGGCAGTCGGTATTGCAGGCAACAACAGAAGTACACAATGCCCTGGTGCAGGTAGACAAACTGAATGCGCAGGAGCGCATCGCGGAAGAAAGGGTAAATACCCTGCGTGATGCCGTGCAGAATGCGCAGGAGCTCTTTCGTGCCGATATGGCCAGCTATCTTGAAGTGATCACGGCGCAGGCCAATGCCCTCGAGGCGGAACTCAGCCAGGCCAGCATCCATAACCGTCAACTGGCGTCGGTGGTGGAATTGTATAGGGCGCTGGGTGGCGGCTGGAAATAGTGAGTAGTGAGTGGTGAGTAGTGAGGCGTGAGACGTGAATCGTGAATCGTGAGTCTTGAGGCGTGAGTTTTGATAAATGGAATATCATGTAGAGCAGCGCTGCGCGCGGGTCCGAACCTGAATCCATGGGTCGCTTGGAATCGTGAGCAAAGGATGATATTCAGGTATATTTCGAAATACAACCTTGCAAAAGCATTAAAAATGTGAGTGGTTAGTTAGCATCAGGTGGTAATCGCCCCCTCTTTTTGGAGGGGGCTTTTTTGTGAAACGTGAATCGTGAGGCGTGAGGCGTGAGGCGTGAATCGTACCTACGCGCGTCGTATCGAACCCAATACGCGACGCAAATCCGGTGTTTTGGTTGTGTGAAACAATTGTAGAGACGCGCTGCGCGCGTTTCCGCGTAGGAATGAAGGAGGTTGTCTTGCGAGTAAAAAATCCGCGCAAATCTGCGGAAAAATCTGCGCAAATCTGCGGGAAAGTTACTTGCACTTTCAACATCTTCAAAGCACCAGAAGTTTCCCGCAGATTTTTCCGCAGATAAACGCAGATTATGTTGCTGATTATTTCGCAACATCTTATTCATTCAAGTGCTGGGGATTATTTAAAACAGGATGCCATTTGGACCGTTGCAAGAAATGCCGCTCCGGTGGCCGGGTTGAGGGTAGTGAATTGGATTGATCGTCCGTAACTACAATACGCTCACCTCGCATTCAATAAATCTGACAGCAGCAAGAATGGAGTTTTGTATATTTATATCTGTCGCGCCAATGGTGGAGCTGTCGCCAAAATGCGAAGCATCAAAAAGGATATTGAAATGAAAACCATTATAGCTCTTATTATTTCTTTTGGCTTATATAGTTGTACTACTGATTTTCATTCAAACAACAAAATGGCCTCCTATCGGCTTCCAGACACAATTGATGCTGGCATGTTTAATAAATGTTTTATTCCAGATACTACTGGTTGCTCATGGATTACCAGGGATAGAGAAGTAATCGATTCTCTAAGTTTTAAAAAACTGGTAGTGCAAGCCAGCTCAGATACCTTTATTGCCACATCCAGATACAGACGGTTGTGGACATGCAAAATCCCTTCTGAGATTATGATTCCTGGCGACACGATAGTTGTTTCCGGAATCGTTTATAAGCTTTACGCATATGAGAAAGGCATGGGATTCCCAGCATTAATAACTAGCATATTTTACGATAGCACTTCAAGCAGATAATATTTCAGAATTATGTGTACTTGTATTTAGCATCTTATTCATTTGCAATAGTATATGCTAAAAACAATAACTCGTTATTGATATTATCTATCTTGAGGTTTACTATAACGTTTCCCTCCGTCCAAATACACCCATTAAGTTCCGATTATTTTTTGTAGCGATGCGGCAGAAGTTCGGCAACACAGTTGGCCGTATGACCTGCGATGCGGTGCAGTGCATCTTTGAGCGAGGCATAAGGCTCAATCCCACGCATATTGCGGGATACGAGCAGGGATACTTCTTTTCTCCATACTTTTTCTTAGGAAAACCTAACACAAATAATGCAGTCGATCTGAGATATCCTGCATGCGGCAATGGAGTTGCCGTCCGATATCAACAGCTTGAAAGCTTAAAAAGAGACGCGCGCAGCGCGTCTCTACGGGGAAGGTCTCCTTTTACGGTTTGATTACAATGCCAGCAAGGAATATTTTTGTAATTTGTGCAGTTTCGGGCTCTTCAAAATCCCGTGTAAAGGTTCTTATGCGATTTGTTTCCTTACATATTCTTCTGCTTTTTTTTCTTGGTGGTTGGAGCCAGCCCAGGAATGATTTTTTCGGCAAGGTAAGTTTTACTCGCGCCAAAACATTTTTGGTGAAGGATGGCCTTCAAATCATGGAATATAATGCGCCATTAGTGGGGATGCAAAAGTTTAATGTGCGGTTTTTATATACCGAGGTAGTTAGTGGTTCTGGTAAAGTATATGTTTCGGGCAGAATCTGTTTTGGTGAGGGTGCCCCTAATGACTGTGTTGGTATCACAGGCGTGGAGATATTCACAGCAAAAAGAACCAGGAAGAACCGGTTGAAAAGGATCAGGAAGTTGACATTAAGTTCTTATGATAAGGATTCTTTTGAGAAAGTTGGTTTCTTTAGGTTTGAGAAAAAATTCAAGAGAGGTGAGCGCTTATTTTTCTTTAGCAAGAATTTCTTGCTGGAAGAGTATATGATTTCTTTGAGTAAAATTAAAAGTTGATTACTTGCCAGGGGTCTTCGTTTTACAGGAGTAATGCAACGTGAGTCGTTGTTTTCGATTAAAAAAATCCGCAGATCATCGCAGATTATGTTGCTAATTGTTTCGCAACCTCATATTTATTCAAGAGCTGGGGATGATTCAAAACAAAATGGGTATTTGCATACTTAAGCCCATCGCTAAAATGTAGTACGTAGTAAGTAATACGTAATACGTATTACGTACTACGTAAAGACTTCTTATCGAAAATCCGCAGAAAATGATTTTCCAAATGCGCGCGCATGCCCTTGCGGAAATCTTCCGGTGTTCCCTTTTCCAGAATTTGTACCAACTCTTTGTGCGAGACAAATGTCTTGAGCAGGGTTTGTTTTTTCAATAAGCCGCTATGATGCACATAATCGAAGATGGGCAATAGCATCTTTTGAAACTGCTTCAGGGTATTATTGCCCGTGATCTCGTAGAGCTTGCCATGAAAGGCAATTTCATGGTCGATATTGAATAAATGATTGCGCGTGGTGCTGGGCTCTTTGGCGATGATGGCATAGAGCTCTTCAATATCTTTTTTGGTTACGCGGTGAAAGAGCAGGTCGGCCATGCCGATTTCGAGTACGAGGCGGAGCTCGAAAATTTCTTTCAGCGTATCCTGGTCAAGAATATGCGGATTCATGCTCTTGTTCAGGATCTGCAAAAAATCCGGCTTGGTAATTACCGCCCCTCTTTTCTTTTTGGTTTCAATCAAACCCATAATGCGCAGGCGGAGCAAAGCCTCCCGGATCACGGTGCGACTCACCCCAATGGCCTGGGCCAGCTCCAGCTCCTTGGGGATGCTATCGCCCACTTTCAATTTCTGCTGCTGCAAAAGATTGACCAGTTGGGCTTCCACCTTGTCCACTAAACTGCTGGTATCTACCAGTTTAAACTCTTTCGTCCATACTTCCTGCTTCATGTGTCGGCTTGAGTGGTAAAAATAATTATTCCCACGGCATCCCGAAAAAGGAGGCGGCGTATTTGCGCAAACGTTTCGCCTTTTTTTTTCAAAAATGTGACTTGTATATTAAAACTACATAATTTTATTATGTCAGACATAATATTTTTAATCAAAACTGCTTGTTATGAAATCTGCAATGCTGAAAGTCTTTTTACTGCTGGGAGGCTTTCTCATGGCCACGACTGCCTGGACGCAGACGCGGACTATTACCGGAAAAATCAGCTCTGAACTCGATGGCAAAATCCTTGAAGGGGTAAGCGTCGTGGTAAAGGGTAAAAGTTCCGGCACCCAAACCAATGCTAATGGAGAATACAGTATTGAAGTAGCCCCCGGCGATGTGCTGGTCTATTCATATACCGGATTTATTCCCCAGGAAATAAAACCGGGCGGCAGTTCGGTGATCGATCTGAGCCTTCGAGCCGAAGATGCCAACCTGGGCGAAGTAGTAGTGGTGGGTTATGGCACGCAATCGCGCCGTAACGTCACCAGCTCTATTGGTAAACTGGATAACCAGGTGCTGAAATCCGCTCCGCGTTCCAATGTGGGCTCGGCCCTGCAGGGTTCGGTAGCTGGCTTGCAGGTGGTAAATAATACCGGCGCCCCGGGCGCCACGCCCAGCATCCTGCTCAGGGGCGGCGCTTCTATCAACAGCCCCGGCTCACCACTGGTTGTTGTGGACGGCATTATACGCTCGCTCAATGATATTTCTCCCGACGATATCGAGTCGATGGAGATCCTCCGCGATGCCGCGGCCACGGCTATCTATGGTGCCAGGGCCAATAATGGCGTTATCCTGATCAGCACCAAACAGGCCAAAGCGGGCCGTGCCGATGTAACTTATAAATATGTGCATGGCTACAACACCGATCGCCCCGATTATAAATACCTCAATGCACGCGATTATATTTATTATACGCGGTTAGGTCACCTGAACTCGCAGCGTACCCTGGCCCAGGTGAATTCTCAATTGGGATTCGGGCTTTCCACCGCCGCTGCTAATCTCGCCACATTCGATATCCGTCGCTACGATGGCACTACGCAACACCTCTTGCAGTCGGGCTGGGATACGGTTGGCGATCCCTATGGTGGCACTATCATCTTTAAAGATCATGGCGGCGAAGTGCGCGACCTGATCTTTCGCAATACCAATACACGCGATCATTACCTGAATGTAACGGGTGGCAATGATCGTGGAAAATATTTCGCCAGCTTCAACTTCTACGATGAAGATGGTGTGATTGTGGGCTCTGATTACCGTCGCTATTCGGCTAACCTGAATGGTTCGTATAAGATTCGTCCCAACCTCGAAATCAGTTCCGGCGCGCTTGTATCTACCGCTACCGGTTTTGGTTTGCTGGGGGGTGATGTGAATACGCTCTATCGCAACGTTTCGCTTTGGCCCACTTTCAATCCCTGGCTCGATTCGGCGAAAACCCGTCCCAATCCGGGCAATGGAATTACCGATGGTAACCCACTTTACTGGCTCGAACGCAACTACCGTAAGAATGAAGTGAACCGTATCACGGGTAACGCTGCGGTGAAGTATGATATCCTCCCTGGTTTGTATATCAAAGGATCGGCCAACTTCTATTTGTTTGAAGCCATGAACGAATCCTTCACAAAAGCCACGCAAACTTTTACCCAGGTATTTGCGAATAATTTCAATACCACCCGTCCCGCCACCTATTCTTTCAACCGTTCCTTTCAACAGCAGTATAATGTGGTGGCCAACTATCGGAAATCGTTGGGCAAGATGCATAATCTGGATCTGATGATGGGCGCGGAATCATTTATTCAGCGCGAGCTCAGCTCACAGGTATCGGGTACCGGGGCACCGACAGATGATATTCCTACGGTGAATGCTTCTACCATCTTTACACCCGGAAGCAATTTCAGCTCCCGTTCGGAGTTCGGGATCGTTTCGCATTTTGGCCGGATCAACTACGACTATGATCAGCGTTTCCTGCTTTCCCTGGTTTACCGTTCAGATGGTATCTCCAGCCTGGCCGAAGCCAATCGCTGGGGTTTCTTCCCGGGTATGTCGGCCGGATGGAACCTGCATCGCGAAAAATTCTTCCAGGAATCGGGCATCTCCAACGTAATTTCTTCGCTGAAGCCCCGCATCAGTTACGGTGAGAACGGAAACGTTGCCGGCATTGGCAACTATGAAGTACAGGGCAGCTATGGCTCCCAGGGCAATTACAGCAATAGCCTGGGCTTCCTGAACACCGGTATTATCAATAGTGGTTTGCGTTGGGAAAAGAGCAAGACCACTGATATCGGTCTCGACATGGGCCTGCTCAATAACCGCATTACCCTGATCTTCGACTATTATAACCGCGTAACCAGCGACCTGCTCACCAACCTAACCCTGCCCAGCTATACGGGTTTTGGCTCGGTGCGTACCAACCTGGGATCTTTCCAGAACAGGGGCTTTGAGTTTACCGTTAATGCCAATGTATTGCGTTCGCAAACCGGCGTTAACCTCGACCTGGGTGCTAATATCTCTTATAATCGAAACAAGATTCTCAAGCTGCCCTTCAATGGCAACGAGAATAATCGCCAGGGCGGCTTTCAGGTATATGATCCCAAGCAGGGCCGCATTGTATGGGTAGGTGGCTTGCAGGAAGGCCAACCCCTGGGCGAAATCTATGGTTATCAGCAACTCGGTATATTCCAGAGCGACGCGGAAATCGCACGGGTGGCTCCCACCCGTTGGGATGCCGTGGCACTGATCTCCGGGCCCAATCTTTCCGCGGGCCTGGGTAAGATTACACCCGGTGATGTGAACTGGCGCGATGTGGATGGCAATGATACCATCAACTCGCTCGACCAGGTTTATATTGGTAATATCAACCCGAAATTTGTGGGAGGTTTTACTACTTCACTTTCTTTCAAAGGCTTCAACCTCTTCACCCGTTGGGACTTTGCCCTGGGTCATACCCTTTACAACGACCTCGTGGCACGTGTGCTGGGTAATTACCAGGGTACTTTCAACCACATGGATTTAGTGGCCAAAGGATTCTCCGGCGACAATTCACGTCCTGATATTCCAAAAGTGTACTGGGCCGACCAGGTGGGTGCACCCAATGGCAAGAAGAATATTACACGTGCCAACAATGCAGGCCAGGTATTGAACGGTAATAATTCCAATTTCTATGAGAAGGGCGATTACCTGGCTTGTCGCGAAATCACGCTCTCTTATGATTTCAACCGATCGTTGTTGTCGAAGACCAAAGTATTAAGGAATGCACGTGTGTTTATGAACTTCAACAACCTGTTTTATATCACGAAGTTTTCCGGCAACTCACCTGAGCCCAAGGGCAATGGCATTTTCGCCGGCAACTATCCCACACCCCGTTCTTATGTATTTGGAGTGCAGGTAACCCTTTAACTAACGATTAAAAAGAGAATCATGTACAAGATATTTCGATTAACCTTCGCCATTGCCAGCATGGCCCTTGTGCTGGGATCATGCCGCAAGCAGTTGGACCTGGCGCCGATCAGCAGCATCAGCGACGCGAATTTCTGGAAGACATCCGAGCAGTTTGATGCATTTGTTTCCGGCATACACGCCCGTTTCCGTTCGCATACCTTCAACTTTCAGGCACTGGGCGAACTGAGGGCTGATATTTTTGGCACCGAACCAGGTTCTGCGGGCACTTTTTCCGGGGAAGCCACACAGGGAGTGGAACGCTTCTGGCAACAGAATCTTGACCTCGATAATGCAGGCGTTTCCAATTTCGGTGGCTTTTATTCCAATATCGTGCAGCTCAACCTGCTGATCAATAAGTTGAATACCACCAATATTGTAACCACAGCGAATAAGAACTACTACCTCGGTATCGCCCATGGCATGCGCGCCTTTTATTATTTCCAAATGGTACGGGCCTGGGGCGACCTGGTCATACAAACCGATCCGGTTACTTCCTTTGACGTTTCCAACCTGGCCAAAGCGGCTTCACCTGCCTCGGAAGTGATGGAACTGATCCGTACCGATATTGAGTCTTCGCTTTCCAGCTATGGCGCCGATTATTCATTCCGCAACCAGAAAGGCTATTGGTCAAAAGCCGCCAGCCTGATGCTGAAGGCGGAGTTCTCGCTCTGGAATGCCCATCGCGGTGGAGGTACTACCGAAGCTACCGCTGCCCTGAATGCGCTGACCGATATCCAAACCAATATTCCATCGCTGGCGCTTCGCCCCAGTTTTAGTTCGGTATTTGCGGCGGGCGCAGCCAACAAGGGAAATAGCGAGATCATTTTCGCCATCCGTTATTTTCTGAATGAAAGCACGCTGCCCTTTGCTGGCACTTACCTGCCACAAACCAACCTGCTGGCCAACTATTACGATTCCCTGAACAATCGTCGCTTTAATGTTACCGACGACAACTGGGGTGGATTGCTTCGTGCACCTATTCCGGTGGCTGTTTTCCGTCGCTTCAACGATCAGGATACCCGTAAATGGTTCAGCATTCAGCCGGCCTATAACAATCCTTCGCCCGGTGTGTATGAAATCGTGGGATCCTTTGTAAAAAAATATGAAGGCGAGCAGGAGCAGGGTGTGCGTCGCTATACCAATGATTTCCCCATTTACCGCTATGCCGACCTGCTGCTGTTGCTGGCGGAAGCGAAAGTTTTGCTGGGACAAAGTCCGGCCACGGAAATCAACCTGGTAAGGCAGCGTGCTTATGGCGCCAATTATAATGCGGCATTGCATGCTTACCCCAACCAGGCCATTGATGCCGACCCCAAAGAAGCCATCCTGGAGGAGCGTTTCTTTGAATTCATCTTTGAAGGTAAGCGCTGGCATGATCTGCGTCGCTTTGGCGACAGCTATGTATTTGCCCATACTACGGTATTACAGTCGGAAGCCTATAAACTGCTATGGCCTATCGACAGAAATTCATTGACCAATAACCGGGCATTGAATCAGAATCCCGGTTACCCGTCATTCTAAAAATTGTAAGCAGTCAGTGATGTTTTCGTTTCGCTAAGTAGTAGTAGTCAACCCGGCGGTAGTCCTGCCGCTGGGTTTATCTTATATTTAATGAGTTTTAATTCTATTTCATGAGGAAGCAAAAATTAGAGGGTTTGATAGCGGCACCATTCACGCCCATGCTGGCCGATGGATCGCTTAACCTGTCGATCATACCGGAGTATTATGCCTTGCTACGGCAAAATGGCGTTAGTGGCGCCTTTATCTGCGGTTCTACCGGGGAGGGTGTGTCGTTAACAACAAGTGAGAAAATGAAGGTGGCGGAAGCCTGGGCAAAAGCGGCAGGCACTGATTCGTCATTCAAAATAATTACGCTGCTGGGAGGAACCTGCCTGGCTGATGCCAAAGAACTGGCTCGTCATGCGGCAGACCATGGATTATATGCTGTTGCCTTTACGGCCCCTTCCTACTTTAAACCTGCGTCGGTGGAAATGCTGGCGGCCTGTTGTGCGGATGTGGCGGCAGCGGCTCCTGAATTACCTTTTTACTATTATCATATTCCCGTTCTCACGGGTGTGGGATTCGCCATGTATGATTTAATTCGGCAGGTGCATGGACTCATTCCCAATTTTGCCGGTATCAAATACACACATGAGGATTTTATGGATTTTCAATCCTGCCTCTCCTTCGCTGGTGGCGAATATGATATGCTTTGGGGCAGGGACGAAAATATGTTGCCCGCTCTCTCCCTGGGTGCGAAAGGCTCCGTGGGAAGTACTTTCAATTATGCAGCACCACTTTATTTGAAGCTGATCCATGCTTTTGAAAATGGCGACCTGAAAGCCGCAACAGGTTATCAGCAAATGGCGATCAATATGATCCGTCTTTTAGGAAAGTATGGAGGAATTGCCACCGGCAAATCGTATATGCGTTTAATTGGTCTCGACTGTGGCGGGTTTCGCCTGCCTGTGCGCAATATGTTGGCAGACGATTTTCAACGTTTCCAAAAAGATGTGGAGGAACTCGGATTTCATCAATATAAATCCACGCTGCCTGAAAAAATTACGGGATGAATGTAAAACCAACCCGGCATATAACTTTTTCCATATTATTCCTTGTATTTCACCTGATGTTAAGCGAAAAAATACAGGCTCAGACCTTTGCTATGCCCGAGTGGGAGCGCAATATAGCTTTACCTGACTGGGAGGGTAGGGAACATCCTGGCCTGGCGGGTCCGCTCACCGGATTTCATGCCGGAGTTTTAGTAGTAGCGGGGGGCGCCAATTTCCCGGAAGGCTATTCCTGGCAGGGTGGTGCCAAACGCTATCATCAAAGCATTTATACCTGGGAGCCGGGAAATGGTAAAGGCAATGATTGCTTTACACAACAACAACTTCAGTTGCCTGATCCGTTGGCTTATGCGGCCTGCGTTTCTACTTCGCAGGGAGTGGTATGCGCCGGTGGAGAGAACGGCAAAGGGCTCAGCGACCGGGTATACCTTTTGCGTTGGCAACAAAAAGCCCGCAAATTGCAGATTTCCATGTTGCCTTCATTACCTGAACCTATGAGCAATGCCATGCTCACCGAGTTGGATGGTCAGCTTTACCTGGCCGGCGGCGAATCCGCTACGGGCACTTTACAAAACCTGTACACCCTCTCCTGGCAGGATACGGCACGAGGCTGGCAACGGAAAGGCCTATTACCCAGCCCGGTTTCAAACGGAATCTGGCTCGCGGAGAAATCAGCCGACGCCCGCCATATCTGGCTGATTGGTGGAAGGGCAAGGCAGTCGGATGGTATCACCGCTTTCTCCAGCCAGGTGTATTCTTATGATGTAATGGCCGGCAAATGGGAGCGAAGGGCTTCATTGCCTTATCCACTCGCGGCGGGAACGGGTATTGTGTACGACAATAATAGAATTCTGGTATTTGGCGGCGACAAAGGATTCATCTATAATGAAACCGAAGAACTGATTCGTAAAGAGAAAAATGCTGCCAGTCCGGAGGAAAAGCTCAGGATTAAGCAGGTGAAAGATAAATTGCAGGAAGCCCATCCCGGTTTTAGCCGCGAAGCGCTGGGCTATGATATGGCGACCAATCAGTGGAGAAAGCTGGGCGAGTTGCCGTTCGCGACACCGGTTACCACGACTGCGCTCACTCATCAAAATAGAATTTACTTACCCAGCGGAGAAATAAGGGCGGGGGTGCGCTCTCCCCTGATCCGAATAGGGAAATTGCCTGAAATACATGAATAAGGAAAGCAAGCAATATAAATGGTGGGTGGTGGCACTGCTCTGGGTAGTAGCCCTGCTCAACTATATGGACCGGCAGATGCTGAGCACCATGCGGCCCTCAATGCAGATAGACATTGAAGAACTGCAATCGGCCGCCAGCTTTGGTTACCTGATGGCGATTTTTCTGTGGATCTATGGCTTCATGAGCCCCGTTTCCGGACTGATTGCCGACCGCCTCAACCGGAAATGGCTGATCGTGGGTAGTCTTTTTGTATGGAGTGCCGTTACCATGGCCATGGGCTATGCCCAAAACTTCGATCAGCTTTACTGGCTTCGTGCAGTCATGGGATTGAGTGAAGCGCTCTATATTCCCGCCGGTCTTTCGCTGATCGCCGATTATCACGAAGGCAAAACCCGATCACTTGCCGTGGGCATCCATATGACGGGTTTGTATATGGGACAGGCCCTGGGCGGTTTTGGCGCCACCCTGGCCGATTGGTTTAGCTGGCAACAGGCTTTCTTCAGCTTTGGACTGGTGGGTATTGTTTACGCCATTATCCTGGTAGCATTTCTTCGCGAAAAAAGGATGCCTACCCCGAAGCTTGCCAAAGACCTGGCTCCACGACCTGGCATTGGTAAAGGCTTTGCGGTCCTTTTTTCGAATATCGCTTTCTGGGTTATCCTTTTTTATTTTGCGGTACCCAGTCTGCCCGGTTGGGGCGTAAAAAACTGGCTGCCCACGCTGTTTGCGGAGAATCTTTCGATCGATATGGCTACCGCCGGCCCCCTGAGTACCATTACCATCGCGGCATCGTCGTTTATCGGTGTTGTTGGCGGCGGCATCCTTTCCGACAGATGGGTGCAGCGCAACCTGAAAGGAAGAATTTATACCAGCGCCATCGGGTTGGGGCTCACTATTCCGGCACTGCTACTGATAGGTTTGGGCAGTTCCGTGTTCGCCGTGGTGGGGGCGGCCTTTTGCTTTGGCGTGGGTTTTGGCATGTTTGATGCCAATAATATGCCCATCCTTTGCCAGTTTGTAAGTAACCGCTATCGTGCCACTGCCTATGGGTTGATGAATATGGTGGGGGTATTTGCCGGCGCCTTCATCACCGATTGGCTGGGTAAGTCGACCGATGCGGGTAGCCTCGGTCGCGATTTCGCGGGCTTGTCCGCTGTGGTGGCACTGGCCATCCTACTTCAAATAACCGTGCTTCGGCCAAAACATATTGATTTCAAGGAAAATTAAAAACGATTGGATATGCGATACCTGCGACTATTTGTATTATTGACATTGCCTGTTTGGCTATGCAGCTTTTATTGTACACGCTTAATGACTACGGATCAGCGCCTGGAAATCTGGAGCGAGAAGCAGCATATTCCCCTTCTGAAGGGGGTTGAACATAATCCTGTTGTGAAGCTGAGTATCGCCGTACCCGCCGGTCACCGGGAGCTGCCCATGCGAGCTTTGCAGTGCCGCATCAATCCGGAGGCCCTGCCTTTGATTGAAAAGCTGGAGCTGTACCGCACCAGTGCCGAACCCTTCCATGCCAGGCAAAAGATCGGGGAAATGGTTCCCACATCCGAAGCGTTTGCGATGAATGTAGAACAATCTTTTCTTCCCGGGCTTCACTTTGTATGGATCAGCGTAAAGCTGAAGGAAGACGCTCCCATTCATACACCTATCAGCCTGCGTTGCGAGAGCCTTCGTGGTGCAGAGGGAACAACAGCGCTCAATGTGGCGCAGAAAGGTAGCTGGGAGCCACACCCGCTGGGCGTGGCCATCCGTAAGCAATGGGACGATTCGGTACATACCTATCGTATTCCGGGCCTTGTGACTACCGACAAAGGCACCCTTATTGCCGTGTACGACATTCGTTACAAAACCGATCGCGACCTGCCCGGAAATATTGATGTGGGCATGAACCGCAGCACGGATGGTGGAAAAACCTGGGAGCCCATGAAGGTAATTATGGACATGGGCGCTCCTCATGAAAATAATGGGGTGGGCGATCCCGCCATCTTATTTGATCCGGTGACAAAAAAAATTATCGTGGCGGCCTTGTGGAGCAAAGGCAACCGTTCCATTGCCGGTTCCAAACCGGGGCTTTCTCCCGATACCACGGGTCAGTTCGTGTTGTCGGAAAGTAGTGACGATGGCCTTACCTGGTCAGCTCCCCATTCCATTACTCCATCCGTGAAGGACCCGGCCTGGCACCTCTTCTTCAATGGCCCGGGATCAGGTATCGCCATGCAGGATGGCACCCTGGTATTTGCTGCGCAGTACTGGGACGAGAACCGCATGCCCTATTCCACCCTGATCTATAGTAAAGACCATGGAAAAACATGGGTAGGAAACCTGAAAGGTCCACGAGCCAATACCACGGAAAGCCAGTTGTTGGAGACAACAAAGGGAACCCTGATGTTGAATATGCGGGATAATCGTGGCCGTTTTCGCTCGGTAGCTACCACCAGTGACCTGGGCAAAACCTGGACAGAGCACGCCAGCTCTTACAATGCCCTGCCCGATCCCGTGTGTATGGCCAGTATTATCAAAGCCAGGGCGAAGGCGAAAGGAGAATCGAAAGACTGGGTATTCTTCAGCAATCCCAATACCAGCAGCGGACGATTCAATATCAGCATCAAAGCCAGTCCCGACCTGGGTGAAAGCTGGCCCGGGGATTATGTGTACCTGCTCGATGAACGCCCTTCCTATGGCTATTCTTCACTGGCCATGATCGATGAGGAGCATGTGGGCATTCTCTACGAAGGTATCCGCGATCTCTATTTTGTGTCGGTACCGGTGAATTATATCATTCGATAATACTTACGCAGTGTTATCGGTAACGCGTTATTAAAAAAATAGTATTGTATGTACGGTTGGAACAAAATTCAGGAGCTGGAGCAGTTTTATCGGAAGCAATTGCTCGAGGATACAGTACCTTTTTGGTTTCCACGCTCCATTGATGAAGAATATGGGGGCTTCCTGCTGATGCGCGATGCGGATGGGTCCCTGATTGATGACGATAAGGCAGTTTGGATACAGGGGCGCGCCACCTGGTTGCTGAGTACGCTCTGCCTTACCTATGGCGAGCGGGATGAATGGCGAAAAGGAGCCGACCTGGGTTGGCAATTTCTGAACCGGCATTGTTTCGACAGCGACGGGCAGATGTTTTTTCATGTTACGCGCGAAGGAAAGCCGATACGGAAGCGCCGCTATTTTTTTTCTGAAACCTTTTATGTAATTGCGGCCGCGGCCTATGCGAAGCTGACGGGCAACGAAGAGGCGGCCTCAGCGGCAAGGCGGATATTTCGACGTTGTATTGAATACGCCACTACTCCGGGCCTGTTGATTCCCAAGTACACCGATACCCGGCCAGCCAAAGGAATAGGGGTTCCCATGATCATGCTGAATACGGCGCAGCAATTGCGCGAAACCATTGGCGATCCGATTTGTGATGAATGGATCAGCCGCTGGATTCAGGAGATAGAATATTACTTTGTAAAAGATGATATGCGCTGCGTGATGGAACAGGTAGCGCCCGATGGAAGCATCATCGATCACATGGATGGGCGCACACTCAACCCCGGCCATGCCATTGAAGGATCCTGGTTTATTTTACACGAAGCCCAAAAACGCAACAATGATCCCCACCTGATCAACCTGGGCTGCCGCATGCTCGATTATATGTGGGAGCGAGGCTGGGATCAGGATTTTGGCGGACTGTTTTACTTTCGGGATGTGTACAATAAGCCTGTGCAGGAATACTGGCAGGACATGAAATTCTGGTGGCCGCATAACGAAGCTATTATCGCCACCCTGCTGGCCTATACCATTACGGGCAATGAAAAATATGCCCGCTGGCATCAGCAGGTACACGATTATGCCTATCAGCATTTCCATGACCCGGTAAATGGGGAATGGTATGGTTATTTGCATCGCGATGGAAGCCTGGCGCAAACGGCAAAGGGTAATCTGTTTAAAGGCCCCTTTCACCTGCCCAGGCAGGAATGGTATTGTCAACAACTACTACAGGATCTAATAAAACATGAAGCGGCACAACCTCATCATAGCGCTGATGACAATTGGCCCCTGGGTCAGCGCACAGTTTAGCCTTGATCCTTTTTTCAGCGATCATATGGTTTGGCAAAGAGACCAACCCGTTAGTGTCTGGGGTAAAGGAAAGCCGGGCACAAAGCTTAGCCTGCATTTTGATGGTCAGCAGCGGTCCACACAAATAGGATCGGATAGCAACTGGCGGGTACAACTCGCCCCATTACCGCTAAACCGGAAGGCAGCATCGCTCCGGGTATCAGGCTCGGGGAAGACGATTGTTGTAAACGACATATTAATCGGCGATGTGTTCCTTTGCTTTGGCCAAAGCAATATGGAATGGCCCATGCGAAACGCCCTGGGTTTTGAGGAAGCCATGCGGCAACCCGATTTTCCAGAGATTCGCTGGTGGAACCCCGGCTTTGCCGGCAAAAATATTTACGGTACCGGTTTTACCGATTCGGTGGTCCGCCGACTGCAACCCCATCTGTTTTACCAGGGAAAATGGGAGCAATGTGATGCACAAAGCCTGCCCGGCATGAGTGCGCTGGCTTTTTATTTTGCACAGGAAATTTATCGTTCCCAAAAAATTCCTGTTGGGTTGATTCAACTGGCCATCGGTGGCGCCCCTATCGAAACCTTTGTGCCACGCGAAGTGTTGGCGGCGCATGCTTCATTTGCCCAAAAGCTGGAGGGCAACTGGTTGTATAATGCGCATTTACCGGAATGGATAAGGGAGAGAGGGATACAAAACCTGGGCAAATTAGATAATGTTCCCGGCGACAATTCGGGGCCAAACCACGCATATAAGCCCGGTTTCGCGTATGAATCGGGTATAAAACCTTTGTTGGGGTTCCCGATAAAGGCGCTGCTCTTTTACCAGGGCGAAAGCAATGCGCAGGAATGGGCCAGGCTGGAAGAATACAATGAACTGAGCCGCCTCATGGTGGAGGCTTACCGCCAAGGCTGGAAGAATGACCGGCTGCCCTTTTATTATATGCAGCTTTCTTCCATTGATACCCTGCAATACAAAGGGCAGCTCTGGGGGCATTTTCGCGATCAACAGCGATTGCTGATGGAGCAATTGCCCTATAGCGGCATGGCGGTTTGCAGCGATTGGGGCGAGCGGCACGATGTGCATCCCCGCAACAAAAAGGAACCCGGACGGCGACTGGCGCAATGGGCCCTGCACGATTTGTATGAAAAGGAAATTTGTCCATCAGGCCCGCTGCTGCTTTCGGCTACCTATGCCAACGGCTTGCTAAGGATCCGCTTTCGGCATGCCTGCGGGGGATTGCAAACGAAGGATGATAAAGGGCTGCGTGGATTTTCAACAGATGGTATTAATAAGCTGGATGCACGGATCGCCGGAAACGAAGTGGAGATCAGCCTTGCCCATAAACCCGCCTGGATATATTATGGATTCGCGCCCTATAGCGATGGTAACCTGCTCAACGGGCAGGGCTTACCTGCCAGTACATTTAAAATACGCGTAGAATGAAAATGGTTAGTTGGATAGTAGCTTCCTTGTTGCCGGTTGTTTTTTTGCAGGCGCAGGAAGGATGGCCAAAGCTGCATGATAGTTTGTTTAGCACCTATTATCATCAACGAAAAACCCTGGTGGAATCCCTTCCTTATCGGCCCGGCGAAAATATTTTCCTTGGTAATAGTATTACCGACGGAGGGGAATGGCCCAACTTTTTTCCGGATTATCCGGTACTGAATGCTGGTATCAGCGGCGATATTTCCGCCGGGGTCTTACACCGTCTTCCAGCTCTCGCTGTCCGCCAACCTGCCCGCATTTTTTTGCTGATTGGCGTCAACGACCTGGCAAGAGGCATAAAGCCTGATAGTGTTTTTCGGAATATCCTGTTGCTGAACAGCTACCTGAAGGTTTATAGTCCGTCTACCCGCCTTTTTGTACAGTCGGTGCTGCCGGTGAATGAGGCATTTGGGAAATTCAGTGGGCATACTTCCCGCCGGGCTGAAATTATCCGGCTCAATCAATTGGTGAAGTTGGCGGCAACAGAGCAGGGCTTTGGTTTTATAGACCTTTACGCTGCCTTTACCGATTCGGATGGCCGGCTCTCATCCCGTTTCACCAATGATGGATTGCATCTATCCGGTGAAGGCTACCGGCACTGGTTGCAGCAACTATATCCCTATGTAAGCGCTTTGCCGCAAAAGCCGTCTTTGATACCTGCGCCACAGCAACTGGAATGGAAAACCGGGTATTTTGGATTTAGCCAGGGAATGAATATTGTTGTTAACGACAGTCTGTTCAGCAAGGAAGCGAAGCTGTTAAGGGATAGCCTCGCTAAAATGGGCTGGGTCAGCCATATTGTAACGAAAGCAGAAAAGGGAGAAAAAGCCATTGTGCTGGAAAAGGGTACAGTGGCCGGCGCGCCGGATCAGGATGAAGCCTATGCTTTGCAGGCAGATACCAGGGAAATCAGGATCAGGGCTCCTGAAAAGGCCGGTATGTTTTATGCCTTGCAAACGCTTTGCCAGCTCATGCGCAATGGCTTTGGCGTGGATGCCTGCCGTATTACCGACTGGCCGGCATTTCCCTGGCGGGGTTATATGGTGGATGTGGGCAGAAACTATCAGTCGATGGAACTGTTACGCGAACAGATCGATCGCATGGCGGCCTACAAACTGAATGTGTTTCATTTTCATGCCACAGAAGATATTGCCTGGCGCCTGCAGATTCGAAAATATCCTCAACTTACACGGCCGGAACACATGCTGCGCGATAAAGGGCTTTATTATACGCAGGATGAGATCAGGGAGCTCGCCAACTATTGCCGCAAACGACATATAGAATTTTTGCCGGAGATTGATATGCCCGGCCATAGCGCCGCCTTCACTCGTGCAATGGGCGTGGATATGCAAAGCGATAGCGGTTTGCATTATGTGAAAGAGATTCTCAAAGAATGGTGCGAGACCTTCGATTTTCCCTATATCCATATTGGCGCCGATGAAGTGAAAATTACAAGAACCGATTTTATACCTGAAGTGAGCAGGCTGTTGAAGAAGCATGGGAAGCAGATTATTGGCTGGGAACCGGGTGGTAATTTTTCAACAGAGGTGATTCGCCAGCTATGGATGGACGATCTCGCGCGCATTTCATCTGATGATGCAATACGGTATATCGATTCCCGGCATCTGTATCTCAATCACATGGATCCGCTGGAAACCGTGGTCACGCTGTTTAACCGGCAAATGGCTTCGCGCGATATGGCAGATAAGCAGGCCTGGGGAGCTACCTTATGTATATGGCCCGATCGTGCGTTGGCGCAGGAGCGGGATATGTTGCGTATGAATGCTGTGTACCCGGGCATGCTCAGTTTTGCAGAACGCATTTGGCGGGGCGGGGGGCAAAGCGGATGGATCGCGCATATCGATCATGGGGATAGCGCGGCATTCCGGGAATTTGAAGACAGACTGATGGCGCATCGGCATCGCTATTTTAAAGGAGTGGAGTTCCCTTACGTAGCGCAGAGTGATATTACCTGGCAACTGATCGGACCTTTTGCAAATAATGGAGATTTGAAAAAAGCATTCTGGCCCGAAAATGACAGCCAGCGTTTGCGTAACGAAAATGCAGGCGAAAAAATAAGTGGCGGCACCATTATTCTCCGCCACTGGTGGGCCAACCTCATCAAAGGCGCCCTGGATAAACCCGCCGAAAACAGCACCTGGTATGCTTACCGACGGATATGGAGTGACCGGGATACCCTTCGCCCGGCCTGGGTGGGCTTCAACGATCTTTCCCGCTCGCCCGCTACCGATAGTCCACCACCCGGGGCCTGGGATGCCAAAGAAAGCGCTGTATGGGTAAATGGCATGTTGTTGCCGCCACCAACATGGAAGCGCGCCGGCCAAAAGGGAAATCCGGAGATACCGCTGATGGATGAAGGCTATAGCTATCGTCCACCAACTTTGGTTAAGCTGCGTCGGGGCTGGAATGATATCCTTATTAAAGCACCGGTTGGCAGTTTCAAAGGAAAGGATTGGCAGAACCCGGTAAAATGGATGTTCAGTTTTGTCTTGTTGCCCTGAATTCCATCATCCCTTTTCATAAGTTGATAAATCAGCCAATGCCATGCATTGGCTGATTTATCATTTGGTTGAAAACGAAACTGATCTGGCCCAGGTGCAGCTATATCTTTCATTTTTTGGTCAATGGTTGGGAGTATTTTGGTATTTGAACTACCTTTAGCCCTTACTGAATCTGATTATAGCGACTTGCCACCTGAACTGCTACATAACGAACCCCAGCTCGTAAAAGAGATGCAATCCGGTAGTGAACAGGCTTTTACCAGCCTGTACCGGTACTACAGCCCGCGACTTTACAGCAATATTTTACGTATGGTGCACGACCCTGCGCTTACCGAAGAACTGGTGCAGGAATTGTTTACGCGCATCTGGCAAAAAAGAAACAGCAGGGGTGTTGGCGAAGATTTCCGGGGTTATATGTACCGCATAGCGCAGAACCTGGTCTTCGATTTTTTTCGCAAAATGAAAAAGGACCGGCTGCTGCAGGAAAAATTTCGCGCCATGGCCAGCGAAGCCGACGCTTCCGCCACAGCGGAGGAAATGTTGGATCAACGACAGTCGATGGGTATTATTAATAATGCCATTGAGCACCTGCCTCCCCAGCAGAAGAAAGTGTATAAGCTGGTAAAGCAGGAAGGTTATACCTATAAGAAGGCAGCGGAAAACCTGGGCATTTCCCCATTTACGGTGAAGGAATACCTTTCGTTGGCCAACCAGTCTATTCGCAATTACCTGATCCACCATTCCGATACACCGCGGGAATTATTACTGATGGCCCTGATCGTTCTCAGCCTTAGTTGATTTTTTTTTCAATCTATCCCCCCATTTCCCTTTCCGCTGCGTTGCTCCTATACTAAAACGAGCAACTTGCCAGAACTGTCAAACGAGAAAATTGCCCTTTTTGATCGGCTGCTTGCAGGAAAACTGCAGGAAGGCGATACCGAAGCACTCATTGCCTGGCTGGGTACAGATCAGCCCGATAAGGCAAGCATCGAACTCATAATCATTCAATTGCAGAATGAGGAATGGGCAGCAGAGGAACTCTCTCCCGAATTGCTGCAACGCCTCGAGCAACGCATTCCCCTCATCTTTGCCGCGCCTGCCCCCAAAGGAATTATCCGAAGTATTGTTGGAAATAAATGGGTACGCTATGCGGCGGCATTGATTGTGCTGGTAGGCCTCGCCATCGGCGCACAACAACTCTTCATCAAAGAAAAAACTCCCGACACAAAACCGCTTACCGAGGCCGACTTGCTCCAGCAAATTGAACCCGGCCGCGATGGCGCCATCCTCACGCTTGTAGATGGCAGCCAGTTGCTGATCGATAGCATGGGCAATGGGCTATTGACCACGCAGAATGGCAAGCAATTGCTGTTGCGCAATGGACAATTGGTATATGATGGCAATATAGAGACGATTGGAGATGTTGGTTACAACACCATGTCGACACCAAAAGGTCGCCAGTTCAAGCTGGTGTTGCCCGATGGTACCAAAGTATGGCTCAATGCGGCCTCGTCCATCCGCTATCCCATCGCCTTTACCGGCGACACGCGTGAAGTGGAAATAACCGGTGAAGCCTATTTTGAAGTGGCACATCAGAAAATGAAACCATTCCGCGTGCAAATGCACGATGGTTCGCAGGTGGAAGTGTTGGGCACGCATTTCAATATTAATGCTTACGATAATGAAGCCTCCATCAACACTACCCTGCTCGAAGGCTCGGTACGTGTGATTGGCCGCAACGGCAATATGCTGCTTAAGCCAGGACAACAGGCGCAAAGCAGGCCTTCGGGTAATATCACCCTGCAAAATCAGGTGAACATTGAACAGGTGATGGCCTGGAAGAATGGACTATTCGATTTCCAGGATGCCAGGCTGGAGGAAGTGATGCGCCAACTGGAACGCTGGTATGATATAGAAGTAACCTATGAATCCGGAATTCCCGACCTGGAGTTTTATGGAAAAATGGGCAAGGACCTGAGTTTGGAAACAGTATTGAATGGCTTGAAAAAATCGAATGTGAATTTTAGGATGGAGGAGGGGAGGAAGTTGGTAGTGCTGCAGTAGGTAGTAAGTAGTAAGTAGTAAGTAGTAAGTAGTAAGTGTTAAGTTATTATTCCTTGATTAGATAATGTATCGAAAAGGTTTTCGACACAAATCAGTAAAAACTTTAAACCTAAAACTTAAAACTTAGAACTATAAAATGCCGCCACGGACGGCCATCCGGGCGGCAAAGGTTTGAGAAGATCAAAATTTACGTCGCGAAACATCAATTTATTTATTCAACAAACCCATGCAAAAGTATGCAAAAAACTGCTTTTTGTGACCGGGCCATGGCGGGGCCGGATCGATCGGCTGCAGTTGCCTTTCCCCGCAGTTCGACAGACAACCCGCTCCGGTCGTCACGGTTATTCACCAAAACGCTTATAGTCATGAAGCTGTTTGTCGTTTTTATGTTAGCGGGACTACTGCAGGCGCAGGCAGAGTCGAACGCGCAAACGGTTACCTTCTCTGGAAAGAACGTAACCATCATCCGGGTGTTTAAAGCCATTGAGGCGCAAACGGGCTATACGGTGTTTGCCAACAAGGACTTGCTCAAGAGCATAAAGCCGGTATCTATTGCCGCTACAAATATGCCATTGAATGATTTCATGCAATCGGTATTGCAGCACCAACCCGTAGGATTTGAGATTCATAACCGCACGATCTTTATCGTGTCGCAGTCGGCTGTACCACCCAACCCGGTGATCAGCAGGGTGGAGGAAGAAGAAAAGGATAAGCCTCCTTTTGTTGAAATATCCGGTACGGTGAAAAGCGTGGAGGGCGAGCCCCTGGCCGGTGCTACCGTTACGGTGAAAGGTACCCGAACCTCCACTGTAACCAATGCCGAAGGCCGCTATACCATTGAGGTATTGCCCAATCAGACACTGGTGTTTTCGTATGTGGGCTATAAGGGCGTTGAAATCCCGGTTGGCACCCGCACGGCCATTGATGTAGTGCTTGAAAAAGACCTCGGCGAAATTGAGCAGGTAGTGGTAACCGCCCTCGGCATTCCCAAGCGGGTGCGCACCCTTACCTACAATGTGCAGGAAATTAAGGGCGATGATATCAGTGCCGTCAACAATGGCAACTTTGTAAACAGCCTCGTGGGTAAAGTAGCGGGTGCAACCATCAACAGCTCTTCGGCAGGTAATGGCGCTTCCGCCAGGGTGGTGCTGCGCGGGTTAAAGTCGATTGACGGCAACAACAATGCCCTCTATGTGATCGATGGTATCCCCATGCCGAATTTCATTCGCGGACAGGCCGAAGATATTTTCTCCGGCGCAGGCCAAACAGGTGATTTCGTAGCCAATCTCAACCCCGATGATATTGAAAGCCTTTCCGTATTGAGTGGTCCTTCCGCGGCAGCGCTCTATGGCAGCCAGGCCGCGAATGGGGTGATCGTGATCACTACCAAGAAAGGCCAGAAAGACAAAACCACGGTGGGCCTTACGCATAGCACCAGCTTCACCAGCCCCCTGATGCTTCCCAGCTTTCAGAATACCTATGGGCCTTCTGAAATAGGCAGCTACTATAGCTGGGGCGAAAAGCTGACTACGCCATCTTCCTACAAACCTTCCGATTTTTTCCAGACCGGAATCAATTCCACCACCTCGGCGAATTTCTCTACCGGATCGGAAAAGAATCAAACATATATTTCCATCGGAAATACACAGTCGAAAGGCATTGTTCCTAACAACAATTTTGGCCGCTCCAACTTCACCGTACGCAATACCAGCAGTTTCCTCGATGGTAAGATGAACCTCGACGTGAGCTTTATGGGCGGACTGGTAAACGAAAAGAATATGATCGCACAGGGGCAGTATTTCAATCCCCTTGTGGCGGTATATCTCTATCCGCCCGGCGACGATTTCAATAAGGTGAAAGCTTACGAGCGCTACAATGCCTCCCGGAACCTGATGACGCAGTCGTGGTTCTATGGCGATAATGGCCTGATGATGCAGAACCCTTACTGGGTTACGCAACGCAATATTTTCGATAACCGCAAGGAAAGGTATATGACCACGCTTTCGCTGCGCTATCAGTTGAAAGACTGGATTACCCTTTCGGGCCGGGTGAAGATGGATAAGAGTAATGAAAAGGCAGAACGTCGCTATGCTGCTTCAACCAACACCCTCTTTGCTTCGGAGAATGGTTACTATTCATTAAATACACTGGATACCCGTCAGATCTATGCGGAAGCAGTAGCTAATGTAACCAGGGATCTGAGCCCTGATTTCAGCCTCAATGCCAACCTGGGTACGGCCATCGAAGATATCCGTGCCAACCAGGACCTGTTTGGTGGTCGCCTGCAGGGCGTGGCTAATCTGTATACTTATGCCAATATCAATCGCGCCACAGCGGACCTGGCTCAGTCGGGTACCCGACGCCAAAAGCAATCCGTGTTTCTGAGTTCACAACTCGGTTATCGCAACTGGCTGTTTCTCGATGTAACGGCGCGTAACGATTGGGCTTCTACACTTGCCCTGGCGGAAAGCAATAATTTCTTCTATCCTTCCGTGGGCGTATCGGCGGTACTGACGGATGTTTTGAAGATTCGTTCTCCCCAACTTTCCTTCCTGAAAGTAAGGGCTTCTTATGCGGAAGTGGGAAATGAGCCCCGCGAGTTTCTGACTATTCCCACTTATCCCCTGGCAGGTGGTTTCCCGGTTACGCAAACACGTATGCCGAATCCCAACCTGAAGCCCGAGCTCACCAAATCATGGGAAGCGGGTATCAATGCCGCCTTTTTCAACAATACCCTGCGCATCGATGCCACGGTGTACAGCTCACGCACCTACAACCAGTTCTTTGAGCCCACGCTTTCGGCCGCTTCTGGTTTCACCAGCGTGATCGTAAATGCCGGTCGTGTAGACAACCGCGGGCTGGAAATTTCGGCTCGCTATACCAAGCGATTTGGGGAGTTGTCGTGGACATCATCGCTCGCCTATTCGCTCAATCAGAACAAGATTGTGGAATTATTACCCGGATGGGAAAATCCCGTTACCGGCGAAATCGTAACGCTGCGCGAACTGGATATGACCGGTACCGGCAGCTACAAGATGGTATTGAAAGAAGGAGGCCGTATGGGCGATATCTATGTGAACACGCTACGTGTGGATGAGCATGGCGCCATTTATGTGGACCCGGGATCGCAGCAGGTAGTAGCCGAACCCAATAAGTTTGTGTATGCCGGCAACAGCAACCCCCGTTACAACCTCGGTTGGGGCAATACCTTCAGCTATAAGGGCATTACCCTTAATGCACTGGTGGCGGCCCGTGTTGGCGGCGTGGTGGTATCGAATACACAAGCCATTATGGACGCGTTTGGCGTATCGCAGGCATCGGCTGATGCCCGGGATGCCGGTGGTGTGCTGGTGAATGGTCGTCCTGTACCTACCCGCGAATACTACCAGGTAGTAGGGGCTGGCGCATCGGGCGGAATTGCCTCTATGTACACATATAGTGCTACCAATGTACGCCTTGCAGAGCTGACACTGGGTTACGATCTGCCGGTAAAAAGACTGGGACGTTTCATCAAGGGTGCGAATGTTTCTTTCGTTGGAAGAAACCTCTTCATGATCTATGCCGAAGCGCCCTTTGATCCGGAACTGACGGCCAATACCCAAACTTATTTCCAGGGAATTGACTATTTCATGATGCCGAGCCTTCGTTCACTTGGCTTCTCGGTGAAACTCAATTTCTGATCATTAAAAAGCGATGTCATTTATGACCAGACATAAAAAAATATCATGGAAGGGATTGGCGGTTGCGGGTGCATCAGCGCTGCTACTAACCAGTTCCTGTACCAAAAACTTTAAGGACCTCAACACCAACCAGCATGAGGCCACCGAAGACCAGATGGCCGCCGACAACCTGAAAACAGGCGCCTTCTTCTCGCAAATGCTGCGCAATGTGGTACTGTTCCGCGATGGTACCAATCTATCGAGCGATTACCAGGTAGCACAGGGCCTGACCAGCGATTTGTATTCAGGCTATATAGCGCCCACCGGCACCTGGTTTGGAGGCGTGCACAATGGTTCTTATTATTTCATACAGGGATGGATTGAAAAAACCTTTACATCCGGCTTTGCTTCCATCATGCCCGCCTGGCAGGCGATTACCCGCGTGGCGGATGAGCAGGGGCTACCCGAAGTATCGGCACTGGCCACAGTGGTGAAAGTGCAGGGTATGCATCGTGTGGCGGATGCTTATGGTCCCTTGCCTTACCTCAACTATGGCAGCGGCTCGCTGCAAAACAATTATAATTCCCTGCAGCAAATCTATGCACGATTTTTTGAGGAGTTGGATGAGGCTATTGATGTGCTCACCCTCTATGCGCAGGGAAATCCCTCCAGTACATTGCTAAAGAACTACGATTTTATTTATGAAGGAAATGTAGCCAACTGGGTGCGCTTTGCAAATACGTTGCGGTTGCGCCTGGCCATGCGTGTGGTGAATGCCGATGCGGCATTGGCACGCACGGAAGCGGAGAAATCGATCGCCAATCCCTTTGGTGTAATCAGCAGCGCCAATGAGCGCGCCGCACTCCGGCATACCAGCAACCTGGAATACTTTCATCCGCTTTACGAGATCGCCTATACCTTCAATGCCGGCGAAGCGCGGATGAGCGCCACCATGGATGCCTACCTGAACGGATTGGAGGATCCACGCCGCGATGCCTATTTCACCCGCGCCGATGACGGCAATTTTCATGGCGTAAGACAGGGTATTGTTACCAGCAACTGGACCCCCTATTCCGGATCTGCCATATCCAATCTGAATATCAACCAGAGCACTACGCAGATCGTTTGGATCACCGCAGCGGAATCCTATTTCCTGCGGGCCGAAGGGGCGCTGCGTGGCTGGAATATGGGAGGCACCGCGGAAGACCTGTACAACCAGGGCATAACACAGTCATTCCTCGAAAATGGCTTACCGGCATCCATGGCCTCGGCCTATGCAGGCGATGCGGTTAAAACACCGGTTGCTTTTGTCGACAATAGTGGCCAGTCGGGTAATAATCATGCGGCTCCCAGCGATATCACTGTTGCCTGGAATGCAGCCGATGCCTTTGACCGAAACCTGGAAAGGATCATCACCCAGAAATGGATTGCGATGTATCCGGATGGACCGGAAGGCTGGGCGGAGTTTCGCCGTACGGGTTTCCCCCGGCTGATACCGGTGGTGAGTAACAATAGCAATGGCACCATCAATACCGCGCTTCAGATCAGGCGGATACCATTTCCCCAATCGGAGTACAATAATAACCGCGCCGGTGTGCAAACAGGCATCGGACACCTGGGAGGACCCGACGGTGGCGGTACGGCCCTTTGGTGGGATAAAAGATAATTCTGTTCACATAAAAATATGCTGACATGAAAAGAAAAGAATTGCGATACCTGCTCATCCTCGTTTCCATCCTGTCCCTTACCGGATGTGTGAAGGAGAAGGCTTTGGAAATACAAAAGCCTTATACCTACGATGAGCAATACTATGCCAACCTGCGGGCCTATAAGGAAACGCCCCACACACTTTGTTTTGGATGGTACGCCGCCTATGCGCCCATCGCCGGTTCATCAGGCTATAAGGATCCCGCATCCTGGGGCGAGCGCATCATGGGATTGCCCGATAGCATGGATATCGTTTCCCTCTGGATGGGTATCCCCAGCAATAATCCCGATGATCCCGGTTATGCACCCATTGCTTATGCCGACATGAAATATGTGCAAAAGGTGAAGGGGACAAAATTCGTGGTACCCACTATTGTTAATTTCAACAGCGTGATCAGGATGAAAGATGGCAGGGAAATTGACCTGCGCCTGCCGGAGAATAGAAACGATGAAGGCATCGCCTTGTATGGCCAGTACCTCGCCGACCAGGTAATAGATAATGATCTGGATGGAATTGATATCGACTGGGAGCCGGCGGGTGGCGAATGGCTCAATAGCCCCAACACCAATTTCGTGAAGCTGGTTGAATACCTGGGTCAGTACTTTGGGCCCAAAGGCAGCACGGGAAAATTATTTATCATCGATTTCTTCAGTCTGGCACCGCCCGCGGCCACAGGCGAATATGCTGATTATTTTATTCGACAGGCTTATTCCCAGGGCACGGGAGGCATTCAAACGGCCGCCAACTTACAAAACTATTATAATGCCGTAGCGGCGGCAGTTCCTCCCGGCAAGTTTATGGTGACCGAGAACTTTGGCGACTTTGCTGAAAATGGGGGTACGCCATTCACGGAAGCGAACGGGAATCAGTATTCCACCGATGGCAGCCGTATGCATTCGCTGGAAGGCATGGCCCGTTGGAATCCTGTTCAGGGAAAGAAAGCCGGGTTTGGGGCCTTCTATTTCGGACGCGATTATTATTCCAAAACCGGAATTCCCTATTTTAATATCAGGCGTTGCATTCAGATTGCCAACCCTGCACAGCCCTAATTGATCCTAAACAAAAAAGATTGTAGAATGAAAACAACAAAATATATAGCGGTTCTGCTCCTGCTTACGGGTTTGGTGAGCTGTCAGAAAGCAGAGTTTGGCGATCCGGTGCTGCTGGTGGCCGGAACCGAAGTGTCGCCAATTGTGCGATTCACTGTTGAGAATACACCAGCCGAATATTCCGTTGTGGCTTCCGCCACCGTGAAAGTGGAACAGGATGTGCAAGTGACTTTTGAATTTGATCCCGGTGCCGTGGATCGCTACAACGAGGAAAATAAAACTACTTATTTCACGGTGCCCGAAGAGGCAATCGAAATAAGCGGATTGCAAACCGTGATTCAAAGCGGTACCGCGGCATCCACACCGGTTTCGGTAAAAGTGATCAGCACCTCACCCCTGGTAGATGGCCGCTCATACCTTATTCCGCTCACGATCCGTTCCGTATCGGGTACCAGCATGGGTGTACTCGAATCGTCGCGCACCATTTTCCTGCGCATAGCAAGGGTTATTAATTTCGCGGCCGTTTCCATGAACAATTCCGATGGCCCCACGGTGGGTACTTCGGGTGGAAGAGGAAACTTCAACGGTGCGGCTTTATTTGATCCGCAAAATCCGGCGCGACTGGCCAACTTTACCCTTGAGATCAAAAACCTGATCTATGCCTTCCGCGGTGGTGATGGCAACAGCAACCCGCAGCCCATACAAACCCTGGTCAACTGGACTAATCAGTGGGAAACCACTTCTATCGGTATGCGTTATGGTGAGCTGGGTAATCCCAACAATTCCTTGCAGGTAATTGGTTCCCTGGGTGGCGCATTTGCCTATGGCTTTAACCCCAACCAATGGTACACATTGTCGCTGGTATATGATGGCAACAAGGGCGTGCTATATGTAGATGGCGAAAAAGCCACGGAGCTAACGGGAGCCATGGTACTGGAATTTTCACGTATGCAGTTTGGGCAATGCTGGGGAGGTTATCATACACGACAATATGTGAATGGCAGGATTGGGGAAGTAAGGGTATGGGAGCGGGCGCTCACACCGGCTGAGATCAAACTCAACCTTTGTGGCGCGGACCCCAATGCGAATGGGCTGCTGGCTTACTGGAAAATGAACGAAGGTGCCGGTCATATTTTTCACAATTCTTCCTCGCAGGGAGCTCGATATGATATGGACTGGAGCGATGTGTACTGGGATCCAAACGACAGGGGAAATGATAACCTGACAAATTCCGATAAGTCGCAGTACGTAGTGTGGACAAACGATGAGCTGAACAAGTGCAGTCAATAAAATTCATCACTCAAAAAATTATACGAATGTCGCGCTATACATACGGAGTAAGCAGCCTCGCTTTTTGCCTCCTGCTGCTATCATGCTCCAAAAAAGATAATTATGATATCAAGGGAAACCCTGATATCATAATATTCACCAATAACCTCGCTGCGGGTAATGATCCGGTCAATAGCATCCGCTATGGCGTGGTGAATCGTCCGGATGCTGGCAATATCGTAAACCTCGAAACAACCATGCCTTCCGATATCCGGATTGCCGTGTACGCCACCAGGCCTGTATCGCAGGACATCAGCATTGAAGCTGAGCTGGCCGAAGAGCTGATTGCTGATTACAATGCCACGCATGGCACCGGTTTTCAGGCATTTCCAACGGGTATGCTCAATGCCGATAATCTGCGTGCACGTATCAGCGCTGGCATGAGTTATTCCAGCGACTCACTCAGCCTCGGCGTAAATCTGGGCATGCTCAGTTCGCTTACCGGAACGGCCTATATGGCGCCCATCCGCCTGCGTTCTGTTTCTAATCCCAATGCGGGTAGCCTTTCGTCCAAAGCGGAGTCGGTGGTCACCTATATCGTGGCTTACCCGGAAATGCGTCATATCCGTTTCAACGCTTCAGAAGCGGAACTGCTGGGGAACCAGCTCGCCGACAGATCGGCCTGGGATTTCAGCTATAGCCCTGCACCTACATTTTCCAATGGTACTTTCTGGGATGGTAATAATAACAGTTATATCCGCTGGGGAACATCTCCTATTGAAGTAAATGTGAATATGCAAAGTGAGCACGACATCACAGGTCTCCGGTTGAGGACAGGTACCAATAGCAGTTGGTCGCCCACGCAGGTTGAATTGCTGATAAGCAATGATGGTATCAATTATGAAAGACTGGGCAGGGCCGAACGTGCCAATCTGCTGTATTCGAATAACTACAGCTATATAGTATTGTACAACAGCATGCAGGCTAAATACCTGCGCCTTTTGCTTACGTACAGTACTTCCACGAGTACTAACAATCGACGTTTGGCGGAACTGGACGTGTACACCGAATAGGCGGTTGCGGAATGATGTATCTGTATAAAAGAGAAAAGAACATGCGAATCATCCTCACAGGTTTCATTTTATTGTGTTGCTCCCTGCCGCTATTGGCGCAGGAGCTATCCACTGCCCTCGAATTTGAGGAGCGGGTTTATAGCTTTGGCAGCATAAAGGAGGAGGATGGGAAAGTAACACATCGCTTCTATTTTCGAAACAGGGGAAGCAAGCCCGTGGCCATCAGCGATATCCATAGCGCCTGTGGCTGCATCGGCAAGCTGGTGAATGATAAACCGGTGCCGCCCGGCGGCCGTGGCGAGATCCTGATTAGTTTTGACCCCGCCTACCAGCAGGGATTCTTCTCCAAGGAGATTGTTGTTTTAAGCAACAATAACCGGGAATACAACCGGGTATGGGTGGAAGGAAATATTATTCCCGGTCACCGACCCGTGGAGCACGAATACCCCTATGCATTTGGCAGTAATCTGCACCTGCGGCTAAAAGTAATGGCGATGGGCTACCTGATGCCCGGCCAGTCGCGGAGCATGCAGTTGCACTATGCCAATGAAAGCGATAAGGCCATACAGCTTTCTTTCCGCGTGCTGGATCCCGCACCCGGACTGCAATTGCCGGCCAGCATTGAAATCGGCCCAAAGGGACGGGGGGAGGTTGCCGTAAATTATCGGCTGCCGCTTCTCAGCAGGAATGATGAACAGATACGCATACTTCCGATGGTGAATGGTGAGCCGGTGGCGGATACCCTTATCTTAAAAGTGCTGAACGATCAGAAACCGGTGCCAGTACCCCTTCGAAGAAAATGATAAAATGCAAAACAAACAGTCACATCAAGTAGCAAGTATAGTTTCAGGTTAAGGTTTAGGTTCGTTTCTCCTAAGCAGTCAGTCAAGCAGTAGCAAGCGAGAGCATCCGGACCCGTCTCCGGGTGCTTCTCCATTTTTAGATGTTGTACATTTACCTCAACCACCCTGTCAATAAAATCTGTAGAAATGATGCATGAAAAATTGAAAGAATCCGTTTCTCTTTTGCTGCTGCTTGCAGCCGGTATGGCTGTATTCCTGGCAGCTTGCGGAGAATCGGCACCGGCCGAAGCGAGGGCCGACGCATCCGTGATCAGCCATCCGCAATTTGTGCGAATAGAGCCCGGGGATGATGAACAAACCATATTGCGCAAAGCCGTGGAGGTTCGCCCGAGCGGGCGGCAATTGCGCTGGCAGCAATTGGAGCTGACCGGTTTTATTCATTTTGGCATCAATACTTTTACCGGACGCGAATGGGGCGATGGTACGGAAAGCCCCGCCTTGTTCAACCCAACCGCACTCGATGCGCGGCAATGGGCGCAAACCTGCAAGGATGCCGGCATCAAACAGCTAATTCTTACGGCCAAGCATCACGATGGCTTCTGCCTTTGGCCTTCGGCCTTTACCGAACATTCCGTAAAAAACAGTCCCTGGAAAGATGGGAAGGGGGATGTGGTAAAGGAACTCGCGGAAGCCTGCCGCGAACTGGGCCTGGGCTTTGGCGTTTACCTCTCACCCTGGGATCGTCATTCCCCGGATTTTGGAGACTCGGCACGCTACAACGATTATTTTATTAATCAGCTTACGGAATTATTGACCAATTATGGTCCTATAGAAGAAGTGTGGTTCGATGGCGCCAATGGCGAAGGCCCGGATGGGAAAAAGCAGGTCTATGATTTTGATCGCTGGTACAACCATATCCGCAAGCTGCAGCCCAATGCGGTGATCGCCGTAATGGGTCCCGATGTGCGCTGGGTGGGAACGGAAACGGGCTATGGCCGCGAAACGGAATGGAGCGTGCTGCCCGGCGATGCGATGTTGCCGGCGACAATAGCTGAAAACAGCCAGCAACTCGATGGCTTCGCCCCCACCAACCTGATGCAGGATGATTTGGGCAGCCGCGAAAAGATTTACCAGGCCCAAAGCCTCGTGTGGTACCCGGCTGAAACAGATGTTTCCATCCGGCCGGGCTGGTTTTATCACGAAGCGGAAGACAGCCTGGTGAAATCGCCGGAGAAATTGCTGGACATTTATTTTAGCAGCGTGGGCCGAAATGGCGTATTGCTGCTGAATATTCCACCCGATAAGCGGGGACTGATTCATGAGAACGATGCGGCCAGCCTCCGCGAATGGAAAAACTGGCGCGACCAGATTTTTAGGCATAACCTGCTCGGCGAAGCCAAATGGGTATCGGCTATCAATGGCTGCGACAAGCTGTTAGATGGTTCCGGAACCACAAGCTGGCAGATAAAACAGGGCGATACCACAGCCACGCTGGAAATGGAATTGCCGGCACCCGCAGAAATGGATCTTGTTGCCTTACAGGAAGACATCAGCCAGGGCCAGCGGGTGGAAAGTTTTCGACTTCTCTACTGGCAGGATAATGCCTGGAAGGAATTGACAAAGGGAACCACCATCGGTTACAAACGGATTCTCCGCTTCAAGCCCGTGAAGGCGCAAAAATTGAAGCTGATGATTGAGTCGAGCCGTGGTGAACCCTTACTGTCTGAATTTGGCGCCTATAAAATGCCTGAACGGAAAAATTAATGAGAACGATCAATAAACGGAAAATGCAAAGCACCCGGTTTTGGATTTCACTATTGTTGGTAACAGCAACAAGTGCATTGTTGGCGCAGCAGCCGGCTTTTCGCGATAGCCGCCTTCCGCTGGAAAAGCGTGTGGAGGACTTGCTGAACCGGCTCAGCCTGGAGGAGAAGATATCGCTGATGGGATACAATGCCCGACCCGTGGAAAGGCTGGGCATTCCGGCATATAACTGGTGGAATGAGGCGCTGCATGGCGTGGCCCGTGCGGGTGAAGCTACCGTTTTTCCGCAGGCCATAGCCATGGCCGCTACCTTCAACGACAGCCTGCTGCATGCAGTAGCCGATGCTATTGCCACCGAAGCAAGGGCCAAGTTTAACCTGGCCGCGGCAAGGGGAAAGCATATTCAATATATGGGGCTTACTTTCTGGTCGCCCAATATCAATATCTTTCGCGATCCACGATGGGGCCGTGGGCAGGAAACCTACGGCGAAGATCCATTCCTCACGGCCCGCATGGGCAGTGCTTTTGTGCGGGGATTACAGGGTGATGATCCCCGTTACCTGAAAGCCGCGGCCGCCGCCAAGCATTTCGCCGTGCATAGTGGCCCGGAAAAGGGGAGACACGCATTCGATGCGGTGGTGGACGAAAAAGACCTGCGCGAAACTTATCTCTATGCATTCCGCCAGTTGGTAGATGTGGGTGTGGAATCCATCATGTGCGCCTATAACCGCCTCAACGGGCAGCCCTGCTGCGCAAGTAATAATTTGCTGAATGACATTCTGCGAAAGGAATGGAATTTTCCCGGTCATATCGTTACCGACTGTGGTGCTATAGACGACATGGTTACTTTTCACAAGTTTTACGAAAATAAAACCGAAGCAGTGGCTGCCACGCTAAAAGCAGGCACCAGCCTCGACTGCTCGGGCGATTATCAGCGTTACCTGCCCGAAGCGCTTCAGAAAGGTTTGATAAAGGAAGAAGACATTGATCGGGGGCTGAGTCTTTTATTGGCTACCCAGTTCAAATTGGGTTTTTACGATGCACCCGAATCCGTTCCGTTTAGCGACCTGGGAGCGCAGCAGGTGAATACGCCGGCTCATGTGGCACTGGCACGCCAAATGGCCGTTCAAAGTATGGTATTGCTCAAGAATGAAAAGAACATATTGCCGCTCAACAGGCAAAATTATGGAAGCATCATGGTGCTGGGCCCCAATGCCGGTGCCATGGATCCGCTGGTGGCCAACTACCATGGCATGTCGGGCAATATGGTGAGTTTTGCCGAAGGCATTACCAAAGCGGCAGGGCCGGGCATTGCGGTGCAATACGACCAGGGAAGTGATTTTACCGATACCATGCGCTTTGGCGGAATATGGGCGGCAGGCGAAAGCGATATTGCGATAGCAGTAATTGGATTAACGCCGGTATATGAAGGAGAGGAAGGTGATGCTTTTCTCGCGGCCAATGGCGGCGATAAAATGAGTCTCGATCTGCCCGCGGCACATATCGCCCTGCTACGGGAATTGCGCCGGAAAAACAAACCGGTAATTGCAGTGGTAACGGCGGGCAGCAATGTGGACCTGTCGGCTATAGAGCCTTATGCCGATGCCATCATACTGGCCTGGTATCCGGGTGAACAGGGCGGACATGCGCTGGCGGATATCGTTTTTGGAAACACATCCCCCTCCGGCCGCCTGCCGATAACATTCTACCAAAATTTTCAGGACCTGCCCGATTATGCAGATTATTCCATGAAGGGCCGCACCTATCGCTATTTCAAAGGAGAGGTACAGTATCCCTTTGGATATGGCCTGAGTTATACAAAATTTATGTACGCATGGAAGCAAAGACCTGCCGAGAAGATAGGGAAGAATGATACTATTTCGTTCAGTATTGTTGTAAAAAACAAGGGTGATTTTGATGGAGATGAAGTGGTACAGGCTTATGTGGAATATCCGGATGGGGAGCGCATGCCGCTTCGTGAACTCAAGGCTTTTAAACGAGTAGGCCTGGCAAAGGGTACGGAAAGAATTATCAGCCTGCAGATTCCGGTGAGGGACCTGCAGAAATGGGATCTGAAAGAAAGAAAATGGAAACTATACGAAGGGGAATACCGGATTGTGCTGGGTTCCCACTCGCTCGACAGGCAACTGGAAACAACCCTTCGATACACAGCTTCGAAAAAGAAATAAGCGCATGAATGGACGATGGAAAAAAATGGGGATTTTGGCCCTGTCCGGCATTTTGTTGCTGGGTTGCCGGGAGGCGAAAAAACCGGTAGATGACCTGGCCCGCTGGGTGGATCCTTTTATTGGCACGGGTTTTCATGGCCATGTGTTCCTCGGTGCCAATCTGCCCTTTGGTGCGGTGCAATTGGGGCCGGTCAATCGCTCCGAAGGATGGGACTGGTGTTCGGGCTATCATTATTCCGATAGCACCATCATTGGTTTTTCGCACACCCACTTAAGTGGTACCGGTATTGGCGACCTGGGCGATATTTTACTCATGCCCTTCACAGGCGATGTGCCTTTATGGAAAGGCGAGCCCAACGATTATGCCACGGGTTATCTCTCCAAATTTTCGCATGAGGAAGAAATAGCCGAGCCGGGCTACTATGCCGTAACTCTTGATCGCTACCATATTCGGGCGGAACTTACTACCAGCAACCGGGTGGGATTTCATCAATACCAGTTTCCCGTAGATGAACCCAAAAATCTGCTGATTGATTTGAAGGAAGGCATTGGCTGGGATCAGGTGACAGGCAGTTTGCTGCGTGTTGTTGGCGACAGCAGCTTGGAGGGATATCGCTATTCAACCGGATGGGCCAAAGATCAAAAGATTTATTTCCGGGCCCAATTTTCGGAACCCATTCAGGGGATCGAGATTTTTGAGGATAGCGTGAAGAAGGAAGGCAGGGAAGTGCAGGGGAAAAATATCCGCGCCAAATTGCGCTTTGGCGGCAATGCCCGCCCTTTGCAGGTGAAACTGGGCATTTCTCCGGTAAGCATGGCCAATGCTGCTACCAATATCCTTGCAGAAATTCCGCATTGGGATTTCCGGCAAACCCGCTTGCAGGCACGTGAAGCCTGGAATTCCGAGCTCAACCGGATCAAAGTGGAAAGCCCCGACAGCAGCCGGCTGCGCAATTTCTACACAGCGCTCTATCATACCATGATTGCGCCTTCGGTATTTGGCGATGTGAATGGCGATTATCGGGGTGCTGATGCCGCCAACTACAATAGCAGTCAGTTTACCAACCATACCATTTTTTCCCTTTGGGATACCTATCGTGCCGCCAACCCGCTATATACACTCGTTCAACCTCATCGGGTAAATGATTTTGTGAATTCCCTGCTCGCGATCTATCAGCAGCAGGGGCGATTACCGGTATGGCACCTGGTGGGTAATGAAACCAATACCATGCCCGGCAATAGCAGCATCCAGGTTATTGCGGATGCCTACCTCAAAGGATTTCGCGGATATGATACCAGCCTGGCCTGGGAAGCGGTAAAGCAAACCGCCATGCAGGATGCGCGTGGGTTGAAATGGGTAAAGGAGCAGGGTTTTATACCAGCCGATAGCATGATTGAATCCACCGCGATGGCGTTGGAATATGCCATTGCCGATGCGGCCATCGCGAAGATGGCCTGGCAAATGGGTAAGAAAGAAGAGCACCAGTATTTCAGCGAAAGGGCGCAACATTACCATTGGTATTTCGATCGGCAAAGCCGGTTCATGCGCGGCCGCGTTTCCAAAACGGAATGGCGCAGCCCCTTTAGCCCCTTTGAGGCAAGACATATGCGCGATGATTTCTGCGAAGGCAATGCCTGGCAATATACCTGGCTGGTGCCGCAACATGTGGAAGGACTGATCAACCTGCTGGGTGGTGACGAAAAATTTATCGCGAAGCTGGATTCCCTCTTTACGGTAGAAGGAGATATCGGCCAGGAAGCTTCGGCCGATATTACCGGACTCATAGGCCAGTACGCGCATGGCAATGAGCCCAGCCACCATATCGCCTACCTTTATAATTATGCGGGTGCGCCCTGGAAAGCTGCCGAAAAACTGCGCTACATCGTGGATAGCATGTACAAGGATACACCCGATGGACTTTGCGGTAATGAAGACGCGGGCCAGATGTCGGCCTGGTATATCCTTTCCGCGATGGGTCTTTACCAGGTGGACCCGGCCGGTGGGATTTTTGTGATCGGAAGTCCGGTGTTGAATAAAACAACCCTTTCGCTTCCCGCCGGAAAGGAATTTGTGCTGCGAGCCGTGAACAATAGCGGAAGTAATATCTATGTGCAGAAAGCGGAGCTGAATGGGAAACCCTATAATAAATCCTACCTCCACTATAGCGATATTATGCAGGGCGGTGAGCTGGTACTTTATATGGGGGCCAGGCCTTCCGGAACATGGGGCATTGAACACGGGCATCGGCCCTATTCATCCCTCTATGTGCAGCCAGCTTTAATTGATTAATGACTGAATACCCTTTAATATGACTACCCGAAAAGATTTCTTACGTACAGGCGGCCTTATTTCCGCCGGAGTTTTACTGGGCGCAGGACGCCTAAGTGCACAGCCTTTATGGTCGCTGGAGAGCAAGCGGCCTCCGCTGGCAGACCGGAAATTCAAAAGTGAAGCTATTGAGCGAGTGATCGCGCAGGTGAAGAAATCTCTCCGCAGCGATGAAATGGGATGGCTGTTTGAAAACTGTTTCCCCAATACGCTTGATACCACGGTTGATTACTCCGAAAAGAATGGACGTCCGGATACTTATGTGATCACCGGCGATATCGACGCGATGTGGTTGCGCGATAGTACGGCCCAGGTTTGGCCCTATCTGCCATTGATGAAGGAGGACCCTGCCCTGCAAAAACTGGTGGCGGGTCTCATCAACCGCCAAACCCAATGTATCCTGCTCGACCCCTATGCCAATTCCTTCTACAAAGATGGCAGTCGCGTGAGCGAATGGAAGGAAACCGACTATACCGAAATGCGGCCCGGTGTGCACGAGCGCAAATGGGAGATCGATTCACTTTGTTATCCCATTCGGTTGGCGCACGGGTACTGGGCAGCAACGGGCGATGTATCGCCATTCAACAACGAATGGAAAGAGGGTATCCGCCTTACCTTGCAAACCTTCCGGGAACAACAGCGTAAGGAAGATAAGGGTCCCTATAAGTTTCAACGAAAAACGCATTGGGCTACGGATGGTGTACCCATCGAGGGTTATGGTTATCCGGTAAAACCAAATGGTTTGATCTGCTCCATCTTTCGCCCCAGCGATGATGCAACCATCTATCCTTATTTGATACCATCCAACTTTTTTGCGGTTGTTGCACTCAGGCAGGCAGCAGAAATCCTGAATGTTGTTGTAAAAGACAGGGAGATGGCAAATGCCTGCCACTCGTTGGCGGAAGAAGTGCAGCAGGCATTGCTGGCCTCAGCCACGGTAAAGGATCCCCGCCATGGGGAAGTATATGCCTATGAAGTAAACGGGTTCGGGAGTTTCAACCTCATGGATGATGCCAATGTGCCTTCCCTGCTCTCGTTGCCCTACCTCGGCACGATGGATAGCAACGACCCGGTTTATCAAAATACCCGCAGAATGTTGTTGTCGTCGCACAACCCTTTCTATTTCGCTGGCAAAGCTGCCCATGGTATTGGCAGCCCGCATACGGGTATGGACCTGATATGGCCCATGTCGATTACCATGCGTGCGCTCACCAGCCATTCCGACGAGGAAATCAAGGAATGCCTGAGCCTGTTGAAGAATACCCATGGGGGTACCGGCTTTATGCATGAATCATTTCATAAGGATGACCCCACAAAGTTTACCCGCAAATGGTTTGCCTGGGCCAATACCCTGTTTGGAGAACTGGTTTGGAAAACCTTTCAGCAAAAGCCTCACCTGTTAAGCTAAAGACTATTTTCATGCGCCCAAATTCGCGAACAACAGGAAGTATTGTAGCTCTCGGCTTTTTCCTATGGTTACTATCCTGCAATAACGCAGATAGAAATCCTGCAAGGATGGAGCTGAAATCGGAATTCATATTTGATACGGCCTCCTTTGCCAGTTGCCATGCTTCCACTATTGCCGAAACCCCCGCAGGTTTGGTAGCGGCCTGGTTTGGCGGAACCGAAGAAAAACATCCGGATGTGGAGATCTGGTTCAGCCGGCAAAAGGAAGGGAAATGGACAGCACCACAAGCGGTGGCCAACGGCATTCAACACGATTCGCTCCGCTATCCCTGCTGGAACCCGGTGCTGTTTCAATACCCGGGCGGTCCGCTGATGCTCTTCTATAAAGTGGGTCCTGATCCCGTTAGCTGGTGGGGCGAATATATTGTTTCAAACGACAATGGTCTCAACTGGTCGGCACCTGTACGTTTGCCGGAGGGTATCCTGGGCCCTATCAAGAATAAACCGGTGCTGATGCCTGATGGCCGCCTGATTTCACCATCCAGTACCGAGAATGCGGCCGATGGTCGCTGGCAGGTGCACCTCGAAATTAGTAGCGACACCGGGCGCACCTGGACGAAAACGGAGCCACTCAACGATGGCTTGCAGTTTCATATTATTCAACCCAGCCTCCTGGTTTATGGAAAGGATACGCTGCAGTTGGTTTGCCGCAGCATGGAGAACAGGTTGGTGAGCCACTGGTCATACAACAATGGACAAAGCTGGTCGGCTGCCGATACCATCCCGGTGCCGAATCCGAATTCGGGTACCGATGCGGTGAGTTTGCAGGATGGCCGGCAGTTGCTGCTGTATAACCCCACGCAGCGCTATGAAGGGAAATGGGGTGGACCGCGCAGCCCATTGAGTGTGGCCATTTCTGAGAATGGAAAGGATTGGCAGGAAATAGCGCAGTTGGAAACCGAGCCCGGCGAGTTTTCCTATCCGGCGGTAATACAGTCGGCCGATGGCAAACTGCATATCACATATACCTGGAAAAGGGAGAAGATCAGGCATGTGGAGTTGCGTCTTTAGCAAGAATCGGGTTGACGCTGCGCGACTGAAAAGATAGCTTTGTAAAAAATGGGAGCTATGTCAACGCAGGAAATGACCAACTACGAGCGTATCGCAGAGGCGATTGACTATATTCATACACATTTTCGCGAGCAGCCCGACCTGGAAGAAGTGGCGCGGCAGGTGCATTTGAGCCCCTATCATTTTCAACGATTATTTACCGAATGGGCAGGCGTGAGCCCCAAGAAGTTTCTACAGTATCTGACAGTGGATTATGCCAAAAACCTGCTGAAGCAACCCGGTCGCAACCTCCTGGATACAGCATTTGAAACAGGCTTATCCGGTACGGGGCGCCTACACGATCTTTTTATCCGCATCGAGGGGATGACACCCGGTGAATACAGGCAGGGTGGCGCGGCCCTTTCCATTCAGTATGCTTTTTATCCTACTACTTTTGGTAAAATGCTGGTGGCTTCCACCTCCAGGGGCATTTGCCACATGGCTTTTGTGGAATCGGAGGAGGATGCCCTGGAAAAACTGCAAGCCGAATTTCCACAGGCAGCCATGCAGTTGGGTATGGATGCGATGCAGCAAAAGGCGATGGCCTTTTTCCGGCACGACTGGTATCAGCCGGAGCAGGTGAAGCTGCACCTGCGTGGTTCGGCGTTTCAATTGAAAGTATGGGAAACCCTGCTGAAAATACCCGCAGGCAGCCTGGCCTCCTATGCCGATGTCGCCCAGGCCATCGATCGACCCGGCGCCGCCCGGGCAGTGGGTACCGCCATCGGACAGAATCCCGTTGCTTTCCTGATCCCCTGCCATAGAGTAATACAAAATAGCGGCAGCTTTGGACAGTACCATTGGGGCAGCACCCGCAAAACGGCCATCATTGGTTGGGAAGCCGCGCATTTCGGGCAAACAGCCTGATCTTGCTGATTGTCGTGTAAAACAACTATTTTTTTAACTCCGCAAGAATCGGGTTGATAGATGGTCTTCAGTTCTGCAATTTTGAGAAAAAAAGATGAAGACATTTATCCTCGTGCATGGTTCCTGGCATAGCGCCTGGAACTGGCACAAAGTGGTGCCGCTTCTGGAAAAAGCAGGACATAAAGCCATTGCGGTCGATTTACCCGGTATGGGTCGCGACAAAACGCCGATAGCCGAAGTGCGGATGAAAGACACCGTGGATTTTCTGTGCCGGCTGATTGATCAGCAGGAAGGGAAAGTGATATTGCTGGGGCATAGCAAGAATGGCATAATGATTTCGCAGGCGGCGGAGTACAGGGCTGCCAAAATAGAAAAGCTGATTTACCTGGCGGCCTACCTGGTACCGAATGGAAAAACACAAAGGGAATATTCCCTGCTCGATACCCATGGCTGGCTGAAGCCCTATGTAACGCAGCATCCCGAAACGGGCTCGCATACCTTGCAGGCGGCGATTTATGAGCAGGGATTGTATCACGACTGCGAACCGTATATCACCGAACTCGCACGCTATTTGCTGAGCCATGAGCCGGTTGAGTCGGGGATTACCCCGCTGCAACTCACCGAAGAAAATTTCGGGTCTGTTCCGCGTATATATATAGAATGTACAGAAGACCGTGCGGTTACGCCATTCATTCAGCAGAAAATGTATAAGGAGATGCCCTGCGAGAAAGTGTATCAAATGAACAGCAGCCATTCGCCATTTTTCAGCCAGCCGCAAAAGCTGGTGGAGATTTTGTTGGAGTGCGTGGGAGTTGAGGGTTGAGGGTTTAGGGTTTAGGGTTTAAGGTTTAGGGTTTAAGGTTTAAGGTTGAGGGTTTAGGGTTTAAGGTTTTTATAAGATGAGTTTATAGTGCTGAACAATTAACCGCAATTACATGATCCCCAAAAATTCTGCGTTCTTCTGCGGAACTATCTGCGCAAATCTGTGGGAAACTCTCCTGAACGATGAAGTTGTTTAAAATGTTGAAGAAAGGGTAAAATTATAAGCCCACCTCCCGAAGGGAGGTTGTGTGGGTAGAAAGGGTAAAATTATAAGTTCACCTCCCGAAGGGAGGTCGTGTGAATGTCGGCACCGATATCCTGTAAGTGACCTTTAATAACTGTTCGGCATATATATGAAAAAAAATCTGCGCAAATCTGCGGGAAAATCTGCGCAAATCTGCGGGAAATAATTCAGCACTTTAAACAGCCTTAGAGTTCAGGAGATTTTCCCGCAGATTTGCGCAGATGGAGAAGGCAAAGAAATATTGCTAACCGCAATATTTATGACCAGAAAACCCCTTAAACCCTAAACCCTAAACCTAAAACTTAAAACTTACAACTTCCCTACTCACGTAACCACCACCCTCACTCCCGTCTTTTCAATTTTCGCCACCGTATCCCTGCTCACTTCACTATCCGTGATGATATAATCTACCTGGTCGAGATTGCAGATCTTACCCAGTCCGCGGCGGTCGAATTTGGAACTGTCGGCCAGCACTACCACAGTTTGCGCGAGGTTGATCATTTTCTGGTTGAGGCTCGATTCCTGGATATTGGTGATGCTGAGTCCGTGTTCCAGGTCGATGCCGTCAACACCCAGAAAGAGAACGCCGCAGGAAAGTTCATCAAGAGTTTTTTCGGCAAAGGAGCCGGCGGCCGAGGAGGAGCTTTGGTGCACCAGCCCGCCCAGTTGCAGCACTTCCACATTGGGGCGGTTGCAAAGTTCCAGCGATACTTTCAGGGCGGGTGTAATAACGACGATTCTTTTTTCCGGGTGCAGTTGCCGGGCCAGTTCAAATACGGTGGTGCCGGAGCCGATGATGATGGAATCGTTTTGCCCGATCAGGCCCAGGGCTGCTTTGGCTATTTTTTTCTTCTCTTCCGATTTAATGAATTCCTTTTCATTAATCGGCCTTTCAATGGCATAGGGGTTATTCATAGACCCGCCACCCCGCGTTCGGTAGAGCAATTTCTTCTCTTCCAGCAGTTTAAGGTCTTTGCGGATGGTAACGCCGCTCACTTTCATTTCTTCGATCAGTTGGGGAATGCTCACTTTTCCTTTCTCCCGCAACTTCTTCAAAATGAATTGATGCCGTTCAGTTATGGTTTTCATACCGATTCTATTCTGTATCAAAATTGAAACTATTTATTAATATTTAAAATCCCTTGCGAATTCTTCACTTTTTGGTAAAATGGGGCGAACTTGTCCGGGTCGGAAATCCTTACAAAAACTTTCTTTTACTTTTATTTTGTTAATTAAATTTAAATTTCCTTACATTTGGTTTCATTACACCGGGCGATCTTTGCACAAGATCGTTAAAAAATACAGATTCCGGTAGCGATTGCTCTTTTCTTCTGGCCATTTTCCTAATGATTTGTTCACTGACGGGTAATAATTTGTTTAAATACGGATCATTTCTTTGCATTCGGCAGTATTGAATTAATCATTTTGAAAGAAAGTTTAACCAACTGATGCCGGTAGAAAATTAGTACGTATTAAAAAACTAAGCTGTTATGGAAAAAACACTGCGCTTTGCCAAAGAAAAAGTATCCATGCGGCCGGTCTATGCCAGGCTTCTCTGCCTGCTCGCCCTATGGATCGGTCTCGGAGCTGCGCCCCTTCACGCGCAAAATGGCTCCTCCAACATCACCATCCGCGGTACGGTTACCGGCGATGATGACCAGCCCCTCCCTGGCGTAAACGTGCGCCATAAGGAAGGAACCGCCAGTACCCAAACCGATGAAAAGGGTACCTATGCGCTCAGCCTCCCTGGTTCCGGCACCCTGGTCTTCACCTTTGTGGGCCATAAATCTGAAGAGCGCTATGTAGAAAGTGATGGCCGCATTGACCTTCGCCTGGATGGCGAGATCCGCAGCCTCGAGGAAGTGGTAGCCATCGGCTATGGCGTGGCCAAGAAAAAAGACCTCACGGGTTCCATCTCCACCGTAAGTGGCGAGGAAGTGGCCGACCGTAATATGACCCAGGTATCGCAGGCCCTCCAGGGGTCCATGCCCGGATTAATCGTTACCCGCTCCAGCACTGCTCCGGGAGCCGGTGCTTCCATTCTCATTCGTGGAGTAACCACCATCGGCAACAGCACTCCTTTATATATAGTAGATGGTGTGCCGGTGGGCAATATCGATGATGTTAATGCCGACGATATTGCCGATATCTCGGTGCTGAAAGACGCCGCATCCGCCTCCATCTATGGAGCCCGCGCCGCTGCCGGTGTAATCCTCATTACTACCAAACGCCCCCGTCTGGGCCAGCAAAGCTTCCAGTACACGGGCACTTATGGTTTTGAAAAACCCACCGCCTTCCCCGATATGGTGGGCACCAGGCGCTACCTCGAAATGATGAACGAGTGGACCTGGAATGATGCCGGCAACAACCCCGGCGGCGAGTACGCACTGTTTACCCAGGACGATGTGGAGAACTGGATCGAATACAGCAAAACCAACCCCAATCAGTACCCCAATACCGACTGGATGGGTCTGCTGCTCAACAATACCGCGCCCCGTCATAGCCATTATATCAGCTTTTCATCAGGCTCCGATAAAATGCGCACCATGGCTTCCATCAACTATGAAAAAATTGATGCCCTCTACGACCGTCGCAGTTATGAAAGAGTGATCGCGCGGATGAATAACAGCTTTACTATCAACAAGCATTTGTCTGCCCATGTAGATATGGCCTATAATTATTCGCTGTCGGAGGCACCAACGCTGAATCCCATCTGGGATGCGCAGCGTTTTGCTCCCATCTATGCCGCCACCTGGGCCGATGGCCGTATTGCCGACGGAAAAAATGGTTCCAATGCCTATGCCGAAATGAAATATGGCGGATTCAACAACGACTGGCGCAATAAGTTCTATGGCCGCGTGGCGCTCGAGTTCAAACCCGTGGATGGACTTACCATCACTGGTGTGTTCTCGCCGCAGTTTGCCATGAGCAAAACAAAAACATTTACCAAGCAGATCCGCATCTATACGGCGGATGACCCCACGGTGTTCTCCACTTTCGTGGCAGGTCACCAGGCTACCAACCTGAGCGAAGGGCGCAACGATTCGAAAAATTTCACCAAGCAGTTGCTGGCCAACTATACCAAAAAATGGAATAAGCATCGCTTTAATGCCCTCGCTGGTTATGAGGATTACTATTCTTTTAACGAAGGCCTTGGCGCAAGAGCGAATAATTATACACTTTCTAATTTCCCTTATCTTGATTTGGGTCCGCTCGATTTCATGCTCAATTCGGGCTCGGCCAGCGAAACCGCCTACCGCTCTTATTTTGGTCGACTGATGTATGATTTCGATAATCGCTATTTCATCCAGGCCAACCTTCGTCATGATGGTTCCTCCCGTTTCCATCCCGATTATCGCTGGGGCAGCTTCCCCTCCATTTCGGCAGGCTGGGTGATTTCGGAAGAAAACTTCATGCAGAATAATCGCATTTTCTCGCACCTGAAGCTGCGCGGATCCTGGGGGCAACTGGGCAACGAGCGCATTGGTAATTATCCTTACCAGTCCTCCATCGGTTATTCCAATACACTATTTTACCAGGGTGGCAATCCCGTATCGGCAATCACTGCCGCCCAGTTTTATTATGCTATTCGCGACATCACCTGGGAAATCACCGAAACCAGCAATATTGGCGTGGATATGAATTTCCTGAACAATCGCCTTTCTGTATCGGCTGATCTGTATCGCAAGAAAACCCGCGACATGCTGCTGGAGCTGGAAATTCCTGATTATATGGGATTCGAAAACCCTAATCAGAATACCGGTAATATGTATACCAATGGATGGGATCTGCAAGTGGGATGGCGCGATCGCTCCCGCGAGTTCAAGTATTCCGTGCTGGTGAACCTTTCCGATTCACGTACCCGCATGGGCAACCTCGGTGGTATCGTGCTCGATGGCGCCACCATCATCCGCGAGGGTAGTGAGTTCAACGAATGGTATGGCTATGTGTCCGACGGCATCTTCCAGACACAGGACGAAGTGAATAATTCACCCAAACTCTACAATGGCGTGAAACCCGGCGATATCCGCTACCGTGATATCAGTGGTCCCGATGGAGTACCGGATGGAAAAATTACACCCGACTACGACCGTGTGCAACTGGGAGGCTCACTTCCCCGTATGCTGTTTAGCGGCCAGGTAAATATGGAGTATAAGGGATTTGATTTCTCGCTGGTATTCCAGGGCGTGGGTCGCCAACAATCGCGTCTTACCTCGCAAATGGTGATGCCCTTCCATAGTGGCTGGACCAATGCGCCCGCCATCATCGATGGCAAGTACTGGAGTGTTTACAACGATGAAAAGCAGAACCAGGAGGCGAAGTATCCCCGACTTTCGTATACAGCCCAGGAAAACAACAACTATGTGAACTCTGATTTCTGGCTGATCGATGGATCTTATTTCCGATTGAAGAACCTGATGATCGGTTATACTTTACCACAGAAATGGGTGCGCCGGGCCAGGCTGCAGCAGGTACGTTTGTTTGCCTCCGGTTCCGACCTGTTCTCCATCGATAAGCTGCCCAGAGGATGGGATCCTGAAGCCAACTACAGCACTTATATCACCAGCGCCTACAATTTTGGCGTATCCATCAAATTCTAATCTACGATCATGAAAAAGATATTTTATTTTCTGGCAGCCGGGATCCTGTTAGGCTCCTGCACCAAATTGGATCTCAATCCGCTTTCGGAAGGTTCCAGTGAAAACTGGTATTCCGATGAAACCGAGATTGCGCTCTCTCTCAACGATCTGTACAGAACCTATCTCTGGAGCCTGGAGCTGAACCTGGAAACCGAGCGTATGACCGACAACTGGACACAACGCCAGGCCGTGCATGCCTTCGCCGCCGGTTCCATCACCAGTGAGTGGAGTATGGCCGAAGATGTGTGGCTGAGCACGTACAAGGGAATTACCCGGGCCAATACCATCCTGACAAGTCTTGACAATGCTGTTGGCAACATCTCCGAGATTAAATTGAAACAGTTTGAGGGTGAAGCCCGCTTTATGCGCGCCGCTTTATATGGCCGCCTCATCTTCCTGTACGGCGATGTGCCTTTCTATACCGACTATATCAGCATCGATGATGCTTTTGAACTGGGTCGCACTGATAAAAATGTGATCAAGCAACAGGTATATGAGGATTTTGATATAGCTATTGCGAATCTTCCGGTAAGCTATAGCGGCAACGACTTGCAGCGTGTTACCAAGGGCGCGGCTTATGCCTTCAAGGCCCGCACCGCGCTGTATATGGGCGACTGGGCCCTGGCCCGCGATGCGGCCAAAGCCTGTATAGACCTCGGCGTGTACACCCTGCATCCGGATTTTGCGGATTATTTTCTTTCCAAAACCCGCAATTCACCCGAAACCATTTTCGCACTGCCCCAATCCCTGGCCCTGAACCAGTTTTGGGCTACTACCAATTTCTATCCCCGCACTCATGGAGGTAATGCCGTGGCCGTTCCTTCCTGGGAACTGTTCGCAGCATTTCCCTGTACGGATGGATTGCCCATTGATGAGTCACCGCTCTATGATCCGCGCAATCCTTTTGAGAACCGCGACCCTCGCTGTGCAGAAACTTTTGTGGCCTTCAATTCTGTTTTCATCGGTATCGAATACGATCCCAATCCTTATACCACCAAGGTGATGAATTATAATACCGGTCAGCTCATCAATAACCGTGCTGCCCGCACCGTGGATCAGTTTGCCTCCTACAATGGCATGGCGCTGAAAAAAGGGGTGGATGAAGAATGGGTAGACGATAAGCGTTCGGATTTTGATATCAAGATCATGCGCTATGCCGATGTATTGTTGATGTACGCAGAAGCCAAGATCGAACTGAATGAAATTGATCAGTCGGTTCGCGACGCCATCAACCGGGTACGTGCAAGGGCCTATAAGGTAGCATATACGAATACCGGCGCTTATCCCGCTGTTACCGCTGATACACAATCCGATCTGCGCCGTATTGTTCGCAATGAGCGCCGTATTGAGCTGGCCTGGGAAAATCGTCGCTACGATGATATCGTTCGCTGGCGCATCGCGGAGAAAGTACTCACCAAACCCGTTTATGGCATGCTGGATCCCAACGATCTGAAAGCACAGGTGGTGGATCAGGGTCTGTGGTTCTTTCCCAGTGTAACGGAAATAGATGAAGACTGGCTGCCCGATTTTGGCCCTATGCACGCCACCGGTCTCATTAAAATACTCGTGGCTCGCGATTTCGACGCTACCCGTCAATACCTTTGGCCCATACCTTCGAAGGAAATTATCATCAACGACAACCTGGTTCAAAACCCCGGTTATTAGTAACCTGCAAACTGGCAGGGTTGTATGACCCTGCCAGTTTATTTCAATACTGAATGATTGCGACCCAACCCATAAAACCCAAATGGCTCACGGCGGAGAAAAGACGATGGCTGATTATCGCCGTTATCTTCCTCGCCATTGTATTCAATTATGTAGACCGGCAAATTGTGTCGGTGCTGAAACCTGTCCTGAAATCGGAGTTTGCATTGAATGATGAAGGCTATGCTTTTATCGTCAACCTCTTCACCATCTGTTATGCTGTGATGTATCCTGTTACGGGATGGATGGTCGACAAATGGGGTGCCAGGCTGGTGATGTTCTGGGGCATTATTACCTGGTCGCTTGCCTGCATAGGCGGCGGGCTGGCCCGCACATTCGGACAATTTGGTTTTTTTCGCGGTCTGCTCGGTGCAGCCGAACCCACCAATTTTCCGGCGCAGCTCAAGGTGGTCACGATCTGGTTTCCGGGTAAGCTGCGTGCCACGGCCAACAGTCTTTGCGTGGCGGGTAGTTCCATTGGAGCCATCCTCGCGCCACCCGTTATTGCCTGGCTGGCGATTACCTATAGCTGGCAAACGGCCTTTATTGTGATGGGTGCTATTGGTTTGCTGATAGCAGTACTATGGCGCCTCGTTTATCGCGATCCGCCTCCGCATATTCTGAAAGAAGCTACGGAAACGGCCGTGGTTGGCGAAGCTGAATCATTTAGCTGGTCGCAACTCTGGCGCACACGCAGTTTGTGGGGCGTGTTGCTGATTCGTTTTGTGAGCGACCCGGTCTGGTATTTCTGTTTGTTTTGGTTACCGGGTTACCTGCAGGAAGAATCGGGCCTGAGCCTCGCGCAGGTGGGCATGTTTGGATGGATACCTTTCTTATTTGCCGACCTGGGGGCTATCGGTACTTCCGCCTGGTCTGATAAGCTGGTGCGCAAAGGATACACACCGCTGCGTGCAAGAAAAATTATGTTGACCTCCGTGGCTTTTCTGGCGCCGCTTTGTGTGCTTACCCCTTATCTCAATAGCGCCTGGCTCACTTTGCTGGTATTTAGTATTGTGGCCATCGCCTGCCTGAGCTGGTTATTTACTGTGAGTGTGGTGGTAGCCGAAGCATTCCCTGTTAAAAATGTGGCCAGTGTATTGGGTATTGCGGGGGGATTTGGCGCACTGGGGGCTGTATTGTTCAATTATTTCGTGGGTCAGTTTATGGGTACCCTGGGCGCGGAGAAAATATTTATCGCCATGGCCTTTCTGCATCCCATCGCGGTATTGATACTCTGGACCATGATACGTCCGGAAAGACCGCCTGCAAAGCCTAAAATTTTAGAAAATTAATCTATAGCAAGATGAGTAATCAATGGAAGAAAATGATTCAGGAGCCCGCCCGCGAAATACCCGTACGTCGCGAAGTGGATGTATTGGTTGTAGGTGGTGGCCCTTCGGGCATCATGGCCGCGCTGGCCGCGGTGGAAGATGGATTGAAGGTAATGCTGATCGAAAGCAGGAGCTTTGTCGGCGGCAACATGACCATCGGTTTGCCCATCCTGGGTTTCCTGGGTCAGAAGGGTAACCAGATCATCAAGGGATTGCCCCAGAAGCTGATCGATCGCCTCAAAGCCGCGGAGGCTTCGAGCGAACACCGGCCCTGTCCCCTCCACATGAGCCTGACCCTGGTAGAACCCGAAGCCGTTAAGACCGTAGGCCTGCAAATGCTGGTGGAAGCGGGAGTGGAAGTGCTGTTCTATGTTTTCTGCGCCGGCGTGGTAAAGGATGGCGATGAGCTGAAAGGCGTGATTATCGAAAGCAAAGCGGGACGCGAAGTGTTGTTGGCCAAAACAATCATCGATTGCAGTGGCGATGCCGATGTGGCTTTCCGCGCCGGTGTGCCCTGCGAGTTTGGGAATGAAGAAGGCGGCGTGCAACCTCCCACGCTTATGTTTTGCCTCGGTGGAGTGGATACCGAAAAGCTCCGCCTGAGCATTGCGGAAGAGCCCCGAACTTATTTAACGGATTTTATTCCTTCGGAATATTTTGGGCAGAACAACCAGTTTGTACTGGTAGGTATGCGCAACCTGATCAAGAAAGCGCAGGAGGCAGGGCTTCGCCTCGCCACAGAGCGCACTATCCTCATCACAGGTTTGCGTAAGGGTGAGGTATGGGTGAATATGACCCGTATCAATGGTGTAAACGGTACGGATCCCGCCAGCCTCAGCTTTGGCGAAATAGATGGCCGCGATCAGATCCGCGATATACAACGTTACCTGATAGAGTATGTGCCGGGATTTGAGCAGGCCTATTTCCTCCGCACCGCGCCCTTTCTCGGTATTCGGGAAACCAGGCGAATTGTTGGCCACTACACCATGACCCGCGAAGACATCATGGCCTGTCAGCATTTCGACGATGCCATAGCCGTGGCCAGCTACCCCCTCGATATCCACCATCCGCAGGGTGGGGGATGCACCCTCGAATGGTGCGGCGACTGCTATGATATTCCTTACCGCTCCCTGGTGCCACAAAAAATTAAAAACCTGCTGGTGGCCGGACGCAGCATTTCCACTACGCACGAAGCCATGTCGGCCATCCGCGTAATGGCCCCCTGTATGGCCATGGGAGAAGCAGCCGGTCGTGCCGCACGTATTGCCCTCCGCGATGGCGTACAACCCGCCGACGTGGATGTGAGAAAAGTACAGAAGGAACTACTCGAAAAAGGCGCTTACCTGCGTAAACCCGTTGAAGAAAAAGTGTATTAAAATCTCATCGAAAATAATTGCTCTGTTATGCGAAAAATTAACCTGGTTCTCCTGCTTGCCTTCCTGATCAGCAGCACCGATATGCGGGCACAGGAAAATGTTGAGAAACCCAAACTGGATCAAAAAGGTTCCTGGACAATGATCATGCTGCCCGATTTGCAGAACTATGCCAAATGGGGAAGGAACCAGCCGATCGTGGAACTGATGACTGCCTGGATTGAGGAGAATATCGACAGCCTCAATATAAAGATGGTAGTGGTGGTGGGCGACCTGGTGCAGAACAATGAAAAGATCACCAACGATTACGATGGTAATCAAACCACGCAAAAGCAATGGGAAACCATCTCCAACGCGTTTAAGCGGCTCGACAATAAAGTAGCTTATATCGCAGCTACGGGCAATCACGACTACAGTATCGATCGCGAGGGACATCGCAAATCACGCTACAGCGAGTTCTTTACCGTCGACAGAAATTATCTCAATCAGAAATACCTGGTACAGAATACCCGCAATGAAGAAGGTGAGCCCAGCCTCGAAAACGCGGCTTATGAGATGAAGGGATTGAATGGGAAGGACTACCTTTTTGTAACGGCGGAATATGGTCCGCGCGACACGGTGCTCACCTGGGCCAAAAAAGTAGCGGCCCTGGAGCAGTACAAAAATCACAGGCTCGTATTCATCACCCATAATTATCTCAGCAATAAAGACAAGCATACCACCAAGGAAGTAGACTGGCTCTATTGGGAGCCCTATAATATCAATAACCAGATTCAGAAATCGCCGCATATAAAACTGCCTAATGCCAATAATGGCAAGCAGATATTTGAGAAACTGATACAACCCTCTACCAATTATGAGCTGGTGCTCAGCGGGCATATTTCCGGCGAAGGTTATCGGGTAGATAAGAATAAGGCCGGCAAATCGGTGCACCAGATTCTGTTTGACGCGCAATCCATGGGAGGTGGTCATCGCGATGGCAACGGCGGCGATGGCTGGCTGCGCATACTCGAGTTTTTTCCCGACGGGAAAACCATGAAGGTGAAAACCTACTCGGTATTGTTTGGGACATCTCCCACCACGCAGCAACACGCGTGGAAAAAAGACGCAAGAAATGAATTCACCATCAAATTCGACCAGTAGTTTTTTATGGGCATAGCTATGCCCATAAAAAACCTTTCTGCATGAGATCAAATTCGACTATAGCAAACCGATTAGGGATACCTTCCTCCTTATTATCAGGCTACCTGGGCATCCTGCTCTTTATGATGGGCGATGGGATGGAGCAGGGTTGGCTGAGTCCTTACCTGATAGAGCGGGGCATGACGGTGCAACAAACAGCCAGCCTGTTTACGGCTTATGGTGTTACCATCGCCATTGCTTCCTGGTTTTCGGGAGTGATGGCTGAGTCCTTTACGCCGCGTAAAACCATGCTTATAGGTTTAGTGATTTACCTGGCAGGCACGGCCGGATTCATTGGTATTGGATTAGACAGCCTCGATCAAACCACCCTGTTGATTACCTATGCGCTCCGGGGTTTTGGCTATCCGCTTTTTGCCTATTCCTTTCTGGTGTGGGTGTCGTACGCAACAGCTCCTTCCATGCTGGGCCGTGCCGTGGGTTGGTTCTGGTTTGTTTTCACGGGAGGCCTCAACGTGTTGGGCGCTTTCTATTCCAGTTGGGCCATTCGCGAGCTCGGGCATATTCCCGCGCTTTGGAGCGCGGTGTTCTGGGTATTGCTCGGCGCTTTGTTTGCGCTGGTACTGAATAAGGCGAAGTTTACCGTGAACCGGGAGGCGCAGCAAAATAAGTGGAGGGAGTTGGTAAAAGGATTGAGCATTGTGCGGGAGCATCGTCAAGTGGGAATCGGTGGTATTGTGCGCGTAATCAATACCACCGCGCAGTTTGCCTTTCCGGTATTTCTGCCCACCTATATGGCGGCGCATGGTTATAGTACCACGGAATGGCTCTATATCTGGGGCACCATTTTTACCAGCAATATAGCTTTCAACCTGATTTTTGGTTTTGTGGGTGATCGGTTGGGCTGGCGTAGAACCATTATCTGGTTTGGCGGAGTGGGTTGCGGCATTACCACTTTATTGCTTTTCTATATGCCAAAGTATGCTGCGGGCAGCAACACGCTGGTGATGCTCGCCGGCATAGCCTGGGGTGCCTGCCTGGCTGGATATGTACCCCTTTCGGCCCTGGTGCCCTCGCTGGTACAAAAAGATAAGGGAGCGGCCATGGCCATCCTGAATCTCGGAGCCGGTTTGGCGGTATTCACAGGCCCGGCCATCGTGGGTTTGTGCATTGGCCTGCTGGGTGCCGAAGGCGTGGTGTGGATACTGGCGGGCTTGTATTTCCTGAGCGCGCTGCTCACCAGCCTGATCCGTATGCCACTAATTCAAAAGAACGACGACACTAAAATAGCTGCGCCCGCCGCGCAGCCCCTCGCAACCTGAAGGGTTGCGGATTTATTAACCATTAATGAGAATTATGCGAGTACTAGTAACTGCCCCATACCACGATAATGGCCTGCACGAATTGCAGCAGGTATTGGGTGAAGTAATCTACCGCCCCTGGAAAGATAATGGACGCGCTTTCAACGAAGAAGAACTCCTCGCATTGCTATACGATACCGAAGCGGAAGCACTGATCACCGAGCACGACGAGGTAACCGAGAAAGTGATCAATGCCAATGCCCACCTTCAGTTTATTGGCGTATGCAGGGGTACTCCTTCCAATGTATCGGTAGCTACCGCCACAAGATTGGGCATTCCCGTCTTCTTTACGCCGGCGCGTAACGCACAGGCCGTGGCGGAAATTTTTATCGCCAATGTCATTACATTTTACCGGCATACCCTTGCCAGCATCAACTGGTTGCGCGAAAGAAAATGGGATGAGGGCGCACACACATCCTATCTGCAGTTTAAGGGAACCGAACTCGCCGGAAAGAAAATAGGTATGGTAGGTTTTGGCGCCATCGGTCAATTGATCGCACGCATGGTGGAGAATTATCCCTGTGAGATCAGCTATTATGATCCGTATGTAAACGCGGCCGATTACCCCGCCTATCAGCAGCAATGCCTCGAAGAATTATTTGCCAGCAACGATATCGTTTCGGTGCATCTACCGGTGAATAACGAAACCCGCGGCATGATCAACAAAGAGCTGCTGCAAAAAATGCGGCCCGATGCTTTGTTTGTAAACACGGCCCGGGCGGCCGTGGTCAATGCCAGCGACCTGTATGAAGTGCTGTCGCAGAATAAAATCCGTGGCGCCATCCTCGATGTGTTTGATCATGAACCGCCGGATGAGCTCGACTACAAGATCATCGACCTGCCCAATGTATTACCCACACCGCATATTGCAGGCGCTACGCATGAGGTGGAAGATCATCATGTGCGCATCATGAACGCGGTTTTGCTCGAATGGTTTGGCAAGGGCATACATACCACCGCCAAACTGGCCAACCGGGAAATCGTATCATCGTATATTCAGCGATAAATTAGGGCTATGACAAAACAGGATGCTTACCTGGTACTCGATATAGGCACGGGTAATGTACGTTCGGCGATTGTAAATGTGGCGGGTACTATATTAGGCGTGGCGCGTGCCGATATCCGCTATTACCGCGATGAACTTTATGCGGATTCCATTTATTTCAAGCCGGAGGAATTGTGGCAGCAGTTGAAGGAACTCACGGCCGATGCCATGCGCCAGGCGGGCGCCGTGCATCTGAGAGCTGCCACTACCACCAGCCAGCGCGAAGGCATTGTGCTGGTGAATAAGGAAGGTAAAGCCATCATGGGCATGCCCAATATTGACCATCGCGGCAGGGAATGGGAAGACTGCCATGAAAACAAAAGCCGGATCTATGCACTGAGCGGTCGCTACCCCGGTTCGCTCTTTTCGGCTTACAAACTGGTTGGCATTCGTGAGAGAAGGGAAAAGGACTGGAACCAGCTTCAATTTTTCCTGAGCATCAGCGACTGGGCCGCCTGGGAACTGTGTGGTATACCACTATATGAGCATTCGCAGGCATCGGAAACCCTGCTCTATGATGTTGCCGCCGGCAACTGGAGCAGTGAGCTCTGCGCAATATTTGATATGGATTCCGGGCTGCTGCCCGCACTTTCACAGTCGGGTAGCATTGCCGGCCCGGTGAAAAAAGTTTTGGCAAAGGATTGGGGCATCGCGGAGGATATGCTGGTGATAACCGGTGGCGGCGATACGCAGATGGCTATCAAAAGTACCCAACCCGCTGTGGGCGATGTGGTGATTGTGTCGGGCACAACCACACCGGTGGTAAAGCTGGAATCCTCTTTTGTTACCGACAGCGAGGAAAGAACCTGGACCAGCCGCGATATTGAAGAGAATCGCTTTGTGTTTGAAGCCAATGCCGGCGTAACCGGCCTCAACTATCAGCGCCTGAAAGAAGTTTTTTATCCCAATGAGGGGTATGAAATAATAGAAAAGGAATTACAGGAAAATGATTATCGCCACTGTGCGGCATCGCTGGGTTCGCTGATTGCGGGGGAGAAAAAGCCGGTTACCCGGGGTGGTTTTGTATTTCCCGTACCCGTTACGCACGAACTCACCCGCAGCAGTTTTGTGTGGGCCACTTTGCTCGATATATCGTTTAGCATTGCGGCCAACTATAATGTTTTGGCCGACATATCCGGTCACAATGCCGCTCATATCTGGGCCTGTGGCGGCGGATTGCAAAGTGCGGCTTTGCGAAAAATGATAGCCGGGGTTACCGGTCGTCAGGTATGGGTAAGGCCTGGTTTCGAACAGGCATCGGTGGTGGGCGCGGCCATGCGCTGCAACGAAGCCTTACAGGTTGCTGTGGCAGGTACAGATTGTGAGCCAGAAAAGTCGATACCATCCGCCAAAGACCTGGAGACCTACCAGCGTTATTACCAGCAATGGAAAGAAGCACGTGAACAGTTTGCCGCCATTTCCTGATTTTTTCAACTGAAACCAGCCGGGCATCATGTTGCTAAAACTATTTACAAGAGCTATTTTCTTCGTTATATGTTCTGCCTTTGTTGAAAGTCTCCCGGCACAAAAGCATGCATTCCACATAAAGGATGCTGCGGCCCTGCAATCATTCTTTGCTTACCGGGGCGACGGTACCCGCATCATCAGCGGGCACCGGGGCACCCATATTCCCGGCTATCCCGAAAATGCGTTGGAAACATTCGCCTATGTGCTGGAGCATGTGCCCGCATTCTTTGAAGTGGATCCACGCCTTACCAAAGACAGCGTGATTGTATTGCTGCACGACGCAACGCTGGATCGTACCAGCAATGGCAGCGGCTATCTGAAAGATTATACCTGGGAAGAAGTGAAGCAGTTTCGATTGAAAGATGCCGAAGGACGACTCACCGATTTCCGGATACCCAGCTTACAGGAAGCGATTGACTGGGCAAGGGGAAAAACCATTCTCAATCTCGACAAAAAAGACGTGCCACCCGAGATGACAGCGGATATTATACGACGGAATAAAGCCGATGCATTTGTAATGGTAACGGTGCACAATGCCAGCCAGGCTTTGTTTTATTATCGCGATAATCCGGAACGGATGATGTCGGCCTTTGTGCGCAGCGATTCCGCACTCCGCTCTTATGAAGAGGCAGGTATTCCCTGGCGCAACTGTATCGCTTATATCGGTCCGGAGTTTACACCCGTGAACGAATCGATTCTGCAGCAATTACACCAGCGATCCGTGAGTTGCATGATATCGGCTGCTCCCATTTACGATAAAATTCCGGTGGCGGCTGATCGCTGGAAAGCCTGGCAAATGATTTTTAAAAAAGGTGCGGATATACTTGAATCGGATTACCCGGTGCAACTGGCGGAAGCCGTGAAGGCAACCGAACGCATCAGGTATCCGAATCCCTGAAGCTGAACAGGAATGTCGCCTCGAAAATGAGACGCAGGGTGGGGAGGAGCCAGTAGGCCAGCATGGGGGTTATTGTTAACAACAAGCTGTTTTCCCGGCCCGAATCTGCAGGAGGCATTGCAGGCTCCTGCAGACCGAACGAAGGGGCTATTCAGTTTTCGCAGATCTCTTTGAGCTTGGCCAGGGCCTTTGGCCAGGTTTCTTCAAAATAAGTGAGATAGTTTTCGTTGGTATCCACTTCTACGGTAACGGTGGTTTTCCCATTTTCTTCCTTAAAGGAATAATTTTCCAGCGCGCCGGCCCATCCTTCCACTGCAGGTCCTTCAGTGATTTCTTTTTCACCGTCAAGCACGCCTCGGTGGCGGATAGAAATAAATTTTTGGGGAATATGCTCGGCAATTTCGGCCACCATACCTTCTTTCTTGCCTTCTTCGCTAATGCCGATAAAATGAATCCTGGCACCTTTTTCCCAACTGCCTTCAAAAGTGGAGCTGGGGTTGAAGACGGAAGTCCATTGTTCATAGCTCGATTTCGCGATCATTTTTTCGCTCACTTTTGCTGCAGGAGCGGCAATCTCGATCTGATAGGTTGTTTTTTTCATATCCCTGGCATTTGAATGGTTAATGAGGATTGACGATTCAAATGTACAACGGTTCAGGGGCGACGGGGGAGGGTAATTCTGCCATTATTAAGGGGAAATGCGACAGAGGGAAGTTGTAAGTAGTAAGTTGTAAGTGGTAAGTGAGAAGCGTGAGTCGTGAGACGTGAGACGTGAGTAGTGAGTAGTTAGTAGTGAGTAGTTAGTAGTGAGTAGTTAGTAGTGAGTAGTTAGTAGTGAGTAGCCCCGGAGGGGCGAAATACGATAGGGTCGTCCGAAGGGCGACTAGGGCGAAATACGATAGGGTCGTCCGAAGGGCGACTAGGCGAAATACAATAAGGTCGTCCGAAGGGCGACTAGGGCGACCCATTTGCGTGATTCGTGAATCGTGCATCGTGAGTCGTGAGTAGCCCCGGAGGGGCGAAATATAATAGGGTCGTCCGTAGGGCGACTAGGGCTAGGGCTAGGGCGACTAGGGCGACCCATTTGCGTGATTCGAGGAGTTTTATCGCAAAGAGCGCAACCATACGATGAGGACAAGTAATATAAACCTTAAACCCTAAACCTTAAACCCTAAACCTTAAACCCTAAACCTTCCCCAAATCCCCAAATTCGTCCTCAAAGGCTTTCCATATCAATCACAAACCTGTATTTCACATCATTCCTGGCCATTCGCTCGTAGGCTTCATTTATTTGTTGGATCGCGATCATTTCCACATCGGCCACAATTTTGTTTTCGGCGCAGTAGTCGAGCATTTCCTGTGTTTCCTGCATACTGCCGATCATGGAACCCGTGATGCTGCGTCTGTTGCTGATGAGTGAAAAGGGTGCCACTTTCGGATCATTTGCCGGCAAACCCACCACCATCAGCTTTCCATGCAGGGCCAGCAGGTTGAGATAATGGGAATAGTCGTGATCGGCGCTTACACAATCCAGCAATACATCGAAACTGCTGGCGGCCGCCTTCATTTGTTCGCGGTCGCTGCTCACCAGGAACCCTTTAGCGCCCAGCCTGCGCGCATCCTTCTCTTTCGAAGGGGAGGTGCTGATCACCGTTACGTCGGCGCCAAACGACACGGCAAACTTCACCGCCAGGTGACCCAATCCACCCAGGCCAATGATGCCCACTTTCATGCCGGGACCCACATTCGCATAGCGCAGCGGCGACCAGGTAGTAATGCCCGCGCAGAGCAGGGGAGCCACGGCTTTGGCATCCAGTTGTTCCGACACACGCAATACAAATTTTTCCTTCGTAACTATTTGCGATGAATAACCACCCTGTGCGATGGTGACCCCATCCCGCTCCATCGCATTATAAGTGCCGGTGGCGCCTTCCAGGCAATATTGTTCATAGCCGGCCTCGCAGTTTTTGCAATGTGCGCAACTGTCTACAATCACACCCACACCCACCAGGTCGCCTTTTTTGAAATGGCTCACTTTTGGTCCGCTGGCAATTACGCGGCCCACAATTTCGTGGCCGGGTACCATGGGATAAATGGAATTGCCCCATTCATTACGCACCTGGTGCAGATCGCTATGGCAAACGCCACAATAAAGGATCTGAACCTGCACATCATCGTCGCGTAGTTGACGACGGTCAAAACTAAAAGGCACGAGGGGCGTAACGGCATCCATGGCCGCGTATGCACGGGTATTCATAATATCACAGTTTGGTGGTGAAGAAAGCTTACAGCTTATGCTATTGGCAAATTTAGGGATGTTTCTTCACCACTTTCTTAGTGCCATAGCAAACCCTGCAGTTTTCCGTACCCTGGTAGGTGCTGGGAGCCGTGTAAGTGCTGGTTTTGATATAATCGCCGGATACCGTGGAGCCCGAAACAATTTCGCTTCGCGAGATGCTGGGGGTATAGCCCATTTTGTAGGTCTTGCTCACTACGCCGGTGCCGGCACAGGCCAGGCATTTGGTCATGAATTGATCTGTACTTTCATTCAGTACCTTGAAGTCAGTTGCGGTATAAGGAATATTTTTTCCATTGCTCAGTGCACGACCGGCTGATGTTTCGTGCAACACCATCACCTTCTCACCTTTATACAGTACGACCTGCCCATATTGAAGATTTCTTACCAGTTGTATTCCAATATCGGCCAAATCATAATCTGAAATTTTCACTTGATTAAGCCTGGCGGCCGTAGTGGCATCATTCAGGTGTTTGGCTGCCAGCTCGCTATTGCCTTCGGCTTTGAAAATCCTGGCCAATCCCAGGTTGGCCGGAATCTGCAAATAGCCGGTACGATCCGAATGGCGGATGGTTTCGCCAAAATAAAATTTGGCGCTATCTAATTGCTTCTGGAAATAATAATGCATGGCCAGGTCATTGTAAAATGCCGGCGAGCTAATCGCGGCTATCCGAAAAAGATCTTTCCAGTTGAGTGCTGCATCAACAAACGGGAGGTCTTTATGGGCCTTTAGAAATTCGGCAAGTGATACCAGGGCGAACTGGCTGCTACTTTCTTCCTGCCAGGCTTCGAGGTACCAGCGATAGGCTTCGGCCAGGTTATCCGTGCTATCGTTGCGGGAATTATAAGTTTTCGCCAGCAGGGTTTTTCCTTTGCCTTTCAGTTTATCTATATGCAGCATTAAGAAGGCTCTGCGCTCCAGTTGATCCGTTTCCCCCTTTACCTGGCAGCAGAGCTCGGCGCTGGCGGCATAATCAATTTCATTGCGGTTGTTAACATAGTAAGTTTGTTGCCTGTCGCTTACACGGAAAAGATTTTCCGTTGGGTAACCAAAGGAATAATTTTCCGGAAATAGGCCACGGTTGATGCTGATATATTGCGGCGTGATCGTGATTTCGCCCTTTTCATTCATCAATCCCCAGTTCCAGCCCTTGCGCACATACAGGTATTGCGGTTTCTGCGTATCCACTCTTATTTCATCCAGCTCCTCGCCGCTGATTTTTTCCAATTGAAAATTGTAAAGCCCCGCTTTGCCATTATGGGTCAAAACCAGGTAGGGCGCCTTAAAGACTGGCGTCTTGCTGCCATTGGCCCTATAACTGGGTGGGTCGTACAGGGAAGGCAATACGCCCAGCTTGAGTCCCTTACCCTTGCGGATAATCTTTCCCGTTTCGGGATCCAATTGCTCAATTTCCAGGTTTTTATCAATGGCCAGGAAAAAGCCCTGTTCCACAAAGTCGGCGATCTGGATATATTTTTGCTTTACCACCAACTTGCCCGCGCTGTTCTCCAATCCCACTTTTTTGCCGCCGGCATAGCCGCGCTTAATCTGCAAGGGCTGGGCTGTTGCACTTGTTGCCGACAACAATAGCAAGGCCCATAAGCGTATTCTCAGTGTTGTTGTATACATATTCCGCCAGTTAAAACAGGGGCCTCTTGCTTTTATACAGTCCGGTGCTGGTGCCCACCCATACGAAATTTTGGTTATCTACCGATGCACAGGTGAGTTCACCCTGCAGGTTTTTATGATTGATCAGTTGCTGGCCGTTATAGAACAGGCGATTGGCCTGCGACACATAAATGGCATGGTTGCCACTAAGGTCCTGACCAATATGGTACACCAGGTCGGCCAACCAGTAGTTGCGCAGGGATAACCAGCTATTTCCTGCCCCCTTACTTTCGGAATAGTAAGGCATCAGAAAATGGGTGAAACCGCTGGGGATGTATTCCGATACGCATAGGGTGATTCGCTCCGAGTTGTTGGCGATATAAAATCCGGCACAGTGGCTTTTCGCGAAACTGGGGTTTTCCCCCTGAATAGAGGAGTGGGAAGGTGTTCTGCGCACAAATATTTTTCGTCCATCGGGGGTGATGTTGCCAAAGAAGCCATCTGTTTTGTTGCTTCGGCCAAAACTGGCATATACGGAGCCATCGCCATTCCAACTGGCGCGCATAAAATCGTGGTTGATGGGTTCGTCGGTATTGGCCACTTTGGCTTCGCCATCGTAGTCCAGTTGCACCGGCCCGTTTTTCGGACTATGGTACACCCAGAATTTGGCGCCAAAAGTATAATTGCCCAGGCTGATGCCGCCGATAAAGAATTTTTCGCCATCGCCCCGCAGGGCGATGCAACGGGCGGTATTGCCGCTCAATTGAAAACGCTCCTCCCAGGCACCACCATTGTTGTAAGAAAAATACACCCTGTTGAGGTTATCGAGCAGGGCCGCGTTGCCGTTGTTGAAAACAATATCGCGTATACCCTGGTCACCCGGCATCAGAACCTTGTCAAACTCGGCGTTGGCGATCCAGGCTTCGATGGAAGCCTGTGGGTCGGGGCTATCGGGTTCCGGTTTCTCAGGAGTGCAGGCAAGGAAGCAAAGGACTCCAGTAAAGAAAAAAAGTTTGTTCATAGTACGGTATTGTAGCTGTTTTATCGAAGTAAATCGGTGTTAGCGGGCATACAGCCCATTGGGCGCCACCACCGAAGCGGGTCCGCCGGTGATGCCTACGGGCGGAACGATGAGCTCAATAGCCTGCCCATTCACTTTCAGCGCAACCTGCCGGGCATGGATCTCCACCCCCTGCTGATGAAAGGGTGGCATGGCGGCGGGTTCGCGATTGATCAGGTAAGGCTCGCTGAAATCGCCCATCTCTACTTCAAAAACATGACCTCCCACACTGCATTTACTGTAGGCCTTGTTGCCGGCAATATCAATCTGGATAAACCCATTCAATACCGGTGCCTGTTCAAAGGGCGTACCGGCGAAAATATGGGGACCAAAATAGCGGCCCACTTCGGGATCCGTACTCACAAAGCCCATCACAGCCGGTGCCGCTGCGGGATCGGGTTGCCACAGAATCATGCCGGAGGGCGCGCTACCCACAGGGGTATGCACCATGCGGGCCAGGTGAACAATTACATTCGGCATTTGCAGGCCGGGCTGGGTAAGGGCTACCAGGTCGATACCGCCTTCCCAGCTCATCCATTTTTTTACAGGGGACATAAGGGTGGGTTGTTTAGGTGTTTAACACACTTGTTTGGGTCTAAACATACCCTGAATGGTCAGTTCGCCCTATACCGTGGGGATGGTATTTTGATTAGCCGGCCTGACCCCGTATCGCTTCCTGGAATGCGTGATCGGCAAGGTCTTCCAGCAGATACTGGTGCTCTTTATTGTGCGGAACAGAACTCCGGAATTCAATCATGTTCTCTTCAGGCAATTCTTTGATGTATAGCCAACAGGGGTATACCTGTTCATATTCACGGGTTCCGCCGTAAGTAGCGGCTATCTCTTTGACCTTTGCCTGAGCCAGGATTACGGCATCAGCGTCATGCCCAACCCTGGTATGAGCAATGCTGAATTTTTTGGGCAGATTATGGTGTATAACAGAAACTGCCCTTGACGCTAATCCGGCTATTTCCTGGTATGATTTCCGTCTTATGCATGCATGCAGCTCTTGCGCTATCGTATTCATATCAAGGTTGCCGGCATCAAGCTGTTGCGCCACATCGGTAACTGCGGTCTCCAGTTTTTGCTTATACCAATATCGCCTGGCCGCGGCAATAGCGCCTATCAGGAGAAAAATACCTGCTATTATGCCTTTAATCATGCATTAAAAATAGGTAATAATTTTCCGGAAGCGCAATTGATCCAGAACTAAGCAGTTGTTGTTGGCACTATCAGTCGTTCACTTTCAAATTCGCCAGATACCCCGATGGCGATTCGCCAAACTGCTTATGAAAGTCGCGGGAAAAATTGCTGTTCACGCTATAGCCCACCATGGCTGCCACTTCGCTGATCTTGTATTCGCCGCTGGCCAAAAGCTCTGCGGCTTTTTTTAAGCGGGAGATATTGATCAGCTCATTGGGCGTAAGGTCGGAGAGGCCCTTGATCTTGCGATAAAAACTGGTGCGGCTCATATTCATCATCCGCGAAAGCCTGTCCACATCGAGGTCGGTATCAGTAATATGTTCCTGTATCACCCGATCCAGCTCTTCCAGAAATCCTTTATCGGCCTTGCTATTGGCCATGCCACGGATATGGGCCAGGGGCGATTTGGTAAAATACTCCCGCATCAGCTTCCGGTTGGCCGCCAGGTTATTGATCTGAGCCTGCAGGTGCTCAAAGGAAAAAGGCTTTTCCATATAGGCATCGGCCCCTACTTCCAATCCCTCAATTTTCGCGTTCAGCGTATTGCGGGCGGTGAGCAGGATGATGGGGATATGGCTGTATTGTATATCGTTTTTTACACGGCGGCAAAACTCGATTCCATCCATTACCGGCATCATAATGTCGCTTACAACAATATCGATGGTTTCATCGGCCAGTACCTGCAAGCCCTCCTCGCCATTGTGCGCCCGGTATATATTGTAGCGCTCCATCAGCTCCCGCTGAATAAACTGGGCTATCTCCTTATTATCCTCCACCAGCAGCAGCGATAGTTTACTCGCGTCGGGTAGGGGTTGAGCGCTGCTTTCCTCGGTATTGCCGGTTTCATACGACTCGTATTCCTGCAGGTCTATTTCATTTTCCTGGTGTATGGGCAAGGAGAGTTGAAATATGTTCTGGCTATCCTGCGTGGCTTTAAGTTCCAGCACACCCTTATGCAACTCGGCCAGGCTACGTGCCAGGGGCAGGCCTATACCAGTCCCGGCCTGCCGGGCGGTTTCCTTCAGGCGATAGAAAGGCTCGAATATTTTTTCGCGCTGATCTTCGGGAATAATAAAACCATCGTTGCGCAATTCGATCTGAAAAACCCGGTCTTCGCTGTTGAAGGGCAGCAGTCGAATGATCACCAGGGTATCGGCATACTTGATGGCATTATTGATCAGGTTGCTGAGAATTTTCCGAAAAGCTTCTGCATCCACATAAGCATGGAGTGGCATACGGGGCAGCTCAAGGCGCAGGTTTAGTTTTTTCTGCTCCGCTGCGGGTTTAAAAGCCGCAAATAATTCCTTCATCAGATCAGAAATATCGGTGCGCACAAAACTCAGGCTGAAATTATTGGCTTCCGCCTTGCGGAAATCCAACAATTGATCGGTGAGATCAATGAGTCGGTTGGTATTCTTTTTCATCATGATCAGGCTTTCAGCTATCAACAAATTATCATTTTCTTTTTGCAGTAATTTATCAAGGGGCAATTTAATGAGGGTGAGCGGAGTTCTTATCTCATGGGCTATATTGGTAAAGAACTCAATCTTCGCATTATAAATCTCCCGCTCCTTTTCCATCTCCAGGGTTTTTATCTGCCGCTGGTTTTTCTCTTTTAAGGCGATATGATAATAGCGGAAGATAACCCAAACAATGGCTGCCAGGATGAGGGCATACAACAGATAAGCCCAACCACTGGCCCACCAGGGTGGCAATACGCGAATCTGCAATATGGTTTCTGATTCGTTCCACTGACCATTACCATCACTGCCCTTTACCCGAAACCGATAATGACCGGGAGGGAGTTTGGTGTAAAAGATCCGGCGATTATTTTTTAAATAAGTCCACTCCCGGTCGAGCCCCTCCATCAGGTAGGCATATTCATTGGCTTCCGGCGTTATATAACTCAGGGCGGCAATTTCGAAACTGAGTGAGGAACGATCATGGGGCAGCTCCAGCTTTTGGGTATGCAAAATGGATTGATCCAGGGGCGATTCCTGCTTGCCTGCTTCCATTTCGCGGTTGTTTACCTGCAAACTGGTGATATAAACCGGCGGAATAAATGGCTCCTTCTGAAAATTATCGGGGTTGAAACGGATCATCCCTTTTACCGTTCCAAAAAATAAGGAACCATCCGGCGCCTTATAGCCGGAATTGTAATTGAACTGCTCACTGAGCAATCCATTTACGGTGGTATAGAGGCGGGTTTGGCCCGATGGCGGATCCAGGTTAATCAGTCCCTTTGAGGTGGAGATCCATAAGGAACCCTTCCGGTCTTCGAGTACACGAAACACCTGCTTCTCAGCCAAACCATTCTGCGTGTAACGGGTAAATTTGCCCGATTGCCGGTTTAATCGGCAAAGCCCCGCTTCGGTGCTGATCCACAAGGTTCCCTTTCTGTCTTCATAAATATTATTGACATAATTGCTCAACAGCGAGTTGCTGTCGTTGGCGGCATAGTTGAACTTTCCCTTTTTCCCCGATTGCGCGTTGTAAAAATAGATGCCATTACCATAGCTGCCTATCCAGAGCGTACCCTCCGCATCTTCGTGCATGGTTTGTATCTGCATGGTAAAAAAGCTGTCGCGCACAAAATCATCCTTTGCCCTGTTGTAGCGAAACAAACCATTCCAGGTGCCCGCCAGCACTTCACCCGCCCGGGTCTGGTACATACTCACGATAAAATTGCCCCCAAGCGCACTGTTTCGCGTGTTGTAATTCATCACCACCTTACCGCTGCGGATATCCATTCGGTCGAGGCCATGCTCATAGGTGCCTATCCATAGGAAATTGCCATCGGCAATTAAGCCATGCAGATTCTGATAGGATACGGAGCCCGGCTTTCCATCGGCAGGAAACTGGCGGATCTGTCCGGTTTCCAGATCGAGCCGGTTGAGGCCGGCATCTTCGGTGCCGATCCAGAGTTGTCCAAACTGATCGGCGCAAATTTCATGTACCAGGTTACCGCTAATACTGTTTTTCCCTTTATAGGGAAAATATTTTTGAAAGCGGTTCATGGCCGAAGCATAGTAGTTCACGCCACCAAAAAAGCTGCCGATCCAGGTGCCTCCTTCCTGGTCTTTGCAAAAGGAATAGATCACATTATCGGTAAGGGAGTATGGATTGCTGTACTCTTTCTGGAGTAATGAGAAGGCGCCGGTTTGCGGGTTTACTATATAAATTCCGTTTTCAGTTCCTATCCAGTATTCGTTTTCTTTTTGCCTTATTATTTTATGCACCTGCACATTGCCAGCCCGCTGCAGGATATCGGTGAGTTTGTTTCGCTGCTTATCAAACAACAAAGCCTGGTGCATAGTACCCAGCATTACCGTGCTGTCGTTAAGTGGATATATATCCTGTATATTGGAAAGGGGGCGGCTTCCCGGGGAACGAAGGGGAAATGCTTCAAACCGGTTACTGCTGCCCGGGGAATGTTTGAGCGTTGCATAATCCGTGGCATACCAGGTTCCCCATCCGGTATTGGCGCTAAGCGCTATTACCCTGCCACTGTCTTCTGCCAATGTTTCCAGTTTCCTGCTCGCTTCATCGTAAATGGAAAGCGTGAAATTATTCACGATCCAGATTTTGCCATGTTCGTCACGCTGAATATAGCGCGTTTCACCGGCGGGCAATTGCTGAAATGCATCGAAACTTTCTTTAACCGGATCATATATATAGATGCCCTTATAAGTGCCGATCCAGATTCTTTCGTTGCCATCCTCGCAAAGGCTGAGGATAGAATTATTACCCAGGCTTTGCTCCTCATTGGGGTCATTGCGAAAGATCCGGAAACGATTACCATCAAAGCGGTTCAGGCCATTTCGCGTGCCCAGCCAGATAAATCCTTTCTTGTCTTGCAATATACTGGTGATCGTATTGCTCGAAAGCCCATGCTGTACCTGGTAATTGCGGAAATAATATTCCTGACCGATGACGGTATCAGACAGCATCATCAGGAAAAAAATGAATATGTAAAACTTTTTATGCATCTGGCAGGCAGGCAATACGCTTATCTTCGGCAGTTACAGGCTCATTCCAAAGTTAACGGTTCGTCCACAGAGTGATCAATCCCTGCCAAAGATTGGCACAATTTGAAAACAAATTGGTACGCCAGGATACTGCACTGTAAGTATTATGTCTTTTTTTCGTAACGGATCAGTCAACCGGGCTGGTCGTACTGCTAACTGTTTTACTTTATTACCAAACGATTGCTGTATGCATCTATGTAATTCCGGATTAATCAGAAGGCTCTGGTTATTTCTACTTCTCTTTCCACTATCTTTTTTAGTGAAGGCCCAGGAAATTCCCGTTTCGGGGCGCGTGCTATCAACGGAGGGCGACAGGCCCCTGGCCGGCGTGTCGGTGCAGGTACGCGGCAGCCAATCCGGGATCAGTACCGATGAAGCGGGAAATTTCCGGCTGAATGCCCGCGTGGGCGATACGCTGGATTTTTCATTTGTCGGGTACGACAACCAATTCCGTATTGTTCCGGCATCGGGTCCGGTCAACATCAGCCTGCAGCCGGTAGCAACCGCGCTGGAGGATGTGGTGGTGGTAGGTTATGGCACCCAGCGCCGCCGCGATCTTACGGGCTCCGTGAGTTCGGTACGCGGCAAAGAAATGGAATCGCTGCCCGTAGCCAATGTGGGCGAAGCATTGCAGGGACGTGCGGCGGGTGTGCAAATTGTATCATCCGGTGCGCCGGGTAGCAATGTTACCATTCGCGTGCGGGGCACTGGTACCATCAACAACAGCGATCCCCTGCTGGTGGTGGATGGGGTGCCGGTGGATATTCCGCTGAATAATATTAACCCCGATGATATTGATCGCATCGAAGTGTTGAAAGACGCGTCCGCTGCAGCCATCTATGGCTCGCGTGGCGCCAACGGGGTGGTATTGGTGACCACCAAAAGAGGGGTGAATGGAAAAAATTCCTTACAGTTCAAATCCTTTGTGGGTACGCAGCGCGCTACAGACATGGTGGATATGTTGACGGCCCGGCAGTTTGCCTCACTTCACAACGAAATGATGGCAAACAATGGGCGGGCACAAAACCCCGCCTTCGCCGACCCCGGCACATTAGGCACTGGCACCAACTGGCTCGATGCCATGTTTCGCACCGCACCCATGCAGAGCTATACACTTTCCTATGCTGGAGGAAATGGCAAAAGCAATTATTATGTGTCGGGCAACGTATTCGATCAGCAGGGTATCGTCATCAATACCGGCTATCGTCGTTATACGGTTCAGTTTAATATGGAGTCGCGTGTGTTCGACTGGTTGAAGTTTGGCAACAATCTCACGCTGACGCACGATATCAAATCCAGCGGTTCTTATGATATCCGCAACGCGATGTCGGCCCTGCCTACCCAACCCATCTTTAATCCCGATGGTACTTATGCCGGCCCGGTGGGCCAACCTTCCTGGGTAGGCGATGTGGCCAATCCTGTTGGCAAAGCCACGCTTAACAAGAATACGACCCGGGGCTACAATATCCTGGGTAATATATATGGTGAGCTCAGCCTGCTGCGCGGATTGAAGTTTAAATCCACCGCGGGTATTCAGGCATCGTTCTGGGATAGCCGCAACTGGGCTCCCAAATACAATTGGGCGCCGATACCGCAACCCAATTCCTATCTCGCGCAATCGTACAATAAAGCGCTTACCTGGCTTTGGGATAATTATTTTACTTACGAAAAACGCTGGACCGATCATCAACTCACTCTTATGGCCGGTAGCAGCGCGCAGGCCAGTCGCTACGATGGCATGAATGGTTCTATTCAGCAATTTGCCAGCGATGCCACACAGCAACTCAATAATGGAACCTTGCTGCCTACCGTGGGTGGCACGGCCAACGAATGGGCCCTGTTGTCGTTTATGACGAGGGCAAACTATTCCTACAAGAATCGTTACCTGCTTACCGCCACTTTGCGTCGCGATGGTTCGTCGCGGTTTGGGAAGGATAATCGTTATGGCACATTCCCTTCGGCTTCCGTAGCCTGGCGCATTTCCGAAGAAGAATTCTTTAAGCCTTCTTACCTGATCAGCGACTTGAAATTGCGCGCAGGCTATGGCATCACGGGTAACCAGAATATCGGAAATTATTCCTTTGCCTCCGTGCTGCAAACCGTGCAGTACAATTTCAATGGCAATGCCGCTACGGCCATTGTGCCGCTGATGATTCCCAACCCCGGCATCCGATGGGAAAAAGTAGAGCAGGCCAACCTCGGTATAGATGCCAGTATGTTTGGTAATCGCGTGCAGGTAACCCTCGACGGCTATATCAAAAATACCAACGATATGCTGGTGCCCATGTCGGTACCCATTTCAACGGGCTATTCCGATATTGTTGTTCCCAGCATTAACCTGGGTAAGGTGCAGAACAGGGGCATTGAGCTCTCCATCAATACCGAGAATATCCGGGGCGCTTTTACCTGGAATACCAGCTTCAACGTGTCGTATAATCAGAACCGTATTCTGAAGCTCAACGATACAATTCCGCTTTATACGGGAAGTATTGGGCTAAATCAGAACCTTTCCATTCAGCATCCGGGTGGTTACCCCATCAATACCTTCTATGGTTTTGTAACCAATGGCATCTTCCAGTCGCCGAAGGATGTGGAGGATTATGCCGTGCAGGTGCCTGGCGCTGATCCCAATAACCGCACTTCGCCCGGTGATATTCGTTTCCGAGATTTGAATAATGACGGAAAAATAGATGACGATGACCGCACTTTCCTCGGTAATCCCAATCCCCGCTTCCTATTTGCGATGAACAATAGCTTTGCCTGGAAGGGCTTTGATCTTTCCATCTTTCTGCAAGGCATTACCGGCAACCATATCTTCAATGCCAACCGTATTTACCAGGAGGGCATGGCGGTAGCGGTGAATCAAACCACGGCGGTGCTCGATCGCTGGACGGGACCCAATACCAGCAATAGCATGCCGAGGGCTGTATTCAACGATCCCAATAAGAACACACGTGTATCGGATCGCTTTGTGGAAGACGGTTCTTACCTGCGCATCAAGAATATCACTTTTGGATATACCCTTTCGCCCAGGCTCGCGGCGCGTATGAAGATGCAATCGGCGCGGCTCTACCTCTCGGGCCAAAACCTGCTCACATTCACCAGGTATACGGGTTTTGATCCGGAAGTGCCGGCCAATGGTATCGACCTGAATGTATATCCCGTAACACGCACCATCAGCGCGGGAATCAATATTAGTTTCTAATTGAAAAACGAAATTGCAATGACAGCCATAAAAAAATATACCGCCATCATTGGGTTGCTGCTGCTGGGAACCGGTTGCAGCAAGTTCCTCGACAAGGCGCCGCTCGATTCGGTAAACACATCCAATTTCTGGCAAACCGAGTCGGATGCCATCTCCGCCATCAATGGAGCCTACCAGCCCCTGCAATGGCCCAAGCTGTATAACCTGCGTATGTGGACCACCGATATATGGGCCGGCAATTCGGTGGTGGGTGCCGGTGGTGGTACCGATGGTATTGAAACACAGGATATCGCCAATTTTGTAACGGCAACGGATAATGCCGCCGCGCTCGACATCTGGCGTGGACCGGCACCCGGTATTTTGCGCGCCAACCTGGTATTGCAAAACCTGCCCGCCATGAATATCGACGAAGCGCTGAAGAGTCGGATACTGGGCGAAGCGATGTTCTTAAGAGCAACCTACTATTTCATTCTGGTTCGCTTGTTTGGGGATGTGCCCCTGATCACCGTACCGCAAACACCTGCGGATAACCTGCGGCCCGCGCGCAATTCCAGGGAAGAAGTGTATGCCCTCATTATTGATGACCTCAGCAAAGCCACCGATCTGCTGCCTCCTCGCAGCAGCTACACAGGCAACGATATAGGCCGGGCCAGCAAGGGAGCCGCGGCCGGTATGCTGGCCAAAGTATACCTGACCCTGGGCGATTATGAAAAGACCCTGCAATACTGTGAGCTGGTGAATAGCCTGGGTTATTCGCTCAACGGCAACTACGGCGATAATTTCAATCCGCTGACCAAGAATTCGCCGGAATCTTTATTTGAAGTACAGTATTTGGGAAAAACCAGTTATAGTTTTTGGGACAATGAAAACCAGGCGTCCTGGGTCAGCACTTTCACCGGTCCGCGCAACAGCGATTTTGTGGGAGGAGGTTATGGCTGGAACCAGCCTACTGAAGAAATGGTGAATGCTTATGAAGCAGGCGATATCCGGAAAGACCAAACCATTCTCTATGCCGGAGGACCCGACTTTGACGGGAAAGCTTATCTGCCTTCCTATTCTGGCACGGGGTACAACCTCCGAAAGTTCCTGGTATCGAAATCGGTTTCACCCGACTACGATACCAACCCGGCCAATTTTCCGGTTTTGCGCTATGCCGATATTTTGTTGATGCAGGCCGAAGCCCTGAATGAACTGGGACGCACGGCGGAAGCGCAGGCTGTTGCCAGCTCCATCAACCAGGGAGGCCCGCTTAACAGGGTGCGCCTGAGAGCCGGACTGGCAAATATCACAGGCATGTCGCAGGCGACATTGCGTGACGCCATTATACAGGAACGCCGGGTTGAGCTCGCCTTTGAAGGACATCGCTGGTTCGATATGATCCGCATCAATAATGGCCAGTATGCGATCGACTTTCTGCATAGCATAGGCAAAACCAATGCGACCAGCAAGCACCTGTTGCTGCCGATTCCCCAGCGGGAAATTGAAGCCAATCCCAACCTGACGCAAAATTCCGGCTATTGAGGCCGATTCTGAACTTCAAAACTGAAACTATGCGCAATAAAATATTTTCATTCAATGCACTCTTGCCAGCCCTGCTGGTCCTTGTGCTGTTGACAGCCTGCAAGAAAAATTATGAGATGGAACTCGATAAGGGTGATCAGCCACTGGCGCTTTCCATCGACAAAAGCGAAGTGGTGCTGGAAGAAAAGAACCGCAATGCCGATGCGGTGACGCTAAGCTGGACCAGTGGCAGCAACCAGGGTACCGATGCCGCCATTTCTTATTCGCTGCTGATCGATAAGCAGGGAAATAATTTCGCGCAGGCGATAGAACTGGATATGGGGAAAGCCAGTTTTTCCAAAAAATATACCGTGAGGGACCTGAACGAATTAATCATCGCTCAGTGGGCCGTCAATCCCGGCGATGAAGTGAACCTCGAGAGTAAGGTACGTATTGAAGTGGCCAATCATCCCGATCTCGCGGATGAATCGGACCTGCTGGCCTGGAAAGTAAAAACATACCGGGCGGTCACTACCACGCTATACCTGATAGGCGATGCGGCGCCCAATGGTTGGGACGCCGGCAATGCGGAACCATTAAATTTAAGCCTCAGCGATCCGGGTATCTTTACTTACACCGGTCAGCTAAGGGCGGGTGAGTTTAAGTTTATCACCACGCTTGGTTCCTTCCTGCCATCGTATAATAAAGGAAGTAGTGATACCCGTTTGCTGTATCGCAGTTCCGATAATGAACCCGATGACAAGTTTGTGAATAATTCGCAGGGCATGTACAACATTGTTGTGGACCTGCTCAACCTCACAATATCCGTTACCGCAGCCAACACCCCGCCATATACCAGGCTTTGGATGTTGGGTGATGCGGTACCTACGGGTTGGAATATCGACAACCCTTCGGAAATGCGCGTGGATTCTTCCAATCTATTTGTTTTCACCTATAATGAAATATTGAGCGCGGGTGAGTTTAAGATTCCCGTTGCTACGGGCGATTTTGGTACCGACTATTATATGCCCCTGAGCAATCATCCGGCGATTACGGAAACAGGTGTGCAGTTGGTTCCCAATGGCAATCCGGATCTGAAATGGAAAATCGACAATCCCGGTCCCTACAAGATCAAACTTGATCTGCAGAACATGAAGATAGATATCCAACCTTTCACACCCTATACCGAAATATGGATGGTGGGCGATGCGTCGCCGGTGGGTTGGAATATCAATAGTCCGCATCCTTTAACTCCCACACCCGGCAATCCTTACGAGTTCAGCTATACCGGTCCGCTTAGTGCGGGTGAATTTAAGTTTCCACTGGCTACTGGCGACTGGGGATGTGATTATTTTATGCCAGTGATCAACGGTTCGGGTCCGGGTAGTACACAAATGAAATTCATAAAATCCGGCAGCCCCGATTTTAAATGGCGCATTACGCAGGCAGGAAATTATAAAGTAACTATCAATCAGCTATACGAAACAATTTCTATTGTACCTCAATAGTTGAAAGTTTAAGGTTTAGAGTTTAAGGTTTAGAGTTTAATGTTTAAGACAGCTAGTCCATTAAACCTTAAACCCTAAACCTTAAACAAAAAGCACAAATGCATATGAAGTACCGGAAAACAATATTTGTTTGCAGTTTGATCCTGATTGGCCTTTCGCAGCTTCTTATGAGTTGCAAAAAGCAGGTGCCCAAGAACGATCCCATTACTTATGGTAATGCTTTTGAAACGACCATTTATACCGATAAAGCCATGTACGATCCCGGGGAAACCGTGCAGTTTTCCCTGAACAGAAATCTGAGTGGTGATATCAAGATCCGATATCGTCACCTCGATCAGGCTCTGTCGGAAGTGCCACTTACGGGAACCAGTTGGACCTGGACTGCCCCTGCAGCGGACTTCAAAGGTTACCTGGTTGATATTTATGAAACCGTGGAAGGAAAAGAAAAAGTGCATGCGAGTATTGGCGTGGATGTGTCATCCAACTGGGCTCGTTTTCCACGGTATGGATTTCTGAGCAGTTTTGGTCAGATTGGACAGGAAGAAATCGAAAAGAATATCAACAGTCTTGCCCGACATCATATCAATGGCCTGCAGTATTACGATTGGCAATACAAGCATCACTGGCCCCTGGGTGGCACGGCGGCCGCTCCGCAAAGCAACTGGAAGGATATTGCCAACAAGGATGTGTACCTGCAGACGCTGAAGGATTATATCCGGCAAGGCCATGAAAAAAACATGCGCTCCATGTTTTATAATCTGGCATTTGGCGCGCTGAGCGATGCGGCTTCCGATGCCGTGCAGGAGGAATGGTACGCCTTTAAGGATGCGAGCCGCGGCAATAAAGACAAACACGTGTTGCCACAGCCCTTTTTCAAAAGCGATATTTATGTGCTGGATGCGGGCAATACGGGTTGGCAACAATATATTGCCGCCAAAAACAACGATGTATATGCCGCGCTCGATTTTGACGGGTATCATGTTGACGCGTTGGGCGACCGGGGCAGCCTTTTTGACTTCAATGGCAATGCGATTAACCAGGCCGCTACGTTTAAGCCATTTCTGGAAGCCATGAAAGCCGCGGCGCCAGGAAAAAGTCTTGTGATGAATGCGGTGAATCAATATGCGCAACAGGGAAGCATCGCCAGCTCACCCGTTGATTTTCTCTATACTGAAGTATGGGGACCCAATGAGCAATTCGATGACCTGGCCAATATTATCCGCAACAATTATTTCTACAGTGGCAATAGCAAGTCGACCGTACTGGCCGCCTATATGAACTATGCCAAAGCCGATCAGCCAGGCTATTTCAATACGCCTGCGGTATTGTTGACCGATGCGGTGATCTTTGCATTCGGAGGGGCGCACCTCGAACTGGGTGAGCACATGCTGGGGAAAGAATATTTCCCGAATAAGAATTTGCAGATGACCGATGAGCTGAAGAAATCATTACTACGCTATTACGATTTCCTGGTGGCTTACGAAAACCTGCTTCGCGATGGCGGCGACTTCAATCAGCCATCGCTCGTTTGCAGCAATGGAAAAGCGGAGCTGGCAGCCTGGCCGGCGAGCACAGGTAAAGTAGCTGTGCAGGGTAAACGTCAGGGTAAAAAACAGGTCGTGCACCTCTTCAACTTCAGCCAGGCCAATAGTCTCGACTGGCGTGATACCAATGGTACCCAAAACAAGCCAGCGAAGATGGAAGACATAGCCTGCACGCTAACCAGCGCTGAATCAGTGAAAAAGATTTGGCTGGCTTCGCCCGATTTAAATAATGGGGTGGCGCAGGAATTGAGTTTTACCCAGTCGGGAGCAAACATTACATTCAACCTGCCTTCTCTCTTGTATTGGGATATGCTGGTTGTTGAATTCAATTGATAATTTGGTTAAGGTTCTGATTTTTTGTTATGATGAAAAAACTGATCTTCTTTCTTTCCATCCTCATGCTGGCATCGGCAGGCCGATCGCAATGGGTGGCTCCCGGCAATTGTGAGTCGTACCAGGTGCAGGGCCCTTCTGTGATCTTCTCCTGCGCTGGTGGTGCCAGGCTGCAATTGCAGCTCTGTTCACCCACCGTGGTAAAGTTCTGGTACGATCCCACCGGACTGCTGAAAAGCAGGAATCCTTCTTTTGCCGTGGTGAGCGAGGAACTGGAACCCATGGATCCTTTGACGGTGGAAGAAAGACCGGAGTCCTACGAAATATTTACCAGCCGCTTGCGGATTCGGGTAGATAAATCTCCTCTTCGGGTGCAGATTTATGATAAGTACCAGCGCCTGCTCCTGGGCGATTATCCGCAACGCGGATGGTTGTCGGAAGAAAAAAAGAGGATGAGCCAAAAGTTGCTGCGCAATGACGAAGTGTTTTTTGGCCTGGGTGAAAAGGCCGGGCCGCTCAACCGACGTGGTAGAATGTACAGTATGTGGAACAGCGATAAGCCCTGCTACAGCGCTACGGAAGACCCGCTATACAAGAGCATTCCTTTTTTCATGAGCAATTATCGCTATGGTATTTTTTTCGACAACACATACAAAACGGTTTTCCGCTTTGGCAGCAATAGCGATGAGTATTACAGTTTTGAAGCGCCGGGCGGGGAAATGATCTATTATTTTATTCATGGCAATGATTACAAGGAAATCATCAGCCAGTATATCGGATTAACAGGCAAGCCCATCATGCCGCCTGAATGGGCCCTGGGTTTCTCACAGTCGAGGGGGATGTATACATTTGAAAAGCAGGCCCGTGAGGTGGCGGCCGAGTTCAGGCGTCGGCAGATACCCTGCGATATCATTTACCAGGATATTGGCTGGACGGAAGGCCTTCAAAATTTTGTTTGGCGGAAAGACCGTTACACCGATCCGGTGGGTATGTTGCGCCATCTCGATTCCCTGGGATTCAAGATGATTGTGTCGCAGGATCCGGTGATATCGCAGGCAACAACGGCGCAATGGCGCGAGGCCGATTCGCTCGGCTATTTTGCCAAAGACATCCGTACAGGTAAGTCATACGATATGCCCTGGCCCTGGGGTGGTAATTGCGGAGTGGTGGATTTCACCCAACCTGCCGTGGCCGACTGGTGGGGCCACTATCAGCAAAAACCGATAGCCGATGGGGTGCGGGGTTTCTGGACCGATATGGGTGAGCCAGCCTGGAGCAATGTGGAAGCGACCGAGCGCTTATACATGCAACACCATGCGGGCATGCACGAGGAGATTCATAATGTGTACGGACTTACCTGGGATAAAGTGGTGAAAGTGCAGTTTGAAAAACATAATCCCGGCAAGCGGGTTTTTCAAATGACCCGCGCCGCTTATGCAGGTTTGCAACGATACACATTTGGCTGGTCGGGCGATAGTGGCAGTGGCGAGGATGTGTTGGATGGGTGGGGCCGGCTGGCCAACCAGGTTACCATGGGGCTTTCGGCCGGCATGGGAGGCATTCCCTTTTGGGCTACCGATATTTCCGGCTATTGTGGCGATATAAAAGACCACGCGGCCATGGCCGAACTCTATACCCGCTGGATGCAGTTTGGCGTTTTCAATCCGCTAAGCCGCGCCCATCATGAAGGGGACAATGCCGTTGAGCCCTGGATGTTTGGCGAAGAAGCGGAGAAGAACAGCCGCGCAGCTATTGAATTAAAGTATCGTTTATTCCCATATATCTACACTTATGCCCGAGAAGCGCATGATTATGGCTGGCCTTTGATGCGTGCGCTGTTGCTCGAATTTCCCGAAGATCCCGAAGCGCATTTTATCAACGACCAGTTTATGTTTGGCAAAGAACTGCTCGTGGCGCCAGTGTTGAAGAAAGGAGCACAAACCCGAAGGCTCTATTTGCCCGAGGGCGAATGGGTCGACTTTCATAATCCACGCCAGCAATACGAGGGCGGACAGCAATTGTCGGTAAAAGCAACACTTGACAGGATACCCATATTTGTAAAGAAGGGATCCATCCTGCCCATGATGCCGGTGATGCAATATATTCACGAGAAGAGAGATTACCCGCTAAGTCTGCATATCTATCCCGCCAGTACCGGCGATAGCGCCAGCTTTGAACTGTATGAGGATGATGGGGAATCGACCAATTACCAGCAGGATAAGTTTAGCCGCACCCGCTTCACCTGTCATAGCCTCGATGCATCATATCGGGTTCAATTGGGAAAGCCCCGGCAATCGGGCTATTCGGCGGCGGGTAAGCGCGACTATGTGATTCGGCTATACATCAAAGAAAAACCACGAAAAGTTTTACTCAACGGAAATACGCTGAAATCCACCCGATCCACCCGGTTTCTTCCACAGGTGGATGAAGTAACTGGCCAAAGCCACTGGAGCTGGGATGCCGCCAACGGCATCTGCTATGTGCGCGTACCGGCTGGTACGGAGGCCGGCACGGTGGAGATTATGAAATGATCATTACCTGAATTAAATTTTTGCTATGCAGCACCCTATCTATACAGCACCTGCCGGCCGGCAGGTGCTGACGGCCCTCTTTTTGCTTTTTGCTCAGGTATCGCCTGCGCAGGATCCGGTTTGGAAAACCGGACGCTATAGTATTTATGCTGATCGGGTGGTGCAGGACTCCTTCACGGCCAGGGCCGTTTCGCGGAATGCCATCCAATCAGACTATAAAAGTCCGGTCAACCAGTTCAAGACCTCGGTGGTGGATTTCAAGTTTAGCATCAATGGCAAAGACAATGAAATGCTGAGTGGGGTGGATCATCATTTCAACCTCAACCCCGATGCGCATTACTCCGAAACTCCGCTGATCAAATTCGGTACGCAGCTCAACCTCGATAAAAGCAGCCGGCCCGGATTTCTTCAACCGGGCACAAAGTTCAGGATAAGGCTGGATATGCGCCAGGTATTGCAGGAGATGGAGTCGAAAGGCTTTTATACCTCCTTCAACGGAAGCCGTGTGTACAAAGATGATTTCAAGGCCGTGTATGTGGCGGGAAGTTCCGCGCCATTGATCTGGGATTTTGATAACCTGGTGCATCACCGGGAATTGCAGTTGCAGGACCAGGACGGCGATGGTATTTATGAGTTGGAACTGGAAATGAATAAGGCGGAGCAGGAAAAGAGAATGGCTTCGGATTGGACGGCTTCAAAGGACCTGGCCGCTTTTCCGTCGGTTGAATCGTCATGGCCGCTTTCGGATGCCCTCTACAATATGTCGCTGGAAGAAATGATCAATGCCGTGGAGTCCGATAGTACACTGCGCACCGGCAAGGAATGGGCGGGTGTGTGGACACGTGATGTTAGCTACAGCATCATTCTGGCGATGGCGCATTTGCAGCCACAGGCGGCTAAATACAGTTTGTTGCGAAAAGTAGACAGGAAGAAAAAAATTATACAGGATACGGGCACGGGCGGTGCCTGGCCGGTGAGCACCGACCGTATGATATGGGTAGTGGCCGCCTGGGAACTATATAAGGTAACAGGCGATGAGGGTTGGTTGAGGGAAGTATATGAGATCGTAAAGCATAGTCTGTACCAGGATTGGCCGGTGGTGTACGACCCTGCAACAGGTTTGGTCCGGGGCGAATCTTCCTTTCTCGACTGGCGTGAACAAACGTATCCTGATTGGATGCAGCCGGCGGATATCTATGCGTCGTTCAACCTGGGAACCAATGCGGTTTATTACCAGGCCCATAAGCTGGCGGCGGAGATGGCGCGGCTGCTCAGCGACCATCAGTCGGCTGCATGGTTTGCGCAAAATGCATTGCAACTAAAGCAAGCCATTAACCAAAAGTTCTGGCTGCCTCAGAAACATTACTACGCGCAGTATTTATATGGCAGAAACTACCTGTTGACTTCACCAAGGGCTGAGGCACTGGGGACATCGCTTTGTATTTTGTTTGGTATTGCTGACGACAATAGAGCGAAATTGATTGTGGAGCATATGCCACAAACCGATTTTGGTATTGCCTGTATTTATCCGCAGATTCCCGGCATTCCGCCTTACCACAATAATGGCATCTGGCCCTTTGTGCAGGCATTTTGGTTATGGGCCGGGGCCGAAGCGGGCAATGAAAGTTCGGTAATGGAAAGTATAGCAGCTATCTATCGTCCCGCCGCACTTTTTCTGACCAATAAGGAAAACTTTGTGGCGGAAAATGGTGATTTTGCCGGAACACAGATCAATAGCAGCAATATGCTGTGGAGCCTGAGTGGCAATATCAGTATTGTGCACCGGGTACTCCTGGGTATGCAGTTTGAAACGGATCAACTGCGTTTCAAACCCTTTGTTCCCAAAGCCATTTCCGGAAAAAGAACCATTCGAAACCTGCGCTATCGGAATGCAATACTGGATATTACAGTGGAAGGGCATGGAAACCGGGTGCTGGAATTTTCTATCAATGGCCAGGTAAAGACGGAAGCCGTATTTTCTTCGAGGCTTTCAGGCAGGCACCAGGTTTATATCCGTCTACAACCATCAGGTGATGAAGCAGGTGGAATCAATAAACAGGCAACAGTATTCTCGCCCGCCACGCCACAGGTAACCGCCGAAGGCAACAGCTTGCGCTGGACGCCGGTGAATGGTGCTGCGTACTATCAGATTTGGAAGAATGGAGAATGGATGGATAGCAGCCACAGCAATCATTTTTCATTACAGGAAGATGCGGCAGGTGAGTATAGCATTGTTGCGGTTGATGGCCAGGGAATACATTCATTCGCCAGCGAGCCTGTTGTACGGGGAATCCGATCCTGGCAAATTGAACTGGAGTCGCTGTTGCCGGCATCCGACAAACCCTATAAAGGATTTAGTGGCAGTGGTTTTGTAGAAACCAGTACCCGGCTCCATCGGGAAATGGAGATTTCGGTTCGGGTAGAGGAATCCGGTCAATATGCTATTCGCCTTCGCTATGCCAATGGCAATGGCCCGGTGAATACGGAGAATAAATGCGCGGTGCGGGGTGTATGGGTCAATGGCGAATCAGTGGGTACACTTGTGCTTCCGCAAAGAGGTAAGGAAGAGTGGAGTGAATGGGGATGGAGCAATACCATCCACTTATCGTTGACCAAAGGTGCCCACCTGGTCAAAATCCTGTATGAGGATAAACATGAGAATATGCATATCGATATTAATCAGGCCATGCTCGACAAATTAGAGCTACTGAAACTTGGCGAATCCCGATAAAGCCAGTTATGCTTTCCGATGAAGGGTTGCCGGTCACGAGAGTTTACGCTCCAGCTTGTTCAGGTATCGCTTTACTTCTTCATCACTTACTTCGGAGAAGTCGCGGTAAAATGCGCCCACGGCGCCAAACTGCGTGGGAGTTAGCAGGCTCACTACTTCGTCAACAGCGGGCCGTAATTTTTCAATGGCCTGTTTGGCGGCTACGGGAACCGCCACAACGATCCTGGCCGGTCCATGGGATCCCGGTCGCCCAGGAATTTATGTTGCATTTCGCGTAGTCGTTCCCGGATAATGGGGAGTTCTTCTCTTATATATACCGGGTCTACGGTTTAGCTGCTGCTCAACACATAGTCGTTGAGACCGGCGGCTCCGATGGCGTATTCTTTATTGCGGGGATGCCCGATTTTTTTGATCAGAGCCAGTTCGAGTGGGAAGCCCAGATCATAAGCAATAGGATAGGCTACCGGTACCCCGCCCCGGGGAATGGCCAGTACTATCCCGTTTTCATTTATATACTTTCGCAGCTTTGTGGCCAGCAGATAGCCGGCTTCCGTTCGATCACTGATCATGGTCTCCTTTCTTATGTGAATGAATGTTTACCAAATTTAACAACCGCTACGGGCCATTTTCAATGACGAAGGTTATTGCCGGCTTTGATCTGGCTCATTGATTTAGGCTACTATACCTGGTAACTTGATTACTGATTCCGGGCATTTTGAAGAGAAGGGTTTGCAGGGCAGGGAAAAGAAGACCTGCAACCTTTGTTTGATCGCATGGGCAAGGCCCGGATCGTGATGTTGGGCGAAGCAAGCCACGGCACCCACGAGTTCTATACCTGGCGCGCCTACATTACGCAAAGGTTGATCGTGGAAAATGGCTTCAACCTGATAGCCGTGGAAGGCGACTGGCCAACTGGTTGCGGCAACTCAATACAGGCTTGCCCGTCAACGAGCGGGTGGCTAATGGTAACAAGGAGGTATTCCCGGTAGGCTTCGGTTTCTTTAAAGGCACCGTGATTGCCGGAAAATCGTGGGGCGCCTCCATCCGGCAGATGAAACTACCCGAAGCCGCTCCGCATACCTGGGAGCATTATCTGCACCAGGCCCGTCCCGCTGATCAGCTTTTGCTGATGGATGATTTTCAGCGCACCGAAACCCTTATGGAAAACCATATCGGCCACCGGGCTGTTGGCGTCGTGTACAATCCCGCATACGAAGCTTATGGCAATTACGTACCTTCCGTACTGCCCCTTCGCTATGATGCCTTTATTCATCTCGAAGAAACAAGGGCACTGTATCCATTGCATATAGAACCGGATGGACAACAAATGCCAGAAACCTATCCATTCGGTGTATAACCCCCGAAACGCTTATGCCCGGAATTGTAACCGTTACACTCAATCCCGCCATCGACAAAAGCACCAGTATCCCCTCTCTTCAACCCGAGAAAAAACTGCGTTGCTCGGCACCCGTATTTGAACCGGGTGGGGGCGGCGTAAATGTGGCCCGCGCCATCCGTAAGCTGGGCGCTGAAGCTACGGCCGTGTTTTTCGCTGGCGGCTACACGGGAAAATTCTTCAAAGAACTGCTTGACCGGGAATCGGTGCCTTCCCTGCCCGTACCCATCAACGGACATACCAGAGAAAACCTGGTGGTCTTCGATACGGCCAGCCATCATCAGTACCGTTTCGGTATGCCGGGACCTTCCATTATGCCGGAAGAAACAGCCTTGCTTCTTGGCCAGCTCCGCAGCCTCGATGCGCCGGAATATATCGTTTGCAGCGGCAGTAAGCCAGCCGGTGTTTCAGACGACATCTATGCCCAAATCGCCGCCATTGCACGGGAGAAGAATGCGCGCTTTATTCTGGATAGTTCGGGTGCCGCCTTAAAAGCGGGGTTGACGCAAGGAGCATTCCTCATCAAACCCAACCGGGGTGAACTCTGTGCATTAGCCGGAAAGGAATGGTTAGCCGATGGGGAGATTGAAAAAGCCGCCCGGGAAGTGCTGGTGCAGTATTCGCTGAATGCGATGCTGGTATCGCTGGGGGCCGATGGCGCCATGCTGGTTACCCGCGATGAGTTGGTCCGCATTCTGCCCCCATCCGTGCAGCGGCAGAGTACCGTTGGTGCCGGTGATAGCATGGTGGCGGGCATGGTTTGGAAATTATGGAATGGCAGCGATCTGCGTGAGGCGGCGGGCTATGGCGTAGCCTGCGGTACGGCAGCCACCCTCAATCCGGGCACGCAGCTTTGCTGCAAAGAAGATGCGGACCGGCTATTTGCTTCCCTGCAATGGTCCTGAGAATAAGAATTGAACAGTTGTTGTTTACAGCAAGAGGTTTAATAGCAATACACCCGCCAGTCCGAGCAGGGAAATCAGGGTCTCCATCACCGTCCAGGATAGAAAAGTCTGTTTCAAACTCAGTCCAAAGAACTCCTTAAACATCCAGAAACCGGAATCATTCACGTGCGAGCCAAACACACTGCCCGTGCCCACCGCCAGCACCATCAGCTCGGGTGAAGCGGCACCGGAAGCCACCAGCGGACTTACCACACCGGCGGCGGTAATGCCTGCTACCGTAGCCGAACCAATCGCTACCCGCAATAAAGCCGTTACGGCCCAGGCAAAAAGCAGGGGCGGCATCTGCCATTTTTCGCTGAAGGAAGCTATATAATCGTCGGTACCACTGTCTTCCAGCACCTGCTTGAATACGCCGCCGGCGGTTATGATCAGCAGGATTACGGCGATGCCGGCCACAGCATCATTGAGCCATTTCATCGATTCGGGCATACCCTTCCCTTTGGCTATGCCAAAATAGGCAATTGCTGCCATCACGGAGATCAGCAGGGCGATAGTGGCATCGCCGGTGAAGAGCAGGGCGGTACGAAGCCCGTTATCGGCCATAAAGTTTTCCGCCAATACCGCCAGCGTAATCAGCAGCACGGGCAATAGACCAAGAAAAAAACTCGGAAAGCTGGCGGGCAGGTCTTTGTCTTCGCGCTGCACATTGGAAAGAAAGAAGGAGGAAATTTTCACTTCCACTTTTTTCAAATAATTGCCCAGCACGGGTCCGGCCAGTATCACCACCGGCACCGATATCAGCAAACCATAGATCAGCGTCTTGCCCATATCTGCCCCAAAGGCATTTACCAAAAAAACCGGACTGGGATGTGGTGGCAGAAAACAATGCGTGGTGGAAAGCGATGCAGCCATCGGCATGGCCACATACAGTAAGGGCAAATTGGCGCGGCTGGCGATGGAAAATACCAGCGGCACCAGTATCACAAAGCCCGCATTATAATAAAGCGGAATACCAATTAAAAAACCGGTGAGCAACACGGCCCATTGTATATGCTTGCGGCCAAACGCACGAATAAGGGTGGTGGAAATCTTTTCGGCGGCGCCGCCTGCTTCGAGTATCTTGCCCAGTACAGCACCCAGGCAAATGATCAGCGCCAACCCGCCCAGGGTGGAACCCACACCTTTTTGAATGGAGAGTAAAATCTCTTTTGCGGGCATGCCCAGGAGGAAGCCGGACATGATGGCTACAAAAAGCAGGGAGAGAAAGGGACTCACTTTCTTGTAAGTCATGAACAATTGCAGACCGATGGCCAGCAGGATCACAAGCAATTCCATGGATTATTATTTCATTCAGGCGACAGGGTTTACCAGTTCGCCAATACCGTCGATTAATATATGGATACGATCGCCACTCTGTAGGGTAAAATCCTGCCCCGGCACTATACCGGTGCCGGTCATAATAAAGCAACCGTGGGGAAAGCTGCATTCCCGGTACACCCAGGATACCAGTTCTTCCGGTTTGCGTTTCATCTGCGACAGCTTTGTTTCGCCCTCAAATACGGTACGGTTGTCGCGAACAATAATAAGGCGTATAGCCGTTTCGGTACTCAAAGCTTCCCGGGCCAAAAGAATACAGGGACCGATTGCCGCACAACCATCATAGGTTTTAGCCTGTGGCAGGTAGAGCGGGTTTTCACCCTCAATACTCCGGCTGCTCATATCATTGCCGATGGTATAACCGATGATACGGCCGAACGAATTGGTCACCAGGGTGAGTTCGGGTTCGGGCACATCCCAGTTACTGTCTTTCCGGATGCGCACCGGCCTGCCCGGCCCCACAATGCGATGCGCCGTGGCTTTGAAAAATACTTCCGGTCGTTCCGCTTCGTACACTTTGGCATAGAAATCGGCGCCGCCCGATACCTGCGACTCTTCCTGCCTTCCCTGTTTGCTACGCAGATAGGTTACACCACAGGCCCAGAGTTCCTGTTTACCTATGGGTACTTCTATGTCAACTCCGTCGAGGTTTTTCAATGCTTTTGCAGAAGAAAGCAGCGATTCTAATTTTTGGATGGGATCTTCCAACCCGAACAGTTCATCCCAGTCGAGCCCGCTGAGCAGGTGAAATCCCTTCCTGTTCTCCAGTACGGGACCCATATTAGTTTTGTATAGTTTCATGATATTCTCAATTAACTAATCCCGCATGCGGATTCGGAGTATATGCATGTCGTTGGTAACATACAGTGTTTTCTCGTCTTTGGAAAGCGCTACGTTGGATACGGCTTCTTCCAGCCGGATTCGGCCCAGGGCTTTGGCATCCTGGTCAAAGATCCATACCCCACCGGGGCCACTGGCAAATACGATACCTCGGCTATCTATTTTGAGGCCATCCGGCAATCCTCTTTCCTCCTTTGGCCTTTTTTCGGCACGATAAAAAATGCGCCCATCTACTAAGGAATCACCCGATAGGGTAAACTGATACCAGTATGGTTTACGCGGATCGCTGCAGGCGACCAGCATTTTTTGCTGATCGGAGAATAACGCGATGCCATTGGGCCGGCTGATGCTATCGAGCAGGAGAATCAGTTCGCCATTTGCCTTCCATTTGTATACCCCATTCCAGGGCAGTTCTTTGGCCGGGTCCTCGTCGCCTTGTGTTGGCAACCCATAAGGTGGGTCGGTAAAAAAGAGATCGCCTTCCTTGTTGTACACAGCATCGTTTGGGCTGTTGAGTTGTTTGCCCTCGTAATGCGATACCAGGCTGGTATAAACAGGAGTGGGCTTATCGAGTGGCGCATCCATCCGCGCCAGTTGCCGGTTGCCATGCTGGCACAGCACCAGCAGGCCATTGTCATCGAGCAATAAACCGTTGGAGCCCATTTCGCCACCCCGGGGCTTTTCGCCCGTATAGCCGGAGGGAGTCAGATAGGGCCTGATGCCACCGGAATCGGTCCATTGGAATACGGTGTCGCGGGGAACATCGGAGAAAAGCAGCATTTGTTGATCCTCCACCCAAAGCGGGCCCTCGCTCCAGTCGAAACCCGTAGCGATGATTTCAATGCGGGTCTTTTCGCCCAGCACCGAATCCAAACCGGCTTCCCATTTTTCGATGCGCCCGGTTTCGGGATAGGTTTTTGTGGCTGCCGGCTTTTGCTCTGCAAGATTATTGCAGGCAACAAGGCTGAGCAGGACAAGTGTAGCGATCGTTTGATTCATGCTTATAGGGTGTAGTGATCAATGACTGTCTCTTGTAACCTGCGATCCGGAGCTTCCCTGCAAAAAATCCAGGTCGGCCCCCTTGTCGGCGCCCATCACGTGCTTTATATAGAGACTCACATATCCGCGGCTGGCCGCGGGGGTTGGTGGCTGCCAGGCGGCTCGGCGGCGAGCCAGTTCTTCATCCGGCACGTGGAGCCAGAGTTTGCGGGCCGGCACATCCAGTTCTATGATATCGCCATTCTGCACCAGGGCCAGGTTGCCGCCAATGGCCGATTCGGGCGATACATGCAACACGGCCGTGCCATAAGCCGTGCCACTCATGCGTCCATCGGATATGCGCACCATATCGCGAATGCCTTTTTCCAGTATTTTTTTGGGCAGGGCCATATTGCCCACCTCGGGCATACCGGGATAGCCAACGGGTCCTACATATTTCAGCACCATCACGCAGGTTTCATCAATGTCGAGGTTGGGGTCATCTACCCGCGCATGGTAGTCTTCAATACTTTCAAACACCACGGCTCTTCCCTTGTGTTGCATCAGCGCAGCGCTGGCCGCCGAGGGTTTAATCACGGCGCCGTTCTCCGCAAGATTACCCTTCACAATCACGCATCCCGCTTCGGGAATCAGGGGCTTGTCGTAGGCAGCAATCACTTCCCGGTCATAACAGTCTGTATTCCCCAAAATATTTTCCAGATGATTTTTACCGGTGACGGTCACCACATTTTTGTGCAGTAGATCGCGCAGCTCGTGCAATACCACTGGCAGGCCACCGGCATAGTAAAAATCTTCCATCAGAAATTTGCCAGAGGGCATCAGGTTGAGCAGGAGGGGGATTTTGCTGCCGAGGCGGTCAAAATCGTCCAGCTCAAGCGGCACGCCTATGCGGCCGGCAATGGCCATGAGGTGGATAATAAAATTGGAAGAACCACCCACGGCCGCATTCACCATGATGGCATTTTCAAAAGCTTCGCGCGTGAGGATCTTATCGATGGTCAGGTCTTCTTTTACCATTTCTACTATTCGGCGTCCGCTGAGCTGGGCCATCACTTTTTTGCGACTATCGGCCGCGGGTATGGCGGCGGCGCCACTGAGGGTAAGGCCCAGCGATTCCACCATACAGGCCATGGTGCTGGCTGTGCCCATGGTCATGCAATGACCAATACTTCGGCTCATACAGCTTTCAGCATACTCGCATTCTTCCTGGCTCATGCGGCCCGTCTTCATATCCTCATCAAATTTCCATACATGCGTGCCGCTGCCGATGGTTTGTCCCCGATAGCGCCCATTGAGCATGGGACCACCCGGCACCACAATAGTGGGCAGGCCCACACTGGCGGCACCCATCACGGTAGAAGGAGTGGTTTTATCGCAACCCGTCAGCAATACCACCCCATCGAGGGGATTGCCGCGAATGGATTCTTCCGCGTCCATACTGGCCAGGTTGCGAAACAGCATGGCCGTGGGTTTCAGCAGCGTTTCGCCCAGGCTCATGATAGGAAACTCGAGCGGAAAACCACCCGCTTCCAGCACGCCTCGCTTCACCGCTTCGGCATGGCTACGAAAATGCGCATTGCAGGGGGTGAGCTCACTAAAAGTATTGCAGATGCCGATAACGGGGCGCCCATCAAACATATCGGTGGGCATGCCCTGGTTTTTCATCCAGCTTCGATAGATAATTCCGTCTTTGTCTTTGCGGCCAAACCAGTCGTGGCTGCGCAGTTTCTTTTGCATGAAACCCGTTTTTGTTGAGCAGTCTAAATATAGCCAATGCCGCTGGAATCAGTGCTTTTGTCGGGAAAATTGGGAGTTGATTACTTGCTGATTTATTTATTGCGCAAATTTTGCAGAATAATGACACGCAACTTTGCAGCAAAGGCAAGAATGGGGTAAAGATAACCGGGTCAGAATTACACCTGGATTGACCTATTTTAGAAGCTGCAAACAGGGGCGATAACCATATGGCGATGCCCGGAGACTACTATTTTGATTTTGGCCTATGTTTTTTGATTTTAATTTGAAGAGTTCATTATTGCTCATCTTTTTTGTGCATGGAGTTGTATTTACACTCTTCTTATTACACAAATACTTCCGAACAAAGAACAAAGCTGCCGGCTGGCTGGCTGCATTCATATTCCTCTGCTGCCTGTATATTTTTCCTTTCATGACGGGATATGCGGGTTGGTATTCCGGCGGAGTTTATCGTGACACTTTGTTTTATTTCCCATTTCAGCAACTGCTGCTGATACCACCGGTCTTATACTTTTATTTTAATTCATTGCTGGATGCAGGCTTTAAGATGTCTTCAAAGGATTATCTGCATTTTATTCCGGCAGTGCTGTATCTTATTTATAGCCTGGTAATTTTTGTGATGGACAAATGGCTGTATGGCGATGATTACTTTTATTCCGACGGCAGGGATAAAGATTTTTCACCCTGGTACCAGCTTGCAGGATTTTTATCATTTGCCGGATACCTGCTGGCCAGTCTGCAGGTTTTCAGGCGCTACAAGAAAATCAGCTATGATACTTTAAGCTATGCATCCTCCGTTCAATTTCGCTGGGCCCGCAACTTTTTGATTGGCTTGTTGCTTCTTTGGTTGATTCGTGCTGTCTTTTTTGTCAGTAATCCGGAATGGGATGAGTTTGGTCGAAAATTCTGGTATTATCTTTCCTTCTCCCTTCTCTTTTATTGGTTTTCTATCATGGGTCTGATGAATTCCCTGCGATCGCATGTATCATTACATGGCTTGTCGGATGATCCATTGCCAGACGTGAAAATGCCGGATTCCTCGGCAATACCAGCGCCGGAGGCAAGCCTGGCCGGCACGGAAAAGCCACCCGAATCCATAAAAGAAGGCGGGAAACCGGCAAAAGATGAGCCCGCCGACTTACTTGAGTTAAAAGCCAAATTGGAGGCAGGTATGCAGCTCATGCGACTCTACGAGAACCCAAGCCTTACCATTACCGACCTGAGTCGGGAACTACAATTATCGCCCCGGCAGATTTCCGGATTCATCAATAAGGTATATCAGACGAACTTTAATGACTATGTTAACCAGTATCGAATCAGGGCGGTTTTGGAAAAGCTGGAGCAGGGCGAGCATCTCAGGCATACATTGTTGAGCATCGCGTTCGATTGCGGATTCAACTCAAAATCCACGTTTCACCGGGCATTTGTGAAGTCTACCGGTCAGTCTCCGCGCAACTATCTGAAACATAAGGAGGGAAAATAAGTATCAGATCACGATCTGGGACCTTTTATTCAAGGCATAGTTCCAATTTTGAGAAAATTTATTTCCATGCGAGGAATTATTGCGCCCATCTTGTTTACCGTATGCCTCATCATCAATCAAAAAAGCTATGCACAGATTGACCGTTCGCGGCTACACCAGTTCGATAGTATAGCCACCCAGGACGTGCCCCCAAAGGCACCGGGCATTGCGACGGCCATCATTGAAAACGGCGAAGTAGTTTATAAGAAGGTTGCCGGCTATGCCAGTTTTGTCGATTCATCGCTGATAACAGGGGATACCCGGTTCAACCTGGCCTCGAATGGTAAACAATTCACAGCCCTTACCCTGCTTTGGTTGGAGGAACAGGGCAAATTGAAGCTGTCTGATGATATTCGGGTTTACCTGCCTGAGCTGTTTCCGGGTATGCAAACTTCAATTACCCTGATGCATCTCCTGACGCATACCAGTGGCATCAGAGACGTATACGATTTATGGTGGCTGCAGGGACTTACCTGGTGGGAGCACAGTTTTGCCAACGTAGATGCGCTCGCCTTGATAGCAAAGCAAGAGGATCTCAACTTTGCGCCGGGTACCGAGTATTTGTACAGCAATAGCAACTATATTCTATTGGCGCTGATTGCTGAAAAAGCCTCAGGCAGGACTTTTGTTGATCTGACGAATCAACTGTTCAGGGAACTGGGTATAAAAGCCACCTCCTTTGTAAATGATTACCAACAGATCAATGGGCCCATTGCCAAAGCTTACTTCAATTTCGCTACCTGGAGCAGCTACGATTGGATATGGAATGTGCAGGGCGATGGCAATTTGTTTTCTACCCTGAATGATCAGATTCAATGGGAAAGACTGATACAGGGCAAGGGGGAAACCTCGATCAGCAAAGCACTTATTCAGCGAAGCCAGCAATTAGCGGAGCCGCGGTATACGGAACGATACGGATATGGGCTAGAGTTTGGAAAATACAAGGGTCTCGCATATCGCTTTCACGAAGGCGCCACCGGCGCCTGGAAAGCCAATTTCCTCCGATTTCCGGAAAGAAATATCTCCATCCTCACACTTACCAATACCGGCAAAGCCATTCCCGCCATGCAATCAAGGCAAATGGCGGACCTTTTCTTGAACTTGCCCGCAGAAAAAAGCATGTACAGCACCCGGCCTGCTAAGGCCGGCAGCCCTGTTGCCATTAGCGACATTACAGGCATTTATCTCACAGCGGAAGATTTTGCCATGGAGTTTCTGGAAGAAAATGGAAAATTGTGGCTCCGTCGGTTTGGTCGCAACGATGTTGAACTGGAGCGGGAAGGAGCCAATATTTTTCGGCAAAAATATGATACAGCCTTTCGGCAGGAGTTTATCCGAAAACCCAATGGGGATATGGAAGTAACGGTGTACTATACCACGCATGCGCCCTATTCATTAGTGAATACCAGGTATAACGGGGAGAAACTGGATTCGATTTCCTGGGAGGGCAGCTATACCAATCCCGAAACAGGGGCACAATTGGTCATTATTCGCCAGCATGATCGACGATTTAAAGTAAAGCTGGCCAATAATGAAATCGATAGTGCCCTATTGTTGTCAGCAACAAAATTATTGGCCGGTAATATTGTGTTGACTCGTTCCCCCGGGGCTGGAGGGGGGAGGGACTTATTTCTCTCGACAGGGAGGATAAAGAAGGTTAGATTTATTTACTGAATCAGCAATCGCACACTCTTCCCTTCATCATGCCTGATTTCTTTTTCTGGAGTGTACGCAAGCTGCCATAAGTGTTCGCTACTGATCATGGTTGCAGAACTGCCGGGTTGTAGGTTATATCTGTCAGCTCCAGCTTCAGCCAGGTCCAGTCACCCTCGTCCAGCCTCCAGGTTGAACGTAGGCGGGAAGGAACAAGGATGCCCTGGAACACTTTGTAATCCTCGATGTCTATAATCCATTCATGCCGTTTGGCGGCGGCATCATTGTCTTTGTAGCGAAGGGCGGAAAAGCGGGTCACATCCCCATCGGCCGTAAAGTGAAAAGTACCGCTCGCCTGAATGCCTGCATACTGCATGCTGGCCCTGGCGGTACTGTCGTCTATGGATTCCCAACTGATATAAGGGCTCAACGCCATGGAGGGGAACCAAACCATTTCGCCCAGAAAGCGCTGCATGGCGCCTTCATCCATTTTTTCACCCTTTGCCTCCACGATTTTCAGCAGCGAATTGAGTTTGATCAGCATTTCTCCCTTCCCCTTCTCCAATTTATCGCGGCCCTGAAAGTTCAGGAAGCTGTTCATTTTTACATCCACCGACCAAATGAAGCCGGGCTCATGCAGCGTGGTGTATTGTATGGCGGCGGCATCCAGCCATTTGTCTTTGCCGGGTTTAAGTTGCATGGCTGCTTTCTGCATCAGCCTGGCCTGGTTAATGCCGGCCTGGCCGATGGCGCCGGAACGGCGCAGCCATTTCTTTACAGGATCGGGCAAGCGTGTTATGTCGTTTTCAGCAACTATCCTGCTACTCCCGGTTTGGTTACTATTCAATAGCCGGCTGGTTTCTTCTTTCACCATGGTTCGGAACTGATAAGCCCCCAGCGACAGGAGCGACACAACCAGGATGATCAGGTTGGGCACGGTTCCCCATTTAGCGTCTTTCCAAAAAAGGAAGACCAGGATCTGCGAACAGATGGCGGCCACAATACCGGCTATCCAGTTGTAGGGGGAGGCGAGAATAAACAAAATGCCGTATGTGAGCAGCACACAGGCAGTGAGCAGCCAGCAAAGGGCCAGGGGTCTCGATATCGGCAGGCTTAACTGTTTGATATCGGCCAGTCCCCAGCCCTTGGCAAAGCCCAATAAATGAATCAGGCCATGCAGCAGTATCAGGATGAAAAAAATAATTCGCATGGGGATGAATGGGATAAAGCGGGCAGGCGTGATTCCGGGCCTTTTCGCCTAAAATTACCCGATTCCTGCCCCCCGGGCAATACCCTAAATTTGCGATCCGCCTTCCTGCCTCTAGTTGCCCCGGTAGGTGGAATACCCAAATGGCGACACCGTAATCGGTACATGATAATGCTCATTGTCGGTGAGCTCGAATACCACTTCAATAAAGGGATAGAAACTTTTCCTGCCCTGGCTTTGAAAATAGGGGCTGGTATGGAAAGTGAGTTTGTAGATGCCGGTATTGTCCCGGCCATCCTGCTTCAGAAAACTGCCGATCCGGCCGTTCTTATCCGTGACCTTTTCTTCCAGCAGCACCCAGTTTTTGTTTTTATCCTGTTTGGAAAGGCTGATGGTAACATCGGGAGCGGGCCTGCCGGCTCCAATATCCAGGATATGACTGGAGAGCTGATAGCTTTGCTGCTGGGCACTGGCGCTAAACGAAAGACTGAGGAGGAAAAGGGTAACACTAAGCCAATTCTTCATGATTCGGGTTTTATTGTTGAAAGGAATAACCATGGGCATGAATCCACCAGAAGGAGTGAATCATGCCAGCGGTTACCCAGCAACAGCGAGGCAGGGTAAATGTTGAAGAATTAAATCACCGGCGGCTGTTTTAACGTTTTATTGCGGCTTTCTGATCTATCTCTTTTATCCTCGCCCTTACCAGCCGCTCGATCAGTTCTTGTTCCAGTGGTTTTTGGGGACTAAACTCGATGACGGTGGAGGAGTTTTTATGATGGGAAAATGCAGCGCGATTTTGGTTCAGCACCTGGCCTTCCATGATAAAGAAAGAGAGATGCGTTTTCGAGGATCGGAATCCCAGGGCCCTTTTGCCCTTATAATAAAAGAAGGGAACCCCCCGGCTTAGCCGCTCTTCGGCCTGCGGCATTATCCGCAGTATCTGCCGGCGGATTTTTTCGAGGGCTATTCTCTCCGCATCAGGCAATTGATCGAGATAGTGAGTTACTTCATTATTGGCATTCATTCACTCTGTATTAGCGGGTGTTTACCATGAAAAGAAATGGCGGATTTATTCAGTCGGGTTAGCCACCTCCAGCAAATCAATCTCCAAAAATTTGCTGCCGGCAATCGGGTTGAAACGATAGGGGGCAATTTCCTTAAACCCTAATTTTTGATAAAGACCAATGGCGGATTGCATCGAGGGTAATGTATCGAGCCGCATGTGGCGATAACCGGATGATCGGGCGATCTCGAGGGCTTTCAGCAAAAGCTTTTCCCCCAGGCCACGGCCCCGGACTTCTTTACTCAGATACATTCTTTTGAGTTCACAAATGTCTTCTTCTATTTTTCGGATACCAAAGCAACCGATCAGCGATTGGTCGAAGAAGGCGAGCACAAAAGCGCCATTGGGTTTTGCATACAGGGTGGATAGTTCCTCCAGTTCCTTGTCAAAGTTCTGGAAACCCAGGTCCACCCCAATATCGGCGGAATAGGCGAGCAGCAGCTTCCTGGCCAGGTCAAAATCTTCTTCGCGATTGGCTTGTAGGGTGAGGAGGCCCATGAGTAAAAGAGTTGCTGGTTCAAACTTATGGAAAAGTGGGCGAAGGGCACTATGGTATTTACGACATCTTGCTGGGTAATTTGCGCATTTTACTTGAACTGGCCAAAAGGATCTGTTTTAAATACAGCCACATGAGCAGGCCGACCGTATCCATTATAACCAGCCTCGGATGCCACAATCAGATAGCCACCATCTGCGGTGGTAATAATTGATCTACCAAAGTAGAATACTCCGGTTTCATAATGCAAGCTATTCCACTCTTCAATCCCATTTGAGTTAAACTTATTTGTTTGTAAAGCCTTAGAATAAGGGTCCATATCGGTAAAGCCAGTGGTTATGATACCAGCATCGGCAGTTTCTGTGGCAGATAGTGTGAATGATAATTGCTGACCGTATGAAATATTTCTTATTTCATTGCCGTCTTGTGATATTTCAATAATTCTACCTTTTCTATCAGAGGCAACCCCCCAACTGGTACCTATCAATGTAATATTACCGTTAGATCTTTGTATGATTTTGCCGGCAATATCAAATCTGCTATCTCCAAAAGTTGTTTGCCAAATTTGTTCTCCCTCATTTGTGAGCTTTAGGATCCAAAAATCTTGTTGCTCAGATATGCCCCCTGAAACATATTGTTCATAGGTCAATCCATTATTTTCCATTGTTCCCAAAACAAAGATGTCGTTTGTAGCAGTTAATTGTATGTCATAAAAGAATGCACGAATTGATGGGTGGAAATTCTTTTCCCAAATTTGATTGCCAGTAGGGTCCAGTTTGGTCAATATACCTTCTTGTAAGGTTATACCTACTGTACCTACCTTACCACCGGCAATAAAGATATTCCCGTTGCCGTCCTCTGCGACGCCTCTGATTTCTTCATAGTTCGCAAACTCTTTGTGCCACAATAAATTCCCATCAGAGTCAATCTTAACCAAATTGCGAAGGCAAACAACTAAGAGGTTTCCTGCTGATAGAGTTGCAGCAACATCATAAGCTGGACCAACATGAAAGGGGTAGTATTTTTTCCATATTTCGTTGCCGACAGAGTCTATTTTCATGGCAAATAAGTGGCTGCCATTCAAATACGCGCCATCAATATACGATGCTCCTAAGATGATATAGGACTTGTCAGGCATTTCGACGATTTGTTTTGCTTCACCGCCGCCTGGTTGCAATGCATTTATGTATCTATCGTATTCATATAGTTTTAAAAACCTCAGGTAGTACTTCTCAGTTCTGAATGAAAATGGCTTTATGGTTTTATTGCCCTTGCTATCTTTTGCAATGATTTGACCAGAGTAGTTGGTTAGTTCAGTCAACTCCTTAAAACTGAATTTTTGGACTACCAGATTCGAATCAACGGGTTGCTCATTCAGCCATACATCATATTTCACAACTTCTCCTTCCGGATCTCGCGAAACAGTCCAACTTATTTCAGCTCTATCATGGAAAACACTATCGATCATTATATCAAAGCTGTCAGGATTTAAGTTTATTGGGTCTGGGGGATCAGGAACAACTGCCTCTTTTTTGGAACAGGCAAGAAGTTGGAAAACAATAAGAAAAAAGGTAAATCTGAATTTCATGCTCAGGAGATTATTCGACAGTGGATCAGTCGATCAATATACAAAAATTTCAATGAAAGCAAAAGTGTTTGCCATTCCCTGCAATGTCGTTGACAATTATTAGTATAATTGCCACGGCTTTGATTGATTTGTTCTAGGCCTCAATTTAAAATATTTAACAGATTTGGCCAATTACGCTTCAGTTGAGCAAAAGTAATTTAGTTAACTACAATACCGATTGGAGGTCAATGGCAAACAGGAAAAAAGAAGAAAAGGAACTTAAGCGCCGCTATGGAAAGCTGGCCGAAAGCATGGAAGCCTATTATCATCATCTCGACTTCCGGCCACTCTCGGACCTTGATGATAGTGGCTTCGCCTACCTCATGCCCCGGGTAAAGGGAGCGGATATGCTCGACCTCAACGAAACCGAAATAGGCAACGCCAGTATAGAACTGATATCGAAACTTGAATACGTAAAAGAGCTGCGTCTCAAAGGCTGCCGTAATATTGACGATGATTGCATACCCTTTCTGAACCAGGTCAAAGGCCTGGAACTCCTGCATGTAAAAAACACCCCCATTACCCTCCGCGGCCTGCTGCAGCTCCGCAACCAGCCAGCCCTGAAAACGCTCTTATTTTCCGGCGAAAGCCCGGAACAACAACAGGCAGAAATCGCGCAATTGAAGCAGCTACTGCCAGATTGCGAGCTGATTATGGATGGGAAGACGGTGTAGGGGATCCAGGGTTTATGGTTAGCCGTATTGTCCTGATGCTGCCGAAGGCATTCTTCTTTCTATGAATCTGATAAGCTGAGGTTTGCGGTTATACGTTTTTTATTGTTGTTGCGTATATTTGTGTTAGCCGCCATGAAATGAAGCTACGAGCTATTATATTGGTCGCCATGTGCATTTTATTTGCACTATCCTGCACTTTGTCATATGATCGGACTTATTATACAAAGGCCTCTGGAATAGAGATACCTAACACTAGCACTGTTATTGAGGCTATAGATAACGGCGAATGGTACACTGTGACATCATTTAATATGAAGAAAGACGATATGTATGCTTTTATAAACCGATATGATTTTAAACCAGTATTGAAAGGATACAGGCCTACGGTATTCGGAGAAGGAAATCTTCAGAAAGAACGCCCCCCAGAAGAATTAATACCTGGATACGTATTTTTAATGAAAAGTAATGGTAAACTAAATTGCAACTATCTTATTGACACTAGTCGGCGCATATTGTGGGCATCGATAAGTTATCCCGACTGGAGTGGGGACTGAGCTGACTCACGGCGGCTAACATGGGTTTTCTGCTATGCTGGCTGACGAATATATCCTCATGTTTTGGTCGCTTTCAATAGCGGTTCGGTCAGGCGTAATTCTATTCAGCTTTTGTACTTAACTTCAACATCAGTGGTTTTATTGGGCTTCAGTTCCCGGCTGGACGTTATAAAATTCCAGCACAGCAGAAAGCCCTGCTCGTTGTGCTACGTGCGATCGGGGCACTTTATAAAATTTAAACTTGTAGACAACACTTTTCATGGACAAGTATATTCCAGACGAAATATTGGGGCCTTTTTTGCGGTCATACGAAAAAGGTGACGTTTGGCAAGTCCATAGTGGCGATAGATGGTTAACTGTTTGGCTTTATTCAAATGACCAAATTGAAAAAAATAGAGATTTGCCAATTCATCAAAAAATGAAGGATGAATATTTTAAACTAGTGGACAAATATCTTGACTTGAAACTTTCTGGTCCTAAGGATATCGATTTGTACTTTGAAAGCAAAGAAAATTTTGACACAAAGTATAGGAGTAGTTGGCAGTTTTACTATACATAGTGGATGGACTCAAGGAGGTTTATCACCTGACAAGCAGTAATGACGAAATCCTATTAGTTTTCTTTGACAAACAAATGTTTGATAAACAGCAACAGCCATTAAATTAGATGCTAAAACACAAGCAAGAATGCACAGCATTGGTATTGCCAATAGTGGGGCTTGTCATTGAAGCAATCAGCAGGGGCAATTCTGGTATACTGTGGTTCGGGGCTCGACGAATAAAGCCCAGCTTTAGTTCTTAATATTTAACTTTATCAAAAAGCCAGGCAGCAGTTCCGGGCGGACAAATATAAAATTCCCCACCCTCGGCAATGCGTGGCCGTTAGCGGTAAGTTTATGACAGACCTACAAACAGTATCTTGGATATTTTTAGCAACGGCACTTGCAACTGATTCAGAGCCCACAAGCATGGACAGCATTTCATCAGTAGCGGACGGAATTAATCATGCTGTACCTACACACAAAGAACTACGAACTTCCATGAATTGGCTAACGAAGAAAGGTTTAGTAGTTAAACAAGGCAGGAACTATGAATTGACAGAAATGGGAAAGTTGGAATATAAAACTGCTTTAGAACATACGGACAAATTGCTGGAGATGTGGAAAGTTTTAGAGAAACACCTTAATAGATATAGTGACAATTGATTGGAATGAACGCAGAAGAATTAAAGCATAGGTTAAAAAATGCAGTCTTATTACTTGCAGACGGTCATACTTTAAAAGTTGGCGACTTGACATTTGGCTGCAAAGAAGAGAACCATTTTTCTGTGACTGGTTGGACAATAAAGAATGACTTAACAAATGTGACAAAACATTCAGCGATAAACGAATTGGCAGAAATAAAAAGGCTTTTTACAGAAATGACAATTGCTTCAAATGAACTTGCAGAATTCATAAAAAATAGGCAAATCGAATATTGTTTAGGTTATGACTATGCCATAGGAGCAATTGGAATTTGTAAAGAAATAAATGGACAAATAATATGGGAAGTGGACTTGAAAAATTGAAACCTACCGCTAAAAGGCGTTTGAAGCAATGGCGGGTGAAGTGGTTAATTGAACATTCTACCTCGCATCAACTATTTTGGTGTATTGACCGTAATGTGCTCCGCCCCCCCAAATGCGAAGTATGAAAACATTATCTGCTATTGCTGAGACCATTCAATGCAAAAAAGAATTCCATACAAACCAGCATTCTTGGCCAAGGCAAGGCCCTGGAGTGATATTGAACATGATTATTTAGAAAACTTTGGCCAACGACATAAGAATTTATTGGAGCTTGTCCGACATATTTTAAATTCGGATTTATCCAAAAGACTTTTTGCATATACCTCAATAGATAAGCTTGTTATTAATATTTATGACCGAATTGACCCCTTTGTAGAAGCACTTCATATTTCATTTGACCTTTAAAGCAACAAATGGCATTTTGAATACTATGCTCACCCATTGAAAGAGCCGGAATTTGCAAGGACATATCCAGCGGAGAATGGGATGGAGAAGTTTGATAAATTTGTCAAAATGGTTAAATGGTAAGCAATGAAGAGTCTTGAGCGGTTGACATCATTTATGGCTGGGCTGCAAATTGCTATTTCACCATTATGTATTGGAATTATGGCGGGGCTTTTCATTTATGGATTTTATCCCACTACGACAGGACTAGTTATTGGAATAGTGGTGGCAGCCTTAGGATTGATAACTGGAGTAATGTTGGCCAGAAGAGTTTGGAGAAAGCGTGGAACTGTGGAATTTATTTCAAGGGTCTCTGCGTCCCCTGAACTTGACAATGGAGAAGAGAATAAAAAATAGCAGCAGACAACATTGGATTTTCGGCTATGCTGGCGGATGATTCTGTACTGATCGTCCCGTTCGCTTATCATCTGTAGTCCGGGCTGAACGAACCTGCCTGCCGGCAGCTTATCCTTACCCAGATTTGAAGTCTGATTTTGAATAAGATACGGAACT
>CAYMZZ010000014.1:0-122187 GCA_964395095.1 uncultured Citrobacter sp.
GACTGTAAATCTGTCCTCTTCGGAGTTCGGTGGTTCGAATCCATCCTTGCCCACCCATTAAGCGGGAGTAGCTCATTTGGTAGTCCGCCGTGGCGGATCCAGGCTATAGGTACCGGGTTCTTTAGAATGTAAAATGTAAGCGGGAGTAGCTCATTTGGTAGAGCGATAGCCTTCCAAGCTATAGGTGGCGAGTTCGAGCCTCGTCTCCCGCTCCAGAAAATGTTAGGTGAGGCCGTTGTAGCTCAGTGGTAGAGCACTTCCTTGGTAAGGAAGAGGTCGTGAGTTCAATTCTCATCAACGGCTCTGATAAAAGTTATTTGAATAAGCCACTTTAGCTCAGCTGGTAGAGCAACTGATTTGTAATCAGTAGGTCGTTGGTTCGATTCCGACAAGTGGCTCCAGTCGTTTGTCGGAAGATGCAACTGGAAGAGCATCCGCCTGTGGCGGAATGTCGTTGGTTCCATTTCAAAGAATGACTCAAATTAAGTACAACTTTAAAAACACATAAAAATGTCAAAAGAGACCTTTAAGAGGGACAAACCTCACGTAAACATTGGTACGATTGGTCACGTTGACCATGGTAAGACCACTTTGACTGCCGCGATTACAGAGATCCTTTCTAAAAGAGGTCTTGCGCAGGCAAAAAAATATGACGAAATCGACGGTGCACCCGAAGAGAAAGAGCGTGGTATCACCATCAACACTGCTCACGTAGAGTACCAGACCGACTCTCGTCACTATGCTCACGTGGATTGTCCTGGTCACGCTGACTATGTGAAAAATATGATTACCGGTGCCGCCCAAATGGACGGAGCTATCCTGGTGGTAGCCGCTACCGATGGTCCTATGCCCCAAACCAAGGAGCACATCCTGCTGGCCCGCCAGGTGGGTGTACCCCGTATTGTGGTATTCATGAACAAAGTTGACCTGGTTGACGACCCTGAGCTACTCGACCTGGTTGAAATGGAAATCCGTGACGAGCTGAGCAAGCGCGGCTTCGACGGCGATAACACCCCCATCATCAAAGGTTCCGCTACCGGCGCCCTGGCTGGTGAGGAAAAGTGGGTTGAAAAAATCAACGAACTGATGAATGCAGTGGATGAGTATATCCCCCTGCCTCCCCGTCCGGTTGATCTGCCCTTCCTGATGTCTGTGGAAGACGTATTCTCTATCACCGGTCGTGGTACTGTTGCTACCGGCCGTATCGAAAGAGGTCGCGTTAAAACAGGTGAAGGTGTGGAAATCGTTGGTCTGATCGAAGCTCCCCTGACTTCTACCGTAACGGGTGTGGAAATGTTCCGCAAGATCCTCGACGAAGGCGAAGCGGGCGATAATGCAGGTCTGCTGCTCCGCGGTATCGAGAAAAAAGATATCCGCCGTGGTATGGTAATCTGCAAACCCGGTTCTATCACTCCGCACACAGAATTCAAGTGCGAAGTTTACGTACTGAGCAAAGACGAAGGTGGCCGTCACACGCCTTTCTTCAACAAATACCGTCCCCAGTTCTACTTCCGTACAACAGACGTAACCGGTGAAGTTACCCTGAACGCCGGAACGGAAATGGTGATGCCTGGTGATAATACTTCCCTGAACGTGAAGCTGATTCAGCCTATCGCGATGGAAAAAGGTCTGAAGTTCGCCATCCGCGAAGGTGGTCGTACAGTTGGAGCCGGCCAGGTTACTGAGATCATTAAGTAAGATTAAGCGCTAAGCTTCATATCTTTACAATTAGCTAATTAGCAAATTTGCTAATTAGCTAATTGTTCTTACGGGCATAGTTCAATGGCAGAATAGCGGTCTCCAAAACCGTTGATGGGAGTTCGAATCTCTCTGCCCGTGCAGTGGAGTTTTAAGTTATGAGTTATAAGTTATAAGTTATAATTGTGGCTTAATCGGTTGTTGGGAATGTGAATCGGATGTAGGATTTTGATTTAGTGCATTTACAACTTTATTACTTAAAACTTAGAACTTAAAACCTAAAACTTACCGCTTCGTACAACAACTAATTATGAACAAGATCTCCAACTACGTTCGCGACTCTTACAAGGAGCTGACAACAAAGGTAACCTGGCCTACATGGACCCAGTTGCAGCAGTCCACCATGATCGTATTGGTGGCCACCATCATCATCACACTGATGGTATGGGCGATGGACTTTGCCGCTGGCGGTGCTTTGAAGTTTATTTATGGTCTATTTTTTTAAAGGTTAATCCATGGAAGCGACAACAACCCATACCGAAAACGCACAGGAGCAGGAAACCAAATGGTTCGTGCTGCGTGTGGTTAGCGGCAAAGAGCGGAAGGTGAAGGAATACCTTGACAAAGAGATATCCCGCAGTGGCTGGGGCGATATCGTAAAGCAGATCTTCCTGCCTGTTGAAAAAGTGTATAAAGTACAGAACGGGAAAAAAGTAATGCGCGAGCGCAACTATTATCCCGGTTATGTAATGATCGAAGTACTGGATGGTAAATTGAGCGACGATATCCGCGATACCATCAAAAATACCAACAACGTTATTCATTTCCTGGGTAAGGAAAATCCCATCGCCCTTCGTAAGGCGGAAGTGAATAAGATGCTCGGCAAAATGGATGAAATGGCTGAAGCCGGTGGCGCCAGCATGAGCGAGCCCTTTATTGTTGGTGAAACCATCAAGATCATCGAAGGCGCTTTCAACGACTTCAATGGCGTGATCGAAGAAGTGAACGACGAGAAGAAGAAACTGAAAGTAACGGTGAAAATCTTTGGACGTTCCACTCCCGTTGAACTGACCTACATGCAGGTGGAAAAGATCAGTTGATCTACCTCCCTGCCAGTCGCCATATCTTTGTCTGCGGTTTGTAGTTTGTCGATTGTGGTTGAAAACAACCCCTCCGGCAAATCACAAACCGCAGATGGCTAAAGGGGCTAACATGTACGCAAAACTTAAATTCCTCTTTTTCTATTACCTGTCCTGGCTGATCTTTTTTGAAGGACTTCGGCTGGTTTTTGTTCTTTACCATTTGCCCCGTACGGAGGGCATTCCCTTTAGTAGTATGCTGGGCAGTTTCTGGTATGGCCTGCGAATGGACCTTTCAGTGGCGGCATATATACTGGCACCCGTTTGCCTATTTGTCATTCTCAGCCTCTTCCTCCGTTTTTTCCAACACTTGCTGATCTACCGGATTTATACCCTGCTGGTGCTTTTGCTGGTATGCCTCATCTCCCTGGCCGACCTTGAAGTGTACAATGCCTGGGGATTCCGGATGGATGCGGGTCCTTTGCGGTTTCTGAATACCCCGCGCGAAGCCATGGCTTCGGTTTCGCACCTGCCCCTGCTTTGGATCAGCCTGCTATTTCTGCTGGCTTATGGTCTCTTTTATTTCTGCTTTCGCTGGCTCATGCGCCGGATATTTTTTCAGCAACAAAACCGGCAAAAAGGCCTCACGGCATTTGTTCTGCTCCTGGTTGCGGCAGCACTCATTCTCCCCATCCGGGGAGGCTGGCAACTGGCGCCGCTGAACCAGAGCGCGGTCTATTTTTCCCAACATCAGTTTGCCAACCATGCGGCCATCAATGCCAGTTGGAATTTCCTTCATAGTTTTTTCAGCAAGGCGAATATCAGGAAGAATCCCTATCGCTATTGGAGCGCGGAAACGGCAAAGCATATAGCCGACAGCCTGTACGATTCGCAGAACCGGCAGGATCAATGGGTGGTTGTTTCAGACAGTAGCCCGGTGAATGTGATGCTGGTAATTTGGGAAAGCTTTACCGCCAAAGCGGTGGGGCAGGAATATGAAGGAATTGAAGTAACCCCTCGCTTTAATCAGTTGGCCCGGGAAGGCATTTACTTCAGCAGGCTCTATGCCAGTGGCGACAGAACCAATAAAGGAGTACCCGCCATATTAAGCGGCTATCCCGCCATGCCCAATACCACCATCATACATAACCCGGCGAAATCGGCGCGGTTGGCAACACTTACGGGGGAGCTGGCGAAGCAGGGATATGGTACCGCATTTTATTATGGCGGAGAGCCGGAATTCGCCAATATCAAATCCTATCTCGTTCATGCTGGTTACCATAAGATAATTGGCAAGGAAGATTTCAGTAACCGTGACATGAATTCGAAATGGGGCGCTCACGATGGCGTGGTGATGGAAAAACTATTGGCTGACCTGCGTATGGTAAACCACCCCTTTTTCTATACCTGGCTTACCTTGAGCAGCCATGAGCCCTTCGAAACTCCGGATGAGCCGGTGATCAAAGGGAAGGATCACACGGCGCAGTTTCTGAATTCCATACACTATACCGACAGGGTTTTGGGCCAGTTTGTAGATAGTTGTCGTAAACAACCCTGGTGGGATCGCACGATTATGATCGTGATAGGTGATCACGGGCATCCATTACCCCGTACGGGCAGGAGGGCGGATGATTTTCATACACCCATGCTATGGCTGGGTGGGGCCCTGAAGCGGCAATCCCTGGAAATTAGCCATGCCGCATCACAACTTGATCTGGCCACAACCCTGCTACGGCAGTTGCAACCGGGTAGCCAATCCCCCTTTCCTTTCAGTAAGAACCTGGCCGATAGCAGTGCCAGGCACTGGGCCTTTTTCAACTTCAACGACGGATTCGGATGGGTAGATGATGGAGGGCGTATTGTTTACGACAATACCGGCAATAGGAGGGTATCCACAGAAGGACAACCGGGCCCTCATGCCGAACGAGCCGGCAAGGCCATGCAGCAGCTCAGTTTTCAGGATTTTATGGATAAGTGAGGGGAGGATGGGGAATTCGGTAATTTGTTGATTTGTTGATTCGTGAATTCGTTTTCGAATAATACCAGGCGCTCAAATTCTCAAATAAACAAATCCACAAATAAAGAATTTTCCCCTATCTTTGCCGCCCCAATTAGTTCTTTAGCCGTCCTGTACAATACAGGATAGCAGGATTTGGGAGACTAAGTAGCTGAACGTCAATGTGAAGCGAAAGGTCGTTAACACCAAAAAAAAGTAATATGGCAAAAGAAATCACCGGCTATGTAAAGCTGCAGTGTAAGGGTGGCCAGGCCAACCCTGCACCTCCGATCGGTCCTGCGCTGGGTTCCAAGGGTATTAATATCATGGAATTCTGTAAGCAGTTCAATGCAAGAACGCAGGACAAAATGGGAAAAGTTCTTCCCGTTCTCATCACCGTTTATACCGACAAGAGCTTTGATTTTATCATCAAAACTCCCCCGGCAGCCATTCAGTTGATGGAAGCCGCCAAAATTCAAAAGGGTTCCAAAGAAAGCAACCGCAGCAAAGTGGGCAAAGTAACCTGGGATCAGATTGAGGTCATCGCCAAGGACAAGATGCCTGACCTGAACTGCTTCACCGTAGAAAGCGCCATGAAAATGGTAGCAGGTACCGCTCGCAGCTTGGGACTTAACGTAGAAGGAAAAGCTCCCTGGGAAAATTAAATTGCTTATCCGCCGTAGCCTTAGGCCGGCGGGTGGATCACCGAAAAATTGAATACCATGGCATTCATCAGTAAAAAAAGAAAAGTTGTCAACGGCAAAGTTGACAGCAATAAAACATATTCACTCAAGGAAGCTTCTTCACTGGTAAAAGAAATTACCACCTGTAAGTTCGATGCTTCCGTTGACCTGCACGTTCGTCTGGGCGTGGATCCCAAGAAAGCCGACCAGGCTATCCGCGGAACTGTAACCCTGCCGCACGGAACGGGTAAAACCAAGCGCGTGCTGGTTCTTTGCACTCCCGACAAGGAAGCAGAAGCCAAAGCAGCCGGCGCTGACTTTGTAGGTCTCGACGAGTTTGTACAAAAAATTGAAGGCGGATGGGTTGATGTGGATGTGATCATTGCCACTCCTTCCGTGATGCCCAAGATCGGTAAACTGGGTAAAGTGCTGGGTCCCCGTAACCTGATGCCCAACCCCAAGACCGGTACCGTAACCAATGATGTTGCGAACGCTATCGCCGATGTAAAAGGTGGTAAGATCGCATTCAAAGTGGACAAAGTAGGGATCATCCATGCTTCCATCGGAAGGGTCAGCTTTGCGCCCGAAAAAATCGCGGAAAACAGCCAGGAATTCCTCAATGCAATTATCAAGGCCAAGCCTTCCACCGCAAAAGGAATCTACCTGAAAGGGATCAGCATGGCCAGCTCCATGAGCCCCGGCATCGCGATCGACACCAAAGCATTTGTTCACTAAGCCTATTTAACCGTAGGGTCAAAAAATTACAGCAATGACTAAAGAACAAAAAAATGAAGTGATCGAACTGCTGAAAGGCAAGTTCGCTCAATATAACAACTTCTACATCACCGATACTGAATCGCTGAGCGTAGAACAAGTGGGTAAACTGCGTCACGCCTGCTTCAGCAAGGAAGTGGAAATGAAAGTGGCCAAGAATACCCTCATCCGCAAAGCGCTCGAATCACTCGACAGCGAGAAATACGCCGGCGTGTTGGATTCGCTGCACAATGTAACGGCGTTGATGTTTTCGGAAAACCCCAAGGAGCCTGCACTGATCATCAGCTCATTCCGTAAGCAAAGCAATACCGAAAGACCTGTGCTGAAAGCTGCTTTCATCAATGGTGATGTGTACACCGGTGATGAAAACCTGAAAACACTCACGCAGATCAAGACGAAGAATGAACTGATCGGCGAAGTGATTGGCTTGCTGCAGTCGCCTGCGAAGCGCGTGATCGCTGCTTTGTTGCATCATCACGAGCAGAAAGCGGGTGGGGCAGAAGCGGCCGCCGCGGAATAATGACGGATAACTTAGCTCTTTATACTGGCCGGATCGTTAAAGGCACTTAATAATTTTTTTAAACACGCCGCCGGATCCGAAAATCGGAAATGAAGGCGGGAAAAATTGAAACAAAATGGCAGACGTAAAAGCGTTAGCTGAAAGCCTGGTAGGCTTGACAGTTAAGGAAGTACAGGAACTCGCTGACTTCCTGAAATCAGAATATGGTATTGAGCCCGCAGCCGCAGCGGTAGTAGTAGCTGCTGGTGGCGATGGCGCTGGTGCAGCGGTTGAAGAGAAAACAGCATTCGACGTAATCCTGAAAAGCGGTGGTGCTTCTAAACTGAACGTGGTGAAGATCGTAAAAGATCTGACTGGCCTCGGACTGAAAGAAGCGAAAGACCTGGTTGACCAGGCTCCCAAGCCCGTTAAAGAAGGCATCTCCAAAGCAGAAGCAGAAGAAATTGCTGCCAAGCTGAAAGAAGCTGGTGCCGACGTTGAAATTGCTTAATCGCGTTGTCAACCACAAAAATGCAGGCCCTCCGGTAACGGAGGGCTTTTTTATTTGTCATTTCAACGCAAAGTTCAAGTAAGGTTCCAGCCTGGATAATAGGTAATCGTCCAGGCCTGCGATCTTACGCAGATCCTCGAGGGTCTGAAAAGCGCCATGTACTTCACGGTAAGCCAGCAGCCTCCGCGCCAGCGATGGCGAAATATAGGGGTGGGCAGATAGTTGCTCGAACGAAGCCCTGTTGATGGGGATCCGGCGCAGGTCAGCGCTTTCCCATACCAACCGGTCTTTTATTTTTCGAAAAACACTGTCCTGCAATCCATAGGTTTCCGCTACCTGGTCTGTATGGGAGAACCCGCCCAGGGCTTCCCGGTACCGGATTATCCGCTGCGCAAGCCGGGGGCCAATACCTGGCAAGGCTTCCCAATCGGCTGAATCGGCGCTGTTGATGTTGACGACAACCAAAGGGAACACTCTTTGCGGGCTGGTGTGATGTATGCTTTTATCTTTTGCGTAAGCTGGGTTTTTCTTTTCCGGGCTATTGATACGGATATAAGGTCGCATCCGCTCGTATTCATCCGGAAAAAGCCCGTAAATGCGGGAAAGATCTTCCGGGCTTCGGAATAACCCTCCCCTGGTTCGGTAGTTCAAAATGGTGCGCACCGTTTTTTCCCGGAGTCCCAGCCTGCGCCAACCGGCGGAATCCAACATATTGGGATCAAATGGAAATAATTCTCCTTTTGCTTTTGATCGGTTTTCGCCTGGAACCGAAACAAGGGCCCGGGCTTCCCGCCGGGCACCGGTTTCCACAGTATCTGCCATCAGCGCCGCCCGCCATTGCATTACCCAGGCACTGTCTTCATCCGTCATCGTAATCATCTCCTGCCGCCCCGGCCAGTCGGGCAATAGGAAGAACAGCAGGGAGAGCAACAACATCACCGTCATGCCCACCCGGTCTTTCCGGCTTAAGGTCAAAAAATCTTTCAACAGGGGCCAACCCTTCATGACACTGGATTTCAGGCAAAACTACCCGCCCCGCCCCCCAAAACCCGGGGATAATCCCCGGAATTTGGCGAGGTTTTTGTCAGCAAGATTTTCTTGCTCTTTCGATCTTATTCCTTACCTTTGCTGTCCTTTATTTTGGCCAAATATATTTTGACACCCCAAATCATTCTTAAATAGTTGATTTTCATCAGCTTTTATTCTTTATTGAATAAATGCCTGAGAGTGGTTTGTATGTCATTACTATCTTAAACCGGTTTTTACGCATATGTCTTCTACTAAACTGAACTCAAGAGTGGACTTCGGAAAGATCAAGCACCTCGCTGAAACTCCCGACCTTCTTGAAGTACAAATCCAGTCTTTCAAAGAGTTTTTCCAGTTAGAAACCACCCCGGACAAACGTAATATCGAAGGCCTTTTCCGGGTATTCAAAGACAACTTCCCGATCACCGACACAAGAAACATCTTTGTGCTCGAGTTCCTGGATTATTTTATCGACCCGCCCCGCTACACCATCGACGAGTGTATGGAGCGCGGACTTACATACGCTGTTCCCCTGAAAGCCAAGCTGCGCCTCAGTTGTAATGATGAGGAGCACGTGGACTTTCAAACCATTGTGCAGGATGTATTCCTGGGCAATATTCCCTACATGACTCCCCGCGGTACATTTGTGATCAACGGTGCCGAGCGCGTAGTGGTATCGCAACTGCATCGTTCACCCGGTGTATTCTTTGGTCAGTCGGTTCACCCCAACGGTACCAAGATCTATTCTGCCCGTGTTATTCCTTTCAAAGGAGCATGGATGGAATTTGCTACCGATATCAACAACGTGATGTATGCCTACATCGACCGTAAGAAGAAGTTCCCGGTAACTACCCTCCTGCGTTCGATTGGTTATGAAACCGACAAAGATATCCTGGAGCTCTTCGGCATGGCCGATGAAGTGAATGTGGACAAGAAATTGTTGCAGAAGCATGTGGGCAAGCGCCTTGCTGCCCGTGTACTGCGTACTTGGGTTGAAGATTTTGTGGATGAAGATACCGGTGAAGTAGTATCGATCGAAAGAAATGAGATCGTGATGGAGCGCGATACGGTGCTTGATGAAGAAGCGATAGAGACCATCGTGGATATGGACGTGAAGAGCGTATTTATTCAGCGCGATGATGTTGGTGGCGACTATGCGATCATCTACAATACCCTGAACAAGGATACCTCCAACAGCGAGCTGGAAGCGGTGCAGTTTATCTACCGCCAGTTGCGTGGTGCCGATGCGCCGGATAATGAAACCGCCCGCGGTATCATCGACAAGCTCTTCTTCTCCGACAAACGTTATGATCTCGGTGAAGTGGGTCGCTACAAAATCAACCGCAAACTGAACCTGGATGCTCCGCTGGATCAGAAAACACTGACCCGCGAAGACATCATCCTGATCATTAAATATCTGGTTCGCCTCACCAACGGTAAGGCGGAGATTGATGATATCGATCACCTGAGCAACCGTCGTGTACGTACCGTGGGCGAACAGCTCTACGCGCAATTCGGCGTGGGCCTGGCACGTATGGCCCGTACCATCCGCGAGCGGATGAATGTACGCGACAACGAAGTGTTTACCCCCGTTGATCTGATCAACGCGCGTACACTCTCTTCCGTGATCAATTCATTCTTTGGTACTTCGCAATTGTCGCAGTTCCTCGATCAAACCAACCCCCTTTCGGAAATCACGCACAAGCGTCGTATCTCCGCACTCGGACCAGGTGGTTTGAGCCGTGAGCGCGCCGGCTTCGAAGTGCGCGACGTACACTACTCACACTATGGCCGTTTGTGTACCATTGAAACACCTGAAGGACCCAACATCGGACTGATCTCCACACTTTGTGTGCACGCGAAGATCAACGATATGGGCTTTATTGAAACACCTTATCGCAAAGTGGCTGAAGGCAAGGTGAATATGAAAGAACTCGAATACCTGAGCGCTGAAGAGGAAGATAATGCCAAGATTGCCCAGGCCAACACTCCTGTGGATGATAAAGGCCATTTTGTTGATGAAAAGATTGTAAGCCGCGAAACGGGTGACTTCCCCATTCTCGACAGAACAGAAGTGGAGTTCATGGATGTGGCGCCCAACCAGATTGTGGGACTGAGCGCCTCGCTGATTCCCTTCCTGGAGCATGATGATGCCAACCGTGCCCTGATGGGATCGAACATGCAACGTCAGGCTGTGCCCCTGCTCCGTCCGGATGTACCCATCGTTGGTACAGGTTTGGAAGGCAAAGCTGCCCGCGATGCACGTATCCAGATTCACTCCGAAGGCAATGGGGTGGTAGAATTTGTGGACGCCAACGAAATTCACGTTCGCTACGACCGCGATGAAGCCGAGAAGCTGGTAAGCTTTGAGGAAGACCTGCGTGTATATAAACTCACCAAATTCATCAAAACCAACCAGGAAACCTGTATCAACCTGAAGCCCGCTGTTCGCAAAGGGCAAAAGGTGAAGAAGGGCGACTTCCTGACGGAAGGTTATGCAACCCTCGATGGCGAGCTGGCGCTGGGTAAAAACCTGAAAGTGGCATTCATGCCCTGGAAAGGTTACAACTTTGAGGATGCCATCGTAATCAGCGAGCGCGTGGTGAAAGAAGATATGTTTACTTCGGTTCATATTTCCGAATATGAACTGGAAGTGCGCGATACCAAGCTGGGCGAGGAAGAACTGACGCCGGATATTCCGAACGTAAGTGAAGAAGCAACCAAGGACCTCGACGAGAACGGAATCATCCGTATCGGCGCCACCATCAAGGAAGGCGATATCCTGATTGGAAAGATTACCCCTAAGGGTGAATCGGACCCCACTCCGGAAGAGAAGCTGCTGCGTGCCATCTTCGGCGATAAAGCCGGTGATGCCAAAGACGCTTCGCTGAAAGCGCCCAATGGTGTGGAAGGTATCGTAATCGGCAAAAAACTTTTCCAACGCGCCAAGAAAGACAAGAATGCCAAAGTGCGCGAGAAGGCGGCGATTGAAAAGCTGGAAAAGATCCACGAGAAAAATGAAGCAGATCTGAAAGAAGTACTGCTCGAAAAACTGACCACCCTGCTCAAAGATCATGTATCATCCGGTGTTAGCAACAACTTCGGTGAAGTTCAGATCGGCAAGGGCGCCAAGTTTACCGCCAAGAACCTTTCGGGATTGGATTATCAGAATATCAACCCGCTGGGTTGGACAGGCGATGCCAAAGTGGACGACCAGGTAAATATTCTGCTGCACAACTTTAATATCAAGTACAACGAAGAGCTGGGACGATACAAGCGCGAAAAGTTCAACATCTCCATTGGTGACGAACTGCCCGCAGGCGTATTGAAACTGGCGAAAGTGTACCTGGCTGTGAAGCGTAAGCTGAAAGTGGGTGATAAGATGGCCGGTCGTCACGGAAACAAAGGTATTGTGGCCAAAATCGTAAGGGCAGAAGATATGCCCTTCCTCGAAGATGGCACACCGGTAGATGTGGTATTGAACCCGCTGGGTGTACCGAGCCGTATGAACCTGGGCCAGATTTACGAAACCGTACTGGGCTGGGCTGGTCAGAAACTCGGACTGCGTTTTGCGACGCCTATATTCGACGGTGCTTCCACCGAGGAGATCGAAGAGTATTGCAGCCAGGCAGGTTTGCCCAAGTTTGGTCACACCTATCTCTATGATGGCGAAACCGGTGAACGTTTCCACCAGAAAGCCACCGTGGGTATCATCTATATCATCAAACTGCACCACATGGTCGACGATAAAATGCACGCGCGTTCTATCGGGCCCTATAGTCTCATTACCCAACAACCGCTGGGTGGTAAGGCACAGTTTGGTGGTCAGCGCTTTGGTGAAATGGAAGTGTGGGCACTGGAAGCCTATGGCGCCTCCAACATCCTGCAGGAACTGCTCACCATCAAGTCGGATGATATCATCGGCAGGGCCAAGACCTACGAGGCCATTGTTAAAGGCGACAACGTTCCACGTGCCGGCATCCCCGAATCGTTCAATGTACTGGTACATGAATTGAGGGGACTGGGACTGGATCTGAAGTTTGAGTAGGAAGTAGGAAGTAGGGAGTAGGAAGTAGGGAGTGGAACAATGATGTGGTTTTTTATTTTCCATATCTCCCAATTTCAACTGCCTACTTACAATTATCTACTCACTACTAACCAGGGATTTGAACAGACATTAATTTAAAAGTAATTCTCTACACAATATGGCTATCAAAAAAGACAATCGTCCCAGAGCGGCTTTTTCAAAGATCACCATCGGTCTCGCGTCTCCCGATACTATTCTGGAGCGCAGCTATGGTGAGGTGTTGAAGCCCGAAACGATTAACTACAGAACCTACAAGCCAGAGCGCGATGGTTTGTTTTGTGAGCGCATCTTCGGTCCCGTAAAGGACTACGAGTGCGCCTGCGGCAAGTACAAACGTATTCGCTATAAGGGTATCGTGTGCGACAGATGTGGAGTGGAAGTAACCGAAAAGAAAGTGCGTCGCGAGCGCATGGGCCATATCAAGCTGGTAGTACCGGTAGTACATATCTGGTATTTCAAATCCCTGCCCAACAAAATTGGCTACCTCCTGGGCGTTAGTTCCAAGAAGCTGGAGAGCATTATCTATTACGAAAGATTTGTGGTGATACAATCCGGTATTCGCGCCGACAAAGGCCAGAATCCCGGCGATTTGCTGACAGAAGAAGAATACCTCGATATCCTCGACGCTTTGCCCAAGGATAATCAGTACCTGCCCGACGATGATCCCAACAAGTTCATCGCGAAGATGGGTGCCGAAGCGGTGCACGACATGCTGCAGCGTATCGATCTCGATCAGCTTTCCTTCGACCTGCGTAATGCCGCCGCTACCGAAACCTCTCAACAGCGTAAGGCAGATGCCCTGAAGCGTTTGAGCGTGGTAGAAGCGTTCCGTGAAGCCAATACCCGTATCACCAACCGCCCCGAGTGGATGGTGATGCAATATATTCCGGTAATACCACCGGAACTGCGTCCGCTTGTTCCCCTCGATGGTGGCCGCTTCGCCTCTTCCGATCTTAATGATCTCTATCGTCGTGTTATCATACGCAACAACCGTTTGAAGCGCTTGCTGGAGATTAAAGCACCTGAGGTGATCCTGCGTAACGAAAAGCGTATGCTGCAGGAAGCCATCGACTCCCTGTTCGATAACAGCCGTAAGTCGAATGCCGTGAAGGCTGAAGGCGGACGGGCACTGAAATCACTGTCCGATGTGCTGAAAGGTAAGCAGGGACGTTTCCGTCAAAACCTGCTGGGTAAACGTGTTGACTATTCCGGCCGTTCGGTAATTGTGGTAGGCCCCGAACTGAAACTGCACGAGTGCGGTTTGCCGAAAGATATGGCGGCTGAGCTCTTCAAACCCTTCATCATCCGTAAACTCATCGAGCGCGGTATCGTGAAAACGGTGAAGTCGGCCCGTAAACTGGTTGACAAGAAAGAAGCCGTGGTTTGGGATATCCTCGAAAATATCCTGAAAGGACATCCGGTGATGCTCAACCGTGCCCCAACGCTCCACCGTCTGTCGATCCAGGCTTTCCAGCCCAAGCTGATAGAAGGTAAGGCGATTCAATTGCACCCTCTCGTAACCACGGCCTTCAACGCCGACTTCGATGGTGACCAGATGGCGGTACACGTGCCCCTGAGCAACGCGGCCGTTCTGGAAGCGCAATTGCTGATGCTTGCCTCACACAACATCCTGAACCCCCAAAACGGACAACCCATCACCCTGCCTTCGCAGGACATGGTACTGGGTCTGTATTATATTTCAAAAGGACGCAAGTCAACAGAAGCCGAAAAAGTAAGAGGAGAGGGCAAAGCCTTCTATTCTACCGAGGAAGTGATCATTGCTTACAATGAGCGCAAGGTTGACCTGCACGCCTATATCAAAGTGAAGGCGAATATCCGCAACGCGGATGGTTTGCTGGAGCATAAGCTGATTGAAACCACGGTAGGCCGTGTCATCTTCAACCAGTTTGTACCCGCCGAAGTGGGATTCGTAAACGCGCTGCTCACCAAGAAGAACCTGCGTGATATCATTGGCGACATTGTTGAAATCACCAATGTGCCCAAGACCGCCAAGTTCCTCGACGATATCAAGCAGCTTGGATTCCGCACCGCTTACCAGGGTGGTTTGTCGTTTAGCATCAATGACCTGAAGATCCCCGAGATCAAGGCGCAGTTGCTCGAGAATGCCAAGGTAGAGGTGGATGAAGTGTGGGACAACTACAACATGGGTCTGATCACCAACAACGAACGCTATAACCAGATCGTGGATATCTGGAGCCGGGTAGATACCCGTCTTACAGAAACCCTGATCCGTGAACTGAGCGCCGATAACCAGGGCTTCAACTCGGTTTACATGATGCTCGATTCCGGTGCACGGGGTTCCAAACAACAGATCAAGCAGTTGGCTGGTATCAGGGGGCTGATGGCCAAGCCGCGTAAATCGGGTTCCACTGGTTCGGAGATCATCGAAAACCCGATCCTCTCCAACTTCAAAGGTGGTTTGAACGTATTGGATTACTTTATCTCTACCCACGGTGCCCGTAAGGGTCTGGCCGATACCGCCCTTAAAACGGCGGATGCCGGTTACCTGACCCGTCGTCTTGTAGACGTAGCCCAGGATGTGGTGATTACCGAAGAGGATTGTGGCACCCTGCGTGGTATCGCTACTTCCGCTTTGAAAGATAATGAAGATATCATTGAGCCGTTGGCCGACCGTATTGAAGGTCGTACCTCCCTGCACGATGTGTATCACCCGATCAATGATGAACTGATAGCTGCTGCCGGTGAAGAAATCACGGCCGCTGTTGCCCGCAAAATTGAAGATGCCGGCATCGAAACCGTGGAGATCCGTTCGGTACTTACCTGCGAAAGCCGTCGCGGCTGCTGCGTGAAGTGTTATGGCAAAAACCTGGCTTCGGGCATTCTGGCTCAGAAGGGTGATGCTGTCGGCATTATCGCTGCCCAGTCAATCGGTGAACCGGGTACACAGCTTACCCTCCGTACCTTCCACGTGGGTGGTGTGGCCGGCTCCGCTGCTGTTGACTCCACATTGCTCGCCAAATTTGATGGTACCATCCAGTTCGATGGTCTGCGTACCGTTACAACCGTAAATGGCGAAGGAGAAAAGATTCAGGTGGTAATCGGCCGTACGGGTGAAGTGCGTATCGTGGATACCAAGAACGATCGCCTGATGATCACCAACAATATTCCTTACGGTTCTACCCTGATGGTAAAAGATGGCCAGCATATCAGCAAAGGCGATACCATCTGTACCTGGGATCCGTTCAACAACGTTATCGTTGCGGAAATTGATGGTGTGTTGAAATTTGAAAACGTAATTGAAGGGGTTACTTACCGCGAAGAATCGGATGAGCAAACGGGTCACCGTGAGAAAGTGGTAATTGAAACCCGCGATAAAACCCGTATTCCTTCTATCGTGGTAGATGGTAAGGAAGCGAAATCGTATAACCTGCCTACCGGTAGCCATATCATGCTCGATGAGGGTGATGATGTGAAAGCCGGCCAGGTGCTGGTGAAGATCCCCCGTGTATTGGGTAAGCTGCGCGATATCACCGGTGGTCTGCCCCGTGTTACGGAGCTCTTCGAAGCACGTAACCCAAGCAACCCCGCCGTGGTTTCCGAAATCGATGGCGTGGTAACCATGGGATCGATCAAGCGTGGTAACCGCGAGATTGTGATTGAAGCCAAAGATGGCGTTACGAAGAAATACCTGGTACCGCTGACCCGCCAGATCCTGGCACAGGATGGCGACTTTGTGAAAGCCGGTTCGCCGCTTTCCGATGGCCAGATATCTCCGCAAGACATCCTCGCTATCCAGGGACCCTTTGCTGTGCAGCAATACGTGGTGAACGAGATCCAGGAAGTATATCGCTTACAGGGTGTAAAGATCAACGACAAGCATATTGAAGTGATCGTACGCCAGATGATGCGCAAAGTGAATATCGTGGATCCGGGCGATACCAAATTCCTCGAAGATGACTCGGTTGATAAATTTGAATTCCTTGAGGAGAACGACTATATCTTCGACAAGAAAGTGGTGACCGAAGCGGGCGACTCTACCCGTATGCGTCCGGGCCAGATTGTAAGCCTTCGTGATCTTCGCGAGGAGAATTCCATCCTGCGCCGCAACGACAAAACGCTGGTGGAATTCCGCGACGCCAAGCCCGCCACATCGGCGCCCACCTTGCTGGGTATCACCAAAGCTTCGCTGGGTGTACAAAGCTGGATTTCGGCGGCTTCCTTCCAGGAAACCACCAAGGTACTGTCGAGCGCGGCCATCCATGGCAAAGCCGACGAAATGCTGGGTCTGAAAGAAAACGTGATCACGGGTCACCCGATCCCTGCAGGTACCGGCTTGCGCGAATTCGAAAATATGATCGTAGGTAGCAAGGAAGAGTACGAACTGCTGCAAACTACCCGCGAAGCCATGGCTTTCGATGAAGAAGAATAATTGGAATCCTAAATAATCTATTAAGGAGTGGGTTTACCCACTCCTTTTTATATTGTGGCTCATCTGTTAAGGGATTCTTAAAGATTCACAGATTATGGATGATGCCCCTGCTCAACCATTAACTTGTAAAAAAAAGAGAAAAAGAATGAAAAATGCATTGCTGATATGGAACGTGCTGCTAACCCTTCTGACCGGTTACTTATTATTCCAGCAGTTTGGCGGATCGGGTAAAAAACAGGATACTGCGCAAAATGGCAGCAGCGCCGAAGGAATGGGTTTCCGTATCGCTTATTTCGAAATGGATTCGATCGAAAACAATTTCGATAAGGTGAAAGACGTGAAGAAGGAAATTGCGGACAAGGACGAATATTACAATAGTGAGCTGGCCAAACTGGAAGCGCGACTGAACCGCAAAAAGCAAAGCTACCAGCAGCAGAGCGCTACTATGACGGAACAGGATTACAACAATGCCATGATCGACCTGCAAAGACTGGAAAAAACCCTGGCTGGTGAAAAGCAACTCCTCGACACCGACTACCAGGATTTCATTTTCCGCCGCAACCTGGCGGTCCGGAAAGAAATTGAAGACTATATTGCCAAATATAACAAGGATAAGGGTTTTAGTTATGTAATCTCCTACGAACCCGGTCTGTTTTACTACCGCGATACCCTCTACAATATCACCGCCGACCTCGTTAAGGGATTGAATGAAACCTATAAGGCGAATAAGACCAAGAATTGAGTTTGATGGTATGAAGTGAAAGTTGTAAGTTTATTTTACGTGAATCGTGAGGCGTGAGTTGTGAGTTTAAGGTTTAGAGTTTAAGGTTTAATTGTACTGTATCATTCGGTATTTTGTATTCTCATAAACTTTCAACTTTTAACCTTCAACCTTAAACTTTAAACCTTCAACTTTAAACCCTTCAACATTTCCCATCCATGCAGGAAGAAACATCATTCAAGCGTTCCCTTGGTTTGGTGGATGCCACCATGATCGTTGCCGGTTCCATGATTGGTTCCGGTATTTTTATTGTTAGCTCCGACATTGTGCAACGTGTGGGTAGTTCCGGATGGCTGGTGGCCGTATGGGCTATTACGGCGTTTATGACCATTACAGCGGCGGTAAGCTATGGCGAGCTGAGTGGTATGTTTCCGAAAGCGGGTGGTCAGTATGTGTACCTGAAAGAAGCTTATAATCCCTTAATGGGATTTTTGTATGGCTGGAGTTTCTTCGCGGTGATTCAAACGGCTACGATCGCTGCGGTGGGCGTGGCTTTTGCCCGATTTACCGCTTACCTGGTGCCGGAAGTGGGGGAGCAAAATATCTTGGTCAGTTTGGGCGGATTGCAAATATCCGCCGCGCAATTACTGGCTATAGGAACCATCGTCATTCTCACCTATACCAATACCCGGGGGGTGAAGGAGGGGAAAATAATTCAAACCACATTTACCAGTGTGAAGCTGCTTTCGCTTTTTGGACTCATAGTCCTGGGTTTTGTATTGGTAAAAGACGGGTTCTGGTCGCAAAACTGGGAGAACGGTTGGCAGGCGATGCAGGTACCTAAGGACCTGGAAGCTCCCGTATCGCAGGATAGTTGGTTGCCCATCGGCGGCAGCGTGTTGATGGGTGCCATTGCGGCATCCATGGTGGGCTCCATTTTCAGCAGCGATGCCTGGAACAATGTAACCTTTATTGCCGGCGAAATCAAAAATCCCCAGCGCAATATTGGTCTCAGTCTTTTTCTCGGTACGCTGATCGTATCCATCATCTATATCGCGGCCAACCTCATGTACCTGCACGTATTGCCCCTGCAGGAAATCGCATTCCCGAAAGGCGACCGGGTAGCTGTTGCCGCAAGCGACAATATCTTCGGCCCCAATGGTTCCATCGTGATCGCTGTCATGATTATGATCTCCACCTTTGGCTGCAACAATGGATTGATCCTCGCAGGCGCCCGGGTTTATTATACCATGGCAAAGGATGGCCTGTTTTTCCGGAAAGCGGGTACGCTCAACAAGAATGCAGTGCCGCAATGGGCGCTATGGGCACAGGCGGTCGCGGCGTCTCTGCTTTGCCTGAGCGGCAGCTACAATGACCTGCTCACCATGATTTCCTTTGTGGTAGTAATATTTTACGGTTTAACCATCGCTGGCATATTTATCCTGCGCAAAAAAAGACCCGAAATACCACGCCCATACAAAGCATTTGCCTATCCCGTATTGCCTGCACTGTATATCCTGATGGGAGCGGTATTCTGTATATTCCTGGCCATATTCGAGCCCCTTTATTCCCTGTGGGGGCTGGCGATTGTATTATTCGGTATACCTCTTTATTATGTAGCCGTTGGCAAGAAGAAATAGGCATCGGAAAAAATATAGTTGATACGAAGAAGAACCGCATCAAGCGGTTCTTCTCTTTTCTAATTCCTCAAAGGATTTATCAATCAACTGATCGAAATTGATAAACAGGTCGAAGTAAAGCTTGATGGCCACGAATACGATCATGAAACCCAAACCGAGTTTAAACATGAGTAGCATGCTGCCCAGGATAACGGTGAATTGCTGAATGATGATGCGCCCATAGGGTTGAAACATCAGTTTCATCATCGGGATAGTTCGATAATCGCCATTCAGCATAAAGGGCATAAAGTGATTGGCGAAATGACTGATTACAAAAGCGGCCAGCATATAGCCAATGGGGACCGTGATATAATTATACCAGTGCAGGAAAAAATGCAGAGGGCCGGCTCCCGCTGGCGCGATGCCCGCCACACTGGAAAATATGCTGGTTTGCACCGCCGCGAAAATGCCAAAATGCAGGGTGAAGAATACCATGAAAACTATCCCGCTTACTTTCTGGGTTTGTGCTCCATTGTGCCAGGTATCGCGGGGACGGTGAAATATAACTATCGCCATCTTTAGCAGGGTAAACAAACCAATGATCAGGGTCTCCATGGCATAAACGGTAAAAGCCTCTATAGGACTCCAACCCCAAAATGCCACGCCAAGGATGGGGAGCAGGTTGGCCAGAATGGGAAAAATGTCAGAACGCCGGAGTGGGCGAGGGCGGGGGAGGCGGTTGATCTTAGTTATAGGTTTTAAGTTTAAAGTTATAAGTTGTCAAATTAGAGCATTCGAAGGCAAAACTATTTGTGCCTGGAACAGATTCTTTACTCATGTTTTGAACCTATGGGTAATGAGTTCCTTATTTGTTCCCGCATGGGCATTTTTTCTCAAATGAGCAATACAAATTATGTCAAAAAACCTAAAACTTACAACTTACTACTTACAACTTAATATTTTTGTACCATGAAAAAAATCGCCATCATCGTGGCCGGGGGCTCCGGGAGCCGGATGGGTAGCCAACTGCCCAAGCAATTCATCCTGCTTCGCGAAAAACCCGTGCTTTACTATACCCTGAAAGCTTTTCTCGATGCCTATGCCGATTTGCAGGTAATTCTTGTATTGCCGGGCGAATATATCGAAATGGGCAGGGAGATCATCGATGCCTGGTTTGATCCCGACCGAATCCAGATTACCGAAGGTGGCGATACCCGATTTCAATCGGTACAGAATGGATTACAACTGGTACAGGAAGAGGCCATCATCTTTGTACACGATGGGGTGCGTTGCATGTTGAGCCAGGACCTGATACATCGTTGCTACCAAACGGCTCTGGAAACAGGAACCGCCGTGCCGGCTATTGCGAGCAAGGACAGCGTGCGCATAATCAGTTCCGATGGCAACGAAGCGGTGGATAGAAACCTGGTACGACTGATACAAACCCCCCAAACCTTTCACAGCAAGATCCTGCTGCCCGCCTTTCAAATAGACTATAAGGATAAGTTCACCGACGAAGCTACCGTAGTGGAAGCTTTCGGCATCAAGATCACCCTGATAGAAGGCGAGGAAGCCAACATAAAGCTCACCCTGCCGGTGGATATGATACTGGCCGATAAACTGATGGGAGAAAGAGAATCTGCCGCGGACTGATCAGGATTTTAGCCAACGCAAATAAAAGGGAAGGCGGTTGATGTGCAGCGATGGATAGGGGCGCAACTCCGCACCAAAGCCTTCATAGAAACGGTCGACCGATTCAATATCGGATCCCTCAAAATCAAGCAACAATGGTTGCCCGGCATGATCGCGTATAAAGGCATCTACCAGCGCAGGAGAGGCGCCGGTGCCCCGGCTCTCGGGATCGTTGGCGGGAAGCAGATAATAGGCCCTGCCTTTCTGCCAGATAAACAGGCAGGAGGAAAGCCATCTGCCCTTTGCATCCTCGCTTATATACAAACTGCATTGTTTTCGATCTGAAGCCTGTTCAACAAGTTGTTGCAAACGCCATCTATTCCCTTTATCGGGTCTGTTACGCTGCTGCTGCAGAAAGAAATCCCGGGCTTTTCGGATAGCACCGGGTTCCGTTGTTGCCACAACCCTGATGCCCTGCTTTTCGGCCTTCCGGATATTTCGCTCCGTATTTTCATGATAGCCACTTCGGATATCGGAGTAAACTGCAGACAGCGATAATACCCGATTACACCTAAGCTGCATGGGCCAGTTATCCGGTATCGCCGTGTTCTGCTCATTCAGGTCATAATGCCCGTAGCGTATATTGGCCGGTAGGGCTTCCAGAAAACCTGCCATGCTTTCCGCGGAATTGTCGTATCCGACAATTCCGGTTTGTGCCACCAGAAAGGGTTGATACAAATAGCGCATGCCCCATTTGCTGCGCAGGGGCAGGGCCATCACCGACAGATACGAATTTTCACCGGGAACCACCAATGCTTCCCAGCCCGGTGCCATGCAATCAAGATACCAGCTTCGCATATAAAGCAGGTCGGGGAAATGGCGATCGAGACATGCATCCCAGTAAGCGCGATTTATTTCCTGGTTGCGCAGGTGCCCTATGTGTTGCTCCTTCGCCATCAGAAGGCCAGGTTTCGGTTAATTTTCCGAAAGCTGAAATTAGACAGGTCGATGGAAAACGATATCTTTTTTAGCAGGCGTTCTTTTTTGGGTATGGTCGATTCAATATAGTCGCGGAAAGGACTGCTATAAATCAGCGGCAGATAAATATGAACGGTTTCCTTCAAAAGCGAAACCTGCAGGCCGGCATCAAACAGGAAACGATCCAGGTTGGCGCTTCGGTCCCAGGCTTCGGCATAAGTGCCGATATCCGCAAAAACCTTTAGGGGAATCTTTATGGGGAGCAGGCTCAGCGGATTCCATTTGTCGGGGATGCTGCTGCTCAGGTTCACCGCAATCAGCCAGTTGTCGGTGCGGCCAACCTTGGAGGCGAGCAGGTCGGTTCTTGTTTTGAATCCTCCATCGCGTTCCATTATCTGCTGGCTGGCCAGCCCTTCAAATTCATTGCGCCCCAGGAAATAATCGCTATAGGTATAGTCCTCGTATCCGTTCGCACCCGTCATGTTTAAGTGATAACGGTCGGTTTCAAATTGTTTGCTGATCGTTTTCGCGCCCGTATAAAAGAATTTGCCGGCGAAGAAGCGGGCATTCAGCCCACCGCCATTCGCATAATTGAAGAAATAATTTCCGGTAAAAGCCGCGCGCAGAAAATCTTTGCCCTGTTCCATTTTCAGTTCCGCGCGATAGGGATAAAGCGCACGGAAATCCTGCCAAACCAGTTTGAGTTGGGCGAGACTTCGGTTCCCGGCCTGCTTGCGGTAATTGTCCTGTATCAGCGTATCCGTACCCGTGAAAATGGAATCGCGCGAGAATCGCAATCCTTCTTCACGAAACAGGAAGGTTTTGAATTGAATATACCGCTCCCGGGTGCTGCGGGCACTGGGTTCGCGCAATTGAACCCGGATTCCCGGTACCCATTTATTCATACCAAAAAACAACTGCTCCCCATCGGGTGTGGTGAATTCGTTGATGGTGAAGCTGCTGGCCGAAATACCCATATCGATGCGGTAGATCCGATTGCTCCGCGGGTAATGGCTGTAGTTGACCAATCCCAATCCACCAAAGCGGCGGGAGCCTGTGCCATAAAGCGGCGCCAGCAGGTATTGAAATCGGGGAACAGGAAGGGTGATATTGCTGATGATGACGCCGGCCATCATTTTATCATACATGTTGTACCCGGCAACAGGCGATAACAGCATGGTATGGCTATGTGTCCCTTCGAGTGTTTGTCGGATATTGGAGCGGCTCAGGGGCAGGGCGACCCGGAACCCTTTTCGCTTTTTGCCCGGAAGTGAACCTGTTTCATAGAGCTGCATGCGATGGGCCAGCAGGTCGCGGCCACTAACGGCTTCCAGCACCTGGAAAAAATCGGCGGGAGCTGGATGCCTGAACTGCCACTGCTGATAGTATGCGCGGATGGCCTGGTCGAGCGTATCCCGGCCCAGTTGTTCTTCCAGTTGTTGCAGCCATTGTGCCGCCTTACCATAAGCCACCAGGTTATAATTGCTGGCGCTGAACCTGGCCGCATCCGTTTGTATAGGTTGATCCGTATGGGTGGAAATAGCCGTTTCCGTCAACAGATTCGTTACGGCTTCGATACGCACGGGTACTTTCATAAATTGAAGTTCCCCTGATTCGCCCCAAACCTTCTGGCTATAGCGATGGTCATAATACGTGTTCAACCCTTCATCGAGCCAGGGATGATTTCTTTCATTTGTTCCCAGTGCTGCCTGAAACCAGTTGTGCCCCGCTTCATGCGCCACCATATAGTGAAGTAATGCATCATTTTCGATGGGCGAAATCAGCGTGAGGCTGGGGTATTCCATGCCGCCGATTCCTCCCTTATCGGATTGGACGACACTGAACACGGGATAGGGATAATCGCCTATCCATTCCGATCTTGCCTCTATGCTTTTGCGGGCATACTCCGTTACTTTATGCCAGTAATCATCCTGCTCAGGCAGGTAGTAGGCAAACAAATCTACTTTCTTACCGGATGGCAATTCGGCCTTCTCCTGCCGCACTATAAAGCGCTTGTCGGCAAACCAGGCAAAATCATGTGCACGATCGAGGGTATAGCGGAGGGTCTTGTATTCGCCGGAGGAAACGGGGAATTCCTGCTTAATGCGCCTGATAGCGCCTCCTCTGGTTTTCACTTTTGTCGTTTCGGGTTCCCACCTGAAATTAGCGCGCCCATTCAGCCACTCCTTCTCCTCCGCATTCTGCAACACGCCACTGGCCGCCACTACATAGTTGGAAGGAACGGTGATGCGTACTTCAAACTGACCAAACTCTCCATAAAATTCACCCTGATCGAGATAGGGCATTTCGTGCCAGCCATTGCGATCGTAAACGGCCGGTCGCGGATACCATTGTGCCACCTGGTAATGCTGACCTTTATGCCCGGAACGGGAAAATATTTCAGGAAGTTGCACGTGAAAGGAAGTGCTGATATTGGTTGTTGCACCCGGCAACAGCGGCCGGGGCAGCACTAACTTGATGATGTCGATATGCGATGGATGATCTTCCATGGTGGCGGTAACCCCATCCACGCGAAAGAGTAAACGATTCATATAGCCCCTTTCTTCCTCATCGGAGAAATAAAAATCCGTTCGGCCGTTTTCCAGCAACTGGTCACTAAATGCCGTGCGGTCATTTTTGTAGGCATTGGGCCATACATGAAACCAGATATAGTGAAGGGTGTCGGGTGATTGGTTGCGGTATTCCAGATTCATGAACCCATCGAGGCTGTGCAACTGGTCGTTGAGCGTTACGTCAATGGAATAGCGCAATTCCTGCTGCCAGTACGATTGCCTTGCCTGGGCGAGACAAAAACAGAAGCTGGCCATCAGCGCCATCAGGCTTTTTTTCGATAGGAACATATTTCAAAAATAGAGCCCAAATTCCGCATCGGCAAGCCTTATTTCCCCTTGCCCTTCCAGATGATGCGGAGGGTATGCAACATAATCTTGAAGTCGAGCGCGAGTGAGATGTTTTCTATATAAACCAGGTCGAAGCGGCTGCGTTCAATCATGGCATCCACATCTTCGGCATAGCCATATTGAACCATTCCCCAACTGGTAAGGCCGGGCTTTACTTTCAGCAGGTATTTATAGGGTGGAAAACGGGGGATAATCTGGTCGATATAGTATTGTCGTTCCGGCCTTGGGCCCACCAGGCTCATATCGCCTTTCAGGATATTCCAGAGCTGGGGCAACTCATCCAGCCGCCACTTCCGCATAATCCGACCCCAGGGGGTAATGCGCGGATCATTATCGGAGGAAAGAGCCGGTCCGTTCGGCTCAGCCGGGTGAATCATGGAGCGGAACTTGATCATCCGGAAAGGCCTCCCTTTATACCCGATTCTTTCCTGCACATAAAAGATGGGACCAGGAGAAGAAAGCCTTACACGTATCATCACATAGATCAGCAGCGGCGACAGGAGTACCAGCCCCAGCAGGGAAAACAATACATCGAGCAGGCGCTTGATCGGCTCCTGCCAGGCGGGAATCAATTGCGTACGAACTGCCATCAGCGGCGCGCCGAGCACATTGCTCGTTTTCACCGATCCGGAAAGTATGTCGAGCGTATCGGGCAATAATTTTACCTGCACATCCAATTCCGACAAACGACTCACCAGCGATTCCGCCAGATCAGATTCCTTACGTGCGAGCGCCAGCACCACCAGTTCTATTTTCTGCGATTCAATAATCTGCTCCAGGCTGGATAAGTTGCCCAATTCCGGCAACGCATGTATGGCGGTGGCGGAGGTATTGTTGTTGACGGCAATATATCCGATGTATAAAAAACCTCCATCGTGCAATTGCCGGGCCGTCTTGTTACGAATGGTTTCCACCTTATCGCGATGGGTAAGGAGCAGGGCGGGGAAGCTGATGCGCCCCGAAAGCATTTGCCATTTCACCAGGTTCAGCAGCAGCCATCGGCCTGTAAACGTGAGCAGAAAATGGATAACCAGCAGGGCGGCGGCGGTTTTCAGATAGTCTACAAACCCGGCGGATGCATCGGCTGGAAACAGAAAGAAAAAAGCGAGCAGGCTACCGGCAAGGCTACAGAAAAATGTGAGAAAGAATTCGGCCAGCCTCGATTTGGCGTAGAGCGATTGATAAGTACCCGCCAGCGCATAAATTAATATCCATAGCAGTGGAACCAGCAGGAAACTGAACCATGGTTCGCAGCCTGCCGGAGAAGAATCGCCAGGCAACCAGGCGGCCCTGAGCTGGCAAAGCAACCACCAGGCCAGGGCAGCCGTACCATAATCGATAACCAGGTACCAGCCTGTTGCTATTTTCCCTTTTTGGCTCATCCCTGCGATATCACCTTGTTGCCGATCTTCTGCAATATCTGGTGGGCCACATCCATAGCCATCAGGCCATCATGTTCCGACACTACGGTTTTGGTATTCTGCAAAATGGCATCCCGAAACGCGACCAACTCTTCCTTTATCGCGTTTACTTCCGGCACCTGGGGATTGGCTACCGCGATGGTCTTGATACCGGAATTGGTTTCGATATCGAAACTGAAAACCTGCTCATCCTTCTCTTCTTTCAGTTTGATGATCTCCGCCTTCTTATTCAGGAAGTCGATCCCGATATAAGCATCTTTCTGAAACAGGCGCATTTTGCGCATTTTTTTCATCGATATCCGGCTGCTGGTCAAATTGGCCACGCAGCCGTTATGAAATTCGATGCGCACGTTGGCGATATCAGGCGTTTCCGTCATCACACCCACGCCGCTGGCGGAAATAGTACGTACATCGCTTTTCACGATATTCAGAATGATATCGATATCATGAATCATCAGGTCGAGGATCACGCTTACCTCCGTTCCGCGGGGGTTGAACTGGGCCAGGCGGTGCACCTCAATAAACATGGGTGCCAGATCCAGATCCTTCACCGCCAGGAAGGCGGGATTGAAGCGCTCCACATGACCCACCTGCAGCTTTATATCCGACTCTTTGGTCAGTTTTACCAATTGCCGCGCCTCCTCCATCGTATTAGCCATGGGCTTTTCCACAAATACATGCTTACCCAGCTTGATGGCTTTTTCGCACCATTGAAAATGGAAGGGGGTGGGGGCCACTATATCGATGGCATCTGCCAGCGCCAGTAGCGCCTCGGGATCTTCGAAGCGGGTAATCTGGTATTTTTCCGCCACATCGGCGGCTATACTATCGTCAGGGTCATAAAACCCGACAATATCAATACCTGATATTTCTTTCCAGTTGTTGAGATGAAATTTGCCCAGGTGGCCTACGCCGAATACCGCAATTTTTAGCATTGGGCAAAGATAGGCCAAGTAAAATTTTGGCAAATGCTTTTTGGGGACGGGCTCGAAAGTACAGGGATCAGTTTTCCCGCCTCTTAAAATCAAAATTCTGCTTGCGAAACTGGCCATTGCGCCGGCCTTCTATACTGGCGAAAAGCTGATCCTTCACCCGACGATAGCTGATGCGCTGGGGGAAATCATGAGCCGGGTTCTCGCTGATAAACTCCGTTCCCCGCTGGAAGATCAGGGCAAAACGCACGGGCTGGTTATTATTCTGCCCCTGAACCGTAGGGATATAATACCACTGGCCATTGCGGTGCGCCAGCTCTATGGTTTCCTGCGGAATGGTATCCTTCCCTTCTTTCAACAAATAACTTCTTCCGTTAAGGGTGCTGTCGTTGGCGACACTCCATTCTTCTATAATCACCGATTTACCGGCAGCCATTTCCCAGGTACCGGTGAGCCAGGCAAATTCGTTCGCCGGCTTTTCCGCCGGAGCGGCCAGGGCCGCCAATAGCCAGATATAGGTAAACATAAGCGATGCTTTGATCAGTACTTTTTTGTAGCTGGTAAAAGGTACTGACTATTCACCGACTTATACGGAGAAAGGGATAGGCGGCAGCCGCCTGCCTCAAAAGGATATCTGCTGTTTACAGACCAGCAGCCGCTCTTTCCAGTTCGGCGATATCGAACTTTTTCATCTTCATGAACGCTTCCACTACTTTTTGCCCGTTTTGCGGATGGCTGATCAGCCGGGGCAATGCAGCGGGCACTATCTGCCAGGAAACACCGAATTTGTCTTTCAACCAGCCGCACATGCTTTCCTGGCCTCCATTGGCGGTGAGTTGGGTCCAGTAGTGATCAATCTCTTCCTGGTTGGCGCAGGTAACTACGAAGGAAACCGATTCATTGAAGGCAAAATTGCGCCGGCCATTGAGCGCCATAAAGCGGGCGCCGTTCAGCTCAAACTGTACCACAAAGGCATTTTCTTCCAGGATGCGCGCCTGGGGAAATATGCCGCAATAATATTCGGCCGCTTCTTTGGCCTGCTCATTAAACCAAAGGCAGGGATAGATGGATTCGCTCATTTTTTGTCTTTTGGACAAAACTACAGACCAATCCTGCCTGCCGACAGGGTTTGTTGCGACAAATGCGGACAGAAATTGCGACAACTTTAGAATCCTCTGTCCTATGGGGCCGCCTCTATGCGGGCAAATGAGGCTTTTTCCGGAACTTTAAGGAAATAGCGTCAATATGATAAGCCGGAAACTGATCGTGACCTATTGGGCGGTCATGCTGATTATTATTGTTGCCTGCAACAATAATAAGAATAACCAGGCGGAAATTGTGGGTGAAGAGCAATTGGCTTTCTACGTGAAAGCCGACAGCATTTCGATACTGGCCCAGCAGGAATTATTGAAGAAAGTGAGCGCGGCCATTCAGCAATCAGGTCCCGCTTTTGCCGTCGATTTTTGTTCCACCCATGCGCTGCCGATAACCGACTCTATCGCAAGAGCCAATGGTATCCAACTGCAAAGGCTGAGTGATCGCAACCGGAATCCACAAAACAAACTGGAAGAGCTACTGGATAAACAGGCCTGGGATAGCTTGAAGACAATGTTAGCGACCGGTAATAAACAGGCCAGCCTTCAATGGAAGGATGCGGCGCAGCACCCCGTTTTTTATAAACCTATCGTATTGGGTATGCCCACCTGTCTCAAGTGTCATGGTAACCCGTTGGAAGATATTGATGCACCCACGATGGATATTATTCGAACCCGGTATCCGGATGATCTGGCCACGGGTTACCGGCTGGGTATGTTGCGGGGGATTTGGAAAATCAGCCCGACTACCGGATCGGGAATGTAACCCAGGTTACACAAGGATATAGGGGGAATTTGGAAATTTGGGGCATGAGAAGATTTGAATCCCTGGTAACTGGCTGGAATATGCTGCGCTGGTTGCGCTTATTATTTGGAGTGTTGATTATTGTTCAGGGGGCTATCTCGGCACAGGTTGTTTGGGTGATCGCGGGCATTGCACTCACGGGATTGGCCCTGCTGAATAAAGGATGTTGTGTGGCCGGTACGTGCGGCATACCTGATAAGGGTAAAAACGGCCTAAGGGAAGATGATAGGATGTCGAATATTCCGTACAAAGAAATAAAGTAAAAGATATGAGTAGTTTTTCAGAATTGATTGGAGGTGATAAGCCGGTGCTGGTCGATTTTTTTGCCACCTGGTGTGGACCCTGCAAAGTGCAGGCACCTATATTGGAGGAAGTGAAGCAACGCGTGGGCGATGAGGCATCCATCATCAAAGTAGATGTGGACCGTAGTCCCGAAGTGGCCCAGCTATTTCAAATCAGGGGTGTACCTACACTGATTGTTTTCAAAAAAGGGAAAGTGCGCTGGCGCCAGTCGGGTGTGTTTCCCGCCAATGACCTGGAAAGGATTTTGCGGGAGAATATGGACTAGAAAGCCAATTCGGTAATTTGACTATTTGTTGATATGTTAAACCGATGTGGCTTCTTCTTTTACGTTGAAAATAAATCCAACGCCATACACATTTTCAATCTTCACTTCCTGTGAGGCGGCAAGTTGTTTGCGCAGGCGTGAAATGAATACATCGAGGCTGCGGCCGGCGAAATAATCGTTTTCGCCCCAGATTTTTACCAGGATATCTTCGCGTTTTACCACCTTATTCTTGTTCAGAAATAAATATTCCAGCAATTGCGCTTCGCGGGGTGTGAGGGAGATGTCTTTGTCGGCATCCTTAACCATAAGCTTCAGCATGTCTTTTTGTAAGGTAAGGTCGCCTGCGCGGATGCTGCCACTTGTGATGGTTGCCGGAGTATTGCGGCGAATGATATTGCGAATGCGCAATACCAGTTCATCTATATCAAAGGGTTTATTGATATAATCATCAGCGCCCAGGCGCAGGCCAAAAAGCCGGTCTTTTTTTTCGTTGCGTGCCGTCAAAAAAAGAAACGGGGTAGCCGGACTCAGTTCGCTCACTTTCTTCGCCAGTTCAAAACCATCTTCGCCGGGCAGTTGCACATCAATCACCAGTATATGGTAACGTTCCGGTGCTGCGCCAAAGGCCTGGAAAGCTTCTTCGGCGGTCTTATGCCAATCCACCTGAAACTCCATCAACTGCAGATAACCCGATACCACATGCCCCAGGTCCTGCTCATCTTCCACTAATAATATTGTTTGCTCCATAAACGTACTATTGTGTACCTGCCTCTCGTGCTCCGGTTACGAAAGTGAAATATTGATGATAAACTCCGTGCCTTCTTTTTCCTTCGACCGAAGGTCCAGTTCCCAACCATGTGCGTGCACGCATTGCCGCACATAAAACAAACCCAGGCCCAAACCGTTGGTGGCATTATTCGCCATATTATTGGTGCTACGGAAAAATTTCTCAAAAATAAGCCCTTTCATTGCTTCGGGAATACCCACGCCATTGTCGGCAATATGCAGGGCCAGTTTTTTTCCACTGGGCTTGGTGGAAACCTTCAGTTCCTTGTGGGTATGATTATTATACTTGATGCCATTATCCAGCAGATTTATAATCATGGTAGTGGTCCAGAACCGGTCGAGCATAACTTTATGCCGGCTGGTGGGTTTCTCATAGGCGATGGTGACCAGTTGATTTTGCACCAGCAGTCGGTAGTCCTGGATTATCTCTTCCAGAAAATCTTCCAGCACAACTTCTTCCAATTGCAGGTTGCTGGCATCCATCAGGGTGAGATCCAGCACCTGGTTGAACAATGTTTTCAGTCTTTGCGATTGCCGGTTAATGACAGCCGTAAGCGACATTACCCGCTCGCGGTCTTCCATGATCTTCTCGTTCTGCAGGCTCTTGTTGGCGACGATGATGCTCGAAAGAGGTGTATTAAATTCGTGGGTGATGCTATTGACAAAATCCGACTTCATTTCCGCCAGTTTTTTCTGCTTCACCCAATTGCGGAAGGTGAGAAAGAAAATGGCGGCCACGCAGAAAATGGAAAACAGGGCGAGTAACAATACCGGCCACATTTTTTGCAGAATCAAGAGTACACGATAGGGTGAATCCGCATATAAGCGAAACGTAATACGGCTGGAGTAGGGCGTGGGACTACTCACCGTAATCGCGCTCACTTCATTGGTCTTATTGGGATTGTTCAGGCTACCGGCAATTTGCCCACTGATGCCCTGATCCGGAATATTATCAATATAAATCGGAGAAAGCTGTACATAATGAATGCCATCGAACGTAACAGATACTTCCTGCAATACGGATAGCCATTCAATTGAACCTTCGAATTGAATCTTTTTCAAATAGCTTTTCATCAGGCTATCGACCGTACTTTTTTCACGAAGCTCCTGAACGATGCTGTCGCAGATTTTTCGACCCAGCGTTTCAAAAACTTTTTTATCCGATTTAAAAAGTGAATCGAGTTGATGCATGTGGCCATTCACATACTTATCAATAATCTGCTGCCCACCCGGGAATATTTTATCGTTGGCCACGCTGCTTCGGTATAGATTATTGAGCGCTTCCTTTTCTTCAAAATAATGCTGCTCATCCTTCAACCGGTAAGTATTGTAAACCAGGAAGAATTGAACGGCTGCCAGGATGATAAAACTGAGGATGGCAATTATCTGGTATAAACGAATGCCTGATCGCACGATAGTTCGTATGAGAAATAAAGATAGGGGAGTAGTACCAGATTATTGAATTGTTATAGTTCCGTTAACAATGTGTTAGGCATCTGTTAATATCGATGAGTAGCAGGTATGAATATTTTTATCGCAGCTTGAAATCCGACTGCTCGATTGACGGTTTGGCCGTATGAAACGATCGGCGTGGAATTTTTTCAACCAAAACCCAAAAAAAAATGTCGACCAAACAAAAACTGCTCTGTTTCGGTTTAATGGCTCTTTTGTGCTGTGGCCTGATGGAGGCGAGAGCGCAAACGGGTGATGCCTCGCAAGTCATCACCGTAACCGGCACCGTTAAGGATCCGCTTAATGCCCCGCTGGCCGGAATCAATGTTCAGAATCTTCGCACGCAAAAAGGCGTTATTACCAATGCCGAAGGAAATTTCAGTATTGAAGCCATCAAAGGTGATTCCCTGTTGGTTACACATGTGGGGTACAAGCTGCAATACTGGGTATTGCGCGACCGCTTTGTGGCCGACCTGCAACTGGAGCCCGAAGTGGGTAGCCTCAACGATGTAGTAGTAGTGGGCTTTGGCCGCCAGAAAAAGATCAGCCTGGTGGGGGCGCAATCTTCCGTGAATGTGGAAGAGTTGAAAACGCCGGTTGCCAACCTGAGCGCCGCACTGTCTGGTCGCATTGCCGGCCTGGTAGGCGTGCAACGTACCGGTCTGCCGGGTTCCAATGGAGCGGATCTCTGGATCAGGGGTATTTCTACCTTTGGCAACAATAGTTCTTCGCCACTGATCATTGTGGACGGTGTAATGGGCCGCGACATCAACGCCTTTGATCCCGAAGACATTTCCTCCTTTACCATTTTGAAAGACGCCTCCGCAACCGCGGTATATGGTGTCGCCGGCGCCAACGGTGTTATCCTGATCACTACCAAGCGGGGTAAGGCCAGCAAGCCGGTGCTGATGTTTAATTATAACCAGGGTTTTATTTCCTTCACCAAAACTCCTGAGCTCACCAACGCACAGGAATATATGGAACTGCGCAATGAAGCCCTGATTGCCAGTGGTGCCGCGCCTGCATTTTCGCAGGACTATATCGACAGCACCCTAGCGGGCAATCAGCCCTATCTCTATCCCAACGTCGATTGGATGAAAACCATCTTCAAATCGGCCGCCATGAATCGTCGCGCCAATTTCAGCGCGCGGGGTGGTTCGGATAATGCCAATTATTATGTGGGTCTCGCCTACTATGAAGAAGGTAGCCTGTTGCGCACCGATGGGCTTCAAACCTATGATGCGGATACGCGCTTCCGTCGTTACAACTTTACTTCCAACGTGAATATGAACTGGACCAAGACGACCAAGTTTGAACTCGGTATCCAGGGTTATATCACCAACCTGAATATGCCGGGTACCAACCCCCAGGAAGCATTCAACCGCGTGATGCAGACGCATCCGGTTTTGTACCCCATCATGTATCCCAATAATTTATTGCCCGCGGTAAACCAGTCGCTGGATGCGCAGCCCAATCCTTATGGACTGCTTACCCAGCGCGGCTATGTGAATACCGCCAGCAACCAGGTATATTCCAACGCGCGGATTACGCAGGACCTGGGAGGTATCATTCCCGGACTTTCCGCATCCGTGCTTTATTCATTCGATGCCTGGAACTCGCATACCATCAGCCGTACCCGCGATCGCAGTTCCTACCAGATCGATCGCGGCAATCCTTACAATCCCGATGGTTCACTTAATCTGACCATCATCCGTGAGGGCTCGGAAAACCTGGGTTATGCCAGGGCGAATGATGCCAATCGCAAGAGCTACCTCGAAGCTTCGATCAACTATAACGCGGATATTTTCAACAGCGATCACCATATTACCGCGATGATGCTCTACAATCGGCGCGAAGATGTATTCGCGTTTGCGACCGACCTCACATCATCCCTGCCATTCCGCATGGATGGACTGGCCGGCCGGGCTACCTATTCCTATCTCAATAAGTATTTTGGTGAGTTCAACTTTGGCTATAATGGTTCCGAGAACTTTGCCCCCGAGAGACGTTATGGATTCTTCCCCTCCTTTGGTGTGGGTTGGGTGGTATCGAATGAGAAGTTCTTCGATCCGATCAGCAATGTTTTCCAGTTCCTGAAGCTGCGCTATTCCAATGGATTGATTGGTTCGGGTAGTGGTGGTCGCCGCTTTGGCTTCCTCACGCTGGTTAACAGCAACGCCCCGGGTTATATTTTTGGTTACGGAAGCCAGGAAACCGGTTTTGGTGGTGTAGCCATCACCGACTATGGTTCCAATGTGGCCTGGGCCAAATCGCATAAGCAGAACTTCGGTGTTGAGTTCAAAACCTTCAACTCACGGATTTCCGTGAACCTCGACTTCTTTAGTGAGAAGCGTACCGGCGTATTCCTGAATCGTGGAAACCTGCCCGATTATGTTGGCTTAAACAACAACCCCTTCGGCAACTTGGGTGAGATCAGCAATAAGGGTATCGACCTCACCATCGAGTCTTTGCCGGTGAAGATAGGCAGCACTACCTGGGATTTCCGTGGTACGCTTACCTATAACCGCGACATGATTCTCGAGAACGACAGCCCCATTCAGCCCTATCCCTATATGGAAACACGCGGTGTGAATGTATTGTCGCGCTTTGGTTATGTGGCCCTCGGTCTTTTCCAGAGCCAGCGTGAGATCGACAACAGCCCCGTTCAAACCATGGGTAACCCCCGTGTAGGCGATATCAAGTATAAGGATTTGAACGGCGATGGCCTGATCAACGCGCTGGATCGCACCCGTATTGGTAATGGCGATGTGCCCAATCTGGTATTTGGTGGCGGATTCAATGTAACCTGGAAACAGTTCTATTTTGGTGCCTTCTTCCAGGGTATTTCCGGTGCGGATCGTTTGTTGAGCGGCGATGGTATCATTCCCTTCAACAACAGCATTGGCGCTGAACGCAGCAACCTGTTGGCTATTGCCAAAGATCGCTGGACAGTGGAGAACCCCAATCCTAATGCCTTCTATCCCCGCCTCGCACATGGTAATGTGGAGAATGCCAACAATAGCGTGGCCAGCACCTGGTGGGTAAAGGATATTGATTTTATCCGTCTTAAAACCATCGACCTGGGCTATAACCTGAATAAGTCCGCGCTGGACAGGCTGGGCATGAAGAATGCCCGCATATATATCCAGGGTGTGAACCTGCTTTACTGGAGCAAGTTCAAGCTCTGGGATCCGGAACTGAATACCAGCAATGGTGCGCTTTATCCCAATACACGCACTATTTCGGTGGGTGTGCAGGCTAATTTTTAATTCGTATCGAAAATCAGAACCAAGGAATTTCAAAAGCAATTGCAATGAAAAAATATTTAAATCTGCTCTTCCTGGTGTCGGTATTTCTCCTCAGTTCCTGTTCCAAGTTTCTGGACCAGGTACCGGACGATATCCTCACCACCGACGAGATCTTTCAATCGCGCGAGAATACGGATAAGTTTATCGCCAACATCTACAATGCGGTGCCCAATGAATTTTCGCAGCGCTTTGTGGTGAATCAGAATTCAGGAACCTGGACCGGTAGCAGTGATGAGGCGAAGTACAACTGGGACTTCAACTATGGAGGCCGCCTCAACAACAGCACCTGGACCTATACCGATGGGGAAGTGGCCGCACTCTGGCGCAATTATTATCGTGCCATTCGTAATGCCAGCTTTTTCATCAAGCATATCGATAATGCCAATCCGGCTGAAGTAAATGAGGAGATACGCCGGGTGTATAAGGCGGAGGCGAGAGCACTGCGCGCTTTGTACTATTTCTACCTGGTAAGGCTTTATGGACCGGTGATTATTATCGGTGAAGACATGCTCGATTTTGAAGCACCGGCAGAAGCCCTGCAGTTGCCCCGCAATACCATGGATGAGTGCATTAATTTCATTACATCGGAGTTGGACGCGGCTTATGCCGACCTGGGCAACCAGCCGTTGAATCAGCAATGGGGACGGATGACCCGTGGTATCTGCAAAGCTTATAAGGCAGAAGCGCTGCACCTCAGCGCCAGCCCACTCTTCAATGGCAATCCCGATTATGCCAATATGAAGAACCCCGACGGCACGCAGTTGATCAGTTCTACCTATGATCAGAACAAATGGAAGCAGTCGGCCGATGCGCAAAAAGCCTTTATCGACGAGTTTGTCCCCACCGTTTATGATCTGTATGTGGAAACCAATGCCAATCCTTTTATGCAGGCCTATCTTTCCTGTAAGAATGTGGTATTGCAGGACTGGAATAAGGAATGGATTTTTGGTCGCACGCGCTCTACCAACTATTCGCAATATGATCGTACGCCCAAGCACGTGGGATTTCCCTCGCAAACGCAGGGAGGTGGTGCACTGGGTGTAACCCAAACAATGGTAGATGCCTACTATATGGCCAATGGATTGCCGATCAATGATCCGGCTTCCGGTTATGTGGAAACCGGTTTTTCGGATTACCAGGCGCCCTTTGATGTGGCGGCGCGTTCCACCTTCAACCAATGGGTAAATCGTGAGCCCCGCTTTTATGTGGGTGTTACCTACAACAGAAGCTATTGGCTCAACCAGTTTTCCAGCCCCACGCCGGTCATCACGGTGATGGAATTCAGCGGTAATTCCGGTCGCATACAAAGTACTTCCGACGTTACCCCAACAGGTTATATTGTGCGTAAGAATGTTGCTTTAAACGGCAACGATCGCAGTGTGGTGCTGCTTCGTTTGGCGAATATCTATCTCAACTACGCTGAAGCGTTGAATGAGTATGATCCCGGCAATGCCGATATTCTGAAATACCTGAACCTGGTCAGGAAGCGTGCGGGAATTCCGGAATTTGGCAATGATCCCGGCCAGATTCCCGCACCTGCCGGCCAGGTGGCGATGCGTGAAGCCATTCGGGCGGAAAGAAGGGTGGAGCTCGCTTTCGAGAATGTGCGCTATTTCGATACCCGCCGCTGGCTGATTGCGGAGCAAACCAATAGCGGTCCCTTCTACGGAATGAACCTGGCCGCCAACGGCAATGCTTTTTACGATAAAACAGTACTGGAAGTGCGCACTTTTCAGCAGCGCGACTACCTGTGGCCTATTCCCAACAACGAAGTATTGAAAGACCAGAATATGGTTCAAAATACCGGCTGGTAAAAGTGAGAATGAACGGCGATTCTTCAAACAAAAAATCAAAACAATGAAACCGATCAAATACCTGGCTCGCCTCAGCTTCCTGTTTGTACTGCTGGCAGGCGTGGTGGCCTGTAACAAACCGGATGATATCAGCATTCCGGAAGAAGAAACTATCTACATGCCACAGGCGGTAGGTAACCGCAGCGCAGTGAAGCTGATGCTGGTGGATGAACCTTATGAATTTTCCTTTGGTGCCGCCTATGGTGGTTTGGAAACACCGGGTGATGATATTACCCTGAATTTTGAACTGGCACCCAACCTGGTGGATGCCTATAATGCCGCCAACGGCACCAGCTATGAATTGCTGCCGCAGGCAAGTTATACCGTGTCGGGGCTCACTTCTGCCATAAAAGCGGGCACCACCACTTCGGAACCCCTGGTGATTGCTGTGCAGTCGAAAGAGCTGGCCATGGGCGGAAAATATATTTTGCCCGTACGCCTGGTATCCGCTTCTGCCGGACAAATTGATCCCGATAAGCAGATTACCTATTTCCGGATCGATGATGTAATTCGTAAGGAAACCGATGTAACCAAAAAGGGCGTACTCACGGTTTCGGATGAGAATACATCCAATCCCAATGAGGCATCTTCCAAATTGGTAGATGGTGATATCAATACCAAATACCTCACTTTCAACTATACCCCCAACCTTTGGTTGCAGTTGTATTTCGATACACCCGAAGTGTTGGGAGCCTACACTTTCACCTCAGGGAACGACGCATCGGGCCGTGATCCCAAGAGCTGGCGTGTACTGGCCTCCAATGATGAAACCAATTGGGTGGAACTGGACAGCCGTACCAACGAAATGTTTAACGGCCGTAAGGAAACCCGCTTCTTCGAATTCATCAACGAAACAGCTTATAAGTATTACCGTATCAACATAACGGAAAGACGTGATGCCGGTAATGGACTGTTCCAGATGAGCGAGTGGCGCGTGATCACTTTTAAATAAGATAACTCCTGTTGAACAGCACTCCCGCTGCAAAGAGGGTGGGAGTGCTGTTTTTTTTACACCCTCAATAAACCTGACAAATGCGTATGCTTGTAGCAGGCAGACCCTTTCTGCTGGGCCTGTCAGTAATTTTGTTGTCCTGTTCCAAACAAAAGATCAGCCAGTCGGATCCTCCGCCTGCGCCTCCGCCCCCACCAGCCAACCCGGTAGCCTGGCCTCCGGCAACCTGGCGTGAACATTGGTTTGAGCATAATCAACTGGTCAAAAAAGTATACCACAACGCAAATATCGCTGTGTACTACGATGATGATGTAAACCGCGCCGTTACCTGGCCATTCCAGTTTATCGATAGCATCTGGACTTATACCAAACAGGTTTATGGCCAATTCGGGCCAACAGATTCGGTGAACCTGCTCTTTACCGTTTTGCATACCAACAAATATGGTGGCGGTCATCCCTTCACTTATTTTGACGCGGGACATGATTATCGCAACGGAATTGATATTGGTCTTGGCGCCAATGCATGGGTAAACCAGACAGACCAGGAAACCGATATCATCATTCACGAGATCGCGCATATTGTGGAGGGCGCATCGAAAAATGTAAAGGAATCACCGGCATTTGAGATTTGGGGCGACAGCAAATGGGCCGAGATTTTCATCTATGATGTATACGACTATATGAACCGGACCACCAAGAGGAGCAATGCGCATGCCTTGTTCAGCGGACAAACCGAAACATTTCCCCGCGCCGGCACGGCCTGGTACCGGCATTGGTTCTTTCCCATTTATCAGCAACATGAGGGCGCCAAAGTGCTGAACCGTTTTTTTGAATTGCTGGCTACCCATTTCCCTCAGCGAAATATCAGCAAGGGCAAGGAATATACCCGGCGGATGAACATGGGTGAATTTATTCATTTCTGGAGTGGTGCCGCCGGTGTGGACCTGAGCCACCGGGCCCTACTGACTTTTGGAACCAAAGACCGAAACGGACAGGACTGGCTACCCCAACTGGCGCAGGCCAAATCGGCCTATGGCGCCATCAGTTATGAGGGAGTGGATAGTCATTTTGGAATAGACCGAAGTGCGGATGCGCAGATGAGTGTAAGCACCGAAAACCTGAATGGTTCGAATGGCGCGGAAGGATCGGCAAAGCTCATCGACATGGACCTTCAAACTAAATATTTCAGCAATGGCTATACTGCCAGTAGCTGGATACAGCAGACCCTGCCCAACCCTGTTGTCGTGAACAGCTATATGCTGAGTTCGGCCAACGATGTTACGGATCGTGATCCTAAGAGTTGGGAATTGCTGGGTTCCAACGACGAGTTGAACTGGACCTTGCTGGATCAGCGCAGCAACCAGGTGTTTTACTATCGCCACGATCTGAAGCAATATGAGACGAATAACACCCAGGCTTATAAATACTATCGTTTGAAGATTACGGCCAATGGTGGAAGCCCCGATATTCAATTGGGCGAATGGCGACTTTATGAGAAATGATGGGGCAGGGCCGGGCGAGAAAAATACGAGATACACATTTGATTTCCGTTAACAGTTAGGTGAAAATCCATTAGGTATATAGTTGGCAGGAGTCGAGTACCTTTAGGGCTCATCGTTCAATAGCTAAAACTGATTTATGTTCAAGAAACTGACAGGAACCCTTTCCCTGCTGGCCATAAGCCTGCTGATGCAGGGTCAATCGGTGAAGAAAGCGGAGCCCGTAGACTATGTGAATACGCTGATGGGTACCGATTCCAAATACAGCCTCTCCAACGGAAATACCTATCCGGCGATTGGTATGCCCTGGGGCATGAACCTTTGGACACCGCAAACGGGACGCAATGGCAATGGCTGGCAATATACCTATAGTGCCGACAAGATCCAGGGATTCAAGCAAACCCACCAGCCCTCGCCATGGATGAACGATTATGGTATGTTTTCCCTGATGCCCGTAACGGGCAAGCCCGTGGCGGAGCAGGAGAAAAGGGCCAGTTGGTTTTCGCATAAAACAGAAATAGCGACTCCTTATTACTATAGTGTGTACCTGGCCGATCATGACGTAACTACGGAATTGACGCCTACCGAAAGAGCGGCCATTTTTCGCTTTACCTTTCCAAAAACCGACAGCGCCTTTGTGGTGGTGGATGCCTTCGACAAGGAATCCTATGTGGAGATCATCCCATCGCAAAACCGGATCATTGGTTATTCTACCAAATACAGCCGTGGCAACCTGAAGAATTTCCGCAACTATTTCATCATCCAGTTCGACCGGCCTTTTACCTATACCGGTACCTGGACGGAAAGTGAACTGATGCCCGGTGAGCTAAAACTTACAAATGACAAGAACAGTGGTGCCATAGTGGGTTTCTCCATCCGCAGCCGGGGAGAGCAAGTGCATGCACGCGTAGCATCTTCCTTTATCAGTCCCGAACAGGCGGACATCAATCTGAAAGAATTGGGGAACAAAAGTTTTGACGCGCAGAAGCAGGAAGGCCGCAATACCTGGAACAAGACCCTGGGCCGCATCAAGGTGGAGACCGACAACCTGGATCAGTTGCGTACCTTTTACTCCTGCCTCTACCGCATGGTATTTTTCCCCAACAAGCTGTATGAGATTGATGCTGCCGGCAATATCGTGCACTATAGTCCCTACAATGGAAAAGTTTTACCCGGCTATATGTTTGCCGGTACCGGCTTCTGGGATACATTCCGTGCACTCTATCCCTTCCTCAACCTGGTTTACCCTTCCATCAACCGGGAAATGCAGGAAGGCCTGATCAACGACTACAAGGAAGGCGGATTTTTGCCCGAGTGGAGCAGCCCGGGTTTTGCGGATATCATGATCGGCAATAATTCTGCCAGTGTGGTCTCCGATGCCTATATCAAAGGCCTTCGGGGCTATGATATCAATACATTATACGAAGCCCTGCTGAATGGCGCCAATAATGAAGGTCCCATTACAGCGGTAGGGCGCAAAGGCGTGGAGTATTATAACCAATTGGGCTATGTACCTTATGATGTAAAGATCAATGAGAATGCCGCACGTACCCTCGAATATGCCTACGATGATTTTACCATCTACCAATTGGCCAAAGCCCTCAATCGTCCGAAAGAAGAGCAGGAGCTTTATCGCCAGCGCAGCCTCAACTACAAAAAGCTTTTTGATCCGCAGCATAAGCTGATGCGGGGCAAGAATAAGGACGGGCAGTTTCAGGCGCCCTTCAATCCCCTGAAATGGGGTGATGCCTTTACCGAAGGTAATAGCTGGCATTATTCCTGGAGTGTTTTTCACGACATCAACGGTTTAATAAACCTGATGGGTGGCAAGCCGGATTTTGTGGGCATGCTCGATTCCGTTTTCAATATGCCACCTGATTTTGATGCCAGCTATTATGGTGGCGTGATCCACGAGATCAGGGAAATGCAGATCATGAATATGGGTCAGTATGCGCATGGCAACCAGCCCATTCAGCACATGACCTATCTCTACAATTATGCCGGCCAGCCCTGGAAATCGCAGTATTGGGTACGCGAGGTGATGGATAAATTGTATAAGCCCACACCCGATGGCTATTGCGGTGATGAGGATAACGGACAAACATCGGCCTGGTATGTGTTTTCTGCCATGGGCTTTTATCCCGTTTGTCCCGGCACCGATCAGTATGTGTTGGGCTCACCCTTGTTTCAAAAAGTGACAGTGGAGCTGGAAAATGGAAAGCAGTTGGTGATTGAAGCGCCGAACAATACAGCCTCGTCGCGCTATGTGAAGAGCCTGAAGTTGAATAAAAAAACCTATTCCAAAAACTGGATCAGCCATTTTGATATTATGAAGGGCATGCGACTGGAATTTGCGATGAGCGCCGAACCGGAAAAGAGCCGGGGTGTGCAGGATTCGGATTTTCCCTATTCCCTGTCCACAGCAGAACCTACTCCATAAACAACACAAATATGAAAAGCAAGAAGCTATGGCTGGGAGCCCTTCTCCTGGCAGCAACCCTTTATGCCTCCGCCCAGGGAGGAGAAGCCCGGCGTTGGGACCGCGACGACAAGGATGTAGTGCGCAGGGATACCCTGGAGCAGGATGGATATACCCTTGTATGGGTAGAAAAGCTGGATGATTTCAGCGACAGCACCCGGGCGAGGATGATTCGTACTTTTTTTCAAACCTATCCCGCCCAGGCGGCCATCTATAATCCCGACAGCCGTAAAACGGTGCGTATTGTGATGGATCCCGGATATAAAGGCGTGGCCGCAGCCGGCAATGGTGTCATTCGCGTCAACCCCGACTGGATGAAAAAGAATCCCGAAGATATTGATGTGGTCACGCATGAGGGTATGCATATCGTACAATCCTATCCCGGTGGGGCCGGTCCGGGTTGGGTCACAGAAGGAGTCGCCGATTATGTGCGCTACAAAATGGGTGTGAACAATGCGGCGGGTAACTGGTCGTTACCAGCCCTGAAAGAAAATCATCACTATACCAACGCCTACCGCGTTACCGCCCGCTTTTTTGTGTGGATAGAATACAAGCATGGCGAAGGGTTTGTGAAAAAACTGGATCATGCCATGCGTACCAAGGAGTATAGCGACGAGTTCTGGAAAGCCCAAACCGGTAAAACGGTAGATGAACTCTGGAAGGATTATACCGCCGATCCCGCCATTCCATCCTTACCATGATGCATTACTATAACTGAAAACATTCCAGATTAAAAGCTGATGTTGCACAAAACACTACTTGCGGGCCTGGTCATTTTATGCAGTATACCATCCCGTGCCCAATCGCCCAACCTCCTGCCTTATGTAAATCCCCTGATTGGCACAAAGGGCATGGGCCATGTATACCCCGGTGCTACCGTGCCCTTTGGTATGGTGCAACTGAGTCCTGATACGGATACCATTCCCTATGCGGTCAACGGTCGCTATAATCCTGATGTGTACAAATACTGCGCAGGCTATCAGTACAATGATCCGACTATTGTGGGCTTTAGCCATACGCATTTCAACGGCACGGGCCATTCCGACCTGGGCGATTTTCTGATCATGCCCACGCTGGGTCCCCTGCAACTGAACCCAGGTACAGCCGATAATCCGGCTTCGGGTTTTCGGAGCGCCTATTCGCACGATACCGAAGTAGCGCAGCCCAATTATTATAAAGTGATGCTCGATGATCACAAGATACAGGCAGAGCTCACCACCAGCACCAGGGTGGGTATGCACCAATATACCTTTCCGCAATCAAATGACGCACATATCATCCTCGACCTGATGAGCGGGATTTATAATTACGAGGGTAAAACAGTATGGACTTTTGTGCGCGTGGAAAATGATACGCTGGTTACCGGCTACCGCCAAACCCATGGTTGGGGGCGAACGCGTATACAGTATTTTGCGATGAGCTTTTCCAAACCCTTTAAGGAATATGGCGCGAAGGATTTTTCAGGCAGGCAAACCTATCGGGGCTTTTGGGGTAAATGGGATCAGACCAAAAATTTTCCTGAACTGGCCGGTACAGCTTTACGCCTGTATTTTAATTTCGACACGGAAGAAGGCGAGAAGGTAAAACTGAAGATGGCGCTATCAGCCGTGAGTACCCAGGGCGCTTTGCTTAATCTCCGCACCGAAACTCCGGGTTGGGATTTTGAGCAGGTGAAACAACAGGGACAGGCGCAATGGCAACAGGAGCTCAGCAAGGTTCAGTTGGAGGCCAGTGAATCGGATAAGGTGAATTTCTATACGGCCCTTTATCACGCATTTATCAACCCGACCGTTTATATGGATGTGGACGGACAGTATCGCGGGCTCGATCAGCAGATTCATCAGGCCAAAGGGTTTGTGAATTATACCACTTTTTCGTTATGGGATACTTATCGTGCGCTACATCCCCTTTTTAATATTCTGCAACCCCAACGAAATGCCGACGGGGTGCAATCCATGCTGGCTCATTATGAGCAAAGCACCTTAAAAATGCTCCCCATCTGGAGTAATTCGGCCAATGAAAACTGGTGCATGACGGGCTACCACGCCGTATCGGTGCTGGCCGATGCTGTCGTCAAGAACAATATTGGATTTGATCCGGCAAAAGCCCTCGAAGCGGCCCTAAGTACCGCGCGCAACCGGCGCTACGATGGAGTAGGTGATTATATCGATAAGGGTTATATACCGGTAGACCGGAATGGCACAGGCGTATCCACCACTTTGGAATATGCGTATGATGACTGGGCTATTGCCCAGATGGCCCGCAAATTGGGGAAAGAAGACATCTATACAGAATTCATTGGCCGTTCCACCCATTACAAAAACCTCTTTGATCCCGTATCAGGCTTTATGCGGGGCCGCCTCAGCGATGGACGGTTCCGGGAAAAATTCGATCCGCTTCGTACGCATGGCGAAGGATTCATAGAAGGCAATGCCTGGAACTTTTCGCTTTTTGTGCCGCATGATCCGGAAGCCCTGGCCGGCTTATTGGGCGGACCTAAAAAGCTCAGAACTTATCTCGATACACTCTTTGGCATGCACCTGCCCGACAGCTATTTTGCCGGCACGGAAGATATCAGCCGCGATGGTATCATTGGTGGCTATGTACACGGCAACGAACCCTCGCATCATGTGGCTTATCTCTACAACTGGACCGACCAGCCCTGGAAAACCCAGGAAAAAGTGCGGATGATCCTGCGCAATCAATACCACAATGGTCCGGGAGGATTGGGGGGAAATGACGATGCCGGCCAAATGAGCGCCTGGTATATATTCAGCGCACTGGGCTTCTATCCGGTGGCACCGGGTTCTGTGAATTATCAGTTGGGCAGTCCGCTGATCAAGAAAGCCACTTTGCCATTGGAAAACGGCAAGAGCTTTTCAGTGGAAGCTGTGAACCAGTCGGAAAAGAATGTGTATGTGCAAAAAGTGACACTGAATGGAAAACCACTCAACCGGCTCCATATTACCCACGACGAGATAATGCAGGGAGGGAAGCTGATGTTTTATATGACATCGAAGCCCCGACGAAAATAGTTTTGCTTCGGCTTAATTGATGAGGTAGGCCATGCCACTATCCACCGGCTTGCACAAGTCGCCGATTTTTTGCTGGCGAAAAAGTTTCTCCAGTATATCGCGGGCTTCTTTATAGGTATGGTGGATAGGGCAGGGGCGCGTGGCGGAGCATTTGGACAGTCCCAGCCCGCATTCCTTAAAAATTTCAGGCCCGTCAATGGCTTGCACGATCTCTATCATGGGAATTTTCAGTTGTTCCTTACTGATATAGAAGCCACCGGTAGGGCCCTTTGCGCTGTGAATTATTTGTTGCTTCACCAGGGTTTGCAACAGCTTGCCCACCGTATGCTCACTGGCACGGATATGGTCGGCAATTTCCTTTACGCCTGATTTAGCGTCTGACTTATGACGGATAGCCAGGTACAGCACGGCCTTGATCGCGGTTTTGCAGGTGAGACTAAGCATTCATTCAGCATTTAAAAGTTGGCGGGCTTCCGCCGATAGCATGGAATGGTTCCATCGCGGATCATAGCGCAGCATGATGGCCGCATCATATTCCGGCAATGCTTCCTGCAACGCTGCGCCGGCGGCATTGATGATGGATTCGCCCATGGGACAAAATTGCGTGGTTAATGTCATCTCACAAAAAACCGCCCGCTGCTTTTCATCAAAATGCAAGTAATAGAGCAGGCCGAGGTCCACGATATTGATACCCAGTTCCGGATCAATCACCGTACGCAGGGCATCAACGGCCCTCCTTCTGATTTCCATATCGTCTTTGGCATTAGCCATGCCCCGTCGCCTTATGCATCATCAATTTAAGGATATTAAAAATATAGAGCACGGAGCTGGCCAGTAGTAAAAATGCACCGGCATGCAGGATGTTGACCTGGCTGCAGAGGATGCCGGTAAGAAACAGCGGGAATCCCAGCAGGTAGCAGAGCGTCATTCCGCGAAAGACCGCCGCATGATACAGTTCTTTTGGGTTAGGAGTGGCTTTTTTCCCAGCTATTTGCTGATACACTTTATTCCAGATAATAAAGGGGAGAGTCTTGAAAGTCATACCAAGTATCAGGGCGGTAATCCAGCCAAAGAAAATCACAAAGCCATACACGATAATCAGGCGCATGTTTTCGCCCGAGGGCTGCATTGCGGCCAATACCAGCCCCAGCGCCATGGCTGCCGGGCCCAGCATCAGGGGCAGGGAAAGCAGGGATACCCGCATGGGGCCATCTACCCGGCGCCGGATGCGTAGCCGGTAGCATTGATAACAATAGCGAACAAATAAGAACAGCGCCATCGCGATCAGGGCAAGTGGTATCAGCAGCCAGCTACGATGGGTGGTTGTTAAAAACAGGAAGATAAAAAGCAACAGACCCATGTTGACCAGGCCATAGATCCACCACAATGCTTTCTTATCATCATATTTCGACAACAGAAACATGGGAATCAGGCGACTGGCCACACCCATGATCAGTAATAAGAACCAACCCGCAATACCCATGTGCGCGTGCATGGGGAGGTAGTCGAGTGAACCCGCCGGAAGAATGGGGGTTGTGAAATTATAAACCAGTATGAGACCCACCACACAGGTGGCCAGCAACCAAAGCACGGAGGTGAATACAAACAGGGCGTGAATATTTTCCTTCTTGCTGCGATGCATACTCACACCCAGGTTGATGAGATAGGCGAGGATGGCCAGTATGATCAGGCGACCGCCCCATTTGGCGGGCCAGCCCATATCGAAAACATAGAAGCCATAAGCGAGTAGGGGTATGCCGAACGCCGCGAAGAAAAAGCAGAGCCGGGCAAGACGCTTACTATACAATTCACCCTCGATCAGTACAGGCACCAGTTGGTGACCCGAGCCCAGGATGATCATGGTACCCCAGCCAAGCGCCATAATATGCACAATGGCCAGGCTATGCGGGTGGAAATAATGACCGGCAACATGGGTTGCTGATAACAACAACAACAGACAGCCCAACACAAAGGCGAAGGCCGCGTAGAGGTAAAAGGGCAACACCAGCCGATTCGGCGTGGTGGAGGGCAAGGGTTGTATGGTTTCCGCGGCAGACATTTCAGTCTTTAAAAATGAGGAGATGCACTTCCCCTTCGCTGATCTTGCGGGCTCTGAACTGGAAGCCCCGGTCTTTTAATTCGGGTAATAAAAAAATGGGAATTCGCTTGTGGTACACAAATAAGGCTTCTCCTGCCTTCAGTCCGTCCAGCTTTTCCAGGATACGCAGCATGGGCAGGGGCATATCCAGTTCCCGCACATCAATGGTCTGCGTCTTTTCGGCAAATCGTTCCCGCTGAAAGATCCAGTCATCTGCACTAAAATCTTCTAATCCGGCAGGAGGGGGTACATCGCTTTTCTTATAAAACCAGGTGTAGAGTTTTTCATCGCTGATGGTTTCGGTGTAGGCCTCAAACCCCTGCTTCCCGAGCAAATAGATCAGGGGAAGCGGTTCAAAGTTATTGACGAGGCGTAATACCTGTCCGGTATGCAGTTGCTTTATCCTGTGCAGGATGAGTTGCAGCGGGTCTTCTCCTTTCTCTATCAGGGGTCTTACATCCAGTTCAAGGATATTGTTAGGGTGGAGCCGCTTCAAAAATTCCGGCACTTCATCCTTGCTTCCTCTTGGTTCGGGTTTGGGTACCGTATCATCGAAATCAAACCCAAGGGGGCGCAAGCTATTGTAAAAGTCCTCCACCTGGCAGCCTCCCATTTTGGCGGCCATGGCTATGCTGGCCCTTCCCGCTATCAATTTGCGAAGCACCGGGTTGCGCAATTTCACAAAACCTGGCGAAAGCGCTACGATGGCTTCCAGGGCTTCAGGCTTATGCTTTAGCAGGGCCGATATACGGGTTTGGGCATTGATGGTCATACCACTATTTTTTGCTGCCAGAAATGATCCGACCAGTTGTTGTCTACACTATTTCCGTCATTGGGCATTCTTTTGGCAATCTTCGAGAGCTCCGCTTCACCCAACTGTTCCTGTAAGTGGGCAAATAGTTCGCGCTCCTCGAAGCGGATATGTTTTTCCAGCGTATCGGCAAACTGCTCCAGCAGGCGAACATTGCCCTTCTTCTCCTCGATTTGGCCGATCAGTCTTTTGATGATCTGGTGTTCCGCTTCGGCCTGCCGGCGCAGGGGATCACGGGCATCGAGGGCGGTGAAGAGCAATACTTCTTCGGCATTAAAATGTTGCTCCAGGTCCGCTCCAAAAAAATAGAGCGTGTAGGCCGCTATCCGCTCCGGACTCACGCCGGTTTTAATTCCCTGCCGGATCTTCCAAACGAGCAGCAGTCCGAAATGATGGTCTTTGGAAAAGGAGATGATCGCAGGATCGCGTTTGATGGGCATGGGCTGTTTCATGGTCTTATGATTTGAGTTGTGAAAGCGCTTTTGGACAAAGCACATTGTTTTCAAGATGGATATGCATCTCCAGATCTGTCTGAAAATCGCGCAGCATGCGATACAGAATGCTATAGCTGCTGCAGGCATCTTCGGGAATGGTATAACCGTTGGAAAGCTGCTGAATAATGGCCAGCTTTTTCCCTACCTGGGTATGCTCATCCTGCATGCTGTTGAGCATCTGCTCCAGCGAATCAGGAATGGTTCCTGATTGCGACATCGCTTTTACGGCGGGGAACAATACGGTTTCTTCTTCTTCCAGGTGCGCCACCAGTTCATTGTTGATTTCGACAACAAGCTGGTTGATGGGCGATAGCTCGGGATGGCTTTTCCCGTGTACCCGGTTCACTTTGGCGGCATAGCTGAGCAGGTCCGGCAGGGTCTTGCGCACATAGCTGTGGTGGACGTTCACTATATAATCAGCGAGAAAATGCAGAGACCACTCCTGAAAGGAAAGGGGTTGGGCTTCGGTTACCGGGTCGGCCTGTTGCAATTCCTGCTCTATACGGGTACTGTCCAAACCCTTCTCGGCGCAGGCTTCCTTTACGGTTTTCTTGCCACCGCAGCAAAAGTCGATACCATATTTTTTAAAGATGGCTACTTTGCGAAGGTCTTTGGCCGCGATTTCGCCGATGGTTTCTTCCGGCTCATCGGCATTCCTTTTGCGGATATTCACGCGCCAGCTTTCAGGACCCTGCTCCAGGTACTGCCATTCAAAACTATTGCCCCTTTCGCCGAGAAGCTGATAATACAGCGGCTTGGGGTCATGATCATTATGAATGGTGAGCGTGTCGCCTGCGTGCAGCTCATCAAACATTTGGAAAATGGTAGGATGCTTTTGCCGGGGCTCCAGGGTAGTCACATCGAGAAATAGGCCAGTAGTCGGATTCATATAGTGATGATTTTTATTGTTGATACAACAAAGGTAGGATGGCCGGACTGAATAAAAGTATTTAAATACCGGTATTTTCATAAACCTGACGAGAATCATGTTTTTGGCGAAGAATTGAAGGCAAACCGGCAGATCGGCAAAGAAGCTATTGTTAAACTGTTGGTGCTGAAATCCTGCGGCGCTATGTCCTATATCATGTATTTGTTTGATCCATATCATTTGACCAACCAAATCATGACAATAGTTTTCCGTACCTATTGTTATGCGACTGTATTTTCTATTTTTATCGATAGTAATGGTTCCGGCTGCGATGGGGCAGGATGCTACGGAAATCGTTAAAACCGCCGACGCGCGTATGCGCGGTAAAACCTCGCAGGCCCTGATTACCATTCAAACGGTGCGGCCCGGCTGGACCCGGGAGATGAAGGTAAAAACATGGATGAAAGGAACCGACCTGGCGATGATACTGATACAATCGCCTGCCAATGAAAGAGGAATCGTGTACCTGAAGCGGCGAAAAGAAGTCTGGAACTGGCTGCCCTCCCTCGAGAAAATCATCAAACTACCTCCCTCCATGATGAGCCAGTCGTGGATGGGTACCGATTTTACCAATGATGATCTGGTGAAAGAGTCATCCATTGTGTTTGATTACACCCATCAACTGATCGGAGATACCGTTATAGCCGAAAGAGATTGTTACCAGGTTCGGATGCTGCCCAAACCCGAAGCCGCCGTGGTATGGGGGCAATTGATTGTGTGCATCGACAAAAAGGATTACCTCGAATTGCATACCCGTTTTTATGACGAAGAAGGTACCATGGTCAACAGCATGAATGCCTACGATATAAAGAAAATGGACAACCGCACCATACCTACCCGTTTTGAAATGATACCCGCCGATAAGCCCGGAAGAAAAACGGTGATGATCTATGAGCAGGTATTCTATGACCGCCCTATGGATGATGGTTTTTTCACCACCGAACAGATGAAGCAAGTAAACAAATAGGCTATGTGGATTATCCTGCTGGCATGGAAGAATATCTGGCGCAACCGCAGCCGCACCCTCATCACGGTGGCCGCCCTCTTCTTTGCCGTGATACTGGCCACCCTGGCCGAAAGCCTCAAGCAGGGCATATTCGATAACCTGGTCAAGAATGTGGTCAGCTTCTATACGGGTTATCTGCAGGTACATAAGCAGGGATACCAGGACGAACAAATACTGGATAACAGTTTTCTTCGTTCGAAGAAAGTAGAAGATGTTTTATACAACAATAAGAAAATAACTGCCGCCTCGCCGAGGCTGGAGTCTTTTGCGTTGGCATCCTCCGCTTCCATCACAAAAGGTTGCCAGGTGGTGGGGATCCAGCCTGCCACCGAGTCGGCCCTCACCGGGCTGAAAGAAAAAATGGTAGACGGTGAATATATCCAGGATAGCGATAAGTCTGTATTATTATCGGCCGGCCTGGCAGATCATTTGCAACTGCGGGTAGGGGATACCATCGTGCTGATCGGGCAGGGCTATCATGGCGCCATGGCGGCCGGTCAATATCCTATAAAGGGCATTCTGCACTTTGGTTCACCCCAGCTCAACGACCGGGTGCTGTTCATGCCACTGGGTCTTGCACAATACCTTTTCAGCGCGGAAGAAAGGGTTACCAGCCTGGTGGTTTCTATCAAGAACGACAAGCAGCTCGACGCCATCGCAGCGGAAATCCGTGAAAGTCTTGGTAAGGACTATGAAGTCATGACCTGGGAACAATTGCTGCCCGATATCCGGCAACATATATCGGCCGATTCCAACAACATGAAATTTGTGCAGGGCTTTCTCTACCTGCTCGTGGCTTTTGGCATTTTCAGTACCCTCATCATGATGATGCTGGAACGGAAATACGAAATGGGAATGCTGGTGGCCATCGGCATGAAGAAAATAAAACTGGTCTGGCTCTTCCTCGCCGAATCGGTGATCACCGTTTTGATGGGTTGCCTTGCAGGTATCCTGGCCAGCATACCCCTTGTGCATTATTTCAAGCGCTATCCCATCCGCATGGGTGGCGAAACGGCGGAAGCTTACCAGCGATTTGGGTTTGAACCCATTTTCCCCACTTCTACAGAAAGTTCCATTTTTCTATACCAGGCACTGATCGTATTGATCATGGGTCTGATCCTCTCGCTTTACCCCATCAGCAAGGCGATACGATTGGACCCGGTAACCGCCATGAAAAGATAAACTTATACCGATGCTACTGATACTGTCATGGCGAAATATCTGGCGCAACAAAGCGCGAAGCCTGGTGATCATGCTATCGGTGGCCGTCGGGCTTTTGGCGGGCATTGCCGTGATGGCCCTCTACAAAGGCATGCTCAAGAGCAGGGTGCGCACGGTGATCGACCGCGAACTGGGTCATTTGCAAATTCATCACCCGGGTTTTCAGCAGGATCAGCATCCATCTTATATCCTCGCCGAAGGCGAGGAGCTCCTGCGCCGGCTGGAGGCCGATGCCCGGGTAGATGCACTCATGCCCCGAACCATCGCGCAGGGGATGTTGGTTACAACAACCGGCAGCGCCGGTGTGCAGATCAATGCCGTGCAGCCGGAACGCGAATACCAGGGATCACAGCTCGGTCAGAAGATAAAGGAGGGGAGCGGTTTTGAAAAGGGAAAGACCAACCAAATCCTCATTGGGAGAAAACTGGCCCGCAAAATGAAACTGAAAACCGGCGCCAAGCTGGTGCTCACTTTCGCGGATAAGGACGATAACCTGGTATCCTCCGCCTTTCGCATTGCCGGAATTTATCAATCTGGTAATGATCCGCTCGACGAGATGAACGTTTATCTCCTGCAATCCACCCTCAATGAATTATTACAGACCGGTAACGGCTTTCATGAGCTCGCGGTGCATCTGCGCAACGATGCCGACCTGCCGGCACTGTTGCAGGAACTGCAACGCAGCTATCCGCAGCTCCGGATTGAATCCTGGCAGGATTTATCGCCCGAAACGGATCTGATGGTGAAAACCGTGGATCAGTATTCCGTGATCATCCTCGCGATTGTGCTGGTGGCACTCGCATTTGGCATTCTCAACACCATGCTGATGGCGGTACTGGAACGTACCCGCGAAATCGGGATGATGACGGCGCTGGGCATGTCGCGCTTGCGCATTTTTTTCCTGGTGATGATGGAAACCATTTTTCTTACCCTGGCGGGAGCACCACTGGGTCTGGGCCTGGCCTTCCTGATCTCGAGCCATTACCAAAAAAATGGATTAGACCTTTCCGGTATGGGAGAAGATATGATGGCCAGTTTTGGATTTGAAACCATGGTGTACCCGGAATTTCCCTGGGACAAAATTACCATGGTGATGATCATGGTGGGCATCACCGCCCTGCTGGCCTGCCTGCTTCCATCCTGGAAGGCATTGCGGATGCAGCCGGTAGAGGCATTAAAAAAATAAACAGTACCATGGAACATCCCGTAATTGACGCGCACGATGTAAGCAAAGTGTATAATCCCCACGGCATACCCGTGTATGCGGTCAACAATGTGCACCTGCACCTCAACCGGGGCGAGTTCACCGCGCTGGTAGGTCCCTCGGGCTCGGGCAAAACCACCCTGCTCAACCTTATCGGCGGCCTCGACCGGCCCGACCAGGGAAGGATTGTCGTAAACGATACCGATATCACGCGACTGAGCCATTCCGAACTCGTGCAGTTCCGGCTGCAGCATATCGGTTTTGTATTTCAATCCTTCAACCTGATTCCCGTACTCACGGCCAGGGAGAACGCGGAGTTTGTGATGCTCCTTCAAAAAGTGAAAAAGCAGGAGCGTGATCAACGTATGCAGCAATTGTTTGAAGAAATAGGCATGAAGGATCAGATGAACCGGCGACCGGCCCAGCTCTCCGGCGGGCAGCAGCAAAGGGTGGCGATTGCGCGGGCCCTGGCCTCGCGACCGCAATTTATTCTGGCCGATGAGCCCACAGCCAATCTCGATTCGGTATCTGCCTCCAACCTGCTCAACCTGATGGAAAAGATGAACCGGGAAGAGCAGATGACTTTTTTGTTTTCCACCCACGATCAGCGTGTGATTGAGCGAGCCCGGCGCGTGATAAGGTTGGTAGATGGACGCATTGATTCCGATACCGCCAGCGTGCCCACCGCCGTGCCACATAAATCCCTGTCATGAAGCATTGGTTATGCTGCATATTAATGGTGGGGTGTTTTCACTCGTTGCATGCGCAGGATAGCCTGTCTAAAGAAAAAGCCATGCAACTCGGTGGCTATATCAAGAACCTGGCCTGGGTAAGGTTCAACAAAAGTTTTAGCGAGGCAACCCTCACAGATCTGGTACATCATCGCATGAACCTGAGTTGGAAAGCTTCCTCCGTGTGGAGTGGCGCATTGGAAATCCGCAACCGCTTTTTTTGGGGCGCTGATGTGAAAGATATTCCAGGTTTTCAGGAAAGCCTGCGTTCCGGCAACGAGTGGGTGCAGCTTTCCGGCACCTGGTTCAAAACCGGGAATGCCCTGGGCTTTAGCAGCATTGAAAGGCTGTGGATGGAAATGAATAAAGGGGACTGGAACATCAGGGCTGGCCGGCAGCGGATCAATTGGGGTATTAGTAATGTATGGAATCCCAATGATCTTTTTAATACCTATAACTTTCTCGATTTTGATTACGAAGAGCGTGCAGGCAGCGATGCGATCAAAGCAAAGTATCGCATCAATGATCTCACGCAGGCAGAGCTGGCCCTGGCCGCCAACGAACGGCACAGCACGATGGCGCTAAAACTGGCCGGCAATTACCAGGGGCTCGACTGGCAGGGCAATATTGGCGTGTACGACAAGAGCCTGACGGCGGGCCTGGGATGGGCGGGCAGCATTGGCGAGGCAGGCTTTAAAGGGGAGCTGCAATATTTCTTCAGGGCAGGGGAGCACCCCGCCAGTTTGCAGTGGGTGCTGGAAGGCGATTATATGCTCAGCAATGGCTGGTATGTTTCGGCCAGCACGCTCTACCGGCAGCGGGGCCTCAGCCAGGCCCTGGGCGATAGCAGCCGTATTTTATTTGAAGTAAGTCCGCGCAGCCTCATGCCCACCCGCTGGAATTTTTTGCTGCACGGCGCCAAAGCCTTTACGCCCCTGCTAACCGGATCGCTGAACCTGGTATATGCACCGGGCGTGAACCTGTTTATATTTTTTCCGGGCCTGCAATATAATCTTATCACCAACTGGGATATCGACCTGGTCTGGCAATCCTTTTTTGCCGAAACCAACCGCTTCGCAGCGCTGGAGCATGCGGCTTATTTGCGCCTTCGGTGGAGTTTTTGATCTTCCCGAGCATTTCATAAATCCGTTCAGCCAGGTTGCGCATACTTTCTTTATATCATATATTTATACATATAGTTGAAGATCCTGTGCGCATATAACGGAGCCATAGCTAAAAATTTCAGGAGTTCTAATTTCAGGAGCTTTACTTACTTTTAAGGCTTCTGATGTTAAGGCCTGCGCGTTCATATCACCCTGATCCGGAACTATTCCAAAAATTTATCGAAGGCAACGAGGCGGCATTTTCCGCGATTTACCGTCACTACTATTTTCAGGTGTATCAGTTTGCAAAGCGTTGGCTGTCGGAGCCAAAGGATGCGGAGGATATGACAGCCGATACTTTTGTCAAACTCTGGGACCGACGAGAGAGCCTTGACAACTTCGACAACCTGGGTGGGTTTCTCTATCTGACGGTGAGGAACGCTTGCTTTGATCTGCTGCGACGGCGCCAGTTGCGGACAAAAAAAGAGGAGGAAGTATTACGCCGGTTCCAGGACAACAAGGAGACCGACTTTACTATCCAGCAGGTCCGGGAGGAGTTTTTCCGCATCATCTACGCCAGGGTTGACAGTATGCCACCGAAAATGAAAGAGGTATTTCTTTTATCCTACCGCGACGGCCTAAAGCCGGCTGAGATCGCCCGCCAGTTGAACCTCAGCGTTCATACAGTTGGTAACCATAAGGCTAATGCCATTCGTTTGCTCAGGCAGGCATTTACCGACAGACCCAGTCTGATCGCATTTCTTATGCTTTTCGATAGGCTGTCCAGCCACTACTGACCGCTGAGTTAACGGAATCTGAAGTTTTTGTAAAATTTCCATTATTTCTTTTAGTGGTTTTTGGCCGTTCATACGTAGTATGGATGGTAACCTTATTCCTTTTATCCAACTATTATTTTTAATATGACCGAGCACCAACAGTACGGGCTTTTACTTTATAAATACCTCGATGGGACAATCAGCGCTGAAGAAGCTGCCATGTTGGAGCAGTGGTTGCAGATGAGCCCGGAACGAAGGGAACTCTTAAAAGAACTTTCAGACGATGAGCAATTGCCGATGGCGATCCAGGAGTACCACCCGGATAACAGGCTTGACCTGGAAAGCCGCATCTTCGACATGATAAAGGGGCGTATCGCGATGAAACCCGCCTCTGTGGCATTATACAGAAGGTCCTGGTTTCGGGTAGTCGCTGCGGCATGCCTGGTTTTGCTTTTGGGCCTGGGTTCCTATTTTGTTTTTGTCTGGTCAACCGATACCCCGCCACCTGTTGCAGGGCAGCAGCTCATCAGTGATGTAAAGGCCCCCGAAACAAACAGGGCAACGATCACTTTGGCCGACGGAAGTACCGTATACCTGGATAATGCAGGAAGTGGTGCACTGGCACAACAGGGCAATATGCGACTTGTAAAGCTGGCCGATGGTCAGATCGCGTACCAGGCAGCCGAGCAACATGCAGAAATCGCATTGCAGTATAATACATTAACGAATCCCCGGGGCTCAAAAGTGATCGATATTACGCTGGCTGACGGCAGCCGGGTATGGCTAAATGCCGGAACAACTTTTACTTATCCTGTTGCATTTACAGGATCCGAAAGGAATGTGTCCGTTAGCGGAGAAGCTTATTTCGAAGTGATGCCGGACAACGCGAAACCATTTCTCGTAAATATCGGTAACGCCTCTGTAAAAGTATTGGGCACACACTTTAATGTGATGAACTATAGCGGTGAGCCGGCAATACAAACCACATTGCTGGAAGGAAGTGTACAAATTATAGCCGGCAACAGGGAAATGTTGCTGGAACCAGGACAGCAAAGCAACCTGGAAAAAAATGGCAGTCTCAGCTTAACAAAAAATGTAGATGTGGAGTTGGTAACGGCCTGGAAAAACGGATTGCAGTCTTTCCGGCATGCAGATCTGAAAACCCTGATGCGTCGGTTGGAAAGATGGTATGATGTAGACGTGGTTTATGAAGCGGAAGTACCCGCTTATTTAAGTTTTACCGGTGAAGGCATTGCACGAAATGTGAGCCTGCGCGAACTATTGCAGGTATTGGAAAATAATGAATTGAAATTTGAAATAGACGCTGAAAACAGAAAAGTAAGTGTAAAGAAGGCTAATCGCTGATAAGCCCAAAGCTCGCTATAAACGTTGTGATCAACTGCGCACAACGCGACGTATAAATAAGGCAATGATCATTAAAAACCAAACTGAATCATGAATTTGACTGCTCATGAGAAGATTATTCCTGACGTACAGGAAAAGCAACTCTCTTTTTTTTCTGCAGCATTACAACGCAAGCCTAAGGAAGCAGTTGTACGAGCAACAACCAGACTATCTTTAAAGCGGGCAATTAGAACCGCAAAGTATTTGGCTTTCCTGCTATTGATATTGAGTCTGCAGGTGAATGCCCGAACTTATGGCCAGATAAGTTTGCATGCAGAATCTGAATCCCTGGAAAAGGTATTGCAGCAGGTAAAGAAACAATCAGGACTGGCTGTAGTGTACCAGGACCAGCTAATGAAGCGCAGCAAGCCGGTGACCCTGTCTGTACGGAATGTAACAGTACAACAGGCGCTTACACTTATTTTCAAAGACCAGGATCTCACCTGGGAACTGGTTGGCGACAAGATCATATCTATCAGGGAAAAGACTCAGGCACCGGTAAAACAGCAAGTGGGAACCTTTATAGAAAAATCGCAGCCACCTATCGAAATCCGGGGTCGTGTTGTAGATGCCAAGACCGGTGATCCGCTGGTGGGCGCTAATATCTTTTTAAAAGAGTCGCAGGTAGGCGTATCTACAAACGAAAAAGGTGAATTCATTATCACAATGGAAACTGCGGGTGTATTGCAGATATCAATGGCAGGATATCAGACGGTTGAAGAAAGAGCAAATGAAAGCAATGCCAGCCTGGTGGTGCGCTTACAGATGAAGGTACAGGAATTGAACGCTGTAGTGGCCGTTGGATATTTTAACCGAAAAAAATCTACTTATACCGGTTCTGCTGTAACCTATAATAATGACGACCTGCGTAAGGTTGGTAATGCAAATACTTTTCAGGCCCTGAAGAACCTGGTGCCGTCGATGTTTGTCGACAACTTTGCATTGGGTTCAAGTCCCAATGCTATCCCTGATATCCGGTTGCGTGGCACATCTACTTTTGACAACCTGGCCGCCACGGTTGACGGAGTAAAAGGCAATTATATAAAAAATCCCAACGAGCCATTGTTTATACTGGATGGATTTGAAGCAAGTATTGAACGGATATTCGACCTCGATATCAATCGTATCGAGTCCATCACCATCTTAAAGGATGCAGCTTCCAAAGCAGTATATGGCGCAAGGGCAGCTAATGGCGTGGTTGTGGTAGAAACAAAAAAATCGGTGGGCAACCGTGTATTTGTTCACTACAACGGTTCCCTCGATATAGAAGTACCCGACCTGACCAGTTACAACCTGGCGAATGCCAATGAAAAACTGGACGCCGAGGTATTGGACGGGTTCTATAAGGCAAACGATATTCAGCAGTCGATCATTTTTCAGCAGATGTATAATCAGCGCCGAAAGCTGGCCCTGGAAGGATTAAATACTGACTGGATTGCCAAACCGCTCCGTGAGGGTATTGGACACAAACACACAGTGGGCATTGAACTGGGTAACCAGGGCCTGAATGTAATTGGCGATCTGAGCTACAGGGATGTACAGGGTGTAATGAAGGGCTCTTACCGCAGGAATACAGGCGGAAACATAACGGCATCTTACCGGGTGAGAAATTTTCTGTTCAGGAATATCACGAGCGTAACCGCTAATAAAGCCGTGGAGTCGCCTTATGGCAGTTTTGGTGATTACGTAAAAATGAATCCTTACTGGATAGCGCAGAACGAGGATGGCAGCATCCCGTTCTATGCAGAGATAAATCCGTACGATGGTTCAAGAGTCACAAACCCTCTCTTCAACTCCACCACTAATACTCGTTACGATAATAGTTATTTTAACTTTTCCAATAACTTTTATTTGGAATGGATGCTGAGCAACCAGCTCAGGATTGTTGGCCGTTTTGGTATGGATCATAAAACCAGTGAGGCGAACGCTTTTGAGCCGTCAAATCATACCAGGTTTGATGCAGCAGAATACTCGAGTGATGAAGGCCGATTGAGGAAGGGTACTTATCAGTTAAACAATGGGAAAAGCAACTATATCAGCGGCGACCTGAATGTGAATTACCGCAATGTATTTGGACGCAGCGTGGTTGGTGCGAACGCCGGTGTATCTGTTAGTGAAAGAAAGTTTAGTGAGGTGTTCCACCGGGTTGAAGGGTTTTCCAGCGACAGAATGGAAGATGTAACCTTTGGCAGGGGCTATGCAGTAAACAGCCGACCGACCGGCATAGCATCTGTTAACCGCGACCTGGGCGGTTATTTTGCGGCTAACTATTCCTTTGATGAAAGATTTTTAGCTGACTTCAGCTTCAGGGGAAGTGCTTCTTCCCAGTTTGGTGCTAACCATCGTTGGGGGCTTTTTTATAGCCTGGGCCTGGGATATAATCTTCATAATGAGGCAGCCATTAAACGGATGCTTCCATTTGTGGATGAGTTGCGTGTCAGAGGGTCTTTTGGTACCTCGGGCAATCCCAACTTCATGACCAATGTATCGATCGCTACTTACCAGTATTATCCTGATGCCCTGTACCAGGGCTTCCCCGGAACTTACCTGGTGAGTTTAAGCAATCCCGATTTACGTTGGGAAAATAAACTGGATTACAATGCCGGCCTCGACATACGCATCCGTCGTTTTAGCGGGCGTATCGACTATTATAACAGTTATACCGAAAACCTCGTAACGCCTATTTCAGTAGTACCGTCAACAGGCTTTAGCACAGTCTATGAAAACCTCGGAAAAGTACAGAATACAGGTATAGAAGCTTATGTATCTTATAATGTATATCAAAAAGGTCGCGATTTTGTAAATGTTTACGGTAGTATCGAGACCAACCTGAACAAGATACTGGCCTTGTCTGATGCGATGAAAGCTTATAATGACCGCATGACAGACTCGGCTTCATTTAAGGGCAATAGTGTGCCGGTAAAACGCTATTATGAAGGCGGCTCTTTGCATACCATTTGGGCAGTTCCATCGCTGGGGATAGATCCCGCTACAGGATTGGAAGTTTATCAAAACGCTGACGGCACTACCACCAATTTGTGGGATGCCAATAACATGGTGAATGCCGGTTACGGAAGCCCGAGATACCAGGGAACCTTTGGTGTGAACCTGGAAATTAAAGGCTGGGGATTGAATGTTACCGCCCGTTACCTGGGTGGTGGTCAGTTATACAATCAAACCCTGGTAGATCGCGTGGAGAATGTGAATATGCTGTACAATGTAGACAAGCGTGTGTTGACGGGCAGATGGACAGCGCCCGGACAGGACGTGTTGTATAAGAAGCTGGGCCAGTTTTCCCATGATCCGGATGGTGATGGTGTGTTTACATCCCTGCAGGAAGTAACCAGGGCGACAACCCGTTTTGTACAGGATCGGAACGAATTGGATATAGCTGCCGTGAATCTGTACTACCTGTTCCAGGATAAAACCGTTAAAAAATTGGGTATGCAAAGACTCAAAATAGCTTTCAATATGAATGAAATAGGCAAATTTAGCTCTATTCAAATTGAAAGGGGGACCAGTTACCCATTCTCCAGGACCATGTCGCTATCCATTTCTGCTACCTTCTAAATTAACCGATCATGAAAAGACTATTAATATATATACTCACAGCAGGATGCCTTGCCGGTTTTACGTCCTGCAAAAAATTCCTCGACGTTACGGCCAGTAACCAGATCAAATCAGAAGACCTGTTAAGTACGGAAGTAGGCTTTAAAGACGCATTGATGGGTGTTTATATCGGCATGGGCCAGAATAAACATTATGGCAGTATGCAGACTTATGTGGTTACTGATATTTTAGCACAACAATATAAGCCACTTATCAATCTGTCTGTTTATTACCAGTTGCAATCTTACAACTACGAGCATATGGCAGCCCGTAAGTATACCGACATGTTCTGGGAGTTGTATAAAACCATTGCCGGTATTAATAATGCTTTGAACCAGATGGATAACCAGCAAAGTATTTTTAATCCTATCAATTTTAAAATTATAAAAGGCGAATTACTGGCTTTGCGGGCCTATCTGCATTTTGACCTGTTGCGTTTATATGGTCATGAGAATTACCAGGGACGGCCGGAGCTTGCTACTTTCCCGGCTATACCTTATGTAACGGCGTATAGTAAAGAGGTGACTCCCCAAAGGTCCTATGCCGAAACGTTCGCACTCATTTTAAAGGACATTGAGGAAGCTGCTGAGCTGCTAAAGGAAGACCCTGTTTATCCTGATGCTTCGCGTCCGGCAGACTACTACGCAAACGTGAACAGGGATGGCTTTTACAATAACCGCAACAGCAGGATGAACTATTATGCTTTAAAGGCATTGGAAGCACGTGTGTATACCTGGATGGGCGGAGCGACTAATCTGCAAAAAGCAGCCGGCGCAGCAAGGGAGGTAATCGATAACGGACCTGCCATGTTGATCAACAGCAGCAATTCAGGCAGTAATGACCGGTCCTTCGCAGCAGAGCATATTTTCCACCTGGAAGTTTATGAGCTGGCTTTATGGTCAGGTGCTTTGAAAAGTGGTTCTGCGGCTGATTATAATGCCTTGTTTGTTGACGAAACTACTTTTAATACAGTATATGAATTGAACGATCCCCAGGTTGGAGCGGTGGATAAACGCCAGATTGTACAGTTTGTGCAGGATGGTAACGGCAGAACGCCGGTGAAGTTAGCTGCGGCTCCCGGGCAGACACCCAATAAATTTTTTCCGATGATGCGGGTGTCGGAAATGTATTATATAGAAGCGGAGTATGAATTGATCAATAATCGGTTAAAAGCAATTCAGCTATTAAATGAAGTGCGCAGGAGCCGGGGAATTTTGAAAGACATACCCGACTCAGCAACCGATGATGAGGTAAGGGTGGAGTTGACAAAAGAATATCAGAAAGATTTTTCTGCAGAAGGGCAACTGTTCTTTTATTACAAAAGAAATGGCTTTGATACGTACCGTGGCCTGCCCAGCACCATAAGGGGTGATGATAAATTATACATGTTGCTCTATCCGCAGAATGAACTGGAATTAGGTAACAGGGTACAGTAAAGAAAAATGCTGGTCATTGCGTGGATAAAGCGTAATGAAAGTAGGGTTAAGAATGAAACCCGTCCGGCATAAATAACTAATCACGAGGAAACAATTTTAAAAGGTTTTATATGAAACTCATTTTAAATTATATTTTTTATATCGCACTCTTTTTAGTGTCATGCAAAAAGAGTGATCCGCTTTCTTTCAGCGCTGCGCCCGCTGTCAACTTTATCAGCCAGACCAGCGTGTATACCTTTCTGGGCAATAGTACAGGTGAGCGCGTACACGAAATTCCTGTAAGGATAATCGGGCATGCCGGCAGCCAGGACAGAGCCTTTACGGCGGAGGTCGTCAATGGTCAGACCGATGCGCCTGCCAATCTTTATGAAATACTGGGTGGCGAGGTAAAAGCAGGCGCTTTTGAAGGGGTGTTAAAAGTAAAACTGAAGAATGCGCCGGCTTTAAGTACGAGCGAGGTAAAGCTGACCCTGAAGATTAAAAGTACGGGCGAGCTGGGGTCAGGAAACGTAGAAAGCCAGTTACACACGATCACCTGGACTGATAAGGTGGTGATACCCAGTTGGACCTACTACAGGATATTTTTTACACAAAGTCCGAGCTCACGCGCATATAAACTAATCGTGGAACAAACGGGGCTCACCACATTCCCGGCATCGGTATATAGCGGGCTACAGCAACATGGTGCTGAGGCATTGGGTGTGAAGTTTGGAAATTATATAAAACAGTGGAATATAGATCACCCCAACGACATCATCGTACATGATGATGGTGCAATGGCAGGGCAGCCTATTGTGCCTAAATACTGGGACAAAAACCTGTATCCATAAACAAATGCATCAACGACATGAAGTGTGGGAATTTCGGTGCTAAACATGTAGAAAGAATTAAACTTAACAAACGATAGATTCATGAAACGTATTACTATACTTTCTCTCAGCGTAATGCTTGTTGTCTGCGCTCTTTTTTCGGCATGCCGGAAAGATGACAGCTCATTTGCAACGGATAAATTGCCTGGCCTGAGCTTTGGTTACGAGCTGGGAGAGGCTTTAACTGTTTACCAGTTCAACACCCTGCAACTGGATCCCAAAATTGATTACGATGGGGCTGATAAATCAAAGTTTACTTATAACTGGATGATCAACCCCGATCCCAGGGATACTACGTTCATTACTATTGGCGAATCAGAACTGTTGGACTACGAGGTGAGCTTTACACCCAATACCGGTACTTCTTATCATACCCTGAAATTGTATGTAACGAACATTGACAATAATTTGCAGGCCATTCATTACTGGAGACTTACCGTATTGAATAATATTGGGGAGGGATTGGTTATTGCCACAACCAGCGATAATGCTACCACCGATTTTTCACATATCATGAGCCCGGAAGTGACCACCGGTTATAGCGAAGTGTCTATAAAGAAAAATATACTATCCGGAGTAAATGGTTCAGGTATTGATGGGCTGGTGCATGATCTGTATTTTGCCAATGTACGTGGTGGCAACAGGGTGTATGCATTGACCAGTAATAATATGTATGCGTACAATACCCTGAATTATTCGTTTGTGGGTGATAAGGAGGCTTTGTTTGTTACGCCTCCTGCAAGCTTAAATCCCAGTTCTTTTTACTACTGTTACCAGAACGATGTGTATGTGGGAAATAATATGATTTATTATGGCTGGTTGGCTACAGCAGCAAGAATTGGGGTACAATCCCTTTATGCAAATCCAGTTCCCGGCATTATTGCTTTAAATGCTAACTCGGTGAATACAGGTACCTACGATCCTGCATTCAGGATACACTACTACGATGAAGTAAACGAAAAGTTTGCTTATATACAGGGCCCTTTTGCATTTAACGATAAGACACAAAACTTTTCTCCCAACGAGGAATATAATGGGGTTAATGCGGGTAATTATCCCGGAAAGGTTAATGTGGCAGCAGGAGTATCGGTAGACAGGGGTTTTTTACATCTTCTAAAAGATAAAACGACAGGTGTACACGAGTTGTTGGTTTTTGATGGGGGTACTAATATTTATGGTCAACCTTATATAGCTCCAAAGGCTATTAAGAAGATAGACCTGGCCGGTGCTCCTGACATTGCCAACGCTACCCGGTTTGTAATGCTCGACGATCAGAATGTAATGTTCTATGCTACGCCAAACAAGATTTATGCGGTAATATTTGCCGGCGCTACTGCCATTGTGGAGGAAAGATATACAGTGCCTGCGGGGGAATCTATCACTACATTGGATATTTATCGCCAGCATGGCTATCCCAACCAGGCCTCTTATATCAGTACAAATAATAAACAATTAATCCTTTCAACCTATAATGGCACGGAGGGAAAAATAAGCTTACTGCCATTAATTAACCTGGGTGCTGGTAATATTAATACCGCCGATATTAAAACCTTCAACGGTTTCAATAAAGTGCTTGCAATCGTGCCTCAGAAATAATTGGTTGTTAGTTTTTTCGCTTATCCAGGATGCCAATTCATCGGCTTTGGATTAGCATCAAATTTTATTACAGTTTTAGAATATGAAAAGATCCGGAATTGTTTTTCTTTTTTTATTGGTGGGCTTCCTGGTAGCCGGTGTTACGGCTGGTTACGGGCAGAGTAAAAAGAAACGTGAAGTGAAACGCATCGAGCGGGAAAAGAAAGAAACAGCGGCCAGGGAAAAGGCCCGTAAGGATAGCCTGGCAAAGCTCACGCCTTATGAAAAGCTACTTGGCAATTATGATAAAGTATCCAGGGGATTTATCAGTATTTATGGTGTAAAACGGAAAGTATACCTGGAACTGCCGGTTAGCCAAATGGATGTTGATATGTTACTGGCCTCTACCATTTCAGAAATCAGCGACAACTATGAAGGTATTGTAGGCTCCAAGCAGGAGCCCTTACTCATACAATTCAGCCTGGTTGATTCTACCGTTCTGCTGAAGAAAATGAATATATCCTACCTCACAGATGCGCCGGATAATAATATTGCCCGGGCACTGAAGTTGAATAATATGGGGGCTATAATTAGAACATTTAAAGCAGAGGCATTCAGTAATGATGGTAAATCGGTGGTGATAGATGTGACGGACTTTTTCAATAGCGAAATGAAGGAACTGTCGCCCTTTGGAATATTCAGTGTGTATGCATCCATGGGGTATAAATCGACACCCAGTTTTAAGAAAGACCGGTCTTTTATTGCGTCCTTTAAATCCTTTGATGATAACCTGATTATTAAATCGCAATTATCATACGAGAATAACTATAGTACCGGTACCCGAACTTTTGCGAAGGAAATCCCTGTAACGGCAACTGTAACCCGTACCATCATCCGCCTGTCGGATCAGCCAGCCCGACCAAGAATGGCGGATCCGAGAGTAGGAATCTTTCATTCGAAGCGAATATTGATGAGCGAGCACCTAAACCGTACGGAAGAGGTTTATTATGCGCACAGGTTTTTATTGGAGCCAAAAGATAAAGCAGCCTACCGTGCAGGTGAGTTGACTGAACCCGTTAAGCCCATCGTCTTTTATATCGACAATGCATTTCCTGAGAGCTGGAAGCCTTACATTAAGCAGGCAGTGGAAGACTGGCAGGTAACTTTTGAAAAAGCCGGATTTAAAAATGCGGTTATTGCCAAACCCTTTCCGGTAAATGACTCCACTTTTGATCCCGATAATATCAAGTTTAACTGTATCCGGTATACGCCGGTTCCTGTTGCCAATGCCATGGGACCCAGTTGGGTAGACCCGCGTTCCGGTGGGATCATAAATGCTTCGGTATACGTTTTCCATGATATAGTAAAACTATTGAACAACTGGATGTTTATCCAGACCTCACCGGCAGATGCAAGTGTAAGAAACACGATATTACCGGAAAGTAAGAAGATGGAGGGGTTGCAATACGTTATCAGGCACGAGTTGGGACATTGTTTGGGGCTTCGTCATAATATGGGTGCATCCAGCGCTATACCAGTCGACTCTTTACGATCGCCCTCTTTTACACAGCAATACGGCACTACGTATTCCATTATGGACTATGCCCGTTTTAACTACGTAGCACAGCCCGGCGACCTGGAAAAAGGAGTTGTGCTATCGCCACCTACATTCGGTGTATATGATTACTATGCTATCCAGTGGAATTATCGATATTTTGATCCTGCACAGGTGACCGCTATCGACGAGAATGACATTCTCGGGGCAATGGTCAGAGAAAGATCCGGTGATATCCGTTATCGTTTTGGCAATGAGTTTTTAACTTCTTTTGATCCCCGGACACAAACAGAAGACCTGGGGGATGATGCCATCAAAGCATCCTCCTATGGGATCAGTAACCTGAAATATGTATTAGAGCATGTAAATGATTGGGTGAAATCTAATGATAAGGACTACAGCTATCGGGAAAATATACTGGCGCAGGCCCGTGGCCAGTATATCCGCTACCTGAACCATGTATTAACCAATATAGGCGGCATACATGTAAATGAAAAGTACGAGGGTGATAACGTAGAGCATTTTAAAGTGGTAACGCGAAAGAAACAACAGGAATCGTTACAGTTCATCCTGGCACAAATGGAAGATATTAGTTGGTTGGAGCCGGAATCCTTGCTGAAAAACATGACAATTACCGGAACGCCGCTGGTGACGTTGCGAAATAACATGGTCAGTACATTATTGCAACTGCCGGCGAGGGTGCAGTTAGGTGCGGTTCGGTCAGATGAAAAAGATCCCTATACACCGGAAGATGTATTGGATGATTTGTATAAAGCATTCTGGGAACCCACGATGCAAAGGAAAAAGCTTACAGCGGCACAGATGCAAATGCAGAAAGCATTTGTAGCGACGGTAGCCCGAGAAACAAAACTGGGTACTCCCGGTGCCGCCGGAACCGGTGTGGATGCCATTTCGCTTAACATGGCCTTACCCATTGTTCAGTTCCGGAAGGACGAACATGATGGGGTCTCATGTTCCGTTGACGAGCGTTTACGAGTTAGCGGAAATAACATTCCCGTTGGTGGTTTTGGCTATATGAATGTTCAGTTTAATTTAATGCCGGCTTTGGAACCGGTGTATTTCGGACTATTAAAGAAAGTACAATCATTGTTGAAAACGGTAGCAACATCCACCAGTGATAAAGAGACTGCACAGCATTATCAGTTGTTGTTGCATCAGGTAAATAAAACATTAAAATAGGGAAGATGAACAGAATTCTTAAGCATTGCCTGGTCCTTCCCGGTTTAATGTTGCTGTGTTCAGCACTATTTGCTCAGAAGGATACGATAAAGCAGAAAGGGAAATACGAATCACTATTTACAGGAAAAAAGGTTGAAACTAAGAGAGGTATCATTACCCTGCATAAGATGAGCGGTAAGGTATATTTTGAGTTTCCTGTAAATTTATTGGAAAGACATTTTTTACTGGGATCGGTTGCCGAACAAACCAGCCATACGGAAGAAGTGGCTGCCGGAGAGCAGGCAAAAGACCCGCTGGCGGTGCATTTTACGCTCACCGATACTACTGTTTTTTTACGCAGGTCGGATTTTTCAGTCCGAAGCCTTGATGCTAATATACAGGAGGCTCTCCGAAAGAATTATGCCAGCCCTGTAATAGGTGCTTATCCTGTATTGGCTTACAGCCCGGATAGTTCAGCCCTGGTATTTGATATCAGCAGTTTATTTTTAAGCGGAAGCTCTAATATGGATCCGTTTATGCCGGTGGGCGGCCTGTCGGGGCGCACCACTACGTTTAAAACGGAAGGAACCGTTTTACACGAAATAATGTCCTTTGAAGACAACATCTCTGTATCGGCATACCTGACTTACCTGGTGAACAAAACCTTTTTCGGTTTTTCTGTAGCAGAAAATATGCCGGTGACAGTACTGACAAAAAGGTCGATGCTGTTATTACCCGAAAAGCCCGTTGCTCCGAGGTATAATGATCCGAGGATCGGCGTTTTTCCCACCAGGTTTGTGCAATATGATCCCAAACAGGATGCGGTAAAGCAGATCTATTTTGCCAATCGCTGGAGACTGGAGCTGCCTGATCAGGCAGCTACTGCGAAAGCTGCTTTGGTGCAGCCACAAAAACCGATTGTATTTTACCTGGATAATAAATTTCCATCCAGTTGGCTGGAGCCGATACGAAAAGGCGTACTGGATTGGAATATGGCATTCGAAAAGATAGGCTTTAAAAATGCTATAGAGGTGCGGATGTATCCTGAGAATGACAGCAGTTTTGATCCGAATAATATCCGTTTCAATTGTATCAAGTACGCACCCAATCTCACACAAAATGCAATGGGGCCCAGTTGGGTTGATCCGCGTTCAGGCGAAATACTATACGCTTCTGTATATATATACCACGGGCTGGTGGATATTTTAAGCGACTGGATGGCCGTTCAAATGGGAGCTGTTAACCCGGAAGTGCTACAAAAAAAGATACCGGAAGAGTTGCTGGCAGAAGCGCTACGTTATGTGGCCGCTCATGAAATTGGCCATACCCTGGGATTGATGCACAATATGGCGGCCAGTTCCGCTTACCCGGTTGACTCATTACGTTCTCCGGCTTTTACGCAGCAATATGGTACTACGCCATCCATCATGGACTATGCGCGGTTTAATTTTATTGCTCAGCCGGGCGACCTGGAAAAAGGTGTAAAGATGACACCCCCGCTTTTAGGTGTGTATGATTATTACGCGATTGATTGGTTATATGCGCCGATATTAAGTGCAGGTACCCCCGAGGAGGAAGTGGCCATATTGGATAAAAAGATTACCAGCCGTATGCCCGATCCGCTTTACCGGTATGGAAAGCAGCAACTCTACGGCAATTTAGATCCGAGTGCACTCACAGAAGATCTTGGCGATGATCAGGTAAAAGCTACCAGATATGCCATGAATAACCTGCGGCATATCATGATGAATGCCGATAAATGGAAAAAAGAAGGAGACGAAAATTTTGACTTTAGAAATAACCTGGCGTTTTACGTAGTTAATATACAATATTACTGGTCCTGGATGCGTGTCGTGCACAACCTCGGCGGCTATTACCAGTATGAAAAATATGAAGGCGACCCTTACCCGGCATATCGTCCCGTGCCCAAAGCCTTGCAAAAAGAATCCTTGCAGTTTCTGTTGCAATCACTGGATAGCCTGGAATGGATGTCATCGCCGGGGGTACAACGTAATATCAGTAATTTTCATGGCCAGGCAGATTCTTATATAAGGAGAACGCTATTCCCCTACCTGGTACGTTTGGTAGCCTCACAGATATCGTTAGGTGAAGCCAAAAATGAAAAAGATGGTTATATAAGAGCAGAAGCGATTGCCGATATTTTTCAATATGTATGGAACAACGCAAAAAGCAGGATGAACCGCAAGTCTATTCAGGAAATGCAGGCTTCACTGGTAGATATTTTAATTACAGGTTCAGAGTTGAAAAAAGGCCCCGTTGCCAATGCCCGGGCTTTTACCGATCTGGAATACTATGAGCAACAGTTGCTGCTGTTAGATCATATGGCCATTAAACATAGCCCCCAGCATGAAAAGCTTCAGTGCAGCCCTGCATTATGGTCGGTGATGGGAACCTCAGCAGGAGAGGTGAGTGGGTTTGAGTTCCTTCCCAACATTAAAGCTGATGCAGGTAATATCAGTCATATCTATTACCAGTGGCTGCTGGAATGCAAAAGGCGCATCCAGCAGTTGATTCCACAAAGCAATGGCGACACGAGCTTACACCTGGAATTCATGCTATTGAAAATAAATAAAGCTATAGAGTAAAGGGCAATCGTTTTGTTTATGTTCCCTGAACTCCGGATCTAATCCGAACAAAATTGTAATAGCATATTCCTTCGTCCTTTTTGCCAGGGCTGGGGGGCAGCATTGGAAGCGCTGGAGCATGCGGCTTATTTGCGCGTGCGGTGAAGTTTTTGATGATTTGCAGTCCAAAAGGTGACTTAAGCAGATAGCTCCGGGCATCTTTCCATATTTGTTTCTGCCCCTAATTATTTGATTAATAGTTTTTTAAGAAGGCTGAGGTTTTTTATAAAAAAAGATTAATATAGCCCAAAGTGGCTAATAAAGAGTAGTTTACAAGAACCGGAAATGCTATCCGTAACGATTTAGTAATGGTGCTAACTGCACTCGCTTTCATCTGATTACCTTGTAAATCATTACTGCAAATTTAATAAAAAAAGGGTTAAGTCGTAGCGTACTTAACCCTTTTTCTGCTATTTTCAATATCCTTCATAAAGCGTAATTGAAAATAAATCTTTCCCAATATGGGGTCACTATGTGGGATTGGTTTCAATATTATTTCCAAGTTTTGGATTATCAACAAAGATGTAATCCGGAACAAATAGTGCTAATCATTAAACATCTAAGCTATGGAAATCGTGTTGAACAAAGTATTAGCGGAAATTCAGCATCAGGAAGACAAGCTATCTTCTAAAATGATGCAAACTGCGGATGAGGCTTACCAAATGACCTTATTCCTAAAGGAAATGCTGTTTACCATAAAGATGAAAGTCTTGCAAACCGGATTTAAGAATGAACAGCAGGAAATCAATTTTTTCAAGAACATCAAACCGCAGATTTTAGGAAAACTCATTTATTACAATAAAGTATTCCGTATTGAAACTACCTGTCCTGTAAGTACCGGAAGAATACACCAAAGCTATTTTGAAAACCAACTAAAAATTCTCAAATCCGAGTATAAGGAAAGTATTTCCTGTGAGGACTTTTACAGGTACTATCGTGCAGGCAGAACAGACCGTGACCATAATTATTTCAGGCTCGGAAAAATTAATTACCACGACGGTTTAAAGAGTGCTGTATTTGAAATTGACCTTAGTTTTTCTACTTATTATGATAACAAAGTTGCCCATATTATAGCCAATGAATTACTTTATACCTTTTTACTTACCAAAATAAACCCCGAAAAAAATCCCGATACCATTTTAATAAACGGGGATGGAAACAAAGACATTTCGTGGACTAACTCGCAGAATGCACTGATAGAATTGATTTACGCCTTGTATGCTTCCAAATCTATTGCACACGGTAAAATAGGCATCAGGAAATTGGCATTGATTTTTCAAATCTTATTCCGAACGCCCTTGAACGATATACATCATTCTTTCCACCGGATGAAAACAAGGGCAGGCTCCCGGACGGTGTTTTTAGACCAGCTCAAAATTTCCCTCGAAGAGTATATGGATAAAGACCTTTAGCAACATCAGTACAGGGATTGAAAGCAGTACACAAAATGTACTGCTTTTTCTTTGCCCATATCTGCCAATTGGTAAATGTTGGCAAAAGGCTACTCCAAAATATTCTAAACACACTAAAACCCTTATTAAACAAGGGTTTCTCTCCATTGCAAAAATTTTAAAAAAAGTGCCAAACCAATGGGCAAGCATTGGCAGACAAACACTGCCACACTTCTGAATTTTGTCCTGTGAACATTAAACAACAGTGCTATGAACATTATAACAGTTGACGAAGAAGTGTGGAAGCACCTCAACGAACGGTTGAAAGCAATAAGCGATTATATCCTCAAACTGGAAGATACAAGCTACGATAGTCTGTGGCTCAACAATCACGAAGTCTGCCAGTATCTCCACATCAGCGAAAAAACAATGTGGCGTATGCGCACCAACGGGCAGATAGCTTTTTCAAAAATGTACGGGCAGTATTACTATACGATTGGTGCGATAAAGGAAATGCTCAACGCTAACGCAGTGCAGACCACCGATGAATATGTAGAGCAGCTTATGGTAAAAGGCAAAAGCTATATCGAGAAAGGCAGAAAGCTGAAATCTGGTAATCATTAAAAGCGTACCCGTATGAATATCGACAAAATGGAATTTGTGGCGTGGATGGAACGCATAATGGATAGGCTTGACATTCTCGGCAACCACATAGACGATTTACAAAAGAAGCGCAACAGCATAGACGGCGAGGAGTTACTGGACAATCAGGATTTATTGCAAATGCTGAAAATCAGTAACCGTTCCCTGCAACGGTATCGCTCCATAGGCAGGCTCCCTTATTATACCATCAGTGGAAAACTGTATTACAAGCTGTCCGATGTACATCAGTTCATCAGGGAAAGTTTTAACCCGCCCTTGCCCAAACTGGATGCCAATAAGTGACAAACACTGCCTTTGAGTGCCACATAACGCAAATCAGTGAAGGCTTCCTTTACATTCGACCGTAAAATTTTAAAATTTTCAGAATATGAGCGAAGAAACAACAAATAAACAGGAAATGCCCGAACAGCTTTCGGACATCTTACTCGTACTGGATAAAGAGAAAATGAAAATCCAGGCAGTAAAGAGTATCGACGAAAACGGGAAAATGGAAACCGTGGAACCCACCAAGAAAAACCAAAACCAGTTTATGCGTGTGGATAAAAGCGGCGATTTCTTTTCCAACTTCTTTTCCAATTTTTTCAGCCAGTTAAAGAACCCTACCAACTTTACTTTCTTCAAAGTGCCTGCCCCGGTTGCTGCCGATAAAGCGCAGGAACTCCAAAAGCACGTAGATAAGCCCACTCCACAGGGCGAAAAAGTGCTGAAAGAACACGAAGTAAAAGCAGAACCCCAACCGGATAAAAAACAAGAAAATCAAAATAATATGGCAACAGCACAAACAACAACGGAAGCAAGCGAATACCGCTACAAGCCGGAGCAGATTGATTGGGACACAATGAAAAACCTCGGATTAAGCAAAGAGTATCTTGAAAAAAGAAACCTACTCGACCCTTTGTTACGTGGTTACAAAACCAATGAACTTTTACCGATAGGTATTAACCTCGGTGGTTCTATCCTCCGCACGGATGCCCGCCTGTCTTTACAGCAAGCCGAAGACGGCAATGTTATCGTGGCAATACACGGCATCAAAAGAGAACCTAACCTGCACTTTGAGTTTTTCGGTCACAAGTTTACGGATGAAGACAAGAAAAACCTGCTTGAAACGGGCAATATGGGGCGTGTCGTTAATTTGATAAATTCCAAAACAGGCGAACTGATGCCGTCCATTATCAGCATTGACAAGCTGACAAATGATGTGATTGCACTGCGCACGGAGTTTATAAAAATCCCCGATGAAATTAAGGGGGTAAAGCTGAATGATGAACAAAAGCAAACGCTGATGGATGGCAAACCACTCTATTTAGAGGGTATGATTTCCACTAAGGGAACAGAGTTTTCGGCAACTGTACAATTCAATGCGGACAAACGATACGTTGAGTTCCTGTTTGACAGAAACAACAGCAATCAGCAAGCGCAAACGAACCAACAGAACACTCAACAAAGCAATCAGCAAAGCCAATCACAGGAAGCTCCAAGAACTTTCAGGGGCAAAGAACTGGATGATGAGCAGTACAACAAGTTCAAAGCCGGACAAACCATATACGTTGAATTGAAAGATAAAAAAGACCAACCGTATAAGGGTTATATCACTTTCGACAAAGATACCGGAAAGACCAATTTTGAGTTCCCCGGTCAGTACAAGGCACGGGTAGAGCCTGCCGAAACCCATAAAACGCAGACTGCCGTTAATTCGGAGGGCAAAACCAACGAAGCGACAAAGAACGTCCAAGAGCCTTTGAAGTCCGGGCAGCAAAGACCGAAAAACGATAAGCAGCAGGAGCAACAGGACAATAAGCCTGCAAAATCCAAAGGCAGAAAAATGTAATACAGTATGAAAACAATCATTGCAGAAAAACCAAGCGTAGCAAGGGAAATAGCCGGACTTGTGGGAGCATCCGATAAAAAGGATGGCTACCTGACAGGTAACGGCTATTTTGTTACGTGGGCATTCGGTCATTTAATAGGACTGGGAATGCCAGAAGATTACGGCATTTCGGGATTTGATAAAGCATCCCTGCCGATATTGCCCAACCCGTTTTTATTGACCGTCCGCAAGGTCAAAAAAGACAAAGGGTACACTGCCGATACTGGCGCATTAAAGCAACTGAAAGTCATTGAACAGCTTTTTACGAAGAGCAACAGCATCATCGTTGCTACCGATGCAGGTCGTGAGGGCGAACTCATTTTCAGGTACATTTATGAATACCTGAAATGCAACAAGCCTTTTGAACGCCTTTGGATAAGTTCACTTACCGAAAAGGCAATAAAGCAAGGCTTTGACAACCTGAAAGACGGAAAGGAATTTGACGGACTGTATCGGGCAGCGCAAGGCAGAAGCCGTGCCGACTGGCTTGTAGGCATCAATGCTACGCAGGCATTGAGCATTGCCGCAGGTAACGGTATCTATTCTCTCGGAAGAGTGCAAACGCCCACATTGGCTTTGATATGTAAACGCTACCTCGACAATAAGAATTTCACGGTAAAGAAATATTGGCAGATACAACTAACGCATAATAAAGCCCAGGTTGATTTCAAAAGTATTTCCGCAACCAAATGGGACGAAAAGCAACTTGCCGATGATACCTTTAAAGCTATTCAGCGTGGCGCAACGGCAACCGTTACCTTGGTAGGAACCAAAAGCGTTACAGAACAACCGCCCTTGCTTTTCGACCTGACAGGCTTACAAAAGGAAGCCAATAAAAGGCTGAAATTATCTGCTGAAGCAACGCTCAATATCGCACAAAGCTTGTACGAAAAGAAGTTTATCTCGTACCCACGTACCGGAAGCAAATACATCCCTGAAGATATGTGGGGAGAAATCCCCAACCTCGTGCGGGCATTGCAGAACCGTGAGGATTGCAAGCAAGCCCTTACCAAAATCAAATGGGGAAGGTTCAACAAACGTATCGTGAATGACCTCCGTGTAACGGACCATCACGGTTTGTTGATTACGGACAAAGTGCCATCTGTACTCAACGCAGACGAAAACAAGATTTACAATATGATTGCGCTTCGGTTGCTCGAAGCCATAACACAAGCCTGTGTCAAAGAAATAACCGATGTGTCATTACAGGTATTGCATTACGACTTTACGGCAAAAGGCTGTAAAATTCAGGAAGCGGGTTGGCGTTCCATAAAAGGAAGTTTTACCGACGATGGCGAAGAGCCTGCCCAGGAACTACCTGAACTGCATAAAGGCGAAGAGCTTGCCATAAAGGAAGCCGCCGTTTTGGAAAAGCAGACCAAACCGCCAGTGCTTTACACCGAAGCAGGGCTTTTGTCGGCTATGGAAACCGCAGGGAAAGAAATCGAGAATGAGGAAGAGCGCAAAGCCCTCAAAAATATCGGTATCGGTACTCCCGCAACAAGAGCCGCCATTATCGAAACCTTGTTTACCCGCAATTATATCCAACGGGATAAACGTTCTTTAATCCCAACCGAAAAAGGATTGCAGGTGTACGGGCTTGTCAAAGACCGGAAGATTGCGGATGTGGCAATGACCGCCGAATGGGAATTGGTATTGCAGAAAATTGAGAACAACGAAGCAGATGCCGGAACGTTCCAAAAGGAAATGGAAACCTACGCCAAATCCATTACTGATGAATTGCTGCAAACCTCTATTGCAAGCACCAATCAGCCGAAACTGACCTGCCCTAAATGTAAAAGTCAGCAACTCATTATCCGTGATAAAATTGTGAAATGCCCTGATGAGGCTTGTAACTGGGTACAGTTCCGCACCGTCTGCGGCGTACAAATCAGTATCGAAAATGTAACAAACCTTGTGAATAAGGGAAAAACTTCTTTAATCAAAGGAATGACAAGCAAAGCCGGAAAGAAATTCGATGCTTACATCATTCTGAAAGAAAACGCTGAAAGTTCCTTTGAGTTTGAGAAAAACAAAAGCAGTAAACACAATGGAAAATAAACCGTCAATCGTTCCCAAAGAAATCAGGAACCTGATTTATACTATTCGGGGCAAACAGGTAATGTTGGATAGCGACCTCGCTGCCTTATATCAGGTGGAAACAAAGAACCTGAACAAAGCGGTTAAAAGAAATATTGAGCGTTTTCCTGTATCATTCTGCTTTCAACTGACCGAAGAGGAAGTTGAAAACTTGAGGTTCCAATTTGGAACCTCAAGTTTAAATTACGGCGGCAGACGTTATTTGCCCTATGCTTTTACGGAACAAGGCGTTGCAATGGCATCTACCATACTCCGTTCTGATATAGCCGTTAAAATGAGTGTGGAAATAATGGAAGCCTTTGTAGAAATGCGGCGTATGCTTATCAGCAACGCTTCTTTGTTTCATCCTTTGGACAATATCGAGTTAAAGCAACTGGAAGCTGACCAAAAATTTGAAGAGATTTTTAAGGCTTTGGAAAGCGACAAGCTGCACAGCGAAAAAGGCATTTTCTACAACGGGCAGATTTTTGATGCCTACGCCTTTGTTTCCGATATTATCCGAAGTGCCAAAAGCTCTATTATCCTGCTTGATAATTATGTGGATGATACGGTGCTTACTTTGTTGGGTAAGCGTAAAAACAATGTAACCGCTACAATCCTTACCAAAAGCATCAGCAATCAATTAAGGTTAGATTTACAACGCTACAATAGCCAATATCCTCTGGTAGATATTCAGGTGTTCTCTGATGCCCACGACCGTTTTTTGATTATTGACCATACAGAACTCTACCATATCGGGGCATCACTCAAAGACCTGGGCAAAAAATGGTTTGCCTTTTCAAGAATGGATATTGAAGTCGGTAGGATGCTTCAAACCCTGAACAAGCCATAAAAGTGAACCTCTGATAATTCGTGGGATTTGTTGTTATTACGCCAAATACTGCCTCTCCCAAACTCTTATTAATGGTTCGCTGTATTTATTGCTTCCGTTTGTAAATTAATTGAATTAAGCCTGTTTCAAATGTCTTTGCTTTTACAAATTCAATAATTTGTTCTGGTCTTCCATCTTTAAAAAGCCTTGTCCCATTACCTAATAAAACAGGTATAACCGAAATTATAAACTCATCTATTAAATCGTGTTTCAATAGTTCGTTGATTACTTCTGCACCACCATCACAATAAATATTTTTACCGTTTTCCGATTTTAATTGCTGTACTAATTCAGTTAAGTCTCCGTTATAGAATGTTGTTTTGCCAAGATTTGGTCTTTCTGTTTTTGTAATTACGTACACGTTTCTTTCTCCATTATCGTAGTGAGCAGCACCAATTTCTTTAACAACATAATCGTAGGTTCTTCTGCCAATAATTAGGGTGTCAATGGTTTCGGTAAATTCTTTATAGCCGTAATCCTCGCCCTTTTTTTCTACTAATTTCAGAAAACTAAGGTCGTCATTGGGTTTAGCAATGTAGCCGTCTAAACTTGTCGCTATGAATAGTGATAATTTTCGCATTTGTCTTAAATTTTTGATGATTATAAACCTCCATAACCAACCGGAAAAACCCGTTCCCGCCAATCTGTAACTGCACACAATACAAATCTTGTATTACTTCTAAATCAAGAAATTCTGTAAAAATACACATTATATCCCTGGCTGTTAATTTCAATACGCCAAATCCTGCCTTTCAAAGCCAAACCCTACAACATTATCAGAGGCATTTGCTCCTGCTTATAATTTTAGGATTTAAGTAAAATTCTAAACAAAATAAGTATGGATGTACAGCAAAAAGACCTGTCGTATTTCAGATTACGACTGAAAGAATTATTAAACAGCAGCTTTCCCGAAAAGGCGTACGACCAAAAATTTATTGACCAACGGTCTTCGTGGGCTGCCAATGCTTATGAGGGTGCTTTCCGTTCGGGAAACGCCGTTGCGCAATGCGACGAAATAGCCAACTACATACTTTTTGAGGGCTTGCACTTCTCCAAGTTCGACACGGTTTTCAAAGTGGTATGCAATGAGTTTGATACCATAATGGCAGACGAGGAACTGCGACCGTTCGCCCTGAAAATGTTTCCCGTTTGTGAGCCTGTTTTCGCAGGATATGAGTTAACTGATGATTTCGCTAACGGAAATGAGTTTGATTTACTCTATACCGAACTGACCGGAACCATCTCAATATGGATTGAGGAAAATGGGCTTCAGTAAGAGGTTCCATCTCCAACAGAATATTAATGCCCTGCGAATTGTTTTTAAACTGGAAAAGGAGAAACGGCAAGCCACCGTAGGCGAAAGACTGCTAATGATGCGATACAGCGGATTTGGCGGTCTTAAATTCGTGTTGAACCCTGTAGAAAACGAAATAGACATCAATCATTGGAGAAAAACAGAACACGACCTTTTTCCACTCACGCAGGAACTCCACCAACTACTCAAAGAAAATTCCCAAGACGATAAGCAATACCGAAGGTATGTGGACAGTATGAAAAGTTCCGTACTGACGGCTTTTTATACACCGCCAAAACTTATAGATGCCATTTCATCTGCCCTGCGGGATAATGGTCTGCACATTGACAAATTCCTCGAACCCTCCGCAGGTATCGGTTCATTTATCCAATCCTTTTCGGAAAACCAAAAAGCCAGTATTACCGCTTATGAAAAGGACTTGCTTACAGGCAAGATTTTAAAGCAGCTTTACCCCGAAAGCAATATCCGTATAAACGGTTTTGAGGAAATCCCCGAAAAGGAACAAAACAGCTATGATGTAATCGCCAGTAACATACCGTTCGGCGATACATCCGTATTTGACCTTTCCTATTCCCGCAGCAGGGACGATGCCAAAGTACAGGCTGCCCGAAGCATACACAATTACTTTTTTCTGAAAGGTGCTGATATGCTCCGTGAGGGCGGTTTGTTGGCTTACATTACTTCACAGGGCATTCTGAACAGTCCTAAGAACGAACCCATACGCAGGGCGTTGATGCAGGATAATGATTTGGTTTCAGTTGTGAGATTGCCCAACAATCTGTTTACCGAATATGCAGGTACGGAAGTGGGCAGTGACCTGATTATCCTGCAAAAGAATACGGCAAAACAAGGTTTGACCGAAGTGGAAGAATTGTTTTGCCAAAGCAAGCAAACTGAATATAATACACCTGGCAATTCGCTCTTTCAGGATAATGCAAGAATTATCCATACCGACCAAAAATTAGATACCGACCCATACGGGCAACCCGCCTTAATCTATACGCATAAGGACGGCGTTGAGGGCATTGCCAAAGATTTGAAGCAAATGCTTTCCGAAGATTTTGGAAAGCACCTGAATTTGAATTTATACAGAGCCGAACGGAACGATGAGCCTGTTATACAAATTCCGATTGAACCAAAGGTTACACCTCCCGTTATCGAACCTGTAAGCATTCAGCGGAAACCGCAACCTTTACCCACTCCTGTAACCCATCGGGAAATCCCACAGGAATTAAAGCAACTAAGCATCTTCGACCTGTTTGAAAATGCGAACGAGCCTTTAATGGTTGCTGCTCCGCCTAAAAGAACAACACAAGCCAAAAGGCAAAGCACTAAAACAAACCGCCGTGCAATAGGTCGCCAAACCGACCTGTTCAGTACGATGCAGCAACCTTATACGCCTCCTGTTACCAATGGAAATACATCAGCCAACGGTAAAAGACAGGAAGTTATTGGCGACCTGTTTTCAAGTATCAATAGGAATGGCCAGTCTGATAAGACAGCCATTACCGCTATCAATATCAATGCTATTTCTGAACCTGCTCCGTACACTGGCGAACTGCAATCATTCCACCGTAACGATTGCCTTGTGGTAGATAACGGTTGGGTTGGTTATCTGCAAGATGTGCAAAAGAACGACGAAAAGACAACAGCAACCTTTCATCCGTTGCAGTTGCCGACCTCACAGAAAGCAAGAGCCGAAGCCTATATAGCCGTAAGGGACAGTTATATCAATCTCTACCAAAAAGAAGCTAAAAAGCAGACCGAGCATAAAGAAGAACGGGAAACCCTAAACCTCCTGTACGATGGCTTTGTCAAAAAATACGGGAATCTCAATGCTGCCGAAAATGCCAAACTAATAAAGACGGACAGCGCAGGTAAAGAAATTCCTTATCTGGAGCGTATCATTGGCGGCGTAATCCACAAAGCGGATATATTCAGCCGTCCCGTTAGTTTTTCTACCACCACATTAGCAACCGATAATCCCGAAGAGGCTTTAGCCGCCTCGCTGAACAAATACGGAAATGTGGATTTGGATTTTATGTCCGAAATCAGCAGCCTGCCTTCCGATACCCTGAAAGAAGCCCTGCACGGGCGGTTGTTCTACAATCCGCTACAACAGGAATACGAAATAGCCGAACGTTGGATTGCAGGCAACGTGGTTGAGAAAGCCGATGAAGTAAGAGCTTATCTCGAAAAAAATCCCGACGATACTGAAGCCAAAGAAAGCCTTACCGCTTTAGAGGAAGCCCGACCAAAACGTATCGAATTTGAAGAACTGGATTTTAACCTCGGCGAACGCTGGATACCCACAGGCATTTACGCCCGATTTGCTTCACATCTTTTTGATACAGATGTACTCATTCATTACTCTGAAAGCTCCGATGACTTTTCTGTGAAATGTCATCAGGGCAATATGCACATTTGGGAGAAATATGCGGTCAAAGCGGAAAGCCGCACGTTTGACGGTATTGCCCTGCTCAAACACGCCCTTGTCAATACCACGCCTGATATTACCAAAAAAGTAATGGTTGGCGACCAAGAGGTCAAAGTACGGGATATGGAAGCCATACAAATGGCGAACACCAAGATTGATGAAATCCGTACCGCCTTTACCGACTGGCTACACGCACAGAACGATGAGTTTAAAAACAGGCTGACCGACCAGTACAACGATACCTTTAACTGTTTCGTTCGCCCGAACTATGACGGAAGCCATCAGGAATTTCCGGGGCTAGACCGCAAGGGAGCAGGCATTGAAGACCTGTATTCAAGCCAAAAGGATACCGTTTGGATGATAAAGCTCAACAACGGTGCTATCTGCGACCACGAAGTAGGCGCAGGAAAAACGCTCATAATGTGTACCGCAGCGCAGGAAATGAAGCGTTTGGGATTAGCCCATAAGCCGATGATTATAGGGCTGAAAGCGAATATACCTGCCATTGCCGAAGACTATCGCAAAGCCTATCCACACGCTAAAATCCTTTATCCAGGTATAGATGATTTTACGCCGAAAAAACGCCTGCGGATTTTCGGGGATATTAAAAATAATGACTGGGATTGTGTGATACTTACGCACGACCAGTTCGGAATGATACCGCAATCGCCCGAAATACAAAAGGAAATCCTCGAAATAGAATTAGACAGCGTAGAGCGCAACCTCGATGCCCTGAAATCGCAAGGCAAGGAAGTGACAAGGGGAATGCTCGCCGGGGTAATCAAGCGAAAAGAAAATCTTGAAGTAAAGCTGAAAACGCTGCAACACGATATTGAAAACCGCAAAGATGATATTGTGGACTTTAAGATGATGGGCATAGACCATTTGTTTGTGGACGAAAGCCACCAATTCAAAAACCTGATGTTTAACACCCGTCACACACGGGTTGCCGGACTGGGGAACGTGGACGGCAGCCAAAAGGCGCTGAACCTGCTTTTTGCCATCCGTACCATTCAAGAGCGTACCAATGCGGATATGGGTGCAACCTTTCTTTCAGGGACTACCATCAGCAACTCACTAACGGAACTGTACCTGCTGTTCAAATACCTGCGACCAAGAGCAATGGAAAAACAGGGCATTCATTCTTTTGATGCGTGGGCGGCTATCTATGCAAGGAAAACGACCGATTATGAATTTTCGGTGGCTAACAATATCGTGGCAAAAGAGCGTTTCCGCTACTTTATCAAAGTGCCGGAACTGGCACAGTTCTATTCTGAAATTACGGATTACCGAACGGCAAAGGATATAGGTATTGACCGCCCTAATAAAAACGAGGTATTGTATAACATACCGCCTACTCCCGACCAGGAAGAATTTATTAAAAAGCTAATGGAGTTTGCCAAAACAGGAAATGCAGAACTGTTGGGCAGACCAAAGCTAAGTGCCAGTGAAGAAAAAGCAAAGATGCTCATCGCTACGGACTACGCCCGTAAGATGTCGCTCGATATGCGAATGGTAAGCGGAATATACGAAGACCACCCCGATAACAAGGCTTCGCATTGTGCGGCAAACATTGCCAAGTATTACAACAAATTCAACGCACAAAAAGGAACACAGTTCGTTTTCTCCGATTTGGGAACCTACAAGCCGGGCGAATGGAACGTGTACTCCGAAATCAAACGCAAGCTCGTGGAAGACCACGGCATACCTGCAAATGAAGTTCGCTTTATTCAGGAGGCGAAAAATGATAGGCAACGTAAGGAACTTATCAAAGGAATGAACGAGGGTAAAATCCGTGTACTGTTCGGTTCTACAAGTATGTTGGGTACAGGGGTAAACGCACAGAAAAGAGCCGTTGCCGTTCATCATCTCGATACACCGTGGCGACCAAGCGACCTTACTCAAAGGGATGGAAGGGCAATCCGCAAGGGCAATGAAATAGCCAAGTTCTTTGCCGACAACAAAGTAGATGTGATTATATATGCCGTAGAAAAATCACTGGACAGCTATAAGTTCAACCTGTTGTATAATAAGCAACTTTTCACAGGTCAAATTAAATCCAATAACCTCGTAAAGCGTACCATTGACGAGGGAAGTATGGACGAAAAATCGGGAATGAACTTTTCGGAATATGTGGCAATCCTATCAGGAAATACAGACCTGTTGGATAAAGCCAAACTGGAAAAACAGATTGCCGGACTGGAAAGCGAAAAGCAGGCGTTCAACCGTTCTAAATCCAGTGCCAAATTTAAGGTGCAGGATTATACAGAAATGTTGCAAATCACTCAATCACGTTTGAACCGGATGAGTACGGACTGGGAAAACTTACAGCAACGCCTACAAAAGCGTTCGGACGGTACAATCGAAAACCCTGTGCTGTTGAGTGGCTTGCCACCCAACGCAAATCCAAAACAAATTGGTGCGAAACTGAACGAGATTGCGGACAAAGCCCGCACCGCAGGTCAGTATGATGAAATAGGCAGCTTATATGGTTTTACGCTGTTGGTCAAAACCGAAATATCGGAAAAAGAGGGCCTGGATATTAGGGTAAACCGTTTTTTGGTGCAGGGCGAGGGAAATATCAAATACACCTACAATAACGGTCTGATGGCGAAAGACCCTGAAACCGCCGCAATGAATTTTTTGAGGGCTTTGGAAAAACTGCCAGGCTTTGTGAAACAGGAACAGGAAAAAATCGCTGAAATACAAAAAGACCTGCCTATACTTCAGGAAGTGGTTAACGGTACTTGGTCAAAGGAAAACCGATTGAGTGAGCTTAAAACGGAACTGGCTGCCGTAGAAAGAAAGATACAGCTTTCGATAGAACCTGTTAAGCAAGGGGAAGCAACCCCGGAGCAGGCAGAAAAGCAGAAAGAAGCTCCACAAGTTCAGGAAAGCATTATAAGGACAAAAGGCGTTCATCTGCCTCGTGGCGTATTATAATTATTGTTTACTTTTCGTCCTGTTCGTCCATTTTCTTAATTAGTGCTTCACACAGGCTGTCAAGGAATTTCGTTCGGTTCATCTTACGGGCTTTCAGTTCCATAAACGTGTGGTAAAAATCGCCTAAATCAATATTAAAGGCGTCCTCAAATGCTTTGGCAATCAATTTTATATCTGTATTTCCATTGTTGAATACACCGTGGGAGTACAGTGCATAAATGAGTTCGGTCAGTGCTGTTTTGCTTGCTGTCCATTTTAACGCATTGTCTGATAATTTTTTCAGATTGATGTTATTCAGTCTATCTTCCAAATAAACTTGTATCAGGTCATTGGCAATTATCTTGGCAACTTTATAATCGTGCGAAGTAGAAAAACGTTGGTCTGCTTCAAAATAAAAAGTGTCTAACCAAAGCCTTATGTCGTGCTTCCCACGGACAAAAAACTTCTCGTCAACGAAAGAATTATTACTGCGGTAATACTTGTAAAAATCAAGGTTGTTCTCAAAGAACCTTTTTAGCTTTTTCAGTTCTTTGGTAAAATATTTCTTAATGCGCTTATTTCCATAGGGTCTTTTTGTTTCGATTTTATAAATGGAATTGTAGTAAATGAGCTTTGAAACAATAACAGGTTTCTGATACTTAAAAAAATGGATTTCTTCGTCCAAACTCTTAAACCCATTCTTCAAAACATATTTCTTTAATTCGGAAAGGCTATGGATGGTTAGGTGAATAGCTCCTTCAATCTTTTTTATAGGACAGTCCACTTCAATCTCCAATTCGGAGATTGAAATTTCCAGTTTATCTGATATTTCATCGTAAAATTTATTCATTTAATATTTGAAAGTTTCCGAAATACTACCCAGTTAAATCTTAAATATTATTGCTTTCTCTTGTTATATTCTGCTATAAGTATATCGAGGAAACGGAAGAGTTTACCATTCATTTCTGTGAAGTCAATGTTTCTGATTTCATCAGGCTTTTGCACGAACCTGTGTGATGTATTATTCGTAAGAAAACTTTCTTCTTCGGCAATCAGCAATTCCACAACATCAGGCATAAGTTCCATATGGCATTGAAAGCCATAAACCAAATTGGAATAAGCTATTATCTGTCTTGGACATCCAATGCTCGTAGCCAATATTTTGCTTTCGGCAGTAAGCCCAGGCATATCGCTATGCCAATGCCCGACCAGCAACGATGAACCGAAATGGGCGACCTTTTCATCTATTATCCCATCAATTGTTAATGCTATCGGTAAAACACCGATTTCCTTTTCAGGGCTTCGCTCAACTTTTGCTCCTAAAGCCTCTCCAATAAGTTGTGCGCCCAAACAGACACCAAGAACGGCTTTTCCTGCCTGTATAGAATTTTGTATCAAATTAATCTCGGCTTGGGCATCAAAATGAGGGCATTCTTCTTTGGTGGTTTGGGGGCTTTGCGGCCCACCCATAACCACCAACAAATCAATATTCGCTGATGTGTCAGGTAAAGGCTCGTGTGCATACACCTTTGAAAAAGTAATCGTGTAATTTCTTTCTTTTGCCCAATTTAAAATAGCACCGGGGGCTTCAAAAGTTTCGTGCTGTACAAAATGAATGTGCATAGTATTCTTCTCTTTAATTTTCTGTTTTTTCGTTCCAATAATAGCTGTCGGGAGTAGGTCTTTGCCCGAAGATTGCCGTACCAACTCTCACAATGGTTGCGCCCTCCGCTATGGCGGTTTCCAAATCGCCGCTCATCCCCATCGACAATTCTTTCATTTCTACATTTGGAATGTTTAAGGCAATAATTTGTTGCTGAATGTCTTTGAGCAATCGGAAACATTTACGCACTTGTTCAGCTTCAGCACTCAACAAACCTATGGTCATCAGCCCTTTTATTTTTAGGGTTTCCAATTGGGCGACACGGTTAACCAGGTCAATAACAGTATCAGGACTTGCGCCAAATTTGCTTTCCTCATAGGATGTATTAACCTGTATGAGTACCTCGATGGTTTTGTTCTCAAGCAGCAAACGTTGGTGCAGCTTTTCGGCTAAGTCCATTCGGTCAAGCGATTGGATACAGGATACATTGTACTTTAAAAGGTCTTTGATTTTATTGGTCTGCAAATGCCCGATAAAATGATTGTTGTGCGGGACTTCCTTTAAGGCTTCGTACTTTTCTTTTAGTTCCTGCACCTTGTTTTCGGCTATTAAAGTTTCTCCTGCCTGCAAAGCGATTTTAATACGTTCCGCAGGTACGGTTTTGGTAGCCAGCAACAATTTGACTTCATCGGGTCTTCTGTTATTTTTTTCGCAGGCGTTGCTTATCCGTTGCTTAATGGCTGCAATGTTTGTCAGGATTTGTTCGCTCATACTTCTATACATTTTTGTTTTTCCTCCAATTCTTTAATCAATACCGCTTTTATAAGGGTAAACGTATGGTCTCTCGCTTCGCCAAAAGAAATATCATACTTACGTTCTATATTTTGTATTGCTTTCGGAAAACGGGATAATAGCTTGTCATAATAGGTATCTAAGGTTTCACGCTTCGGCATTTCAAAATTGATATGCAACTGAAACCGCCTTAGCAAAGCCTTGTCAATAATTTCGGGGTGGTTGGTAGCACATAGCAACAATGCCTTTTCGGGATAATAATCTATCAACTGTATGAGTGTGTTTACCAGCCGGCGCATTTCGCCAACGTCTTTATCATCGTTGCCCCTTGCTTTTCCAATTTGGTCAAATTCATCCAAGAACAAAACGGCTTTTTCCCTGCCTGCCTTGTCAAATACCTGTTTAATGTTTTGCGATGTTTCACCAATCCGGGAACATACTACGTTACTTAAATTGAGTATGAGAATGTTCTTGCCCAATGCGTTTGCAATGGCTTTGGCGGTCATCGTTTTGCCACAGCCTGAACTTCCGTGTAAAAGCACCTTGTTGTTTACAGGCAGCCCGTATTGACTTAATTCTTCAATATAGGCGTGTTCCTTAATAAGCTGCACAAACTTTTGCCTGTTACTTTCATCAATGAATACATCGTCTAAAGCAACCTGTTCTTTATCATTTATTATAAGGTCATATACATTCATTGTCGGCTGTCTTTGTTGTTTTTACTGATTTGATATAGAAAGTTTAGTCGTGGTGCTTCGCCAAAATAGGTTACTTCCTGCGCTGAAATTTTTTCTGCGCCCAAACGACTTATGGCTATTTGTGAACGGACATTATCAGCCCCAATGTGGAAGTAAACCTTTGAAACGAATTGAAAGATATAATCGAGCATCATCGCTTTTACCAATAGGTTAGTACCTTTTCCCCAGTGGCTTATGGCATAGAAAGTATAACCGATGAATATGCTGTTCTCCTGTGTGTTGTAATCATAAAAGCGGGTACTGCCAATCGTATCTCCGGTTGCTTTCTCTACTATTTTAAATGCTCCTTTGCTTTGCATAGCCCCATCAAAGAATGTTTTGAATACATCTTTTTTCCAACGGTCTTTGGAAGGATGCTGTTCCCATATTTTGGGGTCGGAAGCTATGGCATATAAAAGTTCAAAATCCTTTTCCTGCAAGGGATAAAGGATTGTCTTTTCGTTTTCTAATATGGGCTGAATATTGAACTCCATTCCTGCTTTTAAAAGTTATCGTAATTTATCTTAATGATGTTACTGATAGGTGCTGCCACACAAGCCAGTATTAAACCTTGCTGTATATGGGCTTCCGATAAAACGAAGTTCCGTCTTAGCCTTACTTCACCTTCTTCCAGTTTACAGACGCAAGTGCCACAGTTTCCCCTGCAACAAGAATGCGGTGCATCAATACCTGCATTTAACAAGGCGTCAAGCAATGGAATTTGCCTGTTCCATTGAACTTGTTTCGTAACTCCCTCCATTGTCAGGGTTACTTCCACCGTGTCCGATGCTTTTTCTTGGGCTGTTGAAAGGTTACTGTTATCGTCCAAATTCATACTTTATTATTTTTTGTCTTGCGGTACGTTCCATTCATACCATAACCAATCGTTATTTTCCTTTCCGCCCATCTGCTCATAGAATTTCTTAGCTGCATCGTTCCAGGGCGCAATACCCCATTTAATTTGCCCACAGTTGTTTAACTCGGCTTCTTTTTTCAAAGCATCCATTAGCCTTGCGCCAATTTTTTGCCCTCTGTACTTTTCATCAATATAGAACTCCTTCAGGTAGATGTTTGGCTTGTTCTGCGGGGTGTAAGGGAGAAAATAATACACCAACATCCCAGCAATTTTATCATTGTCTTCTGCCACGATACAATAAAAGTCAGGCGGGTCTTTACGAAATCCACTTTCCCGTACAATGTCAGGTGTGATTGCGAAAACGTCAATGTAGTTTTCAAAAATTGCCAACTCTTTCATTAAAGCCCAAACTTTATCGCTGTCAGCTTCAACCGCTTTGCGGATTTTTACTTCGGTATTTATCATTTATTTTAATTTTATTGAGGATTAAAAAACAGAAAGCCGGATAGTCTTAACCACCTCCGAGCTTTCAGATTTTAGTTATTTCAAATCTTATCCATTCTCTTGTATTTTATGCAACATAATTCTTGCGATGTTTGCGGCTTTCTGTTTGGCTTCTTCTGCCTTTAGCCCCGAAAAATTTTTGTCAATGGTTGTGTGCCAAATTGCCAACCAAGTATCAAAATGGGTTTTGTTCAGTTCAGTTTGTTTGCTCAACAAAATGTGCTTAATCATCGGATTGCCTTTGAAGTTTTCTTTACCGAACAAAATCGTCTCCCAAAAACTGTACATTCTCGGCAGGTGATGTTCCCAATCCACTTTCGCAATATCATTGAATATGTACCCAATGGTTTTATTGGCTCTTACTCCTTCATAAAAAGTGTTTACCAATAATTCTATGTCTTTAAGGTTCTTTATATCTGTCATTGACTGTGTTTTTTTACTGGTTCATTTATTAGTTAGGTGAAAAAAGGTATCTTACAAAATAATACATTGCCCAACCCAAAAAGCCGATAATGATAATCCAAACCCAAGAGGGAATGCTCTGCGGTGTTTCACTTCCGACAATGAGGAAAGATTTTTGGTCGCCTTTGCCATAAGCGTTTATCATCAGTGGCAAAACGCCATCTACCACAGTATTTTCTTTAATACCTTCAACGGCTATTGCTGGCCCATTACGAACCACAAAAGGAATTATGCGTATGCCCTCCTTTCCGGTGGGGTCTTTGCTTACGATTTTCAGCGAGTGTTCACCGTCTGCAAGTTTTCGTGTGTCCAGTTTAAAACCTGCTGGTGCAAACACTTCGGCAATAGGCTGTGTGTCGCTGTCAATAAAAATTATTATTTTACTTTTCTCACCCATTTCACCAATTATTTAAAACTGTTCTCTTGATGTGTTGATTGGATTTTTCTCCCGGTTTTATCAGCCATTTTATGGAGAAAAAAAATGTCAGTAAAACGATAGCAGAAACTGTAGCTATAATAACATAATCCCATTGGCTTTCCGCACCAGCACCGTGAGCAATACCTTTAAATATCTTTGGTTGATTTCGTTCGCAGACAGGACAGGCATAGGCTGCTCCTACAAGCAACAAGAGGAAGAGTGTTGTGATTGTATGCTTCATATTGTTTAATCTTTTATTTTCTTTATAAAATCCATAATTTTTTTTATTTCTTCAGGTTTTACTTCAGGTGCATTGTTGCCCCAACTGCTCCGCTCGTAGTTAATGATAGCGGCGACTTCATTTTCTGTCCAGCCTAAATTCGTACCTATGGGAGCCATTGCACCATATTCGGCACGTGCATCATAGCCGTTCATAATAATGTCCACATATAATTGGAGATTTTTACCAGTTACTACCGGACTTCCTTTAAGTGGGGGAAAAGCCCCTGCAAGTCCCTCGCCATTCGCTTGGTGGCAGCTTGCACAGTTGGCAGTATAAAGAGCTTTTCCATCAATAGCAGGTAAACCACCACCAGTTTTATTGAGCGCTTGTTTTTCTTCACGCTTGTAAAGAAATTCCGGTGTTTTGCTTGCTTCGGGCAGCTTTGTTTGTTTTAACGATTGCAGGTAGGCAACAAGATTTAAAGCATCCTGCGTAGCAATAACTTTACCGCTTCTGCCTTTCATATAATTGGCAGGTATGCTAACGATTACATCGTTCGGAGCAGGTTCGTCTTTGTAAGTAAACAGGTATGGATAGGCAGGCATTATTGACTGCTCAACTACTATGCGTGGATTATAAAGGTGTACCAAATTCCATTCTAAACTTGGCTGGCGGTTTCCTACATCCGTAAGGTCGGGACCTGTTCTTTCTGTTCCCATTAGCGTTGCCGTATTACGCCAAAAATCTGTTCTTGTATTGCCAGCATAATCTGCTGCAAGTGAAGGGCGGTTGCCCCACATCCTGTCCATATCAACATTCCGCACCTGTTGGGTGTGACAGGCGACACATCCATTGGAAATAAACAACGCTTTACCTTTTATTGCTTCAGGGCTTAACGGTTCGCTATTGGGCAGAGGATAATTTTCTTCCTGATTGTTTAAGGCAGGTATAATGGCAACAAAAAGTGTCAGCCCCAAAAATAGTAGCGTAGCAGCACCGAATAATTTCTTATGATTATTGAACCAATCCATTTTACAGTTTAAGTCTTTGAGTGATTTGAGTGTGTAGTTATGTTACGTTCTTGCAATTTTTGTATGGCAACTTCGCCAATGTCAGTATAGGTAACTGTACTGCTCACCATTTTATAAAAGTTGTATGCAAAAATCAGATGGGATAACCACATCAACGTACCTCCGATAGCCCGCCATAACCAATATGGCATCATCAGCGAGACACTTTCTATAAAGGGTTGCCCATTTAACCAGGCAAGCCCCCGCAAAGTGCCGCCGTACATAAGCGGTATAGTATAAAACATAAGCCCAATCAATGCCAGCCAGAAATGCACCCCTATGGTAATTTGCGGAGCCTCCTTTCCGGTAAGTCTCGGTATTACCGCATAGATACCTGCCCAAAGGAAAAAAGTGATAATTCCATACATAGTGAGATGGGAATGAGCAACCGTAAAATCAGTGAAATGCCACATAAGATTAGTAGAGCGGAATGCTTCGGCTGTTCCCTGCATCGAACCAGTAAAGTAGAAGATGATACCAACGAGAAAGAACGGCAAAGTGTAACTGTCCCGGAGTTTATACCAAGCCCCTTTAAACGTCAATAAAAAATTGGTAGTTCCTGCCACCACGGGAATTACCATTCCAACGCTTGCAACTATTGCAACTGTTTGTAACCACCACGGAATAGCACTGAAAACAAAGTGATGGGTTCCGATAAGCGTATAAAATAATATCTGTGTCCAAAAAGCCAATATGCCAAGACTGTAAGAATAAATTGGTTTATTAAGCTGTTGCGGAAGAAAGTAGTACACTATTCCCAATGTGAAAAGCATAAACCACATACCTACCGCTTGGTGCATATAATAGCCTTGTACAATGGTTTCTCCAAGCCCATTCTGCCACTGGGGCAGATATCCGACCAAAGCCACAATTGATATAAAGATTACCGCAGAAACAATATACCAATTGGAGATATAGATTTCTTCGGTTTTGCGACTGGCAATGGTTTTTATGTAATTACGCAGGGTGAAAGTAAGCCCAAGAACAAACAATAGCATTATGGGCCATATATATTCCCTGTATTCACCACCACCATTATTTATGCCAGCCATTATACTTACAGAACCTAACAGAACTGCTGCATTAATAAGGTAAAGTGAATACCAAGCCCATTTTGTACTGGCTAAAGGTGCATTGCTTACCCGTGGCACTACGTAATATCCCAATCCAATCATACCGAGCGATGCCCATCCCCAAAATACGGCATTGGTATGTACAGGTCTTAGCCTGCCAAAACTCAACCAGCTTGTATCGTCAGCATTGGGCGCAATAAATTTAATGCCCAAGTATTCCCCAGCCGTAGTACCAAATAATAACCAGAATGTTGCCGTTCCTAAATACCACAATACTATCTTTGACAACGCAGGGTCAATATTGGGACGTGGCATTGCCCTCTTTTTAATAGCCACAACGGGTAGAACATTCATTTCGTAATGTTGTAGTAATCCTCGTTTGTCATTTGGAGATAGCGTTCCTGAAAGTTCATCATCGGTCAGCGAATACTCCAGCGCAGATTTTCTATGTTCTAAAGATTTCAGTTCATCGTCCGAAAGTTCATCCAAATAGTCTGCTAACTTTTCAGCGTCCTTTGTCCTTAGCTTATTCTTTTCATTTGATAAAACGTTACGAACCTTATATGATAATATCACCACTGCGGCTAATATCGGTAGGGCAATAAGCAACAATGTTATGATTACGCCCGCCTCGTCCAGCAAAGAACCGCCATTGGGTTTGACGATGTTTTGTGCCATTGCATTGTTTTGGAATGCAAGAATGATAATAAGTATTGTTACGGATTTGACGGAATTTCCATTCCTGATGTGAAACAATTTTTGTAACTGTTCTTTGCTTAGTTTGTATAAATGAACCTTTAACTTTTGAGAAATAAGGTTGCTGTCTTTTGTGTGATAGTGCGTTAACAGGTCATCGGCGGCTGATTTAATTGAGAGCGTGACAATAATGATTACAACCATAAATATTATGATAAGAACCATAAGCACCCACTCGGTGCTGAATGAAAAACCTGATGGTGTCATATCCTGTGCCAGCGCAGGTGTAGCCATCAATAGAAATAACAGTATAAAAAAATGCCTCGCTTTCATATATCGCTTTGCTTATGTTTGATTTGGGTTGTTCTAAGGCAATCCTATAGAACAGTTAATAAATTGAGGTCGGGAATGGAATTGAACCACTGTAAAAGGTTTTGCAAACCTTTGCCTACCACTCGGCCACCCGACCTTAGAGTTTTATGCAATACTATTTGTCATTTTCTTTGTCCATTTTTAGTTTAAGAAAAATTGTATCGTGTATCATCCAAAATAGAAAGCCCGAAAGTTTCAACCACCTCCGGGCTTCCAGATTTCAGTTACTTACTGATTAATTTAAGGTGTTAACTGTATATTCAGCCCTGACATATCAATCCCCAATGCTGCTGCTACACCTTTTGCGTAATCGGGGTCTGCCTTGTAACAGTTTTGAATGTGCCTTTCCTGTATAAATCTTTCAGCACCGTTGATGGCACTTGCCGTATTTTTAAAGAGCCTTTCCTTTTGTTCCGGTGTCATTAGCCTGAAAAGTTTTCCAGGCTGACTGTAGTAGTCGTTATCATCTTCCCTAAAGTCATAATGGTAGGCATCGCCCTCCAGTGTTAACGGTGGTTCACTATGCGCCTTGTTTTCCTGCCATTGTCCATAGCTGTTAGGGAAATAGTGAACTGTCGAACCCTCATTACCATCCATTCTCATTGCACCATCTTTGTGATGATTATGGAAAGGACATTTAGGGGCGTTTACAGGAATTTGGTAATGGTTTACTCCCAAGCGGTAACGTTGGGTATCTCCGTAGGAAAATAACCTCCCTTGCAACATTCTGTCGGGTGAAAATCCTATACCGGGTACAACATTTGCGGGATTGAACGCCGCTTGTTCCACATCGGCAAAATAGTTTTCAGGATTTCTGTTAAGTTCCAATATACCTACGTCTATCAAAGGATATTCAGCCTGCGGCCATACTTTGGTCAGGTCAAAAGGATTGAAAGGACAAACCCGTGCCTGTTCTTCAGTCATTACCTGTATTTTCATTCTCCATTTTGGATAATCCCCTTTTTCAATAGCTTCAAACAGGTCTCTTTGATGGCTTTCCCTGTCGTTGCCTATAAGGTCTGCCGCTTCTTCATTGGTAAGGTTGTGAATACCCTGTTCGGTTTTTAAATGAAACTTTACCCATACCCTTTGATTTTGGTCATTGATTAAACTAAAGGTATGGCTACCGAAGCCGTGCATAGTACGGTACGATTTCGGTATACCTCTATCGCTCATTGTAATGGTTACCTGATGCAAGGCTTCGGGCAGTAAAGTCCAAAAATCCCAGTTGTTATTGGCACTCCTTAGATTGGTCTTTGGGTCACGCTTCACGGCTTTGTTAAGGTCGGTAAAACGGTACGGGTCTCTTATGAAGAATATAGGTGTATTGTTACCTACCAAATCCCAATTGCCTTCTTCCGTGTAAAACTTAATGGCAAATCCACGAATATCCCTTTCTGCATCTGCTGCGCCCCGTTCTCCCGCCACTGTAGAAAAGCGAACAAACACCTCTGTTTCTTTTCCCAATTCTGAAAATAACTTGGCACGAGTGTATTTGCTGACATCGTGTGTTACGGTAAATCTGCCGAAAGCCCCCGAACCCTTTGCGTGCATTCTCCTTTCAGGAATTACCTCCCGGTCAAAATGGGCTAATTTTTCCAAAAACCAATGGTCTTCCAAGAGCATTGGACCCCGTTTACCTGCTGTCTTAACATTTTGGTTTTCTGCTATCGGTCTTCCCGAAACCGATGTGAGTTTCTTTTCATCGTTACTCATATTTTGGCTGATTTTTTAAATGTTAAACAGATAGGTTGGCTGTAACGGCTGAAAGGATGGTTTTAAGTTCTTTGGTTTCTTCAGTCGTAAGTGGCTGTAAAGGACTTCTTAACTGTCCTCCGTCTTCACCCAAAATGTTCAGACCTGCTTTGATAGCTCTCGGTAAACCTTTTGCCACGATAAATTTCAGCAAATCAATCTGCTCGTAGAAAACGCTTTGGGCTGTTTCCAAGTCGTTATTTTGGATGGCATTGTATAAGCCAATGTTCAAATCGGGTATCAGGTTTGGAGCCGCAGTACACCAACCGTTTGCACCTGCTGCAAAAGCAGCCAATGCCAAAGGATTGGAGCCATTGTAAAATGCTACTTCTTCGCCTAATTCCTTTCTTAGATAGTGCATACGCTGAACGTCCCCTGTGCTTTCCTTTATCATTGTTACGTTAGGGATTTGCAACAAACGTTTCAGCAATGCTGGCGACATATCCACGCCTCCGGTTGCAGGATTATTATAGGCCATTACCGGGATGGAGATTTTGGATGCTACGGCATCATAGTGCTTTACAATTTCGTCATCGGTCAATTTCCAATAACTCATCGGGATAATCATTACCGCCGTTGCACCAGCTTTTTCAGCAAATTGGGCGTGATAGATGGTTTTTTCGGTAGTGAGGTTGGAAACGCCTACCAATGTAGGTACACGCCCTGCAACCTGTTGGATGGTCGCTTCGGTTATGGCTTCCTTTTCCTCATCGGTAAGGTAAGGCAAAACCCCTGTACTGCCCAATGGGGCTATACCGTGTGAGCCTGATACGACCAGGCGTTCCACTAATTTTCTAAATAAGGTAATATCTACCTTTTCATTATTGTCGAACGGTGTAATGGGGTAGGCAATTACACCTTTGAATGGAATTGTATTCATTGTTTGCGTTTAAATAAAGTGTCCCCTGTGGGGACACTATTGGGTTAATTAAAAATCTCTTCCTTCTTCTTCACGTAATGCCACGCCTAAATTTTGAAGTTGCGGAGCATTCTCGCAGGCAATGTATTTTGCAGGTTCGCTATCACTTGTGTTTTGGTGTTGATGCCAAGCCCAAGACGGAATATAAACGGCATCACCTGCTTCCCATTCTACACGCTGGTCTTCTACCAGTGTCCAGCCCTTGCCCTCAAGCACATATAATATCGTTTCGTAGGTGTGGCGGTGTTTATGCGTTTTTTGACCGGGTAACAAACCTCCAATGGTGATGCTTACATTCTTGCTCGGCAAGTCCACGAAGAAAACAGGGTGTTTTCTTTCTTCGGAAAATTGGTTGTGTACCCCTGCATTTTCAACGTTCTTGTGAATGACGTGGGAAGGTCTCACAAAAGATGGTCTTGCAAATGTCTGATGAAAGTCTTTCGAGCTGAATTGCTTTTGCTCTTCGTGGATTGATTTTCTTACTTCTGTTGCTGTTTCTAACTTTGACATAGCATTAATAATTTTATCATTTACTGCACTATTGCAATACAAAAGTATTGTATCTTTGGACTATTGAAGTGATACAGTTTCAATAAAAATAGATAGTCCAGATGCTAAGAGGATGGAAATTTGAAATACAATTAGATGAAAAGTCAGATAAAGCCATTTATCTGCAAATAGCGGATGCCATTATAAATGATATTCAAACGGGTAGGTTAAAGGCTGGCGATGCGCTTCCGGGCAGCAGAAACCTTGCGCAACTTTTAAAGGTAAACAGGAATACGGTAGTAGAGGCACTTAACGTTTTGATTAATGAGGGATGGTTAATTCCCAAAGAACGGCAAGGTACTTTTGTTGCCGATACGTTGCCTGCTATAAAAGAAATACAAAAGGACAACCGGATAATATCAGCTATAAACAACTCCGCAGTTAAACAGTATCACATCGAATTTGATGACGGGCATCCTGATAGTAAAATAGCACCCATTACAGAACTGGCAAGGGCATACCGTCAAATATTCAATATAAAAGCAAGGTGGAAAATGATGGGTTACGGCTGTGAATTGGGTGATGTGGTATTTCGGAAAGAATTAGCGCAAATGCTCAATCATCAAAGAGGAATGCAGTCAGATGAACAGGACATCTGCATCACCCGTGGCAGCCAAATGGCAATGTACCTGGTAGCACATTGCCTGTTCACCAAAGGTGATTATGTGATGATTGAAAATCCGGGATATAAGCCTGCGTGGACGGCATTTGAAAATTCAGGCGCAAAGTTATTGCCTGTAAGTGTCGATAAAGATGGCTTGGTGATTGATGATGTTTTTGCACATCTGAAATCAAGGAAGAAAATAAAGGCTATTTACGTTACACCACACCGACAATACCCAACCACTGTAACATTGAGCTTAAAAAGAAGATTGGAATTGATACGCCTTTCCAATGAATATGGCTTTGCAATTATTGAAGATGATTATGATAATGAGTTTCATTTTGGTTATCGCCCGCTATTGCCCTTGTCGAGTTTTACCGAACTTAAAAATTACATTTATATCGGTACAATGAGCAAGGTGGTTGCGCCTGCATTGCGCATCGGATATTTGGCAAGCAATGACAATTCACTTGTTCGGAAAGTAGGTGATTTGCGAAAAATTATAGATGTTCAGGGCGATGGTATTATGGAACAGGCAGTATTACAGCTTATCAAAGATGGTACAATAAAAAGGCACATTAAAAAGGCGACCAGCCACTATAAAGCAAAAAGGGACTTTACAGCATCCTTATTGGAAAAACACTTAAAGAATAAAACCACTTATGCTATTCCCGACGGTGGCCTGGCTTTTTGGATAGTCCCTAACAAGCAAGTGGATTGGGTACAGCTTTCAGAAGAACTGCAAAGAAAAGGCATTAAAATTATTACGCCTGATAGTTACAGCTTTGATGCCAACATTAATGGGCTAAGGTTGGGCTATGGGTCGCTAAGTGAGAAAGAGTTGGAAGAAGGTATTGCGGCTTTATCAAAATTGTTGTGATAAAGATAAAGAGGCTGTTCACACTTTCATTTTATGCTCGGCACAATCAAGCTGCAAATCTGTGATATGCAGGTTCTGATTGAGTAGTTTACAGAAATGGTTTTGCCCGTCTTCAGATGGCTGGTAATAAGAACAGTTCATACACATTCTTTGAACAGTGATTACTCCGGACTTGTTTAAATGACGTATAATATTCAGCAAACTTAACAACAGGTTTTCTTTATCGTCGGGGTGCAGCTCGTTAATTGGCTTTTGGAACTCTTTGGTGAAGAAAGATGTTTTGCCAGCTATATCTTTTCCTTTTTCAGAAAGATGGATGATATAACTTCTTGTATCGTTTGGCTCGTACTCTTTCGTTATCAGGTTTTTTTGTTCCAATGCCTTAATGGTGTCGCTAATGGTGGCTTTGGTCATATTAAACTCATTAGCCAAATAGCTCACTTTTCTTTTGTCGCTGCTGTGGTAAAGTAAAAAAATCAGTACCTGTACCTGTATCGGGCTTAACGAAAATTCTTTGCTTTCCTGCCACAGCAAAACACGGAAGGCTTGCGCAATCCGTTCTAATGAAGCTACAATTTTGCTTTCTGTGCTTTGGTGCTGGTGTATTAAGTCGAAGTCCGATTTATCCATATATAGTTCCAATTTTTTATGACATTATCCCTGCGATGTTCTTACCCTGTTTAATCAAAACGGGAGTACATCTGATTTTATTTTTCATCCTTCCGCCAGTAATTATTTGCGGCTGCGATTGTAGCGTATTCAGTAGCTACTGTTTGACCTATTTGTATTAGCATTATAGGGTCATTCGCATATATCTCTCTTTGCTCTTTCCGTTTTGCATCGTCAGGCTGCGTCAGCTTTATAATTAACCTTGCAATTTTGACCGCCAGTTGCCTGCCTTCTTCGGGAGTAGACGTAATCAAAGAGTTATTTGGTATGAGTTGTATTTGTTCCATTATATTTTAACATTCTGAAAGTGATGGTGAAAAAATTCCATTTACTGCTTTGATAGTTTTTAGAATGACTTTTGTTCCGCTTTCCAATTCCAAGTAAGGCTTTGGAGCATCCCAGTATATTGCTCTGATTAGTCCTTCTGCCTTAATATTGCCTTTAACGTCCAAAAGCATTGCAGCATTTAACTTTCGTTCTTTACAATTTATCAAAATTTCCAAGAACCTGTCCTTTATTGAAAGTGGAGTTCGAATATCCATAAAATTAAGTTTAATTGCACCCCTGCATTTCAATAATATAATACCCTTTTTCCTTTATCGAATTTTCAATCTCTTGTGAGGCTTCCTCGATATGGCAGAACTGGCATTCTTTTGAAGCCAACGGTTGGTCTTCCTGACCTTTCGATTTTAGGTATTCCTTACCGAAATCGTAAATGAGTGATGTGTCATTTATTTCCTTTGGTACAATAATGTCAAAGTGCATTATTCCACCGCTTTTTTTTGTTACATAGGTGTCCCAAACTGCTACTTGCATAATACTTATTTTTTATCTAATAGCAAAATGCCCTACAATGTTAGCACCCTAACATTGTAGAACACTTTTTATTTAACTGTGTAGGGTAGTGTTAATTTTTTCGATAGGATGCTGAAAACATTATACACGCCAAGCATTGGTTTATCCATAGACATTCCGCCTTCAGGTGCTGATACTTCCAAGTAACAGGTAACTGCATCATAATTGAATTGTACTTTATTCTTGATACGGTATGCAGGAACTGAAACCCTTATTTTATTTCCAGCAGTTACTACCGGGAAACCTGGGCTATCCATATACATTGGCATATCAGGCGCAGTTGTTGGTTTGGTTATTTTGTCAGCAGGCTTATATTCTTTAACTGCTAAACCACCTTTTACTCTTTTATCTTCTACCAAAACAACCCAATGCGGATGCCATACAATACCGTCATTGTCAAACTTACCGTCAGCGTTTTCGTCCCAAAGCGGGCTATCGTCAAAATCAGGATGTGAGGTAAGCGCCAGTGCTACGATACCTTCGGTTTTACTAAAGCCTATATCTTCTGCTTTAAGTGTAGTTGGAAATACATAGGCTAAAACAGGAGCCATATCTAATTTGCCAATCGGGGTTGGTTTAGTTGCTCCAGCTTTTCCCACCACGGTAATTTCAAATTCCAAAGTGCCGAACGCTTTGTTATGAATAACTGATGCCGATTTGATTTTGAAGTCGTCCGACTGTTCAAATGCCTTGCACTTATCACAAGCATAAGAATTGATTTGTACTGCAAGAAAGGCAGCGATAAAGAATGTAACTTTTTTCATTTTATTAAGTATTAATGTTGAACGATAAAAATCCAATAGGCTATGATGATAGCCTATTGGAATAAATTTTTTAACCTCTTACGTCAGCAATGGAAGCACCGAAATTGATGTGCAGCACATTTCCGTCTGGTGTAACCAAAGCTGGTACTGATTTTACTCCTGCTTTTTCCGCTTCGTCAATTCTGCTGCGTTCTTCGCCGATGTGGACTACTTCAACTTTGTCCTCGCCAACAAGATTTACGATGTCGTGTTCTGCGCTTACACAAACAGGACAACCTGCGTGATAGAAAACTGATTTTGCCATTTTTTAAAGATTATTTGTTCTGTGGCAACATTGCCGAGACAAATATAGTTAGGAGTCCTAACTTAAACAAACCTTTTCACAATTTTTTATGGAATTATTTTTTAGAATGTCTCTTTAGTTGATAAAGACAATCATATTGAGTTATGAAACGACAACTCTTAATGGCCTATCTATAAGAAAGTTATGGTGGCAGGATAAATGTAATTTCTAACCCTCTTGTACCAAATGCTGTAAGTTCGGGTCATTCTTGATACGCTCCATTTCATTTACAACAATATTCAGGATGTCTGATTTTATCTGTTTGTAGTTGCTTTCAATTTCCTGTTTCATTTTATCCTCGCCCTGCTCATTTATAAAAGATAATATTTGCGGTATCTGCTCATAGGCTTTGGTTTCGGCTGCTACCTTGTCATTATCTACTACGATTTCGGCGTGAAATATCTTTTGCTCGATACGCTCATCAAAATTATCTGATACAGAACCGACAAACATACCCTGTGTGAGCGTTGAAATTTTGGAAGCCGGAATAAGGCTATCTAACTGTGTGGAGATAGAAGTCGATTTATCGTTGCGGTTAATGGTCATACTTTGGCGTTTCTGCAATACTTTCCCGAAGCGTTCCGAAAGGCTTTTTGCCGTTTCTCCAACCACCTGACCACTGAATATATTGCCGACGGTATTCTGTATTACTTTACTCTCTTTGTCGCCGTAATCCCTCGTTAATTGCGAAAAATCCTGAAAGCCTAAACAAACTGCAACTTTGTTGCTTCTCGCCGTTGCGATAAGGTTATCCAGTCCCCTAAAATAAATCGTGGGCAACTCATCTATGATAACGGAACTCTTTAACTGTCCCTTTTTATTAATCAGTTTGACTATCCTCGAATTGTATAAACCCAAAGCTGCGGAATAGATATTTTGACGGTCGGGATTATTACCCACGCACAAAATTTTCGGCTCTTTAGGGTTGTTGATGTCAAGCGTAAAATCATCGCCTGTCATTACCCAGTACAGTTGCGGGCTAATCATTCTTGACAATGGAATTTTTGCCGAAGCGATTTGTCCCTGTAACTGGTCTTGTGCGCCACCTTGCCACGCATCCATAAAGGGCGATAAATAATTTTCCAAATCGGGGTATGACGTTAAAATCGTGAACACGTCCGAATACTTTTTATTCAGCAATTCAATGGCGTGAGGAAACGTACAATACTTGCCATCTTCGTAGATTTTCAAATACCAAATAATGGCAGCCAAAAGAATGATTGGACTTTCCACGAAAAAATCCCCTTGCTTCTGTATCCAGCTTCGATTAAGGTTAAGCATTATGGTATAAGCCGCTTCATAAGCATCCGAAATGTCCGTCATAAAGTCGGGGTTCAAAGGATTGCAACGGTGGCTCTTGCGTGGGTCGTCGAAATTTATCACGTAAAATTTCGGCTGAACTTTGTACTTATCCCTGTGCTTCAGTAAATGATTGTAGGCGATAGTCGAAAGGTCGTCAAACTTGAAATCGTAGATGTACATACTAAAGCCTTTTTCTATCTGCTGCTTGATGTAGTTGTTTACGATGGCATAAGATTTACCGGAACCCGGAGTACCCAATACGATTGATGCCCTGAAAGGGTTTACAATGTTTATCCAACCGTTGTTCCATTTGCCTTTGTAGTAAAATTTGGTGGGCAGGTTGACGGAATATTCGTTTTCCATCAGCTTTGTTTCCTGTTGGAAGCTCTCGTTCTCGTTATTGAAAACATCGTCCATCAGGTTAGTACGAAGCAGGCGGCTCATCCATACGCCTGCCATCAGCAAAGCGATATAACCTAACGAGATGGTAAGAATATACAGGAATGTACCTGTTGCCGGAGATAGCTTTAGCAACGGTGCGTTTAGGAAGAACAGCACAAAACCAACGCCCAAAGCCACATAAATTTTAGTCCAGGTTATCTTCTCATTCTTTACGCCCTTTGTTCCCAAACAACTTAAAGCCAGTAAAACCAAAGCGAATGCTTTAGTATAAAGCGTATGTGAAAACAAGCCCGCCGTACGGTCGAAATTGCCTAATATCTTGTTGATGAGTTCCAACGTCCAGCCACGTTCTAAAAAGAAACCGTAGCAGAACCAATAAAGGTGCATCAGCACCAAAAGAATACTGACTGCACGCATAAAAGCCATTATCTTGGCAAGCCCTCTTAAATCGTCTTCTCCCTGCATTATTTTAAGTTTTAATGTTCGGGTGTGAATTTAAAGGCTCTATGCAGCGGCTCTAAGAATGTGGCAGCCAGTGGCGTTATGTGGCAGTGTTTGGCTTTATGTTACTACTGAACGTAGCAATAAGGTGAGTTCAAAATAATTGAGGCATCATTCACTTTACATTTATTCGTGAGAAGTAATTTTTTGTTTGTGTTTCTGACCCCAATCGGCTAATGCAGCAACTACGCCTTTGAGGGTTGCCGCATATTCTGTGGGAACATACTCTACTACAACGGGTGTTTTGTCGGCTTGTACCACTCTTTTTGCAAGACCGTTCAATTCCAATTGCTTCAACTCATTGGAAAGCACCCTTGCCGAAATTCCTTTGATTATCTGTTGCAGTTTATTAAAGCGGTTGTGTCCGCTTACCAATGCTATCACTATCCTCAATTTCCATTTTCCACCCAATACATACAGGGCGTCTTCAACTGCGTCTATATTTTTTGCACACTGCGTATCTGAATACATTATTTTTTGTCCCATAATTTTATTTGTAATAACCTTAATATTACTACTAACCTTTAGTTTACTACTAATATTTAGTTAGTAAATGTATATAAATTTGTAGTCTCAAAACAGATAAAAAAATGAAGGCAACAAAAATTATCTACTATGCTACGACTGGACTTATAACTTTCGCTATGCTTTTTTCTACTTATGCATACCTGACAAATCCCCAATTGAAATGGGCATTTGAGCATTTAGGTTTTCCCGATTATTTCAGAATAGAATTGGCTATCGCCAAATTCCTTGCAGCAATTGCCATTTGGCTGCCTTTTCGCTTAGCGAAAGAAGTGTCTTACATTGGTTTGGCAATCAGTTTTGTTTCAGCAATTATTGCCCATATCGTGGTAGGCGATAATGCTTTCCATACCGTTGCACCTATCGTGGTATTGACTATACTGGTAGTGTCATACCTGAGCTATCTTAAACTGTCTGACATCAAATGATTTCCTTTCAAATGGTCAGCCAAATTGGTTACTACCGACCTCTTTGGCGTTTTCGCTTCCTCTTCATCTTGTTGGCAAAGTCTTGTTCTTCGTAATCGTCGCCCTGGGCTTCAGGCAATAAGCCGCCCAGTGCTTCAATCAAACCGTCTTCGTGCTTGTCAGTAGTTAAGAAGTCGAACAAATGGTGTGGTTCTTCCGAAGGAAGATCCACATCATTTGATGTGGATAGTTTGGGTTGTAAAACGGCAGGTTCTTTAATATCCGGTTTGATGTTATTTCTCCAATAATCATTAAAGGTATTGGCAGAAAGTTCCTTTGCCAAACGTGAACCGTTTAAAACTGCTTTGGAATTGTGGTCTATAAAAGTTATCCCATAAATACGCTCTGTATCGTTCCGGCGCACTATTACATTAATGCCCTGTTCCGCTAACTGCTTTTTAAAAGCCTGTTCACCGCTCGTGGTTTTCAGGGCAATGGTAACGGCAGATTTTAGGGTCTGCTTGGTGGGGCTATCTTTCAAAGCCGTTTTGCATTTCGCAAAATGCAGTTCCATAGCCGGAAGCCCTGCGCTCTTTCCGAACAGCGAAGCCTTGAACGGATGCCCCGCTCTTTCGCCTTTTTCATTCAATGGAATGTACAATAAGCCCTGTTGCTTCTTTCCCTGCAATTCGCCCTCTATTTTCTCGGCGGTAATATTGAATAGGGAAAGCAGGGCATTATATTCGCCCAATGTTTGGTATTGGTAATAGTTCGGCAGGTGGCGAACGACCGAAGCAATTTGGCTTTTTACATCGCCTGCCCGATAATCTACCGGACGGAAAACCTTATCAGTCTGGTTGCGCTCCTTGTCCGTTGCGGGTATCAGTCCGTGTTTTCTTTCCAACTCACGGCATACATTCATAGACCGCATTTTCTCGAATTTGTCCGAAATCTTTTTGCCCTGCTCGTCCACGCAAACCGATACAATGTGTATATGGCTGCGGTCAATATCGGTATGTTTAAATACGACAAAAGGCTGTTCTCCGTAACCCATCTCCCGCATATACTGTTCTGCCATTTCCCTAAACTTATCATCGCTTACTTTATCATTTGGGTCAGGATTGAGCGAAATATGCAACGTATGTTTCTCGGTATTTCGGTTGGCTATTAGGTAAGGCGCAAAAGACTGGGCTAATTGTGCCACGGAATAATGACCGCTTGCGGTTTCAATCATCTTATTGGCAAACAAAATCTGCCCGTTTTCATTCTCTACTTTAAGCTGATTGTACGCCAATGCCCCGTATAAATTTGCGCTTCTTCCAATTTTTGCTATCATTTCTACCGCTATTTCTTCAGGTGTTTGGCTTCAAATTCTTCGCTTATTTGGATGATTTTCTGACACAGCATTGCCATTTCAGCCGTTTGTTTTTCCAGTTTGTACAGAAATGCTGCGGCTTTTTTCTCGGAAAAATTCTTGTACAGCAGCTTTACAATTTGGTTATAGTTTACGCCGATGGAACGGAACTGGCTGTGAAATGAGGTCAGTCGCATATAGAAATCAACCGTTCCCTTGTCAATCTGAATGGTCTTTATGGTCTTGTCAAAGATGCAGGACGTTATAAAATGCGCTTTTACCTGCATACCTGATTTATCAAAAAGGGTAAGAAATCGGGCGTGTTCCTGCTCGTTAAAGGAAATCGTATAGCGGATGGTCGCCGGGTCTTCTTTGGGGCGGCGTCCGGTCTTTCTCAATTGCTTTTTGTTGTTATCGTTCATCACAAATCCATTTTAAAATCCATACAAAACCCTGACTTCGGAAGGTGTTTTCTGCCCCCTGCAAAGGGCAAGTTGTTTTGAGCATCGGAAATCATTCCGAGATGCTCAAAACACAACTTGCCGTGTTCCGGTGAACACAAAAATCCGCCCTGCGGGACGGATTGAATGTAACAGGGAAAAACGGCTCGTTGCCGTTCCCGTTACCCCCTGATATGTCAAAAGACTTTTGCATAAATCCGTTAATAAAAATCACAATACAAAGTAAAGCCCTGTTTACGATAGCGTTGCACTGTGACACAGTGCCAAATGCTGCCTCTGAACGCCAAACACTGCCACCGCTATACAACCGATTGAATTTGATGAGTTCTTTGCCCCTGAATGTTGACAGGCAGGCAGGCAGGCAGCCCGTGCTTCAGGACGAGCAGACGGCATACATTCAAGATGGCAGGTTATCCTGCCTGCAAGATTGCAGGAATGCAAGAAACCAAGAGCGCAGGAATGACGGAAAGCGTGACAGCCTGCTATCAGACAATCAAGCCTGCGTGATGGATAGAATGACGGACGGAACGAATGCAAGAACGCAATCACGCCTGATAGGATGCCTGAATGAAAGCATTGCTGCTGTACAGCAGGAAAGCAGGCAATCAGCAATTCCCGCAGGCAAGCCTGATAGCTATCCTGCAAGAAAGACAGCACGAAATCAGGACTGCACGGCTGAAAGCCTGCAAGACTGAAAACAGTAAGATGTAAACTTTAAATTTTAAAAATATGGACACAAGAAAGAAACCTCTGTTTGTCGCTTTTTCTTCTCAAAAAGGCGGTGTTGGCAAAAGCACATTTACCACGCTTGTCGCCAGTACGATGCACTATCGGTTGGGCTACAACGTAGCCGTTTTTGATGCGGATTTTCCGCAGCACAGCCTGATGAAAATGAAAACCCGTGATTTGGCAATGGTAATGGAAAATGAGGCGTTGAAAAAACTGGCATATAAGCAGTTTACCACCATCAATAAAAAAGCCTATCCCATTATGCAGCACAAAGCGGATAGCGTACTCGATGCGGCGCACGAATTTGTAAACACTTCCCCTGTTCCGCTTGATGTGCTGTTCTTCGACCTGCCCGGAACCGTGAACACACCCGGAATTCTGAAAGCATTGGCAGGTATGCACCACATTTTCACGCCCATCACGGCAGACCGTGTGGTAATGGAAAGTACGCTCATCTTCACACAGCTTTTACAGGATGTAATTATGAAAAAAGGCGAAACTTCCATACAAAGCATTAACCTGTTTTGGAACCAGGTGGACGGCAGGGAAAGCACGCCCTTATATGACGTGTATAATCAGCTTATCGGGCAACTGGGGTTAAGCCTGATGCAAAGCCAAATCAAGAACAGCACCCGTTTTCGCAAGGAAAGTGAAGTGGACAGCAAAACAGTTTTCCGTTCTACGATAATGCCACCCGATGAGCGTTTGATGAAAGCCTGCCAGTTAGACCTGTTCATCAGCGAATTTTTAAACATCATTCAATCGTAGTGCTATGGAAAAAGATAATAAACGTAAAGTTACGCCGGACATTAACGAAGAGCTGATGATGAACCTGATGGTAGACGGCGTTAAAAAGGACGGTTTGCAGCTACCGCCTGAACCTGCCGAAGAGCAGGAAAAGGAAGAAATACAAAACGAGGTAAGGCAGGATGAATTACCACAAAGCAAACCTGTACAAAGGGAAAGAAACCGTACCAAGAAGAGCCTTGACGGAAGCTACGGCGAACACTTTTTGAAAACCCATTCGATGACAAAGCGGGGCGATAAAAGTATCTATATCCGGCAGGAATACCACGAACGGCTATCCCGTATTGTACAGGTAATCGGTAAAGATGCTATACCCCTGTATGCCTATCTCGATAACATACTGGAACATCATTTTGAAATGTTTGAAAAAGCCATTACCGATGATTTCAACGAAAAGTTTAAACCCATTTTTTAAAGCATCTGATTATGGAAATAGTAATTGTGATTTGCCTGCTGATAGTCATTGTCCTGCTTTTGCAGGATAAGATTGTCATTCATAAAAGGTCGGAGCAAAAGTCCAAACAGGAAAAAGTTAACCCGAACCTGCCCGATATTATGGGGCAACCCAAGCCAGTAAGAAGCCTTTCAGTGCCAAACACTGCCAATGAAAGCCAAATAACGGAACAGGAGATAAACCCTGATAATTTAGACATTGAATACGACGAAAACGAAAACGTCAGCATTCAAATTCCGCAGGAAGAACTGGACGAAGTTTTCAGCAATATGCCTGATTTGGAAGAAGAGGAAGAAGAGTGGAACAGGTACGGAATATCCGGTGGCGATAACGGTTTTGCCCAAGGGGTTACCTACGACGAACTAAGCTCCGTAGGGGCATTGCTCCAAAAAGAAAATTTGGAACAGGCTCAAAAGGAAACAGCGGTAGCCATAGTTCAGAAATTACAGGGAACCGAATTATTCAGCCTACTGGAAAATTCCATTGAGGGTGCTTCCCGAAAAATTGCCGAGCTTTTGGATAGCACACTCTCCACTGAAACGGACGACAGTTCTTCCACTTTGCGGAAAAATGATTTGGGGAATTTTGACATTGGGGAGTTTGTTTAGACTTCCCTTTGTCTTTTTATATTTCAGTTTCCGAGAACTCTTCAAACACAGAATAGTTTTTTATTCCTTTAGACTTGTTCACTTTTCCCATTATTGTACCATCAATCCTGCTTTTTAGATATGATGCCAAATCATCAAAGTGTCGAACATCAATATAATTCATACCTGATGCTTTATATCTTTTGGATAATGAAATGGTGAAAGCAGCCCAATTAAATTTTTCTCCTTTTTTATTTAATTCAATCTGTTTCCAATCGCCATAGCGTTTTTTTAAATAGTCAATATAGTTTTTCTTGGGAAGCTCTTTTCCCAATGCTCCGTCCGGTAATTCAATTTTTGGCTTTACAGGCTTAGACTTTTTTACAAACTTTGGAAAATATTTATGCAGTAAAGCCTCTGATTGCTCAATATATTTTGTTATGGTATCCCATCCCCAATAATACAAATGAAATGGCAGTCCTTGTTCTCTTTTAATTTGATTTAGGTATTCCTGTATTTGAGCATCGTCACGAAATGTAGAAGCAAAAACAAATTTGTCAAAATCAATTGCTAAATCCCTTGCTTTTTCTAAGTCTGCATTTATATCCTGAATTAGATTTTTCCTGATAGTTTCGTCTTTTCTGCCAATGCTTTTCAATTTGCACTGAATTACCGTTTTGCTTTTAGAAGAAAAGATGTCAATACCTTTCTGATTTTGTCCTTTCACGCCAAAAGTCTGAAAGTCTGTATTCATATATGAAGAGGTATTCTCTACAAAATTGAATAAATCACAAGTGAGTTCCTCAAATTACCTTTCATCTTTTAAAGGGGGTAATTGATAATTCGCCATCTAAAAAAAACGTTTAAAAATTGTTTTCTGTTCGGTATCTGAAAATTCAGCAATTACTTGTTTAGACCAGTCAAAATCAAACTTGCCAAACTTATTTTCATCCCCGTTTAAATCAATTTCATCTTCATTGAAAGTAAGGATATATTGAAAGTTATGCAGTTCGTTTGATTTGTGATACATATAGTTCAAGACATTGGATATTGTTTTGTAAGATATAGCGTGAAATACACCATCGTGTACAAGAAAATCCGGAATATTCCGTTTGTCAATCCTGCTTTTTAAGAATACCATTAAATCATACGATACAATTTTTAAACGCTCTTGTCCTAAAGCATCTGCTTTGGGAATTTCCAAACTGATTTTAAAAGGCAACTGGTTTCTTGGCGAAGTAGAGTTTAACGTGATATTGAAGTAAGAATTATCAAATTCTTCATCCAAATAAATAGCATTTTCAAGAATTTGCTGAAATAATAATCTCAACTCATCAAGATAGGTTTGATGCTTATTTAACTCACTAACAATATCTCTTTTTAATTCAGCAATAACAATATTAGAGTTCCCTAATATTTCTTCGATTTCATCAATTTCTCTAACAATGGAAGTGTTTCGTTCTAAAAGTGTTTTTTCATTCACTAATCTTTCATAGGTACTTTCAATTCTATCCAATGCTCCTCTTTCTTTTAACAAGGAAAATAATTGGCTTCTGTTCTTCTCTAATTTTTCAAGTTGTTTTAGACTTAGGTCTATTGATGATTGTAACTTCTTTTCTTCTTCCAATAGATATTTATTCCTATTAGCTAAAAGTTGTTTCTTAAAATCAATAACTTCATCCAAACTTCTTTTTACAAAGTTTCCAAAAGTCGCAACAGTTTCATTGTAGAGTTTACGAATTTTGTCCAGGTCGATGGAGGCTACATCATTGTACGAGGATTTAAGTTTTTCTAATTTACGGTTTGTACCGTGATAGATTATAGATTGCTCATTAATTTCAGATATAACCTGATTTAGTTTTTGCTCTATCTCTTTGTGATTGGCAAGAAAATTATACTCCTTCAGACTATTTTCGAGTGCTATAATATCTTTTTCAATTTTTAAACGCTCGGTTCTAAACTCCTGAATGTCTTTACCTGTATCTGCTTTGACTTTTTCAGACAATGATTTCACAGTGTTATTATACCTTTCGTATTCAGAAGAAACCTCGTTATATTTTAAAAGTGTTTTTGTCGGGAGATTTAACAAATAAAAATTATACAATGCCTTTTCTCTTGCATTAGCGTTATATGAAACAAAATTTAAAGGGTCAGCTCTTTGCTGGCTTTGCAAATCATCCTTAACAAAAAACTCCATTAATGTTCCATATCTCTTTCCCTCAAAGAACACTTCGTTATTTTCAGTTGGGAAAAATATCCCTTCCATAACCTTGGGCATTTCTGATTTTTCATATTCATCAAGCGCATCAGCTCGTTTACCGAAAAAGATTTTCTTGGTATCAGCAAAGCTTCTTTTAATGAAATACTTTTGTCCCTGTATTTCAAATTCTAAAGTAATCGTATGTTCTTCATCTCTTAGAAAGTCATATTTTTTTTGACTAAATCTTTTTTCTGCCTTACCGCTTAATAAAGTAAAATCAACAAGCCTTACTAACGTAGACTTACCAATACCATTAATTCCTCTGGCTTCTTTATCTTCTGAATATTTACCTAATATGATGTTTATTCCATTGTGAAATGGAACAGCATCTATTAAGTTGGTTTCTGAATATATTCTAATTAACATTGTCAAATAAACTTGTTTGATTTTCTTCTTGGTTTTCTTTCTTTACCAATTTAATTTTATAGCCTTTTTTCTCAATACTGCCAATCGTATGCAAAAAGGTTAAAGCATACAGGAAAAGGTCGGGTGTTCTGTCTTTGTAACTGTTTAAAAACTTATTCATTATATCATCTACGATGACGTATTTGTTTTTAAAAGGGGAACTATCCATAATACTTATAATATCTGCTCCCAATACCATAAGGTTGGTTTTAAGATTGCTTTCGGGCTGCGGTAATATCATAGTTCATTTTCTGTTTTTCTGCCTATTAAACACTGTTCAAACATATACAGCAATATAGATTTTACGCATTTTACATATTCATCATCTTTAATGTTTCCATATGCCGTTGTATATTGGTCGGTCAGATTATATAATCTCTCCTTGAAATTTCCTGAAAGTTTATTGTAATCATTTATAACCCTTCTTTTTAGGGTATTAATCTCATCATCATTATAACCCGAAAGTATATTAGTAATCGTATTAAACTCCGCCATAACCAATACCATTTCCGAGTTCATCCCGTCCCAATCTTCCTGCTCAAAGTTGAGTTCGATTTTCCTTTGGGGAGGAACCAATGTTTTCCTGTCGAAATGCAGAGCCTTATCTTCTTCGTTTGAAGCGTTCAATAAATCATTGATGATTTCCTGAATATAGTCCTGTATAAAAAAGTTTTCAATCCCCAAATAGGCGGCGAGTTTTCTTTTTTTACTTGATACAAGTTCATCAACAATAGAAAGGATTTGGTCTATGCCCCTTATCGAAGTATTGCCATCCAAAGACTGAATTAAGGTAAATTGCTCTGGTGATACCTCGTGATTTACATACATTTCCCAATTTGCAAATTTGTCTTTCCAGTTTTTCTGATATTTTTCAAAATCTCCTTCTTTTTTTGCTCCTCCTAAAACTTTTGTTTCAAAATCAGTTTTGTTATATTTTCTTGGTGCGTAACAAGCCAATATTTTTTGTTCGGGTAAAATAGTACCGTCATTGCCTTTATCCCTATTCCTTCTGATTGGGGTATAGTTATCAACGCCATATTTCAAAAGAAACAGTTCATCAATAAATTCTTCGAACTCAAATCCTTCTTTGGATTGAATTTGCATTTTAAAAGCGTTCTTCAATAATTTATCCATATACAAATCAGAGTTCCAAGTTAATTTTAACCGTACCGTCAAATCCCTTTTCTACTATCTCTTTAAGGGTTTGAAGTTTGATATTATTGCCATAATCAGTTTCAACCTTAGAAATGTAACTCCTTTTCTTACCCACTTTTTGGGCTAATTGTTCTTGAGTTAGCTGTCTTTTTTCTCTGGCTTCCTTCAGCATTTCTCCAATATGTCTGCCTGATATTTTCATCTCAAAAAGGATTAAAATTGACTTTATTATGAATATGCAAATGTAATTTAAAAGTTGCATTGAACCAACTGTAAATTGTAATAAAAGCATCCCATCATTTGTACTTCCGTTCTGGAAGTCCGCATCAACAAAGCCACTCACAGCCAAACACTTCCTCTGACTGCCACTTTACGGTAACGCCTCTTTTTCCATAAGACATTTGTCCCGAAAGCTCGCAAGGTGCGGGATAAACAGTAACAAATTAATGTGTTTCAATTATGGAAAAACAAAGAAAAAAAGTTTTGCTGGCAGCCGTGGCGATGCTGTCAGGAATTGGTGCGTTCGCACAGGGAAACGGCTCGGCGGGTATCAACGAGGCTACCCAAATGGTAACCTCTTATTTCGACCCCGCAACGCAATTAATCTACGCCATCGGTGCGGTAGTCGGGTTAATCGGGGGCGTTAAAGTGTACAACAAGTTCAGTTCCGGCGACCCCGACACGAGCAAGACCGCAGCTTCGTGGTTTGGTGCGTGTATCTTCTTGATTGTAGCTGCAACTATCCTGCGTTCATTCTTCCTTTAATACTTTGCCTTATGAATTACAACATCAACAAAGGCATCGGCAGAACGGTGGAATTTAAAGGACTGAAAGCACAGTACCTCTTCATTTTCGCAGGCGGGCTGCTCGGTACACTTATCCTCGTGATGATACTGTATATGGCAGGCATAAACTCTTACTTCTGCCTGTTTCTCGGAGCAGGCGGAGCTTCGCTCATTGTATGGCAAACCTTTTCGCTGAACCGAAAATACGGCGAACACGGATTGATGAAAATCGCAGCCAATAAAAGGCATCCCCGCTACATCATCTGCCGCAAGCCTGTACACCGCTATTTAAAATTCACGCCTAAACAGAATGCCGTATGAGAAATGTAGCAAAGACCACCACACTGGAAATTAAATTTCCGTTGTTGGCAGTAGAGTACAACTGCATCCTTTCCAAAGATGCGGACATTACCGCCTGCTTTGAAGTGCGTTTGCCGGAACTGTTCACAGTAGCTTCTGCGGAATACGAAGCCATTCACTCCGCCTGGCACAAGGCTATCAAAACTCTGCCTGATTTTACGGTCATTCACAAACAGGATTGGTACATCAAGGAAAGCTATGCGCCCGATTTGGCAATCGAAGACCAAAGTTTTTTATCGAAGTCTTATCAACGCCATTTCAACGAGCGACCGTTCCTGAACCACTATTGTTACCTATTCTTAACGAAGACTACTAAGGAAAGAATGCGGATGCAAAGCAACTTCAGTTCGCTTTGCAAAGGCACACTGATACCAAAGGAAATCAGGAATAAAGAAACGATACAACGCTTTATGGAGGCGGTCGCCCAGTTTGAGCGTATCGTGAACGATAGCGGTTTTGTAACCCTGAAACGACTGACCGAAGATGAAATCATCGGCACAGAAGATACACAGGGATTACTGGAACAGTACCTCACGTTATCGAGGGGAGCCGGAACACCAATGCAGGACATCGCACTCGGAAACGAAGAGGTACGCATCGGCAACAAAAGGTTAAGCCTGCATACCCTTTCAGATACGGACGACCTGCCCGGAACGGTATCGGCTGATACCCGTTTTGAAAAGCTATCTACCGACCGTAGTGACTGCCGCCTGTCATTCGCCGCACCTGTGGGCTTGTTGTTAAGCTGCAACCACATTTACAATCAGTACATTTTCTTAGATAACAGCGAAGACAACCTGCAAAAGTTTGAGAAGTCCGCAAGGAATATGCACTCGTTGGCAAGGTACAGCCGTGCCAACCAAATCAACAAAGAGTGGATAGAAAAGTACCTGAACGAAGCCCACAGCTTAGGACTGTCTTCAATCCGTGCGCACTTCAACATTATGGCGTGGTCGGAAGACCTTGCGGAACTGAAACAGCTAAAGAATGATTGCGGTAGTGCGTTGGCACTGATGGAGTGTAAGCCCCGGCACAACACGACGGACGTAGCTACCCTGTATTGGGCAGGAATGCCAGGCAATGCAGGTGACTTTCCGAGCGAGGAAAGTTTTTACACGTTTATTGAGCCTGCGCTTTGCTTCTTCACGGAAGAAACCAACTACCACAATTCTCCCTCGCCATTCGGTATCAAGATGGCTGACAGGCTTACAGGAAAACCTATCCATTTGGATATTTCCGACCTGCCTATGAAGCGGGGTATCATCACGAACCGGAACAAGTTCATACTTGGGCCATCGGGAAGTGGTAAATCATTCTTCACAAACCATATGGTGCGGCAGTATTACGAACAGGGCGCACACGTCCTGCTGGTAGATACGGGTAACTCTTACCAAGGCTTATGCGAACTCATCAAAGGGAAGACCAAAGGCGAAGACGGCGTTTATTTCACGTACACCGAAGACAACCCGATTGCCTTTAACCCTTTCTATACCGATGATGGCGTGTTCGACATTGAGAAGCGGGAAAGTATCAAGACTTTGATACTGACCTTATGGAAACGTGATGATGAACCGCCAACACGTTCGGAGGAAGTAGCATTATCGAATGCTGTAAGCGGCTATATCGAACGCATCAAAACGGAAAGCATTTACCCGTCATTCAACGGTTTCTATGAGTATGTAAAGGGCGACTACCGCAAGGTACTGGAGGAAAAACAGGTAAGGGAAAAGGACTTTGACATTGCTAATTTCCTGAATGTTCTCGAACCCTATTACAAAGGCGGGGAATACGATTACCTGCTGAACTCCAACAAGCAGTTAGACCTGCTTTCCAAACGCTTTATCGTGTTTGAAATTGATGCGATTAAAGACCACAAAATCCTCTTTCCCATTGTGACCATCATCATTATGGAGGTGTTCATCAATAAGATGCGCCGATTGAAAGGTATTCGCAAGCTCATCCTGATTGAAGAGGCTTGGAAAGCTATTGCAAAAGAAGGAATGGCGGAATACATCAAGTATTTGTTTAAGACCGTCCGCAAATTCTTCGGAGAAGCAATTGTGGTAACGCAAGAGGTCGATGACATCATCCAGTCGCCCATTGTGAAAGAAAGTATCATCAACAACTCCGACTGTAAAATCCTGCTTGACCAACGCAAGTATATGAACAAGTTTGATGATATACAGGCGATGTTGGGGCTTACGGACAAAGAGAAAGGGCAGGTACTTTCCATTAATATGAACAACGATGCAAGCCGACTTTACAAAGAGGTTTGGATTGGCTTAGGTGGTACGCACTCGGCAGTCTATGCCACCGAAGTTAGTTTGGAGGAATACCTCGCCTACACGACCGAAGAAACCGAAAAAATGGAAGTGATGCAGCTTGCTGCTGAACTGGACGGCAACGTAGAACTCGCCATCAAGCATATCGCAATGCAAAGGCGGGACAATTCAAATCAATAGTCATTAACATTTAAAAATTCAGAAACAATGAAAAAAGTATTGTATCTGGTGTGTACGGCACTGATGCTCGCCGTAGCACCGTCAGCAAAAGCCCAGTGGGTTGTAACCGACCCGGCTAATTTGGCTTCGGGCATTATCAACTCTGCAAACGAAATCGTGCAGACTTCTTCGACCGTGAGTAACGTGATAAAAAACTTCAACGAAGTGAAAAAAGTGTACGAGCAGGGCAAGGAGTATTACGACAAGCTGAAAGCCATCAACAACTTGGTGAAAGATGCCCGTAAGGTGCAGCAAACGGTATTGTTGGTAGGCGATGTTTCCGAAATGTACGTGCAGAATTTTGGCAAGATGATGAACGACCCAAATTTTACACCGCAGGAACTGACCGCTATCGGCAACGGTTATTCGGCGTTGCTCAATGAAAGTACCGAACTGCTGAAAGAACTGAAGCAGATTATCACTTCTTCAAGCCTTTCGCTGAATGACAAAGAGCGTATGGATGTGATTGACCGTGTGTACAAAGAGGTAAAGGATTACCATAGCCTTGTACGCTACTACACCAACAAGAACATTTCTGTAAGCTACCTAAGAGCGAAAAAGAAAAACGATACCCAAAGAGTGCTTGAACTCTACGGAACTGCTAACCAAAAATACTGGTAAACTATGGAATGGGATAATCTTCACGAACTCCTGCGGTCGCTTTATGATGATATGATGCCACTTGCAGGCGATATGGCGGCAGTCGCTAAGGGTTTGGCGGGATTGGGAGCATTGTTCTATGTGGCATTAAAGGTTTGGCAGGCTTTAAGCCGTGCCGAACCTATTGATATGTTCCCTTTGCTGCGTCCGTTCGCTTTGGGGCTTTGCATTATGTTCTTTCCAACCATTGTTTTGGGAACCATCAATGCGGTATTAAGCCCGGTGGTGGTAGGAACCCACCAAATACTCGAAGACCAGGTGCTTGACTTGAACGAACTGCAACAGCAGAAAGACCAGTTGGAATACGAGGCGATGGTCAGGAACCCCGAAACCGCCTATATGGTATCAGACGAAGAGTTTGATAAAAAACTGGACGAACTGGGATGGTCGCCCTCCGACGTTGGTACAATGGCGGGTATGTATATGGACAGGCAAGCCTACAAGATAGAGAAAGCCATAAAAGATTGGTTTCGCAATCTACTGGAAATACTCTTTCAGGCGGCAGCATTAGTCATTGATACCATACGCACATTTTTCCTGATCGTCCTTTCCATACTAGGACCAATAGCCTTTGCTATTTCTGTTTGGGACGGATTTCAGTCCACGCTTACGCAATGGATTACTAGGTATGTCAGTGTTTACCTGTGGCTTCCTGTTTCAGATCTGTTCAGCTCGATGCTGGCAAGAATACAATCCCTCATTTTAGAAAGAGATATAGCAATGCTTGCCGACCCGACCTATATACCTGATACGAGCAATACCGTGTACATCATCTTTATGATTATCGGCATCATCGGGTACTTCACAATACCAACAGTAACAGGCTGGGTGATCCAAGCCGGAGGTGCTGGAAACTTTACCCGCAACGTAAACCAGGCTGCAATGAAAACAGGCAACATCGCCGGAGCAGGTGCAGGTTCTACAGTTGGCAACATCGGCGGTAAACTGATGAATAAATAAACAATTAATCATTCTAAAAATGGAATTTAAAACGCTAAGAAATATCGAAAACAGCTTTAGGCAGATAAGATTATATGCCATTGTGTTTGCGGTTCTCTGCACCAGTGTGGTAGGATACGCCGTATGGCGTTCCTACCGCTTTGCAGAAGAACAACGCCAAAAAATCTATGTACTGGATAATGGCAAATCCCTGATGCTTGCCTTGTCGCAGGATGCGAGTATTAACCGTCCCGTAGAAGCAAGGGAACACGTCAGACGTTTTCACGAGCTTTTTTTTACGCTTGCACCTGATAAGAATGCTATTGAAAGCAATATGAACAGGGCGTTTAACCTTGCCGACAAAAGTGCTTTCGACTATTATAAAGACTTATCGGAAAAGGGCTATTACAGCCGTATCATTTCGGGTAACGTGCAGCAACGCATTGAGGTGGATAGTGTCGTGTGCAACTTCGACACCTATCCGTATGCAGTTCGCACCTATGCCAAGCAGTTTATTATCCGGTCAAGCAACGTAACCAGGCGAAACCTGATTACTACCTGCTATCTCGTCAACTCCGTTCGCTCCGACAATAATCCGCAGGGCTTCAATATTGAAAAATTTGCAGTCGTGGAAAATAAGGATATAGAGGTTATCGAACGCTAAAAAATCAATCTTATGGAAACATTATCAGATTTAAGCACGTTCGCAAAAATCCTTACTGACAAAGGATATAACGGGTATTTCCATACGCAGGGTGCGTATGCCGGAAAGCTGAAAGACAGCATCAGCGAATACCTCGAAAGCTGCCAAAAAGGTGCAGATACTTTGCCTAAGCAGGACTTACTGCTGACAGGCTACCTGCAATGGTCGGGCGATGACAAGCCCCGTGTAGAATGCAGTATGTGGGTAAAGTACCTGAATGGCAAATTCTCATTGAGCCGTATGGAAGTAGCGAAGAAAGACGGCTTTGGGCAATTACTCAAAAAATCGGAACTGCCAAACCTGTCCGTAATATCCGCACCCAAGTTAACGGAAGCGGTCGCACTGGTCAACGATGCGCCGAAGCAAATGGCGGGTAAAAGGCCTAAGCGTTTCAAGCTATAACACAGAAATAGTAAGGCTATGAAAAAATTAAGAGCAAATATGGACAGGTATTTTGACAAACTGGACGAACGTTGGCGGGCGTTGCCCTTGCGCAAACAGCACCAATATACGCTGTACTTCTTTGTGGGTTATCTGCTGCTTACCGTAGCGGTCATTGGCAAAGTAATGTACGATACCTCAAAGTCCGGTAACGATATGGTCATAGAGCATATCGAAAACCCTGTCCTTAAAAGTAAAAATCCTGCAAGGTTGCAGGATAGTGTATCAACAATTTTAAAAAATCAGATTTATGAAAGAAAATGAAAAAAGGGTCAGCTTTCTCATTGAGGGAGAAGACCAAAACGGAGCATCAAATCTGCCGGATAATAAAAAGAGCAATAAGGATAAGCTCAAAAAGCCAATCATATTCCTTTTGATGGGCGTGGTATTTCTCGGCTGTATGTACCTCATATTTAAACCGTCGAAAGATAAAAAAGCGGTCGAAAATATTGGGCTGAACGATGCTGTGCCGCAGGCTACCGGAGCAGGGATGCCCGATGATAAAAGCAAGGCGTATGAGCAGGAAATGCTCGAACGCAAAGAGCAGGAAAAGCGTAATGCACTGACCACGCTTTCTGATTATTGGAATACTGAAGACAGTGCATCTGCTGACAATGAAGATAGTTTACCTGAAGAAGATGAAGAAAGCAACGGCTTTGGGGGTGGTGGCAGAAAATCGGGACGAAACGGAAATTCTGCATTGAATAGTTACCGTAATGCACAAAGCACGTTGGGTTCATTCTATCAGGACAACAATTCGGAAACAATGGAATTGCGTAAGCAAGTGGACGAACTAAAAGCAAAGTTGTCGGAAAAAGATGTGCCACCTGTGCCCACTGTTGACGACCAACTCAAATTAATGGAGAAATCCTATGAAATGGCTGCAAAGTATCTTCCGCAAAATGCCAATACCGGAAATGCTGCTCCTGCCAACGGCGCAACTACTGGTGCTGCGGGTGCTAACCAAAAAGAGCAATTTGTATCGTTCACACCAACAAGAAAAAACATCGTATCAGCCTTGTACCGTGAGCCGTCGGACAGTGCCTTTGCAGCCGATTGGAGCCAAACAAAAAACCGTGGGTTTTATACCGCAGGTTCTACGGAGCAGGCAGTACAGCCTAAAAACAGTATCAAAGCCTGTGTACACGAAGCCCAAACGGTAGTTGGCGAAATGGGTGTGCGTTTACGACTGTTAGAGCCTGCTAAAACCCCACAACGTACAATACCAAAAGGAACGATTGTAACGGCTAATGCAAAATTTCAGAATGGCAGGCTACAATTAAAAGTTACCTCCGTAGAACTGGAGGGCAATATCATCCCGGTAGATATAACCATTTATGATTTGGACGGACAGCAAGGCTTATACGTTCCGTATTCGCCGGAAATGAACGCTCTTACCGAAATGGCGGGTAATATGAGCCAAACAGGTGGAACCAGTGTAATGCTTACACAGAATGCCGGACAGCAGGTTGCCGCAGACCTAAGCCGTGGCGTGGTACAGGGTATTTCGGGCTATTTCGCCAAGAAAGTAAGAACGCCAAAGGTTACGCTGAAAGCGGGCTATCAGGTCTTCCTTGTATCTAAAAAATAATGTTGAACTCAAATAAATAAAACAATGAAAAATCATTTAAAAATATTTTGGGCATTTGCCCTGATACTCGGCTTTGCCGTAAAGTCTTACGCACAGGATAGTGCAAGAACTAAACTTGCATTGGGCAAGATACAACCGTATAGAATGGAAGTTACCTATGATAAGACTTCGCACTTGATTTTCCCGACCGCCATTAGATACGTGGACTTGGGAAGCGAATACCTGATTGCCGGAAAAGCAGAAGATGCAGAAAATGTGTTGCGTGTAAAAGCATCGGTAAGGGATTTTGAACCCGAAACCAATTTTTCGGTTATCACAAATGACGGGCGTTTTTACAACTTTAATGTGTATTACAGTTCCTATCCCAATGCGTTGAGCTATGACCTGCTGACGATGCAAAAGGCAGTGGACAAAGCCAATGGTAATGATGTGCTTTTTGAAGAGTTGGGTAACAATTCGCCGTCATTGGCAGGCTTGCTATTAGAAACGATTTACAAGAAAGACAAGCGTATTGTAAAGCATATCGGAGCTAAGAGTTTCGGCATTCAGTTTATCCTCAAAGGCATCTACATCCACAACGGTAAATACTATTTCCATACGGAATTGAGAAACCGTACCAATGTGCCGTTTCAGATTGATTTTATCAATTTCAAAGTGGTGGATAAAAAGGTAGCCAAACGTACCGTAGTGCAGGAACATCCTTTAACGCCTTTGAGAACTTACAAGCCATTGGACGGCATTGCCGGAAAATCGACCGAACAAAACGTGTTCCTGTTAGACCAGTTTACCATTGCCGATGATAAGGTGCTGCTGATTGAGATTTTCGAGAAGAACGGGGGCAGACATCAAACATTGCAGGTCGAAAATTCCGATTTAATCAAAGCCCGTTTGATTGACGATATGTACCTGAAATTTTAATAACCCTTTAAAGCAATAACAAGAAAATGAAAAAGTATATCTATACCGTGCTGCTTGTCCTGATAGGCATTACGGCTGCACAGGCGCAAAGGATGCTGCCGAAGCAGAAAGGATTGGAAATAAGTGCAGGTGTAATGTCAAATGATAAGATTGGCAATGATTACTACATCAGCGCAGCAATGACGGTAAACGGTAAGAACGGCAACTATCAGCTTTGGGCGTTGGAATATACCCACCAGTACCACGAGTATAAAGACCTCCGCATACCGCAGGAAACCTATTCCGCAGAGGGTGGTTACAGCTTCTTCCTGTTAGGCGATGCCCGTAAGAACATTACGCTGAACTTCGGAATAACAGGCGTAGTCGGTTATGAAAGCATTAACCGTGGCGAAGCGATGTTGTATGACGGAGCGAAAATATTGAGTGAGGACAACTTCATCTATGGAGCTGGCGGACGGCTCACTTTTGAAATCTACCTGTCAGACCGATTTGTGTTAGTCCTACAAGGACGTACAAAGATTTTGTGGGGTACAGACTTGGAACAGTTCCGTCCGTCCGTAGGTGTGGGATTAAGGTTTAATTTTTAAAACGTAAAACAATGATAGGAATATTTAATAAATTCAGAATAGGTTTACTGCCGATATATGTATTGCTGGCAATCCTCACAGCTTCGGTTACGTTGGTATCTTGTAGCAAAGATGATGAACTCGAAATACAGAACGATTTTCCTTTTGAGGTCAACGTGATGCCAGTGCCTAAAGAGGTTGCCAATGGGCAGACCGTAGAGATACGCATTACCATACAGCGAACAGGCAATTACAGCAATACGCAATATTTTCTCCGCTACTTCCAATTTGACGGACAGGGAACACTTAGATATTACGATGAACCGCCTTACCTGCCGAACGATTTGTATTCGTTACCAACTGAACAATTCAGGTTGTATTACACTTCCACGTCCACCGTATCACAGTCCTTTGAGGTTTGGATTTCGGATAGCTTCGGGAACGAAAAGCAATTGAGCTTTCAGTTTAATAGTAGCGATTAAGTGCAACATAAGCGAAGATAAAAACCGACTTTACAGGTCGGTTTTTTGCTTTTCGACTTTCGGCATAGGATGTTTTTGTTTAATTTTACTTGATATAATTATAATCAATATGGATGCGGTTACTGCTCAATTAGTGCTTGGTATTATTCCGCTTGTTATCGGGATAGGGCTTATCTATTGGATAAGCCGCAGGAAATTTTACAGACGTAATGCTGTAGGTGCGGAGGGTTTTTCGAGCTTTGAAGCATCTGTATTTATCCGTTTTATAGAACGTGTTGGCAAGTGGATTGCCTACGCTTTGATTATTATCGGTATTCTTTTCATTTGGTCGTATTTGCAAATGAAAAAAGATAGAGAGAAAAAACAACAGGAAGTAAAAACGGAACAACAACGATAACTAAGCCTATTAGCTTTAAAAACCAAAATAAAGTTTGCGAGGCAGCACAATCAATTTTTATCTAACTTTGCAGAATGAAATTTATATCTTTAATATTAGCCGTCTATGTATTGCTGTTATCAGCCGTACCGACTTTTATTGAGGATAAATGTATGCAGGAACATACCACCGAGCAAGGACAAAACGAACAGGACGACCAAGATTGCAATAAGGGATGTTGTTCGCCATTTTTTAGCTGTAATACCTGTACAGGATTTGTTTTAACTACTTTTCATTTCTCTATCACACATTCAGTAAAAGAACCGCAAAGAAAATTAGGCACAATGCCAACACCACCTATTTCTGATTTTCCCTTTTCCGTTTGGCATCCCCCACAACTTGCTTAATGTATAGTGCTTTCGGCACAAACTAATTGCAAGTGGTGTATCGCACCACTATCATTTATTTATTCACATTAAGTATCATTTTTACAATGAAAAAAATACTCATTGTGTCATTTTTTATGGCACTCAACCTTTGTGTATATGCACAAAATACATTCAAAGCTGTAATAAAAGACAGCGAGAAAAAAGAGCCTTTAATGGGTGTAACTGCACAGATTACAGGCACAACAATCGGAACAACTTCCGATGAAAACGGACAAATCATATTAACAGGTATTCCAAATGGTTTACAGGAAATTCAATTTAGTTATATTGGTTTTGCCCAACGTACCGACAGCTTTAATTTTCCGTTAGCAGATACAACCCCGATTGAGATTTTACTTTATGAAAGTTCAACGGAGTTAGACGGTATTGTTATTTCATCAACAAGAAGTACAAGAACTATACAAAATATCCCTACACGCATTGAGTTTATAGGAAGTGAGGAGTTAGACGAAAAAGGCAATATGAAAGCAGGGGATATTCGTATGCTTTTGAGTGAGAGTACAGGTATTCACGTACAAACCACATCGCCCACAAGTGCCAACGCAAGTATTCGTATTCAAGGGCTTGACGGACGATATACGCAAATTTTAAAAGACGGTTTTCCTATTTATTCGGGTGCTTCAAGTGGGTTAGGCTTGTTGCAAATTCCACCGCTTGACTTAAAGCAGGTTGAAGTTATTAAGGGTTCAACATCTACGCTGTACGGTGGTGGAGCAATAGCAGGTTTGGTAAACCTGATTTCCAAGACACCAACGGAAGAAAGGGATTTGCGTTTTCATTTAAACGGAACATCGGGCAGAGGTTTAGACATCAACGGTTTTTACGGACAGAAGTTTAAGTGTAGATTCCTGACCATGTTGACCCACCATTCCTGTTTATGTTGACCCACCGTTC
>CAYMZZ010000015.1:0-10239 GCA_964395095.1 uncultured Citrobacter sp.
GCTTCCGAAGGATAAACGCAAAAAGTCTACTTTTACCGGACAACAGTGATTTGGGCATTTCAAAATTTGAGAATTTGAGGATTTGAGAATTTGGTGAAGTGATAAAATGTTGACATGCTGATCTGCCTGCAGGATTGTTAAAATAGGGTTCATGGCTGCCTATACAAATTCCCAAATCCCCAAATTCACAAATTTTCAAATTCTCCCCCCATGTTTTCTCCCTCAGTTGTCGTCGACCACATGATGCAGCACGATTTATTCAGCCAGTGGCTGGGCATAGAAGTGCTGGAAATTAAGGAAGGATATAGTCGCATTCGCATGCAGGTACGAAAGGAAATGCTGAATGGCCTGGGCATCGTGCATGGCGGAATCGCATTTTCCCTGGCCGACAGCGCTTTTGCTTTCGCCTGCAACAATCGCAACAATCTCTCGGTAGCGCTCGATACTTCGATTAACTTTCTCAAACCCGTGCAGGTGGGCGATACGCTTACGGCTGAAGCCACCGAAATACACAACGGCCGCTCCACCGGTCTGTATCATATTGAAATTCGTAACCAGGAAGAAACAAAGGTGGCGATCTTTAAGGGAACCTGCTTCCGGACGAATAAAGAAGTGGTGAAGAGATAATTTGGAAATTTGTTGATTCGGTAATGTGTTAAAACCAAATTACCGAATCAGCAAATTCTCCAATATTGCCTTTTCCGCCAGCTTCCCTGCCTGTTCCATCGACTCTTTGTCTGATTTTGCCATGTCCCGGAGGGCAATCACCTGTTGAATGCCGGCCTCCCGGATGACTGAATCTGTCAATTGATTAATGCCGCAAACAACCACACATTCTTTACCGGCTTCCCGGGCCATTTCCGCCAGCCTTCCCACTACTTTGCCCTGCAGTGACTGATCGTCCAGTTTCCCCTCGCCCGTAATCAAAACAGCCGCACGGGGCATTTCGCTTTCGATGCCGCTGGCTGCAACAATCATATCAATGCCCTTGCGGATATGCACTTCAAAATAAGGCAGCAAACCCGCTGCTATCCCTCCGGCAGCGCCCAGGCCGGAAATATGGCCGATAGGTTGGCCATACTCCTTTTCCAACACCTTTGCCAGGGATTGAAGGCCCTCGTCCAGCTCCCGCACCTGCTGGGCATCGGCGCCCTTTTGCGGCGCATACACATAAGCCGCGCCCTGCTCGGCATAGAGCGGATTGGTAACATCGCAGGCAATGTCGAAAACAACAGCAGGGATATTGGGTGCTGGTACAATCCGGTGAATGCGGATAAGTTCCCTGCCAAGAGGTTCAAGCCTATTATTATTTTTATCGAGCAATTGAAAGCCCAATGCGTCGAGTATACCCATGCCGGCATCGTTGGTAGCACTGCCGCCCAGCCCCAGCATGATTTTTTTGGCGCCTTTTTCCAATGCCGCACGAATCAACAACCCGGTTCCGCGGGTGCTGGTAATGCTGGCATCGCGCTCATCCTCTTTCAGCAATACCAGCCCGCTGGCCGCTGCCACCGCTATAATGGCCGTTTGCGAAGATGCATCCCAGTTCCATCCTGCGCGGATGGGGCGCCCCAGGGGGTCCACAGTAGCTGTTTCCAGCTTTTCAAACGCGTGATAATATCCCATTACCTCATCAAAACCATCGCCACCATCGGCCATCGGAAAGCGCCTGATGATCGCCTTCGGATATTTTTTGTTCAGGCCTTTTTCCAAAGCAAGGCATAATTCCATACTGCTCAAACTACCCTTGAATTTATCGGGAGCTACCAATATGATCATTTCAGACATGATTCAATGCTTTGCGATAATTTTACAATGTAATAAGGCCTTTCACAAACTTAGCCATTCAATCCTGTTTCGCAGCAGGAAACAAGCTCACATTATGTTTTATTCCTTTCAGGGCATTAAGCCCGTTGTACACCCCAGCTCCTTTGTGCATTCGCAGGCAGCGGTTACCGGCGATGTTATCATTGGAAAAGATTGCTATATAGGTCCCGGTGCGGCCTTGCGCGGCGACTGGGGAAGCATCATTATCGAAGATGGCTGCAATGTGCAGGAAAACTGTACCATCCATATGTTTCCCGGCGTAACGGTGCGACTAAAGAAGGGCGCACATATTGGGCATGGCGCCATCATTCATGGCGCCAGCATTGGCCGTAACTGCCTCGTGGGGATGAATGCCGTGATCATGGACCATGTTGTATTGGGAGATGAATGCATTGTTGGCGCCCTCAGCTTTATAAAGGAAGGAGAGAAATTTCCGAAAAGAAGTTTGATTGTAGGCAATCCCGCAAAAGTCATCAAAAAAGTAAGCGATGAAATGATTGCCTGGAAAACTAAAGGCACAGAACTTTACCAGCTATTGCCCTCCCAAAGCCACGATAGCCTGCTGCCCTGCGAGCCCGACACCAGGAGAAATAAAGCGAAGAGTGCGACGAAGCCGAAATATGAGAGTTGGAAAAAGCGAAAAGGATAATTTGTAAATTCGGAGATTCGGAGATTAGTTTGCACCTCTGCTGGCAGGCAGGTTGGTAGAGAGCAGAAGGTTCAATATGTTGAGAACTCTTTCACAAATCACCAAATCAACAAATTACCGAATTAAGAAATCAACTGCTCCCCTGAAACGACTTCAACTTATTATACAGTGTTTTCCGGTCGATCTTCAGAAGTTCCGCCGCTTTTTTCTTGTTGAAGTTGACCTGTTGCAGCACCGACATAATCGTTTCATACTCGGCACGCAGCGCTGCGTCGCGTAAATCCGTTTCGCGGCCCGCTGATGGGGCAGGCTTTGCCGTGGGCTCCGGCAAAGGGGTTGAAGTTGTGCTGCCGGGCTGGTTCATTTCCCAGGGTAATGATCGTTGTTGAATCTTTTCTCCTTCAGGAGTCAGCAGCACCGCCCTTCTTACCACATTGCGAAACTCCCGCAGATTACCCGGCCAGGCATAATGCTGAAAAATTTCCATCACATCGGGCTCAAAACCCCGCACATTTTTCTGTAACTCACTATTGGTTTTTTGAAGAAAAAACTCGGCAAAGGCGGGAATATCCTGTTGTCGTTCACGCAACGGCGGCAAATTAATACTAAACTCATTGAAGCGGTGATACAGGTCTTCACGAAACTTACCCTTCCGATAAGCCTCCTGCAAATTCTCATTGCTGGCTACTATGATGCGCACATCCACTTCCTTCTCCTTATTACCACCCACCCTTCTGATCTTTCTTTCCTGTATTACCCGCAAGAGGGTGGCCTGCACATCGGGCGACAGGTTGGCCACCTCATCAAGAAATAGTGTGCCCCCATCCGCCAGTTCAAATTGACCTTCCTTATCCTGCAATGCACCGGTAAAAGCGCCTTTCACATGACCAAAGAGTTCACTTCCCGCCAACTCCTTCGATAAAGTGCCGCAATCCATAGCCACAAAGGGTTTGTCTTTACGCAAACTCTGCTGATGAATGGTGCGGGCGATTACTTCTTTTCCTGTACCACTTTCTCCATAAAGGATGATGCTGTAATTAGTGGCGGCAACAATGGCAATCTGATCGTATAAAGCCCGCGTGCCGGCCGAACTGCCAACCATATACTCGTCGCCACTGCTGCCGGCATCAGCCTGCCTTTCATTACCTACGCCCGAACCGGGTGCCGTAACGGGAGCAGATGCCAGGGCTTTTTTCACCACACTCAATACCTCATCGGGGATCAATGGTTTTACAATATAATCGAAAGCACCCCGCTTAATCACTTCCACCGCGGTTTTGATATCCGAGTAACCGGTAATCATCAGCACGCGGGTAGCAGCCTGCTGTGCACGAATGGCATCAAGCACTTCTATGCCTTCCATATCTCCCAACCGGTAATCGCAGATCACCAGATCATAACTATTTTCTTTAAACAAAGCCAGCCCCCTGGCCCCTGAATGTGCCATCTCCGTTTCAAAGCCATTCTTGTGCAGAAAGCGCGCAAGGAGTTGGCAGAGGTCCATGTCATCGTCAATAATGAGGATTTTCTTACTCATAAATGCCTTTTTGATTATGGAATAATGCCGATAGATTAACGCCGATGTTACTTTAAATACTCAAATCATGCCGAAATTGATCAACATTTTCCCTAAATTCCTCCATTCATTCATTTTGGCAGAATAATTGAGCAATCTCATCGTTGTGAATCGTTATAGTGAGACATATCAGCAGCCTTCCGTACAAATGAGAAGGGAAACCGAATCGACCCCGCAAGCGCTCATCATTGATGATGAAGTGGATATCTGTTATCTGCTCAAGGGTATTTTGCGCCAGCGAAATATCAAAGCCGATCACGTTACCAGCCTGGCCGATGCTGCCAGCTTTTTAAAGAATGCCGCGCCTCCCGTCATTTTTCTCGACAACCATCTTTCCGATGGTATGGGTATGGACTATGTGCGTACACTTAAAAGCCGGTATCCGGATAGTAAAGTGATCATGATTACCGCACATGATACGGCTCATGATCGTGAAAAAGCCTATAGCGAAGGGGTTGACTTCTTCATCAGCAAACCCTTTAGTCGCGATATCATTTTCCGCACTATCGACAAGATTGAGCTCTGATCGTTAGCAGGATCCAGAGCAGTTAAACTATATGTGGAGATTTTTCCTCACTCTCCTCCGGCAGCTTATTCAAATTCAAGGTTACTGTAAAGGTAGTGCCTTCTCCGGGTTTACTTTTCACCTGTATATTGCCTTTATGATTCAGAATGATGTTCTGCGTATTGGTTAAACCAAGGCCATGCCCTTTTTTCTTGCTGGTAAAATAAGGCTCAAACAGGCGCGCCAGGGTTTCCTCGTTCATTCCCACGCCGTTATCAACAATTTCAACCTGGCATCGATCGCCCAAAACCCGGGTGCGGAAGATGAGCTTCCCCTTCCCCCTGTCCATGGCCTCCAGCGCATTCACAATGATATTCAACAGGGCAATTTTCATTTTTTCCTTGTCTACATACACCTGACACATATCGGGCGCATAATATTTTTCCAGCTCAATTTCCTTGAGCTCCAGCCTGTCCTGCGCCAATTCCAATGCCTCGTCCAGCAAATCGTTGATTTGCACGCTCGAATATTCCAACTGACCAAACCGGGTGGAGTTCAGTAATTCTGAAACAAGCTGATTGATCCGGTTCACATTTCGGCCGATCATGTCGAGTAAAACATCAGACTCCTCGCGGCTATCTGTCAGCTCCCTCACTTGTTCCGAAGCAAGCGCTATATTGGTCAACGGGTTGCGCACTTCATGTGCGATGGTGCGTGCTATTCGGCCGGTGGCGGCAAACTTTTCCATGCTTCGCAATTCTTCCAGCTCACGATTCGCCTTATCCAGTTCCTGCACCCGCTCCTCCAATTGCATACTGTACGATTTGGCATTGGCAATGGCCCGCAGCTTGGCCCTGTTTTCGCGGTTATAGATCAGTACCGAATACACAATGGTAATCAGCGCTATCAGGAGCGATACCGCCGTCATAATGCTGGTAGTACTATAGAAGCCCTGCAGGTTCCCGTCGCGACGGCTGGCTACCTGGTTTTCTTCTTCCTGCAATTCCGACAATAGCACCCGAATACTATCCATCATCGTTTTATTCTCATGGCGCGGCGCCAGCAGCTCGGGTGTAACCTGGAAACCATTCATCTGGTACGAGGTTACCGCGTTGGAAAGCGATTGAAGTCTGCGATTCAGCAGGCGGCCCAGTGAGTCGAGCCGTTTTCCGTATCGCTTATTGTCTTTAGTGAGAACCTTCAGTTGCTCAAAACTCTGCTGCACATTTCGCGAGCCGTCATTATAAGGTTTCAGAAAACGATAATCGTTGGTGAGCAGATAGCCGCGTACACCTGTTTCGGCATCGGCAATATCGCCCTTAATCTGATCCATCTTCTGCATCACGTTATAAGAGTGGGTAACCCAATTGGTCTCAGTGGCCAGTTTGCGAATAATGAAGAAGATCAGACCGTAAGAGATCAGCATGAGCAAGAGGGCTATCAGGTAACCCCATCTTATCTTGGCTCTTGATAAAGGCATACAGGATTGGGTTTTGAGGCCGCTTTTCGAATCAATTATTGTTGTGGCCTGCATGAATTTACGGACTTCCTGATGAAACACCTGCAAAACGGGCCGTTCTTCATTCCTTTTTTAGCGGGTGTTTTTTTGCCCGGCTAATGCGGAAACTTTTCCCCATCGCCCTTTGTAAAACATTGAACCTCCGCTGAAAATTCTTTGGCAAGGGCTTTGGGTTACTATTCGGAAACAAACGAAAGATTATGCTGAAGAATGCTACGAGTGCAGATATGAAAACCCTGGCATCCTGCCATGCCAAATTATTAAAAGAAGGTTTCGAACTCGACTTCAAGGCGGGGGAAGGCGGAATAATTGCCCTGCAACTTGAAAAATTGTATAAACCTTCCGATATTAAGCTTGTTAATTTTTATCGGTTCGAAGGAGCCAGCGATCCTGCCGATAATTCCATCCTGTACGCTATAGAAACGCAAGACGGCAACATGGGCACCCTGGTGGATGCTTATGGCCCCTATGCCGATGCCCGCGTAAACGAATTCATGAAAGAAGTAGAAACCCTGCACAAAAAACCGGTTCACCATGATTCAAAATCAGATTGACCCCTATATCAGGGTTTGTATGAAAGCCTGGCTGCTGTGCGAATCGGCTATCCATAGTGAATTGCGCAAAAAATTTCCGCGTGAAAATCTTTTGCAGGCCTGTGGCGACTGTGGACGTAGTTGCTTCACGCTTGTATCGCAACTGGTTAGCGATCAACCTTACCAGGTTGGCGAAAAAGTGTGGGAATGCCTGCTCTATTGCCGCCAATGCGTGGAAGCCTGCGAAACCTTTGGTCAGGAAGAGGAAGATTACCAGCTTTGCCTCGAAGCCTGCAACTCCTGCGCCAATTACCTGCGCGAGATTGTTCCTTTTCAGCTCAATTGAGAAGCATATCCTTAGCTTTGCTCAAAATTTCCCGATTTGGAGAAAAGCAATTTTGTGGACCAGATCCGCATATTCTGCCGCAGTGGTCATGGAGGACCGGGCAGCAAGCATTTTATGCGGAACAAATTTACTGCCATGGGCGGTCCGGATGGCGGTGATGGCGGTCGTGGCGGCCATATCATTCTAAAGGGTAATCGAAATCTTTGGACCCTCCTTCACCTGCGTTATCATAAGAACGTGCTGGCCGAAAATGGCGAGGGCGGCAGCGGCAACAACAAAACCGGCCGCTTTGGAAAAGATATTGTGCTCGAAGTACCACTGGGCACCATTGCCCGTGATGAAGAAACCGGTAAAGTGGAAGCGGAAATACTGGAAGATGGGCAGGAAATCATTTGGCTGCCTGGTGGCAGGGGTGGTTTGGGCAATAGCCATTTTGCCACCTCCACCAACCAGGCTCCCGAACATGCTCAGCCCGGATTGCCGGGGATTGAGGGCTGGAAGGTGCTGGAGCTGAAAGTGCTGGCCGATGTGGGCCTGGTAGGATTTCCCAATGCCGGCAAATCGACCCTGCTCTCCGTGATTACCGCCGCCAAACCCAAGATTGCCAATTACGCCTTCACCACCATCACCCCCAACCTGGGTATGGTAGAGTACAGGGATGGGAAAAGCTTCTGCATTGCCGATCTGCCTGGCATCATCGAAGGCGCTTCGGAAGGAAAAGGCCTGGGCCATCGCTTTCTGCGTCATATTGAACGCAATTCCATTTTGCTCTTCCTGCTGCCGGCCGATAGCAGCGACCATGCCCGCGAATTTGACATTCTTGTCAATGAGCTGGAGCAATATAATCCTGAACTCCTGCACAAGCAATTCGTGATCGCTGTCAGCAAGAGCGATTTGCTCGACCAGGAACTGATGGAGGCCATTAAAAAAGAATTGCCGGCAACGATTCCACATTTGTTTATATCAGCCGCCACCCAAAAAGGCCTGGTTGAATTGAAAGACCTGCTTTGGAAAGTATTGAACGAATCAGCGTAGGTACAGGAATCACTTAAATTTTCCCGCATGAAAAAAATCTTCTTCTTTTTTCTTCTCACTACCAGTATTAGTTTTCGAGCACTGGCCGATGAAGGTATGTGGCTTCCCTTTTTGCTGGGCAAGCAGGTGTATAACGATATGGTGAAAAAAGGGCTTAAGCTTACAGCCGAGCAACTCTATTCCATCAACAAAGCTTCGCTTAAAGATGCAATTGTGATTTTTGGCGGAGGCTGCACCGGCGAAATGGTAAGTGCCGAAGGACTTTTGCTCACCAACCACCATTGCGGATACGATGTTATTGCCAATGCCAGCACCCTGCAAAGCAATTATTTGCGCGATGGCTTCTATGCCCAAACACGCAACGATGAAATTCCTACCACGCTTTCCGTTCAATTTCTCTTGCGCGTGGAAGATGTAACAAAGGAAGTGCTCGATTCACTCGGCAACCTGAGTGGCATGGACCGTATCCGCAAACAAAGCGCGGTGATCAGCCGCATTAATCAGCGAATGAGTGATGCGGATAAGCAGATTGAAACAAGAGTGAGCCCGCTCTTCAAAGGCAATCAGTTTATTGCCTTTGTGTACCAGCGCTACAGCGATGTGCGTCTGGTGGGGGCTCCACCCGAATCGGTAGGCAAATTTGGTGGCGATACCGATAATTGGGAATGGCCCCGGCATACGGGCGATTTTTCCATCTTTCGGGTGTACTCGGCACCGGGTGGTGAACCGGCAGATTATGCGGCCAACAATGTACCCCTCCAGCCTAAATGGTTTCTGCCTATATCGCTCAAGCCATTGAAAGAAGGCGATTTCAGTATGATCTGGGGATATCCCGGCAGCACCAATCGCTATGAAAGCTCCTATGGTATTGAACTCGCCACCAGCATCAACAATCCCGCGCTGGTAAAGCTTCGCGACATACGCTTGCAACACATGTTTGCCGAAATGAAAAAAGATCCGGCAGTTAAACTACGCCTCGCCAGTACATATGCCGGTGTGGCCAACTACTGGAAATTTTATGGAGGCGAAACAAAACAATTGATAAAATATGATATCGCCGGCCAGAAAAGAAAGCTGGAAACCCGGTTCAGGGAATGGGCGAAGGATAAACCGGAATACCGCAACCTGTTTGCAGATTGGGAAAAATTGTATAAAGACTGGAAGCCTTATGCCCTGCTTCGCCAATATATGAATGAAGGCATTTTGGCTACACAACTCATGAGCTTCGCCTCTACCCTGCTTTCATTGGAAAATGCCCTGGTGAAAACCAGCAGCAGCGCAGCCGATGTGCGAAACGCGATCAAGCAGGCGGAAGAGCAACGTGAACGCTTTCTGAAACACTTTCACCGCCCATCGGATGAGCGAAGCTTTGCCGCCATCGTCAAATTATTTTATGAAGATGTGCCCAAAGACCAGCATCCGACAGGATATTTTGGCGCCATCAAGAATAATTATGGTGCCCTGAACGACAACAGTACCTGGCAGAAGCTGGCTGCGGATATCTATGAAAAGACATTTTTGCTCGACGACGACCGCTGGAACGAATTTGTAGCCAAGCCCGAAGGCCTCGCCCTGCAGAATGATCCGGCTTTTGCATTTGTGAGCCGGTTCATGGTCAGTTACAACGGCAAGTATTCCCCCTTTTACCAACGCTTTTATGCCAGCAATAATGATCTTGGCCGCCTTTTTCTGAAGGGGTTGATGGAAATGGATCCGGAAAAGGCAAAAGCGATGTACCCTGATGCCACTTTTACCATGCGCGTTAGCTATGGCGCGGTGAAGTCGTACCGTCCGCGCGATGCGGTGAAATATGACTATGTAACCACCGCCAGCGGAGTACTTGAAAAATACCAGCCCGGCGATTATGAATTTGATCTGCCAGAGAAACAAATATCGCTTTTCAAAAAGAAAGATTTTGGTATCTATGCAGATCCGGTTCGAAAAGATCTGGTAACAGGTTTTATTACCAGCAACGATATCACGGGTGGCAACTCCGGTTCGCCGGTCATCAATGGCCAGGGGCACCTGATCGGTCTTGCTTTTGATGGCAATTATGAAGCGCTCAGCCACAAGCTGGCCTACGATCAGGAACTAAACCGGACTATTTGTGTGGATATAAGATACGTGCTTTGGTGCATAGACAAACTGGGAGGAGCAGGACATTTGATAAAGGAAATGAAGATTATTAAGTGAACGTGAGGCGTGAGGCGTGAGGCGTGAGGCGTGAGGCGTGAGGCGTGAGGCGTGAG
>CAYMZZ010000015.1:10339-82157 GCA_964395095.1 uncultured Citrobacter sp.
CGTGAGGCGTGAGGCGTGAGGCGTGAGGCGTGAGGCGTGAGGCGTGAGGCGTGAGCGCTTTGTGCAGAGATAGGATTATTTTTCTTTAACCCTATCGTCGCGCTCTTTGCCAATTCTTTGCGCTCTTTGCGTTTTAGCCATCCGAGCTGTCAACAGCTTCAAAGGCAGGAGAGATTCGAACGCAACGAACGCAAAGAATTCGCAAAGAGCGCGACGATAGCACGAGAGCTCCAATCTACTGCACATGATCGAAAATTGTAATCAATAGATACATATAGCAAGACTATAGCTTCAACAAATAATCAAATCACCGAATAACCGAATTTACAAATCGATCACCTTGCGTTTTTCCCTCACCATACTCCTCTCCTTCCTCTCTGCTTTTGCTTTTGCACAAACGCGCATGAGTCTCGGCACTGAATTTCTGGTGCAGCGAAATTTCTCATCGGGTCAGGAGTTTTGGACCATCGGGCAATCCATTCGTGGGGAATGGAAAATGGGAAGGGGCCCGGCACTCTACGCAGGTTTGTCCTATTTCTCCGCCGGCAAATTCACCAACGGGCTGGAGGCCCCGGCAAAAGATCCGGCTACCCTGCCCCAGCGTGTTGCTTTTGACAACAATGGCCGCTTGCGCTTTACCGAAATATCCCTGGGGCTTAAACCATACATCCTGGGCAAATGGGATGCGGAAGAGCGCTGGTCGGTTTATGGTATTACGGGGCTGGGCTTGTTGATGGGTCGTGTAGATAATGTGCAGAGTACAAATATCGATACCGCATTATACTCCTTGCCGGTACTACCGGGGCGGGGTCGCTTCGGCCGACTTACGCTCGATCTGGGTCTGGGCATCGAAGTGCCTATGGGGGGCGACCTCTTCATTTTTTCAGAAACCAAAAGTTTTATACCCATATCAACCTACCCATCCGCCTATCTTTTGGATCCTGGCTATACCCCGCTGACCCTGAACATGGGTCTGGGCGTGCGGGTAATTTTCTAAGAAAACAGATTTACCATGATTGATTCGCTGACTATTTCGCAAATTGACCTATTTAAGTTGCATATCCCGCTCAAAGAACCTTTCGTGATTTCGTTGGGGCCCATCCTGGCAGCCGAAAATGTGGTGGTACGGATACATACCCGGGAGGGGTTCACAGGTTATGGAGAATGCAGTCCCTTTATGACCATCAGCGGGGAAAGTGCCGATACGGGTATGGTGGTTGGTGGCTACCTGGCCAGGGCCATCAAAGGCAAGGAGGCGCTCGCCATATCGGAGCGGGTGGCGGATATGGATCGTGTTATCTATGGAAATTACAGCATCAAAAGCGCCTTTGACATAGCCCTACACGACCTGGCAGCGCAAGCGGCGGAAAAACCGCTCTATGCCTTCCTGGGTGGTGAGCGAAGAAACGATATTCACACAGACTACACGGTGAGCCTGGGCGATGCCGATCGTATGGCGGAAGCCGCGCTCCGCATTCGCGATCAGGGCTTTCCCGCCATTAAAGTAAAGCTCGGCTCTAATGGCTCCGACGACATCGTACGGATGCAAAAGATTCGTGATGCGGTTGGTTTCGATATTCCTATCCGCATTGATGCCAACCAGGGCTGGAGTCTTTATGAAGCCATCAATACGCTGAAGGCGCTGGAACCCCTGCAAATTGAGCATTGCGAAGAACCCATCCCCCGCTGGGGCATACTCGACCTGCCGACGGTACGCGAAAGAAGCCCCATCCCCATCATGGCCGATGAAAGCTGTGGCGACCCCCACGATGCCGAACGCCTCATCCGACTCGCCGCCTGCGACCTGTTCAATATCAAGCTGGGCAAATCCGGTGGAATCTGGAAAGCCAATCAAATGGTGAAAATGGCCGAAGCCGCCGGTATCAAAATGCAGGTGGGCGCCTTTATGGAATCAAGACTGGCCATGACCGCTTTCGCACATTTCGCCTGCAGCAGTCCCAATATTATCCATTATGATTTTGATACCGCACTCATGTTCTCCGAAGACCCCATTGAAGGGGGAATTCAGTACGGATCCGGAGGAAAAATAACCCTCACCGAAAAGCCCGGCCTTGGAGCGGAGCTGAAGGAAGAGTGGATGGAAAGTTGTGAGAACGTTCTACGTTTTACGTAATACGTCTTGTATAAGGTTTAGGGTTTAGAGTTTAAGGTTTAAATATTCAACCTTAAACTTTAAACCCTAAACTCTAAACCCTCTCTCAATAACCGAATTTCCAAATCTTCAAATTATTTCTTCTCGTCTTTCCAGTCCCACAAAATCCGGCATGCATAAGTCCTATAGGGCGCCCACTTGCGGCCTATTCTTTCCATATCGGCCTTCATTTGTTTTTTATCGGAAGCGTCCAGCTTATAGAGTTTTGTCATAGCCTGCTGTATGCCAAGATCATCGAGCGCCAGCACATCTTCTCTACCCAAGGCAAACATCAGCAGCATTTCCACCGTCCATCGCCCCACCCCTTTGATTTGTGTGAGGTAGTCGATTACTTCTTCGTTGCTCATTTTTTGCAAACGCCGATGATCCATGCCTTTTGTCAGTTCAAATTCCGCCACATTGCGTACATAGTTGGTTTTGGCATTACTCAGGCCAATGGCGCGGAGCTCATCAAATGGGGTATCGAGCAATTCCTGCGGGGTCGGTTCGCGACCGGCATACAGGTCCAGAAACCGCTGATGGATGATAGCTGCCACTTTTACCGACAACTGCTGGCTCATGATGGAGCGGCAGAGATAGAGATAGATATTCTTTGCCTTTTTCAGGCGAAGAGGGGCGGCCGCCTCCACCAGCGGGCGCAGTTTGCGGTCTTTGGATAAATGAAGGATATATTCCAAGGTTGAAGTATTAAAGGCTGAAAAAATAGGAAGAAATTTTACACCGAAACACGAAATTTGACCAGTGGAAAGAAAATTGATTGCTACCAGGGATGGTTCACACAGTATTGCTATCCCGGATTGGGAGGTAACCTACCATTCCCTACATGGCGCCATTCAGGAATCCAATCATGTATTTATTCAGGCGGGGCTGGTCAATGCCATCGCCCGCTTTCCGGGCCAAATCATCCGCATTTTTGAAATGGGCTTTGGCACCGGCCTCAATGCCCTGCTTAGCATGTTGTACACAACAAAGCATGGCACACAACTCGAATATGTAACAGTAGAGAAACATCCGATAGAGCCGGGCCTGGCCAGCGAACTGAATTATTGCAGGCAACTGGGGGAGCCGGCATGGCAATCTGCCTTCATGCGCCTGCACGAGTGCAGGGCCGACGAGGTACTGGAACCTGTGCCTGGTTTTCATTTTCGCAAGATCCATGGCGATATACAAAATCTGCCGCCGGGATTAAGCGGATTCAACCTGGTTTATTTTGACGCATTCGCTCCTGCGGCCCAGCCGGAATTATGGACCAGCGATGTATTTGCCAGCCTGTGGCAAAAAAGCCTGCCCGGCGCCATACTGACCACCTACTGCAGTAAAGGAGTGGTGAGAAGAAATATGGAAACTGCGGGATGGAAAGTGGAAAAATTGCCCGGCCCCCCGGGTAAAAGGGAAATGGTATTGGCGCGAAGGCAACCCGTTTAAAGATCAGGCATTCTCTGCCCAGGCCCTGAACTCTGCCACCCGGTCGCGACTGATCACCATATCTTCTTCTGCGGCATTGCAACCCTTGATGGCGATTTTGAGACGGTTGTTGAAGTAGGGCTTTACCTGCTGTATGGCACTTACCCGAACAATGAAGCGGCGATTGAGCCGGAAAAACTCGGTAGCATCCAGCAATTGTTCCAGTCGCTCCAGGGTATAATCCACCACAAAGCGGTTGCCTTCGCGGTCAACCAGGTGCACAATCTTGTTGTCGGCCTGGAAATACGCAATATCATCCAGTTCTATGAAGAAGAGCCTTTGACCTACTTTTCCCAGAAACCTCTTTTTGGGGGGAGACTGTATTGCCTTTAACGACAATCGGCTATAATCAGAAGCAATAAAGGATTGGGAAACTGATTTGTATTTGTTGATGGCGGCAGCAAGAGCTTGAAGACTAACAGGCTTCAGTATATAATCGATACTGAAAATCTTAAACGCCTCCAGTGCGTACTGATCGTAAGCCGTAGTGAAAATTACCGGTCGGTCAACTCGCACCTGCTTAAAGACCTCAAAACTGTGTCCATCGCTGAGATGGATATCAAGCAATATAAGGTCAGGTTGCGCATGATGTTTGAGATAGTCTACCGTATCCTCAATACTTTCCATGCAACCCACTACCTCAATGGACGAATCGTATTCGTGCACCAGGGTCTGCAGTCTTTCGGCAGCGAGCTTTTCGTCTTCCACGATCAGCAGTTTCATGGATTTCAATTTAGGCTTATTAATGGTAGCGATACCTCAAACACCTCATGTGTCTGACGGATAATAACATCCCGGCCTGAAATGAGTTCATAGCGTTGCTGAATATTTTTTAGCCCGATTTGGCTCGAGGGTTCCGGCACCTGTCGTGGCTGCAGGTTATTGCGCACTACAAGTGTTTGGTTTCCATTGGCATGAATATCAATATACAAAGGTTTGCTGCGCGAAACGATATTGTGCTTGATCGCATTTTCGATCAGCATTTGCAGCGCGATAGGTATCACATAATGTCGCAGGTACTGGGGAGGTATGTCGATATTGACGTGCAGCCCACTATCAAAGCGCTTGCGTAGCAAAAAGAGGTAGGGCTGAATAAAATCAAGTTCAGATTTCAGTTCCACCAGCTCTTTATCCTGGTTATTCAGCACATAACGATATACTTTGGCAAACTCCTCGATAAAATGGTTGGCATCCGGGTTTTCGCGGATGACCATGCCGGAAAGCACATTCAGGTTATTGAAGAGAAAATGAGGATTGATCTGGCTTTTTACCAATTGTATTTGTGCCTGTGTACTCACTTTTCGCAACTGCTCGGCTTCGGCCCAATGGCGTTTATATTCCTGGAAGAAAAAGAATATGGCATGAAGCAGGTGAAAAAGCAGGTTAACCAGGCCCGCATAGATGATATTCAGCTTAAGAGGGTTCAGGTTTTGCTCCCAGGTATAGTTGTGGAACACATTCCCCACCAGGCTTACTATACCCACAGTTGCCGTCATGGATATGCCAACACCTGCGAGAAAGAAGCTGACGAGGAAATAAATCTTATTGCGATGAGATTCGAATCGTTTGTAAACCAGTGGCTCCACCAAACGATTACCTTCCCAGATGAAGAAGGTAATGGCGGAGATGGTGAGCAGGGCGTAATACCATTCAATATCAATTCCGAAATAATGGTAAACCTCACAGATTACCGTATTCAGGAAGGTATAAAGCGCCAAAACCAGGATGAAGATATATCGATACCGGTGCCTGAACATAATCCAATAATTAAATGGGGTGACCAGGATTGTAGCTCGCTAAACTGGAATGCAAAATCTGTATCCCTGCTGCATTCCCGACAATCAATTCGTCCCGGTCTACCCCATTCGTTGGGTCTTTCAAAGGTGCACGTCCACAAAGTTTAGGAAGACCTGTAAGGTTTTAAAAACCTTACAGGTCTTACAAATATCTTAAGGCAGCAGCACCCTGTCAATCAGGTGTACAACGCCATTGCGGGCCATTATGTTCGTAGCAGTGATAGTGGAAGCTGTGCCGCCATTGCCATTGCCACGGATAGTAGCACCGCCATTTAAGCTAATGGTAGTATTACCACCGGCCAGCATCGGCAGGTTGCCATTTGCCAGGTCGCTGGAGAAAGCACGACCGGCCACCACATGGTACTGCAATACGGCTACCAGGGTACCGATGGGTATATCATTGATATTAGTCAATCCCAAGGCGCCCAACAGGTTAGTAAAAGCCTGGTTGGTGGGAGCAAACACGGTAAGGGTCGCCGATCCCAGCGTGGCCGCCAATCCGGGAGCACCACCGGGCTCGCTATCCGCACGCAGCACCGCTTTTACCAGGGAATCCAGTCCGGCAGCTACTGCCACATCCACGATAGTATTATTACCGGGGGGCAGCAATACGCGGTCGATTACATGGATTACGCCATTATCGGCATCCACATCGGCCGTATTTACGCGTATACCATTCACAAATACGCCATTGTTATTGCGGGTTACATACACCGAGTCACCACTGGCTGTCACCACTTTGGCATTGGGACCAGCGGGCACCTGGTTGGAGCGGATCTCTGAACCCAGTGCATGGTAAAGAATGATGGAGCTGGCTTGCTGCTGCGTCAGGCCATTCAAATCAGCGGCATCCAGTCCGCTCGCAGCAAATGCTGCATCATTGGGGGCAAAAACGGTGAAGGGTCCGGCACCACTCAGGGTAGCGGCCAGGTTGGCTTTTACTACGGCTGCTTCCAGCAGGCTGAAATTAGCACCGTTGACAACAATGTCGGTGATGGTGTTGCTGGCAGGAGGCGTATCATCGTCGTCCTTGTCACAGCTCGTGAGCAGTGTCACCAGGCTCAAGCCCAGGACCAGGTTGCGCGGGATAAAGAATTTAGAGAATTGCATAGTTAACTTATTTTGTTTAACCTATTTAACATCTCCTGCAATCATTTTGTACGCCAACGGGAGTGAATCGTCGCAATAGCGGAGTGAACCGTCATCTGAATAGAGTCAGTTTGTTTAATGAGTTTCTAATTTTCCACGACAATGGAATAACAAAAGCCAATCTTTCGTATTTTGATGGTCATTCTCACTTATTCAAAAAACGATCATGCAAAACCGCAGGAAATTTATTGGCCAAACCGCGCGTATCGCCACAGGTGCCATACTGGCGCCAGGTATATTCCAAAATGCATTTGCCGGCAACAGGGCTCCGTCCGACCGAATCCGACTCGCCTCTGTCGGAATTAAGGGCATGGGATGGGCCAATACCATGGCCGCACTAAAAGTACCGGGCGTGGAACTTGTTGCCGTTTGCGACATCGATCAATCAGCCATTGAGGACCGCCTTGCCGAGTTCAAAAAAAATGGAGGCGATGCGTCCAAACTAAAAATAACGGGCGATTACCGCAGCCTGCTCGATGATAAGGATATAGACGTGATTATGATTGGCACTCCCGACCACTGGCATGCGCTCCAGATGATCCATGCCGTGCAGGCCGGCAAGCACGTGTATGTGGAAAAGCCTGCGGGCAATAGTATGGGCGAATGTGCGGCCATGGTACGCGCACAGGAGCAAAGCGGACGCCTGGTGCAGGTAGGACAGTGGCAGCGGAGCCAGCAACATTTCCGCGATGCGGTGGATTTTGTGCACAGCGGTCAGCTCGGCATGATCCGCACCGTAAAAGTATGGTGCTACCAGGGCTGGATGCGCCCTCAATCCGTAGTGGCCGATAGCGCGCCACCCAAAGGGGTTGATTATAAAACCTGGCTGGGACCGGCACCCACAAGACCCTTTAATGCGAGCCGTTTTCATTTTCACTTCCGCTGGTTTTGGGACTATGCCGGCGGGTTAATGACCGATTGGGGAGTGCACCTGCTCGACTATGCCCTGCTGGGTATGAAAGCCAGCGAACCCAAATCTATTGCCGCCCTGGGTGGGCCCTTCGCCTACCCCGACCTTGCGCAGGAAACGCCTGATACGCTTACCAGTCTCTATGAGTTCGATGGGTTTAACCTGGTGTGGGATTCCGCCATGGGCATCGACAACGGATCTTATGGCAAAGACCATGGTATCGCCTTTATCGGGAATAATGGTACCCTGATCCTTAACCGCGGAGGCTGGGAAGTGATAGAAGAGCGTCAAAGCAAGAACAAAGCCGTCAAACCATATCAGAAATCCGTTGATAATGGACTGGTACTACACTGGCAGAATTTTGTGGATGCTATCCGCAACAACAAGCCTCAATCGCTTAATTGCTCCATACAGGATGCCGCCCATGTGGCAAACGTAGCTCAGATGGGGAATATCGCTTACCGAACTGGTAAAAAGCTGATATGGGATAAAGGGCAAAAAAGCTTTAATGATAAAAGCGTTCAAAAGGAATTCTATACCAAACAATACCACAACGGTTACAAGCTGCCGCTTTTATGATTAGTAGCATCGCTACGCAAAGCTATAGCTCATTGAGCCGTCCTTTTCGTCTTTTACCAAAATACCCAATGCGGCCAGTTGGTTGCGGATTTTGTCGGAGGTTACAAAGTCTTTGCGCGATTTGGCTTCACGTCTGATATCGAGCAACAGCTCCATCACGCCTTTGAGCTGATCGTTATCGGCTTCCGTAATGCCACGCAATCCCAGAATTTCTTCCATGTATTTTTTCATGGTTGTCTGGCATAGCAACAGGGTATCGCGGCTGATTGCCGTAAGCGGAAGGGCTTTGTCTTTGATGGAATTGATCACGGGTACCATCTCAAAGAAATTAGCCAGTACGCGGGCCGTGCTGAAATCATCATTCATAAAGCCATCCAGCTCGCCGATCAGTTGCCGGAGTTTGGTATCGGTTGCCGGCTGGCCGGCCTGCTCTCCAGTTCCTTCCGGTGAAAACTTCTGCAGTTGCTCGTAAGCATCCCAAAGCCGCTTGAGCCCTTTTTCGGCCCCCTGCAGGGCTTCGTTGCTAAAATCGAGGGTGCTGCGGTAATGCGTTTGGAGTATGAAGAAGCGAATCACCATGGGATGATAGGCTTTCTCGAGTATGGGATTACCGCCGCTAAACATCTCGGTAAGGGTGATGGTATTGTTATAACTCTTACCCATCTTCTTCCCATTGATGGTGATCATGTTGTTGTGCATCCAGTACCGCACCGGCGCCACATGATTGCAAATGGTGCTTTGGGCAATTTCACTTTCATGATGCGGAAACATCAGGTCCATGCCGCCGCCATGTATATCGAACTGCGCGCCCAGGTACTTGGTAGCCATGGCCGAGCATTCAATATGCCAGCCGGGAAAACCCACCCCCCAGGGACTCTGCCAGCGCATGATATGTTCCGGTGCCGCTTTTTTCCAAAGCGCGAAGTCGGCGCGGTCACGCTTTTCATCCTGCCCTTCCAGGTCGCGGGTTGTTTCCAGCAACTCACCCAATACACGGCCGCTCAATTTTCCGTAATCGTAACTGGCCGCATACTTCTTTACGTCAAAATAAACGGAGCCATTCACCTCATACGCATATCCCGCCTTTATCAATTCCTGTATCATGCCAATCTGCTCCACAATATGGCCGGTAGCGGTGGGTTCAATGGATGGAGGCAGCGTATTGAACTGCTCCATGGCCCAATGAAAGAGATTGGTATATTTCTGCACCAGCTCCATGGGCTCCAGCTTTTCGAGTACCGCTTTTTTGGAGATCTTGTCCTCCGCTTCACGACCTTCTTCCTCAAAATGCCCGGCATCCGTAATGTTGCGCACATAACGCACTTTATAACCCAGGCTCACCAGGTAACGATACACCACATCGAACGTGATATATGGCCGCGCATGACCCAGGTGACTCTCACCGCTTACCGTGGGGCCACATACATACATGCCCACATGCCCCGGCGTAAGGGGAGTGAAAACTTCTTTTTCCCGGGAATAGGAATTGTATATTCTTAATTCGTTCATATGTTCGGGTTAGAAAGCGCAAATTTAAGTTGTAAGTTTTAAGTTGTAAGTTTTAAGTTATACGTGAGTGAGGGTAGTTGGCGTCGGCATCCTGTGATTTGCTATATTAATAACTTAAAACTTATAACTTACAACTTACTACTCACAAACCCACATCCGCCACCAACATATAATGATCCGAATAATCCCTCACAATTCTTTTAAACTGCCTGACCCGAAACCGGGGATCGGCCATTATATAATCGATACGAAGCGTGGGTGAAAGTGCGTTGAAGGTACGGCCAATGCCAAAGCCTTTCTTGAGAAAGGCATCCTGCATTTTACCTTTTACCTGGAAATAGGCATAGGAGTTGGGCACATCGTTGAGGTCGCCGCAAAAGAGGTTGGGAAAGGGGCTGTCCTGCATTACCTGGTGCACAATATCCGCCTGTATCTGCCGGTGTGTGATGCCGGTACGCAATTTCGAAAAAATCATTTTGGAATTATCCACCAGCCCATCTTCGCCGGTCTTGATATTCTCAATCTTCTCGTAGTCAGACGGCTTAAACTGCAGCGATTGCAGGTGAGTGGTGTACACCCGAATGGTATCATCGTTAATCTTGATATCGGCATGCATCAGCGCTTCGGGCAGCGATGGCCTTGGGTAGCGGATAAGACCACTATCCACAATGGGGTAACGGGAAAAAATCACGCTGCCGGTAAAGTGCTTGTCGCCATCAACATCATGCGAAAAGAAATAGTAAGGATAGTTGTAGTTTTTGCTGATGTAGGTGAGATTGGGGTACCAGTCAGAAGCCTGTGAGTGAAAAAATTCCTGCAGGCAAACGATATCCGCATTTTGTGCGGCTATCTGTTCCATCATCCGGAGCCGGGTGCGGCTCCCCTTGTTGAAATTGCGCCGCATTTCAATAAAGCGGGCCACATTCCAGGTGGCAATACGGATTTCGCCTTCCTTTTTTTGTTCCGTAAATCCCGCACCGGGATGAAACGCAAAAAACACACTGATACTTTTATAAGAGATCAACAGGGCCAGCGTGGAAATCCAGGCATAGCGCCGCTTCACAAATAGCCAACCCACGATAAAAGAGAGATTGATCAAAAGAAGGATCGGAAAACCCAGGCCCAATACCGATATAAACCACCAGCGCTGCGGATCTACCTGGGGCGAAAATGCAGAAAGCAGGTAAAAGAAAACAACCAATCCGTTGGTGATGAGTAAAAACTTACGGGTGAATATGCGAAATCGGCTCGACAATGGCTATAAGTCTTTTGATTCAGCAATCTGGTCAAGGCAAAATCCGGTTAAGACCTGCCCAACAGATCGCGCAGCAATTTACCAAAATAATAAGTGAACGACGATGACCCCCGCTTAAATGTTCGCTAAAGCCAGTGATGCTGTTACCCGCTCCACGAAATGGATTACTGATCTTTGGCAGCTCTTTTCAATAATTCTTTCTCTTCGTCTGAAAGAGAATGAAACCCTTTTTGACTGATTTTATCGAGGATCTCATCTATGCGCTGCTCGGTAATATTGGGTGTGCGCGTGTAGGGTTTTGTAGCAGATTTATAGAATAATTCCTTTTTGATATCCTTTCCCTTTACCGGCTTGTCGGGGCTGAACAGGTTGGTACACCAATCGAAAAAGCGGTTCATCCAGCCACCTGCATCATAGCCGCGCTGGTAAGCGACAATAAACAGGAAACCGGCGAGCGCACCTGCCAGGTGTGCGATATGGCCGCCCGAATTGTTGCCGGGAATAAATGCGAGGTCAATGATGAGATAGATAACGGTAACCACCCAGATGGGAATACCGCCATTGAGCATGGGAAAAAGGCGATAACCCGGTGCCAAAGTGGTTACGGCGACAGCTACAGCCATTACCCCGGCCGATGCACCCAATGCCGTGCTGCCCTCGAGCCTGGGTACCAGGCCGGGCACAAAATTAAAGGCCAGCACATAGGCCAGTGCCCCCAGCAAGCCACCATAGAGGTAAATGGGTATAATTTTCCGATTGCCGGTAAGATCGTGCAGGATATATCCAAACACCCAAAGCCAAAGCATATTGCCGAGGATATGCCATACATCCACATGCACAAACATGTGCGTAAACAGTGTCCAGGGTTTCTGAACCCACTGGCTCATATCGGCCGGCAGGCTAAACCAGCTCACCACATTGCTATTGTAATTGGCAGCAGCCAAAGCCGTATCGGAATACTGCAAGGCATAAACGGCCCGAATAAAAATCAGGATCACAAACAGCACCACATTGATGGCGATGAGCATGATCAGATTATTGCGCTCCTGCGCCAGGGATAATTTTTTCTGGTATTCTCTTTCCTGGTATCCCATGTCTCACGTTTTCGCTTATAAATTTAAGCTAATGATGGTAAAAGAAAAAGGAGAAATGCAGCGGACAAACGAAACTTCCGGCATTTCTCACAGTATTAGGGTTAATATAACGTTTTGCGGTTGGTTTTGTTCCAGATCATAACCATAATAAAACCGGTAATGGCGCCTCCCAGGTGGGCAAAATGGGCAATACCCGTATTGGCCGTGGGACTGAACCCGCCAAACAGGTCCAAAGCTATTAGTCCCAGCACCACCCATTTCGCCTTGATGGGTATGGGAATAAACATGAGAAAGAGTTCTGTATTGGGGAAAAGCAGCGCAAAGCCGGCCAGAACACCCATTACTGCCCCCGATGCTCCCACGGCAGATGCCAGAAAATCCATCCGGTTTACCAGTGCCTGGGCTACCTGCTCCTGTCCCATCGCCTGGGCCATCAGGGCCTCCCGCACCAGGGTTTCATCGTATCGCAGATGTTGCACCAAAAGGTGACAGGCCGCTGCACCAACCCCACAAATGATATAGAACAGGAGAAATCGCTTATGCCCCCATACATTTTCCAGAATACGGCCAAACATATAAAGGGCGAACATATTAAAGAAAATATGGAATAGCTGACCCGGACCCGCTGCATGGGCAAACATGTGCGTGGCGATCTGGTAGGGTTCAAAATAGGGGCTATCGATTGGATGAAGGGCAATTTTGAAAGTGAGATCCTGCTCGGCAAAAACCAATTGTGCCACCCATACGAGCACATTAATGATGATCAGATTCTTGACAACCGGCGGGAAAGAATCGGGCCGGGTAAATCGAAATTCACTCATTCGGCAAATTTAGGAAAACAGAGCGGGATCGCCGGACTGAGCCCGTCGATCAAATAATAAGAAAAACAATAGTTCCTGATGAACAGTACACCAATTAGGTGCGTAGAAACAAATAACCGAATACCCAAATCCGCAAATTAGCTCCCTCACCTTCGCTTCAACTGCACCACATTCTCAATATGCAGCGTATGGGGAAACATATCCACCGGTTGCACGGCCGTTACCTGGTATTTTTCATCGAGCCGCTGCAGGTCGCGGGCCTGGGTTGCCGGATTACAGCTTACATACACTACCACCGGCGCTTCCATGTCAAGGATCTTTTGCACCAGCTTCTCGTGCATACCGGCCCTTGGAGGATCGGTGATGATAATATCCGGGCGACCATGCTCCCCGAAAAAATTGTCGTCGCAAACATCAATCACGTCGCCTGCAAAAAAATGGGTGTTGGAGAGTCCATTGAGTGCCGCATTCTCTTTGGCATCTTCTATGGCGGAAGGCACCAGCTCCACTCCTATGATCTTACCCGCCTGCCTGCTGCAAAAAATGCCGATACTGCCTGTTCCACAATAAAGATCATAAAGCGTTTCCGTTCCGGTAAACTCCGCAAACTCGCGGGTTACCTGGTACAATCTGGTCGCCTGCGCGGTATTGGTCTGAAAAAAGGACCGGGGGCCGATCTTGAATGAAAAATCTTCCAGCCGCTCCAGCACATAATCCCTGCCCTTCCACAGCACCGGCTCCAGATCGTAAAGGCTGTCATTATGCTTGGTATTGATGGTGTAGAGAAGGCTGTTGATCTGTGGAAATCGGCTCTCTATAAAGCGCATCAGGGCTTCCACTTTGGGCATATCCGGTTCGCCAAAAACCATATTCACCATCAGCTCACCGGTTTCGCAAAGCCGGATCTGCATGGTGCGTAGTAAACCCTGGTGCTGCCGGATGTCGTAAAAGCTATAACCCTGCTCACGACCAAACTCTTTCACCGCCTTCCGTATCTGGTTGCCGGGTTCGGCCTGTAAATAACAGGTATCAATATCCACCACTTTATCAAACAGGCCCCTGGCATGAAATCCCGCCACATCCTGCATACCCGTCACCGATTCATCCCCCAGCTCCTCTTTGCGCAGGTAACGCTTGTTGCCAAATGTGTACTCCATTTTGTTGCGGTAATAGCGTGTGTTGTCCGCACCCATGATGGGCCTGATTTCAGGCAACGACAGTTTTCCGATACGCTGCAGGTTATCGCGCACCTGCTTATGCTTGTATTCCAGTTGTTGCGCATAAGGCAGCATCTGCCACTGGCAGCCCCCACATACACCGAAATGGCTGCAAAAGGGCTCAGTACGCTGAGGCGAATAAGCATGGAAACGAATAGCCCGCCCTTCGGCCCAGTCCTTCTTGCTTCGACCCAACTGCACATCTACCCGGTCGCCCGGAACGGCCCCGTCTATAAAAATCACTTTGCCATCTACCCGGGCCAGCGACCGGCCCTCTGCCGCATAGTCCTCAACCAATACCTGCGGTAATACTATGTTTTTCTTTTTTCTGCTCACGGGGGCAAAGCTAAGGGGAGTTTTGAGTTTTAAGTGGTAAGTTATAAGTTTTAAGTTGGAAGAATTGGGCTTGAGTAGCGACCTTTTGAACTTTTTTTATTTTTCAAATGCCACTACACAACTGTCAAAGTGGATTTTTCATCATCATATCAATAAATTGCATTCTGTGATAGAAAGGCTGATTTGAATCGAAAGCAGAAAATAACTCAAAACTTATAACTTAAAACTTACAACTCATTAATGCTGCAACGAATCCACATAATTCTCCTCTCCCTCCTCCCCTTCGCCGGCCTGGCGCAGGAGGGATACGAAATAAAAGTACGCTTCAAGCCATTTGCCAACCAGTATATCTACCTCGGGCATTATTCGGGAAAGCAATTCCCCATTGTGGATTCGGTGAAGTTGAATGCCGAAAGTGAGGGTGTGTTTAGAGGTAGTAAAACACTTGGTGGTGGCATTTATGTAATTGCTTATCCCACGCGCGACCGGTTTTTTGAACTTTTGATTGATAAGGACCAACATTTCAGTGTGCAAGCCGATACGGCCAACCTCAATGCCCGAAAATTTGAAGGCTCCGTAGACAATACAGATTTCCAGCGCTACCAGGCCAAAATGGATAGTATTGGCAAAGCCATCCAGCAACTAAATCAACAATTGACAGTTGGAGGAAATGTTGCCGACAGCAATGCCATTCAGCAAAAAATTAAAGACCTGCGATCCGAAACTACCCTTTACCGGCGCAATATTGTGCGCGATCAACCCAATAGCCTCCTCGCTGCCCTGATGCGCCTGATGGATGAGCCCGTGGTGCCACCGGCCAATGAGCACCCAGGTGGCCAATACGATAGCAGCTACGCCTACCAGTACTTTAAATCGCATTACTGGGATGGACTTTATTTTTTCGATGACCGATTGACCCGAACACCCGCTTCCCTTTTTGATGAAAGAGTGGACAAATACATCAATAGCGTGGTGTATCCCGATCCTGACTCGCTGATACGCGAACTGGATTATATGCTGGGCTTCGCCAGCGTGAGCAGGGAAATGAGCAAATTTCTGCTCGTAAAATTCATTACCCGCTATATCAATCAGAAATATATGTGGGAAGACAAAGTGTTTGTGCACCTCTACCAAAAATATTTCGCCAACAAGGAACACGACTGGCTCACACCCGAAGGAAAAAAGATGATCACCGAAAGGGCTTATAATCTTATGGCCAATATTTTGGGCAACCCGGCTGAAAATATTGCCCTGCCCGATAGCCTGGGAACCATTCGCATGCTGTATGGCGATACCGCCCGATTTACCCTCGTCACCTTCTGGGATCCCACCTGTGGGCATTGCAAGGAAACACTGCCCATTATCGACAGCCTCTACCGCAACAAATGGAAGGATTATGGCCTCCGGATTTATGCCGTTGCCAAAGAAACCGAAGGGAAGCGTGAAGACTGGCTTCGCTTTATTCGGCAATACAGGCTGAGCGATTGGATCCATGTGTACTATAGCCGCGAAGAGGAAAAGCAGCGCGTAGCCAACAATATCCCCGGCTATACACAGCTCTACGATGCCCAAACCGTGCCAGCACTTTTTTTGCTGGACCGCGAGAAGCGGATTATCGCCAAAAAGCTAACCTGGGAGCAAGCCGATGAAATACTCGGGTTGCGCGTGCAAAAGCCATAATGGCGTTGTATCTTGCTCAATAATATTGCTTTGTATTCGTTATCCAAGCACCCGAAAATTCATGATCATGAAAAAACCCGCCCTGGCCTTGCTGCTGTTGAGCTTTTTTGTTGTCCCGGTCTTTTCCCAAACATTGTTTACTTATGGTCCGCACAAAGTGACCAGCAAAGAATTTCTGCGGGCCTTCGACAAGAATAATCCGGGCAATGCCAGCGGCGCGGAGCGCGAAAAAGCCATGCGCGACTACCTGGGCCTTTACGTGAATTCGCGTTTGAAAATTCAGGAAGCCTATGCCCGTGGTTATGATACCCTTCCCCAGTTGAAATCGGAGATGGAGAATCTCCGCAACCAGATCATAGAACCCTACCTGAGCGATCCCCAAGCTATAGACCGCCTGCGCCGAGAAGCCTTTTTACGAAGCCAAAAAGATATCCGGGTGGCGCACATTTTCATCAGCATTACCGATGCCAGCGGGAAAGAAGATACCCTGGCGGCCAGGCGCAAACTGGAAGAGCTGCAGAAAGGCATAGCGAGGGGAACCGATTTTCAGGAACTCGCCGTTCGCTACTCCGATGACCCTTCGGCCAAAGAGAACCGAGGCGATTTGCACTATATCACCGTCTTCACCCTGCCTTATGCTTTTGAAAACATCATCTATCAGCTAAAGCCAGGCAAAGTTTCGGCTCCCTACCGGTCGCGGGCCGGCTATCACCTTTTCAAAAATATTGGCGAGCGAAAAGCGCTGGGAAAAATCCGGATACAGCAGATTCTGCTGGCCATTCCCCCTCAGGCAGATGCCGCCACCATACAGGATAAAGGAAAACTGGCCGACTCGCTTTACCAATTATTGAGGAATGGCGCCGACCTCGCCGCACTCGCCCGGCAATACAGCAACGACCTGGTGAGTTCACAAACCAATGGGCAGGTACCTGATATTGTGGTAGGCCAATACGAATCGGATTTTGAAAACTTTATTGCCGGCCTCGCGCCCGGCGAACTGGGTAAGCCCTTTCAAAGCGCACACGGATATCATATAGTAAGGAAAACAGAGCAGGTGCCAATTGTTGCCGACAGCAACGATGTCGCTAACCGTGAATGGCTGGAGCAAAAAGTTTTGAACGACGACCGCTGGAAGACCTCCCGCGACTTCATTTATACCAAAGTGAAAGCGAATCCCGGCATTCGCCTGGAAAAAATAAGTCAGGAGGCCATCTGGGGTATCAGCGACAGCCTGCTCGATTTCCGACCTGCAGGGGCGGGGCGCGGCCTTACACGTGAAACGGTTTTGTTCAGCATCGGAAAAGAAAAGACAAATGTAAACGAGTGGATCCGCTACGCGCAAATGAACCGTTATCGCACGGAAAGAGGGGGCATGAAGCCTTATACTGAACTATGGGATGATTTTGAAAAGCAGGCGATGTACCAGTATTACCGCAATAACCTGGAGCAATATAATGAGGAGTTCCGCATCCAGATGAGCGAGTTCAGGGATGGCAACCTGTTTTTTGAGATCATGCAGGAGGAGGTATGGAACAAGGCCCAGGCCGATACCCAGGCTTTACGTCGCTTATATACCCAACAAAAAGAAAATTACCAGTGGGGAAAGAGCGCGAGGGCGCTGCTCTTTTTCTGTCCCGACTCCAGCCTGGCCATGGAGCTCATCCAAAAACTACGTGGCAATACGCAGCGTTGGCAACAAATAATGGAACCTTACCGCGACCGTGTTGTGGCGGATTCAGGACGCTATGAATGGGAACAATTACCCGGCCTCGAAAATCGTAATCCCATAGCGGGTGAACCCACAGCGATAGTATCCAACCCCATAGATCGAACCAGCACTTTCGCCTGGATTCTCGAAGTGTACACGCAACCCTCTCCCCGCAGTTTTGAAGAAGCCCGCGGGCTGGTGATGAATGATTACCAGGCAAAGCTGGAAGATGAATGGATGAAACAACTGAAGAAAAAGTATCCGGTGAAAGTGAATGAAGCGGAGTTGAGAAGTATTAAGTAGGAAGTTGTAAGTTTTAAGTAGCAAGTTTTAAGTTATGGGTTTTGCTTATTGATGTAAGCTTTTTCACATTCTAAAAAAACCTGGTTCTTTTTACTGTCGTCGTCTATCTGGTTCATCTGCGAAAAAATCTGCGCATATCTGCGGGAAAGCTCTCCTGAACTTTGAATCTGTTTAAAGTGCTGAAGTATTTCCCGCAGATTGCGGTAAGTAGTAAGTTGTAAGTAGGGGATAGATTTTCTAATAACTACTTACAACTTACTACTTACAACTTTCTACTAACTACTTACCACTCACTACTTACTACTTTTCCCCCCTCGCTTCCTCATGCAACCAATCTTTCCTGCGCAGCACAAAATCTCTTCCGAGATAAAGCTTTTTCACCTGCTCGTCGCCGGCTAATTCCTCGGCCGTACCATGTTTATAGATTTTCCCTTCAATGAGAAGGTAGGCGCGATCGCAAATGGAGAGGGTTTCGGTTACGTTGTGATCGGTAATAAGGATGCCGATATTCTTATATTTCAATTTGGCTACAATCGACTGGATGTCTTCCACAGCAATAGGATCAATGCCGGCGAAGGGTTCATCCAGCAAGATGAATTTCGGATCCACTGCCAGGGCCCGGGCAATTTCGGTACGTCGTCTTTCGCCACCACTCAGCACATCCCCATTGCTCTTGCGCACATGATGCAGCCTGAACTCATCCAGCAGCGATTCCAGTTTTACCTTCTGCTCGGCTTTGGTCAGTTTGGTCATCTCGAGCACGGCGGAAATATTATCCTCCACGCTCAGCTTGCGAAAAACCGAAGCTTCCTGGGGCAGGTAGCCAATGCCCATTTGCGCACGCTTGTACATGGGCAGGCTGGTAATATCGCGCTCATCCAGGAATACCCTGCCCTCATCAGGCCGCACCAGCCCCACCACCTGGTAAAAGGAAGTGGTTTTGCCGGCCCCGTTAGGACCCAGCAAGCCCACTATCTCTCCCTGGCTTACTTCAAAGGAAACATGGTTGACGACAATACGGGTGCCGTAGCGCTTTACCAGATCACGGGCGTAGATGGTTGTGGACATAATGCAAAAATAGTGAATCGTGAGAGGGTTTAAGGTTTAGGGTTTAAAGTTTAAGGTTTAAGGTTAGAGAACATCCCTAATGCTCCTAATAGCTAATCCAGGAATAATAAACTCTAAACCTTAAACTTTAAACCCTAAACCTTAAACTCTACTCACGCCTCACGCCTCACGCCTCACGATTCTCGCTCATAAGCATTAATTTCGCATCCCGATGAAAGTAATTGACCATATCAACCAGGCAAAGGACACCCTTATCTCCTTCGAGGTATTGCCCCCGCTCAAGGGCAAAGGCATCGACGCCCTCTATAAACATCTGGATCCATTGATGGAGCATAAGCCCGCCTTTATCAATGTAACCTACCACCGCAGTGAGCACGTTTTTAAGAAAAGGGCCGATGGCAGCTTTGAGAAGGTAATTATCCGCAAGCGGCCCGGCACGGAATCCATCTGTGCCGCCATCATGAACAAATATGATGTGGACACCGTGCCGCACCTGATATGCGGCGGTTTCAGCGTGAGCGAAACCGAAGACGCCCTGCTCAACCTGCAATACCTCGGTATCGACAATGTGCTGGTGCTGCGGGGTGATGCTGCCAAGAATGAAACGGCTTTTGAACCCGAACCGGATGGTCATAAGTTCGCCAGCGACCTGCTGCGCCAGGTGGTGAACCTCAATGCCGGCATCTACCTCGAAGAAGACCTGAAAGGGACCAGCAAAACCACATTCTGCATTGGCGTGGCCGGTTATCCCGAAAAACACTTTGAAGCCCCCAATATGCAATCGGACCTGCGCTACCTGAAAGCCAAAGTTGACAGCGGCGCCGACTATATCGTTACCCAAATGTTTTTCGACAACGAAAAATACTATTCCTTCGTAAGGGCCTGCCGCGAAATGGATATTCATGTGCCAATTATTCCGGGCTTAAAGCCCATCTACAGTCGCAAGCAACTGACTATGCTGCCCAAAACATTCCATATTGATCTACCCACCGATCTCAGCAACGAAATCCTGAAGTGCAAGAACGATGAAGAGGTGGAACAGGTAGGCACCGAATGGCTGTTGCAGCAAAGCCGTGACCTCAAAAAATCGGGTGTGCCGGTACTGCATTATTATACCCTCGGCAAACCCCATATTGTAACCAAAGTAGTGGAACAACTGTAAGCAACAAATTCCCCGGTAGGCCTTCGGAATAGAAAATTCGGCCATCGACAATTTTCCTTATTTTGCCGGCCATGAGTTTATTGAGTCCTGCCATATCATCGCTGGCGCGAATGCGGCTTTGGCGCATTGAGGGGTGGAAAAACCATCCGGCTGATGCGCAGCGCGAGGTGCTGCAGGACCTGGTCACCAATGCCCAGTACACCGAATTTGGGCGCCAGTATCGGTTTTCCGAACTCTTCAATATTAAATCTTTCAAGCAGGCCGTACCCATTCACGAGTACGACGACCTGAAGCCCTATATAGAGCGGATGATGAAGGGCGAGCAAAACCTGCTCTGGAATACCCCGATTTACTGGTTTGCCAAAAGCAGCGGTACCACCAGTGATAAGAGCAAGTTCATCCCCATCAGCGATGAAAGCCTCGAGGATTGTCATTTTAAAGGGGCTAAAGACGTGCTCACCCTGTATTACCATTTCAATCCCGACAGCATCCTGCTTACAGGCAAAGGGCTGGTAATTGGCGGAAGCCATAGCATCAATCCCATGAACGCGGAAGCGCAATATGGCGACCTGAGCGCGGTTTTGCTCCAAAATTCACCCTTCTGGGGTCACTGGCTACGCACCCCCGATTTGAGCATCGCCCTGATGGACGAATGGGAAAGCAAGATCGAAAAGCTGGCGGCCAGTACCGCGCATGAAAATGTAACTTCCATATCGGGAGTACCCACCTGGACCCTTGTTCTCTTCAAACGCATACTCGAAATAACCGGCCGCAACCATATATGCGATGTATGGCCCAACCTGGAACTGTATATGCATGGCGGGGTTTCCTTTACGCCCTATCGCGATCAATTTGCCCGCATCATTGGTAAACCCATCCATTATCTCGAAATGTACAACGCTTCGGAAGGTTTTTTTGCAGCGCAGGAAAAGCCGGGCGATGAGGGTATGCTGCTCTTTACCGACCATGGCATATTCATGGAATTTATGCCCGTAAGCGAGTATGGCCAACCCAACCCGCGTACCATTGGCCTCCCCGACGTGGAACTGGGTAAGAACTATGCGTTGGTCATCAGCACCAATGGCGGACTCTGGCGCTACCTGCTTGGCGATACAATTCAATTCACATCCCTGGCACCTTATAAAATTATTGTTTCAGGCCGGTTGAAGCATTTTATGAATGCCTTTGGCGAAGAAGTGATTGTTGACAATACAGATAAAGCGATAGCCGAAGCCTGCCGGCAAACCGGCGCAGTGGTAAACGATTATACCGCGGCCCCTGTTTATTTTTCCGATAGCGCCAATGGCGCCCATGAGTGGCTGATCGAATTTGACAACCCACCCGCGGATCTGAGCCAGTTTACACAATTCCTCGACCAGGCACTAAAGGCGCAGAATAGCGATTATGAAGCTAAACGACACAAGGATATAGCGCTCGGAATGCCACGCCTCCACGCCTTGAAAAAGGGCAGCTTTACCGATTGGTTGCGCTCGCGCGGAAAATTGGGCGGACAGCATAAAGTACCCCGACTCAGCAACGACCGGAAATATGTGGACGAAATCCTCGCTTCCCTGCTTCATTAATCAAACACAACTATACCTGCCACCCACTTAAAACCTATCACTTAAAACTTACAACTTCTATGAAACTACTCGAAAATAAAGTCGCCATTATCACCGGTGCCGCACGCGGCATTGGCGAAGCCATTGCCCTGAAATTTGCTGCCGAGGGCGCACATATAGCATTCACTTATGTAAGCGACAGCAGTGCAGAAAAAGCAGCGAAGCTCACGGAGCAATTGCAGGCCTTGGGCGTAAAAGCAAAAGCCTGGCAAAGCAATGCTGGCGATGTGGCCCAATGTGAGTTGTTGGTAAATGAAGTGATGAAAGAGTTTGGTACCGTGGATATATGCGTCAACAATGCCGGTATCTCCAAAGACAACCTGCTCCTGCGTCTTTCACCCGATCAGTGGGATGATGTGATCCGCGTAAACCTCAACAGCGTTTTCTATATGACCAAGCAGGTGATCCGGCCCATGATGAAAGCCCGCTCCGGTTCTATCATCAACATGAGTTCGGTGATTGGGGAAATGGGTAATGCGGGACAAAGCAGCTATGCTGCTTCCAAAGCCGGCATTATCGGATTTACCAAAAGTGTGGCCAAAGAGTTGGGTAGCCGCAATATCCGCTGCAATGCCATCGCTCCCGGTTTTGTGGAAACCGACATGACCGCTTATTTGAAAGAAGGCGATGCCGGCGAAAAATACAAGGCAGGCATACCCCTGGGCCGATTTGCCACCGGCGAAGATATTGCCAACAGTGCGCTCTTTCTTGCCTCCGATATGGGAGCCTACATTACGGGCCAAACGCTCAGCGTTTGTGGGGGATTGAATATTTAATAGGGGCTGCGAATAACCTTACCGGCGCAGGATGCTGATTCTACCGGCACCTGCGCCGTTGATTTACTCATAACTCAACCTTCATCTTTCGCTTTTGAATATAGCCATGCCATAAAATCATGGCCGCAATAGTACGGAAGGGCCGCCAGGGTTCGGCCAAACTTAGTAATTCCTCCTTCCCCACTGATGCTGGTAACAACAATCGCTCCCGCATACTATTCACCAGTGCAATATCCCCAATGGGGAAACGATCAGCACGGCGCAGGGCATGTATCATATAGATGTCGGCCGTCCAGTCGCCAATGCCCTTGTAACGGGTGAGCCTTTGGTGCACTTCATCATCGCTGCAATAGGGCAGCTCGGCCAGCACGAGTTCCCGGCGAACAATGGCTTCGGCCAGCAGGCGGCTGTACAGAATTTTTTGCCGGCTGAAATAACATTCCCGCAATTCTTCATCGCTTAGCCGCAAGAGCTTGGGTGCGGTAACCAACCCAATTTTTTCCCGCAATTTTTTATAAGCGGCCATGGCCGATGCGAGGGATACCTGCTGCTCCAGAATGGTGAGCACGAGTGTGGAGAATCGCGCTGGGCGCGTCCACATGGGGGGCAACCCATACTCTTGCAGAATTTGCTTCAGGGCCGGATCGCTGTTGGCAAGCTGGCGGCAATAGCCGGCAAAATTGCCTTCGTCGAAAATATGGATCTGGGAATTTTTTGGCTTCATTTCTTGCGAAAGGCGGCAATGGCTTTGCGGGTAAAATCACTCAAGACCAATCTGCCACTGATAGCCGCCCGCTCTGCTAACAACTGATCCCAGTGATCGGTTCCCTCCCAGAAAACTTTTTTCATTTCAGCCATCGACTGAGGATTGCTTTGCGAAAGCGTAAACAACATCCTTTGAATAGACTCATCCATGCTGGCCACATTGGGATGCATTTCAGCAAAAAGACCTTTATTTCTTGCCCATTCCGCACTACGCGGCAAGGCCGCATCGATACTCAATTGTGTGTAAGCCGATAAGCCAATCTTTCTTTCCACCGCCGGGCCTATCACAAAGGGGCCGATGCCCACCGCCAGCTCACTCAGGCGCACTTCAGCCTCCTGGGTAGCAAAGGCATAGTCTACCGCGGCAGCAATACCCACACCACCGCCCACACATTTACCATGTATTCGACCAATCACAAATTTTGGCGCGGTGCGAATGGAATTAATCACATTGGCAAAGCCACTGAAAAATTGCAGTCCCTTTTCTTCCGTATCAATAGCCATCAATTCATCAAACGAAGCACCCGCACAATATGCCCGCTCGCCACCGGCGCGCAATAATATCACTTTGCAGTCGGGATCATTGCCCGCTCCGTGAATGGCTTGTGCCAGTTGCTCCAGTATCTTACCAGGAAGTGAATTGCTTTGCGGATGAAAAAATTCAATCGTCGTAATGCCATTATGCACCTCGCTGCGAACATAGGCTGCGTCCATAGTATCTTCTTTCTTCTAAGTTAAACGAAAATGATCAATTCCGAAACTGTTCTCAAATGGCTACCATCGTCAGAATGGTGCCCACTCCTACGGTAGGTTCTTCCGTATCGTCCAGTATTTCAACCAGCCATTTCACGATTCCTTTGGGTATATCATTTTCATCCTTCAGGTCCTGTGGCAATTTTTCCTTGCAGGTAAACCGAATATGTATTTCAGTGCCGGGATAAACGGGCTTGGTGAAGCGCAATTCATCAATACCATAGTTCAACAATACCGGATTCTTTTCATAACTGTCTACAAATAATCCCGCTGCCGCACTCATCAGGAAATAGCCATGCGCCACCTGTTGCTCAAACATGGTGCCCGAAAAATCGGTATCGCGGAGGTGCGCATAAAAATGATCCCCGCTGATGTCGGCAAACCGGTCGATGTCGTCGGCAGTAATCAACCTTTTTTCTGTAACCAACTGATCGCCGATCTGCAGTTCATGAAAGCGTTTCCGGAAAGGGTGCTGCCCCGGATCTTTCCCCGGCGCATGGGGCTGATATACCTGCGTGATGGCCGTGACCATGCCGGGCGATGCCTGCAGGGCCACGCGTTGCATATAATGCCGTATGCCGCGCAATCCTCCCATCTCTTCTCCACCACCTGCTCGGCCGGGACCTCCATGCACCAGCAGGGGCAGGGGAGAACCATGTCCGGTCGACTCTTTGGCGTTCTCGGCATTCAGCACCAGTATACGGCCATGATGAGTAGCCGCAGCCAGCACATAATCCGTGGCTTCCTTTGCATCGGAACTTACGATGGAACTGCAAAGGGAGCCCTTGCCCATCTTGCTCAACTCAATGGCTTCTTCCTTGTTGCGATATGGCATGAGGGTGCTAACGGGCCCAAACGCTTCCACATCGTGCGAAGCAACGCGCTCAAAGGGTTTATCATTCACTAATACAATCGGGGACAGAAAAGCTCCCTTGTCGTTGTCGGCATCAAGCAAAGACACATTATCCAAACTTCCATACACAATTTGAGAAGCGGCCAGCAGCTTCTGCACCTGGCTGCGCACTTCTTCCCGCTGGGTCATTCCCGCCAGGGCGCCCATCCGCACTTTTTCATGACGTGGGTTACCAATAGCGGTTTGCGCCAGCGATTGGGCCAGCGCTTTCCATACATCTTCCATCTTGTTCTCCGGCACAAATATGCGGCGGACGGCGGTGCATTTCTGCCCGGCTTTCACCGTCATCTCTTTTCTCACTTCTTTAATGAACACCTCCCAGTCGGCGCTGCCCGGATCCACTTTTTCGCCCAGCACCATACAATTGAGTGAGTCGGCTTCCATATTGAAGGGAACCGATTCCTGCAGCAGCCGCGGGTGCGCACGCAGCTTAAGACCAGTGTAGGCAGAGCCCGTGAAAGTAACCACATCCTGCGCGTTTACATGATCGAGCATGTCGCCAGCGCTACCACAAATAAGTTGAAGAGAACCTTCGGGCAGAATGCCCGAAGCAATAATCTCGCGCACCACCGCTTCGGTAAGGTATGAAGTGGCCGTAGCAGGCTTCACCACGGCTGGCATGCCGGCCAGCAGGTTCACGGCAATTTTTTCCAACATGCCCCATACGGGAAAATTGAAAGCGTTGATGTGTACGGCAACACCCTCTTTAGGCACCAGCAGGTGCGTGGCCATAAAAGTATTGGCCTTACCCAGCATATGGCTTTCGCCATCGATACAAAAAAATGTATTGGGAAGTTTTCTGCGCAAACTCGCATTGGCAAACAGATTGCCGATGCCCCCTTCTATATCAATCCAGCTATCGGCTTTGGTAGCGCCGGTCTGGTAACTGACCTGATAAAACTTATCCAGATGATCGCGCAAGTGCATGGCCAGCGCCTTGAGCATATTCCCCCGTTCATGAAAGCTCATCTTCCGCAAAGCCGGGTTCCCTTTGCTGCGGGCATACTGCAATATGGCGGCAAAATCCAGTCCTTTGGTGCTGGCGCTGGCTATGGGCTCGGCGGTTACCGCATCGGTCAGCAACTGACCATCCCCTTCTCCCCTCACCCAATTTCCCAACACATAGTTTTCCAACATGGAAGGCTTCATATCTTTGTTTTGCCTGCGAATTTAAATGAACAAACGTTTATATCAGGCAAACCAATAAATTCTAATTTTTAATTATGAAAAGACTATTAGTCGTCGCGGGCGCTGCCCTGCTGCTCACCGCCTGTAATAACCAGGATAAGAGTGGGTCAGCCAAAGAGGAAATGAGCGCTATGGACAGTTTGCGCAAGGAAATTGATGATATTCATATCGTGGGCATGTCGAAAATGGGCCAGCTCAATAAGCTGCAACAACGCGTGTCGCATTATATCGATTCGCTGGACCAATTGCCTGCGAAAGCAAAAACCGCCGCTGCTTCCCTTAAAGCAAAAGCCGACAGCCTGCTGCAGGACCTGGACTATGCCGATTTCGCCATGAACAAATGGATGCAGGAATACTACAACCCCGCTATTAAGGACACACTGGCCAATCAGCCGGAAAAATTAATGGAATACCTCCGCAACGAGAAAGAAAAAGCGCAGAAGATTACAGATGCGATTGTGCAGGGAATTGAGAGGAAGCTGTAGGTATTACGTTGTACGTTTTACGTTCTTTGAGAGCGATCTGGACAAATTTGTGAATTTGGGAATTTGTGGATTTGGGATAAGGGTTAGGATCTTAATCTCAAGCCCAAATTCCCAAATTTTCAAATTCTCAAATTCGTCTCTAATCGTAGTAGAAAAGAAAAAACCACCTCAACCTATATCAACTTCCCTATCTTCTCTTCCAGTCTCGAAAAAATCTCTTCCACCGATCCCATGCCGTTTACGTGTACCACTTTTTTCAGCTTTTCGTAATGAACAGCTACGGGGAGGGTTTCTCTTTTATAAACTTCCTGGCGTTTGCGCTGGATGGATTCGTCGCTATCGTCGCTGCGGCCTGAGGTCTTGCCCCGGTTGATGAGGCGCTTGATCAGTTCTTCCTCATCCACTTCCAGGAAGAGGACCAGGCTGATGGCCGACTTTTTCAGCGCCAGCAATTTATCCAGTCCTTCGGCCTGTGCCTCTGTACGCGGAAATCCGTCGAACAGGAAACCTCTGGCCTCGGCATTTTCGTCGAGCGCTGAACTAATCATTCCCATCACCACTTCGTCGGGAACCAATTGCCCTTTATCAATAAACTGCTGAGCCTCAAGTCCGAGAGGCGTTTTCAGTTTTAGCTCTTTTCGTAGCAGATCGCCGGTAGAAAGATGTACCAGGCCATATTTTTCTACAATTTTTGCCGATTGAGTACCTTTTCCACTACCTGGAGGACCAAAAAGAATCAAATTAAACATAAGCCTTATCTATCCTTGATGTCAGCAAATATAGGGAAGGAAGGGGAGAAATTAGGGAAAAGCTAAAGCAGTGGCCCGTTCCCGATTCATTTTCTTAAACAGCTAAATTGATGAGGCCGATCATTTGTTAAAGAATGAATTGCCGGCTCTAAAGCGCGAACATTCACCAATCCCTTCAACCATTCTCTGCGTACATTTGTTAAACAACCATGATGCATAGCGGAAAAAATTTACTCATCCTGCTGCTGGCGATTTCTTTTCAGCAATGCAGCTATTCGCAAACCGAAACAGGTAATGCCAAAAAAATAACAATGGACAGCACTAAAAATAATAACCCCGTTTATTCCAATTCCGATACCAGCCAGGTAAACATGTCGGAAGAGGAATGGAAAAAAATTCTGCCCGCAGAGTTGTACTATATAGCGCGTCAAAAAGGAACGGAGCGGCCCTGGACCAGCAAGTATGAAGACTTTTTTGACCTGGGCACTTATTATTGCGCCGCCTGTGGCAATGCACTTTTTCAAAGTGATACCAAATTCGACAGCGGCTGCGGCTGGCCCAGCTTCTATCAGCCCATCAGCAAAAGCAGCATCATCTATACGCCCGATCATTCACATGGCATGACGCGTACCGAAGTGCAATGCGGTCGTTGTAAAGCCCATCTTGGTCACGTATTTGAAGACGGCCCGCCTCCCACCGGACTGCGTTATTGTATTAATGGCGTCATCCTCGACTTCAAGAAAGCGAAAGAAGCGGAGAAGAAGTATGGAGAGAAGTCTTGAGTGATAAGTTTTAAGTTTTAAGTAGTGGTTTGGATTGCTGAGGTGAGTTTTGCTTCTCTTTTATTGTATACATATCATTTAAGCTGATATGAATCATAAGCACATTCTTTCTATATCCAACTTACAACTTAGAACTTACAACTTAAAACTCCCAAAATCCTATCTTCGCACAAACACCTGTTCATGAAATTATCCCAACTTTCTGAAACGCTGATTGGATCCGAGATTGTGAAGCTGGGTGGTGAAATTAGAGAGAAGATCAGGCAGGGAGAAAAGATTTACAATTTTACAGTTGGCGATTTTGATCCTTCCATCTTTCCTATTCCCAAAGAGCTGGAAGATGCCGTAGTGGAAGCCTATCGCAAACATTTCACCAATTATCCTGCTGCCGAAGGCAACCTCGACCTGCGCGAAGCCATACGTTCCTACCTGCATGATATGGAAGGGCTCAGCTACGATAATAGTGAAGTGCTGGTAGCCGCGGGTGGCCGTCCCCTGATATACGCGCTGTTTCGCGCGGTTTGCGATGAGGGCGACAAGATCATTTATGCCGTTCCGAGCTGGAACAACAATCATTACACGCATTTTGTAAAGGGCGAGCATGTGGTGGTGGAAGCACATGCCAGCAATAATTTTATGCCCAGCGCGGCGGATATAGCCCCACATGTGCAGGGCGCCAGCCTTATCGCGCTTTGCAGTCCGCAAAACCCAACCGGCACTACTTTCCGTAAAGAGGACCTGGAAGCGATTTGCGAGCTCGTTGTCGCGGAAAACAAGCGCCGCGGCGATGGGGAAAAGAAGCTTTACCTGATGTATGATCAGATGTACTGGCAGCTCACCTATGGTGATATCCGCCACTACAACCCTGTTGGCCTCCGTGCCGACATGCGCGACTATACCATCTATATCGACGCCATTTCAAAAGTATTCGCCTCCACCGGCGTTCGTGTAGGCTGGAGCATGGGCCCGGCTCGCGTAATCGCCAAAATGAAAGCTATTCTTACCCATGTGGGTGCCTGGGCGCCGATGGCCGAACAAAAGGCCGTGGCTTATTTCCTGGGCCAAAGGGAGGCCATTCAGCGATACCTGCGTCATTTTCGAAGCGAGGTAGAAGAACGGCTGCGCCGGATACATGATGGATTTCAGCAATTGAAACAGGAAGGATTGCCAGTAGATGCCATCGCTCCTGAGGCGGCCATCTACCTCACCATTCGGGTAGATGCTGTTGGCCGCAACACCGATAAGGGAGAAAAACTGAAGACACAAAATGATGTAACCGCTTACCTGCTCAATGAAGCCAAACTGGCCGTGGTACCCTTTTACGCATTTGGCGCGCCGCAGGATTCTTCCTGGTACCGCCTGAGCGTAGGCACCTGCAGGAAAGAAGAAATTGACGAAATGCTGGCCAAACTGGGAGCCGCGCTCCGAAAATTAAAATAGCAGCTTACTGATACAAAAATTAAAGCCGCAGAATCTGCGGCTTTAATTTTTATTAATGAGAAACTGAAAGGGCTTCAGCTCGGCATAGCGTATAGCTTTAATTATCTTTTTCGGCCTGGATGTTATACGATTGCGGTCAACCAGTTCATGCGCGATGCAAAATTGCTCATTCGACTCCGCTGCCTGCAAAATATGATTCAGGCATTCCACCTCATGATCGATGGCACGCTGACTCATGAATTCATTTTTGAGCAGGACCAGTAAATCGCGATTAGGCATTTTCATCGCCGGTGTTTTTAATAACCAACCATTCCTTTTGTGTTCGGGCAACCACATCCGCTTCCTTTACCCTTACCGGAATAATAGTTCCGGTTACAGGCACTAAAGAGCACTGCTGACGCGAACAAAAATAACAGGGCAATTGTGTGTGATTTCTTCATAGATTGAATTTCTAAATTAAAACTATTTTACAAACAAATTAGTATTCGTCGGGTTTAAAAATGGCAAAATTTAGCGGGATAATGGCAGCCCTCGGAGATTCCCCCGGGCCTTTACGTGTGTTGGTAGCACCGCTCGACTGGGGCCTGGGACATGCTACCCGCTGTGTACCTGTTATTTGCGCCCTTCAGGAAGCCGGTCACCAGGTTTGGCTCGCCGGGGAGGGTGCGCAGGAGCAGCTCTTGCGTGGCATTTTTCCAGGTCTGCCCTTTTTGCCGTTAAAGGGCTACCGGATTCGCTATGGCCGCTCTGCCCTGGGCACAACCCTCCAACTGATTACCCAATTGCCGCATTTGCGCCGCAGCATCCGCGAAGAAAACCGATGGCTGGCTGCCATGCAGGAGCAGCATCAGTTTCAGCTCATCATTTCCGATAATCGTTTTGGATTGCATCATCCGGCGGCGCGCTCAGTATTTCTCACACACCAGTTATGGATCATTCATCCCTGGGGTGAAATGGCTTCGCGCTGGCTGCAACGTTGGAACTATAGCCATATCAACCGCTTTCAGGAATGCTGGGTCCCGGATTTTGCTGCCGCGCCGGGGCTGGCGGGCCTTCTTTCGCATCCTGACCGGGCTCCTGCCATTCCGGTAAAATACCTGGGACCACTTTCGCGATTGAGTCCGGCAGAAGAAGAAGTGAAGAAAGGTCATCTCTTTATCAGCCTTTCCGGCCCCGAACCCCAGCGCAGCCTGCTTGAACACAGGATACTTTCACAGGTAGCGCATTACCCGGGCAGCGCCTGTGTGGTCAGGGGCTTGCCGGCAGCCAGAAGCCGCATACCTTCGGGCGGAAGTATTGAAGTGTATAATCATCTGGAACCGGCCGACTACGCGCGTGAACTGGCCCGCGCCGAAACCGTGATCTGCCGCAGCGGCTACTCTACCCTGATGGATCTCTGGCAGATGCAAAAGAAAGGGGTTATCCTGATCCCCACCCCCGGCCAAACCGAGCAGCAGTACCTGGCGAAATTGTGGGAAAAGGCCGGGAATGCATGTTGCGTACAACAAGATAATTTCAACGTAATACGTAATACGTAGTACGTATTACGTAAAAAAGCCTACTCAAACTATGAAATCACTTCTCCTCATCCGTCACGCCAAAAGCAGTTGGGAAAATTTTTCCGTGGCCGATTTCGACCGTCCGCTGAACGATCGCGGCAAAAGAGATGCGCCGAAGATGGCCGCGCGACTTATAGAAAAAGGCATTGTACCCGACCGGGTGCTGGTGAGCCCGGCCAAACGCACGCGCAAAACAGCGGCTTATTTTATGGAAGCGTGGAAATTGCCTGAAGAAAAAATGCAAATGCCGGAAGAACTCTATCTGGCATCTCCGGCCATCTTCCGAAAACTTATTCAGGCCTTACCGGATGAGGTGGAGCAGTTGGCAGTTATTTCGCACAACAATGGCCTCACCGATTTCGCGAATGAGCTCACAAATGTGCGGGTAGATAATATTCCCACCTGTGGGATATTTGCCGTGAAAATAGCGATAGAGAGCTGGAAAGACTTTGAGAACGCGGAAAAGGAGTTTTGGTTTTTTGATTACCCTAAACAACACCCTACAGGTCTTTAACAACACCCTACAGGTCTTAAAGACCTGTAGGGTGTTGTTAACTAATACCCCCGCTCATTCCTTCCTTCCATATAATTCATAAACGCGCGGTTCACTACGCGGTTGCCTCCCGGTGTGGGATAGTTGCCGGTAAAATACCAGTCGCCCAGGTTATTGGGACAGGCTTTATGCAAATCTTCGATCCGTTGAAAGATAACTTCCACCGGTATATTCATTCCTTCTGGCGTAATGAGGCGCGCGATCATGGCTGAAATTTCTTCCGCACTAAAAGACTCATACAGTCGCTTCACCACATTTTCCGAATCCAGCCTGCCTTCTGCCTGCAAGTCCTTGCAGCGCTGCAATAGTTCTTGCATACAACCTTCCTGACCACGTTCCTTTAGCAACTCCACCGCCGCATTAAACGCCACAAAATCGCCCATCTTGCTCATATCAATACCATAGCAATCGGGATAACGGATTTGCGGGGAAGAAGAAAGCACGATTATTTTGCGGGGCTTCAGGCGCGAGAGCATACGGATGATACTTTCCCTCAGGGTAGTACCCCTCACAATAGAGTCATCAATTACTACCAGGGTATCCTCACCCGGTCGCACCGTTCCATACGTAATATCATATACGTGCTGCACCATCTCGTTACGGCTGCTGTCTTCCGTAATAAAAGTGCGCATCTTTACATCCTTGATGGCGATCTTTTCTATGCGGATGCGCCGCTGAATCAGCTCTTCCAACTGCACCGGATCTATCTGGCTGCCCCAGGATAGAATGCGCTCGGTCTTGACCCGGGCCAGGTAATCTTCCATACCCTTTACCAAACCATAGAAAGCGACTTCCGCGGTATTGGGTATAAAGGAGAAGATCGTATTCTTCAAATCATGATCGATGGATCGCAGCACCTGTTCACTCAGGTTATACCCCAGCGCATTTCGTTCGCGATAAATCTTTTCATCACTGCCCCGGCTGAAATAGATCCTTTCAAAGCTGCAGGCTTTACGCTCTTTGGGCTCCAGTATCTGTTCAAACTCAATATTACCATTCTCGTCCACAATCATCGCCTGGCCGGGCATTAACTCCCTTACTTCATTCTCACCCACATTAAAAGTGGTTCTGATGGCGGCACGCTCCGATGCGGCTACTACCACTTCGTCGTCCACATAATAATAGGAGGGGCGAATGCCATGTGCGTCGCGAAAAACAAAGCCGATGCCATTGCCGGTGAAGCCGCCTACATGAAACCCTCCATCGAAAAGCGGCAATGTCGCGCGCAACACGTTACGGATATCCAGTTTCTCCGGGGTACGCTCGTCTTCCTCGCACAGGTTTTTATGCATGAGCTCAATCATGGCGGCCAGGTCGCTAAAGCGCATGGTATCGCTGGGCTCCTTGCCTACCAGTTTAAACAACTCATCTGTATTCACAATATTGAAATTGCCCGCCAGCGCCAGGTTGCGCGCAGGTATGGTATGGCGATTGATGAATGGGTGGCAGTATTCCAGCTTGTTTTTCCCTTGCGTACCATATCGCAGATGGCCCAGCAACAATTCGCCGAGGAAATTCACATGCCCCTTCATTAAACCCGGATGATTGCGAATATTGGGGTGATATTGTTCCAGTTCCTCTATCTCTTTTCCTACCTGCTGAAAAATATCCGCGATGGCCTGGGGGGCATTGCTGCGCTTGCGGTTCATAAAAGGATAGCCGGGTTCCACATTCAGCTTCAGGGTGGCTATGCCCGCCCCATCCTGTCCCCGGTTATGCTGCTTTTCCATCAGGAGGTAGAGCTTATTCAGCCCCCACAGCACGGTGCCATATCGCTGTTGATAATAAGAGAAAGGCTTTCGGAGCCGGATGAATGCGAGGCCGCATTCGTGCTTGATCGGATCACTCATGGGATTGTGTAGGAAAGCCGCAAAGTTAGCACGAAAAAACGGGATATCCTTCAATGTGTGAAAGACCCGGCCAGGCCGGGTCTTTCACACATTGAAGTCTTTATGTAATTGATTATTAAAGTGATAGATTTAGAATCCCGCCTTGCTGGTATTATTGGGCTGGCTGGCGTATTGGGCAATGGCGGGACAGTCGGCCTGGGTATTTTCATCCACCATAATATAATAGCTGGCCATCTTCTCCTTCAGCCAGTCCTGCAATACTTTTCTTTTCTTCTCTTCGAGGGCGGTGGTGGCAATCTTGCTGTAATCGTCGCGCATATTCATCACGTGTGGCTCCGAACGGGATTTCAGGAACACGATGCGAACCCCTTTCTTTCCCTGGTCGGTGGTATAGGTAACCGGTACGGAAATATCGCCCACTTTCAGGTTACGCAATACTTCAACGGTTTCTTTATCCAGTTGATCGATGGTGATATAGGTAGAGCCATCGCGGTTCAGGAAGAATGGCCCGGAATATTTGGCGGCCTCATCTTCCGAATAGCGGCTGGCTGCTTCATTGAAGTTCATGTTACCGGCAATAATTCTGGAACGCACCGTATCCAGCTTGGCCTTGGCCGCATTGATCTCCTCATTCGTTACAGGAGGAATACGCAGGATCATGCGCACATCCGCATCATCGCCGCGGCGCTTTTCCATCTTGATCAGGAAATAGCCAAAGCGATCCGACTTCACCGGCATCGATACTTCACCATCTTTCAGGCGAAACGCGGTAGAGAGGAAAACCGGATCCCAGGATTTTTCGTTGCGATTGATCTGGTAAAAACCACCCCGCTCCTTACTGCCCGGATCCTCCGAGAATCGTTGCGCCAGGGTCTCAAAGCTCGCCGTCTTATTCTCAATCTGTTTCTTATAGTTCATCATCTCGGCGAAGATATAGGACTCGAGGTCGCGCGATGCTTTTGGCAACAACACGATCTGCCCCACTTCCAGCTCCGATTCAAAGAAGGGCAAACTATCCTTGGGTATTTTATCAAAGAATGCATTTACCTCTGTGGGCGTGATCTTCACGCTGTTCACGATCTTCTGCTGCATGGCATCGGCCAGCTTACGCTCGCGTACCGATTCACGTGCGTCGTCTTTAATCTGGTAAATGGTTTTGCCGGCATATTCCTCCAGCGCCTCCTGGCTACCTACTTCGCGGATAAAATAACGCACCCGCTGATCCAGCTCGGCTTCTACTTCCTCATCGGTTACCGGCAGCGAATCCTTTTCAGCCTGCAACATCAGTACTTTCGAAACCAGGGCCTGGTCCATCAACATGCAAAAGGCATTCTCCGGCACAGGCTGGCCCTGCCGGATGGCATCGGAAATAGAGTTCTTGATATCCGATTGCAAAATGATACGGTCGCCAACCACCGCCACAATCTTGTCGGCCACGGCACGGCGCACCTGGCTATGGGCAGTGGATATAAAACCCGCCATCATCAACAAAAACAAAAACAGAAATCCCGGATACTTTTTCATGAGAATAAAAGTAAATTTTGCCTCCCAGCGGAGCAGGCATTCAGCTTAGCTTTAACAAAACATTCACCCTCTATTGAGCCCCCTATGGGGGCTCAATAGAGGTATGTATTAGAGGGTTCTTTTTACTTCCTCTATTTCATAGGCTTCCACTATATCGCCTACTTTCAAATCAGAATAATTCTTAATAGTCAAACCACATTCCATGCCGGCCTGCACATCCTTCGCGTCGTCTTTAAAGCGCTTCAGTGAGCCCAGTTCGGCTACCACGCCTTCCGCCACCGGATATACCACGATACCATCGCGGATCAGGCGCACTTTGGAGTCGCGCTTGATTTTTCCATCCCGCACATAACAACCGGCCACGGTGGCTTTATCAAACTTGAACACCTCGCGTACTTCCACATTGGCCACAATTTTCTCCGTAACCTTCGGCTCCAACATACCTTCCATCGCGCTCTTGATTTCGTCGATAGCGGTATAGATGATGGAATAAAGTTTGATCTCCACGCCTTCGGTTTCGGCCAGTTTATTGGCTTGTAAAGAAGGTCGCACGTTAAAGCCAATGATCACCGCATCGGATGCTGCCGCCAACACCACATCGCTCTCCGAAATCTGGCCCACACCCTTCAGCAGCACGCGCACCGCGATCTCTTCCGTTGAAAGTTTCTGCAAGGAATCACTCAGGGCTTCGATTGAACCATCCACGTCACCTTTGATGATCACGTTCAGTTCCTTAAAGTTGCCCAATGCCAGTCGACGACCAATTTCATCGAGCGTAATATGCTTCTTGGCGCGCATACCCTGCTCACGCAGAATCTGGGCGCGGCGGTTCGCGATTTCTTTCGCCTCGGATTCTTCCGCATACACTTTGAATTTCTCACCCGCCTGCGGTGCGCCATTCAAACCAAGGATTACCGCGGGGGCCGAAGGACCGGCCGCATCTTCGCGCTTATTCCTTTCGTTGAACATGGCTTTCACACGGCCATAATACTGACCACTCACCACCAGGTCGCCGGGATGGAGGGTTCCGTTCTCCACCAGCAGCGTAGCCACATAGCCACGCCCCTTATCGAGGGAGGCTTCGATGATGGTACCACTCGCTTCGCGCTGGGGATTGGCTTTCAATTCCAGCAGTTCGGCTTCTAACAATATTTTCTCGAGTAGCTTATCTACGTTCAAACCGGTCTTGGCGGCAATCTCCTGGCTCTGGAATTTACCACCCCATTCTTCCACCAGCAGGTTCATCTGCGAAAGCTGCTCATAAATTTTTTGTGAATTGGCGCCGGGCTTATCAATCTTGTTGATCGCAAAAATCATCGGCACACCCGCAGCCTGGGCATGGCTGATGGCTTCACGGGTTTGCGGCATCACGGCGTCATCGGCCGCAATAACGATCACCGCGATATCCGTTACTTTGGCACCACGCGCACGCATGGCCGTAAAGGCTTCGTGACCCGGCGTATCCAGGAAAGTAATCTCCTTGCCATTGGGAAGGGTAACCTGGTAGGCGCCGATATGCTGGGTGATACCACCGGCCTCACCCGCTACCACATTCGCGCTACGGATATAGTCGAGCAGCGAGGTTTTACCATGGTCAACGTGACCCATGATGGTAACAATGGGGGAACGATGCTCCTGGCTTTCCTCATCATCTTCATCCTCCTGATCTTCCATCTCCAGTTGCTTCTCCATATCGATGAACTCCACATCGTAGCCAAATTCGCTGGCCACCAGTTCAATTACTTCCGCATCGAGGCGCTGGTTGATCGACACCATGATGCCGAGGCTCATACACTTGCTGATCACATCGGCAAAACTCACATCCATCAGGCTGGCGAGCTCGCTTACGCTGATGAATTCGGTTACCTGCAGCTTGTTATCTTCCATCTCCTCACCCATGGCTTCGGCCATTTCCTGACGCTTTTCACGACGCAGCCGGGCACGGCTTCCCTTCTTGCCGCCACCACCCGATAGCTTGGCCTGGGTTTCCTGTATCTTCTTCTGAATTTCTTTTTCGTCGATCAGCTTATCCTCACGGCGGGTCATGCCACCACGTCCGGTGCGGGCACCACCGCCACCCGTGCGGCCACGTTGATCACTACCTCCTCGTCCGCGATCGCGACCCTGCGCGCCACCAGTATCGGGACGCACTTCTTTTTTCTCGATGGGGATACGCTTGCGTTTGCGTTTCTCGTCTTTTTTCGGACGGGTATCACTATCCGTCGGCAATTCAATTTTGCCGAGGATCTTGGGACCTTCAATTTTTTCTGCCCTGATATTTTCAATCACTGGCGGCAACTCTTCCTCTTTCTCCACTTCGGCTGCCACGGCAGGCTTTTCCTTTATTTCTTCCGCTTTGGCGGCAGGTTTCAGTTCTTCTTCCTGTTCTTTTTTCGTTTTGCGCGCTGGCCTGGCCGGAGCTTCTTCCTCGGCTTTTTGATCGGCTTTTTGATCGGCTTTTTTCTTCACCGTTTTTTTAGGACGGGTAGAGGAATCAATAGTAGAGAGATCGATTTTGTCGAGTACTTTGGGTAGCGTTACTTCCGGTGCTTCGAGCTTCACCACTTCTTCTTCTTTTTCTTTGGCCGGCGGCTCGGGCACTTCTACTGGCTTTTCTTCGGGCGCTGGCACCGGTGCGGGCGCTTCTTCCACAGGAGCGGGCGCTTTTTTCTCTTCCTTCTCTTTACGGAAACTTACTTCCTCTTCTTCTTTTTTCTTGCGTGCTTCCACCTGCTGACCTTTGGGCAGGTCCACCTGGTCGCTCTTCATCTTCGCAGCCTTGTCGCCCTGGAACTCGTGCTGCAGGGCACGATACATCTCCTCCGTGAGCTTGGAAGTAGGCTTTAGCTCATCTTTGGAAAATCCTTTCCCGATCAGGAAATCGATAATCGTATCCTGTCCCACATTGAATTCTTTGGCGGCCGCCAAAAGTCTCGGAAGTTTTAATTCTGCCATTAATCTTTCTTATATGTTCTAAATATTCAACGCTACTCGAACGTTTATCGTCCGTACGCTAACGTATATCGCCAATGCGCACATCTACACACCCTACTCCCCACTTACAACTTACTACTTACAACTTACTACTCTTTCTCAAATTCCGCCTGCAACACCTTCCTCACTTCATCAATCGTTTCTTTTTCCAGGTCGGTGCGGCGCTCCAGTTCCTCGGCGGTGAGGTTGAGTACGCTGCGGGCTGTATCGCAACCTACACGCTTCAGTTCATCAATAACCCAGGTCTCAATCTCATCGCTAAATTCTTCCAGATCGATGTCAAACTCGGCCTCTTCCTCTTCTGTATCGCGAAACACATCTATCTCGTAACCGGTGAGTTCACAGGCCAGCTTAATGTTGACACCCCTGCGGCCAATGGCCAGCGAAACCTGGTCGGGCTTCAGATACACACTTGCGTGCTTCCGGTCATTGTCGAGGTCCATATAGGTGATCTTGGCCGGCGTTAGCGCCCGCTGAATCAACAATTGAATATTGTTGGTCCAGTTGATCACGTCAATATTTTCGTTCTTCAGTTCGCGCACAATACCATGAATCCGGCTACCCTTCATACCCACGCAGGCGCCCACGGGATCAATACGATCATCGTAAGATTCTACCGCTACCTTGGCCCTTTCACCCGGATCGCGCACGATTCTCTTGATCACAATCAGACCATCAAAGATCTCCGGCACTTCTATTTCGAGCAATTTGGCCAGGAAGTCGGGTGATGTGCGGGAAAGGATGATGACAGGGTTATTATTCTTCATATCCACTTTCTTCACTACCGCGCGTATATTCTCGCCTTTCTTGAAATAATCCTGCGGAATCTGCTCACTTTTGGGCAGAATCAGCTCATTACCCTCTTCATCGAGCAACAAAATCTCTTTTTTCCAAACCTGGTACACTTCCGCGCTGATGATTTCACCAATACGGTCGCCATATTTCTTCGCCAGCACATTCTTCTTCAAATCGCTGATACGGCTGGCCAGGGTTTGCTTGGCAGCCAGAATAGCCCGGCGGCCAAAATCGTAAAGGTCTATTTCTTCAAACAATTCTTCCCCCACTTCAAAGTCGGGCTCAATTTTGACCGCATCGGAATAAGCCACCTGGGCCAGTGGATCTTCCACCTGTCCGTCTTCCACAATCATCCGGTGTCGAATAATCTCGAGGTCGCCCTTCTCTGCGTTCACGATCACGTCGAAGTTTTCATCGCTGCCAAATTTTTTGCGCAGCAGGGTTTTGAAAACGTCTTCCACCACTTTCATCATCGTGGGACGATCGATTTTCTCGGCATCCTTAAATTCCTGGAATGCTTCGATCAAATTGATACTTGCCATAACTCTTAGTTTGAGGTCGGATAGCGCAGGCTGCTCTCAGCGATGCGATTTCCAGTTGTTGTTTGACTTTTACTGAATGTTTATTGTTTTTGCCCCCGGTCCTTCCGGAGCGATTCTAAAATTTCACCTGTATTTTGGTGCTCTTCACCTCGGTCATGGGCCACTCTTTCTGCAATACCTGCTTCTTCTTACCCTTGCCCGTTTCCTGCTCCAGCAGCAGCTTCTCCTCCGAAGCTTCCAGCAATTTTCCTTCCTGTTTGCTACCATCGATCAGGGTCACTTCCACATACCGACCAATATTTTTGCGATACTGGCGCAATAGCTTCAGCGGCTCATCAAGACCGGGTGAACTCAATTCCAGCGAAAAATCCCCATTGGGGAACAAATTCGACTCTTCCAGATCCTTATACAGCTTTCGGTTGTATTGGATCAGACGATCCACATTGATTCCCTGGTCGGCATCGAGGAAGACCTTTACATTGTTGGTGGGCTTGATGCGGATCTCCACGAGGAACACATCCGGGTCGGCCTCAATCAGGGTATTGACTTTTTGTTCCAATACCGGCAGTACAGCGTCCATATTCAAGTTGGATAATAGAAGAAGGGAACGGTCTTCGTTCCCTTCTTACTTGCTTTTTCCGATGCAAAACTAAGTGAAAACAGGGATATCTCCCAAATTTGAATTCGCCCGGTCATATTCGGAGGAAATAAGCCGGCAAAACCCTCCTCAATCCGTCACTTTACCGAAGAAAATGTGAAAATGCCCGAAGAATCCGCCGCCGGGGCAGGCTTTCCCGGCCACAGTTCCTAACTTTACGGCTCTGATTGACCCAAAAACAGAGCCTTGCTGAAAATTATTCTATACGGCCTCCTGATCTGGTTTTTATACAACCTTATTTTCCGCCTCATCATCCCCGTTTATCGCGCCAGCCGACAGATGAAGCGGCAATTCCGCGCCATGCAGGAAAAAATGCAGCAGCAGGCGAGGCAGCAGGAGCAGGCAAATGCCGCATTTACCGAGCAAAAACTGCACAGCGAATCGCCGCGGCCGAAATCGGAAGACTATATTGACTTTGAAGAAATACGGTGACGGTGTACGTATTACGTTATACGTATTACGTTGTATTTGGGAATTTGGGGTATTCGGTTATTTGGAATTTGGATGGGGTAGTTTATTCGATCAGGCAAATTCCCCTACCAACTGGCCGCAGAGGGAATCCGTTCGATTGAACAAACTAATCTACCAAATTCCAAATAACCGAATACCCCAAATTCTCAAATTCTGCTTACATCTTTCCCTGCCATATACCATCCCCCGGGTATTTCTCCCCCACAAATAGCTATTACATTCGCAGATGGCCATTAAACATTAAACCCTAAACCAACCTGCGTACCTAACCAAATTCCCAAATCCCCAAATATTCCCTCATGTTTTCTCCAACACTAAAAATTCTACTCTTTCTGGTAACCTTTGCCGCTGGCAACAATTTGCTGGCGCAGGATTTAACGCCTTTTCGAAATAACAAAGGCCTCTGGGGTTTTAAGGATTCCAAAGGCAATGTGCAGGTAGAACCGAAATGGGTCAACAAGCCCGAAGATTTTTGCGAAGGACGCAGCATTATTTCTATCAGCTACGGCAAAAAAGGGGTGATTGACGAAAAAGGGAAACTGCTGACCAGCCGCTATTACAGCGATATCAAACCTTATAAAAATGGTATGGCCTTGGCCAGCCTGCGCATACAGGATACTACCCGTGATGCCCAGGGAAAAGTAATTAAGACCGAAACCTTCATCCACTATGGCCTGCTCAATAAGGAAGGTAAGGAAGTGCTTCCTGTTGAATACGGCAACCTCGTGGGCGACTATAGCAATGGCTGGTTTGTGGTATTGCGCAACAAACAAACCAAAGACCTTTATATCGATACAAAGGATCAACCCTTTGAGCTGCCCGACAATATCGGCTCCCTGAGCACGGACGCGCTGGATGGAAAACTTTTTATTGCCAGCATGAAATACAAATACGGACTGGTAGACCGCAACCTGAAAATAGTGCTGCCAATCGAATACAGCCAGATAAGGCCCGCGGGAGAGGGACTGATGATCATTCGCAAAGACAATAAGCTCGGGCTCATGGATATGAACCTGAAATGGGTGCTGGAACCTACTTATACCCGGCTCGCGCCCTTCACCAATGGCTATGCCGTTTTCGGCACCGACGATAACCAGTATGGCACCATCAACACAAAAGGAAAGATCAGCACCCCGGCCGCCTTTGCCAGCATTATGCCGGTAACGAAAACAACCCAACCCTTCGCCACTTTCAAAAACCCCGGCTCCGATAATGTGGGTCTGCTCAATATGGCAACGGGAAAAGTCATCGTTTCCGCCCAATACCCCTCCATGGGATTCTCCTATGATTGGGGACTGGTCAGTTTTCGCCGCGACAACAAGCGAGGGCTGCTCGACAGTACCGGTCGTGAGCTCTTTTATGATAAGTACGACGACTTTGTGACCGGCAATCTCGGCGGTATGAACTGGGTGCGCAAAGGAAACCTATATGGATTTATGGATGCCAATGGCAAGGAAGTGGTGGCCCCGCAATACGAATCCATCCTCGGCTTTAGTGAAGACCGGGCCGCGGTAAAATTGAACGGTCTTTTTGGCTATATCGACAGAAGCGGTAAACTGGTAATCCCCCACCAATATCCAAAAGCGGAAGCCTTCCAGGGCGGAGTGGCGAGGGTGACGGATAGGGAAGGGAAGGTATTATTTATTGGACCTGACGGAAAGGCAAAGTAGTACGTTTTACGTTTTACGTAATACGTAGTACGTAGTACGTAAAACGTACTACGTTCCACTTTTTCAACAAGAAATCCTATTTTTGCGGCCGGCCTATGGCCTGGACCCTTAGCTCAGTCGGTTAGAGCATCTGACTCATAATCAGGGGGTGGTTGGTTCGATCCCAACAGGGTCCACTCAACGTGAGGCGTGAATCGTGAGGCGTGAGAAAAAGATTATAATTGGATTAGAAGGCTTCCTGAGGGTGGCCTTTTTTTGTGGGCTTAAGTAATTTCAGGGTGCAGTTTCTGCACGAGTAACCCATCCTGATAATTCTTAAACCGACACCACATGAGAATATTATTATCCCTGCTGGTTCTTAGCTTTTGTATCCCGCTCCCGGGTATCTGTCAACAGGATTCAAGTTTTCTGGTAAGTTATTCCTACAAACAGAAAATAGCCATTAATCAAACCAGTGATTCTTCGGGCAACGGGGCCACAAATAACCATGCGGAAAATGCGCCGGTTGGCAGCGACAGTACTAATAATGGATCCGCAGGGGAAGTGAAGACGCTGATAGATGAATTCAGCCTTTCCGTTTCCGCATTCATCCTGGCGAACAAAGACTCCAGCAAAACCTATTTCCGTCTCCACACTGTTGAAGCCGACCCCAACAGCAGCGAGCAGGGTACGAATGTCGATCTCTATTCATCGGTCAATATGCCCGATACCATCTTTTATAAGAATGGAGATTGGTCCATTCAAATGCAAGGCGATTGGATAGTTCCGGACCGTGTAGAGCTGGTTGTTGTTGAAACCAATGAAAAAAAGATGATCCTGGGTTATAGCTGCAAAAAATACATAGCCAATGACAGCGAAGGAAAGCCCGGTATTACCATCTGGGCTACGGAAAAATTACCCAACACTCTGCTGCCATATACGGGATTGTCGTCCTTTAAAGGCGGCATCCTTGAAATTGAACACAAAGGCGAAGAATGGCATGCAGTGGCGCAGCGGATTGAGATAATAAAATAGTTTAAAGGCTTGATTACAGCATCAACCACTATTACTGCTATCAAATGCCGGTATGATGGCTTTATCGCAAGGTACTAACTATTAAGCCTTGCGTGTTGCGCCATAGTCTTGGGCATTTGAAATACCTTGATTTGCGAAAGCTTTACCTTTTGCTCCGCGTTCCAGCAATCATAGTTACGCTGAAGATTGAGCCATAGCTCGGGCGTTGTATCAAAAGCTTTGCCCAATCGAAGGGCCATTTCGGGGATAATTTACACGACAAATTTAACTTTCTTCTATAATTTCCTGTTAAGGTTCTGGATTTGCTGGATTAAATTAGTAGTGCCGTTCAAAACATGCACCATGCGCCATCTCTCTGCATTTGCATTCTTTCTACTTAGCGCCTGCATTGCCGGAGCTCAAAAAAATGTCTCCTATTTTGTGAGCTATACTTATACCAACAAAAGCATTAAGTTTCCGGACAACCAGGTTTTTACCATCCCCTATTATATGTTCGCGAACACCGATTCTTCGCGGCTTTTTTTCCGGAGAATTAAGAAAGCCAAATCAGCAGCGCAAACAGTGCCCGGTGGCAGAATTCATATCGGCAACCTCGATATTATGCCCGACACCGTGTTTTACAAAGAAGGCCGTTGGATAAAACTTACCCGGGATAAATGGGAACCGATCAAACCCATTGCGATGGGATTCACGGAAACCGGTCAAACCCGCAAAATTCTCGGCTATGAATGCACACAGTTTGTCGCTACCGACTCCGCGGGTAACCAACTGGTGCGCATCTATGCCAGCAAGGCGCTGCCCCCTACCCTCATTCCCTATATAGGCCTCGAATCCTTTCCGTATGGTATCCTGGAAATCCGGCACCTGGGCATGGGTTGGAAACTGATCCCGCGACGAGTTAAAAAAATGAAGTAAATTTGGCTTTGTCGGGAACAATATACTCCGCAACCGATATGGAAAAATCGACTAAACCAAGACGAAGCATTTCAGTGATGTTATTGAAAACGCTGTTACTGGTCTCCATTATTGGCGCTATGCAGAAATATTTCGATGTCAAAGAGACCTGGTACAACTTTGTCTTCTACTATATAATCATCCCCCTTGCCTTTAGCTATATCGACAACCTGCTTTGGAAACGTAAGTTAAGAAGACTACAGCAGGCCCAAAATCCAACGCCGGAAAATCGGCCCCTACAGCCGGATAGCCATTGAACCGCCGAGCTGCCAGATGGCATCTCCATTGGTATCGGTTTGAAATCCCGCCGTTGCGCCTACTGAATATCGCGAGTGGAAATGATAGCGATAAGAAAGTTGAAGGACAGCTCCGAAACTGGTTGTACGCTGGGGACTATGGTGCTCATAAACGATGGCCGGAAACGGAAAACCCGTAGCCGCACCGGGAAAATAAATGCTCAATGCATCGGGTATGGTAGATGTTTGATAACGGATAAGTGGCCCGACCATAGCGCCAAGCGAATGCTGCGATTGTTGCAGAAAATCCCAGCCAATCCTGGCGGAAAGCTGGGCTCCGCCAGTGGCATTCCGAATGGATCCATCCACCACCTGGCCATTCAGCCCTTCATACTCCAACAACCGAAAACCATCATGCACCGTAACCGCGATACCTGCTGCGAAAAATATTCGCTCGCGCAAATATTTTCGATACTCCGTGTTTACCATAAACCCTCGCAAATCCCCCGTGCCATGCTTTGAATAGCCGATATCGAGCGAAATAAATTCCCCTGCATGCTTTGATTGCGCCTGCGTGGTCGGGGAAGTAAATAGGAAAACAGCCATGAGCTGAAAGCTCAGGATAAGAGTAGAAATTTTCATAACGATCAGGTTTGGTTTACGACAACAATTACTCCCTAAATTTAGACAGGCGATAATTGCAAGCAAAATTTCGTGATTATTGCCTTAGCCAATTTTATGTGAAATCATAGTAACTTCCACCACACTACTGATCAATAATATGAAATCACTTCGCCTTCCTATTGTAATACTTTATCTCATATTCTCTACCACTCCAGCCCTGGCCCGGCAAAGCCCAGCCGAAGTGCGCCTGCAAGGCTCCATGAAAACGGTGATGCGCGAAGGAAACCTGGAAGCGCATATCCACCTGGATACAATTGAAAAAAATAACCTATTCGGACTGGGGCCCGTAGCGGGTCTTCAGGGGGAACTGATGGTGCTGGATGGCAAAGTGTACCAATCATCCCGCAAGGGAAATCAGCTATCAAACAAAATGGATACATCCGCCAAAGCGGCTTTTTTTGTGTACAGTTATGTGAAGGAATGGAAAACCATAGAAGCAAAAGCCTCCATTGAGAACTTAGCCGAACTCGAAAAATGGATTGAAGCCACCGCTATGGCCCATGGCTTCGACCTGGAAAAGCCTTTTGCTTTTCGAATTGAAACAATTGCTGTCAACGCCCCCTTCCATATAATTCATTGGGAAGAAGGAACGGAACATACGTTCGACAATCACCAGCAATTTGCCTACAAAGGCGAATGGCGCAACAAGCCACTAAAGTTGCTCGGCTTTTATTCACGTCATCACAAAAGTCTGTTTACCCACCACAGCAGCAACCTGCATATTCACGTTCTGGAAGGGGAAACGGATATAGTGGGGCACCTGGATGATATTTGGATTAGTGGTGAATTGACTATCTCATTTGGTCAGAAATGACTGTAGGGAGATTTGGGGATTTGGGAATTCGGTAATTTGATTGAATTTTTCTCAATTCAAATTTTCTGCAACAAAATTTCGGCTGTATTCCTTAATCATCTCGCGTACTTTGCGGAATTCGCCCATTACCACTTCTTCCGTTCCGGTTGCTTTGGCCGGGTCAGGGAAATTGTGGTGAAACTGTTGGGCTCGCGAAGGAAATACCGGGCAACGCTCTTTGGCATTGTCGCAAACCGTTATTACATAATCAAAGTCGATACCGGTGTACTCGCTTACATTATTGGACGTATGCGTAGAGATATCAATACCATCTTCTGCCATGATGGCGATGGCGCGGGGGTTTACGCCATGGGTTTCCACCCCGGCGCTATACACTTCGGCGCGGTTGCCGGCAAAATGTTTCAGATAACCATCAGCTATCTGGCTACGGCAACTATTACCGGTACAAAGCACTAAAATTTTCTTCATATCAGGATTTTATCAATGATGATTCAGGAGTATACCATTTGCGTCGAAACCAGAAGGCCAGGTTCACCAGGGCTATCAGGGCGGGCACTTCTACCAGGGGGCCCACCACCCCCGCAAATGCCTGGCCACTGTTGATGCCAAACACCCCAATGGCCACCGCTATAGCCAGCTCAAAATTATTCCCGGTTGCCGTAAACGACAAAGCCGTATTTCGAGAATAATCTGCGCCCAATCGCTTACCAAAATAAAAGCTCAAAATAAACATCAGGGCAAAATACAACACAAGGGGTAAGGCTATCCGCAATACATCGAAGGGAATCTGCAGGATAAGCTGACCTTTCAGGCTAAACATGACTATAATGGTGAATAGCAGGGCTAACAGGGTAATGGGTGAAATAAAGGGAATGAATTTTTGCTGAAACCAGTCTTCTCCCTTTAGCCGTATTAATGCAAAACGGCTGATAAAGCCGGCTGCAAAGGGAATACCGAGATAAATCATTACCGTCCTCGCAATTTCTGCGATGCTGATGTTCACTTCCAGACCCTTCAGTCCAAAATAAGGAGGCAATACGGTAATGAAAAGCCAGGCATACACGCTATAAAACAATACCTGGAAAATGCTGTTCAACGCGATCAGACCCGCTGCATATTCACGGTTACCATCCGCCAGTTCATTCCACACCACTACCATGGCTATGCAGCGGGCCAGCCCAATCAGTATCACGCCTATCATGTATTCCGGATGATCGCGCAGAAAAGTGATAGCCAGCAAAAACATGAGCACCGGCCCTATCACCCAGTTCAACAGCAGAGAGGCACCCAGCACCCGGGTATTCCTGAATACTTCTCCCATTTTTTCGTACCGCACTTTGGCCAACGGAGGATACATCATCAGTATCAGTCCAATGGCCAGGGGCAGATTGGTGGTACCGCTCGAAATGGAATCAATCCAATCTGGCGCCGAAGGCATAAAATACCCGATCGACACCCCCAGGGCCATGGCGAGGAAAATCCATAGCGTTAGATAACGGTCAATGAAGCTGAGCTTTTTTCTTTCCGCGGCCGGAAAACAGTTTTCGGCAGACATAGTTGGTTTCGCGTTGTTACTGATTCATTAATTGCAGCATCCCGGATCGCAGCAGGCTGTTTTGGCCTGGGGCTTTTCGGCATATACGGTGATACTGTAGATGCCGGTATTCCCATTGCGGAATGCCGCCAGTTCCTGTTCCGACAAATACTGGCGAAGAATATCATCAGGTACCAGGATCTTTTTCTCTTTTTGCACCTGGATGTTGGTAAAGCCATTGCTGCGGATCAGCTCCAGGTATACCTGTTTTTGTATGGCGCCGGATACACAGCCTGCATACATTTCCGCCGCTTCGCGGATGCCTGCGGGCAGTGCGCCTTCGAGCACAATATCGGAAATGCTGAAATGTCCACCCGGCTTCAATACACGGTAAATTTCCTTGATCACTGCATCCTTATTGGGCACCAGGTTCAGTACGCAATTGCTCACTATCACATTGGCCGTATTATCATTAACCGGCATCTGCTCAATATCGCCCTGGCGAAACTCCACATTGTGGAAACCCAGTTTCTCCGCATTGCTGCGGGCTTTGGCGATCATGGCAGGGGTAAAATCAATACCGATCACTTTTCCGGTTTCACCCGCTTCGGCCCGGGCGATAAAAGCATCGTTGCCGGCGCCGGAACCCAGGTCAATCACCACATCGCCCTTTTTGATTTTGGCGAATTGAGTGGGCAAGCCACAGCCCAGGCCCAGGTCAGCATCGGGTTGATAGCCTTTGAGACCGGCATAGTCATCGGTCATAATATTGTACACATCGGTACTGCAACCCCCGGCTCCACAGCAGGAAGCCGCGTTTTCTGCTTTGTCCTGTAAGGCAATTTCACCGTATTTCTGCTTTACCAGCTCTTTTAATTGTTCTTCGGTTTGCATAAAAATCAAATTTAATCGTTATAACGCAATATTGCGATGAATATAGAGAAAAAATTTTAGCAGCAGCCCTCCGGGTCTTTATAGCTCTGGAAAAACTGCTCAAATGCCTGGTTGAATTCCTTCCATGCCTTGGGATCGATGCAATAGCAAACGCTGGTACCATCGATGCTGCCCTTGATCAACCCGGCCGATTTGAGCTCTTTCAGGTGCTGGCTGATAGTGGCCTGTGCCAGGCCCAGTTCCTCTACCAGGTCGCCATTAATGCAGGCATTCATCTTGATCAGGTGCTGAATAATGGCGATACGGGCCGGGTGAGCCAGTGCCTTCATCATAGACGCCAGCTTATTTTGCCGGCTGCTGAATATTTCTGATTTCGTAATTCCCATATCAATCGCAATATTACGATAAATAAATCGGAGCCGCCAAATTTATTTTCAGATTTTTTTTCTACACCCTTAGCCGCCCCCTGAATCCTCGGACGCCGTAGTAGGAATCCGCACCATTATGATAGAGAAAGACGGTATCGTAGCGGCGGTCACCAAAAAGGGCGCCTCCGAGCTTGCGGATACGATCCGGCGTAAGCAGCCAACTGCTGGTCTTGGTATCGAAATCCCCCTGCTCCTGCAATGCCCGGTATTGCGCTTCGTCGAGCATCTCGATCCCCATTTCTGCCGCCAAATCCATCGCGCTATTGGCCGGCTTATGTTCCTTACGCGCGTTCAGGGCCGCACGGTCGTAACAAAGCGAGCGCCTGCCGGATGGGCTCTGCGCGGAACAGTCGCAAAAAATATACTCGCCGCTCTTCTTGTCGAATGCAACAATATCCGGCTCTCCACCCGTGTCTTCCATTTGCTGCAGCGACCAGAGTTTTGCCGGCCTGGCCTCCAGCCTTACCTGCACATCCGCCCACTTTATTCCTTTATGGCGTTGCATGTTTTTCTCAAAACGTGTTTGCAGCACCTGGAGCAAGGCTGTGGTTTCCTGTGGCGATAAACGGGGGGTGGAGGATTTTTTGGTGGCCATCCGGAGAGAGGTTGAGGGTTTAAGGTTTAAAGTTTAAGGAGAAACTGAATGTTACATTCCCAGCAACAAAGTAAAATATTGTTGTCAACTTCGGCAAAAAAGAAAAGATTTCTGTGCTGATAAAATGGCGACAACTTCTTCCCGTTTCAGGTTTGCATACGCGTACATGCAACTTACCGCAACCTTTTTGTCGGCGCGCAGCGCGCCGACAAAAAGCGCACCGAATTCGCGACGTGCGCGACGATCACATTAGTACAGTTTTATGCAAAGAAATCTGCGGGAAAACTCTCCTGAACTCTATACTTGTTTAAAGTGCAGAAGCATTTCCCGCAGATTTTCGCAGATTTTTCCCGCAGATTGGCGCAGAATTTTTATACCTGAAATATGCCATCCCTCACTTACAACTTACTACTTACAACTTACTACTTACTACTCACTTGAATTCCCCTTTCTCATTCACTTTCACCCGCAGATGCTTATTGTTGTTTTCCAAAACAAGCTTATACAGTTTTTCCGCGCCACTACCATCTTCATAGCTTACGAGGTACACGTCTTTGGTAATGGCCCAGCCCGGATATTTCTGTGCCACAGCCTTACTCACTACTGTTGGAAGGGCTATATTTTTGAATCGCTCTGCGGTGCGCAGCAGTTTACCATCCTGGTCATATACCGCCAGCACATAACCCTCGGGCAGGTAGAAGGTAACGGAATAGGTTTCATAATCGTCCTGGTACATTTCCGAATTCTTCACATCATAAGCGGCGGCCTGGCGCTCCAGCAACTTCACCGGCTGTGCCAGGTCTTTGTTATCTACGGCTTTGATGTACTTGTAATTGGTGGCCGTTACCCGTACTTCGGGCAGAGTCTTTTCGTCCTGTGCGCCCGAGGAAACAGACAGTCCCAGCAAACTGAGCATAAGCACAGGGAAAGTGATCTTCCTTTTCATGATTGACATTTTTGTTGATGAAGAATGATCGGATCCATCGGATCCAATACTCACCAACTGTATAATCATGAAGGGGTGGGTTCGCAATGAGTGCCATCAGGGGCGCCGGTGACTTTGATCAAAGCTCAGGACTTTTTCAGCAGATTAATAAACAGCTCGAAACCCGCGCGGGGAGGGATACTGTTGTAACAAGGGTCCATTTTATGTATATGAAAATGAGGCGAAAACAGGGTCAGGTATTCCTGCTTATGGCCACCAAAGGGTGGGCCGGCGGCTTCAAAATCGCGATCGAATAAAAGTCCCATTAATCGGCCACCCTCTTTGAGCAGTGAAGCAGCCTTGCGCACATATGCCGACCGAAGCGAGGGGTTGAGCGCGCAAAAAAATGTTTGTTCAATGATCAGATCATAAGCCTCCGAATGCTGAAAGAAATCACCACATACCAGTTTCACTTCCGGTGTTGCGCCAAATCGTTCCCTAAGCCTGCTTACCGCCTGTTCCGAAATATCGAGCAATACAATATGCTGAAAGCCCATCGCCACCAGGCTTATCGCTTCATAAGCATTGCCACAGCCGGGAATTAAAATGGCCGCATTCTTATCCGGATAGTCCTCCATATATTTTACAATAGCGGGCGATGCATACCCGATATCCCAACCCGTTTCAGCGTTGGCCCAACGGCTATCCCAATAATTTTTATCGAGGAAGGAATTTTCCATATTCGGTTAGCTTCTGAATCAGGCTGCCATGGGCAGTATTGTCAGATCATTTGCCCGTTCTTATTAGCGGCAAAAACCCTGCCTGGCGATCCTGTTTATTTTTGAAATTTAGGGGAAAAGAACGAATACCCCCTCATCATTCCACTCCACTTTCCAGTGGCGGAGGTAATAGCCTTCGCCGGAAACATTGATGCCCGTGCGGGGATCGAAGCGATAGCGGTGAAGGGGACAAACTATCTTGCCCTCTGCATCCATGCTGGCATCGGCCAGGCAGGCTCCCGCGTGTGGACAGGTATACGCAAAGGCGAAAAATGCATTCTGCCGGCGGCCCACGCAAATCTTCTTACCCTCCACCGACACCACAGCGATGTCGTTAGCAGCAAACGGTAATTCGTTGGGATGCTCTGCTATTTTTACCTGGCTACTCACGATTTAAAGAGGTGCTGAAACACGCCAATTAATAAAGAAAATCAGTTTTGTAAGGATAGCGGATCCGGTAAAGCTCCCTTACTTTATCAAGTATGGATTTACGAAGCCCATCAATATTCCTCCGTTCCAGGGCGGAGATAAAAATGGCATTACCATCCGTTTCCCGCTCCCAGCGTTCACGCAAATCGGCCAGTATTTCCTGTTTGGTACCGTCTTCGAGCCAGGGATCGAAAGTGTTTTTTTCGTACAGGTCCATTTTATTAAAAATGGTAACGATGGGCTTTTCAAATGCGCCAATTTCCTGCAGGGTCTTATTCACCACGCCGATCTGATCCTCATAAGCCGGATGCGAAATATCCACCACATGCAGCAGAATATCCGCTTCGCGCACTTCATCGAGCGTGCTCTTGAAACTTTCCACCAGGTGGTGTGGCAGTTTACGGATGAACCCTACCGTATCGCTCAGCAGGAAGGGGGTGTTCTCAAAAACAACCTTTCGTGTAGTGGTATCGAGTGTGGCAAAAAGTTTATTTTCGGCAAATACCTGGCTCTTGCTCAGCAGGGTCATCAGCGTGCTCTTGCCTACATTGGTATAACCTACCAAAGCCACGCGAATAAATTCGCCCCGATCCTTGCGTTGTGTTTGCGATTGCTTGTCAATTTCCGATAGCTTCTTGCGCAGCAGGCTGATCTTGTCGCGGACGATACGGCGGTCGGTTTCAATTTCCGTTTCACCGGGACCGCGGGTACCAATACCACCACCGAGGCGTTCAAGGTGTTTCCACATACCACGGAGTCGTGGCAGTATATACTGGTATTGCGCCAGCTCTACCTGCGCTCTGGCCTGTGCGGTCTTGGCGCGACGTGCGAAAATATCAAGGATCAGGTCTGACCGATCAATGGTCTTTACATTCAATACCTTTTCGATATTGTTGATCTGCGCACCGGAAAGCTCATCATCAAATATGGCTACCCGAATATCTTTCCCTTCAATATACTGACGGATTTCTTCCAGCTTGCCCTTTCCAACAAAAGTGCGGCTATCGGGATGCGAGAGCTTTTGGGTAAATCGTTTCACGGTTATGGCGCCGGCGGTCTCCGCCAGAAATGATAACTCATCCAGGTATTCATGCACCTGTGGCTCTGTCTGATCCTTATGCACCAGGCCCACCAGTACGGCGCGTTCTTCTTCACGAATTCGTTTTTTGTTCTCGAGCAAGGGAGGGAGTTGAGAGTTTTAAGTTTTAAGTTCTAAGTTCTAAGTTAGACGTTTTTAGTTTTAGGTTTTGAGTTTGGGGGGAGTTTAAGCTGAGAAAATAATTATGGAAGGGGTGCCCATGTCTAAGTTGCGTCAAACTCACAATTCGCGCCTTACCATTTGCCCTTCCAGGCGTGGTATGCGCTTCACTTACCCTAACTTATAACTTAGAACTTACAACTCAGAACTTCCCTCACAGTCCACTCAACGTTAGCCCGATCGAAAACGGTCTTATTTCCGCGGCTACGCCTTCTTTGAAAAGAGAAGTGATCTGGTAACTGCCAAAGAGGGAAAAATGGCCAAAGCCTACACGGCCGGTGGCCACCAGGCGGGTAGTATTAAAATAGCTTTTCTGGTATTCCTTCACCAGATAATCATTCAATGCCTGGCCATTCTTGTTCTGCAGGGTTTTATTGCGGGTATAGGCTTTCAGCATGGTTCCCACGCGCAGGCCTATGGCAAACTTGAAGCTCTTATCGCTATTAAGCGGTTTGGCCGTATAGCGGAATTCGATTGGCGCTTCCAGGTACACGGTGGCCAGTTTTGTTTTTTTGAAATGATTGGTATCCGATTGATCGCGGAACTGAAGCGTATTGGTGGTTTCGCGGATACCTACATAAGTCTTGTCGAACTGGATATGATCGGATGAAATGCCGGGACCCAGGCCAATGCTCAACTTGGGATTTGTTTTGAAAGGGAAGTCGAACATAAAATATACATTGAACGACTTTGAAAAACCGCCGGTATTGATGGAATCGGGAGCGCCTGCCCAGCCAGCATAACCCAACTGCAACATGAAATGGTCGTTGGCACGTCCCTGTAAATTAATGGTAGGTTTTTTACGGGGTACATTGGTACTGTCTTGAGCCATCAAACCCTGCATCATCAATACAGCTACAGCCAGAAAAGCGATTTTCTTCATAAACAAATTAAATGTCGACAAATGTATTGGCCTCCCGGTTAACAAAAGGTTAAAGGATAAACCGTTGAGAATCCGACTCCACTATGTTCCGGGCCAGCAAAAGTAGGGCTTATTTGGGCAAATAGGATACCTGCAGCAACTAAATCGTATTTCAAAATAAATTTATTGTTTATCAATAAATATTTATTACTTTTGGTAAAAATATATCACTCATGACCGCAAAGAATGATTTTATTTACCAGGCGCTTCGTGTGGTTACCTGGGTAATTTTTATTGCGCTTTGTATTGAAGCAGGCGCCCTGCTTTTCAACTTTATTTATAGCGTTTTCAAGCCGGTAGCTACTGAAAACCTGTACAAGGGCCTCGATCTGTCGGAGCTCTATCAGCAAAGTGTTACGCTTTATATCCTCCTGTTCAGTTTTGTTATCGCGCTGGCATTGTTAAAGGCTTATGTGTTTTACCTGCTGATCCGTTTATTTCAGCGCCTCAACCTGGTGAAACCCTTTAGTGAAGTGGTGGCCGATTACCTGGCAAGGATCGGCTATTATACTTTTTCCCTGGGCATAATCGGATGGATCGCCAGCCGCTATTGCACGCATTTGGCCAAAAGGGACTATGCATCGGAGCCATTGCAAACGTATTGGAGCGAAAGCGCCGCCTTCCTGATGATGGCCGCGGTGCTCTTTGTGATCGCACAGATTTTTCGCAAGGGAATTGAATTGCAAAACGAAAACGAATACACCATATAGCCATGCCAATAATCGTAAACCTCGATGTGATGATGGCCAAACGGAAAATCTCGCTCAACGAGCTTTCAGAAAAAGTAGGCCTCACGCTTTCCAATCTTTCCATTCTCAAAACCGGCAAAGCCAAAGCCATCCGTTTCAGCACGCTGGAAGCCATCTGCCAGGCACTCAACTGTCAGCCGGGCGATATATTGGAATATGTACAGGAGAATGAGAAACGAGGATGACCACGCAGAAAAATCGGGTACCCCATTCTTCAAAATCGCCGAATCAGACCAAATACGAAGAAGAAATAAGAGTTTGCACGTAATTGCAGGAAACATTGTTCCCTGAAACAATGTAGTAAAATACATTTCAATATGCAGACCTGGTTGATCAAGGCTAAACTTTTAGCATATATCAATTAAAAAAACAGCATTTTACTTTCATTTGTCAGATCCCGGTATTAACATTGTGCTCGTTTATTGAATGGGTATTTTCGACCTACCGTTATACCTCTTTTCAATCCTTTTCATATCCTATGAATTATATACTGCCACAGCGATCCGTTCCTCCTTCCATTTTATCCAATCTGTCTTCGGTATTCCATTCACTATTTCCAATTCGGTTGCATCAATGCACAGGGCTTCCTGGCCTGCCGATATTTCCTGTATACCACCAGTAACTCGCTGAATAAACGGCGCAATGCATCCATTGCTGGCGCCAATACCAAATTTTTTCTTTCACCTAAACAATCTGTATGAAACAAGTCTACCTAAAAGGCATAAGGTCTGTTATGGGACTCTTTGCCCTTCTTGCAGCAATCATGTTGCTTCCACCCGGCTCGGCTACGGCCCAGCAATCCCTTCCTGTACCCGAATTACTCTATTATAAATTCGATGGCACAGGCAGCACTGTTACCAATTATGCCAGTGCAGCTCCTGCAGGTACGGAATCCGCCTCACTTATTGGCAGTATCAGCCAGGGAGGAACGGGTTTGTGCGCAGGCGCTTTAGTAGGTACAGGCGGTGCTTCAACCATCGACTACTTAAATACAAACTGGGCACCAGATCTGGGCAACACCGCATGGACCATATCTTTTTGGACCTCTAATATACCCAGCACTACCAACACTCATTATATTTTTGGGGACGTAAATGCCTCAGGTTTTCGCTGCTTTACCGGTGGGGTGGCAGGAGCCGATAACTGGATATTACGTGGTGGCGGCGGCCCTGATGTGTTAGTTTCTGGCGGAGCAAGTACAACTGAATCCATGACCAGCTTTGTATATGATCCATCCACTTCAAGGGTTTATGCATATCTCAATGGCGTTAGGGTTAATGAAGTAGTTGTCGGCGCCTATAATCTCACAGGCGACGGACCCTTCAAAGTTGGCGCTTATAGCGGTAGCAACAGCCTCCCCCCAGGCAGTTTGATGGATGAGTTTGGTCTGTACAATCGTGCCCTCAGCGAGGAGGAAATCCTGCAGCTTTACGAGCGGAAAACCTTTGAAACCGTCAATATCAGTACCTGCAATAATCCCTACACCAGCCCGAGTGGGAACTACAACTGGACCAGTTCAGGCACTTATAATGACACTATCCCCAACAGCTATTGTGGCGACAGTATCATTACCGTGAACCTTACTATAACCAACAATACCCTCCAGATAAATGAACAACCGGAAGACTCGATCGCCGCTGCGGGTGATGAGGTGAGCTTCTCCGTAAGCGCTACCGATGCCATCAGCTATCAATGGCAGGTTGATACAGGCTCCGGATTTTCGAATATTGCCAACAACATCACCTATTCCGGAGCAACTACCGCCACATTAACGATCCGTGATGCAAGCGGGGATATGACTAATTATAGATACCGCTGTGTGGTTACGGGCACTTGTGGCAGCATTAATTCAAATGAAGCCCTGCTCACCGTTAAGGTCAATCCTTCTATTGTGTTTGGTCCGCTGATGGATCAGGTATATGGAGACGCGATATTTGAAATTGCCGCCAGCTCCAATTCGGATGGAAGCTTCACTTATGGTAGTGATAATACTTCAGTGGCCCTTGTATCCTTTAATACCACCGACAACAAGTGGTATGTTGAAATTAAAGGAGCCGGAACAGCCAGCATTACGGCTTACCAGGCTGCGGGCAGCTTGTATGAAGCCGATAGCGCCAAAACCGACCTCACGGTCAATAAGGCTGTATTATCGATCACGGCCGACGCCAAATCCAAAGTTTTTGGTGCCGCAGATCCAGCGCTTACATATACGGCCACGGGCTATCAGTACAGCGACAATAACAGTATTCTTACCGGAGCACTGAATCGCGATGCCGGGGAAGATGCCGAAGAATACACGATCAACCAGAACACCCTGAGTGCTGGTAATAATTATACGATCAGCTATACGGCCAGCAAGCTCACGATCAACAAAGCCCCGCAAATCATTACCTGGAACCAGCAACTGACCCTGGGCTGTGGTGGTGCTACCACTGTGCAATTAACAGCCAGTTCCAATAGTGGCTTACCGATAAGTTATAGCAGTTCCAATACCGCTGTGGCCAGCATCAACGGATCCACCCTCACTGCACAGCAGTCGGGTGCGGCCAGCATCACAGCCACACAAGAGGGCAACAACAACTACCTGCCTGCAACCGCTGTAATAAGAAATCTCACCAACTCGGTTAATGGATTAATCAAACATCATTTCCGCGATGCCATTTTCTTCGTGAATGAGAACAATGCCTACGTGGCCTGGCAATGGTACAAAAACGGTAATGCCGTATCCGGTGCTACCAGCGCCTACTATAGTGAACCAACGGCCCTTACCGGCACCTATTATGTAGTGGCAACCGACAACAATGGTAATACTGTAAGAAGCTGCCCGCTTACCTTAACCGGATCCAGCCTGGTTGATCGCAAGATGCTTGTTTCCCCCAACCCCGCACAGGCTGGTAACAGCGCTACGGTTACCATTAACTACAGCAGCAACGATTTGCAGGGCGCCGTGCTGATCGTGAGTGATATGAGCGGAAATGTGCTGCAGCAAGTGGTGAACATTACGCTGATCCAGCGGATACAGTTGCCTTCAAACAATGGCCTTTACATTATCACATTACTCAGGGCTAATGGCTTGAAGGAATCCGTGAATGTGGTGGTGAAATAAGTAAACCTTATCAACAACAGTCAAAACTGAATCAATATGCGAATTATAAGTATCATAATCATTCATCTGATGGCCTTTGGCTTAACGGCCAATGCGCAGCAATGGAGCGTAGCTCTGCGCGGAGGATTACAGGGCCTTCAGTATAAAGTAGATAATGCCAAAATCAATCAACAGGCCGGCGGAGGTATCCATATTGGCTACCGCATTCCGGTGAAAGCCAACTGGCAGTTGCTTACAGGTGTGGGAGCCGATTATTACAGCACCCGCGCCACCCTGTCGGATAATACCAGTTTTCAATCCAATGAGATTGATGCCGTGGGATCCGGCTTTCAATACAGCGTTGAAACTGTTGGTTACGAAGAAAAGCTTGACTTTTTTGCACTCACAGTTCCGCTTACCCTGCAATACGAAGCCAGCGGAAAAAACCGTTGGCAGGCCAATGGCGGCGTAAAATTTGTCCTGCCCTTCCGGGCCAGCCTGGAAGCCCGTGCCGACCAGCTTACGCAATCGGCTTATTACCCCGACTACAATCTGACGGTTGAAGATCTGCCTCAGCACGGATTTGGAACCACTAACAACTGGACCGATGAAACCAAAAGGAGCCTCAATGCCGGCATTGCCGCCACTGCCGGAATTGGTTACGGATTTGACCTGGGGAAAAAATGGGGTCTAAGCCTGGGTCTGTTTGCAGACTATGGCCTCACCAATATGCGTAAAGAGGAAAGCCAGGGCAATGCTGTGTATTACAACAATGGAAAAGCCCGTGCCGCTGGCACCATTAATATGGTTGATAATGTGAGGCTGATGGCTTTTGGATTACAGGTACGTTTGAGCCTGCTGAAATAAAATGACAACTTTCTGAATGGATAAAGCCGGGCCTCTATTGGCCCGGCTTTTTTTTAAACTAATAAGAAGCAACTCCTGATGATCCGGGCCACGCTACAGCCGATGAGAAACGGGTATTTTCATACCGGCTCATACCCACGCAATTAAGGTAGTATGGTCGCCGGCAAATATTCCAGTATCAGCACCCCATTATCCAAAGTGCGTGCGCTTTTCAAACGGAAGCCCGCCTTCTCCCGATCATCCCCGAACAGGCGCATTCCGCCACCGATAGATATCGGGAATAACATCAGCCTCAGTTCGTCCACCAATTTATGCCGGAGCAATCCCTTCACCAACCTGGCACTGCCATATACCAGTATATCGCCTCCCTCGGTTTCCTTCAGTTCCGCCACATCGCTTTGCACATCGCGAAGCAGGTAACTATTGTTCCAGTTGGTTCTTTCCAGGCTTTGCGATACGATATATTTGGGCATAGCATTTATCTTGTCGGCGAAGCCACCCCCGCTTTGTGTAGGCCAGTACACCGAAAACTGGTCGTAGGTATGCCTGCCCAGTAGTAAGGCTTCCACCGAAGCCAACTCTTCCACCTTATATTTTCCTGATTCTGGATGGCCGTAGAGAAATTGCCAGCCGGCATGTGGATGCGCTGTTTCATTCCCGCCCGGCGCTTCCACCACGCCATCAAGGGTGATGAACTCAGTTACGATTATCCTGCGCATAATCCTTCTTTTTGGTAAAACTAGCAGAAAGTCATCATGCGAATGCAGGCCAAAGTCGGCAATTGCAGGGGGTGAATACGACCCAAACCAGGGCGCTCAGTGGGGCTATACCTCCGCAGCAAGTCTGGCGTACTTGTTCCGATATTCAATCGGCGTAAGCCCGGTTACCTTTTTGAAAATGTCGCGAAATGCCTTGGTATCGGAATACCCTACTTCATACATCACTTCCGACACATTCTTGCGCGAAGCTTCAAAGAATCTTTTGGCTGCCTCGATCCTTACACGCTGAATATATTCAATGGGCGAATTATTAGTCGCCTCCTTAAACCTTCTTTCAAATGTTCTTCTACCCGTGGCTACAAAATCCGCCAGCTCATCAATCATTATCTTATCGGTATAATTCTTCTCTATATAGTCCTGCACTTTTTTGATATCCTCGTCATGATGATTTTTCTGCCCCCGGAATATGGCAAAATCGGCCTGGCTATCCCTGCCAATATCGAGCGCAAAATATTTGGCGATCAATACCGCCGTTTCATGATCGGCATATTTCTCCACCAGGTAAAGTACCAGATTCCACAAACTGCTGGCTCCTCCACTGCTGAAGATATTATCATGCTCGGTAATAATAGCACCATCCCGCACTTCCACCTCCGGATACTTTTGACGGAACTCCTCTATATGCGCCCAGTGTGTGGAACATTTTTTGCCATTCAGCAATCCTGTTTCCGCCAATAAAAATGCGCCGATACATAAACTGGCTACGCTGGCGCCCCTGTTGTGCAACTTTGTGAAATAAGGTATGGCCGCGGCATTGGCAGCAATTCCTTTTTCTGTATCACCAAAAGCAGGTGGAATGATCAGGAGATCGGTTCTCTCCACATCCTTGAGTAGCCGGCTGGTCTTAATGGTATATTCACCATTGTTGGCGGGTACATATTCTTGCAAGCCCACATATTCCACCTCAAATTTTAGCTGCTTTCCGGTAGCCACCAGAAATTCATTGGCCGTATTGAAACTGCGAAAAGCAGGCGTTATCGCTTCAATCACCCCATACTCGGGAACAAACACGGAGACTTTCATCGGATGAGAAATTTGCACACAAAATAAATAAAATGTCATAATCCACCCCTCAACCTGTCATTTTCACCATGGGAAAATGAAAAGGCGACGTTCCATCTTTGCTCGATCAATTCACAAAAAAAACAACAATGAAAAATAAGCTCATCTTTTGGATTTCAACCTGCATCATCTTTTTGTGGGAAGGCCTCATGCCCATTGGCACTTTGCTGTTTGCGCCACAGTACAACAATGCCGGCACCAAACCTTTGGGTTATCCCGATTATTTTGCGGTTGCGCTGATCATTTGCAAATTTCTGGGCGCTACAGCCATTATGCTTCGAAAGCTGCCGGCAAAACTGCGGGAATGGGCTTATGCCGGACTCAGCTTCAACCTGCTGTTTGCCATCCTGAGCCATATAGTTGTTGATCAAAATATCGGATTCATCCTGATGCCCGTTGTGGTATTGGTTATCCTGGTATTGTCGTATGTTTATAAAGACAAATTATGAAAGCCACATGACCACAAAAGAAGTCGCACAAAACTTTTCCATGGGAGAGTTCTCTTCCGTTTATGATCGTATCGCGGAGAAAGCAGTATGGACCGTGTTGGGGGAAAACGAGTACACAGGCAAAGATGCCATTTTAAATTATTGCGAACAGGTATCGTCTTATTTTCGTTCAGTGGAAACGAAATTTGCGACTACCCATATCATAGCGGAAGGCAGAAAAGTAGTGGTAAGCGGTACGGCTGAATTTATTCGGGGAGGCAAAACCGTTTCTTTCATTTCGGCTTGCGACGTATATGAGTTTAGCGAGACCGATCAAATTGAAAAGATCAGTTCTTACTGTATCCAGCAGGATCCTGCAAAAATTGGAAAATAATAAACCCTGCCCTGGCTAAATGAATATTCAGATCAAAAGATTGCAACCGGATGAAGTGGATTTGTTTATAGCGCTCATTGAGCTCTTCGAAGATGTATTTGAAATGAAGGATTTTCGGATGCCTCCAGAGGCGCATCTTCAGGAGCTGCTAAAAGATAAAGGCTTCTACGTTTTTGTGGCGATTAGCGATCAGGGGGCAATGCTGGGAGGCTTAACCGCCTATACTCTCCGGCAATATTATGCAGTAAAACCGCTGGTTTATATTTATGACCTCGCTGTGGATCGTCGTCATCAGCGAAAAGGTATCGGAACAAAATTGATATCCGCCATCACCTCCTATTGCAAAGCAGAAGGAGCTCAGGAAGTATTTGTACAGGCGGATCGTGTGGATGAGCATGCAGTAGAATTTTACCGGAAAACTGGCGCTACCGAAGAAGACGTTCTTCATTTTTATTACGATTTGGAAAAACATTAAATACAGCCAACAGGCCTTATGCAAAATAGACTGCTGGATCCCGATCCACAACTGGCTCCTTATGTGAAAAGTATTCTGGTCTTTGAAAGCCGGGAAGAAGATTCGCAAACCCATCTTCCCTTTTATGCCGATGGTTTTCCCGGTTTGATTTTTCATACAGCAGGAAGCCGCCTACGCGTTTATCCGCATCCGCAAAAAATGCCGGAGGTATTCATTTACGGGCAAACGCTGCAACCTGTGGAAATCCGGATCAAAGGTCGGTTTCAACTGGTCATTTTTCAACTGTACCCCTTTGCCCTGCGCACAATTTTTGACCTGGACCCACACAGCATTACCGATAATTGCCATAAGATTCCTCATTTTCTGAAAACGAAACAATCCGGTCATACAAAGCAGAAAACAGGTTCTGATTCACTTATCCAGGTCCTTAGCCAGCAACTCTTGCTTCTCATGCAGGAAAAAGTCAGGGCATTTGATCCGCTCATCAAACAGGCTATTGAAAAAATACTGGACTCAAAGGGTCAGCTCAGCCTGAAGCAGCTCGCGCTTGACCTGGCCATCAGTTCCCGTTCCCTCGAGCGAAGATTTTTTCAACAAACAGCTCTGAAACCTAAACAATTTTCGCGGATCATTCAGTTTCAGAATTCCCTGATCCAACTTTCTGTACGCGACTACAACAAGCTAACCGATGTAGTATACGACAATGGCTATGCCGATCAATCGCATTTTATTCGTGTATTCCGCTCCTTCACCGGCAAAATTGCTTCCCGTTTTCTAAAAACCACACGCCAGTAGACTGTCGCTTTTATTCTATTTTGCCTTATCCGGATGATCCAGCTTTGTCAAAAATTAATCGTTATGCAACTAACTATTTTTGGCGCTTCCGGATCATTGGGCCGTATCATTCTGCAAAAAGCAATAGAGCAGGGTTTTCAGGTAACCGCATTTACCCGCGATGCGCAGAAGTTTTCGTCGTTGAAACACGATAATCTGCAAGTGCTGGAAGGCGATGTACAGCAACTTACCGATGTGGTCAGGGCTGTTCGGGGAAGCGATGCCGTTATCTGCGCGCTGGGCGATGGCGCAAAAGGGCTTGTACGGGCCACGGGTACCGCTCATATCATTCAGGCCATGCGCCAGCAGGGCTGCAAGCGCCTTGTTTGCCAAACCACACTTGGCATGGGCGAAACCTGGAACAATCTCAATTTCTTCTGGAAAAAAATCATGTTTGGCTGGCTCCTGAAAAAGGCATTTGAAGATCATCGCCTGCAGGAAGAGTATATTCGGAAGAGTGAGCTCGATTATACGATTGTAAGGCCCAGTGCCTTTAGCAAAGGTCCGGCTACCCAAACCTATAAAATCGATTTCAGCCCCAAGGAAAAACAATTGAAGCTGAAAATTTCAAGGGAAGATGTGGCGGAATTCATGCTGAAGCAATTGTTTTCGAATCAATACCTGCACAGGGCGGTTAGTATTTCACATTAAACTGTTAATGAAGAAGCATTCAGTACTCAGAGGCAGGCAAATAGCGCAAAGGGCAGCCACTTCCCATGATTTCAGCTTTTAGTCTTGTACGGAACCACATGTGTTTGATAGATATGTTTGGTCATAGGTTTCAAACTTCGATTTATCTGCACGGGATGACGACCGGCAGTTGTGAAGAACTCAATACCACCATCAATCTTAATGTAGTGTACAACCCCAATCGATTTCTCAGATATAGTATCTCTTCGAGTAATTCGTTTAAACTTTTCTACCACATCCTTATTGAAGTTTAATTGCAGTTGGTCGAAAGAAGGATTGGTACACGGCGTTCGCACATACCGATCGCCTGCCCAGTACATACACTCGCCAGGTGAACTGCCGAAACTCATATCTGAATATTTTCCCGCCTGCCTGATGATATAAAATCCACTTAAACCCAGCAACAGGAAGAGTAGCAGAAGCGCCGCCACCCGGCGCTTTTTCTTTTTGTCTGATTCTTGCGCAACACCCCTCTCTGGCGGAGGCTGCACGCTTTCTGTGGATTCATTGCCCGGCTCCGGATCTGCAATGAGCTTCTTCTCCTCTTCCGTTAATAGTACATCTTTTCCAAACCCAAAAGGTCGGTGTGGAAAATCTATTAACCAGGCCAGCAGTTCCAGGTTTGTATCATCCGTGGTTGTGGTATTTCCTTTCAGGTAATTATCAAGCGGCTTAAACCTGTCGGTTCCAAAATTCTCAATCAACTGCAAGAAATGCCTCCTGTCTTCTGCCGGACCAAAGAAGGCCCGAAGGATCGGCATATCCTTATCCAGAAATCTTTCCTTACACACATTTATGCATTCCTTCCGGATGCTGGCCGGCGTTGATTGAGCCAACAAGGGTTGAAGCTCATTGTTGCTGCGCTTTTGATGATAAGCCGCCTTCAGCAGTTTGATATAATCCGGATGGTTGAGGCGCATACCGAAATGCTTACACCTAAGGTAAGCAATCAGGGCAAATGTCGCAAGCGCCAAGCGCCCAACCAGCCAAACCGGAATTCTCCACCTCCCTCATCCGGAATTTCCGGAATCATCGGAATTCACGGAATCCTTTGCTGATGAGGCTTTTAGCCCGCTATAAGTTTGTCAGGACGTCACCGTAAGAGCGCCCTTACCCCACCCCCAACCGGGCCCCGCGAACCCGTGCGGACCATTTCCTCACCAACTAAATAATCAAAGCAATGATCAGTTTGATCCTCTGGCTTTGGGCATCCTTTTGCCCAAACCCACATCATAGCATCCAGAATCATGGCAACTGTCCACTGATTCATGTCACCTACAGCAGCAGTTCTGATGACGACGGAGATACCGGTGGAGAAACCGGTGGCATTCCACCGCTGCCGCCTCCCCCGCCGCCCCCACCGCCCCCGGGTGGCTGATTCGCACCGGAAGGCAGAATTTTCTGCCTTCCTTTTTTTACTTTTAAAGCAAATTCATGCTTGTTGAGAAGAATAATTTACTGGCCGGTCATTATCCTCGCCTTCCTGCTTGTCGCCTGCGATAAGGAGAAAAAAGAGTCCACACAAGAATATACAGACCTTCAATGGGGCAGTTACTACTTTTATAAAAATAAGTACGATTCGGCCATTCTTATGTTTAGCCGGGCCGTATCCAGCAGTACAGATAGCCTGGATAAGGCCAATGCGAATATATTTATCGGCATGTTACTGCGCCAGGCAGGCGACATTTATGCCGCACAACAAAGCCTCACCGCCGCACTGCGGGTATTGGATCCGGAGGATCCCAAACATCAGGTCTCCCTTATTTCCATTTATAATGAACTGGGCAATACCAGTATTGATCTCAAAAATTATAAAGAAGCCATCCACTTTTATAATAAGGGGATGGCTATCACCAAAGAACCCAGTCATATTCTCGAAATACAGAACGGTAAGGCCACAGCCCTCCAAAAAATGGGACAGTACGCAGATGCGATTGCTATTTATGATTCCATTCTTTACGAGAGGCCGGCAAAAATGGACCTATTGGCCAGAGCCATATCCAACCGTGCCCGGACCAAGTGGTTGCTAAATCCTGAATTGCCAGTACTGGATGAATACTGGCAGGCATTGAAGATCCGACTCGACAGCCAGTATTTCGCAGGGCTGAACGCGAGTTATGCGCACCTTTCCGATTACTATGCCCATGTAAACCCGGATTCGGCACTTTGGTATGCCGGAAGAATGTATGAAAACGCGAAGGAAAAAAGTAGCCCGGATGATGTGCTGGAAGCCAGCGATAAACTGATTCGCCTGAGTTATACCACACGGGCCAAACAAGTATGGTATGAACAATTTAAGCAGCTCAACGACAGCCTTATGCTGGCACGCGATACCACCCGAAGTCGCTACGCTTTGATACGCTATGATGTCCAAAAAAGTAAATCAGATAACCTGCTTCTTCAACAACGCCTCACACAGCAACGCGTTTGGCTGTTTTCGTTAATTGGCCTGTCGCTCGCCATCATCATTTCCCTATCTGTATGGTACCGCAAGCGCCGGAAAAGAATACAGCAGCAAACCGAAAATGCCATTCGCGAAGCCAGGCTGAAAACCTCGCAAAAAGTGCATGATGTGGTAGCCAACGGGCTTTACCGGATTATGAATGAACTGGAGCATAAGCCGGAAATAGAGAAGGAACCCCTGCTCACCAGAATTGAAGGGCTTTATGAGCAATCGCGGAATATATCCTATGAAGACCCGACCGATAATTTTTCCAATTACGACCAACAGATTCACCAGCTATTTGCCGCTTTTTCCGATCAGCAAACCAAGGTTATCGTGATCGGCAACCAACCCGCATTCTGGCAAAAAGTGAGCGCCCCGCAAAAACAGGAATTACATCTGGTACTCAACGAGCTGATGGTGAATATGAAAAAGCATAGCGGAGCCAAAAATGTAGTGATTCGCTTTCAGCAGGAAAAAGAAAGGGTTATTATTCATTACAAAGATGATGGAAAAGGCTATCCCGCAGGGATGAAATTTGGAAATGGTTTGCAGAATACGGTTAACCGTATAGAAACTTTGCGAGGAGAAATTATTTTTGGCGAAAGCGGGCAGGCTGGCGTAAACATCAGGATCAGCCTTCCGCTGGATACCAATCAACCATGATAGATAAAGTAATCATAGCCGAAGACCAGGAAATCGCCAATCTTTCCGTGCAAAGAACCATGGAAGAATTGCGCATCCCCAACATCGATCATGCCTTCTATTGTGATGATGCTTTGCATAAAATAGAAATGGCAAAGAAAAAGGGAGACCCCTACGACCTGCTGATCACCGACCTCTATTTTGAGTCGGATGGCAAAGCCCAGAAAATCGCGGGTGGCTTCGACCTGGTTCGGGAAGTGCGTGCCGTGCAACCAGAAATCAGAATCCTGGTTTTTTCCGCCGAGAACCGCGTGGCTACTATCGATATGTTGTTTAGCAGCTACGAAATCGATGCTTATGTGCGCAAGGCCCGGCACGATGCCAAAGAACTGCGGGCCGCCTTTGAAGCAATGCTGAAAGGATATCGATATTACCCACCTACCGTGCAGCAACTATTAAAAGAAGCGAATACCTATGAGTTCGCCGATTTCGATATTCATATCATCCGTTTGCTATCACAGGGCTATTCGCAAAAAGAAATTTCCGGTTATCTAAAACAACAAGGCACCAAACCCTGCAGCCTGAGCAGCATCGAAAAGCGCCTCGGACAGATCCGCGAAGACCTGGGATTTACCAAGAATGAACAGTTGGTACTGTTTTGCAAAGACACGGGGATATTGTAAGCGTGGAGGTAAAAGCCCTTTCTTTTCAATTATCAGAAAAGCACTTGCGGCAAACAGTAAACTATGGCGCCAATGAAGGCATCGAATATGCCTTGCTTACAAACGGCAGAAATTTCGAGTTTTATAAAATCCTATTTGAGCAACCCATTTCTTCCCGGCTAATATTTGCGCTTGACCTTAGCGACGCAGCGGATCTGAAAAATGCCGCTTCCCAGTTACAGCACCTCCATAAGGATAGCGTGGTTAAAAACTTCTTTAAGCCGCTTTGGAATAAATGCGAAGCAACAGATCCGTACAATATTGCCAGCATTCTATGTTCTGCCCCTATCATTAATAACATCAAAAAGCTCATCAAAGACCAGTATCGGGAAAAATGCGATGATGAGACCATCATCGCTGCTGTGCATAAAATAATTTCTGACAAAATGGATCTCTCACTGGTAAGGCCCTTCAAGCCTGCACGGCCCAGGAAGAAAAAAGATAGTAAGCTCAGAGAAGACAAGGGAACCGAAAGCAACTCTGGTATCACAGAAATTTCAATTGAGCCTTGAACCAAATTGACGTCATTAATTCCATTCTATATGAAATTTTTGATTCAATGTAGGGCCATTATTGCTTAGCAATTTCTAACACCCTAATAAGCCAAAAATTTGTGGTTCCCTTATCGGCTGGTTCATATTTTGCTCACAATGAATTACTTGTCTGGCAAAACGAATCTCCTAATACCTGAAACACCTGCAGCAGCACCTACAGAATATACCCTAATTCTATTACAAATCTGACAACAAAATACCCTAATTTTATTACACAATACTCGCCAAATTACCCTATTTTTGTTACATGTTTAGAAGAGATATTATAGGGGAACTACAGAAATGGCATCTGCGAGAATCCCGAAAGCCTTTGGTTATAAGGGGAGCCAGACAGGTGGGAAAAACAACAGTCGTACGCCAGTTTGCGGCCGATTTTGAACAATTTCTTTACTTAAACCTGGAACTACCCGAAGACAGAAAACCTTTTGAAGAATTCCGCAATTTTGACACTCTTCTTCAATCCTTATTCTTCCAGAAAAATCTTGTTCTGGCTAAAAGAAAAAAGACCCTGGTTTTTATAGATGAAATTCAAGAAGTACCTGAAGCACTGCAACAGCTTCGCTATTTCTACGAAGAAGCACCGGAAATTCCGGTTATTGCCGCCGGATCAATGCTTGAAAGTCTATTCAATACAGAGATTAGTTTTCCGGTTGGAAGGGTTGAATATCTGGCAATTCATCCTGTTTCATTTCCGGAATTTTTAGCCGCTGTTGGTGAAACAGCTGCACTTGAACAACTAAAGAGCATCCCATTCGCCGCGTTTGCGCATGACAAACTCATGCAACTTTTTCGCACATATTGCTTGATTGGCGGAATGCCGGAGATTATCGAACAATATTCGAAAAACAAGGATTTAACTGCGTTGAGTGTTACTTACGAATCGTTATTGGTTTCCTATATGGATGACGTGGAAAAGTATGCGGCAAACAACACTCAGGCAAATTATATTCGGCATGCTATTCGTTCCAGTTTAGCAGAAGCAGGTAAAAGAATAAAATTTCAAGGATTTGGAAACTCAAACTATAAGTCGAGAGAAATGGGTGAAGCGCTGAGAACACTGGAAAAAGCCCTGCTGATTCATCTGGTCTATCCGCAAACCAATCCTTTACTGCCGCTTCAACCGGATTACGACAGATCGCCTCGGCTCCAATACCTGGATACGGGAATGTTGAATTATTTTGTAGGGATACAAACAGATATAATTGGGACAGAAGATCTTCATTCAGTTTATGGTGGAATAATGATAGAACATATTGTAGGACAGGAGTTACTGGCAAGGCAATATAGCGCATTGCATTGCCTAAATTTTTGGGTCAGGGAAAAGAACACGGCACAGGCAGAAATTGATTATTTATATCAGTATGAAGGAAAACTGATCCCTGTTGAAGTAAAATCAGGGAGCGAAGGGAGATTGCGCTCTTTGCATCTGTTTATGGACATTGCTCCCCACAATATGGCGATAAGATACTACTCTGGGGCCATGAACATTTCAGTTCTTACTACTCCGGCACAAAAGGTATTTTTCTTATTAAACCTCCCCTATTTTCTTGTATCACAAATTGAAGACTACCTCCCCTGGTTTGAAAGGGAAATAAGAAAATTGACAGCCAGCTCTGAATGAAAGATCAGGTAAAGTGGCCCCAAAAAGTTTGTGCCTACAACTCATTCGACCATTACAGCAGTTCGTGAAGCATTTGAATAAAAGGATAGTCGGGCACTCCTACCTTGGCGGTCGAATTATCATTTTATGAAAGAAGCATTCTTCTTGTGTGTACTTGCCTGTACGGTTACTGCCGCATCAGCTCAAACAAAGGCTCCCGATCATTTGCTATGGTATAAAGGCAAACTCATCAAATCGAATGTATTGCTCAAGGAAACCGGTGATACGGTTTTCTATAACCCGCAAAAGAGGCAGCTAAGAGTGGTCAGCAAATCGGGTACGGGTAAGCAATTCGACAGAATGTATGCTGAATTGAACAATACCACCAAAAGAATTGACGTCGCTGTTTCAAAATTAAAGCAAACGACACCAGGATACTTGTGGGCAGATTTAAGCAATGCTGTCAGCAAAGCATTCTCCAGTGTGAACGAAGAGTGGAAACCCTGGCTCAGTAATAGCATTACCCTGCCGGAAGGTGATCCCGTTCTTGCTACTTCCGTGAAATCCGTAGTAGGCAAAGGCGGAGCCTATAACCTTACGGAAGATGAAGTGGCCCGTGAAGATAACCGCTATGAAGATATCCTGAAAAAATTCAGGGCATTCAGAGAAAAGCATCAAGACGATAACCTGAGCATTTTGCCCGTGCCGCCCCGGTACGATTTCTCCTATTGTTTTCCCTGCGACAGTATAGCACAGGAGCGCTACGATAAAGAGGTGAAAAGATTTATCGCAGAAGTGTCGGCGGTAGACGGTGATATCATCACCGAAGCACTTCAGTTTAGTGCCTATATGCAAAAAGGTGCCGGAGCGGGTTTATTTGACCTGGAAGCGAATAATGAAGTGTGGACATTAATCGATTTCATTCTCAAACGTGGTGCAAAAAGAGCAGCGCTCCTGCTTGAAAAATACAAAAATGATGCGTCGAGGCTTCCGGCGATACTGGAGTATGTGTTACCGGTTCACCGGCAACTGCAACTCATGGGAGAAAGTTCAAACCCGACTGCCCTGACAGGTCTTGATTATTTTGACATAGTATTTACGGCGCTTCATCATCATTTTTCTGCTGCCATGAAGGAGAAAGACTATGCAGTGGGTTTAAATATCCACTTCATTCTGAAATTGGAGCGGGAAAGGCAAATTCTCGGTCAGCCTCTTCATGGCGAGCAAAATCTTATTGAACAATACCTCACATTCAACCAGTTTAAACTTAACAGCAATATTACCGCCAAGCTCGGAAAAGAGGATGGTTATATTGCGGGTCATGTACGGGGGGATAACTGGTTTTATGCCTTGCCGGATATGGAGACCTGCCGCCTTAACTGGATACTGGCTTCGAAGACAGCGGACAGAACCGCCCGCTACAAATTACTGGCTGCCGAATTTGCGGGTGTGCCGGTAGAGTATGTAGGCACCAAGGATTGGCAGTCGCAACCCCCCATTATCAAGATGGATTTTTGTTATGTGGAAGGGAAGAAAGTAGCAGATAGTGTATTGGCCCAAACCTTTCATCCGGAGGGCTTCCGGGAGCAATGGTTATATCCTGAACCTGCCGGCGTAATGGAAGTGGAGAATTTATCGGCTGTACTCATGACCTGCTTTCTTGATGTAGAACAAGCAAAGAAAGAAGCAGAAGAATTGAGCAAAGGCCTGATGGAGAAAAGGGCGAAGGAGCTGCAGGCCCGGTACGCGAAAATGATTCAGGGAAATCCGATGAACGCGGGTAATCTATCCATCAAGATGCAGGCCGACGTGGAGAAAATGAATCGTGAAATAAAAGAGATGTTGGCGAAAACAAATCCGCTCAAATATGTATTTACGCCATTGGTCAACAACAAATCAAGAGAAATATTGAAGGAACGCCTGGACGGCCGGGAGATTTTTCCCGAGAATGCGGGCATTGTATATGCCTGGTTTCATTTAACGATGGAGCATGACCCGGAAGGGCCCCATCGGATTCCGTCGATGTTGGGGTTGTTTTCATTAAAATAGTTTAGAGGGAGCCTCCTAACTTATGGTCGGGCTGCTCTAAGCCCTGAGCACAAAAAAACCTGTCCGCCTTCAGCGGACAGGTTTTAAAGCGGCTCCCCCTGCTGGACTTGAACCAGCGACCCTCTGATTAATCCCGGACGTCCGGGACTCTAACCAACTGAGCTAAAATTCCGGAGGGGATAAAACCGGGGTCACAGAGCAGTTCTATAAGTTTCCGGCTTTTTTGTTTTTTTAATGAATCTCTCCATTCTTATGGCTTCGGATTCGCTGTCAGAGCATTCAAAATATGCTTTTAATATCCACGGCCTGTGTTTACTGGTATAAGTATCGAAAGGAGATGAGTTGTGTTCGATTAATCTTCTGATTGGATCAATAGAATAGCCGACATAATATTTGTCAGATGAAGGAGAATAAATAATGTAGATATAAAACATAAAAGGTCCTGATTACCTCAGAACCTTTTCCGCTCCCCCTGCTGGACTTGAACCAGCGACCCTCTGATTAACAGTCAGATGCTCTAACCAACTGAGCTAAGGAGGAATACGATGTTTCAGCTTTTTTACACTGTCTGAACCAGCGACCCCCTGATTAATCCCGGACATCCGGGACTCTAACCAACTGAGCTAAGGAGGAATACGATGTTTCAGCTTTTTTACACTGTCT
>CAYMZZ010000015.1:82257-109865 GCA_964395095.1 uncultured Citrobacter sp.
CCCCTGATTAATCCCGGACATCCGGGACTCTAACCAACTGAGCTAAGGAGGAATATCCCCATTTTGGGAGTGCAAAAATAGGGGATTTCGGAATTAATCTTCAACGATTCCGACAAGATTTTAATTTTTGCGGCGGAAGATTAATCGTAGCATGATTAGCCCTGCAAAAAAGCCGGCCAAAAAAAGCAAAATCGTTTGTCCTTGCATATAAGGTTTGGAACTTTGGCATTAAATAATTAAAAAACAATATGTTACGCGGCCGCACAGCTATGCACCCAGACCATTGCAAGATAAATACTTTTAGAATTTTGCATTAACTAGCGCGTCAGATTAATCACATCCCTCACCCCAGCAACCCATCCCTGGTTTCCCGCTCTACCAGCCATTTCAGGATAAAAAAAGGCAGGATGATCAACACCGAGCCCCAGAGATTGTCGGGCGTAAAAGTTTGCGGATAGTTTCTTACCACAAAAAACATAAGCATTCCTCCCACCACAATCGACACATGCAGCACAATCATATTGGGTGTGAAGGCGCCGAAGTGAAGCTTCACCGGTTGCTGGGTTCGGTGCAATATAATCCGGTGGATCAATAAAGTGAGCAGATTCAAATTGAAAAACCAGTTTTGAAATACCAGCACCTGGATATTGATAAAACTGATCGCTTCGTTGTGCAGGTTCGCGATGATGCCGAAGAAAACAACAATAAATACCAGGTAAATAAACATCGGCACAAAGGAACTGATAATTGAATTGTCGGTTTTCGACACTCTTTCCGCATTCGGATTCTGCCGGTATAGCAGGCCGTCGACCACCAGCCGAATAAACTCCGTCCACCAAAAGAAATAAATTACATAAAACACGGTGCTTTGCCCGCTAAGAATAGAAAACAGGGTTAAGAGGGTGAAAAAGACAAACTGCCATTGCTGGTAGTGTCGCAGGAGACTTGCTGCAATACCCCCATACTTGTTAATCGACATCATTAGAATAAAAGTAATGCCGGAATCAGGAAAGCCCATCCCGGCCATTGGGTATTTGTAGACTGCCTGGAGGCTATCTACACCCGGTTCGGGCCATTTGACTCCAAAAAATTGTCAATTCACCCATACTTTTTGTAAAGTATGTTTTACATATCGGAAAATATACTTTACTTTGTTTCATTATTCACTTTTAAAGTATAGCCATGTTTACAAAATTTCTTCTGCCACCGCCAGCCGCCAAACTGGGCTGGTTCCTGACCATTCCCGGTCTGATAATCATCTATGCCGTGTTGCACCAGGATTTTAGCTTCGCCTTTCTCCACTATGAGAGCGGCGATACCAGTGGTTCTTTTTTTGGCGAAAACCTGCTCTGGGACCTGAAGCGCAACAATTTCACCGACGAGCTGGGCACCCTGCTTTTGCTGGGGGGCCTCATGCTTCTTACGTTTTCGCGGCAGCCCGATGAAGACGAGCGCATTCGCCAGATCCGCCTCGAAAGCCTGCTCTGGGCCGTGCTGGTCAATATGATCCTGATCATGGTAGCTGTTGTTCTTTTCTACAACGGACTCTTCCTACAGGTGATGGCCTACAATATGGCCACCACGCTCCTGCTCTTCATTGTCCGCTTTTATGGAATCCTTTTCTTCGAACGCCGTAAAATGAAAAGCCATGATTAACAGTATACGGGTGGAGCGGGCCATCCTCAACATTACCCAGGCCGAGCTGGCCGATCGTGTGGGCGTATCCCGCCAAACCATCAATGCCATCGAAAGCAACAAATACGTGCCTTCCACCATACTCGCGCTAAAGATCGCGCGGGTATTTGATAAACCGGTGGAACAGGTTTTTCGATTGGAAAAGAACGATTAGGGAAAATTTGAGAATTTGACTATTCGGATATTTATGAAAATTAGGAGGCAGCGAAGCTGCCTCCTAATTTTCATTAGTATATTTGACGACAACATTTACCATGAAATATTCTAAGCCTATCCTCCAATCAATAAGTTTGATAATCACAATCGCGCTGGCTTTAGCAGCCTGCCAGTCAAATAAAAAAACGGAACAAAAAGCCGAACCCGCGGCAGTAGCAGCTTCGGCCAGTGGGGATACCCTTTTTATCGAATACGGCATCGACCTGCGAAGACCTGGCTATGCAATTTTTACCAACAAACCGGATACCAGCTTTGAGGATCTGGCTGCCAGTATCACCTATCTGAAGCAATTACCCGACAGCATCCGCACTCAACGTTTCTACCTGATTGTTGACAGCAGCACGGCAAAATCCCGCATAGATCAACTGACCCTTGCCCTGCCGGAATCAGGCATTCACCATTTCGAAGTGATGGATCTATACAAATTTTCACAAACTATTACTGAACCTGTTTCGATGGAGCTGAATATACCGAAGGATTAATCCAGCCCCGTTGGTGATCATCATAGCAATGAATAATCCCGCAACTGGCTTGCCTGCCTGTTGAGCCCACTGAAATTTGGCTAACACCCTACCAACTTGAACAATCCTTCTACGGCACGTAAACATCGTATTAGTATATCTACGATTTTAATCTGCGTGCTTTTGCTTATTTCTTCGAAATAAACCTAAGCAAATTTCTGAACTCGTCCTCGTTCACCGACCTTGATCCTTAAGTAGTAACTGATTAGAGCACCAATATCATGAACCACCCTTTCCGCCCCCAACGGATCGTAAACCTCCATCTGTCGCCTGGCGGATGTTGCCCCGGCCTGCATTGGCTTTACAGTTATTGTAGTCAGCTCTTCACCCAAACTGTAAGGTAAAATGCATCGAATTCAAAAAATCATACCGGCTAAACCCAAACATATACTATGGATTGTATTTGCCATGGTATCGTTAACAGCAACTCTTTTTGTATACCAGGCCTGGATAAAAAACCGTGATCTGCGACGCCATGATCAACAGGTACGGCAAACACTGGTGATTATGCGCGGCTATGCTGAAATCCGTTCGGCCCTGGCAGAAAGCGAATTGCTGCTGAGCAAATATTTCAATAAAGATGATAACAGCGGTCGCGACCTCCAATACATTCATCAATACTTAAATGAAATACTCCAGGCCACCGAAGGAAAGTTGATTGATTCTCTACAAAAGAAGAACTTCAAAGCGCTATCGAATTCCGTATCAGAATTGGTGCAAATGCAATTGAATTTCCCTGGCGATTCAATGGCAACACAGGCATCTTCCGACCGATTAAGACTTTACAGACATATTGAGCGCATACTGAATCGGCTGGATGAACGTCAAAATCATCTGCTGGATTTGCGCGACCAGGCCAGCGACAATGCGGCCATCCGTTCATTCTACAATACCCTGCAGGGAGCTGCACTCATATTCGTATTTGTGATCGTGCTTCTGGCTCGCTTGCACCGTGATATTAAACGAAGGCAACAGGCCGAAATTCTGGCGGTTGAAGGCGAGCAGAAATACCGTTTGCTGGTAGAAGGGGCAGCCGCAACCATTTTTACCACCGACCTGGCGGGTCGGTTCAACTATGTAAGTGAGAAATGTCAGCAACTTACTGGTTACAGCCCATCGGAATTGCAGGGCAATCCTTATAGCATGCTGGTAGCGCCCGACTGGCTAAGCGGGATCAGTGAACTGTATCAACAGCAATTTGAAAAGCAAATTCCGGATACCACACAGGAGTTTGAAATAGTTGACAGAACGGGTAACCGCAAATGGGTTGAACAACATGCCACCCTACTAATGAGGGATGAAAAGCCCAGCGGATTGCAATGCATCGTTAAAGATATTTCTGAAAAGAAGGAGGCGGAAGCCAAACTGCAGGAATCGCAGAGAATAACCCAATCGCTGCTCGACCATACCCGGGAAGGGTTCATTATGATTGACCGGGCCTTCAGGATCCTGCTGGTCAATCGGCAGGCAAGAGTGGGATTGGAAACGCTGGCCGGTAGAAGTCTTCAAAATGGCATGTCGATATTTGACCTGATGCTGGAAAAAGACAAACCGGTTGCCCTGGCGAATTTTGAAAAAGTATTTGCAGGCGAGCAGGTGGAGGTGGAATCAGCATATGATTTGCCAACAGGTCAACAATGGATTCGCATCAGCCACTCACCTGTGCGTAATGAGGCGGGCGAAATCACCGGCGCAGCCATTGTTATACACGACATTACCGCCAGCCGCAAGCAAGCCACTCAACTCCGCGATGCCGACCAGAAAATCCGCGCCATGCTTTCGAGCACCAAGGATGGGTTCTATATGATTGATCATGATTACCGTGTGCTGATGATCAACGAAGCCGGCCGCCAACTCGTTCACCGTGCTACAGGCCAGGAAATCAGCGAAGGCATGAAGATTATTGAGTTCCTCGGACCCACGCGCATCAGAAGTTATCGCGACCTGATCGAAAACGCAAAGGCAGGCCGTCGCCAGGAAATTGAAAATAAGGTGGAAATGCCTGATGGAGAATACTGGTTCCACAACACCTATTTCCCGGTGAGGAATGAAAAGGGAGAAGTGATTGCGGTTTGTGCCACCACCCAGGACATTACGGAGCGTAAGCTGATCGATAAAGCCATTGAGCGCGTGCGCATGGAAAAGGAAGAATACCAGTTTCGCCTGCAATCCATCCTCGACAATACGCCCGTTATGGTATTTATAAAAGATACAGAAGGGCGATACTTACTCATTAACCAGGCTTTCCGTGAAATGTATGAAATAACGGACAGAGATATTATCGGAAAAACGGACTTCGACTTCGATACACCCGAAGCGGCCCAGCGATACAAGGAAGCGGACGAACTGGTGGTGTTTACGCAGCAAAACCTGGTGTCGGAAGAAAAACTTATCCGACCCAATGGCGAGTACAGTCTCCTGATCGTTAAGTTCCCGCTATTTGATCGGCAGGGAAAAGTATATGGTGTGGGCTGCATTGCCACGGATATTTCGGAACGTGTACGCCAGCGTCAGCAACTGGTGGAAGCACGCCAGAAAGCGGAGAATGCAGAGCGGCTGCAGGAGCAGTTTCTCGCTAATATGAGCCATGAGATCCGCACACCCATGAACGGCATAATTGGTATGGCCGATATACTGGCAGAAACATCCCTTAACCCGCAGCAACAGGAATTCCTCGATATCATCCGCCATTCTTCCGCCAACCTGCTGGGTTTGATCAACGACATACTTGATCTATCCAAAATAAAAGCCGGCAAACTTACGGTGGAGCATACGGTATTCGACCTGTGCAGCATGATGCACCATACCCTGGCACCCTTTCAACTACCGGCCAAAGAGAAAAACATACAATTATGCTATGAGCCTGACCCGCAGCTTCCGGAACAAGTAATCAGCGATCCCCTTCGCATAACACAGGTGCTTACAAACCTGATCGGCAATGCCCTGAAGTTTACCGATAATGGCAGCATTACCATTATGGTAAAAGCGCTTTCGATACACGATAAATCCTGTACGCTCCAGTTTGTCGTTGCCGATACCGGCATCGGAATCGCAGAAGACCGGCTCCCTTATATTTTCGACAGTTTTGAACAGGCCGAAGCAGGAACAGCCCGGAAATACGGCGGCACGGGTCTCGGGCTCAGCATTAGTCGCAACCTTGTGCAAATGCTGGGCGGCCAACTGGAAGTGAGCAGCCAGGAAGGCCAGGGGACCCACTTCAGTTTCCAACTCACGCTGCCATTGCCCCAATCAGTGGAAAGGCTTGCCAGCACAAACGCCGACACTATTGCACCCAAAGAACTGGCCGACAAAAAAATATTGGTGGCGGAAGACAATGAGATTAATCAGAAAGTAATCTTCCATGTGCTGCAAAAAGCGGGTATCCACGCCAGCATTGCCAACAATGGACAGGAAGCAGCCGAAATACTGGAAACAAACAAAGATTTTGACGCGGTAATCCTTGACCTGCGCATGCCTTTGATGGATGGATTTCAGACAGCCGTTTACATACGTGAAAAGCTGAAATGTAAAATGCCGATTGTTGCCATGACAGCCAGCGCCCTTCGCAACGAAAAAGAGCGGTGTATGCAACTGGGCATGAATGGCTATATGACAAAACCCTTTTCGCCGCCGAAGCTGTTCGAAATGCTCCAGCAATTGTTGCAGCAGCCAACGGATGCCATCATAGATGGCGAAGCCAGGGAACAGGAAGCAACAGCCGCCGGTTACAATCTTTCGTATCTGCATGAAATGGACGACGCGGCATACAGCGAAGAAATACTAAGCCTCTTCCTGCAGTCGACTCCGGTAGCGCTCGGCTCCATGAGTAAGGCTGCTCTTCATGAAGAATGGGATAACCTGTACGCAGAAGCGCATAAACTGAAGAGCGCCACCGGACTGCTGCAAATGCAACAACTCACCGACCTGCTGATAGAAGTGGAGCAGCAGGCAAAAGGCCGAAAAGACATGAATGTACTGGAAACAATACTAAAGAAACTAAAAGAACAATACGAGTTGTTGCAACCCATGATACAGGCCGAATTGAAAATGCTGGCGCACGAGCCGGGAAAACTGGAGCAGGCAGATCGAAAGTGATCGTATAATAGAAGGAATCAAGTTTAAAATTTCCAAACCCTACAAACAAACATTATGAAAATCCTGGTAGCCGAAGACGAACCCATCATGCTAAAGACCATTGCGCTTCGTCTCCGTAAAGACGGACATGAAGTGATAGTGGCCGACAATGGCCGTGAAGCCATGGAGCATATCGACACGCATAAGCCTGATCTCATTATTACCGATATCATGATGCCCTATTCATCAGGACTCGAGATAGTGGGAAAGGTAAAAGGGCAAAACAGTAAAACACCCGTGATCGTGCTGAGTGCCATGGGCCAGGAAAATGTAGTACTGGAAGCCTTTAACCTGGGCGCCGACGACTACATCACCAAGCCCTTTAGTCCCAATGAACTTTCGGTACGGGTAAAACGCCTTATGCAGACAGCCTGAGCCAGTTGAACAGGTAAATCATATATCCATCCCATGATTAACTTCCCTGCATTGCTTCTCGAAATAGTGCATCCTCATCAATTATGGCGAGGCATGTATTTATTTCTATTGGCAATTGCCGGATTGGTGCTCTTTATCGCATTTTACATGATAAAACGAGGCGCCATCTCTGCCAGGCGAAGACGTTTACGCCAGCAATTCAGCGACTTTATCAGTGAGCTGGCTATTTGCGATACCGAAGAAGAATGTACTGAATTTGTAAATAGCCCCGCCACCAAACAGCTTCAGGATCGTTGGCTATCCGACAGGTTTGCCCGCAATACCCTGATTCGTGAACTGACGGCCGCCGCCAAAAATATGAGCGGGCAGGCTACTACGAATATTTGCTGGTATTATGAAAAAGCAGACTTGTATGCAGATACACTAAAGCATTTAAAAAGCAAACAATGGCATGTAAAAGCCCGTGCCATTCAGCAACTGGCGCATCTGCAACAAAGCCGCTTTGCCCGGCGTATTTATCGGCTTACGAACGACAAGCACGAGCTGGTACGCAATGAAGCCCGCATAGCTATGGTAAAACTTACCGGCTTCAAAGGATTGCGTTTTTTGCACTTTATCAGTTATCCAATTACCGACTGGCAACAAATTTCCCTGTTGCATGAACTGGCACAGCATCGCCAAACTGCCTTTCCGTCGCTCCACGAACTGCTGCAATCGGCCAATACCAGTGTAGTGGAATTCACGCTTCGGTTAATCACCAGCTATCAACAATTTGAACAAAAGGATGCTGTAGTAAAATGTCTGCAATCACCCGAGCCCGCTATCCGCGAAAAAGCGTTGATCGCACTGATGGAAATTGGCGACGAAACGACAGTAGAAGCAATCCTTCAAAACTTTCACAAGGAAGATCCACGCCTGCAACAGCTATCCCTGCAGGCAATACAGAAAACAGGCGCGAGCGGTTGCACAGCCTTTCTTCTCTCCTTGCTGTGTCACCCGGATCATGAAATAAAAGCCGCATCGGCAAGGGCAATTTTGGAATGGGAGCCCGATGGTCAATGCCTCATCGCGGAAAGAGTGCCTACCGACGCTTATCCCTGGAACCAGCTATTACCGCAACTAAAACAGGAGAAAAGAGCATGAGCTGGTTAGACTGGATTTACGATTTTTTTACCTACAGTATTCTTGGCTACTCCCTCGTGCTGCTGCTGTGTTATGTTTTCATAGCCATTTATTCCGTGGGCGAAACCCGTCGCTATTTGCGCAAGAGCAGTTTCACCGACTATTCACTAATGGCTGTTTCGCCACATACACCTTCCATCAGCATTCTGGCTCCGGCTTACAATGAAGGCGCTACCATTATCGAAAATGTGCGGTCGCTGTTGAGCATTCATTACAATAAAATGGAGCTTATTGTGATCAATGATGGCAGTAAAGACAACTCCCTCTCACGACTGATAGAGGCTTATGAACTGGAGCAGGTGCCCCGGCTGGTTACCCAGCATATTGCCACCAAAGCGGTAAGGGGGGTGTATAAAAGTAAAAATCCAGTTTATCATAAACTCACCGTGGTAGACAAGGAAAACGGAGGAAAGGCCGACGCGTTGAATGTGGGCGTCAACATTGCCACCCATGATTATATTGTGTGTATTGATGTGGATTGCATCCTGGAGCAGGATGCCATGCTCAAGCTGGTGAAACCATTTCTCGAAGAGAAAAAGGAGCGTGTGATAGCTACGGGTGGTGTTGTGCGAATCGCTAATTCCTGCGAAGTGCGCGATGGCAAGATCATTCGGGTGCATTTACCCCATCAATGGATACCCCGTGTGCAAACGCTGGAATATATCCGTGCCTTTTTGCTGGGTCGTATGGCCTGGAGCCGGCTCAATGGGCTGCTGCTGATATCCGGCGCCTTTGGCGCATTCGATCGCGAGATCGTGATTAAAGCCGGCGGGTACGATCATGGAACCGTAGGGGAAGACATGGAGCTGGTAGTGCGCATGCGCCGCTACATGGAAGAACGCAAGCTGCCCTATAAGGTAAGTTATATACCCGATCCGCTTTGCTGGACCGAAGCACCCTCATCATTTAAAATTCTGGGACGACAACGCAATCGCTGGACGCGCGGCACCATCGAAACCCTGCGCATTCATCGCAAAATGTTTTTCAATCGCCGCTATGGCGTATTGGGATTAATAAGTTATCCGTATTGGTTCTTCTTCGAATTCCTCGCACCGTTGATCGAATTTGTAGGATTTTGCGCCTTTCTCCTGTTTTGTTTTTTGGGCCTTATGGACTGGTCATTCTTCTTTGCGCTGCTGGGTTTCATCTTTAGCTTTGGCTTTTTGTATTCCACATTTGCCATACTCATGGAAGTACTAACTTATAATCAATACAAAAAAGGAAAGTATATACTTCAACTAATGGCAACAGCATTTTTGGAGCCCATCCTATTCCACCCCTTTGTAGTATGGTCGGCCGTAAGAGGGAATATCGACCTGTTGCGCAAGAAGAAATCGTGGGGAGAAATGACAAGAACCGGCTTTCAAACCGCACAGAAAAAATAAGCCGCCAAACACAAAGCCATTCTGCAAGCCGCTTTCATGCATTAAAACCGGCGATGATAACTAATGCTCGCATTCACCTGGTTATCGCGGGTTTTGGGCAGGTATTCAACATTGGCCCAGGAAAGACCGAACGAAAACAGGTTCATTTTTCTGCAACTGAAAAAATAGGATGCCGAAGCCCTACGCGTTATCAGTTTGTAGTTGCTATTGAGCAGAATTGCCTGATTGCCCTGATCAGGTGAAAGGCCGGTACCCACCGAAAGGCTCAGGTAATCGTCGGCGCCAGCGAGGTAATAGCGGGTAGTAGCTTCCCAGGCTTGCCCAATGCGGCTGCTGGAAGGCGTAATATAAGCGCGCAGGTTGAACCACCAGCTTTGGTAGTACTTTCCAAGGGCACCCGTAAAGATCCATGTATCCTCATTGAAATGCAGGTAGCGAAATCCCGCATCTACCTCAAAACTCTTCGGCAGGTTTACATAGAGCGAAAATCCCGATCGGAATTGGGGGAATATAGGTCGGTCAGGCGAATAGCCCAGGCTTATATACGTGTAGAGTTTACGCGAAATACGGGGATAGGCTTCCGCTTCTACCTGCCAGCCCGATTCACCAAAGCGATGACCATAGTTGATCCGCGCCGTTACCGGACCTATTCCTGTTTGCCGGGTATAATCTATACTGGCCTGGTGCCAGCCCTGGTCGAATTGTTTGGAGAAATGCGTGTAATCGTACCGAACACCCATCCGGTTGGCCGACCGATAGTCTTTGATGCGATCGGCCAGTACTCTTGCCTCCTTCACCGGAGGCTGCTTACGCAATAGTGTATCCGTAATAGCCAAAGCTTCGCTGTACTGTCGAATGGCAATAAGAACCTTTGTTTTGAGCAACAACAGATCGGCAGAGCTACGATGATATTGCAGACCGCCCTCGCAATAGCCGAGTGCCTCCGGGTATTGATGCAGATAGTAAGCAATGCTGCCAGCGGCAAAGGCGGCATCTTCATGCTGAGGGGATAATTCTACTGCCTTAGCAAGGGTAATGCGGGCGCTATCGGGTTGGCCATGCCAATAATACACACGACCCATCAGCACGCGGATATCCGTATAATCGGGGCTTAGTGCCAGCGCCATCCGGCAATGCTCCAGGGCAAGGGGATAATTTTTTTGAGTGAAAGCCGCCTGGCGCGCCCGGGTAAATAACTCATCGGCCGTAAGCTCCTGGGCAACAATCGGCTGTATACTCCAAATAAAGGCCAGCAGGCCCACTAAATATGGTCTTTTCATTAGCATATTGGAAACGAAACAGCTTTCCCTCGGGAGAACATTTTATAACGCCAAATATCTCCTGAAAGTGTGAGAAACAGAAGGAAAGAGGCGGGTTTTTCAGAGGAATAAAGAGGGTACCGCAGTCTGATTCAATAAATTCTTTACCTTATCTGAAATTGGCAAACCCATTCCATGCAAACGACCCATCCCCTCCTACTGCTTTTGTTCTTCCTGTCAATCATTTCAACCGCTTGTGAGAATAGAAATGAGAGTAAGCCGACAGTGAAAAAACCCATTCTGGTCGTACTCGCCCACCCCGACGATGAGACTGCGTTTGGCGCCGTTCTGGCCAAATATGCCCGCCTGGGGCATCCGGTACAATTAATCATTGCCGTTACGGCAGAAAACGATACCCGCCATCTGCAGGCTGGTCCCGATTCGGTAAGAAAAGCCAAACAGGCACAAACGATTTGCTCAGCCGAAAAGCTGGGCATTCTTCCACCCCTGTTTGCCGGACATGTAAGTCTGGACCGGAAATTTGGCGAGCGCGATGGCGTGCGGGCTTCCGTAGAAGCCGGTGTTGCCTTACGCGACATGATTCGAAAAACGATTGAGGAACTGCAACACGGGGCCATCCTCAGCTTTGGCCCCGATGGGGAGTACGGCCATCCGGAACATATTATTGTCAGCAGCATTGTCACCGAACTCCTGCTCCGCGAGCGTTGGGTGGATAAATACCCCCTCTACTATTTTGGTTGGACCCGCAGCCAGGAAGCAAGCGGCGATGGTTGGGTGCACTATGTGGATGATGCCTACCTGCCCATCCGCATCACCTATACCGAAGAAGATGAATCACGCGCCTTCGAATCCCTGCTCTGCTATACGGCCGGCTTTTCACACGAGGAAATGAAGGAGATGATAACAGCCGAAACCGGCCGTAGCAATGAATTGTTTTTTCGGAGGCTGGTAGTGGATACCACTAAGGTGGAGGGGTTGTTTCCCTGATCAACTATTTCCCCAATCGATAGCGTAAGACGGGCGTAAACGTAAGCGCTTCGAAAAAATTAATCAAAACCAGATAATAGCCCCGCACCCGAACTGCGAAATTGAGTTTTGTATCGATCGGTACCTCCCAGGCAATGCCCGCAAATACACCCAGCTCTTCCATGCCACTGTTGGCCAGATTACTTTCACGGATGTCAAGAACAGGTCCGCCCAACACAGCGCCATCATAGCTAATAGACTGATCGGCCGTAGTGAGATATACCAAACCCAGTTCGCCCGTCCATGTTGATTTTTTTCGCATGAATCGCTTCCCATACCCCAATTGAAAAAAATTGTTGATAAAGCGAATGTTGAAATCCCTGATAAGCACATCCACTCCATTCAGGTTGGCGGTCCAATTGACCGCTGCTTTGTTGATACTCCTGCTATACCCCAATTCCAGGAAAGACCGCTCCTTCCATTCATATCGCAGTTCCAGCCCCGCAATGCTACCCAGGGTTTTCTTATTGTAGAAATATTGATGCGGCTGGGGACCCGACTCTTCATCAAAATCGGACGCGAAGAAGTTTAATTGCGGGCCATACAAAGCGCTGATGGAGAACCGGGGCTTTTGCTGCCCAAAGCATACGGCATGCATTATTGATAGTAGCAAAAAGCTGCAGATGATTGGCTTGAGCATGGGGTTAGTTTAATGTAGTAAATTAGCCAAAGAAATTGTTGTGGAAAACAGCGATTTGTAAAAAATTTGTGCCTATTTTGGAATGGACATTCCACCGAAATAAAAACTAACACCCATCCCATCATGAGTGAATACATCAGCTTTGAACAGGTGCCTTTTGGCAGCGATAATTTTGCCGACAACCCTGAACCGCGTTGCCCCTGTTTGCTCTTGCTCGATACATCGGGCTCCATGGCCGGTATGCCCATCCGCCAACTGAACGACGGAATCGCTACCCTTCGCGATGAGTTGATGGCCGATCACCTGGCCATGAAGCGGGTGGAAGTGGGTATCGTAACCTTTGGACCTGTTAAGTTGGAGTCAGATTTTCATACTGTGGCCTCCTTCCATCCACCCACACTCAATGCCAGCGGCGATACCCCCATAGGCGAAGCCATTGTGATGGGGATCGACCTGCTTCAAAAAAGAAAGCAGGAGTATAAGCAGCATGGTGTTGCCTACTATAAGCCCTGGATATTCCTGATTACTGATGGTGCGCCTACGGATACCTATGAGCATGCCGCTGCCATGATTCGCGAAGGGGAAGCCAGCAAATCGTTCGCCTTCTTCGCCATCGGTGTGGAGAATGCGAATATGGAGATCCTGCAAAAATTGTCGGTACGCGAACCCCTTCGCCTGCAGGGATTGAAATTCCGGGAGTTTTTCCAATGGCTTTCCGCATCCATGAAAATGGTGTCGAGCAAGAATACCAATAGCGCTATCAATATGCTTCCCCCATCCGGCTGGGCTGAATTATGAAATGGAATTGCATAGGCCAGGCCGTAGCCGGAACCTCCCATATTATCTCCTCCAAACCATGCGAGGATGCTTTTCACTATGCCGTTGTTGAATTAAGAGATGACCGGCATGCACTGATCTGCTGTGCCAGCGATGGAGCGGGCAGCGCCAAATATGCAGCGGAAGCATCGCAACTGGTGGCGAATGAAACCATTCATCGTTTCGCGGCCATCGCAAACGAGAAAAATGAAATAAGCGAAGCTGATATTTTCGCCGTGGCGGAAGAAATGTATGAACTGCTGCGGCTAAAGGCGGAAGAAAAGGAAACCAACATCGAGGAATATTCCTGCACCTGGCTGGGTGCGATACTCTTTCCCCATGCTGCCGCATTCTTCCAGATTGGCGATGGCGCCATCGTTAGAAATAATGGTGCTGATGGTTACGTGGTGATATGGCCACCTGATAATGGAGAATATCAAAACAGTACCTGGTTCCTGATCGATGATCCCGGTATGCCACAACTTCGCTGCTTGCTGTTAAATGAACCTATTGATGAAATCGCCATTTTTACCGACGGCATACAGATGCTTGCGCTAAAAATGGATACCCATATCGTACACCAACCCTTTTTTGAAAGCATGTTCAAGTGGTTGAGAATGGCTGATGAGGAAGAAAAGATCGCCACGCTCAATCAAAAACTGCAGCAATACCTCAGCAGCGAATTGATCAACCAAAAAACCGACGACGACAAAACACTGTTTCTTGCCACGCGGATGAAACCATGATGCAACAGCAATACCAGGGCATAAGCGGAAAAACTTTTTTGCCCGGTCCCGAGTTGGGCCGTGGTGGCGAGGGCGCCGTGTATTTGCTGCACAACAATGATGGCGTAGTGCTGAAGCTGTATAATGAAGCGCAAAATGTCGACAAATCGAAGAAGCTGCGCTACATGATGGAGTTTGGCGATACGCATATCCGCAACTATTCCGCCTGGCCTATTGATGTGATCGTGGATAGTCGTGGCGCCGCCATTGGCTTTATCATGAAAAAGATACGCGAGTCGGTGCCGCTACACAAGATTTTTAGTCCCATGGACCGGAAGCAATTGTTTCCGGAAAAAGGATACAACTTCCTCGTACATGTGGCGCGCAACCTGGCCGCCGCCTTTCATTCCCTGCATAAAGCCGGCCTCGTGGTGGGCGATGTGAATGAAGGGAATATTCTGGTAGATGCAAATGGGATGGTCAATTTTATCGACTGCGATTCCTTTCAGGTAAACAATAACGGACATATCCATTTTTGTGAAGTAGGTGTACCACGCTATACTCCTCCCGAGCTATTGAGCAAAGGAACCTTTGAGAATGTGGTACGCACGGCGAATACAGATGCCTTTTCAATGGCCGTATTGATATTCCAGTTATTATTTCTGGGTCGCCATCCCTTTGCCGGCCGCAATTTGCATAATGAAGAAATAGACGAGGACAGCGCCATTCGGCAGCATTTGTTTTTCTATTCCCTTTCGGGTAGAAACCGCAATCTGCAGCCGCCATTAAACAGTTTGAGTATACGCGAACTTCCGGGAACGCTGGCGCAATTATTTCATCGCGCGTTTGAGCAAATTGAAAACAGACCTCAGTCGGAAGAATGGGTCAATGAAACGGGCACATTCCTGAAGGACCTGATTACCTGCAAAAAATCGAAGCAGCATTTTTACTGGAAGCAATCCGCCATTTGTCCCTGGTGCAATTTCCGCGAAAAGAATGGCATCATCTTTTTCATGGAAGATGTGGAAGGCGAGTTGGTCCATACGGATGTAAAGCAATTTATTCAGGGATTCAAGATTCAGCGGATGCGTAGTCCATCCATCGATCTGGACTATTCCTTCAAGGGGCTAAGCCCCAAGCCCGTTGATCCTTCCTATAAAAATGCCGATTCGCAAACGGCAGCAGCCGTTATGGTGATAATAGCAGCCGCATTTATACTCTCGATTTTTGTGAATGTAGTTTTTATCTTCCTGATCATATTGCTCTTTTGGCTAAATCTTCTTTTGCCCGCACGCCGCAAACGAGATAAAGAAATCAATACCCGTACCCTGCATTATAATAGCTTACGCAACCTACTAACTGCTACGGCTACCGACATAACGAATTGCCGGGAGTTGAAAGCCTATAATTCCGCAGCCGACAACCTGAGTTATTTGATCAGCGATTTTCAGCGCCTGCCCGAAGAGTTTAAGAGGCGTCAAACCGATATTGAAAAGGAGCAGTACCATGAAAAGCTGCACCAGTTTCTCGCGGGATTTCCCATTGCTTCAGCCAGCATCCCCAATTTTGGACCTAACCGAAAAGAAATATTGCGACAAAACGGAATTTACAGCGCCTCCGATATATCGCGCCTGCATAGCCAGAAAGTTCAGGGCTTTGGACCCACTTATTTATCCAGTCTGTTTTCCTGGCAGCGGCAGATAGCCTCGCGTTTTTCCTATATCCCAGACCAGGAAAAGCTGCAGCAGGAAATGAATCGGGCCCGCATGCATTTTGCGCATCGCCGCAGCGAGCTCGAAAAAAAGTTACGGCACGACTATCGGCAGCTACAATACCAACGCCAGCAAACCGAAGCCCGCCTCAGTCAACTGACCGCCCGTTTTGAACAGCTCAAAAAAGAACTGGCCCAGGCAGATATTGACATGCAGGCGATCAGGAGGGTGAGGGGGAAGTAGAAGGGTGAATCACCTTTGTTCCGTGACCCTTATTAACCATAATCAATGAACTTTCACCTTATCTTTCGCTAAACAAATACGAATCGAAACCTTATTTAATAGAGGTGGAGGATGATGATTGAGCGAATAAGGTTTTGTTGGCGCGCAGGTAATTAGAAAAAATTTCTTCTCGTTTGTAGAACCGGGCACCCCATTTCTTTTCAATTTCCTGCAGTTTGTAATCTTCTACAATATCATAAGCCGGGTCCTCTTCACTGAATGCTGGCGGTGTCTCCAGTTGGTAAAACCATTTCTTGTACTTCAGGTAAATTTTTTCGGCTTCAAGTATCAACTGTTGGCTTATTGTATCCCCTATTCGCTCAAGAGCAGCGGCATACCCTTTGAAATACTCACCTCTGGTTTCAAGCAAAAAGCCATACATGCCTTCATTTCCGATTTTACCATCAGCCACAAAATGATAGTAAAGCACTTGCTGCTGCGGGTTTAGTTTCTTTATGCCGTTCTTTTTATCGGCAATGTGATAATAATAGACAAAAACTTTCTGTACCACATCAAAGCTGTCGGGAAACTGCTCATATTCTTCCGGCGTAAGCGTACAAAGAGGAGATGATTTTTTCTGAGAAAATGCCAGATTCGTTTGTGTAAGAAAACTACTCACAAACATCGACACGAAAAGGAGAGTTTTGAATAACATGAAAGGAAACTTTCTTTTGAGGATTTGATAGGTCAAAAATAGCTGAATTCTGCCTGAAGTTGATATAACTATAGGTCATATATCGGCAATTATTATTCCTGGAAACAAATCTAGCTAATGCCATTTGCATAATAACCATTATGGCAGAAGCGGCGCGTAGTTATCATTTTGAACAATGGGCTTCAACGACAAACCAATACAAGATTCCTGCTAACGACATACAATGTGGCCACATGGCCCCGATGTTTCAAGAAAATAAATGGCAAGTTTTTGATTCTTGTCAGCGCCATTATCGGCCAGACATTGGATAAAAAAACAAATAAAATCCTCCACCCTGCAACGAAAAATCTGCTCCAGCAGCAAAGCATCCGCCGAAAGGCCGATGCTGAAGCTTTGGACAGCCGGTTTTGCCTCTGGTGAGTGATTAGCTAAACTTAAAGTAGCCAGCCACCAGCCGTTGACCAATTGCTGGCTGGCGGTTTTGGCAGAAAGCTCCGCACATGCCGGTGCTGTTGCAGACAAGGCAAGTAATTGCTTCAGGTAATCCCGGTGCAAAGCACGTTGCTCCTCCTCCGCAGCCAGGCGCTGTTCCAGCCATTGCTGAAAAAGCACCATGGCTGCTGCCTCGCGGCTTTCATCCTTGGGTGCCAGGTGGGCATAAATGGATAGTGAATCGGCCAGATCCTGCAAAAGAGTTTCCAGTTCCTCCGCCACAGGCAGCAGCGCCTCCGGTAGCGGTACCAGCATCATCCTTTCTTCCTTCCAGTGTTTCATAACGATTAGTTTTTGTCATGATAGAATAAGGGTTGAAGGTTGAGGAAGCGCAGGGAAACAGGCTGATAAGCGGAGCTACTTGGGAAGGACCGGTATAAAATACGAATGACGTGGGTAGGTCCTTATCGTACTGAAGGGCTACGACACCCTGAATCCGAATAAGAACGCCCACGTCTTGACCTTAAATTTAGCAACTAAGGACGGCGTGAGCGATTTACCTTATTCCCGGATTCTTGAAAGGTCGTAGATTTCAGTACGAGAACAACAGCAAATACGCTTAACTTATGTTTAATTTGACGGCTTTTGAAAAAGCCTTTTGTTCTAAATTTTGTTCTTAAAGATATAATGTTTGTTATGCGGTAACAAATATTTATTTCTATAAATGATAAAGCCTTGAGAAATACTAATTTGCCGTTTGATAATTAATTTAGAAGGACGATACCAGATGAATAAACTGAAGTCAGCAAGGACCAAAAAGGAGCCCATTATCATGAATCGGCTTGCGATCGTCTTGAAAGAAGAACGCATCACCAACCGCACCCTGGCCGCCGAGCTCGGGTATGAAGAAGCGACGGTTTCAAAATGGGCCACCAATACAATTCAGCCTTCGTTGGCTACGTTTATGAGAATTGCGTTGACGACAAACCGCGACCTCAAGGATTTTTTTGTTTCGACGAAAGAGATTGCTGGAGTTGAGCGGATTAGTTTATTAAATGAGTTGGCACTTATTGCTGAAAATAGTAAGCGTGTAAAGATTGGCAGAAAATAAAGTTTTACAACCGACTAGGTTTTGCATGGTTATACAAATTCCAGGTAGGGCAACTCTTAAAATGCCCCACAGTTCTTCGAGCCAATCCCTTTATGTAAATCAAAACAATATTTCACTAACCCAGGAATTTTAGCAATTTTTCCCCAAAATTTTTGGAAACTCAAGATACTGGATGTAATATTGTTGACATATTGTCAAAATCATTCCCAGAATATATGAAAATCCAGTTTTCACGTCTTAGAGAACAAGCGGGACTTACGCCTCAGGAAGTAGCAGAAAAATGTGGTATAAACTTACGGACTGTGTATAGGTGGGAGAAGGGCGAATCGACCCCCCATCCACTGGCTGTTCAAAAACTTAGGGATTTAATCAAGGCAGCTAACACTACTAAATCAGCGTCAACTCCGGAATTTACCTTCATCGATCTTTTTGCCGGAATCGGTGGATTCAGAAAAGCGTTTGATGCTGTTGGGGGCAAATGTGTATTTACAAGTGAATGGGATAAAGACAGTAGAATTACTTATCAAGCAAACTATGTTAGCGATCATCCCGTTGAAGGCGATATTCGTGAGTTTACAAAGGATGAGGAAAGCTTGGCAAAAATTCCGCCCCATGATGTTCTAGTTGCAGGCTTTCCTTGCCAACCGTTTTCGATCGCCGGAGTCTCCAAAAAAAATGCATTAGGCCGAGCTCATGGGTTTCGTTGTGAAACACAAGGAACCCTATTCTTCGACCTAGCCCAAATTATAGAGCATCACAAGCCAGCTGCTATTCTGCTTGAAAATGTGAAAAACCTTATGAGCCACGACGGTGGGCATACGTTTAAAGTAATAAAGGAAACATTAGAGCATGAGCTTGGATATACAATAAAAACTAGGATCATTGATGGGCAACATTGGGTTCCACAACACCGCGAACGGATATTTATCGTGGGATTTAGAAAAAACTGTGATTTTAATTTTGATAACCTTTCCCTGCCAGACGCAACTCTAAAACCCGCACTTGCATCAATTTTACATAGCGAGCAGGAAGAAGATGAAATTCCTTATTTTGAACATGGAAAAGTTGGTTCAAAATATACATTGACACCAAGACTCTGGGAATACTTACAAGCTTATAAAGAGAAACATCAGGCTGCCGGTAATGGCTTCGGGTTTGGATTGTTTGGTCCATCTGATGTCGCCCGTACCCTGTCTGCGAGATACTATAAAGATGGATCCGAAATATTAATCAAGCAAAGTAGAAAGAGACCAAGACGACTTACCCCCCGAGAATGTGCCCGAATAATGGGATTTGACAAACCGGGTGAATCGAACTTTAAAATACCTGTTTCAGACACGCAAGCTTATAGGCAATTCGGTAATTCAGTTGTCGTTCCCGCTGCCGAAGCTGTTGCACGTTTGATGCGCCCATACATTATTCAGTCAATCAAAAGAAACGTCACCGAATTATCTAAATTTGAATTACAGCAAGAAATTGCATCTTAATGGCAGATATCGTTTCATCTGAAAAGAGAAGCCAGATGATGGCGGGAATCAAGGGCAAAAATACCAACCTTGAAATTCTAATCAGAACAGCTCTGCATCGAAAAGGATTTCGCTATAGAATACATTGCAAAAACCTACCTGGAAAACCAGATCTTGTCCTTCACAAATACAGGGCTGCTATTTTTATACACGGATGCTTTTGGCATGGACACTCTTGTCATTTATTTAAATGGCCATCATCTAAAAAAGAGTTCTGGAGAAAAAAAATAACAAGAAATCAAGAGCTTGATAAGTTAGCTCTTGAAAAGCTAACTTCTGCGGGTTGGCGGGTTGGAGTAATATGGGAATGTGCCATAAGAGGGAAAACAAAGAGAAATTTTGAATTTGTAATTAAAGAGACATCAACCTGGATTCTTTCCGATATTGTTAATTTCAACCTAAGAGATAATCTATGAATGGGGGCTACCTCTCGCAATACTTTGAAAAAGTAGCTGCAAAACGTTTGAGTGCCGTTGAGGCAGATACAGCTATATCGCATCAGCATGAATTCAACGGTAGTAAAGAATTAAAAAGTGTCCTCGGAACTGAAACTCGTGAAAAAGTTCAGTTTCCAACAACATTTATTTGGTTCGGCCAGGAAAACGAAGCCATTTCATCTGAAGGTTTTGTAACATGGTATGACGCGAGACGAGAACACCCCAAAAGATCTGAATATCGGCTATATTTCCCAACAACAGATGTTAGCGAACTCGCAAATGCGGGAGACCTAATGCTCGTTGCGAAGAGAACGACAGGCGATTTAATGATAATTATTGCGGCATCTGGAAGCTCGATTGAAAATCAGTTACTATGGCTATTTCGGATCCCCCTTCAAATGGGATTTGATTTTACAGTTCAAGATATCAAAGATGGAGAAGATAAAGAGATTGACTTTGCTGTTAGGTTTATACTTGACGAACTTGGGATCGACATTGAAGAGCCCGAAGCTGCCTATCTGGACTCTATATTGGCCCCTTTTTATGGAGTTCTACCATCGACTAGAGATTTTTCTCAGTTAACTAGAAATACTTTAAACACTGTAAATGCTTTGGATGATCCGGACGGAACCCTAATGGCATGGATGGATCATGAAGAGAAGCTGTTTCGTCGATTCGAACGCCATCAAGTAGAAAAGCGGCTGCAAACCGGCTTTGTAAATGAGGAAGGGGCTGATGTCGATGGGTTTTTGAAATTCTCCCTTAGCGTACAAAATAGAAGAAAGTCAAGAGCTGGTCTTGCCCTGGAAAATCACCTTGAAGCAATCTTCTCGTGTCATAATCTAAAATACAGTAGAGTAGTCGAAACTGAAGAAAAGGTAAAGCCAGATTTCTTATTTCCAGGAGGGGCTGAATACCAAAATCCTGCATTCCCTTCTAGCTTGCTCACCATGCTTGGAGTTAAAACTACATGTAAAGATCGTTGGCGTCAAGTATTAAGTGAAGCAGATAGAATCCACGACAAACACCTGCTTACACTTGAACCAGGAATTAGTCAAAATCAAATAAAAGAAATGCAACTAAGAAAACTGCAACTGGTTATTCCTTCCCCCCTACATGAAACATATGATAGGACTCAACAAAACTGGTTGATGAAGTTGAAAGACTTTATTCACCTTGTTGCCGAAAAGCAAGAAAAAGCATCGAATAACGTATGAAAAGCCAAGAAATAAAATGGATAGTTGAAAATGGCGTGCTAAGCTGTCAAAGTACAAGCGGAATCTTCAACCCAAGTGCTGACGAAATCTATTCAGCCAAATTTGAACACTTATTCTCTGAAAATTTTTCCAAACCTGATATAGAATACTTAGACACTATTCTTAAATTTTCCAGATATCCATTAGAACTTAATATTGAGTTGGTCAACTCCCTGACCAATCCATTCGATATACATTTGGAACTATTTGTTGACACAAACAATGGCTTTATACATAAATATGATTGGAACTTTAAGACGGATTATGTTATAATTAATGATGTCTGGCATCCAATAGTATCCGAAGCATATAATGAGATTTTAGCCCTATTAAAATCAGTTGGAATAAATCGAGACGGTAAAATTACCCTAAGACAATACCTCGAGTTGATAAAAAAGGGTAGCGGCAGAATAAAGAACCATGTTACAGATGCTAAAAGAGTCAGTTCAAAAATCTCTTCTGGTGAAATCCCAGTCAATATAGTCGGCAATCTTTACGAATATCAAAAAAGGGGCTGGCTATGGCTAAAGTTTATGCACCAAGAACAAATTGGTGGCATTCTAGCCGATGAAATGGGGCTAGGAAAATCGCTTCAAATCATTTCTTTAATTGCGGATGAATACATAATCTCATCTGGTCCATCACTCATAATTTGCCCAAGCACTCTTTTGGAAAATTGGCGACGCGAGTTTAGTAAATTTTCTCCAAAACTTTTAACACATATACATCAAGGACCTCTTAGAACAGGATTTCCAAATGTACTGGCAAAGTTTAATGTTATTATATCCTCTTATGAAACAGTAACAAGAGACAGTTCTCTGTTTAACCAAATCCAATGGAATGTCTTGGTATGTGATGAAGCGCAAGCTATTAAGAATCCACAAGCAAAACGAAGCAAAGCAGTGAAGAAAATTCCACGAAATATAGGAATTGCTGTAACAGGGACACCAATTGAAAATCGATTAACAGATCTCTGGTCAATTATGGACTTTGCCGTTCCTGGATATCTTGGAACACAAAACGAATTTGAAACTAGTTTTGTCAACAAAGTGGAAAGTGCTGTCATCCTGGAAACACTTGTTTCCCCAATGATTTTGCGGCGACGTGTTAGTGAAGTGGCACAAGATCTCCCATCAAAAATTATTGTGCCCCAATTCATTGAAATGGGCGTGGGTGAAGAAGAAGATTATGAAAAAATTCGAGCTGAAACAAAGGCTCAATTAAAAGAGAACTCTTCCCTAGCTTTATTGACAAGACTTAGAATGTTCTGTACTCATCCATTCTTGGTTTATGATCGGCCCAGCCAAGACCCCTCTAAATACAGCAACAAATACAAAAGACTTATTGAAATTTCGGAAGAAATTTTCGAAAATGATTTCAAGCTACTTGTCTTTACCTCCTACAATAAAATGAATGATATTATCGTTTCTGATTTTTCTAAGAGATTTTCGATTTATGTCAATTCAATAGATGGGAGGACTCGAAGAGAAGATCGTCAAAAAATTATTGATGAATTTTCAGTAGTGTCCGGCTCAGCAATTTTAGTTCTTAACCCATTGGCGGCAGGAGCAGGTTTGAATATAACTGCGGCAAATAACGTAATACATTATAACCTTGAATGGAATCCAGCAAAAGAAGACCAAGCTTCCGCACGTGCGTATCGAAGAGGGCAAGATCGACCTGTTACAATCCATAGACTGATTAATGTAAATACAGTTGATGAGGCCATTGACGAAAGGCTGACAAGAAAAAGACAATTATCAGACGCAGCAATCATCGGGAGTGCTGGAGAAGACTCCGACTTTATTGATATAATTACAGCCATTAACAAATCTCCAAAAACAAAATGATGACAACACCTCCCAACATTTTGTCAGTCTCAAAAATGCTTAGCGGCAACGATGTCGGCAAGACCGGAACACACCAAGCAGGGATATTAATACCTAAACGTCAGGAGATACTAGACTTCTTTCCGCCTTTAGATAAGAATCAAAAAAACCCTAGAATTGAGCTACAATTTACTGATGACGAAGAACGAATATGGAAATTTAGTTATATTTATTATAACAACAGATTTTTCGGGGGAACAAGAAATGAGTTTAGACTTACATGGATGACTAAATATATAAAAAGTAACAACTTAAAAATTGGAGACGAAATATTTCTAACTTGTCAAATCGACGGGACTCGAAAGATTTCTTTCAAAAGGAATCAGATTTCCCAAGCCGGAAAATTGACACTAAGCACAGAGTGGAAAGCTATCAAATTTTAACACTGATGGATACAACGGAAAAAATGGAAGTCCTTCCAGATCCCAAACGAATGATTGAGGGGTTGAGGGATACGGGATATGAGTTTAATACTGCAGTCGCAGATCTAGTTGACAATTCAATTGCTGCTTCGGCTTCCAAAATTGCCATTATACTTAAAATGGACTACCGAGGCAATCTCCGCCTCTCAATTGCTGATAATGGGGCAGGGATGGACAAAGATGAGTTGATTAACGCAATGAAATACGGCTCAGCAGAAAGACCACATCCTTCCAGCTTAGGGAAATTTGGTTTAGGATTAAAAACAGCATCAACTGCTTTCTGCAGAAAGCTATTGGTCTCATCAAGAAAAGACTCAAAGGCAGATATTATTCGAGCTTGCTGGGATCTAGATCATGTTGCAGAAACTGGAAAATGGGAGCTTCTTATAGACAAATCAGACGAAGAGACTCTTGAACAACTTACAGGGATTTCAAGTGAAAGTGTTGGGACTGTTGTTGTTTGGGAAAAAATTGATCGTCTAATGAAAAGCTATACATCACCTAGTGGAGCGGCCGCAAAAAAGGCTTTCACCAGAATTATTGAAGACCTGAAAGGGCATCTTTCAATGATATATCAACGATTTCTGGACCCTTCGATTGGAACCCCTCAAACTGTTGAAATTACTATCAACGGTGCCACAATTACTCATTGGGACCCATTTTGTAAAGACGTATCGGATATGGTCGCCAGTGAAAACGTTCCCGTTGATGGAGTTGATGCTTCATTTCAAATTAACGCGTATATTTTACCTCGTCGAGAAGAATTTCAAAATCCAGAAGACGCTGCAAAGGCGAAAATTGGAAACGACTTTCAAGGATTTTATGTTTATAGAGAAAACAGGCTCATTCATTTTGCCGATTGGTTGGGGATGTATTCAAAGGAGCCACACGGTACATTACTTCGAGTGGAGTTTTCATTTGATCACAAGTTGGATGAGGCATTCCAAATTGACATCAAGAAATCGCAAATTCTTTTAAACAGTGCATTGTACGATTTCCTTAAGGATCAATTTTTGCCTGCGCCTCGCCGAGCCGCGGATCTTAAATACAGGCAAGGAATTAAGAAAAATTCGCAGATTAAAGCAGAGAATGCGCATGGCAGTTCAAATAATAGTATTGGAGCAAAAACAGACGAAATTGGAGGTGCTAAAGTTTCTACTATTCCCGGTGAAGATGGCCAAGCGATGGTCAAGAATGCTCATGGTGAATTCAAGTTCAAGTTGAAAGTATTAGGTGCAAAAAAACCTGGAGAACTGTTTGTACAACCAGTTGAAACCTTGGATGATAACGTCCTCTTCGAGCCTGCACTAATTGATCAAGAAAAAGCGGTTCGAATAAACACGTCGCATCCATATTACACTAAAGTTTATGTTCCTAATTTGAAATCTGGGGTAACAATTCAAGGTATGGATTCTTTGATATGGTCACTTTGTGTTGCGGAGCTTTCAACAATCAATGAAAATACATTAACTCACTTTGAAGAACTACGATTTGAGTTATCACGAATATTAAGGCGACTGGTTGCGGATCTGCCTGACCCTAAATTGGATGAGAATGAAGCAGAGTGATGCAAACGAGCTTTCCAGGTATTTAGTTGACAAGTTCGGACTGTCTGTAAAAGCGACGGTAAGCACTGATTCGAACAGGCAATATTTCCTTGTTGAGCCGACCGAGCTACATCCAAATGAAGGATTCCATATCTATTTGCATATTGGTTGGCGAAGCATCAAGCTAGAATTCGTTCCCGGAAAATTTGCCGGTGAACTTGTTGCTTCGATGGGAAACGCGAATATCGAGCAGAAACAGGTCTTCACAAACCTTACAAAATTAATCCAAGAAGAAAAAGGTCAATTCACTTTTAAGGTAAATAATAATCTAGTAGATCCATTGCATTATGAGAGCTGGCCAGAAAATTGGAATGCTATTAGTTTTCTGCTCAAAAAATCACCTCTCGAAATAAATACTGAAGACAATCAGTTAACGAAAGAGTTACTTTTTATCTGGATCGAACGGTTTTTTGCGTGCGTTCTTACATTAATGCCCTTAGAGTTAAACAAAAGCTATTCTGACGATTTTCAAGGCTTGCCGGAAGGCGCAGTTGAAAGGGTTGTTGTAAACCGTTATGAAAGAAATAGATATAACAGGACCATATGCATAAACATACATGGATATAAATGTAAAGTATGTGACATGGACTTTTTTTCCAAATATGGAAAGATAGGTGAAAATTTTATTCATGTTCATCATATCACACCGGTTTCAAAAATCGGTCAAGACTATCAAATAAATCCGGTTAGCGACTTGGTCCCTGTTTGCCCCAACTGTCATGCCATGCTGCACAAAAATGATCCACCTTATTCCGTAGATGAGTTGAGGAAAATACTATTGGAAAGACAAACTTAAAGATTAACATCCTTTAATCCCGCTAAATACTTGCTTGTACCTATGGTCGAATATATTCAGGCATAAGTGTTTAAAAGGTTACCTAATCCAACTCACTCCCAATACATTTCTACAAATTGCCATTCGAAAATTGATACGGGCCGTTGTTTTTTCACGCCATCTACACCGACACGACACAATTTAACTGCTATGAAACCAGATAATACAATACCCGGTTTTGCCGCTACCCTCAAGCATTAGAATGCCTATGGAGTGAAGAGCTTTCACATGCCATTCAATATTTTGGCATGTAACACCAAACACTGAAGCCATTTCCAACAGCGTCCCCTGGGCCGCTGATGCAAATACCTCAAAAACGCCCCGCATTTCGGTAACTGTTGGCGTCAATAAATGGAGCCATTGATCATAATTGGTAACCGGGAGAGGAAAGTTCGAGTATACATACCATGCAGCGAAAATGTGGCTGCTGGAAGGCTGCGGGGGTTGGAGATAAAGGGCCCTCACTCAGGTTCCCTAAATATATACCGCTCATCGTACTCCACTTCAAACAAGTCGAGAAATTGCCGGTATTCCTGCAAAAAGCTTTGTTTGCGGTGATGCGTTTCCTGGTTTTCGATATAGCGAATTACGTCAGGTACCTGAGATTTTCCATAGGAAAATGCACCATATCCCTCCTGCCAGCAGAATTTCTTTTTGGTGAACCCCTCATTGTTGATCCATTTTGTGCTTTCAGACTTAATGATCTTTGCCAGCGACGAAATGGAATCGTAGGGTCGCAAACCCAGGAGGATATGGATATGATCGGGCATGCTATTTATCTTTAGCGACTTATGCCGGCGGCTTTGTAGCAGGGCGCCAATATAGGCATGAAGATTTTCTTTCCAAACGGGATTAATTAACGCTTCCCGATAGCGAACGGCAAATACAAATTGTATGTGCAGTTGTGTGTAAGTACCAGGCATAACCTATTTTTTTGTTATCCCTGTTTGGTGGGTATAAAATTACGATACCAATTTAGATTATATTGACCGTTGTTCAAAATACATGAAATGTTGTTTAAAACACCGGTACGTTCCGTTGTTTTAAACAGGTCGGTTTTAAAACCGATTTAGAAAAATAGCCGGGTTGATTTAGTTCGTTCGAAGCTATTTTGTGCTGAACCGGTGACTCATATGCTACCGGTGACCCACCCCTTCGGGGTGGCAATATGTTTTTTTTCTCTTTCTACCGATGACGCACCCGCCAAGGCGGGTGCAACCCGTCAGGGCGGGTGGCGATGACTAAATAATTTACCTTTCTACCAATGACCCATCCGCCAGGGCGGGTGGTGATAATATGATAAATGAACTTTCTACCCTCCATACAACCCGCCGCAGCGGATAGGGCTGATGATAAAATGAATGCTTTGCCTACCGATAACGCGGCCCGCCGAGGCGGGCTGTATGCATGCTGGTTTAAATTGCTCGCCCCCATACGCCACCAAATGGG
>CAYMZZ010000015.1:109965-110096 GCA_964395095.1 uncultured Citrobacter sp.
TAAAATCCAATACAACAGTCAAACAAAAAGGCCATTCGGGGTCGTCTTGTCGTTTGGGATTCGATGACCCACCCGCCAGGGCGGGTGGCGGTGACTAAATAATTAACCTTTCTACCAATGACCCACCCGCC
>CAYMZZ010000015.1:110196-112394 GCA_964395095.1 uncultured Citrobacter sp.
AGGGCGGGTGGTGATAATATGATAAATAAACTTTCTACCATCCATACAACCCGCCAGGGCGGATGGGTTAGTAGTAGTGGATGGGTGATCGGTGGCAGGGGGCACCGGTTTAAAAACCAATATATCGAGCAAACAAAAAGGCCCTTCGGGGTCGTCTTGTCGTTTGGGATTCGATGACCCACCCGCCAAGGCGGGTGGCGGTGACTAAATAATTAACCTTTCTACCAATGACCCACCCGCCAGGGCGGGTGGTGATAATATGATAAATAAACTTTCTACCATCCATACAACCCGCCGCAGCGGATGGGGCTGATGATAAAATGAATGCTTTGCCTACCGATAACGTGGCCCGCCGCAGCGGGCTGTATGCATGCTGGTTTAAATTGCTCGCCCCCATACGCCACCAAATGGGAAATTATTTGCAACCCGCCGAGGCGGGCTGCGTGGATGCAAGTTTAAATTGCCCGCCGCGGCGGGTTGCACCCCGGAGGGGTGCGTTATCGGTAGAAAGGCCATTTATCTATATTTCCCACCCTGAAGGGGTGGGTCATCGATAGTAGGTGGGTAACCGGTACAAGCTAGATCATCGGTATAAAATCCAATACAACAGTCAAACAAAAAGGCCATTCGGGGTCGTCTTGTCGTTTAGGGTTCCATGATCCATCCGCCGCGGCGGATGGATCATAGAACCCTAACCAGAATCCATCATGGAAAAAACAGATATGCTGCCAATTCAAACAATTTCCAATTCACAATTTTGTGCCTCACTTCTGGATTTCGATCAATTCCGGTCATCCTAATCACAAACACGCACACCCCCCCATAACACAAAAAGACCCCGAAGGGCCCTTTTGCTTGCCATTTACATCAGATACGGCTTAAGGTTAATGCTTATGACCGCAAAATAGGATTTGCAAATTTGTTGGCCTTACGGTAAACCGTAATATAGAGAGGATTTATCCACCATGCTGCCAACAATATCCGCCCGATCGGGCGCTTCGCTTGCATTGCGTTCCTTTTTTGGTGGGTGCCTGGCAGCGGGCACTATAATAACTTTTGGTGCTGCCATTATACTGTCCTTCCGATCGCTGGCCTGCAGAGGACCCATAGCTACCGGGGAGCAGCGAATCCGCTGGCTGCTTTTCGGCCAGTTGCTTCTCCAGCCAACTCACGCGGTATTCCAGGTCGGCCAGCTTTTGCTGCAACTGACGATCAGCCGAGGAAGACTGGCAGGCGGATAATAGTCCTTGTGACAGGGCGAGGATGAGTATATATTTCATAGTTGAAAGGTTGCTCAGCTATTTCCCCACTATCTTCCGGCGATGCTGCTGGCCCCAGCGATGCAGGGCTTCAATCACTTCATCCAGGGTTGCTCCATATTCGGTACGACTATACTCCACCGTTACCGGAAAGGTATCATACACGGTTCGCTTCACCAGCAAATTGGCTTCCAGCTCCCGCAATTCCTTCGACAACATACGGTCGGTAATCTTCGGTATCTCCCGTCGAATTTCGGTAAATCGTCGCGGACCAAAGGATAGCGATACGAGTATGGGTAACTTCCACTTACCGTTCAATACATAGAGTGCATCACTCACCGCACGCAGCGATTGGGTGCAGGCTTCCGGGCTTTTCTTCTTCAAACTCATAGTGCTATCATTGAGTATAGTGCTATACAGAAGTATAGTACTATCAAAAAGTAAGTAAAGGTACTGAATTTTGTGTTCTCATAAATAACACACATACCATGAAAAAAGACAAGATCATCTATTGGGTTAGTACGTCCATTGTTGCGGGCATGATGCTTTTCAGCGCCTATGCCTACCTTACCGCCGATGAAATGAAGCTGGGATTTCAGCACCTGGGCTTTTCGGATAGTTTCCGTATAGAGCTGGCCATTGCCAAAATGCTGGGAGCCATCGCACTGTTGTTGCCCATAACACCGCAATGGGGCAGGCAGTTTGCTTACTTCGGGTTCCTCGTCACCTTTGTATCCGCCTCCATCGCGCATGCAAGCGCCGGTGATCCGGTCAATGCCATCCTGATGCCGCTGGTATTTCTCGCATTGCTATTGGTATCGTATGTGTATTGGCAAAAAACGGTCTACAGCGTGAAGATGGGGTGAGAAATTTGGGGATTTGGGAATCACTGTTGTCCGGTAAAAGTAGACTTTTTGCGTTTATCCTTCGGAAGCGAGG
>CAYMZZ010000016.1:0-103225 GCA_964395095.1 uncultured Citrobacter sp.
GGACGTTTTCACGTCTCACGATTCACGCTACCGATGACCCGCACCTTCGGCGCGGCCGTTTTCTCGTCGAACGATTTCTACCGATGACCCGCACCTTCGGCGCGGTCGTTTTCACGTCTCACGATTCACGCTACCGATGACCCGCACCTTCGGCGCGGCCGTTTTCTCGTCGAACGATTTCTACCGATGACCCGCACCTTCGGCGCGGTCGTTTTCACGTCTCACGATTCACGCTACCGATGACCCGCACCTTCGGCGCGGCCGTTTTCTCGTCGAACGATTTCTACCGATGACCCGCACCTTCGGCGCGGTCGGGCTCACGCCTCACGCTTCACGTCTCACGCCTCACGCCTCACGCCTCACGTCTCACGTCTCACGTCTCACGCCTCACGCCTCACGTCTCACGCCTCACGTCTCACGTCTCACGTCTCACGCCTCACGCCTCACGATCTCCGCTCCCAGCGCCCGAAGCCTCTCATCAATATACTGGTATCCCCGGTCTATTTGTTCTATATTCTGAATCACACTTTGCCCTTCTGCGCTGAGGGCGGCTATCAGGAGCGATACACCCGCACGTATGTCGGGACTGCTCATGGTGATGCCGCGCAATTTTTGCGCGCGCTCCAGGCCAATCACTACTGCGCGGTGAGGATCGCAGAGTATGATCTGCGCGCCCATATCGATCAGCTTATCTACAAAGAAAAGCCGGCTTTCAAACATTTTTTGATGGATCAGCACGCTGCCCCTGGCCTGTATGGCCGTTACCAGCACAATACTGAGCAGATCGGGCGTAAAGCCCGGCCAGGGATGATCATAAATGCTGAGTACGCCCCCGTCGAGGTAGCGCTGCACTTCATAGATCTCCTGTGCGGGGATATGGATATTGTCGTTTTCGATAGTAAGCTGGATGCCGAGTTGCCGGAATTTTTCGGGGATGATGCCCAGGTGTTCCACTCCCGCGCCCTTGATCAGTACATCGCTTTGCGTCATGGCGGCGAGGCCAATAAAGGATCCTACTTCAATCATATCGGGCAGCATGCGGTGCTCGGTGCCATGGAGTTGATCAACGCCTTCAATAGTAATCAGGTTACTGCCTATACCGGAAATGCGGGCGCCCATGCGGTTGAGCATGCGGCAGAGTTGTTGCACATAAGGTTCACAGGCGGCGTTGTAGATACTGGTGGTACCGTTGGCGAGTACGGCTGCCATCACCATATTGGCGGTGCCGGTAACGGATGGTTCATCGAGCAACAAATGGGCGCCCTTTAGATCGGGTGCGCTAAGGTGGAAAAATCCATCTTCCGCATTGTAATCGAAGCGGGCTCCCAGTTTTTCAAAGCCAATGATATGCGTATCGAGGCGACGCCGGCCGATCTTATCGCCGCCGGGTTTGGGAATAAAAGCACGGCGAAAGCGGGATAACATAGGGCCGGCCAGCATGACCGAGCCGCGCAGCCGGCCGCTCTTCAGGCGATAATCTTCACTATGGAGATAATCCACATCCACTTCATCGGCCTGAAAAATACAGGTATCGCGGCTGGGCCGCTGCACTTTCACATTCATTTCCTGCAGCAGCTCAATAAGCAGGTTCACATCCAGTATGTCGGGGATGTTGGTAACAACAACGGGCTCAGCCGTCAGCAAAACGGCGCTGATAATTTGAAGCGCTTCGTTTTTCGCGCCCTGGGGAATGATGGTACCTGATAGGGGTTTGCCCCCTCTAACAACGAAGCTGCTCATGGGAACTATTTGGAGATTGTGGCCGGATCAGTAGCGTTTCTTCTTGAAATTGCCGCCCCTGTTGTCGTTGCGGCGACCACCGCCACCACCACCACCGTTGCGGTGCTGGAATTTGCCGCGCTGCTTGCCATAGCCACCACTGCGCTCGCGATTGTCCTGCTGCCGGAATGCTTTTACAAAAGGCGTATTGGTAAAAGTGAGCTGGCCATCGGTAATGCTGGTGAGTTCGCTTTGAATGGCATCGTCGTGTACCGTTTCCTTATGCCAGTTGTTATAAGCCAACTTCATATAATAAGCAACTGCATTGGCGAAGCCGGCCCTTTTCTCCGGGTTCTCTTCTTTCAGTGCTTTATCCAACACTACTTCCAGGTTCTTGCCCAGGTGCGAAAACCTGGGATACCGTTTGGGATAAGGAAGGGGCTTGGGTCTCTCGCTCAACGATTCGCGGGTAGGTATGGGATAGGGCGATTCAACATCCAGTTTAAAATTGGAAATGAGGAAAAGATGATCCCAGAGTTTGTGGCGAAAATCTTCCACATTTTTTAAGTGAGGGTTCAAAAACCCCATCAACTCAATCACAACCTGTGCGTTGCGCTCTCTTCTTTCCTTGTCCTCAATGCTGAGCAGGTGCTCGATCATCCGCTGCACGTGTCGTCCGTATTCGCGCATGATGAGGTGGTTACGCGTAGTATTATATTCCATAAAATGCTAAGAGTGAAAGGACAAATGTAGGAAATAACTTAATAGGGGCAAGCAACCAGCCGTATGGGCAAAAAGAAAGGGGCCCCGAACCAAGGCCCCTTTTACAAGCCACCATCCTCTTCCACCTAAGAGGTCATTTAATTAAGATTTGAGCGACGCTGATTGTTTGCGTCTGTTTATCGGTCAGCCTTAACCAGTACACACCTGTTGGTAAATTAGCGACCTGAACCGGGGACTCACCTGCTGCCACAATATCTTTTTGCACGACCAATTGCCCCTGCGGGTTAAAAATTTGGATATTGAACTTCCCTTGTACACTATTATCAAATTTGATACCAATTAGCCCATTCGAGGGATTCGGATACACAGAAAATTTTGTGCTTGCGGAACTTTGCAGATTTACCTGCTTAATATTACTATAGCGAACATACCCATTGCTATACACCTGCTTGATCCGGAAATAATAAACTCCCTGTTCTCCATTGGGCACATCATATATAACACGATAAGCCTCCGTACTGTTCGTGTTTTTTTCAACAACAGAAATACTTGTAAAATTTCGGCTATCCCTACTCACTTCAGGCTCATAGTGATAGTTGGCAAAAGGGTCATCATAGCCGGTCCACTTCAGTTCAGCACGTGTATCTGTAATCTTTGAAACGTTAAAAATTTTAACATTCAGCGGAAGAACAGCCGGCGGACAGGTACAATATTCAAATCGGAAATTTACGAAGGCTGAAGTGAGTACCAGGGTAGATGCATTACCACCTGTTACGGATGCATTGGCCGATACATTGATTTCGTAGTTATAGGTCACACTATCCAGACCATAAAACTGGGCGATAGTGGCCGAATCGCTGATCGTACGGCAAATATCATCGTTCAACACCGTGTCTTTGCCAAACGCAATGCGGTCGGGCCCTGAATTCATTACGCCATCCGTAGCCGCCAGGTTGTAGGGGCCATAGTTTTGCGTGATGGAATTTGAAAGAGGCGTGGAGAGGCCGGGTCCCGAAATTTCGTCTGTCCGGATATAAGTGAACGATGCCGTTTGAGGCGCGTTTGAAAAGTTTTCGATCGCCAATGTGTCCACAATTCCCGTAATGGTTACACAAAGTCGCACACAGGTTACCATGCCGAAGCTGGGATCAAATTGCGGAAATTTTACGGGGGTATTCGTGATGCCGGTTCCGAATGCAATGGTAGTATCGAATGCGGTGGTTCCTCCGGGATGACCGTCGGGGCACTGCGCACTCAGTTTATCGCTTAGCATCACAGTGAAAATCAGGGGCAACAGGACTCTAAGGGCGGTGTAAATAGCTTTCATAGGCCACCGGTTTTGGTAAGTACGGATTATTGGATTACTCTTAAAAACTATTATAAAGGTAGCCCGGCATGGCTGGGCATACAATTGTACTAGTTCGTGTTTTTTTGCGCCGTATTCTGTGAAACCGGCGGGGTATCACTACGGGAAAAAATACGAGTAACAGACAGGTAAAGGCACGCTGCTAATTGTGGTATATACGAATGCGGTAGCGAGAAAATACGAAAGCCGCTTCGGGAATTTACGATTCTGGAATTTGCCGCGTCAAGCCCCTGCAGCCATTAACTTTGCTGCGCATGCATATTTTGATTGATGCCCGATCTGCCTCACGCATTGAGTTGCCGATTGAGGCCAACCTGGCTGGCCTTTATCGGCAATGGGCCCTCAGCTTTCCGGATGTGGCGTTTACCTGGCTGCTGCAGCCCGGAGAGGAAGCACCCGAACTGCCCAATATTCGCCGGATGCAGGCGCCGCCTCTGCCTGCTCGTTATGGGCTGCTTCGGCACTGGTATCGCAAAGCGCTGCCTGCAGCGTTGAAAAATAATGCGCCCGACTGGTTGGTGCCTGTGCATGGCTATGCCGAGCCGGGCCTGCCTATTGCGCAGCGTTGTTGGCTGCTTCGCAGTGCCGGCCGCCATTTCCTGGAACAGAATATACTGTCGCGCTGGCGATATCGTCGGCAGTTGCCGGCGATGCTACGCCACGCAAAGGGCGGATGGCTCAACGAAGCGGGCTGGAACCTGCTGGATAAGCACGCAAAGCTCGTCGATCGCAGCGAATGGATGATGGTGCCGCCTGTTGCCGTCAGCAGCAATGCTTCCGGCAACAATGAATCGTCCCGCTACGATATCGACTACCTCACCGGCGGACGACCCTTTTTTGCCAGTTTTGTGGCAGGGGAATACCCGGTTGATACCCTGAACCTGATGAAGTCGTTTTCCCTTTTCAAGAAAAGACAGCAGAGCGATTGGAAGTTGATGCTGATAGGCGACCGCCATGCGGACTACAAGGAGCTGAAACTGGCGCTGGCCGCCTATAAATACCGGGATGATGTGATTTTGCTGGAAGCTTCGGAGCCCGAAAAACTAACCGCTTTGGTACTTTGCTATGCTCTGGTACAGGGGAGCGGCCAGGATCTGCCGGTGTCCCTGCTGAGCCTGGCCCTGTCGCAGGGAGTAGCACTCATTCTTCCGGAAAAATCGCCAAGGGCCGACTGGTTGGGCGAAGCGCCGCTTTATGCGCATAGTGGCGAAAAAATGGCCATCGCCGAATGCATGATGCGGGTGTATAAGGAGGAAGAACTGGTGGGTCACCTGCGCGTAAGTGCACAGCGACTGTACCGAAAGCTCAGCCTCGAAAACCTGGCCCGCGAAACCTTTCGCTTTACAGCGACTAATTAATCCTTTTTTAATTCTGCATTGCCCGTTCATAATTTTACTTTTGCAGTCTAAATCAATGAAGATGCCCCAATCGAATATCAGCATAGATGTAAAGACCGATGAAAACCATATTCCCGAAGGAATTGGCTGGAAAGCATCCAGCACCGGTAATGATGAGGTGCAACAGGCCCGCGCCATGATGCTTTCTTTTTGGGAACCCTCGGAAAGAACCGCCCTCCGCATCGACCTTTGGACCAAGGATATGAAGGTGGATGAGATGGCCGATTTCTTCTATCAAACTCTGATGACCATGGCCGATACCTATGGCCGCGCCACCCAGCATCAGGATATGGTGGAGGATATGAAAAAGTTCGCCAGGGAGTTTATGGAAAAGTTCAGGGCGAAGCAGAGTGGGAAGTCCTAAGTAGTAAGTTGTGAGTAGTAAGTAGGAAGTGGTAAGTAGGAAGTGGTAAGTAGGAAGTGGTAAGTAGGAAGTGGTAAGTAGGAAGTGGTAAGTAGGAAGAAGTAAGCTGTTAATAAATAGTATCAGCGAAAATCTGCGGATAAATCTGCGCCAATCTGCGGGAAAACTCTCCTGAACTATGAAGCTGAATAAAGTGCTGAAGCAATTCCCGCAGATAAGCGCAGATAAGTGATTAATGTAGAAAGTGTCAACTTTTTTTTAGGGCCTGACAAAGAAGTAGGTAGTAGCAAATTGGCATCGTGTTTCCAACTCCCCACTTAAACTTTAAACTTTAAACCCTAAACCTTAAACAAAAACCCATAACTTAAAACTTAAAACCTAAAACTTAAAACTTCCCTCCCCCATGTCGCTTGAACAAAAAATCATGTCTTCCCTCAAAACCGCCATGCTGGCCAAGGACGAAGCCGCTTTGCGCAGTTTGCGTGCTATCAAAGCTGCTATATTGCTGGCCAAAACATCGGAGGGTGCAAAGGGTGACCTTAGCCAGGACGATGAAATGAAATTGTTGCAAAAGCTCGTGAAGCAGCGCCGCGATTCGCTGGAGATTTTTCAGCAGCAGAACCGCCCCGACCTCGCGGCCAAAGAGCAGGAAGAACTGGAGGTGATTGAAAAGTTTTTGCCCCAACAATTATCGCCAGAGGAATTAAAGGCCGAACTGCAGGGGATCATCAGTTCCGTTGGCGCTGCGGCTCCGGCTGATTTTGGCAAAGTGATGGGTGTGGCGAGCAAGCAACTGGCCGGCAGGGCCGACGGTAAAGCCATTGCGGCTACGGTGAAGGACTTGTTAAATAGCTGATCGGTCATACGAGGCAGCCAGCCATTTCGTTTCCATCTATATACAAGATCAGCGCCATGTTCCTCGATGTCATTTTAGTAATAGCAATCGTATTTGCACTCATCAAAGGGTTTCGCAGGGGGCTCATCGTGGGTGTGTTCTCCTTTATCGCGCTGTTGATCGGACTGGCCGCCGCCATCAAACTTTCTGCACTGGTAGCGGGCTGGTTGGGCGATAATGTGAAGATTTCCGTGCAATGGCTCCCGGTTATTTCCTTTGCCCTGGTATTTCTGGTGGTGGTATTGCTGGTGAGGCTGGGTGCCAATATCATTGAACGAACGGTGGAATTGGGGATGATGGGCTGGCTCAACCGAATTGGTGGCATGGCCCTTTATACCGCCATCATACTGATCGTATTTAGCGTATTGCTGTTTTATGCTACCGAGTTGGATTTGATAATGCCTGCTACCCAGGAAAAATCGCTGACCTATCATTGGGTGGCTCCCTGGGGGCCGCGTGTGGTGGGCGGTTTTGGTGAAGTACTACCCTTTTTCAAAGATATGTTTAGCGAGCTCAGCTCGTTTTTTGGTGCTGTGGCCGATAAGATGGAACCAACGGTTGGCACCTGAATGGCCATATGGATGAAGACGGCTGTTTAGTTTCCCGTACTATCTCTTCACTTCTTTGGTACAAAAGCTGGAAACTCCGCATCTTTTTTGTAAATTGGAACTGCATGGCTGGCCTGCAAGGCTGCAGGGAATCGGTCCATTTCCAAGTGGGCATCAGCCTGTTATCTTTGTATCAATTAGCATGCGGGGTAAGCCGTAAAAAAATAAATTGCGGCAAAACGACTATTTTAGCAAAAATTAATTGTGAGGGGAAGATGACCTACGAGATTAAACAGGATAACAAGTTCAGATTTATTGAAGAAGGCGAAGGGGAGCCCCTTGTGTTGCTGCATGGCCTGTTTGGCGCGCTGAGCAATTTTGAGCCGCTGATCAGCTATTTCAAACATCACAACAAAGTAGTGGTACCCATGCTGCCCCTGCTCGATATGGACCTGCTCCACACTTCGGTGGGCGGCCTGGCCAAATTCGTTCACAAGTTTATTGAATCAAGAGGCTACCAGAATGTGCACCTGCTGGGCAATTCCCTGGGAGGGCATGTGGGCCTCGTTTATGTTTTGAAGAATCAGCCCGAATGCATCAAATCGATCATTCTCACCGGAAGTTCGGGTTTGTTTGAAAATGGCATGGGCGATTCCTATCCCAAGCGGGGCGATTATGAATATATCCGCAAAAAGACCGAGCTCACCTTCTATGATCCCCGCATGGCGACCAAGGAATTGGTGGATGAAGTGTTTTCCATTACCAATAACCGCCTGAAAGTCATAAAGATCATTGCCCTGGCCAAGAGCGCCATTCGCAATAATCTTGGGGAGGAACTCAACCAGATCAAGCATCCAACGTTATTGATCTGGGGTCGCAACGACAGCATTACGCCGCCATTTGTAGCCGAAGAGTTTCACAAACTGATCCCGAATAGCGAATTGCACTTTATTGACAAATGCGGCCACGCCCCCATGATGGAGGTTCCGGATGAATTCAACGTGATCCTTCACAAATTTTTGAAAAAACTCAATGAGCCTGCAACAGTTGCATGATCGTTGAGGTCTTAGTACCACAACCCTTAAAGGAGCCGCGATCCATGCTAACAGGAGACTTACAAACCCAAGCGCTTCCCTGTCTGCGCCCGGATGATACCATCGACCAGGCCATGCAGCTCATGAGCGATAACCAGGTAACTCATTTGCCAGTGTCTGACAATGAGCTGTTTCTGGGTTTATTGAGCGAAGATGAACTACTGCAGGCTGAAGATGCGAATGGTACTGTTGCCGAACTATTACCCACCCTGGGCAATCTGTCGGTGAAAATGAGCGACCATTTTCTCAAAGCCTTTCAACTGGCCGCGGAAAATGATTTGAGCGTGGTGCCTATTACTGATAATGAAAACAAGTTTATCGGAGCCATTACCTATGCCGATTTGCTGAAGCAGGCCGCCGGCTTTATGAGCCTGAATGCACCCGGAGCCCTGATTGTACTCGAAATGGATAGTAACCAGTACTCTTTCAACGAGATAAGCAAACTGGTGGAAACCAATGACGCTCAAATCACGCAATTGAATACCACCAATGACCCCGAAACCGGTATTATGCAAGTGACCATACGTGTGAATAAGCCGGAAGTTTCCGATATTGTAGCTACATTCCAGCGCTACGAGTATAACGTGAAGTATTATTTTGGCGAAGAGATCTATACCAACGAGCTGCGTGATAACTACGAAAACCTGATGAATTATCTTCGAATCTAAATTCAGGTCGTGGCAGTGGAATGTGAACCGGGGATGCAGAGAGAACTGAAATATGGTATTTGGCTCATGATAGCGATTGCCTGCTGCCAGCAACTGTGCGGCCAGTCGACTAATGGCAAGAACTCCCGCGAAGAAGCCCCCGAATTTATCGACTATTCCAAACCCATTCCCCCGGCACCAGACGATAAGCTGTTTGTTGTACGCGACATTGTAGTGGAGGGCAACAAACGTACCAAAACCAGTATAATTCTCCGTGAACTGTTTTTCAAAACCGGCGATGCCATGCTGCTGCAGGACCTGGTCCGCCGTTTTGAAGGCTCGCGTCAGCAATTGATGAATACCGCTCTTTTTCATGAAGTGGTGGTAACCCTGAAAAGCTTCAGCGGATATAATGTGGATATTCTGATTACGGTGAAGGAAAGATGGTATATCTGGCCCGTACCTTATTTCAAACCCGTAGATCGCAACCTCAACCAGTGGCTGGTAGAGCAAAATGCGAGTTTCGACCGTGTGAACTATGGGCTCAAGATGCTGCACAACAATACTACCGGCCGCAACGATAAATTGCGGGTATGGCTCATACATGGGTATACGCGGCAGCTCGCACTCAATTATGACCGGCCATATATCGACAAGAAGATGAAATGGGGCCTTAACCTGGGCCTTAGCATGGGCAAGAACCGTGAGATTAATTACAATACCATCGACGATAAACAGGCATTTCTAAAGGATGGCGATTACCTGCGCAATTTCACCACGGCCTATGCCGAACTGATCTACCGGCCTAAAATCTGGACCAAGCACCGCTTCGGAATCGCCTATGGCCGCGAGGAAGTAGCCGATACAGTGGTAACCCTGAATCCTTATTATTTCGCACAACAACGCAAAAGGGTAGCTTATCCGGAGTTTTATTACGGAATGTCGTATTATAATCTCGACTATATTCCCTATCCCACACGTGGCTATGCGGCAGAGATCATGCTCAACAAGCGCGGCTTCAGCAAAGCCATGAATCTTTGGCAACTAACGGTAAAAGGTTCCGGCAACTGGCCACTGGGCGCCAAAACCTTTGCGAGTGTGAATGCTTTTGGCACCATCAAACTGCCCTTTAACCAACCATATTATAATCGTCGGCTCCTGGGCTATTCCGATGTGTTTATGCAGGGCTACGAATACTATGTAGTGGATGGTATGGCCGGTGGCTACGTGAAAGCCGCCCTGGGCCGCAAACTTTTTGGCTTTAAAGTGGGTATACCCGGCACCCGAAAGCTGGCTCCCCAAAAAATTCCCTTCAACATCTACACCAGGGTGTATGGTAATGCCGGTTACATTTACAACAAATTCCCCGGCGAAAACATCCTGGCCAACCGCATGCTCTATTCTACCGGGATCGGTATAGATATCGTGACGATTTACGACTTTACCTTTAAATTCGAATGGTCGTTTAATCAGCTTGGGCAGAATGGATTGTTTTTGCACAGGAAAACATTGTTTTGAGTTGTAAGTTGTAAGTAATAAGTGGGGGCCTGAATCGTGAATCGTGAATCGTGAATCGTGAATCGTGAGTATTGGATTCGCAAGGGCAAATCTTATGCATCACGCTCCCAGCTCAAAACCTAAAACTTAAAACTTCCAACAGTTCAACGATTCAACAATTCAACAAATCAACAAATGAAAATCGCCATATACGGCCGGGTAATAGATGAAGGACAGCAACAGGATTTGCAGATCTTTTTTGATGAATTGGAAAAGCAGGAGATGGAGCCGGTATTGTTCAGGGATTATTATGAACAGATCAGGCATACAGTACGCCTGCCCGCCAATACGGGTTTGTTTGAAAAATCGGCTGACCTTAATGGCGAAGTGGAGTTTATTGTGAGCCTTGGGGGCGATGGCACATTGCTCGATACCGTTACACTGGCCCGCGACAAGGGTATACCCATCATGGGCATCAATTTTGGCCGTTTGGGCTTTTTGGCCAGCATTGGTAAGGAGGATGTGCGCGAAGCGGTGCAGGCCATGGCCCGCCGCAGCTATGTAGTGGATAAGCGAACCCTGATTCACCTTGAATCGGACCTGCCCCTGTTTGGCGAAATACCTTACGGCCTCAACGAATTTGCCATCCACAAGCGCGATATCGCTTCCATGATAAAAATCCATACCTATATCAATGGCGAATTTCTGAATACCTATTGGGCTGATGGACTGATAGTAGCCACCCCCACCGGATCAACCGGCTATTCGCTGAGCTGTGGCGGTCCCATTCTGTTTCCCGATACGGGAAGTTTTGTTATTACCCCCGTGGCGCCCCATCACCTCAATGTGCGACCCATTGTTGTTCCCGACGATAATGTCATTTCTTTTGAAGTAGAAAGTCGCACGGGCGACATCATTTGCGCGCTCGACTCGCGCAGGGAGATGGCCGGAAAGAATGTATCCCTCGCCGTGCGTAAAGAAAACTTCTGCATCAGCCTGCTGCGTATCAGCGAAAACAGCTTTTTACAAACCCTTCACAGCAAGCTCACCTGGGGGGTCGACAAACGAAATTAACGGTAGGCCGATAAAAGAAAATTGCTATTTTGCCGTTCTATTTATTTGGACATTAGAATTCTGGTTATGATGAAAAGGATCTCTGGCCTCGCACTGGGCCTGGCTGTTGCTGTTTTGAGCGCACAATCCGTTAAGGCTCAGGATGCCATTGTGCAGGAAGGGGAATTTGGTATAGGCCTGGGCGCCGCTCATTATTTTGGCGATCTCAACACCACCGCATCCCTCAACCGTCCTAAAATGGCGGCTACCGTCTTTTTCCGAAAGAATTTTAACAATTATGTTTCCGGCCGTATCGGCGCCAGCTTTGCCCGTGTTGGTTATTCGGATATCTACAACGATCACAACGAATACATGCGTCGCCGCAACCTTAGCTTCAACAGCAATGTTTGGGAGCTTTCCCTGCAGGGCGATTTCAATTTCTTCCGCTTTATGCCAGGTGAACCCGGTTACCATTTCACGCCCTATGTAACCCTGGGTGCCGGTATCTTTAGCTATGATCCTTTTGCTTATCTCAACAACGAAAAAATTTACCTGCGCCAACTGGGCACGGAAGGGCAGGGCAGCAGCCTCTATCCCGACCGCAAACAATATAGCAGCATGGGCGTCAGCTTTCCTATAGGTGTGGGAATTAAGTATGCCCTGAATGAACGGATCAATATTGGCTTTGAAGTATTGCATCGATTCACCAATACCGATTATCTGGATGATGTGAGCAAGACCTATGTGGATCCTTCTGTGTTTCCTACCAACGCCGATGGATCACCCTCCGCCGCATTTCTGCTCCACGACCGAAGCTATGAGGTGGGCGAACCTATTGGGCTTGCCGGCCGCCAGCGGGGCAATAGCCGCCAGAAAGACCAGTTTGTAACGGCGATGTTTCATGTAACCTTTAACCTGCAGTCGTACAGGTGCCCGACAGCGAATTGATGGGTGGTTTTAAGTTGTAAGTTATAAGTTGTAAGTTTTAAGTGAAACAGTAGTCGGGTAGTTATGGGTTAAACTGAAGTTGTGACCTCACGGCTATCTATTTTATTCAAAATCAGCGGCATACTCTTATACTCATCAGCATCTTACCCGACCTGCTGCATCCCTGGCACTTAAAACTTACCACTTATAACTTACAACTTATTTCAAGCCGGTTTGCATCAAAACAAATACCTTTGCTCCCCTGTAAAACCCGCATGGGATAAAGCTTCTATGGCTTCATTGTTGGAAAAGATAGACAAGGACCGGCTTCCCCGGCATATTGCCATCATCATGGATGGTAATGGTCGTTGGGCAAAAGACCAGGGGCAGGACCGGCTCTATGGCCATTTTCATGGCGTGGAGAGCGTGCGGAATATTGTGGAAGGTTGTGCTGAATTAGAAGTGGGTTATTTAACGCTCTATGCATTTTCAACCGAGAACTGGGACCGGCCTGAATATGAAGTGGTGGGTTTGATGGAATTGCTGGTGAATACCATTCGGCAGGAAGTGGAGAGCCTGCATAAGAATAATATTAAGCTGCATGTTATTGGCGACATGAACATGCTGCCCGATTACGCGAAGCAGGAATTGCAGGAAGCGCTTGACTTTACCAGCAGGAATACGGGTCTCAACCTGATTATGGCCCTGAGCTATAGCGGGCGTTGGGAGTTGCTGAATGCCGTAAAAAGCATCGCTTATGAGGTAAAGGAGGGGCGAATGGGTGTGGAAGAAATAGATCAGAGTACCCTGCAACGCTACCTGGCTACCAGTAATTTTCCTGATCCGGAACTGATGATACGCACCAGCGGTGAATACCGCATCAGTAATTTCCTCCTCTATCAGTTGGCTTATGCGGAACTCTACTTTACGCAGGTACGCTGGCCCGATTTCAGAAAGGAAAACCTGTACGAAGCCATCCTGGATTATCAAAACCGTGAACGCCGTTTCGGTAAGACAAGTGACCAACTCAGTCCCACGGAACATTAAATAAATAAAACCCTGTATCAGGGGCCGGTTCAGCCAGCCCCTGATACAGGGTTTTAACAAAGGATTTCGATATTTACCGTTAATTTGCCGGCTCGACCGCCTTGTCGGCAAAGCCGGTATTCATAAGCTAATTAACTAATTGTGAACCGCTAAGGGCGGGATTTGACTGACTTGAACAACAAACCATGCGACGAATTCTATTCCGGGCAACTGCTCTGGTGACTTTGCTGATGACAGTGATGCTGACCGCACAGGCACAGGATCCGGATACCACCAAACCTACTTCGGTTGACCCCCGCCTGATTGAATGGGAAAATTCTACCCAGCCCCGCGAGTACGTTATTGGCGAAGTGAGTGTAACCGGTGTTCGCTATCTCGACTCTGCCATCGTACTTTCTATATCCGGATTACAGCCAGGACAAAAATTTGTTCACCCCGGCACCGATATTTTCTCCCGTGCCATCAACAATATGTGGCGTCAAAAACTGTTTGGCGATGTGCAGATCTATGCCACTCGCATACAGGGTAACCGTGTCGATTTTGAGGTGAGTGTGGAAGAAAGGCCGCGACTGGGCTCTTTCAAGTTTTTTGGAATCAAGAAAGCAGATGCGGAAGAACTGGCGGGCAAGATTGGCCTCACCAAGGGTACCATCATTACCGAAAACATGCGCCGTAATGTGGTGGAGATCACCAATTCCTTTTATAAGGAAAAGGGATTTCAAAACATGACGGTCAATATCATTGAGCGCCCCGATCCTTCTATCCCCAACTCGAATGTGATGAACATCTATGTGAACAAGGGAAAGAAAGTGAAGATCGACGAAGTGAATTTCTATGGCAACGAAACCGTGAATGGTCTGAAGCTGAAGAAACAACTGAAAGGAACAAAGGAAATGAGCAAGCTCACGCTGTTCCCCAACCAGTATAAAAGCACCTATGGAAGCAGCGACCACATGAGCTTTAAGGAATACGTGAATGACTGGGGCTTCCTGTCGCTCACCAAGACCAAACAACTACTCGATCCCTATATCCGACTCAAGCTCTTCAGCTCCGCCAAATTCAATCCCAAGAAGTACGATGAAGACAAGCAGAAGCTGCTGCAATATTACAATTCATTAGGCTACCGCGATGCCCGTATTGTGGAAGACACCATCGTGATGGATACAGCCGATGCCCGCCTCTATGTAGATATTAAGGTAGACGAAGGACGTAAATACTATTTTGGCAATATTACCTGGAAGGGGAATGCCAAATTCTCCGATTCACTGTTGAATGTGGTGTTGGGAATCCAAAAAGGCGATATCTATAATGTGGACATCCTGAACCGCCGACTCGGTAAGGAAATGTCGCAGGATGGGGGTGATATTTCTGCCTTCTACCAGGATGATGGTTATCTCTTCTTCCGGGTGGAGCCCGTGGAAACGGCCGTGTACAACGATACCATCGATCACGAGATCCGCATTACCGAAGGTCCGCAGGCACGTATCAAAAACGTAACCATATCGGGCAACGAGCGAACCAAGGACCATGTGATCCGACGCGAATTGCGTACGGTACCGGGCGACCTGTTTAACCGCTCGCAACTGATCCGCTCCATTCGAGAACTGGGCAACCTGCAATATTTTAACCAGGAAACCATTAACCCCGGTGTGGTACCCAACCCGGATGATGGTACGGTGGATATCAACTGGACCGTGGAAGAAAGATCCTCCGACCAGTTGGAGCTCTCTGCCGGTTGGGGTGGCGGTATTGGCCTTACCGGTACACTGGGTGTTACCTTCAACAATTTTTCGATCAGGAATATCTGGAAAAAATCGGCCTGGGATCCGCTGCCTACTGGCGATGGACAGAAACTTAGCCTTCGCTTACAATCGAATGGCCGTGCCTTCCGTTCTTACAACTTCTCGTTTACTGAGCCCTGGCTGGGTGGTAAGAAGCGTAATTCCTTTACTATTGCCTATAACAATAGTAAGTATTCGAATGCCTTCGACTTCCTCACCGGTCGTTTCGATAATGCCCGTTCCGATACCAATTATCTGAAAGTGCAGGGCTTTTCGGTATCGCTGGGTAAGCAATTGAAATGGCCCGATGATTATTTCAGCCTCGTTTATTCACTCAACTTTACGCAATACAAGCGCCGCAACTATGGTATATTTCAGGGTGTGAGCGATGATGGTGTTTCCAACAACTTCAGCATGAAGATTGCGCTGCAGCGTTCTTCGGTATTCGACCCCATCTTCCCGCGCAGTGGTAGTAATATGGTGGCCAGTGTGCAGTTTACGCCGCCCTATTCGCTCTTCAATCCCGACCTGGTGAATTCGGATGATCCCTATCGGAATCCCGAATACCATAAATGGCGTTTCAATGCGGAATGGTATGTGCCCCTGGGCCGCCCGATGGGAGCGGAAAAGAACCGGCAGTTTGTGTTGAAGCTGGCAGCCAAGTACGGCTTCATGGGCCGTTACAACCGCAAGCTCGACTATTCGCCCTTTGAGCGCTTCCAGGTGGGTGATGCGGGCCTGACCAACAACTTTGGTTTGCTCGGCTACGACATTATCGCGCATCGTGGTTACCCGGTATATCAAACATCGGATCCTACCATCAACCCCGATCAGCAACAGGCCAGTCGCTTCTTCACCATATTCAACAAGTACCAGTTGGAGTTGCGCTATCCGCTGGTGACCAACCCGGGTAGCACCATCTATGGACTGGCCTTCTTTGAAGCCGCCAATGGCTGGTTCGATTTCCGCGACTATAATCCCTTCCGCCTGCGCCGCAGTGCGGGTGTGGGTATGCGATTCTTCCTGCCCATGTTTGGTTTGCTTGGCTTCGACTATGGTATCGGTTTCGACCGTATTCAACCCGGCCAGGGCCTGAAGAATGCGAGCCGCTTTACCTTCATGCTTGGATTTGAACCGGAATAAGCAGCTTATATTTAAACCTGAAAATTCAGATATATGAAAAAGATTGTATTGCTGGCCGTTTTGGGCATTTTGTTGGGAAATATGGCCATAGCCCAGCGCTATGCCATCATCGATACCCGCTATATCCTCGATAAAATGCCCGAATACAGCACCGCACAAAAGCAACTCGATGATATTGCGGCCGGCTGGCAAAAGGAAATCGACAATAAGCAGGCCACGCTCGATAAAATGTACCGTGAATACGATGCCGAGGAAGTGATGCTGAGTGAGGAGCTGAAGAAAAAGCGCCAGGACCAGCTCTTTATACTGGAAAAGGAATTGCGCGATTTGCAGCGTCAACGCTTTGGTTTTGAGGGCGATCTGTTTAAGAAAAGGCAGGAATTGATCAAGCCCGTGCAGGATAAAGTGTACAATGCGGTACAGAAGATCGCCACCCAGCGGGGCTACGACTTTGTGCTCGACAAAAGTGAAGGAATTACCGTTATCTTTGCCGACCCCAAACTGGATAAGAGCGATGATATCCTGAAAGAACTGGGAGTGCGCAATTGATACGAATGTTAAAAGAATCAAAAGACGCAACTAAAAAGCGAACTAACTACTCTTAATATCAAAAATTCGAAAGGCCTGAAAGGCACCAAAAGAACACAACTCATGAAAAAATTGAAAGCACTCGCATTTGCGGTTTGCCTGGTAGTAGCAGCTAATCAGTCGATGGCCCAAACCAAGATCGCATACCTGAATTTTGAAGAAGTGATCGGCCTGATGCCCGCCACTGCGAAAATTGATTCGCTGGTAGAGCGTTTTGTGGTAGATACCATTGATGTGGAATACAATGTGTTGCTGGAAAACTATCAGTTTAAAGACAGCGCATATCGGGATTCTGTTCGTACCCCCAAGTCGGTACGCGATGAAATAGCCAAGGAATTGCCCGGCTATATCTACCAGATCACCAACTGGAACCAGATCCGCGACCAGGCCATTCAGAATAAGCAGCAGGAATTGCTGGCGCCCATCTACCGCCAGGTGATGGATGCAGTAAGGGCTGTATCAAAAGAAAAAGGCTATAGCCATGTGCTGGCCCGCGAAGCCCTGATTGTAATGCCTGATACGGATAATATTACCGATGCGGTGATCAAGAAACTAAACCTGAAGCGACCTCCCGCACCACAACAGGGAGCACCTCGCCCTTAATAAAACGATCTATACAAGGAAGCCCGGCAGCGATGCCGGGCTTTTTTGTGAGTAGTGAGTGGGGAGTAGGGAGTGGGGATTACGGGATGTGAGGCGCGTGACACCTGAGTCGTGAAACGTGAATTGTGAGCCGTGAGTACTACTATAAGGCCGCCGCGGCGGGCGACATATACCATGGTCGTCCGATAGAGCGACCCGATGTGGGTGACACGTGAATCGTGAGGCATGAATCGTGAGTGGTTAGTCCGCTCCGCCGCGGCGGAGCGGGTTGTTGGCAGGCGTGTTTAAGGTTGAAGGGAATAGAAATGAGCGGGAGGTTGGGAATTGCAAATTGGTTTCAGGAAAAAATCTGCGAAAATCTGCGTACGAGTCTGCGGCTATATGCCTGAAACGCTTCAACACTTTAAACCTGTTCAAAGTTCAGGTGAGATTTCCCGCGGATTACCGCAGATATTGACGCAGATGAATGATTACAGTATAAAGGGGTAACTGATGTTAGGAAGTGACAGAGACCTGTGTCATGAATAGTTCTTGATATGGCAGGATTTTTCTCTTAATACAAGTTGTAGCGCCCGCTACTGCGGATTCTTTGTGACCTCCTACCAATGCAAATGGTTTATAAGAAGGCTGGGTATAATCTTCCTAAGTTTCAAAGATAATGGAAGTCCGGTTTATTCCATATTTGAATTCATGGAATATTGATGCGGCGAACAAGCCATATATCACATTATATCGTTCGTAACAATTTAATAATCTGCAATAAAAGCTGTAAGCAATTTCCTTGATTCATGTTGAGTATAAACGTTTATTAATCTACAAGTTTATTCGAATTTAAGTATGATGTTGTTGGCAATGCCAAAAAAAATTTGAATTTTGACTAGATTTTATTTTTTTTGAACAACCAAACCATTTACTTTATCTGTTTATGAAGAAGAATTATTGCTCGATCTTGATTTTCTGCATTTTGGCATTAAGCCTTTCCATTATTAGTTGTCGAAAGATAGAGTTCTCCAATGAACGGCCAGATGATAGGCAACAACTCCTGACAGATTTTTTTGAAAAGTATGAACCTACTGAACCAACAGTATTGGCAATGCGCCAGTTTGTAATGCGCGAAAATTCAAAGTATGATTTTGCATATAAATATCAGAAAGTTCTTGGCACACCTCGGTGGAATAAGGCTTTAGTTTATAGAAGCGATATGGCTTCCAGTGCTTTAGGCAGAGGTGGTTCGGAGGAAAATTATCTTGACTCAACGATTGTATATATTCCGTTTGCAAGGGAATTTCAGATGTTTGTAAACTCAATCCTTGTAATGAAAATTCAAGGAGTTGATACAAGCTTTCGGATGCTATATGATTGGGAGTACAAGTATTTTCAGCCATCTAACTCAACTGATCTTGCCAGAAACGCACATAGCTTGTTTTATTTATTTGCATCTCTGGATAATTCAATATTTGGCACTAAAGAATTTCGACTGAAAGATAAGTTCCTCTTCACATCAGACATGCTTTCGGGAATTTCACAGAGAGGGATGGATCCTGATAGTGTAGACGTGAAGGTAACACTGACTGGCGGGAGTTCATTACAAAGTACATATTTGGTTCCAACGGAGCACTGCGAGGATATTACCTATTGTATTCAGTGGAAGAAACAGTCTGTACTTGTTGGCAGAGGCCAGGCTACTTATAATGAGCCTCAAATGGAAGGTATACACGTGGTAAATCCGCCTTGTGTGGAGCTTGGAACGTATACCCAGTGTTATACCTTCTGGAGTTATGATAATGGCGGATGGAATGGTTCTGATCCTGGTTCCGGTTCCGGAGGAGATGATGGAAGCGGTGGTGGAGCTGGCGGAGGTTCGTGGGAAGACCCGACAAATCCGGATCCTTGTGTAGGCGACCCTGAGATTCAACCCAGAGGACCCGTAGATGGCCTGGATCCATGCGGTGGTACTGGTTGGGAACCAATTATAGAAGAACCGCCAGTTGATCCTTTAAATAATGAGACATATTTAGTTGATGCAGACTTTCATGGTAATAGGACTTACATAACGCCAGCAGGTGTCGCTATAAAACTGCCAAGTGGCGCAAAAGTTAGGTATTACACCAATTTTGACATTAACGTCTTCCCCAACGGAGCCATGTATGCATTTGACCTACCGAATTCAAATTCCCCTGGTGGCTTTGATACATATGTAGCATATCAGACTGAATATTTGATGCACCAGGCCATAATAGTTCCAAAGCCTGAGTTTGAAGGATATTTTAAACTTGACCCAGTTACAAAAAAGATCATAAAGGAACAACGCTATACTTTTCCTCCTTCTGACCATGCAGTTCCTGATGAGGATGGTATTATTAAAGCCGTTCGCGTTAGAGTCAATAAACGTCCTGATGGCAAGTGTGAAATAGTTAGAGAATTTGTTGAAGTGAATCAGTCCTCTTCAATTCCAGCCGATGCAAATGTTAACGACAAAGTGAATTATTCTATTGAGTATTCACCTGTTTCGGAACAGTCACCTACTGAATCAATTCAAATCAGGGTTTGTCCCGGAGATTATTCAGCACCTGGCGATAACACGATGACCATTTCTGAGTTTGCTGTAATATATGGGCCAGCATTGAAGGAGTTCCTAAATGACAGGCTTGGCACTGATGTAAAGATATATTTACATGATTGTAACTCCACGGCAGTATCAGGTTATTCGATTGACAGAAGCGGAGTAGTCGCAAGGTCTTCATCACAAATAAATGCTGATTTGGCGAGGCTAAACAATAATGGCAGTGGTCTTACGAGCACTGATGAGCAGGTAGCAATTACCGGATGTATAGTAAACGGAAAGTGGGTCTTTAATGCAGTAATAAATAGCACCAGGCTGGGACAAGTACATCAGAAGTTTCAAAATATACTCTCAGCCGCAGAAGCTGAATTGCGTCAAATAATTGCCAATGAAGTTGAGCACTTGAGGGGAGTTGGAAAAATTGCAGAAAAAGAGGAGTATCTGCTTCCCAATGGCGAAAAATTCTTTATTACCCAAATGGGTTTCTTTGAGAAAATTGCTTCTTTGTATGATGTTGGTTATCAAATAATTAAAAATGGGGCTCTGCCTGAGACCGTCTGGGATAGGGGCAGAAGAAGTACTACAACTCTTCTGCCTGAAAATCAGGCTTACCATAAGAGTCCATTTGGAATCCCGCCTTTAGCTGCTGGAGCAATAGACCAACCAATAGAGGACATTGCGGGTGGGCTAATGCTACTAAAGACAAGTGCTGAATTATTGTCGAGGCCTGGGGAAACCTTTGATAACTTATCAAAAGCGGTGACTGAACTAAGTTGGGAGAAAGCGAAAGATATGTTGCAGTCAGTAACTGGTATTGACAATTATAATGCTGGTGGAGACCGGGCAAAATACCAGGGAGGCAGGCATACTTTGCAAGCAGCCACTATCTTTTTGCACGGTCTAAGCGCTTTAGCATCAGGGAAGTCTAAAGTTAAGAAAGCCGGGGACGAGTTAGCCGATGTACAAAAGTTTGTTCCTGACGGTACAGCGGGTGCCGAAGTAGCAGAAGCAATCCGAAATGCCCACTTGAACAACGCTACTATTACTAATATATCTAACGACAAATTACTTACTAAAAATGTGGTTAATGGTGAAGAAAGGGTTGTTGTAATTACCAAGGATGGTGAAAAACTTTATTCCGGGAAAGCTGAATATGATATAGATGGAGTAACTGATGATGTGTTGAAAGCGGCCGATGCCAATGATTTAGTGAACATGCAGTCTGACCCAGCGATAAACAACCTGGTAAAGACACAACCGCAAAAATTCATAGACGGAAAGGCATTTGAAAGACGAATTGTTAATGACCCAGCAACCAAAGCAGCTGTAGCAAATAAGGTAGGAATAGACTTATCTGATTATCAAATGCTAGGTCAGGTTCAGATGAGAACTTCAGATGGAAGCAATTTTGTGGCAGATCAGGTTTATATTAGGATGAACGAAGTCACAGGGAAATTTGACGTTGTTATCAACGAAGTGAAACTGAGTGATGCTGCTCCATTCACACAGAATCAGCAGAAATTTCTGTTAGATTTGCAATCTGGAATGTCCGATTTTGAGCTTCGAAATATCTCGAAGACCTATCTCGGTAATACCATACCTCAAGGCTCAGTGTTTCAGGTAAAGGCAATGGTAAAGACTGTTGGAGATGGCACCGTTAACGGAGTTTCGCAAACTTTTCAATTCAACCCAGTAAATAATAGCTGGAACTAATATAAATATGCATGTTGACGAATCAAATGATAAAGAATCAAATTGGGCAAGAGTTGGAGCCTAAGTTTACCGGGATTGGATTTAACGTCATTCCAGGTAATGAATTATTGTTTTGTTATCAGAGGGAAGAAGATGGGATATTCCAAGGGGTAGATGGCTACTTACTGAAGTATAATGATTTCAAACTGGTGTATAGATTTGAATTTGGCATTCAAGCTGTTGTTCAGGTACTGAGAGAAATTGATAAACATGTTCCACTTCGAAAGACTAAGTATGAGATTTCTAATTGTTTAGTCGGTGTTAGTCCGGGGGGAATTCTTTTTCCACTCGAACCTGAAAGACCTTATAAGGATTTTGCTGATGAATTACAACTACAGTCAATTCTATTTGATATACAAGCATTTTATCTTGGGTATTATCAAACATTTGTAGAAAAGTACAAAGATTTAAGCCGCTTGAATCTTTTGTTTAACAGGCTTGATGATTTCGTGATTAAACCTAGTGGATTCCCAAACCTGGCATTTTTCCACATTACACGCCTTGTCCTGGCCCGAATGGCAAACGACCCAAATTTTGAAGAGATCGTAGAACGAAATTTTCAAGCATTAGAAGAGTTATGGAAAGCACAAGGAGCGGTATACGACCGCACAGATTCATCAAAGCCAGAAGTATTTGCTGCTGAATACCTGCGTTCTTCTCGCTTTTAGGGCATATTTTAGTAAATAGTCACCAGTATAAAATTCAATTTTACAAATGGGTCTTAATATCTTAGGTATTGCAGTTAATCAAAAGATCGAGGACAAAATTTCCTTTTGCCGTGAACTACAAATCGGTGAGGTGGAATTGGCAGAGGAAAATGCCGTTTTTGAGGAAGCCAGTTCTTCTTATTCGATGGGCGATAATGATGTCTATTTTACAGAAACAGCAACGGGAACGTTGGTTACTTTCGGTACATCGATTGATTTTACAACAATTAAGGTGAGGCCCAATTCCATCGGCAGAAAATTATTACTCTTTGTAATAGGCGAAACCGTAGGCATGTACATCCTGTTCCTGGCCGAAAATGGAGAAATCGTGAGATACCTTAATTACGACCAGGGCCAGAAAATTGCGGAAAGGGGACTTCCTCTCGCTCCGGAGGAAACCGCTGCCGATATTTCAGAGCTCATTCTTACCGTGGTAAAAGAGATAATTGGTACCAGTTTTTGGGATATCGATCCCTCCCATAGGGCGATTAAGTTTGAAAAGGAAGCGTGAGGCGTGAATCGTGAGGCGTGAATCGTGAGGCGAGAATCGTGAGGCGTGAGTTTTGGAGTTTAGGGATTAAAGTTTAGGGTTTAAGGTTTAGGGTTTAAGGTTTAGGTCAACAATTCAACTTTTAACGCTAAACCTTAAACCGAAAACTCACGCCTCACGCGCCTCAAGAACGTATTACGTGCTACGTATTACGTAATACGTCTCCTCTACCCTCTCCAGGGTATTTCGCAGCTGCCGGTTTTTTGTACTTTGCCCCAAACTATCGGCTATGAAAGTTTTTTATTTAAGAGGCATATCCATCTTGCTTTTACTGGCTGTTTTTCACAGCGTCCAGGCCCAAACCCTGGCCGAGGCCAACAAATGTTTTGACGAAAAAGAATACCAGTGTGCCATCAATGGTTATAAGCTGGCTTTGCAAAATAAGACCTACGCCGAAAAAGACCTGGCTACCATCAATTACCGCATTGGATTTGGTTTAGGGAAGCTGGAGAAATACCGCGAAGCCATCAGTTACCTAAAGGCGGCTATTAATGCCAGTCCCAACTGGGGCTATCCGGTTTGGGAACTGGCTTTTGTGTACAAACAAAGCGATAGCCTCTACCGTGCGGCGGAGTATTACGGAAAAGCAGCTAACCTGTTTAAGAATGATCCCAAAAATCTGAAATCAATCTATTACTGGAAGGGTCGCTGTGAGTTCGACAACCGGCTTTATACAACGGCTTCTACCAGCCTGAAGCAATCCTATGACCTGGATAGTACCGACGACAACACGGTAACCCTGCTCGCCGACGCCAGTTTTAATGCCGGCCGCTATAGCGATGCCCGCCGGTATTATGAAAAATGTATTCAACACGGGCTGAAGAATAATTTTAAGAATGACGTGATGGGCTCCCGTTACTATGCCCTTGGCCAAACCATCTATAAGTTGGATGATCATGCTTTATCCGAACAACAGCATTTGAAAGCATTGTCGGCAGGATACAACGCTGGCAAAGTGTACTGGGCGCTGGGTGGTAATAATCTTAATCTGAAAAGATACAGGGAATCGCAGGAATACTATACCAAAGCTATTGGCGAGTACAGGGGCGATTCCAGCTCATTGGCCACCCTGCATTATTTCCGCGGAAAGGCGCTATTGGAAATGAAAGAAAATTCCAAAGCCCAGGCCGATTTCACCCAAAGCCTGCGCTATAACCCCAACTATAGTCCGGCCGTGCGCATACATGCCGATGAGTTGAAGAAGGCAAAAAAATATAAGGATGCCATTGTTGCTTACAACAATGCTATCAAACAGTTCTGGCAAAATACCGGCGACCTGGCCGACCTACACTATGCACGGGGTATGTGCTACCTCGAAATGAAAGACAGCCTGCGTGCCAAGTCAGATTTTCTTTTTGCCATTGAGTACGATGCCAATTTTTCGGAACCCAATATGGAACTGGGGCATATGGAATGGGCGAAGAAAATGTACAGCACGGCAGGCTTCTACTACAATCGGGTCAATCAGAATATGGAAGCCGATTCCGCTTATTTCTCAATCTGCTATTTCCGAAAAGGGTTTTGCAATATCATGCAAGTGGGGCGCAATTATGCCCAGGCGCAAAACGATCTGCTGAAAAGCCTGTCTTACAATCCCCGCAACGCGGAGGCCAGCCGCTACCTGGCTGATGCATACTATGCGCAGCAAAAATGGAATCTGGCCGAAACAGAACTCACCCGCTCCATAGAGCTTTACGCGAAGCAGAAAGACAGTCTGGCAAAAGTATATGAATACCGCGGCGCAGCCAGGGGGCAACAGAATAAGTATCAGCAGGCCCTGGCCGATTATGAACAGGCAGATAAATTGAAAGCGATCAAAGTGGCGGAAACTATCAAGTACATGGGTCAGCTCGCATTCGAAATCAGGGAATATGATAAGGCTATAGGATATTTCAACCGTTTGGTTAGCTACTATCAGCCCTCACAAAAGACGGAGCTGTTCTTTTTGCATTATGCCCGTGGCCGATGCTATTTTGAACAAAAGAAAAAGTCCAATGCCGTGCAGGACCTGCAGAAGGCATTGGAATATATTCCCAACCATGAGGATACCAAAAACTGGCTGACCAAAGCGAGAGCCCTGCCCTGATTCCGGGCTGATGCCGAATCGGTACATTTGTGACATGCCAGCAAATCAACCCATCGGCGTTTTTGATTCCGGATATGGCGGCCTCACTGTGCTTCGCTCTATCGTCGACAAATTACCGCAATACGATTATCTCTACCTGGGCGATAATGCCCGCGCGCCCTATGGCAACCGTTCCTTCGATACGGTGTATCATTATACCCTGCAATGTGTGCAGTGGTTTTTTTCGCAGGGTTGTGAGCTGGTGATACTGGCCTGCAATACCGCTTCGGCCAAAGCCCTTCGTACCATACAGCAGCAGGATTTACCGCGTATAGCTCCCCATAAAAGAGTGCTGGGGGTGATAAGGCCTACTACGGAAATTATTGGACAATATTCCGAAACCGGGCATGTGGGCATTCTGGCTACGCAGGGTACGGTGGCTTCTGAATCGTACCCGGTTGAGATTACCCGTTTTTTTCATGATATCCATGTGCACCAGGAAGCCTGTCCCATGTGGGTGCCCCTGGCGGAGAACAATGAGCACGAGAGCCATGGCGCCGATTTTTTTGTAAAGAAGAACCTGCACCAATTACTGGAGAAAGGCCCCATGATTGATGTGGTGTTGCTGGCCTGCACGCATTATCCCCTGATGCAGGAAAAGATCCGGGAACATTTGCCGGTCGCCATCAAGCTCTTGTCGCAGGGCGATATAGTGGCCAATAGCCTGGCCGATTACCTGCGCCGCCACCCCGAAATGGAATCGAAGTGCAGTAAAGGGGCAGGCCGCCGTTTTTTCACTACCGACTCGCCCGAGGATTTCGACCGGCAGGCCACCCGCTTCTTTGGAGAGCCCATTCAGTCGGCACATTTGGATTTGAGTTAAAATTTTTCTTGAAAACCAGGTTCTTGTGCAGGGTGCTTAAAAATTATACCAGAATATCTACCATTTCTGGCCCCCAGCCCTTACCTTTGCCGTCCTTTCACAAACCGGTGGGTGTGGTGACCCGCAGGAAAAGAAACCAGGTCCGTTCTCCCGGATCATATTTCAACCTTCGCCAAAAGCGGGGTAAACGTGAAAAAGCTAAAAGAATATGAAACGTACATTTCAACCGCATCGTCGTCGTCGCAAGAGCGTACATGGATTCCGCAAGCGCATGGCCACTGCCAATGGTCGTAAAGTGCTGGCGAGCCGTCGTGCCAAAGGACGTAAGAAACTCTCGGTTTCTGACGAGAGCAAACTGAAATAAATTATCACCGCCCGCGGGCGGGCTATTCCATAATTTTGAGCTCCGGTAATCCGGAGCTTTTTTTATTGATGCGAACACATACATTAGGAAAGAAGGAAAGACTGAAAAGCCGGAAGCAACTCGATCTGCTTTTCAAGAAAGGGAAAAGCTTTTCCCTACCGCCTTTTCGTGTGTACATGCATACAACCGAAAAAAGCGCTACGGATCCGGCATTGCGTTTTGGGGTAGGCGTATCGGCGCGTCATTTTTCGAAGGCGGTGGATCGCAACCGCATCAAGCGGCTCACCCGGGAGGCCTGGCGCCTTCAAAATGCCGATCTGAAAGAACAATGCCGGCAACAACCCCAGGCCCTGCACATATTTTTTATTTTCACCGGAAGGGAATTGCCTGAATTCGCTACCATAAAAACAGCCGTGGCGGCTGCAATAGAAAAACTCATTAAGAACCGGGAAAGAAAATTGTCGTGAAAAGCATCCTTCGTATATTGGCGCTTCCATTTATCCTGCTGATAAAGCTCTATCAGTGGATTATTTCTCCCTGGATAGGGCCCAAGTGCCGCTATACGCCCACCTGTTCGCATTATGCCATCGAAGCATTGCGTAAGCATGGGGTTTTCAAAGGCACCTGGCTGGCGGCTCGCCGGCTCAGTCGCTGCCATCCCTGGGGCGGCAGTGGTTATGACCCCGTGCCCTGAATAATCTTTCTTAGAAATTATCCGCTTCCCGATAGGCCTGCACCAGCCTTTGCTCGCCTTCCTTTCCTTTTCCGGAAATGCCATGCTCCATACCCATGATGCCCTTAAACCCTTTTTGATGGATATGGCGGAAAATATTGCGGTAATTCATTTCGCCAGTAGAAGGCTCGTTGCGACCGGGATTATCGCCGATCTGGAAGTAAGCAATCTCATCCCAGCAGCGGTTGATGTTGTTGATGATATCACCTTCGTTGCGCTGCATGTGATACATATCGAACAGGATCTTGCACGAAGGGCTGTTCACCGCCTTGCAGATCAGGTAGGTCTGGTGCGAATGCCGCAGAAAGAGGTCCGGGTTATCGCTCAGCGGTTCCAGCACCATCACCATGCCGGCGGGTTCCAGGATGGCCGCCGCCCGGCGCAGGGCTTCAATCACGTTGGCTGTTTGCATCTCATGCGAAAGACTGCGTTCATAATTGCCCGGTACCACCGTCACCCATTTGGCGCCACAACGTTTGGCCACTTCCACCGCCTGCCGGCAATCCTTTTCCATTTTTTCAATCCATTCCTTCTTACCACTGGTGAGGGATGTTTTCCAGTGCCAGCTATCGGAAGTAATCACAAATACACCCATCCGCATGCCGAGGCTGGCCAGCAGTTCGCCAATTTTTTTCTGATCGGCTTCGCTGCGACCCATCATGCCATTGTCTTCAATAGACCGAAATCCCTGCTCATGCGCAAAACGGATCTGGTCCAGAAAACTTTCACCCGCCTGCTGGCGAAACATGCCATCATGAAACGCATAGTCGAGTTGAAAGGGCTTGCCGGCCGCTGATGCCGTAGCCGAACCAGCGCCGGCCAGCAAAGGGGAAGCGCTGAGCGCAGCACCGCTCAGGAGACCGGAACGAATGAAACTTCTTCTCTCCATGTACTAGGATTTGAGGATTTGGGAATTTGGGAATTTGGGTATTTGTGTATTTGAAGATTTGTCGTACTGCCGGTAGCAGAATGATGTAGCCAAATTAAGGAATTTAAGTGGATTGGATGCCTGGATTACCGTGCAAACGATTCCGCTATTTTTCTTTCATGAGAAAAAACAGGTAAGTGCAGGAAGCGCTTATGCCATAGGATAAGTAACTTCATGCCCACCTGAATGAGAATAAACATTCATACGAACATTAATTCACATGGTTAGGATGATGCGTAGTTTAATTTTGGTATTGTTGCTATTGACGACAAATGAAATGATGGCCCGGCAGGCGGCCGATACCTTCAAAACCTATGCCTATACCATTCCGGGCTCCGATATACAGTTTACCATGCAGGCTATTCCCGGGGGTGTATTTGAATGGGGTAGCCCCGGCAATGATCAAGCGGCCGAAGCAGATGAGCGGCCCCTTCGCCGGGTGGAGCTGGATCCCTTTTGGATGGGTGCACATGAAGTAACCTTCGATGAGTTCAACCTTTTTTTCAATGATATTGAACTGAGCCAGAATATTCCCACCGATGGACTCACCCGGCCCAGTTCACCCTATATCGATATGACCCTTGGTATGGGCAAGGCCGGAGGCTTTCCTGCCAACAGCATGCAGCAATATGGCGCTCTTATGTATTGTCGTTGGCTATACCAGAAAACGGGCATATTTTATCGGCTACCTACCGAAGCCGAATGGGAATACGCCTGCCGCGCCGGTGCTGAAACGGTTTATCCATTTGGCAATACTAAAGATGCTTTGGCTGATTATGCCTGGTTTGCGGCCAATAGCGATGGCCGCTACCATAAAGTGGGTTTAAAGAAACCGAATGCCTGGGGGCTATATGATATGCTCGGTAATGTGGCGGAATGGGTCCTGGATCAATATGATGCCACATTCTATGCGCAGCTTGCCGATTCGGTTAATCACAATCCCGTTCGCCAGCCGGAGAGCAAGCATCCCCGCTCGGTAAAGGGAGGTTCTTATAAAGATGAAGCGAGTGCCCTTCGTCCGGCCGACCGCCTCAAATCGGACCTGGTATGGAATCGCCGCGACCCGCAGATTCCCAAAAGTAGATGGTGGAATGCCGATGCGCCCTTTGTGGGCTTCCGGCTTGTGCGCCCGCTGAAGCAACCCGATAAAGCCAGTATTGAAAAATTTTTCGAAACCTATCTCGGATTCTAAAATCTCCAAATTATGTCCAACGATCAGCAACAGTCATCTTCGAATGGCAGCACGGCGCAAAGCCGTCGCGATTTTGTAAAACAGGGTTCTCTTATCGCGGGCGGACTGATGGCCGCACCGCTTTTTGGAGGCGCCAATTTCTTTTCCGGTGCCAACGATACCATTCGCGTAGCGCTTATCGGTTGCGGTGGCCGGGGAACCGGCGCTGTAATGCAGGCCCTGCTCACCAAATACAACGTAAAGCTGGTGGCCATGGCCGACGCTTTTCGCGACCGAATCGACAGTTGCTATCGTACCATCAGCAATAAAGACCTGTCCGATTCCGGTATTGAGGGCAACCTGCTTGCGAAGATCGATGTGCCGGAAGAGCGCAAGTTTGCCGGCTTCGATGCTTACCTGAAAGCCATACCCCTGGCCGATGTGGTGATACTGACCACACCTCCGGGTTTTCGCCCCATCCATTTTGAAGAGGCCGTGAAGCAGGGCAAGCATGTATTTATGGAAAAACCTGTAGCAACCGATCCGGCTGGCATACAGAAAGTATTGGCGGCAGCAACAGTAGCGCGTCAGAAAAAGCTGAATGTGGTGGTAGGGCTGCAGCGCCGTTACCAGAATTCCTATCGCGAATTATTCAAGCGCAAAGATCAGATCGGCGATATCTTATCGGCACAGGTTTGGTGGAATAATGATGGGGTATGGGTCAACAAGCGCCAATACGGGCAAACGGAAATGGAATACCAGATGCGCAACTGGTATTATTTCAACTGGCTTTGCGGGGATCATATTACAGAGCAGCATATCCACAATATTGATGTGGTAAACTGGTTCAAGAATGCCTATCCGGTAAAAGCACAGGGCATGGGAGGCCGGCAGGTGCGCAAGGGGAAAGACCATGGTGAAATATTCGACCATCACTATGTGGAATTCACTTATGCCGATGGTACGGTAATGAACAGCCAGTGCCGCCATATTCCCGGTACCATGAGCCGGGTAGATGAGATGCTGGTGGGAACGAAAGGCGTAATCCGCTGCGACGCGGCCATCATCAGCGATCACAAAGGGAAGGAGCTCTATCGCTTCGATAAAAAAGCTGAGAACAATCCTTACCAAACCGAGCACGACGAGTTGTTTGAAGCAATAGCGAAAGGAAAATATGTTTTTGACGATACCGAGATCGGCGCTAAAAGTACGATGACCTCTATCATGGGTCGTATGGCTACTTATAGCGGACAGGTGATTGAGTGGGAGAAGGCGCTGAACTCAGGAATCAGCCTGATGCCGGAAAAATTTGATTTCAATGCCTTGCCGCCGGTATTGCCGAACGATGATGGTTATTATCCCATAGCCATCCCGGGCAAGACCCGCTACATCTGATGCTACAAAGAATAAGCCCCCAACGAAGTTGGGGGCTTATTCTTTGTAGGTTGAAATCGGGGTAATTCCTGATTCTATTACCTGGTGGCATTCGCATAATGCTCGGCCACTTTGCTCCAGTTGATCACATTCCAGATGGCTTTCAGGTAGTCGGGCCGCTTATTCTGGTACTTCAGGTAATAAGCGTGTTCCCACACGTCGATGCCGAGTATGGGTGTGCCCTTCACTTCGGCCACATCCATCAGGGGATTATCCTGGTTGGGGGTGGAAGTCACTTCCAGTTTACCATCTTTCACAATCACCCAGGCCCAGCCGGAGCCAAAGCGGGTAGCACCTGCGCCATTCACTTTTTCGATGAGCGCATCCAGGGAGCCAAAGCTGCTATTGATGGCTTCGGCCAGTTTGCCTTCGGGCTGGCCTCCTTTGGGAGAAAGCAATTCCCAGAAGAAACTATGGTTCCAGTGACCACCGCCGTTGTTTCGCACAGCAGCGGAAATTTTACCAGCATTGGCCACCAGCTCCTCGAGCGATTTATTTTCATGTTCGGTACCGGCAATCGCTTTATTCAGGTTATCTACATATGCCTGATGATGCTTTCCATGGTGAATCTCCATGGTCATCTTGTCGATATGCGGCTCCAGCGCATCATGGGCATAGGGCAGAGCAGGTAATGTAAATGCCATAACTATTGATTTTTAAGAGTGAGATAAGATTTTGTTTAATGATTAAACAAAGTTAAAGGGAAAGAGTTGAATGGGGCGGGGAAGTTTTACGTTATACGTATTACGTAGTACGTTATACGTTTTACGTCGGGTTTAGAGTTTAAGGTTGAGGGTTTAAGGTTTAGCGTTTAAAGTTTAACTCTGAATAGTTGAGATATTGCATCATTTTCATATTAATTAAGGCAGAATACAAATTCCCAAATTCCCAAATCCCTTAATCCCTACGTAATACGTAATACGTACTACGTTTCACTTCCTCCTTCCCGCAAAAAAATCCTTCATCACCTGCGCACATTCTTCTTTCAATACCCCATGCACCAGTTCCGTTTTCGGATGAAAGGGCCAGTTGGCTTTTGCTGTTTTTCTATAGCCGTTTTTTTCATCATCAGCGCCGTACACGATACGTCCTATTTTACTCCAGTAGAGGGCCCCGGCGCACATCAGGCAGGGTTCTACCGTTACGTAGAGCGTGGCTTCGGGCAGGTATTTGCTGCCGAGGTGGTTGAAGGCGGAAGTAAGCGCTATGATCTCGGCATGGGCGGTGGGATCCTTTAATCGCTCCACCATATTATGTCCACGCGCGATGGTTTTATCCTGCATGACCACGACGGCGCCAACGGGCACTTCGCCCTCATCAAAAGCTTTGCGCGCTTCTTTCAGCGCAAGCATCATATAGTATTCGTCGGTCATGTTGTTGGCAAAGGTAAATCTATCCGGGAAATTGGGTTATTTCGTATCTTGTTGGAGCAAAGAATCCGGATGGATAATAACCAATTCCAAAACCAAATTCCTTCAACCATGAAATTAACCCTTCGCTTCCTCGCCCTGGCCCTTCTGATTTCCACCACCTGCTTTCAGGCATCGGCCATCATGCCCGTAGACGGGAAAAAGCCGGCAGCCCGCGCCGCCGATATGACGGATGAGCAGAAACAGGTGCGCCTCGCGCAAATACAGCAAAGAGCGGAAGAAATCCGCCATACCGACCGCAAGCTGCTCTCAAGAGCCGAACGCAAAGCACTGCGCAAAGAAGCCCGCGAACTGCGCCGCGAAGTACAAAACATGCGCGGCGGCGTTTATCTCTCTGTAGGAGCGATCATAATTATTATCTTGTTGCTGATCTTATTGTTGTGATTCGTTTATTTGTTTATTCGGTGATTTGTTTATTTGTGCAAGCGTTTAGTTGTTCAAAACTTACAATGCGCTATATGCGTAGAAGTATTATTTTATCATCATTTCTACAATTAAAAAAATAACCAAATCACCGAATCAATAAATTCACAAATTTCTCTCCACCATGCCCCTACTTCCCTCCAGTACTCAGCTAAGTTCTATTAGTGAATTTTTTCGCTCGGGGCAAACGCTTTCCTATTCGTTTCGGCGTCAGCAGTTGCTGAATTTGAAAGCCGGGATTTTGAAGTATGAGAAAAGATTTTACGAAGCTTTTGCCACTGATCTGAAGAAAACGCCGGAGGAGGCCTGGGTTACGGAACTGGGTTTTGTGATCGCCGAAATCAACGAAGCCCTCCGCGAACTCAAGCGCTGGATGGCTCCCCGAAGGGTTTCCACCAACCTGGTGAACTTTCCTTCGCGTAGCTGGATGCAGGCCGAACCACTGGGAGTGGTTTTGGTTATTGGTCCGTGGAACTATCCCTTTCAACTGGTGATGGCTCCACTGGTGGGTGCCATCGCGGCGGGCAATTGCGCCGTCATCAAAATCGGCGAAGCGGCGGCCGCTACAGACAGGCTCCTGCAGGAAATGATCACCGATGTTTTTCCCGACAACTATATAGCTTATGTGCAGGGTGATGGGGCGGAGCTGATTCCCCGGCTACTTCAGCAATTCCGATTCGATCATATTTTCTTCACCGGCGGTCCCGGGGCTGGCAAAGCCATCTACCGGCTGGCGGCCGAGCAGCTTACGCCCGTAACGCTGGAGCTGGGTGGCAAATCGCCCTGCCTGGTAACCGGGGATGCGAATATTGCCGTGTCGGCAAGGCGGATTGCCTCCACCAAATTCTCCAACGCGGGCCAAATGTGCATAGCGGTGGATTATGTGCTGGTGCATAGCTCCAGGAAAGAAGAATTGATTCGTGAACTGAAAAAATGTATCCGCGATTTCTATGGCGAGAATCCGGAGGAATCGCCCTATTATGGCAGACTGATCAATAGCCGAAATTTTGATCGTGTTTGCAGTTATCTCTCGCAGGGAACTATTGCGCATGGCGGGCGCTACAACAGGGAAACGCTATACATTGAACCCACGCTGGTTACGGATATTTCACCCACTGCGCCCCTGATGCAGGATGAAATTTTTGGCCCGGTTCTGCCCATTCTTGAATACAGCTATGAGCAGGAATGGAAAGAAGCGATGGAGAAGCATCCCAACCCCCTTGCGGCCTATTTGTTTACCGGCTCCCGTGAAACAGAAAAGAAATGGGCGGAAACAGTTCGCTTCGGCGGCGGTTGCATCAACAATGCGAGCTGGCATTTTACCAATAATCACCTGCCCTTTGGCGGCCGTGGCAGCAGCGGTATCGGCAAATATCATGGGCAATACAGTTTCGATACCTTCAGCCACCTGAAATCGGTGATGAAAACGCCTACCTGGTTTGATCCTCGAATAAAATACCCGCCGTTTAAAGGAAAGCTTTCACTTTTCCGTAAAATCATTCGCTGATGGCACTGCGCAAAAAACTTAAGCGAAGTCTGGTTGTTACAGCGGTATTATCTGTTGTATTTTTGATTTATGTAGAGATTGTTAACCGAAATTCTGTGCAAATGAACTATCGTCAAAAAGTGATGAAAGCCATCTATCCTGCGTTGATGTGGTTCAATAAACTCAAAGGCGGGCAGGCGCAGGTAAGGGAACCAAAAAAGGAAGAATTGCCGCCCGTTCCCATTCATTCCCTGCAGGTGCTGTTGAATAATGGCGATACGCTTCCCCTCAGCACAGCCAAAGGGAAAAAACTGCTGTTGGTGAACACGGCCAGTGCCTGCGGCTATACCAACCAGTATGCCGAGCTGCAACAACTATGGGAGCAATACCGCGACAGGCTACTGATCATTGGTTTTCCGGCCAACGATTTTAAAGAACAGGAAAAGGGTAATGATGAAGAAATAGCGCAATTCTGCCAGCTCAACTTTGGCGTGAATTTTCCCCTGTCGAAAAAAACAACAGTGTTACCGGGCGATCAGCAGCACCCCATCTATAAATGGCTTACCGACAAGAGCAGGAACGGCTGGAATGAGCAGGCACCCGGCTGGAATTTTTCCAAGTACCTGGTTGATGAAGAGGGCCGGCTGCTGGGCTATTTCGAGGCCGGCGTGTCGCCCCTATCGGATTCCATTAAAGAGCTGATTGAAAAATGAACTGGATATTACTCGTCATAGCGGGTTTATTTGAAGTGGGTTTTGCCACCTGCCTGGGCAAGGCCAGGGAGGCGGGCAGCAATACCCTGCTTTGGATGCTGGGCTTCCTGGTTTGCCTCACCATCAGCATGCTGTTGTTGTACATGGCATCGCGTACATTGCCCATAGGCACGGCGTATGCGGTATGGACCGGCATTGGAGCTGTAGGAACCGTACTGGTTGGCATATTTTTCTTCAAAGAACCAGTTGGCTTCTGGCGTTTGTTTTTCCTGTTTTTGTTAATAGCGTCAATAGTGGGGTTGAAAGTAGTGAGTAGTAAGTAGTAAGTGGTAAGTAGTAAGTGGGGGTAGTAAGTGGTAAGTAGTAAGTAGTAAGTGGTAAGTGGGGTGAGTAAGTAGTTGAAGAACAGGATCTGTGTATCTGCGCAAATCTGCGGGAAACAATTTCGCACTTTAAACAGCTTCATAGTTCAGGAGAGATTTCCCGCAGATTTGCGCAGATTTGTTCCGCAGATGGACGCAGATGAATGATGGCAGCGAGTAGAGAGTTGTAAGTAGTAAGTAGTAAGTTGTAAGTAGTAAGTAGTAAGTAGTAAGTTGTAAGTAGTAAGTAGTAGGTTGTAAGTAGGTTTTCCACTCCTCTAGACTTTCAACCTTAAACTTTCAACCTTAAACGATTCAACAAATAAACAAATAAACAAATCAACAAATCATCTCTCTCCAATTATTCCCATCTTCTCCATCAAAAACGAAGCGCTTAGTTTGCTGCAGATGCCGGGCTTCAGGCGGTAATCAAACAGGAGTTCGTCGTTCACGATATTCGATTCAAAGCAAAAATTCTTTACATAGCCGGGATATTGTCCCTCGAGGTCCGCAACAGTAAGGTCGTGGGTGGCAATGATGCCGGTGGCTTTGGCGGCTACCAGCTTTCGGATGAGCCCCACCGTTCCTTTATGCTTGTCATGACTATTAGTGCCCCGCAAAATTTCGTCGAGCAAAATAAAGGTTCGCTCGCCGGATTCGAGGTTATGCATAATTGATTGCAGTCGTTTCAACTCGGCGTAGAAAAACGATTCACTGTCTTGAAGCGAATCGGTAATGCGCATGCTTACGCGGATGGCATAGGGATAGAAGCTAAACTTTGAGGCGCATACCACCGAACCCGCGCGGGCCAGCACCAGGTTGATACCGATGCTGCGCAGGAAGGTACTCTTGCCCGACATATTGGAACCCGTAAGAATGATGAATTTGGTTTCGCTGAATGAAATCGAATTCGGTATTCTTTTGGTTTCGCTGATCAAAGGGTGACCCAGGTCTTCGGCCTCCCATTCTTCCTGTTCAATCAGCCGCGGCATACAGAAGCCGGGATTATTAAAAACGAGATTGGCAAAACTATTCAATGCTTCCATCTCCCCCAGCGCCTCGAGCCAGTCCTGCACCTTATCGGCATTCTGCGCCTTCCATTGATCGAGGCGGTAAAGAATATGCACGTGAAAGAGAAATAAGCCGTTCAGTAGAATACTTACCGCCAGGTTTACGATGGTCTCCAGGTAATTGAAGAGTGAAGAGAGCCTCGCTATTCGACGCGAGGAAGGAAGACCTTTCAATTGCAGGCGTTGCTGCAATTGCTGTAGCCAGGGCGATTGAAAGGGCGTGGATTCAATTTGTTTGAACTGCCCGGCAAATTGCTGCAGAACGGAAGTAACGCTGTTCGACAGCGATAACTGCCCGGTAATTTTTCGCCCAAACCCAAAGGCGACTGCCAGGTTCAGTACGAATCCCATATAGAAATAATTCAGGGCCGCTTCTTTTTCCGAAATTATATACCAGGCCAGGCATGCCAGTGAGGCGAGAGGAAAAATCCAAAGCAGCCGGTACGACCAGGCCGAAGAGAAAGTAAAGGGCGACCGAAGCCATTGCCGCAACTGCTGCATCTCTTTTTCTTTGGTGTCGAGCAACACACCATGGGCCTGCAATTGCTGGCGAAAATCGGGTTGCCGGCTTAGTTCGGCAATGGCCTCCTGCCGGAGCGGAATAGCATCGGTATCGGGATGAAGCAGGGCTTTGGCCAGGGCCTGCTTGCCGAAGCCGGTGCTGCAGCGGTTCAGATAGGGATAGAGTCCGCCGTCGCCAAAGAGATCCAGATCATAAGAGTAAGCATGATGAGGGTCGGTAAACTCAGCTCCATTCGCAAAATGCCGGCTGCTTCCTTCCAGGAAAATGATCTCGTCCGCATTCAGTTGGGCCAGCGCCTTGTAATACCGCACTTCCTGCTGCAGCTTATCGTAATAGCGAATCAGGAACAGAAAAATGCCGAGGCTGGCCAGGGCGGCCAGGATAAAAGCCAGCTCGCCCGTTGCCAGGGATCGCCAGGCCAGCCACACAATCCCCACAAAGATCAACAGGCGAAAAAAGCTCATCCACTGCAATTGCCGGCCAAGCTGCCGGGCTTTCTCCTCAAACTGTTGCTGGCGTTTTCGGTAGAATCCGATACGATCAGGTGTTGTAGACGACACGATTGTAGTTTTATTTCCGACATAGAATTATTCTACCGGACATTTTTCGTGATAGTTGATCAGTTGTATGGGTGTGCGCGAAAATTCGTAGCCGGCATAGGTTCGGATTACTTCATCAAGCACTTCATTAATCGCATCTTCATCCGAAAGGGTCACCAGCTTTTGCCGGAACTCTTTAATATTGGGTAGGCCCTTGAGGTAATTGGTATAATGCCGACGCATTTCGTTGATGCCCACTACCGGGTTTTTCCATTCTACAGAAAGTCGCAGGTGTTTGCGGCAAACAGCTACCCGGTCCTCCACCGTGGGTGGCGCCAGGTGCTCGCCGGTAGCCATAAAATGCTTGATCTCGCGAAATATCCAGGGATATCCGATGGCGGCGCGACCGATCATGATGCCGTCGACGCCATAGCGGTTTTTGTAAGCCAGCGCTTTTTCGGGTGAGTCAATATCGCCATTACCAAATATGGGTATCTGTATCCGCGGGTTTTCCTTCACTTTCGCAATCAGGCTCCAGTCGGCCTCCCCCTTATACATCTGCATGCGGGTGCGGCCATGAATCGCCAGCGCTTTAATGCCCACATCCTGCAAGCGTTCCGCCACTTCTTCAATGTTCTTGCTGTTCTCATCCCAGCCCAGCCTTGTCTTCACGGTTACTGGCAGACTGGTCGACTTGACCACGGCGGATGTGAGGCGCACCATCAGGTCGATGTCCTTTAAAACACCGGCGCCGGCACCCTTCATCGCCACTTTCTTTACGGGGCAGCCAAAATTGATATCGAGCAGGTCGGGATTGGTAACTTCCACTATTTTGGCGGCCAGGGCCAGGCTTTCTTCGTCACCTCCAAATATCTGGATGCCGACGGGTCTTTCGTAATCGAAGATGTCGAGCTTTTTCCGGCTCTTGATCGCGTCCCGAATCAGGCCTTCAGAGGAGATGAATTCGGTGTACATGAGGTCGGCCCCATTGTCTTTGCACACCGCCCGAAAAGGGGGATCACTCACATCCTCCATGGGAGCGAGCAGCAGGGGGAAATCGGGAAGCGATATGTTATCTATTTTCACCATGGTTCCTAAAGCACGGGCATTCATTCAATTAAAAAAGAAAAGCGCTTTGTGTGGGCCGCATCTGCGGCGGGTCGCCTATTTTTGAACCTGCAAATTTACAGTTTTATACAGAAACCTATGTACGATCAGGATTCGAAGGGCATTTCCTATACGGCGGGATTTTTTATGGTTATTGCTTTCGCTATAGCGGGGCTGATGATGGCCACGGTATTTAGTGGCGCCATCTGGTCGCAGGCCACGGGGCTCGACCTGCAGGCGCTCAGCGAAACCGGATTTAAGGCCGAACATAAGAATGTGCTCCGCATGGTGCAGGTGATAACAGCCCTGCTGGGCTTTCTGCTGCCGGCACTGGTAACGGCTCATCTGCTCAACCGCCGACCCCTGAAGTTGATGGGTTTCCAGGGCCGATTCAGCGCCGCGCAGGTGGGGCTCGGAATATTAATACTGGCCGCGGCCATTTTCGTGGCTTCGGGATTGTCGGATATCACCCGTCAGCTACCCATTCCTGAAAGCTGGCAAAAGGATTTTGCCGAACTGGAAAATGACTATAACCGGCAGGTAGGGGCCACACTTGGACTGAATACCATTCCCGATCTGTTGATCGCACTGGTAGTGATGGCTTTTTTGCCGGCTCTTTGTGAAGAAGCGCTATTCAGGGGAGGCATGCAAAACTTTTTGGCAAGGGGTACGGGTAAACCCTGGCTGGCTATTGTCGTTAGCAGCATCCTCTTCAGCCTGGCCCATTTTTCCTTTTACGGATTTTTGTCGCGGGTGGTGCTGGGTATGGCCCTGGGCGTTATGTTTCAGTATTCAGGTCGCTTATGGATCAGTATTATCGCGCATTTCCTGAACAATGGACTCTTGATCGTATTGCTTTATGTAAACCTGCAGCGTGGCGGATCGGTTCAGGAAATGATGGAAAGCAATAAGGGCAACTGGCTGGGATTGCTGGCGATTCCGGTATTCATCGTATTGATCTACGCTTTTAAACGTGCGAGCGCCGCCATACGATCTACCCATCAATAAACCACCATGGCATTCAACGTAAAAGTATTTCAGACCAGGGCATTAACGGCTATTGTATTCGTGGCCGTGATGTTGACGGGCCTGCTATGGAATCGCTGGAGCTTTCTGTTACTTTTTAGTATCATCCATTTCGGTTGCTGGTGGGAATATTTTAACCTGATAGAAAAGATCCGTAGAACCTCCATCAATCCCTTCATTCGCCAGGGATTCATGCTGATGGGCTATGGAGCCATGCTATATGGATGTGGTGCCGGTTTTGGCATATCCGGCTATTCACTATCGCAGAACCTGCCCCTGCCGGTATCCGCCGCGGGCTTTGCCATGTTGCTGATCGGCATTTTTCAAAAAGAACCGGTCGACCTGAAAGCCATGGGCATGTCGGCGCTTGGTTGGATCTATATTTCGTTGAGCTGGGGCATGATGATGGCGCTGTATTCAACAGATATGGTTGTGGATTCAGGCTCAGCGCAGCCATTCCGCGTGGCAGGAAACTTCCTTCCCCTGGTCATTATCGCGAGTATCTGGGTCAACGATACCATGGCCTATATCGTGGGATCCTTCATCGGCAAAACTCCGCTATCACCCATTTCGCCAAAAAAAACCTGGGAAGGTACGGTGGGTGGCATACTACTTAGCGTGCTGGTAGTAGCCCTCTTGTTCAGCCTGATGGGTCCGGGCCAGATTACCTGGCCATTTGCCGGTTGGATGGCCGCCATCGCCCTCGTGGCTTCCATTACGGGCACCCTGGGCGATCTGCTGGAATCGAAACTCAAGCGCATGGCGGGTGTGAAAGATAGCGGATCATTTATGCCCGGCCATGGAGGTTTTCTCGACCGCTTCGATTCCCTATTGTTGGCTACAACATCGGTGGGAATTTTGATTTTCCTGTTTTGGTGAGAAGTATCAAATTCGGGCACAGAATCGATAAACCAGTATCTTTGCTCTTCAATTTTACGCTATGACGATCCACAAGGAAGGATATCCATCTATTGCCTGGGCAGCCATCATCTTTGGCGTGGTGAACCTGCTCTCTTTCTACCTGATCAGTTTCGACTGGCCGGCCATCAGCGCATTGATTTTTGTGCTGACGCTGGGGCTGCTCCTCTTTATCATTTCCTTTTTCCGCATACCCAACCGGCAGTTGACCATCAACGAAAACGCGATTGTAGCCCCTGCCGACGGCAAAGTGGTAGCTATTGAAGAAGTGGATGCCGATGAATACTTCAACGACCGTCGCATACAGGTTTCCATATTCATGAGCCCGCTCAATGTGCACGTGAACCGCAATCCCGTTACCGGCGATGTGGTGTACAGTCAATACCATAAAGGCAAATACCTGGTAGCCTGGCATCCCAAATCCTCTACCGAAAACGAAAGGCATACCGTTGTGTATCGCAAGAATGGAAAAGAAATTTTGACCAAACAGATTGCGGGTGCGCTGGCCAAGCGAATTGTCAACTATCTCAGTGCCGGACAGCCGGTAAAGCAAACCGAAGAGATGGGGTTCATTAAATTTGGTTCGCGGGTCGACCTGCTGTTGCCACTCGACGCGAAGGTGAAAGTGAAGATAGGCGATAAGCCCAAAGGCGGAGTAACCGTGGTGGCGGAGTGGTAAGAATCCTAGCCTCCTTTCATTCAGAATATATTTTCCAGGTCTTTTAGGGAATGCACTTCATAAGTGGCGCGGATAGGTGTTGTAATCTTCTTGTAGTTTACAAAAACCTGGTCCATGCCCGCATTAATGCCGCCCTGTATATCCACTTCCGGTGTATCGCCGATCATGATGCTTTGGGATGGGTCGGCTCCGGTTTTGTGAAAGGCGTAATCAAAAATCTCCTTATTGGGTTTCAGGCTTTGTGAACCTTCGGATGTAATGACCTCACCGAAATAAGGGGCCAAACCCGAATGGTGCAGCTTCTTATGTTGCACTTCTTCAAAGCCATTGGTGATCAGGTGTAGCTGGTATTGCTTATCGCGCAGGTAGTTCAGCAATTCAATGCTATGCGGGAAAACCCGGTTGCGGGTGGGCAGTAGTTTCAGGAATTCCACATTCATCGTTTGCGCCAGCGCTTCATCCGCAATCTTAAAGTCGAGCAGGCTGAGCCACATGCGTTTCACGCGCAACTCCTCCTGCTTCACATATCCTTTGCGATACCGCTCCCAAAGGCGCTCATTATGTACCAGGTAATTTTGATAGAATCGTTCAAAATCATGGATTCCTTTTTCTTCCAGCTTCAGTTCCGTGAACAAATGCTCCAGCGTATGGCGTGCGTTGGCATCAAAATCCCAAAGGGTATGATCAAGGTCGAAGAACAGGTGCACATATTTTCGTTTCATCCCTACAAAGTTAGGCATGCAGGAGGGATGAACCATTTATTCGGTAAAAATGTTCGTACTTCGTAATACAATCAAATTGTTATGACGATTCTGGTAACAGGCGCATCGAGGGGTATTGGCAAGGCCATTGCCGCGGAATTTGCGGGTGCGGGTTATGATCTTATCCTTAGTTCGCGCAGCGAAGTGGCGCTGTATAAGGCAATGGAAGAATTGCAAACCCATTTTCCCGCATGCAATATTCGTGCGAGTGCTTATGATCTGTCGGTAGCGGGTGAGGCTCAGAAGCTGGGCCAGTGGGTAATGGAAGGCGGGGCGCTGCCTGATGTACTGGTCAACAATGCGGGTGTGTTTTTACCCGGATCGGTGCACAACGAACCGGAAGGAACCCTGGAAACATTGATGCAGGTAAACTTCACCAGTGCCTATCACCTCACCCGATTGCTGCTACCCGGCATGATGGAAAGAAAAAGCGGTCATATTTTCAATATCTGTTCCATAGCCGCGCTGAAGGCCTATCCCAATGGCGGATCCTATAGCATCAGCAAATTTGCCTTATACGGATTTAGCCAGAACCTGCGCGATGAAATGAAGCCGCATGGTATAAAAGTAACCGCCGTGCTGTCTGGTGCAGTGAATACAGATTCCTGGGCGGGCTTCGACAATCGCGATCACCGGATCATGGAATCGGAAGATATTGCGAAGATGGTGATGGCTGCATCCAGGCTTTCTCCCGGCGCCTGCGTGGAAGACATTGTACTCCGCCCACAATTAGGGGACTTGTAATCCCGAAACCAATAATACTCCTGCTATGAAACGTTTATTACTCCTGCTAAGCTTCTCAGGCATTTTATTAGTAGAAGCTATCGGACAAACAGTTACCTGGAAGGGCCGTGATTTTGAGCTAAAGAACGTTACAGCTTCGCTCGTTCAATTAAATGGGGAAGATGTTTTGAAGTTGGAGCGGGATCTTTCAGCATTGCCATTTGATGAAAATAACCTGTCTGCTACGGTGGACGAACCTACTTATGCAAAAATTAAGGATAGCAGTTTCCGGAACGGTACCATTGAAGTAAAAGTATTAAGTCGCATTCAACAGCCATCGCCTTTTGAGGCGGCCCGTGGGTTCATTGGGGTGGCATTCCGAATAACTGCTAATGATTCAGCCTTTGAATCCATATATCTGAGGCCTACCAATGGGCGATCAGAAAATCAGTTTGCTCGGAATCATACCGTTCAGTATTATTCTTACCCGGATTTCAAATTTGATCGCTTAAGAAGGGAATTTCCGGGTGTTTATGAGACCTATGCCGATGTGGGTCTTGATGAGTGGATTACCATTCGAATAGAAGTGGAAGATGCGAAAGCCAGCTTGTTTATCAACAACCAGGAAAGTCCCAACTTTATAGTGAATGGCTTAAAGGGGAAAAACCAATTGGGAGCCATCGGCTTATGGGTAGATATTGGAACCGAAGGGTATTTCAAAGATTTACGAATAAGTCAGAAGTAATCCGGGGTATAATTTCTCGCGCTCATGTAATTTTTAGGTATGCATTACCGATGAAGGATTATTTTTAGCAGCACCCATATTTTCTTATGCGCCTACGGGGGATTATATTCATATTTATTATCTGCATTCCCTTGCTCAGGACTGCCGCGCAGCCCTATTTGCGCACCCTGGTTACTGAATCACCCATTGTGCTGGGTGAGCCCTGCCGTGTACAGTATATCATGGAGCAGATCGGTGATGCCGATTCACTGGCGAGTCCTGCATTTCGCCATTTTCGGATTACCCGTGGTCCGGAAACAGAATGGGGCAGCCAGGCGCAGGCGGGCGGTTTCCGGCAACTTCGCAATATTCACTATGTGCTTACACCGTTGCGCACGGGAAAACTGCGCATACCCGGGGCTAAAGCATGGATTGATGGAAAATGGTATAGCAATGAGGATGTAGTGGTCAACGTCATCAGTCCCGAAGAAGCAGCCCTCAGGCGACAGGCATCCGGCAAAACGGGTTCCGTCAATGCCAATATATATCTCGCGCCCGGCGAAGATCCCTATCAAAAAATAAGCGAGGGGCTTTTTCTGAAAGTGATGATCGACCGGAGTAGTTGTTGGGTAGGACAACCCATTACAGCTACCTTTCAACTTTATTCACGGCTTTATTCGCAATCCGATATTGTAAAGAATCCGGGCTTCTATGGCTTTAGCGTACTGGAAATGTTGGGTCTGGCTGATAAGAAGGTGGAAACCAAAAACTGGAATGGTCATGTGTATGATGTGCATACCGTGAAGAAGGTGCAGCTTTACCCGCTCTATGCCGGCAGGTTCGAAATAGATCCCATGGAGGTGAAAAACAAAGTGAGTTTTTCACGCTCGGCGGTAGATGCTAAGCCCGAGCAGGAGATCAATGAGGGCGTGTTTGATCGGGAGGAGAAGGATCGCGGGCCGGGCTGGGTCGATTTTGACCATGTGATGCGCACCGAGCCCGTACAGATTACCGTTCGCGATTTGCCGGCGGCCGGGAAGCCATCCAACTGGGCGGGGGCGGTCGGTAAATTTTCCATCAGTTGGCGCATCCTTGAAGAAAAGCTGGCGGCGAATGAAACGGGTCACCTGGAGCTGACGCTCTCCGGCTCGGGTAATTTTTCGCAGATTGTGGCGCCGGAAATTAGCTGGCCCGAAGGCGTGGAAGGCTTTGCGCCTGAACTGCAGGATAAATGGGACAATAGCCGCGTGCCGGTGCAGGGTTACCGACGCTTTGTATACCCCTTTGTGGTCAACCGGCAGGGTGCCATGCAATTGCAGCCGATCATCTTCCCCTATTTCAATACCGATTCGCAACGCTTTGCGAGCAGCCAAACACAGCCATTGTCGTTTACAATATCGGGTACCGGAAAGCCGTCGGCGCCGGTAAAGGCCACAACAAAGCAAGGGCCATCCGAACCTTCCAATCCCTCGCGTATTTACCTTGTGATCATCGTAAGTGCGGTGCTGATTGGCCTGGTCCTTTTTTGGCGACGCGAAACCATACGGGAAAAAAGAAATCAGCAACTGGTAGTTGAACCCTCTCCTCCGCCTCCCCAACTAATAACAGGTGAAGAAGCATTGAGCCAGGCCAGGGTAATGTTGGCCGGTGCTGACAACCGGTTTCTCTCCACGCTTCATCAGGGCATCTGGCAATTTTTGGCCGAAAGGTTGCAACTGTCGGGCACGGCTCTTAATAAGTTGACCCTGCAAAAGGAACTTTCCGGCAAAGTGCCTGATAACCTGCAAAAGGAATTACTCGGCTTGCTGGAGGAATGTGAAATGGGGATATATACCGATGCACAAACCGGATCGGAAAAAGAAGAGCTTCTTTTTCGTGCTAATGCTTTGTTGAAAAAAATGGAAAGTCTGCTTGTTTAGCCCTGCTCCGTGTACTTGTAGCCTACGCCGCGTACGGAATGAAAGAAGCGTGGATTGCGGCTGTCTTCCTCAAAATATTTCCGGAAGTTGAGAATGAAATTGTCGATGGTGCGGGTAGTAGGGTATACATTATAGCCCCATACCGCCTGAAGAATTTTTTCGCGGGGCACCACTTCATTCTTGTTCTCGATAAGCAGTTTCAGCAGCATGGTTTCCTTCTTGCTCAACTGAATCTTGCCGTACGATTTGGTACTTGCTTCCTGGGCTTTGAAGTCGATAATATTGTCGCCAAAAGTATAGCTGTTTCCTACCGTACTACGTTCCTGCAGTTGTTTGCTTTTGTTGATCAGCTTATGCACGCGCAGCAGCAGTTCTTCGAGGTTGAAGGGTTTGGTGAGATAGTCGTCGGCGCCCTTTTTTAATCCCAGTACGCGATCGGCGCTGGTATTGCGGGCACTAAGGATGAGAATGGGAACATCGTTGTTGCTGATGCGGATGGTTTCGGCCACGCTGATGCCATCCATTTCTGGTAGCATTACATCGAGGATGATCAGGTCGAAGTATTCGTCTTTCAGCGCGTCAAGCGCAGCCACCCCATCAAAGGCGCTGGTTACTTCATAGCCTTCCAGCTCCAGGTTCAGCTTTAGCGCTTCGTGCAGGTTTTCTTCGTCCTCCACCAGCAAAATGGATATTTTCTTCTGCTCGCTCATAATTTTTGGCAAAGCCTCACCGCATTACTGATGAAAACTAACCACAAAAATACTGCCCTGTGGATGATTGTTTGTCACCGAAATGTCGGCATTATGGTCCCGCGCAATTTTGCTGCAAAGATACAGCCCCAGACCCGTGCCCTGGGTTTTGCGTGTGTTTTCGTTTCCTATGCGGTAGAACTTATCGAAGATCCTTATTTTTTCCGCGTCGGGAATGCCAGGGCCCTGGTCGGCAATTTCAAGCAGGATATTCCCCTTTTCCGCATGCAGCCTTGCCTTTATAGGTTGATCGCGCGGCGCGTATTTAATGGCATTTTCCACCAGGTTATTTACCAGTATCTGTAATAATAGTGGATCGCCTTTCAGGTCCATCTCCTCTTCCAGTTCCTCTTCAAATACCCTTTCCGGGAATCTTTGCCTGAAATCGGCCAGCGCATCTTTGAGCAGGTCCGAAAGGTTAACGTCTTCGCGGGTTATATCATTTCCGCCACCTTCCAGTTGCGAGGCCACCAGGATATTATTGGTGAGCGAATTAAGGCGGGTGGTTTCTTCGAGTGTTTTACGAATCAGTTTGCGTTGCTTTTCCGCGTCCAGGTTATGCTTTTGCATTGTTTCCAGGTTGATACGGGCAACAGCGATGGGGGTTTTCAGTTCATGCGTCACGGCCATCATAAAATTCTGCTGTTGCTGCTGCAGGCGAAACTGCCGGCGAACCGAACGATACAGGAATGCAGCGCCAACAAAAATGATGGCCAGAAAAACTATTCCCTCTCCGGCATACTTGGTTTGGTTACCACGATATTCTTTTTCGATGGTCTGCCTGGTGGCTTCATATAGTTCGGGGGAATGGGAGCTGTCGATACTCATCTGCAATTGCGCGATCTTGAAGTCGTGCATCTGATCGTTCTGCCGCTCCAGCGAAATAAACCACCATATATAGGCTGCGATGATATAGCTGAGCAGAAGCCAGTAAACGATGGTGGCCCTTTTAAGTTTTTTCCGGTTGGGTTCCGCCATGGCTTTATTTTTTCTCCACGCGAATGCCAACATCCAACACATGTTCCAACGGGTCTTCGCGCATTATTTGTTCGAGGCTGAAGCGATAAGTGCCGGGTACCACCGGTCTTGCATCGCCCAGCAATCCGATGGGAATGCGGTGCTCATAAATATCATCCATGCCTTCGCCCAGCCATTGCTCATTGTTGGCCAATTGCAATTCGCGACGGATCAGCATAGCCGTATCCTGCCCCGGGCCCTGGATGCGCAGGTTGATATAAAGATTATTGTAGCGGTATTTTTCGGTATGACGCAGCACAGTGAATACCTGGTAAACCTGGTTGCTGTCGGTGAGTTCAAATTCAAAGGAAGGAACAAAGCGGCTTTCCCAGGAATGGCCGGGAACCGTTACCGTCTTTTCATAGAGGTCAATATTTCCGCAACCGGTTAGGAGGGCGGCTATTATTATGATCCTGCTGAATTTCATACTACAAAATAAGCGTAATCTTTCAATAATTACTGCCGGCAGGGGAGAGGCTTTGAGCCTGTTTAGAGCACATTCAATACCTGCTCCTTGGCTTTCTCCAGTTCGTCTTTCATTTCCACCACGCATTTCTGGATGGAGGAATCATAAGCCTTGGAACCGGTTGTATTGATTTCGCGACCAATTTCCTGCAATACAAAGGAAAGCTTTTTACCCTTGGCGGTATCGCTATCCTGGATAAGGCTCTTGAAATAATCGCAATGATTTTTCAGGCGAACCTGCTCTTCGCTGATGTCGATCTTTTCAATGTAATAAATCAACTCCTGTTCCAGCCGGTTGCCATCATAGTTTTCCTTACCCACATTTTCTTCCAGCAGGCGGGTGATGCCATCGCGGATACGTTGTTGACGAAGAGGCTCCAGTTGCATTACTTCCGACTGCAGGCGTTCAATATTGCTGATGCGCAGCATCAGGTCCTCTTCCAGCGAGCGGCCCTCATCATTCCGGTGCCTGTTCAATGCATCGGTGGCCTGTACCAGTATACTTTGCAGCCGGGTCCATTCATCATCCGTCAGGGTTTCGCTGCTGGGGGTAATTACTTCAGGCAGTTTTACCAGCGTACTCAGGATATGCGAAGCGTCGAGACCCAGTTCAGATGATAAGGCGGCGAGCGGACGGTAATAGGCCCTTGCCAGTTCTACATTGATGGTAACCGGTTTGGCGCTGCCGGTATCTTTCAAGCTGATCATACAGTCCACACTGCCACGCACCAATTGTTCCGAAAGTATACGACGGATATCAAACTCAAAAGGCTTCAGGAGGGCGGGCATTTTTAGTTGCAGCTCAAACTGTTTTCCATTGAGCGATTTGATATCGATGAGAAAGGTCTTATCGCCAACGCTCTGTTCGGTGCGACCAAAGCCGGTCATTGATTTAAGCATGCATGATAATTTTGAATAGCCCTAAAGGTATTGAAATAAAAATCCCCTCGAGAAATCGAAGGGATCATTATAATGGATGGGTTAGTAAGTACAGGGAAACGAATTTCCCAACACAATATTAAATATATTTTTTGCTATCCAAAAAATATTTCCAATAATTTTTATTCACATTTTAGGTAGGCCTGTGGATAAGACCACCAGTTCTGACCCTTGGTGCAAGGCAAAAGAGCCAGCAAAAAATAGAAAACCATTTTAGAAAAATGATTGACGTAATTTTTTTCATCGGCTGAAACCTGCATGGCATAAGGCTTTTAGCCGATTCCATTTTTTTGATTTTCAATTTTAGTTTTGATAGGTCATTGATAAATTTTCAGAAAGAGGAATCCTTTTTAACCACGGCTATCCATAAAGCCGGGTTATTGACCCGGTAAGGAAAACCGGCGCAGTTCCGTTTACCTTTGTCATAAACTTAGTCAGCTATGCGTTTTGATCAACCCGTTCCACTTACCCGTATCGCCGAATTGACCGGCGCGAAATTGATTGGCAATACCGAAGCATCGGCTACCGGTATCAATGAAATTCATATGGTGGAGAAGGGCGACCTGGTATTTGTGGATCATCCCAAGTATTATGATAAGTGTATCCACAGTGCCGCCAGTTTTATAATCATTAACCAGGAAACGGCATTCCCGGAAGGTAAGGCCCTGCTGATTACCGATGATCCGTTTGAAGCCTATCAAACTATTGTGCGCCATTTCCGTCCCTTCCGTCCATCCATGCAGCAGGTGGCGGATACGGCTACGATGGGTGAAGGAACCGTGCTGATGCCGAACAGCTATATCGGTAACCATGTAAGCATTGGCCGCGACTGCATCATTCATCCCAATGTAACCATACTCGATCATTGTGTTATTGGCGACAAAGTAATCATTCAGGCAGGTACCGTTATTGGTAGTGATGCCTATTACTACAATAAAAAAACCAACCGGGAAGTTCACTATAAAAAAATGCTCAGTTGCGGCCGGGTAGTTATTGAAGATGAAGTGGAAATAGGTGCAGGCTGCCATATCGACCGCGGCGTAACCGGTGATACCCGAATAGGGAAAGGGACCAAGCTCGACAATATGGTGCATATTGGCCACGATACCGTGATAGGCAGGAACTGCCTGCTGGCCGCACAGGTGGGCATTGCCGGAGCCACTACGCTCGAAGACAATGTAATCCTGTGGGGGCAGGTAGGGGTCAGCAAAACCCTCACCATTGGTAAAGATGCCGTGGTAATGGCGCAGAGTGGTGTGGCCGCTTCCATCGAAGGGGGCAAAGCCTATTTCGGCTCCCCGGCCATTGACGCGCGCGAAAAGAAAAAGGAACTGGTTTGGATAAAGCGAATTCCATTGTTGTGGGAGAAGCTGGGGAAGTTGTAAGTGGGGAGTAGAAAGTAGGGAGTAGGGAGTAGGGAGTAGGAACTTAAGGAATAGTATCTGCGCAAATCTGCGGCAAACCCTCCTGAACGCGGAAGCTGTTTAAAGTGCTGAAGCATCTCCCGCAAATTTTCGCAGATTTTTTGCGCAGATGAGCGCAGATAAATGGTAACCGCAAAAACGGTCAACTTTTATTGTTCATGACATAGTTTTACGTTTCTTCAGCAAACTACTTATAACTTAAAACTTATCACTTAAAACTTACAACTTCCCCCTCACGGCGCATAATCATACGGCAACTGATCCGCCAGGTTTTTCCAGCTCCAATAACCCTGATTGATCCAGTCTTTCGCATTGTGGAAGTATCCGTTTTCCTGGATGAAGATGGAATAAGTGAGATCTATATAAGATATCTGTGCCGGCACATCTGAAGGGAGTTCAAATTGCTCCAGGTACTTAGGATCGGGTTTTTGCCGGGCATAGGTAACGCTGATTTTTTTGGGAAACCATATTTCCACTTCGCCCGTACTGTCGACATAACCATAATACCGCTTATCGTAAGGAAGGGCCAGTCGGCTGAAGCGCGGCGGCTCACCATTCTCCTGCAGGTCGATGGTAAAACCTTCCTGAATCAATGTACTGTCGTAATAGCTGCGCATGAAATGTAACTTGGAGCCATAGTAGGCATTCTTTCGGTTCTCTTCCCATTTAGCGCGCTGGCCCCGATGTCCCTGCAGTTCCTCATAAAAACAATAACCGCGGTAGCTGTTTATTTTTGAATCAAAATAATACATGAAGGAGTCCAGTTGAAAGCGCAACTGGTAACCCAGGGCTTCATTGCGGATTAGTAATGGCTCACGGGCCATCACACGCAGCTTATTGGTGCGTTTGATAAGGTAAAACTTCAACACATCCGGATTCAGCAACTGTGTTTCTTTGGCATTGGGTGTGGTGCCGATAAAATGATCGAGGAAAAACTGGCCGTATTCTTCCCAGCCATTGGGTATTTCGTTGCTGGAGCGGATAATCACTTCCTGCAGACTTTTGTCTTCCTGCACCAGCAGTATTTCGCCCAGTTCGGTTTGTGAGGCGGATACCCTAATCTGTAAGGTTTGATAGCCGGTAAAGCTTACGGCCAGGTCGTAACCGCCCTGCTTCAGTGCCAATCGAAAATTACCGCTGCTATCGGTAAGGGTACCCTGTGTACTGTTTTGCGCATACACGCTGGCATTGGCCAGGGGCATGCGGCTGGCCGAATCCAATATCTGGCCCGTAACGGTATACTGAGCTGAAACGGCGAGCGAAAAGCAAAGGCAGAACAGGAGGAGGGGGAGTTTCATTGGAGTTGAATTGTTTATTCGTTTATTCGTTTATTTGGAAATTTATGGTTTCAGATAATCTCCGCGTTGCGTTCTTTGCGACTTCTATAAACAATAGACCCAACATATAACGTACTACGTAAAACGTACAACGTATAACTTCTCACGCCTCACGATTCACGATTCACGTATTTCCCACATGCTTCCCTGATGCTCTGCTCCAGGGGCTTGAATTCAAATCCGGGTAATGCTTTTAGCAGTTTACTGCTATCAAAAACCGTGCGGCTATGTGCTACGCGGGCGCTCTCTTTGGTTAGCAGGGGTTTATGATTGCCAAACCAGGACTTAACCGCTTCCACCCGCCAGGCCAGGCCCAGCAGCCAGGATTTGGTTTCGCGGCTCGCCCGCTTCTTTCCAAAAGCGTCGGCTATGGTATGCAATAAGCGTTTAAAGGGCCAGTTGTCGCCGTTGACAATAAACCTTTCTTCCGTTATCTCACTTTCCATCATCAGCACCGTGGCACGGGCCACATCTTCCACATCCACAAAACCATTGAGTCCCGGACTATACCAGCCAAACTCATTATAGACATTCCGGAATATCGCGCAGCTTCCGCTATGCCAGTCGCCATAGCCGAGGATGGTACTTGGATTCAGAATCACGGCATTCAATCCTTCGGCCATACCGCGCCACACTTCCAGCTCCGCCTTATACTTGCTACGTGCATAGTGTGTATTGTTGCGATTCTCTTCCCATTTCTTTTCTTCATTCACCGTTCGCCCGTCGCTGGTGCGTCCCAGCGCCGCGATGGAACTAATATGCACCAGCCGCCCGATACCGGCCTCAATCGCCATATTCACCACATTGGCCGTGCCTTCCACATTCACCTGGTACATCCTTGCCCGGTCTTTGCGTTGGAAGGAAACGATGGCCGCCGAATGAATCACGGTATCTATCCCTTCCAGTGCATCCTGCAGCGAGAGGATGTCGAGCACATCACCCTCTACCCATTCCACTTTTTCCCAAACAGTAGCCGGGATAAATGCAGGCAATTTGGTGCTTCTTCGAAGGGCGCGTACAGCGTAACCTTTTTTCAGCAGTTCCTGAATGATATAAGCTCCCAGGAATCCTGTGCCACCGGTAATGAATACTTTCTTCAAACGAAAAATTGTATAATGCTGATTGAAATGATTTGTCTTGCGGAAAGCTGCCCTCCTTAATACTTATAATAACCTTCGCCAGTTTTGCGACCCAGTTTACCCTCCTTCACTTTTTCTTCCTGTATATACGATGGTGTTAATCGTGCCGGCCTGCCCATTTGTTCATACACGCTGCAACTTACGGTATAGTTTACATCGTTTCCAATCAGGTCCATCAGCTCGAAAGGCCCCATCCGGAATCCTGCGGATTGCAGAAGACGGTCCATCTGTGCAAAATCTGAAAGTTCTTCTTCTACCAGGCGGAGCGACTCAATATAGAAAGGCCTTGCCACACGATTCACAATAAAGCCCGGTGCGTCTTTGCAGCGTACCGGTATTTTGCCTAATCGTTTTGTGAGCGCTATGATCTGCATCACAATTGCTTCGCTGCTTAGCGGGGTCTGCACAATTTCCACCAGCTTCATTAATGGTGCGGGGTTGAAAAAGTGCATGCCCAGCACACGTTCGGGATGCGGAATGGATTTTGCCAGCTCGCCGATGGAAAGGGAGGATGTATTGCTGGCGAAAACGCAGTCAGGGGAATTGATCGCCGCGAGTTGGGTAAACAAATCCGTCTTGGCTTCCGGTTTTTCAATAATCGCTTCAATAATGAGACCAGCGCGGCAATCATTCAGTTGCCGGGTGTAGGTAATTCTGTTGAGCAGGGCATCCGCATCGGCCTGACTGATCTTGCCTTTGCTCACCTGTCGCTCAACAAGGCCGCGGATCTGCTCCCCAGCTTTACGGAGCACCGTTTCATTCAGATCAAAAAGTATGGTGGGGAAACCCGCCTGTGCGCAAACCTGGGCAATTCCGCTGCCCATGGTGCCGGCCCCGCAAACTGCAATCTGTTGAATGGGATTCTGGCTCATGTGCTGCAAAGATAACAGTTGCCCGCCATGGCTTTCACCCTTAAATAATTTGCCTATCTTTCTAAGCATAATCAAAACCACCTTCAATGGATACCACAGCATCAACCGAAACCAAGGCTTCGGTCCCGGCTTCAGGAGGCATCTTTGGAACGGGCATTCCTTCCTCCGTTACTTCTGTGATTGCCTTCCTGCTATTTTTCCTGCCATTTGCGGAGCTGCGTTGCACGGGAGGCGACAATAGCGATAATAATTTTATGGTACAAAATACGGGCACGGCGTTCAGCAACAGCGGCATGGGCCTGGCCCTGGGACTGGAATGGAAATCGAGCTTCAGCGGCTTTGGCCGCGAGATGAATATGGAGCGAAACGACCAACTCCGCAACCGCGAAGAACCCAATTATTTCGCGTTGGTAGCCTGGTTGCTGGCGCTGGCGACGGCTGTATTTTGCATCAGCAAGTGGAAATGGGGCGCCGGCCTTTCTTCATTTACGGCATTATTGTCGTTGGCGGCATTGGTGGGATTATATTTCGATTTGAAAGGGGAAGCGAAGGATTTCTCCGGCACCAGCAGTGGCAGTAGCACCCTTGATGCCTATACGGATGTGAAAACGGAATTGGTATTCACGGCCTGGTACTATGCGGCAGCCTTGTTGCTCGCAGCAACGGTGTGGCTGGCGTGGAAGAGAAATCGAAGCTAATAGGAAAATTTGTGTATTTGGGAATTTGGGTTGGGGTTTAAACCTTCACCAAATTACCAAATAACCGAATTCACAAATTTGCTCCTCACATTGCGCTGGTAAACTGCTTCAAGAACCTTACATCGTTTTCGCTAAACAGCCTGAGGTCCTTCACATCGTATTTGAGCAGAGCGGGGCGCTCAATGCCCATGCCGAAGGCGAAGCCGGTATATTTTTGGGGATCGATATTACAGTTTTGCAGCACATTGGGGTGCACCATGCCGCAGCCCAGGATTTCTACCCAACCTGTTTTCTTACAGATATTACAGCCCTCCCCTCCACAGATAAAACAACTGATATCCATTTCGGCGCTGGGTTCGGTAAAGGGAAAATAGGAAGGACGGAATCGCACTTTCACATCCTTGCCATACATTTCCTTTACAAAGAAATAAAGGGTCTGCTTCAGATCGGCGAACGACACATTTTCATCTATATACAAACCTTCTACCTGGTGAAAAAAGCAATGGCTGCGGGCGCTCACGGTTTCGTTGCGATATACCCGGCCGGGCATCAGCATACGGATGGGTAGCTTTCCCTTTTCCATTTCGCGGATTTGCACGCTACTGGTATGCGTACGCAAAACCCAATCGGGATTTTGCTGGATATAGAAAGTGTCCTGCATATCCCGGGCAGGATGATGCTCGGGCAGGTTGAGGGCACCGAAATTATGCCAGTCGTCTTCGATCTCCGGTCCCTCGGCCACGGCGAAACCGAGGCGTTGGAAAATGGAAACAATACGATTGCGCATCAGCGTTATCGGGTGGCGGCTACCCAGGGGCACGGGGTCGCCGGGCAGGCTCAGGTCGAGCGATGAATGCACCGCCTGCCCATTGTTCTGGGTAATGGCGGCCTTCAGGTTGTCAAATTTGGTTTCCGCGAAAATTTTAAACTCATTGAGCACCTGGCCAAAACTTTTTTTCTGGTCGGGCGGCACCTGTTTCATCTCGCCCATGATGCCTTTTACAATGCCTTTTGTACCGAGGAAACGAATGCGGAATTCTTCCACCGCTTTCTCATCGGCGGCACTATAGGCTTCAATTTCCTGGCGGTACTGTGCTATCTGTTGCAACAACTGCTCCATACGCCGCAAAGATACGAGAAGGACGGCGAATCCTCTTTTCAATTTCCTATCTTGCGGCTATGAGCGACCACCTCCATATCGCCGATTTTTTAAGCCCCATCAACCGCTATGAACTGTCGGAAGATGAGGGGTACAAAGACCGCCAGCTTGGCCAGGTACTGGATATCTATGAAGACGAGTTCCCTGATCTCGACGAGGCACAGGTGGTGATCCTGGGCTGTGCCGAGCAGCGCGGCAGTGGCATGGTCGGGCAGGAGAGCCAGGGTCCTGTTGCCATCCGCAAAGAATTGTATAAGCAATATTACTGGCATACCGATATACATCTCGCCGATATCGGCAATATCCGCGCGGGCGCCAGTTATACCGATTCTTATGCCGCCCTGAAAACGGTGGTGCGCGAGCTGGTGAATGCGAACAAGCTGGTGCTGATACTGGGCGGCTCACACGATCTTACCCTGGCGCAGTACCATGCCTATGCCGATCAGAAGCGCTTTATTGAAGCCTCCTGTGTGGATGCGCTCATCGATCTCAATATCGATTCACCCTTCCGCCATGAAAATTTCCTGATGGAAATGCTTACCGGCGATCCCAACTATGTGCGGCATTATAATCATATCGGCTTTCAAAGTTATTATGTGCATCCGCGCATGCTCGAAACCATGGATAAGCTGCGCTTCGATTGTTATAGGGTGGGGCATGTAAAAGATAATATCGACGAGATAGAACCCGTGCTGCGCAGCAGCAACCTGTTGTCGTTCGATATATCGGCGCTGGCAAATGCCTTTGCGCCGGCTAACCGCCTTTCGCCCAACGGGCTTTATGGTGATGAAGCCTGCCAGATCATGCGTTTTGCCGGCATGAGTCCGATGATCAGCAGTATTGGCGTGTATGGTTATAATCCCCAGTACGACCAGGACAATCTCACAGCCAAACAGATCAGCCAGATGCTCTGGTATGTGCTGGATGGGCGTAGCCGTGGTCGCCGGGAAGCCGCCCTCGACGAAAAGGATTCCTTCAACGAATACCATATGGCATTTGCCGAAGTGGAAACCATTTTTCTGCAAAGCAAGAAAACCGGTCGCTGGTGGATGCAGTTGCCCGATAAGCGCTTTATCGCGTGCAGCTATAAAGATTACCTCCTGGCCAGCAGCAACGAAATACCCGAGCGCTGGCTGCGCGCCCAGGAAAGAGGATAAACCATCATTTCCCCAAAAAGTATTGGTATGATCAAAACAGGTATAGCATCCTATGGCATGAGCGGAAAATTGTTTCATGCGCCCTTTGTACACAACCATCCCGGCTATGAACTGGCTGCCATCGTGGAAAGAAACCGCGATGAATCGCGACGCCGGTATCCGGATAGTACATTGTATCGCTCCTTTGAGGAAATGCTGAAGGATGACACGCTGCAGTTGATCATCGTGAACACGCCCACGCATACGCACTATGAGTATTGTAAAATGGCCCTGGAAGCCGGTAAGGATATCATCATCGAAAAGCCCTTCACCGTAACGCGTGCCGAAGCGGTGGAACTGGATGCACTCGCCCGGGAAAGGGGGCGTTTTCTTACCGTATATCAGAACAGGCGATACGATGGCGACTTCCGCGCCCTGCGCGACGTGTTGCAATCGGGCCGGTTGGGAGAAATAGTGGAAGCCGAATTTCGCTATGATCGTTACCGGGTGCAGCATAGCGGTAAGCAACACAAGGAAGGAACCCTGCCCGGGGCGGGACTGATACACGATCTGGGGGCGCACCTGATAGACCAGGCCCTGCAGTTTTTTGGCATGCCCACCCATGTTTTTGCCGACATCCGCATCCTGCGAAAGGGATCCGTGGAAGCCAACGATTATTTTGAAATGCTGCTCTACTATCCCGATAACCGGGTTCGGCTTAAGAGCACGGTGATGGCCAGGGAATCCCTTTATCCTTTTATTCTTCATGGTAGGAACGGCAGTTTCTTGCAGCAGCGTTCGGATATGCAGGAAGAATCCCTGCTCAAGGAAATAGAACCATCGTTAGAAGCCTGGTGTCCCGATCCTGCAACGGATGATGGCATATTGCATTATATGGAGAATGGGGAGTCGGTAAGAAAACAAACGCGATCGAAAGCGGGCAACTATATGGATTATTTTGAAGACGTGTACCAGGCGCTGGCACATGGTGCACCCAATCCCGTACCGGCCAGTGATGCCATCATGACCATGACGATTATTGATGCGGCCAAAGAGAGTGCGGCCGCGGGCCGCATGATCGCCCTTTGAGTACTATGAATACAAATCCCCATACATTTTTCCGGAATGCAATGCTCTTGGCCAGCCTGGTATTCCTGGTGGCCTGTAGCAGTTCGCGACAACTACCTTCTTCAGCGGCTTCCTCCGACCCCATGCAGGCGGCCATCCAGGCTATCTTGCAGGAGCCCTCGCTGCAGCAGGCCCATCTCGGCATCAGCATTTACGATGCGGAGGCGGATAGTTTTTTGCTGCAATACCAGGGTGATAAATATTTTGTTCCCGCCAGCAACACCAAGATAGTTACCAGCTATGCAGCTATGAAATGGCTGGGCGATAGCACGCTTACATTTCGATATGCCGAGCAGGATACGGCCATCTTCCTGGAGCCGGGAGCTGATCCCAGTTTCATGCACCGCGATTTTCGTACGCAGCCGGCCATCAACTGGCTATTGAAAGTTCAAAAGCCCTTGTACCTGGTCGGTAAGCACTGGCAGACCACGGCCTGGGGATCGGGTTGGTCATGGGGCGATTATGAATCGGCCTATATGGCCGAGCGCAGTCCGCTACCCGTGTATGGCAATACCATTCGTTGGGAGCAGGTGATTGCCCTGGATCCCTACGACAACAGTGAAGCAAAGCTGGTATCCTCCGATCCGCCCACGGATTGGCCGGTCAGTTTTTCGCTTGATAATTCCGATGGAAGTTTTAAGGTAACGCGTGCCCTGGCCGAAAACCATTTTACGATCTATGAAGGCAAGGAAGATAATCCCAGCCGCGAGTTGCCCTTTGTAACCCATGGGATGGAATCGGCCCGGCAACTTTTGTCCGACAGCCTGCAAAAGCCTGTAGGTTATCGGGAAGGGTATTTGCCTAAATCGCTGGTATGGAAACCGCTTTATTCGCAGCCGCTCGATTCGGTATTGAAACCCCTGATGCACCGGAGTGATAATTTTATGGCGGAGCAGATGTTGCTCATGTTGTCGTATAAGGCAACGGGGATGTTGAACGAACGCCTGGCTACAGACACCCTGCTCAAGACCCTACTGGCCGATCTTACCGACGCACCGCGTTGGGCTGATGGATCGGGGCTGAGCCGGTATAATCTTTTTACGCCGCGCAGCCTGGTGCAGATATTGAAAAAATTGCGAAATGAGATAGGGATGGAAAGGGTGAAGGAGATATTCCCATCCGGCGGCGAGGGCACATTGCGGGGATATTATGTATCGGAACAGCCGTACCTCTATGCGAAAACCGGAACGCTTTCCGGAGTGGTTGCGCTGAGTGGTTATATGAGCAGTGCATCAGGCAGGCCGTTGATCTTTTCTGTGCTGGTGAATAATCACCGAGCATCAGCCAGCGAAATACGGCGGGCGGTAGAGCGGTTTTTGGTGGAGGTGAGGGGGAAGTATTGAAACGGTGTGATATGTGCAAAGTATATTCAATTCTTTGTAGAGCCGCGCGCAGTGTGGCTCCCGGCTGAAAATAAGTTTGTCAATTTGCACAACTGTAAACCTTTTGTTATGTGCTGTAAATATTCAGTTGTCGCTCTACTGGTTTTGAACTCAAGACCTTTCCGGTAATATCTCCATTGACTGACCTTTCGTATACTCTTTCAAATCCCTTGGTGATGAAAGTCTCATTATCCAGCCATTTCACTATAACCTCATCATTCCTTATTAATTCGATTTCTTTCGTTTCCCTCAATGGCAAGTCTAAGGGGTTTGGAAAGTCAAAAATCTTAATAACATATGGGCAAGCCCAATAACACCCTGTAGCGGCTAGGGTTTTGCCATCTGGCGATAGATGAAATTCTGTCCATATAAATCCATCTTCATTGGGTGAATAACTTGCTATTTTACGCTCATGTAAGTCTATCACGGTCTGACCTCCAAAAACATCCTCTGCGCATATTAGAAACTCATTGTTCGCCTTTATCAACCACGCATAGAAAAACTGGCTATGGTTTACAAGAAAGTCGAATAGTTTCTCATTCGTGCTTTGCTGGTAAATTTCAACTTTAGTCAAAGCCCAATGGCTGTCTTTCGAGCAATAATTGGTTGCTTGTAGCCGGTAGCTTTTTGAAGGTGACAATGACAACTCAATGTCTGCCTTCGAAAAATTGTTTTCGTTAAAGTTCTTTCTAATTTCTGCCCTAACTTTTTCTATATAGTTCATTGTTTCTTATTATTGGTCCAAAGCAAGCAGGGTATTGTACCGGTTTGGCATTAGCTACATTTCTTCAAGAAGTTATAGTTGATTGAATGAACTATTTTTGATCTTCAAACCATTTTACAATCGAAGGCATATTTCTTTCAAAGCCTCCGGGGATAAAGAAATTCAGGAGTCCGCATTTTTCATTTGTCCTGTTTGCAAAATCGTGTATCGTCTTTGCAGGAATTCTCAAGAATGCCCCTTTCTCAACATCCACCCAACTTTCGCCTACGAGTATGGACGCAACTCCTTCAATACCATAAAATATTTCGTCATTGTCTTCATGCTGGTGTGCACCAGGTCCAACTGAATTTGGTTCAAGCCACCACTCTGAAATGCTGTATTTGTTTGCCGTTTCATTTTCGTCTGCCTTGAAAACAGCCTTCATCGTACCGCAGTTGTAGACTCTTCCTTCCCCAGGTTGAAGAAAAAGAGCATCCTTTTCCTGATGTTTATGTTCCATCATTCAATATTACTGCTTTCATTTTTGAGTTGCATTGCAATTACCGCAAATAGGGTTGTTTCCGGTTGCATATTCCGGTCGGGAGGGTGGTCCGAGCGGGGGTAAGTATGTTGAAAGTGTGGAAGTTTTGTACCTCGGTCGGAAGGCGGTCCGACCGGGGTGAGCGTGTTGATAGTGTGGAAGTTTTGTGACTCGGTCGGAAGGGCGGTCCGACCGGGGGTAAGTATGTTGATAGTGTGGAAGTTCTGTGACTCGGTCGGAAGGCGGTGCGACCGGGGGTAAGTATACTGATAGTGTGGAAGTTTTGTGACTCGGTCGGAAGGCGGTCCGACCGGGGGTAAGTATGTTGATAGTGTGGAAGTTTTGTAACTCGGTCGGAAGGGTGGTCCGACCGTGGGTAAGTATGTTGATAGTGTGGAAGTTCTGTGACTCGGTCGGAAGGCGGTCTGACCGGGGTGAGGGTGTTGATAGTGTGGAAGTTTTGTGACTCGGTCGGAAGGCGGTCCGACCGGGGGTGAGCGTGTTGATGGTGTGGTAGTTCTCTACCTCGGTCGGAAGGGTGGTCCGACCGGGGGGTGGGTTCCAAAGCTGTTGCTATACACAGTAGCCGAGCTATCGAAGTGGTTCAAGAACGTAATAGTTCTTCACCAAGCATTTTCCTATTAAGGGTTAATAATAGATGCGGTGAGAATTAAATGAGCTGTACAATAGACTTACTTTGCGGTATTAATTTCATTGATATTTCAATTTTTTTTCTATGCTTTCTGATCTAACGGTTAAACAGCTAGCGCTTGCTGATTTTATGAGTAGTTTGTCTGAAAAGTGCTACTGTGCCGGCTGGATGCAAGATATTGAATTTGTTTTGTGGGACGCTGTTTTGAATGGCGAAAGGAAATATGGTCATGACCTAATTTCTCAAAATGATATAGAGGAATTGAAGAAGCTTTCGAAAAATGCAAACTGCTGGATATATTTTGATGATTCAAATGAAGAATCACCTATTGACATGCTGTCTTGGGAAAAGCTGTTTGACCAGACTATAAGCGAAAATCCTAAGATTCTCAAACGTTGACACAAAGCCATGCAGCCGATCATCAAATCTTCAACCGATCTTAGCTTGTACCTATATTTGGGATACCCAACGCCAATAGAAAATTGTCCTTTGGGCCTACAATAGTATCTCATGAAATATAACCTTGAATACCTAAACTTACACTACGGGTTGTCGCGAATATTCTTAATTGACGCTGAACCGTCAATATTAGACATTAGTTATCATAGGAAAGAATCCATTCTTGACATTCAAGTTATTATGTTGGAGGGTCATAAACTTACTGATATCTATTTTCAAAAATTGGAAATTGCTTTCCCCAAGCTCGTTCCGAACATTCATGTAATTTACCTTACCAAAAAAGAATTCAATGAAAATAAGGGTGATTGGAGGCCAACAAAATACAGTTGGTTAAAGCATGTTTTATTCGCCAAAGCAGAAATTATATGAACTACATAGCAGACGCTATAAAATATCATACCTGCAATATCTGCAGTTCGATGCTCCGGAATATTAATGACAATTTTAAGAGTGTCTCATTTCGAGTTGAATCAAAGGGATATATTTCATTACGGATCGTTCTATTAAATAGGACTGAAACAGAAGAGGATTACATAGAAGACTTGGTAGGTGAATTATCTGCTTTTGAGGAATCTGAAAAAATTAAAGAGGTGCAGATAATGGTCGGGAGTGACCACTTGCCATTGGAAAATCTTGTGTATAGCATAAAATAAAGATGAATACGAATTCGGGCGCTATTAGAGAATGCTTCCACAAACGTAATTACTGGTCATATTCGATAATGGGCTATCTCATGTGTGCCTTGAATTAAATCAAGTTTTCAGCTACTCTACCTCCTAAACATCCCCTCCAACTCATCCTGCCTAAACTCGAGAAAAGTGGGCCGCCCATCGGGTGTACTCTGCGGCTGCTGGCATTGAAATAAATCCTGCACCAGGTTCTTCATCTCGCGCTCCGTGAGCCGGGTGCCTGTTTTGATGGATTGCTGCCTCGCGAGGGAGCGAATCAGCTTCTCCCGGGGTGAAAATTTCAGCTCATGACTGAAATGCTTGTATTGCTCCAACAGAAAATCGAAAAGATGCTTCTCGTTGTCGTGCTCAATATCGGCCGGTGTGCCCTGAATGATAAAACTGTTTTGGCCAAATGGCTCTACCAGATAACCCAACAGCTTCAGCTCGGGCAATAGCTCCTGCAGCAGCAGAGCATCCGATGTGGTCATTTCCAGGGTAATAGGAAAAAGGCTGGGCTGGCTGGCAATAGGCTTGCCTTCCGCCGCCGCTACAAAACGCTCATACAATACCCGCTCATGCGCCTGTTGCTGATGAATCAACAAAAATCCCTGGCGGGTTTCGGTAACGATATACGACAACAATAATTGCTGCACTTCCCGGTCTGCTTCATCGGCCTGTAGCGACTGACCCAGGGGCAATTGATCTCCATCGGCACTTCCTTTATTCACTACACCACCTTGCTGGGGGAAGGGCTGACCATACAAATTATTCCAGTCGGGAAAATGCTGCCGCCCCGGCTCAATCAAATGTGCCTGGTGTTTTTGGGTGAATCCACGAAACAGCGAGGAAGAGCTGGCGGCCATTTGCCGCTCCTGCGTAAAGGGTTGCTGTATGGCGGAGAGCTGTTGTATACCCGCATCCAGGTCAAAGTCGAGCGTGGGTGTTACGCTAAACTGTGCCAGCGCATGCTTGATGGCTGCATGCACAAATGCATACACGATCTTTTCATCTTCAAACTTTATCTCCTGCTTGGTCGGGTGCACATTCACATCCACCTGAGCCGGATCCAGATCGATAAACAACACAAACAGGGGAAAACTATCGCCGGGGATCAGCTCCTGGTAGGCATTCATCACTGCATGTTGCAGGTAGGGGCTGCGGATGAAACGGCTGTTGACAAAAAAATACTGTTCGCCCCTTGTCTTCTTGGCAGTTTCAGGCTTACCCACAAAACCCTGTATATCGAGATAATCTGTTTGTTCTTTTACAGCTACCAGTCGCGCATTGTAGGAATTGCCGAGCAATTGCACAATGCGTTGTTTCAGACTACCCGCTTCCAGGTGAAAGAGCTGGTCGCCATTGGCGATAAGGCTGAAGCGTACCTGTGGAAAGGCCAGGGCCACGCGGGTAAACTCTTCCACGATATGCCGCATTTCCGAAGCATTCGATTTCAGAAAATTTCTTCGGGCCGGCACATTGAAGAAAAGATTCTTCATGGCGATGCTGGTACCGGTGGGGCAGGCGATGGGTTCCTGTAATTTTACTTTGCTGTTTTCTACTTCTATATAAGTTCCCAATTCCTCTTCGGCACGACGTGTTTTCAGTTCCACCTGTGCTACCGCCGCAATGGAAGCGAGCGCTTCTCCACGGAAACCCATGGTACGTATTTGAAAGAGATCATCTATCTGGCGGATTTTGGAAGTAGCATGCCTTTCAAAGCTGAGCCTTGCATCGGTTTCGCTCATGCCCGACCCATTATCAATCACCTGCACCAGGCTCTTGCCTGCGTCCTGAATGATCAATTGTATATCACTGGCGCCGGCATCCACCGCATTTTCCAGCAATTCCTTTACTGCACTGGCCGGTCGCTGTATCACTTCTCCCGCCGCGATCTGGTTGGCGATATTATCCGGCAATAAATAGATTTTGTCTCCCACTACTGAAATTTCTCCGGCATCAAAAATAACAAATTGATTTTTAAGGAACTCTTGCCGGTTCATCGCGACAAATGATTTAATTTTAGCCCCGCACCAGTCCGGCACACCAGCCATGCGATAAACCGGGCAAACACCCCGCTAGCCTTCTGACCTTCAAATGATTAGTATGAACCGTATGCAAAAGATCCTTTTCCTCCTGCTCGCTTCACCCCTGTTGGGCGGAGCACAATTTCACAGCCAGCTCAGCGAAAAGGATTGGGTTGATAGTGTTTTTAACAGCCTCAGTCCCGACCAGCGCATCGCGCAATTGATGGTGATTCGCGCACATAGCAACCTGGGACCCGATCATGTGGCCAAAGTAACCGAAGATATTCAGCGCTACAATGTGGGTGCCCTTTGTTTTTTTCAGGGTGGTCCCTACCGGCAGGCACAACTCACCAATGCCTACCAGGCGATGGCGCAAACACCGTTGATGATAACCATCGATGGGGAATGGGGCCTGGGTATGCGCCTCGATAGCGTAACCAGATTTCCTTATCAGCTCACCCTTGGCGCCCTGCCCGATCAGGAACTGATCTATCGCATGGGTGTGGCGGTGGGCCGGCAATGCAAGCGACTGGGGGTGCATGTAAACTATGCGCCGGTGGTTGACGTCAACAACAACCCTAATAATCCTGTAATTGGCTTCCGCTCTTTTGGGGAAGATAAATTTAAGGTTTCCGATTATGGTGCAGCCTATACCCGTGGCATGCAGGATGCGGGCATTATGGCCTGCGCCAAGCATTTTCCCGGTCATGGCGATGTGGATGTTGACTCGCACTATGATTTGCCCGTTCTCAAAAAAAGCATTGCCCAGCTCGACTCCCTGGAACTTTACCCTTTCTATGCACAGGTAAAAGCCGGTGTGGGCAGCTTTATGATCGCGCACCTCGCTATTCCCAGTTTGGATGACCGGCCTAATCGCGCCACTTCCATTTCCGCCAATGCGGTGAATGGATTGCTGCGCGATCGGCTTCAATACGATGGGCTCACCTTTACCGATGCGCTGGAGATGAAGGGCGTGGCCAAATATTTTCCCGGGGGCACCATAGCGGTGGAAGCACTTATTGCCGGCAACGACATGCTCTGCTTACCCGCTTCTGTTCCCGATGCCATTGAGGAAATAAAACACGCCATCCGAAAAAGAAAGCTTGGCTGGGATGATATCAATGAGAAAGTGCGCAAAGTGCTGCATTCAAAATACCAGTTGGGCCTGGCCAATATGCAACCTATAGAAATGGACAACCTGCTGGAAGACCTGAACCGGCATACCAATGAGATCCGCTACGAAGCCGCTACGCAATCGCTTACGATCCTGCGGCAGGATAGTCCCCTGATTCCCCTGCCCAAAGGAAAGAAAACGGCTTATGTTTCTGTGGGCGCTAATTACCTCAACGATTTTGGTAAAAGGCTATTTGAAGGATGGGATGCCGACACTTATTTTCTTTCGTACAGGGAAAGCGAGAATGAGTCGCTGGCCATTCAGCAGGCCATTGCTGCGGGAGGTTACGACCAGGTAGTGATTGGGGTGCATGAATACAGCAACCGGCCCGGCAATAACTATGGCATCAGTACTACCGCTCAATACCTGGTTCAAACCCTGCAGAAGTATAAACCCGTGACCATGGTATTTGGCAACGTGATGGCCATTGCGCAGTTCTGCGATGCGGTGAACCTCGTGGCCTGCTACCAGGACGATGATATTACCCAACATGCCGCAGCCGACTTGCTCGAAGGAAACATCTTCTCGAAGGGTCGCTTGCCGGTATCGGTTTGCCAGTACAAGTATGGTGATGGATTGGTGTATGGCGGCATCAAGCCCGCCCGTGCGGCACTTAGCCCCGATGCGATGCAGGTGATTGATTCAATAGCACTGGACGCGATTGCGCAGAAAGCTTTTCCGGGCTGCGTGGTGATGGCCGCACACGATGGAAAGATTATCTACAGCAAGGCATTTGGCAATATGGAATACGAAAACAGCCAGCCTGTAAGCCTCGAACATATTTTCGATCTGGCTTCGCTCACCAAAGTGTCCGCCACTACCATGGCCATCATGAAGCTGTATGAAGAAGGCAAAATAAAACTGAATGGGAAACTGGCCGATTATCTACCCATCATGCGCGGGACAAATAAGGCCAACCTTCGAATAGATGATATTCTGCTGCACGAAGCCGGCCTGGTGCCCTATATATCCTTCTATAAAGAAACGATCGACGAAAAAACAGGCACTCCCAATCCGGCCATCTATTCCGATAAACCCAAAAAAGGCTTTAGCGTGAGGGTGGCAGAGAACCTCTACCGCCGCGACGATTGGAGCGATACCCTGATGAAGCGTATCATCAACAGTCCGCTGGGGCCGCGCGGAAAATATGTGTACAGCGATAATGATTTTATTCTGCTCGGAAAAATTGTGGAAGAGCTGAGTGGTATGAGCCTGCACGATTATGTTAGCAAAAATTTCTATCGACCCATGGGTCTCGCCACCATCGGCTTTCAGCCGCGCAAGCGTATTCCACTGAATATGATTGTTCCTACGGAAGAAGAAAAACATTTCAGGCAGCAACTGATCCGTGGCGATGTACACGATGAAGGCGCTTCGCTTTTTGGTGGGGTGGCCGGCCATGCCGGATTATTCTCAAACGCGCACGACCTGATGATGCTCTACCAGATGTTGCTGAATGGGGGCGAGCTCAATGGCAAACGCTTCCTGCGTAAAGAAACCATCGATCTGTTTACGGCCTATCATAGCAAAACCAGCCGGCGCGGACTGGGTTTTGATAAGCCGGAACGCGAGAAAAAGAAAGGCGAGGAACCTTATCCCGCCTCAAAGGTGTCGCCCAAAACATTTGGTCATACCGGCTTCACGGGTACCTGTGTATGGGCCGACCCGCAAACAAAGATTCTCTATCTTTTTCTCAGCAACCGGGTATATCCCTCCCGAAGTAATTCAAAATTTTTCCAGCTAAGCGTAAGGCCCAAGATCCACGATGCTATTTACGCCAACTTAGGATTATAATTGAAAAAGGAGCGGCATGCCGCTCCTTTTTCAATTATAAGTGTTGATAGCATTAAAGCTATTACCGCATTATTGATTGGGTGTAGGCTTGTCAGGTCCCGGTCTTCTGCCACCGCCGCCTCTGGGTCCCTGTGGGCGGGGAGGTTGTTGTGGCCTGGGTCCGCGACCGCCCTGCTGTTGTCCGCCGCCAGGTCGTTGTGGACCGGCACCACCTTGTGGTGGCCTGCCCTGTTGCTGACGTGGCCCGCTCTGTCTTTGTTGCTTTTGCTGTTGTTGCTGGTGGCGACGTTTCTTATCCGCTTTTTCCAGGCTGCGTAAACTGATTTGACCTACCACATCCACAAATTCCGGCTCTACCGACTTGGGCTTATTGGTGGTAACATCCACCGCTTCCAGTTCCTCAGGAATCACGCCCTGCTTGTTGAGCCCCTTTATCTTGAGCACGCGTTCAATGGTAAGCGGGTATTGTTTGGTACTGTCGGGCAGGGTATACCACATCAGGTTCTTGAAAATATCTTTCTTGATCAGGTAGGCCGTACCCTTGGCTACCTGTATCTGGTCGCAATTGTCGGGGAAATGTTTCAGTGCATCCAGGTAGGTATCCAGCTCAAAGTTGAGGCAGCATTTCAATCGGCCACATTGGCCACTGAGTTTGGTTTGATTGATGGAGAGATTCTGATACCGGGCTGCAGCGGTGTTCACCGATTTGAAATCGGTTAGCCAACTGCTGCAGCAGAGCTCCCGTCCGCAACTGCCTATGCCACCCACTTTGCCGGCTTCCTGGCGGGCGCCAATCTGCCGCATTTCCACTTTCACCTTAAATTCTGAAGCATAAACTTTGATCAGTTCGCGAAAGTCAACACGCCCATCGGCGATATAGAAAAAAGTGGCTTTACGCCCATCGGCCTGCATTTCCACCTGGCTGATCTTCATGTCGAGCTTCAACTGTCGCGCGATGGCGCGGCTGCGGATCACGGCTTCCGGTTCGCGGGCCTTGTTTTGCCGCATCAGGTCCAGGTCGCGGTCGGTGGCCGTCCGCAACACCTTTTTCATTTCCGGATTTTCTTCCTTCACGTTACGCTTCTTCATCTGCAGGCGCACAATTTCGCCCGTCAGGGAAATTTCGCCCACGTCAAAACCGCTCACCCCTTCCACCGCCACCATATCACCCTTTTCATAATGCTGCAAGCTGGGGTTGCGGAAAAAATCTTTGCGCGATCCTTTATTAAAGCTTACTTCTACTACTTTGCAGGCGCCATCAAAATCGGCCATCGGCAGATTATGCAGCCAGTCGTAGGTATTCATGCGGTTGCACCCACCGGTGCTACAACCTCCATTGCTCTTACAGCCTCCCGGCTTTCCGCCTTTGGCAGTGCCACAACTGGTACAACCCATTCGGTAATGAATTAATTGAATGAATAATGCGAGGTATAACCGGGGATGACAGAGAGGGGCCCACCGTAACGGGGCTATTGCCGCATATATAGGGAATTGCTGACTTTCCTTTCTGAATCATTCCACAGGCCCACATAAACTTCTTGCCATTTTTCACCGGGGCCCGCCTGCCGGGTCATTTACCTCATTCAGTCAAAAATACAATTTTGTCCTGAATGATGTGATAGACTTTAATGGTGAGGGCCTGGAAGAGGATCTTGCCGTTGGCATTGCGTTCAATATAGTAGGCCGCCTGGTCCAATTGTTCCAGGATGGCCTGCTGCTGGCCCATATCGGCTATTTTGTTGAGGCGAAGGGCGAAATCGCGCTCCTGCTCGGGCATGGGACTGTCATCGCCCATCACGCGCAGGCGCAGGGCCTGGCCCAGGAGGTGACTGAAATAGCGTAGGAACTGTTTTTGTTTTTCACGACCCAGCCCGCTCACTGTGTCTACCCATTTCACCTGGGCAATGGGGCCATTCTTCAGTATCGCATTCAGCCACTCACGCAGCAGGTTATGCCAGTCTTCATCGGCATGCTGCAATTGCTGCAGGGCTTCGCGGTAATTGCCCTCGCTTACGCCGGCAATCTGCCGGGCCGTTTGGGCATCCACCCCCTGCTTTTGCAGGGCGTCTTCCAGCTCGGCGTCTTCCAGCAGGGGAATTTTCACCAACTGGCAGCGGCTGAGTATGGTTGGCAATATCAGCGATTCATTTTCCGCCACCAGAATGAACAATGTATTGGCCGGCGGCTCCTCAATCAGTTTCAGCAATTTGTTGCCCTCCTGCCCCAGGTATTCGGGCATCCACATCACCAGTATCTTGTATTCGCTCTCAAAACTTTTCAGGTTCAGCTTACGGATGATCTCATTACATTCCTGCGCGGTAATATTACCCTGCTTGTTGTCGGCGCCAATATGCTGCAACCAGTCATAGGCATTGCCATAAGGATTCTTTGCAATGAAATCACGCCATTCGCTGATAAAGTCGGTACTCACCGGCGGGGTTCCTGGCTTTTTGGTAATTACGGGGTAGGAGAAATGAATATCCGGATGCACCAGTTTGGCTGCTTTCTGGCAGGCGGGGCAAACGCCACAGGCGTCCATTAGGGGAAGCGATTGTGCAGCGGGTTCTTCGCCAAATAGCGAGGGACCGGCCGATTCCTGCTTTTTCCTGTTCTTGTCGCAAACAACATATTGCGCAAAAGCGAGGGCCAGGGGCAGGGCGCCACTTCCTTCTTTCCCCAAAAAAATAAGCGCATGCGCCAGCCTGTTCTCCTGCAAAAGTTGCGGCAGTTCAGTCTTTTTTGTGGCATTACCAATGACTTCGCTGAATAGCATGCGGAATCCCCTTCTCGGAAATACTTAGTTCAGGTGTTTGGTGATCTCTTCGCTTTGCGGATCTGTTTTGGGGGCAAATACCGTTACCAGTTCACCCTTTTCGTTGATCAGGAATTTGGTAAAATTCCAACTGATGGGATCATCAAACCCTTTCTTGGCGGCTTCGGCCAGCAGCCATTCGTAAATGGGGGCTACATCCGTTCCCTTTACAGATACTTTTTGCGCCATCGGGAAACTGACGCCATAGTTGCGCTTGCAGAACTCGGCGATTTCATTATTGCTTCCCGGTTCCTGTCCTTGAAAATTATTGGCTGGAAAGCCCACAATCACCAGCGTATTCTTATACTTCTTGTATAGGGCTTCCAGTCCTTCGTATTGAGGCGTAAGTCCGCATTTGGATGCGGTATTCACGATCAGGATCTTCTTGCCTTTGAATTTTGAAAAATCAATACTGCCGCCTTCGAGTCCCGGCACCTTGAAGTCGTAGATGCTGCCTCCGGTAAGCAGGGTTGAGAGCAATAGGGACATAATCAGTGTTTTCATAATTTATGTTTTACGCGTGATCGGCCTGCAAATTTACTGTTTTCTTCGGCTCAGGGTCTTTCAAAAGCCCCCAGGTCGGGTGTACTGGCATCACGGCTATTCCCATCCATATCCGTAAGTATAGTGCTGGGACGGCCCGCTGCAATAGCCGGCGAAGCTTCTTTCAACCGAAAATTGTAATAGCGCCGGTTAATATCTATACTATCGAACTGCGGCGGCTGGTTGTTAACAATGCCCGCGCTGCTAATGTTCGCTGGCAGGTTGGTCAGTTTCCAGAGATTATGATCAAAGTTTAGCACAAAGCTGGCATTACCCGTACGGCTCACCTGCACCTCATCCTCCACCAAACCGCCTTCGCCCCAGATAATGCTATTGATAAAGCTTGCGTCGAGGGGATTGGCCACTCCTTCTATATTGTCGCTGATGCTAAGGACCGGATCGGTATGGCTGAAATAGTTATTGCTATAACTCACAAAACTGCAATGGGTAAACCGATGCTGACCTCCCCCTTCAATAAAGAGGTTGCGGCCACAATTGCTGATCAGGCAATTGATTCCCTGTACCGAACTGGCCCTTGCCCAAATGCCTGTATCATAGGCATTGTCGATTACGCAGGCATCCAGCAACAATTTGGGATCGGGCCCCGCGGGAAGCCCTTCGGCTACTATGGCCTGGTATGCGTTTTTGATAACCGCATAGCGAAGTTGATTTTCGAGGCTGGGCTGACGGAAATAGATACCGGGCCAGGAAGCCGGATAATTGCTATAAGGTTCATCGAGCCTGTCGCTTTGAAAATAAATACGGCCAATGCTGTCAACAACACCATTTGCTCTTAGCGTGCCATCTACCACTATGGGTGCATTGGCATGCATATAAAGTCGCACGCCCTGGTCAAGGGTGAGTACGGTATTTTCGGGAACATAGAGGTAATCGAGGATCACATAAGGCAGGTCGTTGGTCCAGGTTTCATTACCCGGCAGTTCGTAGCCCCGCAGGTAATGGGCGTTTTGTCCCCAGGCTTCCAACTGCACCCATCTGGTATTCCCGTTGTAGTCGATCCGGATGCTGTCGCGCACAATAAAGGGTTGGGCCGCCGCCGTGGGATCGATATTCACCTGTACAAATACATATATACTATCGTTGGCGCCAATCTCAAGGTCGTTGATGGCCGGTACCGGAACACCATTGATATTGATGCGGTAGCTGGAATTGGCAAGCCCCATCAGTTGCACGGCGGAGAGCCGTAGCCGCTGGTTGTTTTCGTTGATGATCTTGAAGGATTGGGTTACCGATCCCGCGCTGGCGAAAACGGTATCAAAAGCCACCGTATCAACGGTTATGCGGATGCGTGCATCGGGACTGTTGATGAAGGAGTCCTTGCTGCAGGAAAGCAGAAACAAAAGGCAGGGGATAAGGAAAGCGTATCGAAACTTCATTCGCCCCAAAAATACAGATTATCGGCCGCAACTCTTAGCGCCAGGCATAACATAATGTGGCCAGGCTGAGCCGGGCGCCGGGCACTTGCATCAGGGCTTCACCACATGCTTCGAGGGTGGCACCGGTGGTGAGCACATCATCCACCAAAAGCAGGTGGCGGTTTTCAAGAACTGTTGGATCAGGTACCCGAAAATTGCCTTCCATATTCAACCATCGTTCAATCCTTCCTTTATGGGTCTGCGTATCGGTATGTTTTCGGCGTACCACTGCATCTTTCAATAAAGGCCAGCCGGTGATCCCGGCAATGCCTTCGCAAAGAATTCCTGCCTGGTTGTATCCCCGTTTTTTTTCTTTGGATGGATAAAGGGGGAGCGGAATAAGCAGCGCCGGCTCAAAGCGATAGGAGTCGCGGATGGCATGACCCATCAGGCAACCCAGTTGAAATCCCAGGTCGCGATTGCCTTTATACTTGAAGGCATGCATCAATCTTTGCATCAATCCACCGTCAGAAAAATAGTACATGGAGAATGCCGTTTCCACAGGCAGGCGGCCATAGAATTTTTTTTCGATGGGATTGCCGGGCATGGGGGCAAAGCCCGTTTCCGGCATGCGCGCCAGGCATTGGATACATAGCGAACTATCGTGCCGCAGGCGATCGCTGCCACAGCCGCTGCAATTGTGGGGAAAGAAAAGGTGTAAAAAATTTTCGAGGATGCGAAGTTCTTTTTTCATGGGATCAACAGGTGATGTTGATGCCGGCGACATCCATTTCCTCCGGCATCAGAAAAAATACTGATACAGTTCTTCCACCCTGCCCAGGGCTACTATTTCAATGCCGGCCTTGCTCTCCATCGCTTTGTTTCCGCCACGTCCCTGGTTATAGCGCGACACAATAATTTTTTCAAAGCCCAGCTTGGCAGCTTCGCCAATTCTTTGCTCAATACGGTTCACGGCACGGATTTCGCCGCTCAGTCCCACTTCGCCGGCAAAGCAAACATGTGGGGGCAGGGCTATATCGGTATAAGAAGAAAGCAGGGCACAGAGCACCGCCAGGTCGATGGCGGGATCCTCCACTTTTAATCCGCCGGCGATGTTGAGGAAAACATCTTTCACGCCAAAATGAAAGCCACCCCTTTTTTCGAGCACGGCCAGCAGGAGCTGGAGCCGCCGAAGATCGAAACCCGATACGGTGCGTTGAGGCGTACCATATACAGATTGGGTAACCAGGGCCTGCACTTCTATCAGCAGGGGCCGCAGCCCTTCCATGGTGGCGGCTATAGCGATGCCGCTGAGCTGTTCCTCTTTTTGGGTGATGAGTATTTCGCTGGGATTGGCCACAGCCCGCATGCCCTGCGCCGTCATTTCATAAATACCCAGTTCGGCTGTGCCCCCAAAGCGGTTTTTGAGGGTGCGCAGGATGCGATACGCGTAATGCCGGTCGCCTTCAAACTGCAATACGGTATCTACCATATGCTCCAGGATCTTGGGGCCGGCAATACTCCCATCTTTGGTGATATGGCCAATCAGGAATACCGGCGTATTGGTTTCCTTCGCAAAGCGCTGAAACTCGGCCGCGCATTCGCGGATCTGCGATACGCTGCCGGGTGATGACTCTATAAAAGGTGTTTGAAGTGTTTGAATCGAATCCACGATGACGATATCGGGCTTCAGCTTTTTTATTTCCTGGAAAATGACCTGGGTAGATGTTTCGGTAAGCAGATAGAAATCGGCATTACTGAATCCCAGCCGGTCGGCACGCATCTTTATCTGTTGCTCACTCTCCTCACCACTTACGTATAATACTTTTGCCTGAAGCTGCAAGCCGTTTTGAAGAAAGAGGGTCGACTTGCCGATACCCGGCTCGCCCGCTACAAGAACGATGCTGCCGGCAACAATTCCTCCTCCTAAAACGCGATTCAGTTCCGCATCACCCGTTACCAGTCTTTTTTCTTCGCCGCTTTTTATTTCCGCCAATGGTACGGGACGATGCGATCTTTTTTCTTCTTTATAATCTTTCCAGTTCTTATTGTTTTTACTGTTGTCTTTTTGTACCAGCTCTTCAACCAGGCTGTTCCATTCACCACATGAAGGACACTGTCCCGTCCATTTCACCGTTTCGTGACCGCAATGCTGACAAAAAAAAGCCGTTTTCGTTTTACTCATGCGCTAAAGTTAATCAGGATGCGCGCATGAATGATGAAGCGGTGGAAAATACCGTAATCAACCAGTATTAATACAGGATTAGGTGATGAAAAAACGGGAAACTGGTGGGTAAATGGGCGGAAAAAACGGGGACCTTATAAAATGTAAAAGGGGCCGATCTTTCGATGGCCCCCCTTACTTACTAACCCATTAAATTCTATTGCTAAGTTACAATTCTGAAGCACATTTCAAAATAAAATTTTGGGGCTGTGAATAAATTTTGAGCCCGGGCAAGTGCCTGGCAGCTTCCATCGCAATGATGGGCAATGCGCCTATAAAGTACTAGTAATCAATTTTTTAAAACCCTTAACAAGTGATCTTCCCCAATTTTCCGATCTTCGTATTGTAACTCAATGCAATGACAAAACGACTGAAATTGAGGGCTTAATCTTTGTGGTCGCAAGTTTGTTATTGTATTCATTGAAATCAAAAAATTTTGACAAATGACACCCTCCATTATGATTGTTTCGCTGATCTTTTTAGGGATCAGCATGGTAGTTTCGATGGTGCTGAAGAGCAAGTTTACGAAGTACAGTAAAGTACCCCTGGGCAATGGCCTGAGCGGCCGGGAGATTGCGGAGAAAATGCTGCGCGAAAACGGCATTTATGATGTGAAGGTGGTATCTGTAAATGGCTTTCTATCAGACCACTATAACCCTCTCAACAAAACCGTGAACCTGAGCCCGGAAGTGTATAGCGGTACCAGCGTATCGGCGGCGGCCGTGGCGGCCCACGAATGTGGCCACGCGGTGCAGCATGCCACGGCCTATGCCCCCCTCACCATGCGGAGCAAACTGGTGCCGGTAGTGCAGTTTAGCAGTATGCTCGTTAACTGGATCCTCCTCGTGGGCGTAATCATGGCTTATTCTGGCAATCCGACAGTTTTGCTGGTGGGTATTGTCCTGATGTCAGTGACCGTACTCTTTACCCTGATCACCCTGCCCGTGGAATTTGACGCCAGCAAACGCGCCCTGGCCTGGCTCGATAGAACCAATATTACCAATAGCCGGGAGTACCCCATGGCCAAAGACGCCCTGAAATGGGCCGCCACCACTTATGTAGTAGCCGCCCTCGCCGCCGTGGTGACTTTGATACAATATATTATGTTGTATTTGGGAAGCAGAGATCGATGAGTTTTAGGTTATAAGTTTTAAGTTATAAGTATGAGGAAATAAGTTTGATCAGGGTAAATAAATACCGTGATTGGCTTATTCACTAATAATAAGGCCGTGAAATTTCGCGGCCTTATTATTTATTTAAATATCTGGATGATAGCGAAACTCATGATATTCTGTCTTTTGGCTTCCTGCTGAAATTTGTGGATTGCGTATATTCGATTTCCATCCCAGGAATAAATCATAATCCGCAAGAAACTTAATACTTACAACTTATAACTTATAACTCAAACATGCGCTTCCCCCTCCTTCTCCTCCTCCTCCTCTCTTCCCTCCCCGGCTTTTCACAATTGCAGTCGCCGGAACAGTTTTTGGGCTATAAGCCTGGTACTCGCTTTACGCCCCATTGGAAGATTGTGAGTTATTTTCAGCATGTGGCCGGGCAGTTGCCGGGTCGGGTTCGTTTGCAGCAATATGGCGAAACCAATGAACACCGCCCGCTCTACCTGGCCTTTGTTGCTTCGGACGACAATCTAAAAGATCTCGAAGCCATCCGGCTCAACAACCTGCGGCTGGCGCATCTTACCAGGGATAAAGCCCTGCCCACAGTAGAGAATGCGCCGGTAATTGTATGGCTGAGCTATAATGTGCATGGCAATGAGTCGTCCTCCTCGGAAGCTTCGATGCTCACGCTTTATGAGCTGGCGAACCCCGCCAATAAAAAATCGGAACAATGGCTGAAGAATACGGTAGTGATTATCGATCCCTGTATCAATCCGGATGGGCGCGACCGCTATGTGAACTGGTATAATTCCATGCTGGGCGATCGCTACGACCCATTATTGCAGTCGCGCGAGCACCGCGAACCCTGGCCCGGTGGACGAACAAATCATTACAATTTTGACCTGAACCGCGACTGGGTATGGCAAACCCAGGTAGAGAGCCGCCAGCGTTTGCAGCAATACCAGCAATGGATGCCACAGGTGCATGTAGATTATCATGAGCAGGGAATCAACTCACCCTATTTCTTTGCGCCGGCCGCCCAGCCCTATCATGATGTGATCACCCGCTGGCAACGCGATTTTCAATTTACGATCGGTAAGAACCATGCCCGCTATTTCGATCAAAAGAGCTGGCTCTATTTTACCCGCGAAAATTTTGACCTTTTTTATCCCTCTTATGGCGACACCTATCCCACTTATAATGGTGCTATTGGTATGACCTATGAGCAGGCCGGAAGCGGGGCCGCCGGATTGGGTGTGCTTACGGATGAGAAGGATACACTCACGCTGACGGATCGCATACAGCACCATTTCACAACCTCACTCAGCACAGTGGAAGTAGCTTCGGAGCATGCGAAGGATCTGCTGCGTGAATACCGCCAGTATTTTGATGATGCCATCAAGGGAACCGTAGGCACTTATAAAACCTATATCATCCGCCACCAGCCCCGCGATGCAGAAAGGATACGCGCCCTTTGCGAGCTACTCGATAAGAATGGTATCGTGTATGGTAAAGGTTCGGGCCAGGTGCGTGCGGTGAATTACCATACGGGTCGTGAGGAATCTGTAACTGTTGGCGCTAACGACATTATATTAAGCAATGCCCAGCCACGCGCCGCCATCCTGCAGGTGCTGATGGAACCCCAGCCCCGCCTGGTGGATTCGCTTACTTACGATATCACTGCCTGGGCCCTTCCCTATGCTTATGGACTGACGGCTTATGCCAGCAAACAGTCGCTGCCGGCCAATCCCTGGCGTTATGAGGATTCGGTTGGCAACCAGCCTGGTGAACGCTATGGCTATATCATCCGCTGGCAGGGTATGTATAGCGCACGCGCGGTGGCTTCGCTGCTACACAAGGGTGTACGCCTGCGCGTGGCGGAAAGAAAATTTACCGTGAATGGGCAAAGCTATGAGGCGGGTTCCATCATCATCATTCGTAATGGCAATGAGAAATTCGGGGCGCAACTATGGAAGACGGTGGCTGCCGCCTGCGATGCCGAAGGGATAAAGATGCACCCGGTTACGACCGGATTTGTAGAAGAGGGTTATGATTTTGGCAGCTCACGTGTGCATACGTTGAAGAAGGTAAAGATCGCCCTGCTCACCGGCGATGGCATCAGTCCCAATGCGGCTGGCGAAGTATGGCATTTCTTCGACCGGGAACTGAAATACCCCCTATCGCTGGTGAATGCTTCCGATTTTAGCAGGCTGGATCTGAGTGAACTCGATGTGCTCATCATGCCCGATGGGGGATATCGTTTTCTGCAGGATAAGGAGTTGGTGTCGCGCTTGCAGCAATGGATCCGCGATGGCGGAAGGGTGGTGGCCCTTGAGTCGGCCGTGGGTCAACTGGCACGGCAGGAATGGTCGCTGCTGAAGGAGAAAAAAGATCCGGATGCCGATAGCGCAGGCAGAAAGGATCCCTACCTGGCCTTGAAAACCTTTGCCGAAAGGGAGAAGGAACAGGCGACCCGCTACACACCGGGCTCCATTTATCGCGTGGATACCGACAGCACCCATCCCCTGCTCTATGGCTTCCCTTCCTACTATTATACCCTTAAAATGGATGATGTTGTGTACGACTATATCAAAGAGGGTGGCTGGAATGCAGGCGTAATCAAAAAAGATAACCAGATTGCGGGGTTTGTTGGCTACCGGTTACAGAAAAAATTAAAGGATGGCCTGGTCTTCGGCGTACAGCAAATGAGCCGCGGCCGTATTGTATACCTCACCGATAATGTATTGTTCCGCAATTTCTGGGAGAATGGGAAACTGATGATGGCGAATGCGGTGTTTTTTGAGTAGTACGTTTTGAGTTTTAAGTAGTAAGTTATAAGTGGTAAGTTTGGTTTAGGGTTTAATGTTTAAGGGAGTGCGGATCTTGAATCGTGAGGCGTGAGTGGTGAATCGTGAGGCGTGAATCGTGAGGCGTGAGTGGTGAATCGTGAGGCGTGAATCGTGAGGCGTGAGTGGTAAATCGTGAGTTAAATATCTGCGTCAATCTGCGCATAAAATCTGCGCTGATCTGCGGGAAACCTCTCTTATACTTTGAAACTGTTGGCAACCCAGAAGCGTTTCCCGCAGATTGGTTCCACAGATGCAATTATTAGGCATTCAACAAAGACTCCCGAACCCCTCCCGAAGGGAGGGCGTATGGGTAGCACCGTAGTATGGATTTTGTTGCCTCCCGAAGGGAGGCTGTGTGGAATCAAGCGCTATGAGGTTATTGTAAGTGCTGCTTCTCTTATCGCAACTGAAAAACATAGCCGTGAATCCTGGGAAATTATCTGCGTGTAAAAATCTGCGTCAATCTGCGGAAAAATCTGCGCCAATCTGCGTGAAATACTTCTGCACTTAAAAAGCTTCAGTGTTCAGAAGGCTTTTCCCGCAGATTGGGGCAGATTACAACGCAGATGAGCGCAGATAAATGTCTACTGTAAAAAATGTCAACTCTATTTAGGACGTGACAAACCTTTCTACTCCCTACTTCCCACTTACTACTTACTACTTACAACTTAATCTCCTCATCATTCTGATCAAAGAATTTATACTCCGTCAGATGATAGGTTGAGTCCGCTTCCACGCGGGTTTTCTGGTTGAATTTTTTACGCCACTGCGCCATCTTCGTCTTCCAGGGCCAGCCCTTGGTGAGATAGGCGAACATGATGGGATTCACCACCAGCTTCAGGTTCTGGTGCTTATGGGTAATGAGATAACTGAGGTTCTTTTCAATTTCATCCTCCAGCAGAATGGTGGACGTGATTTTACCCGTGCCATGGCAACTGGGGCATACTTCCTGGGTATTGATATTCACTTCCGGCTTCATGCGCTGACGCGTGATCTGCATGATGCCGAATTTGGAGATCGGCAGTACCGCGTGCTTGGCACGGTCGGGGCTCATGAACTCTTCCATCTTCTCCACCAGCTTACGCTTGTTTTCGGGAAGCTTCATGTCGATAAAATCCACCACAATAATGCCGCCCAGGTCGCGCAACCGAAGCTGCCGGGCTATTTCTTCCGCGGCTTCCAGGTTGGTTTCGATGGCGTTTTGTTCCTGGTTATTACTCACGCTTTTATAGCCACTGTTTACGTCGATGACGTGCAGGGCTTCCGTATGTTCTATAATCAGGTATGCGCCGCTATTGAGGTTGACCGTTTTACCAAATGACGATTTTACCTGCTTGGTTACACCGAAAGAATCGAAAATGGGGGAACCATTCTGGTAAAAGGAAACGATATCGGCTTTTTCCGGCGCTATGCGTTGAATATAGTTCTTGGTATCGGTGAAGATAGTTCTGTCGTTTACGACAATACGGTTAAAGTCGGCATTGAGCAGGTCGCGGAGGATGCTGGTGGTCTTGGTTTGCTCGCTGAGTATCTTGGCAGGAGCCACGGCGCCTTTCAGATTGCGCTGAATACTCTTCCACATTTCGGCGAGGGTACTCAGGTCTTCGTGCAGCTCGGCGGTATTCTTGCCTTCGGCTGCGGTACGCACGATCACCCCGAAGTTGCGGGGCTTGATGGCTTCCACAATCTTCTGGAGGCGCTTCCGCTCTTCGGAAGAATGGATCTTGCGCGATACCGCTACAATATTGTTGAATGGGGTGATCACCACAAAGCGGCCGGGCAGGGATATCTCGCAACTCAGTCGCGGGCCCTTGGCGGCAATGGGTTCCTTGAGTATCTGCACCAGGATATGGGGCTTGCCACCCAGCACTTCATTGATCTTACCGGTTTTAATGATCTCCGGTTCAATTTGAAATTTGGCAAAGTCCAAACCGTTTTCCGATTTATCGGCCATGCTCATGGTCGTAAACTTCAACAGCGATTTGGCATAAGGGCTCAGGTCGGTATAATGCAGAAAAGCATCCTTTTCAAAGCCCACATCCACGAAAGCCGCGTTCAGCCCCGGGATCAGCTTCTTTACCTTACCCAAATAGAGGTCCCCCACTGCGAAACGTGCATCACTTTTTTCGTTATGCAGTTCCACAAGTTTCCTGTCTTCCAGCAAAGCGATCTCTACACCCTGCGGAGCAGCATTGATAATGAGTTCTTTGTTCATTACAGCTTAATAATAATAAATCACCTTAGTGCTGTAAACACAGGTTGTTGTCTGGTGTACCTGGATGCGGGAGGGAGGATTTTGCAGCAGAGATCGGTGGGGTGCACTTGCGTACGACAAACAACCAGTAAACTGAAAAAAGGTAGAATGGTTTAGCGGGGTAAGGGTTCAACACGTGCCGGCAGCTCAAAGAGATACCCAGTCGTGTTAAACCCTTCACCGGTAAACTTATTTATTCTTCTTTTTGTGACGATTCTTCCTTAGTCTTTTCTTACGCTTATGCGTCGCAATCTTATGACGCTTTCTTTTCTTACCACAAGGCATACAGTAATAATTTTTGTTCTTTTTATTAAATAGGTTCAAGCGCTAATGCGCGCACCATTATTTGCTCAATGTTTGGATCCGGCTTTCGATATCGTTGCGGATATCGGCCCGGTTAATATATTTCAGACTTTCCCTGTACCATTGTACAGCCGCCTTATTATTCTTTTGGCGTTCATGAATATCGGCCAGCATCAGAATCGCTTCGAGATTATCGGGTTGCAGGGCCGCTACTGTTTCCAGCCGCTGAATACCCTTATCGGTTTGACCCGAAATAAGCGAACCCTTGGCCATCATCATTTGAGCATATACATTGGTACTGTCTTTATCCAGCACTTTCCGGATTTCAGCGATGCCCTCCATGGGTGCGCTGGAAATATTTCCGAAAAGATAACAGGCACCCAGTCCTACACGGGCGCTGTCGTTATCGGGATTAATCTTCAAAGAACGCTCAAACAGGTCTTTGGCCTGCAAGCCTTCCCATTGACGTAGTCGCGGGTTGGGCTCCTGTTGCAGGTACTCCAAAAACAAGCGGGCTGCAAAGGTGAGGGATTTTTCGGAATTTTCCAATCTTGCGGCTTCGGCTTCGTACCAGGCATAGGCGGGGAAATAGCCCATGGAGTCGCCCCAGAAATGCGAAAGTTCATGAAAAACCTTGAGCTGCTGGGTTTGTACATCACCCCGCGATACTGAGTTTTCGAGGCTAATAACCCGGGTAAGTTGCTCAGGGCTAAGCTGTTTCTTGCCAATCAGGAGAATGGAGTCGGTGGTAAGCATAGCCGGCTGGCTATGATCGTGACCATCGTCTTCACTATGCGTTTCCACTTCCGCCACCGTGCGCGGCGGGCGTGTATTGGCAAAAAAATAAATAGCGAATGTGAGTGCTAATCCCAGGCCTGCCAGTATCCATTGCGGTTTCTTCACTGCATACAAATTTGAACGGCAAAGTTACCGCCAATAAAATGAATTCCTGTAAATAAGCGGGAATGTCTTGAAAAGATCAGGCATCTTCACCCGGACCTTCATCAGGCTTGGGCTCCTTGAGTTTTTTCACTTCTGCCACAAACTCCTTCGCGGGTTTGAATGCAGGTATATAATGCTCAGGGATATGTACGGCAATATTCTTTTTAATATTACGTCCAATCTTGGCCGCTCTCTTCTTGGTTATAAAACTACCGAAGCCACGGATATAAATATTTTCTCCACTGGCAAGGGTATCTTTAACTTCCTTGAACATAGTTTCCAGTGTAACAAGCACATCCACTTTGGGAATTCCTGTTTTTTCTGATATCTGGTTAACGAGATCGGCTTTCCTCATTGTTGGTAGGTTTAAGATTTCAGAATGCCAATTTATGATAAAATAATATGATTGTCAATAGGATAGGGAAAATTTTTATGTAAATTCCCTGATTCGCCCCAAAAAAATGCCGCAAATTTGCATCTGCCCCTATCCCCATGCCGAAAAAAACACCCCTTCCTGACCCGAAAATTGCCTTTACCAGCCGGCTTTTAGACTGGAATAATCGGCATAACCGCCGGCAAATGCCCTGGAAAGCGGTAAAGGATCCCTACCGGGTCTGGCTCAGCGAAATCATCCTGCAACAAACCCGTGTAGAGCAGGGCCTCGCCTATTATGAGCGTTTTCTCCGCCATTTCCCCCGGATAACCGACCTAGCATCGGCACCCGACGACCAGGTAATGAAACTTTGGGAAGGATTGGGCTATTATTCGCGTTGCCGCAACCTGATGGCCACCGCCCGCCATATAGCTTTTGAGAACGAAGGACGGTTTCCGGATAACTATGAAACTATTCGAAGCCTGAAAGGAGTGGGGCCCTATACCGCAGCGGCCATCGCTTCCTTTGCCTTTGATTTACCCCATGCGGTAGTGGATGGCAATGTTTACCGTGTGCTGGCAAGAGTGTTTGGCATTGATACCCCCATCGATAGTACCGAAGGGAAAAAACAGTTTCATGCGCTCGCGCAGGACTTATTGGCTACCGATCAACCCGCGGCTTATAACCAGGCCATCATGGACTTTGGCGCCACTGTTTGCAAGCCCGCCACACCACTTTGCGAAAGCTGCGTGATGCAGGGAATCTGCCAAGCGGCGGCAACAGCAAGCTGGGATCAATTGCCGGTGAAGACCAAAAAGCTGACCATGCGCACGCGGCATTTTTCCTATCTGCTGCTGCAGTATCGCGACAGGGTATTCATCCGGCAGCGCAGGCAGAAAGACATCTGGCAGCATTTATATGAGCTGGTTTTGATTGAAGGTGAGCAGGACGCCGAAGCCCGGAATGCGAAGGAATATTTGGAGAACGAATGGGGCTTGCAGAAAAAGGATTATAAGCTGCTGGCAGAAACGGATTGTTTTCAACAACAACTATCGCATCAACGCATACGTGCGCGATTTTTTGCCTTTGAGCTTTCAAAAAAACCCGGAATTAGCGACGAGGGAATCTGGATACCCCTGAATGAGATCGACCGGTATGCTTTTCCGCGACTGATCAGGGATTACCTGGGAGGAATAATATAATCAGCGGGTAAAATTTTTGAAGATCAGCCCACCGCGGCCCTCTACTTCGAGAGTAAAGGTATCGGTGCGATGGCCCTGCAGTTTTACCTGCAATTGATTCTTTCCTTTTTGCAGCGGAATCCTTGCGTAGTGGATTGTGTTGGGCAGGCTCTGCCAGTTGCGGGTATCGGCTTTTTCGGTAGCGAAATTGAAGATTTGCAGGCCCAGTGCAAGCGCCTCACGTTGATTCTCCTTTTTCTTTTCTTTCTTTTTTTCCTCTTCCGACATGTTCTTATCGCTCTTGTTGTCGCCGGCATTACGAACCGCCGCTTCAGTGAGCTTTTTGATGGCCATTCGGGTAAGCGTGCTGCTCAGTTCCTTCAGCATCCGCTCTTTGAGGGTGGCAAAAGCCAGGGTTTCAATATCTTCCGCTTTCTCGAATACAATACTCTGCTGATTCAGTTGCACCAGCCCATGCGAGAAGGGCGCCGGTTGCGATTCGTACCTGGGGAGGGCAACCCGAAAGGTTCGGAGATCGGTAAGGCTCAGGTTGCTTTGCCGGTAATTTCCATTCATGTCGAAAGGAACATTATACAGCCCTCGTGAGTCGGTGAAGAAAAAGGAACCTCCTGCGCCTTTCACGAGGCTAAACATGATGTCTTCCTGTACTTTCACCGGCGCGCTACCGCTTTCCCAAAACAGCAGCAGCTCGCCACCTTCGGGGGCCTCTCCCGGATCATAACCCATATTCCACAAGCGTTCATAGCGCTGCAACTCATCAATGAATCCGTTGCGATGCGCCATCCGCAGCACGTCTTTTTTCAACTGTTTGGGCAAGCTGGTTCCATAGTGGCTACCCTTGTTTTCGAGATAAAGATTGGCGGCGTTGCGATAGGCGATAAAGGCATTGTTCCAATCGCCGGCGGCTTCATAGATCATGCCCTGCAGCGAAAGGGCAAAGCCATCCTGATCATAACGGTCGCGCTGGCCGGCCTTATCTACCAGCGCATAGTTGCGCAGGCTTATGCGGCGGGCTTCTACCAGCGCTTCCTCGCGGTTGTTGAGTTGCAGGTAATTGATGGCTTTGTAGTAATGCACCAGGTATTTTTCAAAATCCTCAGCGCGATAAGTCTTCATCATCGGGTTGAGCAGGTTGCTCATGGCAATATCGCCCAGGCTGTTGCGCTCGCTTTCCATCATGCCATCGGCTTCGTTGAAGTGGCGATTGCTCTCTTCCCATTGGCCCTTTAAATGTGCCAGCTTTCCCTTTTCGAGCAGGTAGAGCAGGCGGTTGCGCTTTTTCTTCAATAGCTTGTTTTTACCGAGCGCTTTTTCCGCCTGATCATAATCGGCCTGCTCCAGGCTCTGGTAATACTGGGCCGATTGCTGCCGGTAACTGGCACAGGACGCGAGCAATAGCAGCGCGCTGAGCCCAATTAAGAGCAGCTTTCTCTCCAATAAACCCCATATGTTGGCCTTGCTGTTCATGACAACAGAATAATAATAACCGTAGAAGGGTTTTGCTTAATTCTTCACGTATTTGGCGATCTTTTTCTCTCCAATCCATACCACTTCGTTCGATTCAATATTAGTGAGCTCCAGGTTTACCTGGTAGTACACCACCTTACGGCGTTTGTGTGAGTCAACGATGGAATTGATGGAACCCTGAAGGATGTAATCGGCGCCCTGCTCCAGCCCGAATTTTTTCATGCTGCTGGCGCTGGCATTGGTTTGCTGATCGGCTTTTTCAGCACGCAGTTCCTCGCGCTTTTTGCCGCCCTGTACCAGCCTTACGCGTTGGGTCTTGATGAAACTGTTCTCCACATCCTTTACAAAAGTTTCGGCTTCAATGTGCTCATGACTTTTGTTGCTCACAAAGCCCACGATCACTACGGGCCTTTGTCCGCTTTTGGCCGACATATGATCGGTAAGCCAGCGGGAGCCAAGGATGGTTTGTGTCATTTCTTCGGCTACAAAGCGCGAATCGGTATTGTTCCAGCGGCCGCTGATGTCTACCTGCTCGGAGGGATCAATACGGGTTACTTTACGGGAACAGGAAGCGATGAGCACGATTGTTGAAAACAACAGGATGCTTTTAATGGAGCGTATCATGTTAATTGGTATTAATGAGTATAAAATTTTTGTTTGACTGGGTATTACGCTGATGTAGCGGAGGCACAGTTTGCCTGATCCTGTCCGCCATTCAGCGGGAGGTACCGGGTACAACAGCTTTTGAACCTGAGCTTTTACCAGCAGAAACCACGCAGCGGGTTCAGCCAGCGTCCGTTTTGCGACCAGTAGGGATTAGGGTTACTGCGCCAGAAACGGCGGTCGTAACGGGGATAGTAAAAATCCTGGTAAGCCTGTGCCCTGATCAGACGTATCTGCCGGCGAAAATCGCGGCGGAGCGCCCGGGCTTCGGCACGGTCAACCATCCAGTCGATGGCCCTGTAGGTATTTTGCAGGGTCATGCCTTGTGTGGCGGTCAGCGAGTCGGTCATAGCCATATAGCGTGCCCGGCTTTCCGCATAATTCGGATTCTGGTTAGGAGCCAGTTCCATTTGTGCCAGCCCCGGAAGGGAGGCCAGCAGGCTGATGAGTAATAAGGGTAGATATTTTTTCATAAAATCACGGTTTTAGTGTTGCAGATACTAAAGTACAAACTGCCCCGTTAAGCAGCCGTTAAATGTGTTATGAAACGTTGAAAACCCTGATTTAATTGAGGTTTCGGCCTTAAATTTTTTCTGCCCATCAAAAAAATCTAACTTTAAGAAGCGTTGGACTTCATTAACTGATAAATGTTTACGGTATGAGAGGCGTTAACAGAGTCATGCTCATTGGCAACCTTGGAAAAGACCCGGATGTGCAGGTGCTGGAAGGGAATATTGCGGTGGCTAAATTTCCCCTGGCGACCACAGAAACTTTTAAGGACCGGACGGGCAAGCTGGTATCCCAAACCGAATGGCATACGGTGGTTTTGTGGAGGGGTCTGGCCGAGCTGGCCCAAAAATACCTGCACAAAAGCAGCCTGGTGTATATAGAAGGGCGCCTGCGCACCCGCAGTTGGGAAGATAAGGATGGCAACCGCAAGTTTGCCACCGAAGTGGTGGGCGACAATCTCATTATGCTCGACAAGCGGATGGATGGCCCCGCACATGGTGGCGATCACGGGGGAATGGAAGGCATGGGCGGCTCCGATACTCCGCTGGGCGATCCTTCCGAATCGCTCCCTTTTTAAGCTACTACCAAAACAATACCTTTGCCCTGGCTTAAGGGATGGAATGAATATCCCTGCGCCAACTATATCAAAATAACCTGCATTGGACACGCATTCGGTCGCTAATTTTTTACCAGACCTATCCGCCTACCTTTTTTTGGCAGCCGACACCAAGGTGATTACTCTCCTCGTGTTCCTGCTGCTGCTTTTCCTGTTGCTGGCCTTCACGCTTTCCGGGGCTGAAGTGGCCATTTTTTCGCTAAACAACAAGGATATCAATATGCTGAAAACCAAGCAGCATCCCGCTGCCCGGCGTATCATCGATATCCTCGAAGAACCCAAGGAAGTTTTTGCCTCCCTGCTCATCGCCAGCATATTTACTAATATCTGTATTGTCGTACTCAGCAACTTCTTCATGACGGAGTTCATTCCGTTTGGCAACCTGAATCCACTGCTGGTACTGTTGCTGAAAGTATTGTTCATTTCGTTTGTGCTGGTATTTTTTGGCGAAATACTTCCCAAGTACTGGGCTACCCAAAACAACCTTCGCTTTGCCTATGGATCAGCGGCAATAGTAGAGGCGGTGCATCTTTTATTGCGCAGGCTGAGTAAATGGGTGGTATCGCTGGCCGACAGGATCGGGCAGCGCTTCGGCGCCAACAAAGCCGAAGCCATGAGCATCCAGGAGCTGGATGAGGCCATTGATATACAAACCGACGAAGAAGCCAGTCTCGAAGAGAAGAATATCATGAAGGGTATCGTGAAGTTTGGCACCATCTCCGTAAAGCAGATCATGCGAAGTCGGCTGGAGGTAAACGGAGTGGAATACAACTCAGGATTTCATGCCCTGTTGCAGAAAGTGCAGGCCCTGCATTATTCGAGGTTACCCGTTTACCGGGGAAGTATGGACGATGTAGCCGGCATCATCAATACCAAGGACCTGGTGCCTTATTTGCATGAATCCAACGAATTTGACTGGCATAAGCTGATGCGTCCTCCGTATTTTGTGCCCGAATCGAAACTGATCGCCGACCTGCTGCGTGATTTTCAAAGCCGGCGTATCCATTTCGCGATTGTGGTGGATGAATTTGGCGGCACCAGTGGCATCGTCACCATGGAAGACATCATTGAAGAAGTAATTGGCGATATACACGATGAATTTGATGAGGAAGAAAGCCGCGATCGTAAGATCGATGAGCATACCTTCGTGTTTGAAGGCAAGACCATGCTGCACGATATGTGCCGGCTGATGCTGATACCACTCGACACATTCGACAAAGTGCGCGGAGAAAGCGAGTCGGTAGGCGGACTGGTACTGGAACTGGCCGGCGAGTTTCCGAAGCTGAATGATACCGTGAGTACGGGCGATTTTCAGTTCAAAGTGCTGGAAGCGGAGAAGAACAGGCTGCGGTTGGTGGAAGTGCGAATCGTGAATCGTGAATCGTGAGGCGTGAGTAAGTATTACGTTATACGTTTTACGTAATACGTTGAGTTTAAGGTTTAGGGTTTAAAGTTTAAAGTTAGTAGTAAGTAGGGAGTAGTGAGTAGGTAGTAGGAAGTAGGTTGGATTAAGAAGAATTATCCGCAGATGAACGCAGATTAGAAAGTAGAAAATAGTGAGTGGTAAGTAGGTAAGTGGTTCATATAGGGGAAAGTGTCAGTATAACTCAACTACTCAGATACTTTCGTTGCGTTCTTTGCGACTTCGTTGCGTTCGTTGCGGTGAAAAATACTGCACTGGCAACCATCGCGTATGTGCAGAAGTCTTACCGCAAAGAACGCAACGAAGTCGCAACGGACGCAATTAGATTGATTAACTTAAAATTGTCGACTTTAATTAAGGCGTGACAAGAAAGAAATATCTGCGGATTAGAAAGTAGAAAATAGTGAGTGGTAAGTGGGATTTATTTCCAACAACCTACTCTCCACTGCCTACTTACTACTCACTAAACCCAAATATCTAAATTCCCAAATCACCGAATTGTCATCCCATGTTTTTCCGAACACTCCTTCTGTTTTCTCTCATTCTCATCGCCTGCAATAGTCCTTATACATTCAAAAAGAAAGGCTATTTCAAGGTGGATCTGCCTGAAAAGGAGTATACGGTCTTTGATGAGCCGGGATATCCCTATACATTTGAATATCCGGTGTATGGCCGCATCAGCCGCGATACCAGTTTTTTTGATACGAAGGCGGGCGACTGGTGGATCAATATCGATTTTCCGCAGTTCAGCGGCCGCTTTTATGTAAGTTATAAGCCGGTGAGGCCGGGCAATTTCGATTCGCTGGTGAGCGATGGTTACAAGATGGCTTATAAGCAGCATACCGAAGTATCAACCGGTATCGCCGACAGCGTGATTAAAACCGCTAATGGTGTGGAAGGCATTTACTTTTCGCTCAGCGGCAATACCGCTACGGCCAACCAGTTTTTCCTGACCGACAGCACGCGCCATTTTCTGCGGGGCGCCCTTTATTTTGATGCCAGCCCCAATGAAGACTCGCTCAGCCTGGTAAATGATTTTTTAAAGCAGGACCTGAAGCACCTGATCAATACCCTTCGATGGAAATGACCGCTAAAACTTTCCAGTGAAATCATTATCGCTATTCTGCTTATTGCTTATTCTTCAATTGCGCGGACCCGCGCAGGTAGCTTCCGCTATTGATTCCGTGAAGGAAGCGCTGGCCAGCGCCAAAACCATTCAGGAAAAAATCTATCTCACCGATAACCTGGCCCGCACTTATATGAATGTGAGCCTGGAAGAGTCGGAAAAATATGGGCAACAATTGATATCGATGGCCGAGGAGAGCCGCGACCGCGACCTGATGGTTTTTGCCTACCAAATGAACGGTGTGCGCTGCTCCTATCTCGCGGCACAGAAATCCTATACCGATCGTGCCATTGGTTATTTCAATAAAGCGATCAGTATTGCGCGCGACAACAAGATGGATACGGCCATTGGAGCCCTCCTGCTTCGGCTGGCGTCCATCCACCTCGCCATTCCCGATAAGGAAAAGGCGCTGAACTATGCCAACGAAGCTTTTTCGCTGATCAGCACCCTGGCGCACGATAGCCTGCGGATGGAATCGCATAATACTTACGGACAGGTGTACCTGGCTCGCAAGGAAAAGATCATGGCCCTGCGGCATTTTTTGAATGCCTTGCGAATTGCCGATGCTTATAAGGCAAGGGGAGAGGAGGGGCAAAGCCGCAAGGCGGAATGGTTACGCAAATGCTATCTCTACCTTTCGGGTTTCTACAACAATATAGAAGCTTACGATAAGGCGATAGATTATTCAACCATGGCCCTGGCCACACTCGACCAGATCCGCCAACGCAATGTGCCCTATCAGCGGGTGATCGATATCAATAATATCGGAAATCTGTATGCGGCCAAAAAGAGTTCGGAGCTGGCTATGGATTATTACCGCCGCTCCATTGCCCTCGCCGATTCCCTGCAGTTTACCAACCTCAAAGTGCCCGGCTATACCAGCCTGCTCAATCAATACCTGCGCAACGATCAGCCCGAGCAGGCCCTCGCTTATATGCGCTCTTCCGAGGGACAAAACCTGACCCGTTTTCTGCAGGAATTTGGATTGACCAATGTGATCGACCAGGCTTATGCGGTTATCTATACCGGCACGGGTCGGTTGGATTCGGCAGGTATTTATTTCGAAAGGGCAAGGCCTTATTTTGAAAATACCACCAGCCTGGGCAACCGCATCAACTTTTATGCGCAAATGGCGGCCTATTTCAAGAAGAAAGGCGATAATAAAAATGCGATAGAGTATTATCGGCGTGTAAAGGATCTCAGCGAATCCATTGGCGAACTGGAAGCCATGCGCATGGCCGCCAAGGAACTGGATACCGTTTATCGCCGCGATGGCAACTATGATCAGGCCATGCTTTACAACGGACTCTATTATACCTATCGCGATAGCATTGAAACCCTGAGTAAGGAAAAGGAGCTGGCCCAGGTGGAGGCGGCGGATGAGCAGCAGCGGATGGCCAGGCTGGAGCAGGAAAGGCTCGAGGCCAAACGCAAGCGCTATAATATCCAGTACCTGGCTATCACCATTGGTATTGCGGGCTTATTTGTGCTGATGGTGATGATGGGTATGTTTAAAGTGTCGGCGGCCACCATCAGGCTGGTGGGCTTTTTTGCCTTCCTGATGTTTTTCGAATTCATCTTCCTGATCTTCAAAAAAAATATCGCGGGCATTACCGGTGGCGAACCCTGGAAAGACCTGCTCTTCATGATTGCCCTGGCGGCCCTGCTGCTGCCCCTGCATCACTGGCTGGAGCATAAGGTGATCCATTATCTCACCTCGCATAACCGGCTTACGGCTTCGGGGCAGGGGTTGATGGAAAGATGGAAAAGAAAAGTCAAAAAACCACAAGCGCAATCATAGCCAGACTCATCCCTCACCAATTGCATCCTGGCAGGTGCGGGTTTTAGTGTTTATATTTGTGTAAAGTTTACGAAGTGCTAGTTATTGACAATGTGATCATCAGCGATGAAGTGGTGAGTAAGAAATTTGTTTGCGACCTGGGTCGCTGCAAGGGAGCCTGCTGTGAGGATGGCGATGCCGGGGCGCCCCTGAGCGATGAAGAGTTGGAGGAGGTTCGGATTAATTACGATGCCATCCGCCCCCTGCTGCGGCCCGAATCGGTGCAGCATGTCTCGGAAAATGGCTTTTATGCGTATAGCGAGGATTTTGGCTGGGTAACGCCCACCCTGCCTTCGGACCATGATATTTGCGCTTATGCCATCCGCGAGGCCGATGGCATGATCAAATGCGCTTTTGAGCTGGCCTATCTGGAAGGCCGCATCAGTTGGCGCAAACCCATCAGTTGCCATCTTTACCCCATTATCGCGAAAAAAGGATTGCATGGCGATTACGACCGGGTGAACTATGAACCCCGCGAAACCCTTTGCCGCCCCGCCTGCCAGTTGGGCGAACGCTTGCAGGTTCCCGTTTACCGATTTTTAAAAGAACCCCTGGTCCGCAAATACGGAGAAGCATTTTACGAAGCCCTCGACCAGATGGCCCAACAGATACAACAGGGCGATACCATCAACGATAAAAACAGCGAAGCGTGAAAGAAACAGCCGCACAGTTTATAGCCCGCAGTACCGTGAAGGCAGCCGACCGCCTGCACCGGAAGACCATCAACTTCAATATTGGCAAATACAATGCGGTGGTGCCGAAGGGTAAGGAACAGTTTGCCGCGCTCGACATGGCGCGTGAAAGAGCCAAGAACCTGAAATGGCGTGCGATTGAATCGCTCGACAAGCACCTGGAGTCCTTTGAAGCGGCCATTACCCGCCGTGGCGCCAAAGTGGTTTGGGCCAACGATTCAAACGAAGCATTGGAGGAGATCGGAAAAATCTGCGCTGAAAAAAATTGCCGTACCCTGGTGAAGAGCAAGAGTATGGTGACGGAAGAGATACACCTGAACGCCTACCTCGAAAAACGGGGTATTGAGAGTGTGGAGACCGACCTGGGTGAATACATCCAGCAATTGGATGGGGAACCGCCTTATCATATCGTTACCCCTGCCATGCACAAGAGCAAGGAGGATATCGCCAAACTCTTTGCCGAAAAGCTGGGTACCGATCCCAAGCTGAGCCCCGAGGAGCTGACCCTGGTAGCCCGCCGCTTGCTACGGGAGAAATATGCCAGTGCCGAAGTGGGGGTAACCGGCGCCAATTTTATTATTGCCGATATTGGCGGGATAGCGGTAACCGAGAATGAAGGAAATGCGCGCCTCAGTTGCTCGCTGCCCAAAACGCATATCGTGATTGTGGGTATTGAAAAAGTGATACCCTCCATGACCGACCTGGCCCTGTTCTGGCCCCTGCTCGCCACTTTTGGTACCGGCCAGCGGGTTACTTCTTACAATACCATCATCACCGGTCCCCGGCAGCCCGGTGAAGTGGATGGACCGGATGAAATGATTGTTATCCTGCTCGACAACGGCCGCACCAATATACTCGCCAACGAGAAGCAGCGGGAGAGCCTTTATTGTATCCGCTGTGGCGCCTGCCTCAATGCCTGCCCGGTTTACAAGAATATTGGCGGGCATACCTATGCCGCCACCTATAGCGGGCCCATTGGTTCCGTGATTACTCCACATTTGCGCGGGCTGGATGAATGGAAACACCTGAGCTATGCTTCTTCACTTTGCGGCAACTGCACCGAAGTGTGCGCGGTGAAGATCAACCTGCACGAGCTGTTGCTCGAGAACCGCCACGAGGCGGTAGAAAGCGGGCATACCGATTTTTCGGAGCGCATGGCCTGGAAAATGTGGCGGCAGGGTATGCTGCGCCGCAACTGGATGAATATGGCCAGCGGTCCCATCAAAGCCTGGGTGGTGAATAAGCTCGTGAAGGGATGGTCGGCCAACAGGAGCCAGTTGGAGTTCCCGAAAAAATCATTCAATCAAAGCTGGCGCGAAAAGCAGAAGCATTCCTGAGCCGTGCTGCTATACAGCCCCACCATAGGACCCCGCCTGCTTTATATGCTGGATTTCCTGGGTGGCTTATGGTTGGGCGCTCCACTGCCGGCTACCGATAGCCGGGAGCAGGCCCTGCGCCATGAAGGCTTCCTGATCAATTACAGCGATCAACGCCTGCGCGACGATGAATTTCGCATTCATCCCCATGGGCTGTTGGCCGAGCAAGCCGTGAAGCCGCAGGCTATTGTTGTTGGCAACAAGACAGAAATGCCCTGGTTTTTTGAAGGAAACGGCGATTATCCCTTCGATATATTGTCGGCCGGCTTTTACCTGCTGAGCCGCTATGAGGAGTATTTACCGCATCGCAAAGATGGTTATGGCCGCTATGCCTATAACGATAGCCTGGCCTGGCGGGAGGGCTTTTTGCACCGGCCCCTTCTCAATGAATGGATACAGGACCTGACGCGGCGAATAGTAGCCCATCCGAGCTATCAACCCGGAGAGATAAAGACCGAAATTCCCTTTCAGTTCCTGCCCAGTTATGATATTGATATCGCCTACAGCATCCGGCATAAAGGATTTTGGCGCAATTTGGGAGGTGGGCTGAAAGAATTGATAACCGGGCGATGGGCTGCCCTGGGCAATCGGGTGGCGGTATGGCGTGGGCGCCGGTCAGATCCCTTTGACGTTTTTGGCGGGCTGCATCAGTTGCATGAGAAGATGGGATTGCGGCCCTATTATTTCTTTCTCTTCGCCCCCAGGCGGGGTCGCTACGATAAGAATATTGATCCCCTGAATCCTGCCATGCAGGCGCTGGTGTATGATCATGCCATACGTTACCCCGTGGGGGTGCACCCGAGCTGGCGCAGTGGCGACAGGCCGGCGCAATTGCAGGAAGAGATAGCTTTGTTGTCGAAAGCAACAGGTACAGGCATACAGGCATCGCGGCAGCATTATATCCGGATGGCGCTGCCGCAAACGTATCGCCGCCTGCTGGAAGCGGGTATCCGTTTCGATTTTTCAATGGGCTATGGCAGCCATAATGGCTTTCGGGCATCGGTGGCCCTGCCCTTTTACTGGTACGATCTGGAGCGGGAAGCCCAAACCGAGCTCCTGCTTTTCCCCTTTTGCTTTATGGAGGCCAATAGTTATTTCGAACAGCATCAAACCGCGGAGGAGAGCCTGCGTGAGTTGAAGGAATACGAACTGCGGGTGCGCAAAACCGGTGGCTTGCTCAGCATTATTTGGCATAATTCTTTTCTGACATCTGAAAGCCCCTGGGCCGCCTGGCGTGAGGGCTACGAAGCTTTTCTGCAAAGCATGGCCCAGCCTTCGGGGCCTTATTAGAAATTCAGCTATTTCCTTGAGTTTCATTGCATTTTCCTGAGCAAAGCTTGTTGGGTGCAACCTCAGGCAATAGCCGGTAATGCTGATATTTTACAGAACAATCCTGTCCGAAAAAATTAGCAAAAAGCAAGGTGTAGCCAACAACAAAAAGTATTATTTTTAGAAAGCCACCTGACCATTCAGCTCCCCTATTCACTTCAACTAGTAAATAGCTGTTGTCGGTAACAGGCTACTTGTTCCGTTCCATGCCTGGGACTGAGGTGCACGAAGTGCGCGAATGGGGAAATATAATCAGCTTCCAAAACAATCATCAATTCTGGCCCTGGCGGACAAGTGCCCGGATGTCGCCACTTCGCCAATGCCTAAACGTTATGTGCCACTATATGAAGACCCCAATCGCCATAATTGTTTTGCTTATTCTGACAATTCCTGCAATTGCTCAAAGACAAATTTCATACGGTTATACAGAAATAAAAAAAATGCAATTTGACAAGTGCAGTAAGACATCATATCTCACAGCAAATGCACAAATCAAAAAACAATCAGGTAAATTGATAGTTCCTGTTTCTGGTAAGCCTCCAAAGGTTTTTAAAGAAGACAGTTCAGACGAGAACTTTCATGAATTTGAATACTTAGGTGACATCATATCGACAAAGCTCTCACTGGTAAAAAGGATAAACTACAACAGTGAAGAATTCTATTTAATCAATCGTACGACTGGAACTATTGACACATTGGTTGGACTACCAGTGTTTGCATCAAACATCCGAGACTTTGCATGTATCAATAATCCAGGCACAGACGAAAAACAGCAGGTACAAGTTTGCGAAGTGAAAAATGGCTCTGTAAACACAAGAGTTTTTCTAAATGGCAAGGCTGACACATTTTTGGAAGACATTTCTTGTATTACCCGAAACTCTATTTTGACAAAAGACAATAACGGCAAGTACTGGAAATTGAATTTCAAAATTGGCGACGAATAGCGGCACATAACAATCGGCTTGCTGCTATGCCGGCTGGCATTACGCAGCATCAACTTTTTGTTCGCTTATCAGCAGCAGTTCCGGCAGACCGAATGCAGATGAATAACAGAATATATTTTGTCCTTTTGGTTTTTCAATCGGCTTTAGCTCCGTGCGGACAATCAAAAATCCCGGCACAGCAGCAAGCCCTGTTCGTTAGTGGCAACCTTAACAGACGACAACCTATGAGTTTAACATCAATACTTTCAGACAAAAACAATCAAGAATTACGGGACAAATTAAAGACCGAATTTCTGCGACCTACATTTTCTTTAAAGACAGAAATTAAGGCAACACCGTTGACAAACAATTGGGGTATTGTTGGAACTGCTTTCGATTATTTAATGCGATTTTATTTGCAACATCATAACAAAAACACATTTATTCAAAGGGACAATTGGGTTGCTGACCATTCATATAAAACCCTAACAAATCAATTTTCTACATCTAAACAATCAGACGTTAGAACAGGTTTTTACCGTGACAAAGTGTTTAAAACTAAAGACCTTTTAAAAATCATCACAGACCAATACAGTCAAACGAAATCAAATTACTCCAAATTTATTGCGGACGGACAGTTAACAGACGACCTAATCGCAAACACAATTTATCTTGCAAAACTTGACGCATATTTCAGAGCAGGAATTATAGACCAAAACTTTGACAACCATAACCCAGACGACATCAAAGACCTGAGAGCAATTATTTCACTTGTTGACAACAGACATTTTACTGCGAAGGAAAAATGCTATTTCAATCCAACATTCGGAGAAGGTTCAATGCTAGTAGGCGGAGCAGATGCTGACTTAATCATTGACAACACGCTTATTGACATTAAGGCTACCAAACACTTAAAGCTTGAGAGAGAGCACCTCAATCAAGTTTTAGGGTATTACATTTTATCATTAATCGGTGGAGTTAATGACAACCCAAACGACAGACCTATTGAAAACATTGGACTTTATTTCGCAAGACACGGTGAATTATGGACAATTCCTCTTCATCAATTTGGTGACAAAGCTAAATTTGAAGAATTTAAAGATTGGTTTATTTCATATGTTTCTCGGGGACGAATGACATTGGATGACTTAAAAGATTTAATGCTATCATTAAAATCAAAAGCAGACAAAACAACCAAACCGACAGCTAAGAAAAAGGTAATTACTAAAAAGACAACGACCAAAACAAAACCCAAGACGTCTATCAAAAAGGAAAAAGTATCTAAACCGACAACAAAAAAGACTTCAATTTCTAAACCAAAAACGACAGCGAAAAAAACAACTAAAAAGAAATAGAATGCAAAGCGGACAAACAAGAAAGGCAGCCACTAACAGGCGTTTGGCTCAATGGCGGGTGACGCGGTTAATTGAACATTCTACCTCGCATCAACTTTTGTGCTGGTTTGACAGTTTTGTGCTCCGAAATCCGCCACTGCGCCAAGCGCCAAACCGTTGCCAGTAATGCTATGACGACAGTGCAACCATCAAACAACAGTGCTAAAAACGGACGACAAAATGCCAACGCTTCGCAAAATTAAAAGAGCTGCAAGCCGACACACAAGCCAACGCCTTTGCAGCACATTTAATTTTACCCAACCGCACCCAAAGCCCACCCACCACCCGACAAGTGGACAGCGGACAATTTGAGAGCAACTTTTGACAGAATCAAAGCATTAAAAAGTTAACTTTGAACAATAAAAACGAGTAATATAATTAATGGCATCATTCAAGACAGACGAGAGTTTTTTAGAGAAAATATCCATTGGAGCAATTGGGACGCAACAAGTATTTTCAGTCCTTAGACAGCTTGGACATCAACCCATTGAACTTGAAAGGGGTTCAATGAACTATAAAATTTGGAAGAAGATAAAAATCAAAAGAATTCGTGTCCCAGACATCCTTTGTGTTGACAACGGTATTCGTATAGAATCAAGAGCAAAAACCAACCTTGAAATTTCAATGTCTCATTCAACTTCTGACCCTGAAAGAGGTTGGGATTTCGGAATGAAAGACAATGACTACGTTGCTTTAGTTGTTTGTGAAAAATTTGGAGACAAGCCAATTGACTGGAAAGCAGACAACCTTGTTCAATTTATTTCAATAAAGGAACTTAGAGAAGCAGAAAAACAAGACCAAGTAGTATTTATCAAAGCAAAAGGAGCACAAGAGGGTTTTGAAGCAAGAATAAACTGGCCAGCAGGACTTGCTTCATCAGAAGGCATCGTCACTGAAATTGACAAGACGATTAAATACAAAACGATTGGAGGCAGAACAAACTTTGTTCGCTTAACAAAGGGAGGAAAAACATTAACTCCATTGGTAAAAGTTGGAGACAAAGTTTTTCCAAATCAAATTTTAGCTTCAGTAATTAAGGCACAACAAACCATCCCATCAGCAAAAGTAAACGCTGACTTTTTTCTCTCTAACCTTTCAAGTTTAACATTAAGCGAAAGATATGCTGCTGCAAAAGCATTGAGCTACTTCAATGAGAAAAAAGTAATAACTGCTTTGCAAGCAAAGCTTGCAGATAAAGAAGAACACATTTATGTAAAGTTGGAAGCAGCCGCAAGTTTATCTCGATTCGGTGTTAATGACGGATACGATTTTATTAAACTTTGTCTTAAGGACAGCTATCTTCAAAATGTTCTCGAATCTGTAATTGTTCTTGCAGAAATTAAAACTGACACTGCTTGTAAGATGCTTTGCGATATCTTACTTGACGAAAGTTTTGATGCAGAAATTCGAGCTGGTGCAGCTTGGGGACTTGGTGAACAACAAAACAAATCTGCTTTATCAGCAGTAGTAGCAAGTTTCAACTCTGTTGATACAAATATCAAAATTGAGGCAGCAAGAGCATTAGCAAAACTCACAAAGAATTTCAGTAATGATATTCTAAAGTCATTTGAGAAAGCTACAGCAATCGAAAAACCAGGTGTTGCCTGGGCGTTGACAAAGTCAACTACACTTAATCTTGACCAGTTGATTTCAAATCTCAAAGATTTGGATTCACGTCACTGGGTTTCATTCATTATCGGCACACACGGTGAAGAGAGATACATCGCTGAAATTGAAAAATTGAAGAAAAAAGACCCCGAAGTTTATTTCGCAGTTACCCTACTTTGGAAATTAATGACCAGTTGGACTCACGACCTTAAAGAATATTAAAATGTTTGAAACAAACTTCTTATACAAGACAAAGAAAGGGAAAGCTGTTGTTGGCGATTCATTAGAACTAATGAAATCAATGCCCGATAATTCAGTAAACCTTGTAATGACATCACCACCTTTTGCCCTTTCACGACCAAAAGAATACGGCAATAAAGACCAAGCAGATTATATTGATTGGATATTGGAATTCACAAAAGAAGTTCAAAGAATTATTACAGAAGACGGCAGTTTTGTAATTGACTTAGGCGGTGCTTATCAAAAGGGTTCTCCAATTCGTTCCTTATACAATTATCGCTTACTGATAAGAATGTGCGATGAACAAGGTTGGAAACTTGCCGAAGAATTTTTTTGGTATAACCCTGCGAAACTTCCCTCTCCTATTGAATGGGTAAACAAAAGGAAAATTAGAGCAAAAGATTCGGTAAATACAGTTTGGTGGCTTTCTAAAACTGACTTTCCAAAAGCGGATGTAAAAAAAGTTTTGACTGAATATTCTGACCGAATGAAAAAACTCATCAAGGACAGTTCAAAATATTACACACCAAAAATGCGTCCATCTGGACACGACATAAGCGAAAGTTTTGGCAATGATAACGGTGGTGCAATTCCTTCAAATCTTTTACAAATACCAAACACTGAAAGCAATTCACAATATCTAAAATACTGCAAGGACTTAGAAATTAAAGGACACCCTGCAAGGTTTCCATCTAAATTACCTGAATTTTTTATCAAGTTCTTGACAGACGAAAACGATTTAGTTCTCGACATTTTTGCTGGTTCAAACACGACTGGTTGGACAGCTCAACAACTTGACAGAAGGTGGCTTGCTTTTGAATTAGACCATCAATATCTATCTGCATCAGTTCTTCGGTTTCTAGACAAAGAACCTTTTGAAGATGTTAGACCTAAATATGAAATGTTGCAACTTGATAAAAATGCGGAAGTTGATGCAGAGGAATTTCTAAAACAGCAAGTTCTCTTTGAACCGCAAACGCTTTATGCAAGCACATTTGCAAGCCCCAAAAAGCAACGCAAAGACCCAAGCTTGCAAAAGAGCTTGCATAGCCAACCCACAAAATGACATTCATTCCTTCGACAAACAAGAAAGCACTACTGGTAACAGCGGTTTGGCGTAATGGCGGGTGCGGTGCTTCGTATGACAGTTTTGTGGTAGGTTCAAGTGCAGTTCTTCGATTGAACTTTTGTGCTAAAAATCCGCCACTACGCCAAGCCGCAAAACGTTAGCGGCAACCCAGCAGACGACACATTATGAAGTATCAGCTTAAAGACTTTAACAGAAATATTCCAGACGAGGATTTGTTAGCTGACTTGAAAGCAGTAGCGGGCAGACTTTGTAAAAAGTCAATTTCATCAAGAGAATATAATGACGCTAATTCAAAATATACATCGGGGACAATTGCAGCAAGATTTGGAAGTTGGAATAATGCACTCCAGAAAGCTGGATTGGAATTAGTTCATCAACGAGAGGTTTCAACAGCAGAATTGTTTAAAAACCTCGAAAAAGTCTGGCTTAGTGTAGGGCAACAGCCGACATTTCGGAATATGAAAAAGCCAACTTCAAAGTATTCGACACATCAATATGTGACGAAGTTTGGTACATGGAGAAATGCCCTTATTGAATTTGTAGAACATATTAATTCAGATAAGCACATTGAATCCGATGAAATGAATGATAGGGAACAAGTTATTGAATCGGCTAAGAATGATTTTCCATTATTTAAGCATAAAACAAAGCGTTTCCCAAGTGAGAGACTGAAAGTTCAAGTTCTAATGAGAGATGGAAACAAATGTAGACTTTGTGGCGTTACATTAACTGGCGACAGTATTCATTTTGACCATATAAAACCATGGTCCAAAGGTGGTGAGACTGTCTTAGAAAATTTACAGATTTTGTGCGACACACATAATCTTGCGAAAGGTAATTTAGACTACGAACCGTGAAAGGGCTGCCGCTAACATTGCATTGGCAATATGGCGGGGCGACGAATATATTCTCGGCTTTTTGTTCGTTAATCAGATTCAGTTTCGGCAGACGAATAACGCCGAGCACTAGAATAAACAATGAGCTTATGTATCTTTAATCAGCAGCGGCACCGGGCAGACGGAACTCAGAATTCCGCAACATCGCCAATGCTTTTACGTAAGCGGTAATAATATTTGACCCACCATGCAACTTCAAATTCTAATTATTGTTCTTTTGTTTATTAGCTGCAACGGCTTGACAAAAAAGACAGCCTCATTTTGGGAGACACAGAAAACCAACTTTAAGTATCAAAACAAGAAAGAGTTTGTAAGCGACAGTTTGTTAAGGGCCGACTTTGAAGCAAACAGCTTTAAACAAGTCAGACACCCAATGTTTGACAGTATCATTGGCGACCCAGGCTACTTATATTCCTGGCAAAACAGGGACGCAACCAAAAATGAGTTTACTATAATAAATGACGACGGAGAATTAAGTTTAAAAATATTTTATTTCATTCTTGACAAAAAAGATAGCCTACTCTCGTGGACACAGATTGGTGGAAGAGGTAGCGAAGGCGGTTATTGGTTTGAAACTCGAAGTAAGTTTATAACTCGCGACACATTATTAAACATTGGAGCAACTACCCAATGGCTGGACTTTGACAAAAAAGTACGCATGACAAAGACCAAAGGTGATAGCACATTTTCATATCTCATTATTGACAAAGCTGGTAAAGTGACAGAAAAAGTGTTTAAGGAAGTTAGAGATTTGAACTTTGACAAAGAATAATACACATAATCACTACCGCTTACATTGCATTTGTGTTATGTCAGCAGACAGAGAATGTCGCTTCAACTGTGTGCTACTATCATCTTCAGGCCAATCCCGACATTATATATTGAGCAATATAATTAACAATGAACTTTTGTATTTTACATTAGCATTTGTACCAAGCAGACGGATTCAAAATTCCGCCACAAACACAAATGCCTGAACGTTGCCTGCTATTTTAAGGCAACACCCAACTAAGAAGTATGATGCAACTCGACAAGCCAAAACTTTTTAATGAAACTTAGGACAATAGATGTAGCTATTTTACTAGTGTTGGGACTTCTTTGTATTGCAAGAGCGACTTGGGGACTTTTCAAAGACATCAACATTGATTTATCCGATGCAAAATCTGTTACCGGACAAGTAATTTATGCCGACATCACTCAAATTAAAGAGGCAACCTTTAAATTAAAAAAATATAAGACCGTCTTCGCATTAAGACTTGAAAATTCAAACCAAAACTTTGCTATTGACAGAGGAGCTGACTATTGCAACTATTTAAAGACACAAATTAGGACAGGCGATACCGTTAAGCTTCTTTATAGACTCAGCACAGGCGAGCACAACACTTTTGTCTTCCAAATTGAAAAAGACGAAAAGATAATAGCCGATTTTAAAGATTATAAAAAGAAAGAAACGAAAATGATAACTCTTGCTTATGTATTTGGTTTTATAATACTCAGTGGACTTAGCATTTGGTATATCAATAAGAAAAAGCAAGCCAGGTTGACACAATCTTAAATTTTAAGTTGTGGGATTGCCCATTTCAAACTTTGCAACAAAGAAAAACAGCAGGCAACATGCAGTTTTGCGTCAGCAGGGGGCGACGAACATATCCTCATCTTAGTGCTACTATCAGCTACATATCCGGCTGACCAAACACGAATGAACAATAGAATATACTATCAACTTTTGTAACTTCGGTCGGCTGCAGTTCCGGGCTGGACGTTTTCCAAATGCCCTGCCGAACGCAAAGCTGTGGCCGTAAGCGGCTATTTTACCGACCACCATTATGACACGACTCTTTATTGCAACTATACTGACCCTTCTTACTTTGACAACGACAGCTCAAAACAAAATGCGACCAGTTGACGAATTAATAAATAAAACTGACCCAGGTTGGACACTTGTAAAAGAGTGGATTAAATCTGCGAAAAATAAAGTTGAAATCTTAGCGGTTGACACAGTAAAAGCAAAAGACGCTTTGTACAAAACGCAAGTGACAACACGTTCGCCAATGGGTGCAGTTGTTTACATGACAGGCGGAATTTTAGTTGATGACGGTTGGATTAGAATTCTTGGTTCGGGCAATGCAAAACTTGGTCGGACACTTCCAGATTGGAACAAAGGAAAATCATTTAAAGAGTTTGGAGAAACACCTTCTTTTTTACTCGTCGCTGACGACGCAGTTGGTGGATTTTATCTTTTGAACGGAGGTGGACTTGGCAAAGACTTAGGAAAAATATATTATTTTTCGCCTGACAATTTAGAGTATGAACCGCTTGACATTACTTACACGGAATTTCTACAATTTTGTTTTAACAACGACTTGGACAAATTCTATAAAGGTAACAGGTGGACAAAATGGAGAGATGAAGTGTCAAAGTTGGACGGCGACAAAGTTTTTAATTTTTATCCGTTTCTTTGGACAAAGGAAGGCAAGGACATAAATAAAAATTCACGAAAAGCGGTTCCAGTTGAAGAGCAATACAGTTTAACCCTCGACATGCGGAAACAACTTGGGCTTGACAAATAAAAACAGCCGCTTACATGGGTTTTGTGTTATGGTGGGCTGACGAACAAAGGCTTATCTTTAGTTTTTCAATTTGGCTTTTAGTTATGGGTTGGGCTGACGTTCCCTGATTCGCACCACAACACAAAGCCCTAATCCGTTAGCGGCAATTCACAGACAGACAAGCTTCGTACATGAGAACAATATTAACAGCTTCACTTTTTCTTAGTTTTTGTTTTATTGTACAAGGACAAACTGGCAGTATTAACTTGTCTGAGTATTTTAAACCAAAGTGTGATACTTTATTCTACAATTGCGTTTACAATTCATTCCATGCTTCAAGTCTGCATGACACAGTAAAACAAGTTTGGAGAAAAATTCCTATTGAGAAAGAGACAGCTTATTACATTTCAAGTGCAGACGATACAACTGGAATTTATGCTCAGTTGGCTAGCTTTTCTGGCTCTGCAATGATTTTTAGGAATGATACTGTATTGCTAGCTTCATTGACAGAGAATCAAAGTCCAACTCTGCTGACAAAAAGTGATTTCAGGCATATTGTACCACCTAACTTAGAGTTTCCAAAGCCATTTGACCTAGCTAAACTAAAATGGAATTTTGTAATGGACGTTTTCATAAAGGACTTTCAGTTTGAAGATGTGACAATTGGAAAAACTATTGTGAAGAACTGTCTTAGGCTTAATTTATTGGTTTATGACAGGTCAACTAAACCAGACAAAGCGACTGTATGGTTAAGCCGAGAGTATGGAACTTTAAAATGGATTAGAACAACCGGACGAACAGAAGTTTTAGACTTGACTCGATTCAGAAAGAACTGCCGCTAACAATGCATTGGCAATATGCCGGGTGAAGAATATGTTTTCAACTTTTTGTTCGCTACTCAGCTTCGATTTCGGCGGACGAATAACGCCGAGCAATAGAATAAACAATGAACTTCGATATCTTTAATCAGTAGCGGCACCAGGCAGATGGAACACAGAATATCGCCACATCGCCAATGCTTTTACGTTACCTGCCATAATATGAGACCCATCCTTTTTATAATTACTTTGTTTTTCTTT
>CAYMZZ010000017.1:0-93446 GCA_964395095.1 uncultured Citrobacter sp.
CGAAGAGCGCATTAGTATAAGGGTGCTTGACTGTGAGGCATACAAGCCGAGCAGGTGCGAAAGCAGGCTAAAGTGATCCGGCGGTTCTGTATGGAAGGGCCGTCGCTCAAAGGATAAAAGGTACTCCGGGGATAACAGGCTGATCTCCCCCAAGAGCTCATATCGACGGGGAGGTTTGGCACCTCGATGTCGGTTCGTCACATCCTGGGGCTGGAGAAGGTCCCAAGGGTTCGGCTGTTCGCCGATTAAAGTGGCACGTGAACTGGGTTCAGAACGTCGCAAGACAGTTCGGTCCCTATCTGTGGTGGGCGTTAGTAAATTGAGAGGACATGACCTTAGTACGAGAGGACCGGGTCGTACGTACCGCTGGTGTATCAGTTGTGCCGCCAGGTGCAATGCTGAGTAGCTATGTACGGACAGGATAAACGCTGAAAGCATCTAAGCGTGAAACCTTCCTCAAGATGAGTTTACTTTTAAGAGCCGTCAGAGACTATGACGTTGATAGGCTACAGGTGTAAAGCTGGTAACAGCAAAGCCGAGTAGTACTAATTGCTCGTACGCTTTAATTTTTATTTTAGTGCTTCTTCTAACATTTCCCAATATGATCTTATTTAAGTCGTAAGTATTAAGTTTTAAGTAATAAGTTTAATCTGTTTTAAACCCCTGTCACTTAAAACTTATCACCAAAAACTTACCACTTATTACATTCTTATGGTGGTTTTGCCGAGGGTGTTCACCTCTTCCCATACCGAACAGAGAAGTTAAGTCCCTCATGGCCGATGGTACTGCACAACAATGCGGGAGAGTAGGTAGCTGCCATATTTATTGAGCCCTGTAGCTTTGCTACGGGGCTTTTTTTTGCCCCTCAGTGAGGCTTTGTTTTTCGGTCATCTCTCGGGTGCTGATGATTTTTAACGCAACGAACCCGCCAAGGCGAGGCAAGCGCAAAGAATCCGCAACGAACCTGCCTGCGGCAGGCAGGCGCGACGAGAGGCTGTAAGTACAGAGTTTCTCAGTTATGGCAGCCTGAAGTTGGTTTAAATCCAAAATCTTCTCGCTCAGGCATCGTATCGTCGCGCTCTTCGCGAATTTGTAGCGTCCGTTGCGGCAAAAACTTCCGGCGCAGGCATCCATCTCAAAAACCCGCAAAGTTTCAAGCACCCATAGGTGTCCTGAGTTGCCAAATAGTTGGCCATGGAACAAAAAGCTTGCAGCAATTTGAAATTTTCCAGGGCGTCTGAATGTGTCGTGATGAGTTGTTTTTTTGTTCCGTATATTCATTGCACCGTTCGTGCGAGCCGGTCATAAAACCTGGGACGGTATCACCAATCGAGCATCCTTATGCCTCCTGCCAATCCCCGCCGCCGAACCAGCTTTTTCCTGCTCATCAGTGTGCTCCTCCCGATTGCACTTACGGGATTTTCCAAAACATTCATCGCTCCTACCCTCAACGGCAGCTTCAAGGCACCCCCCATCGTGTATATCCATGGCGCCCTCGCCTTTGGCTGGGTAGCGCTTTTCCTGCTGCAGGCCTGGCTTGTTAAAACGCGAAGAACAAAGATCCACATGCGACTGGGTCGGCTGGGTTTTCTGATTGCCCTGGCGATTCTCCTAACGATGGTACCCATCGGACATTTCCAGGTCCAGAAAGACCTGGCTAATGGAGCAGGGGAGTTCGCTTACCCCGTACAATTAGGTACCATCGTATCCGGCTTATTATTCTTCGGACTGGTATCCCTGGCTATCTACTGGCGCAAAAAACCGGCGGCGCATAAACGCATCATGGTGCTGGCTACAATCGTACTTCTTTGGCCCGCCTGGTTCCGGCTTCGGCATTTATTTCCCCAGATCCCCCGACCTGATATCTGGCTGGCACTTGTTGCCGCCGACAGCCTGATCCTTATTGCCTGGGCATGGGACTGGATTAAAAACAAGTCCATACACCCATCATGGCTCTATGCCGGCATCTTTGTGATTGTGGAGCAAAGCCTCGAAGTATTCGTGTATTTTGAATGGCAGGCATATCGGAATGTTTCGAAGTCTGTGTTTTTCTGGGTGGATGGCCTGATCGGGTGAAAGCAATAGATATTGCTTACTACAAGTTTATATTTTCAGCTTATTGTTGACCCGGTGGGATACTTGCTGTAATATCTTCATCGCCCATTAGAATCCGCCTTTTTGGATGGCTTTCATGATGTCAATTCATTCTATTCGCTTTGCGTAATTGTGATTTTTTTGTAGATTTAAAGTATGTCCTTAATCACCTATCGATCTGAAAGGGTGGCCAGCCGCTGGCGCCTGGTGCGCTGGGAAATCTTTCAATCAGTCTGGGGTTATTGCATCTTGGTTTCTTATAACTACCTTGCTCACCAATTCTTCCCCCATTTTTCTTTGGCATGGCCTAAGCTGTTCGAAATAACTGCGATCAGTATAATTCTGTTTATTATTTTGTTGGTTTTTCCCAGAAGCAGGTTTTATGTCAACGAGGTAAAGGTTAATGAAATGGAACGATTTATTTCCATACGCTACTACCACCCCTATGATGGCTATATGGACGAAAAGATACCCTTCGATCAGCTTCAGGTCAGGCTTAGCCGAAATTTATTGACCAATAAGATCTCTCAAGTGGAGTTGTTCTCCAAAAAAACCGGCGCCTTGTCTATTGAATCTGGCAGGTATTCGCTTTCATCCAGGGAGATAGAAGAATTGGGAAACCTGCTGGAGTCCATCACATTCCCAAAAAACTCCCGGAAGGGGATAGTAAAATAGGAACTGTCGAATTTCTTTATTATGCATATTTCTTTTTGTATCGTTGCCATCTTATTTGCGCTTATATCGGAAGCACAAACTGTTACAAGGCAATACAAACTTTCCGAAGATGCTGCAAGGAAAATAGTGGAAAATGCTATCGCATCAGCTCCGGTGATAGATGGCCACAACGACATATTCGTTCATTTTATGGGCTGCAAAGTTTGTCCGCGCAGCCTGCAGGACTATCGACTTGATACCATCAACGCCGGGCATACCGATATTCCCCGGCTTCGTAAAGGCGGAGTGGGTGCTCTTTTAGTAAATGTATACGGCGAGGATTCGGGAAGATTATCCTACTCGCATGCATGGGAATTGCTCGATCAGTTAGGCAAAGAGTATCATGGAGATTTAAAGGTTGTTCGTAACAGCCGGGAACTGGAGTCTACCATGAAATCGGGTAAAATAGGTCTGTTGGTTAGCCTGGAAGGGGCGGTTCGCCTCAATAACGACACAGCCCTTTTGCGTAAATATTATGACAAGGGCTTACGGAGTGTCACTTTTGCATATAAGACCAATGATCTCGCCGATGGTAGTGATGATACGGTCAGGCATCATGGTATATCTGAGGTTGGCAAGTTGATGGTGAAGCAGATGAACGATCTTGGTGTATTGATTGATATGAGCCACATATCATCGGAAGCCATGCAAGCAATCTTGAAAACAACCCGCGCCCCCGTAATCTTCAGCCACTCCAATGCAAGAAGCCTTTGCGATATTAATCGAAATGTTTCTGACGACATTTTAGTGAAATTAAAAATGAACCGTGGCCTCATCATGCTTACTATGGTTCCCTATTTTGTGAAAAAGGAACACATGCTATGGCTGGAAGAGGGGGATTCAGTGTATGAAAAAGCTCATAAAGATTATCCTGGTAAGCAGGAAATGGTGGATAGAATTATGATGGTTTGGGAGAAGGAAAATCCAGAGCCATATGTGGGGATTGAGGACCTGGCGGATCATTTCGACTATGTAAAAAACCTGATAGGTGTAGATTACATCGGTATAGCCGGCGACTTTGACGGAATCAGTTTTACGATCAGGGGTCTGCAGGATGTGTCCACTTTCCCGGCATTGTTGACGGAATTAGCTCGCAGGGGATGGACTTTTAGCGACTTACAGAAAATAAGTTCAGGGAATTTCTTACGGGTATTCAGAGAAGTGGAAAGCTTAAGATAGGTGAGCACCTGCGCCAAATGCACATCATTTAATTCCTGAACACTTTTTACTTCGATAAGCACTCTCCAATAGTCCTGGTCCAAGGGTTTTGTGGACTTTAAAGCAGGCATCCAGGATCAAACTTGATATTTCGTTTTCGGTCATGTCCCTATTCTTTCGTTTAGAAATGTCATATCCCATTTTGAAGTTCAACTTACCAGGTTAATGTTCCATGGTTTTTACAGCGAAAGGGGATGTTGAAATAGGCAAATATGAGCGGGGTTTTTCCCGAATCTGAAAATTGGTCCGCGCTGGCAGGTAACTCGCTATGCTGGGTAGCTATTACCGCAACGAGCGCAAAGAATCCGCAACGTTCGCGACGATAGGCTGAAAGATATCTTTAACTTGCTCCTTTTCCATTGATTCGACAAAGAGTTTAATTGCTAATGACTTTCGATAATATGACCTTTCGCTGGTTCGGTATCCTGAGCTTTTCGTGTATTTTGTTTGCATCCTTCCGTGAACAGCCACTGCAGCGATTTGAACTTAGCGGTCGTGCACAGGGCACTACCTGGCAAATAACTTATTATGCCGGCGACTCCCTTAATCTGATGCCAGAAATCAGCCGCATACTCAGCGAGGTGGATCAGTCGCTTTCCCTTTATCAACCCCAGTCGCTCGTCAATCGATGGAATCAGTCGAAGCGTGGATTGAAGGTGGATCATCATTTCAGGCAGGTGCTAAAAAAAGCCATTGATGTATTTTACGACACAGAAGGGTTTTTTGATATTACCGTGTTCCCGCTCACTTCGGCCTGGGGCTTCGGTCCGCAGAAGCCGGATGCCATGCCTGATTCAGCGGATATTCAATCCATACTTCCCTGCATCCATACAAATCTGCTAGCTGTACGGGGCAGCAGGATCCGAAAGAAAAAACCCTGTGTGCAAATAGACCCCAACGGAATTGCCCAGGGCTATACGGTTGACCTGTTGGCCCGGCTCCTGGAAAGCCGTGGAATAGAGAATTACCTTGTTGAATTGGGCGGGGAAATAAGGGTTCGCGGACGCAAGTTTCCTTCCGGCGAAAAAATGAGCATCGGTATTGAGGCACCCGGCGAGGAGGCCCTGTATCCGGTGCTTCAGAAGAAACTGTATCTGGAGTCGGGTGCCATTACCAGTTCGGGGAATTACCGCCGCTACCTGGAAGCGGATGGAAAAAGGATTACTCATTTGCTGGATCCCCATACGGGTTATCCCATCGACAATGAGCTGATATCGGTAACGCTCATTGCCCCGGATGCCATCACGGCCGACGCATACGATAATGCGCTCATGGCCATGGGGCTCAAAAAAGCAATGGAGTGGGTGGAATCAAGACCCGATTTGGCGGCATTCTTCATATTTCAGCAGGATCATCAGGTTCGGGATACCATGACCAGCAGATTTAAACAGTTTCTGCAACCATAAGCCTGCCAAACTTTGTACATTTGAAACAATGCAAAGAAGAGAATTTTTGGAAAAGACATCCTGGATCCTCGGTGGAATGGCCCTGATGCCGGGAATGTCGGCAAAAGCATCCTCGCCGCTTCGCGTGGGCATCATTGGCTGTGGCGACAGGGGACTGGGTATTATGGAAGTGATGCAGGATTTACCCGAATTCTTCCAGGTAACCGGTCTCTGCGATATCCTCGCATTCAGGCTGGAGAATGCGCGTAAGGCGAGGGGAGGAGATAAGGCCCGAAGCACGGCCGATTACCGACAACTGCTCGACGATCCGAATACCGATGCCGTGGTGATTGCCACTTCGCTTCATGCGCATTATCCTATTGCGGCGGATGCCCTAAAGGCGGGTAAGCATATCTATCTCGAAAAAACCATGACATGGTCTATTGAGGAAGCCCTCAAACTGGTGCAGCTTAGCCGGCAATACCCAAAACAGATCATCCTGGTGGGACACCAGTACCGCTATACACCGCTCTATTTCAAAGTGCGGGAGATGATACAATCGGGCTACCTGGGCGATGTAACGCAAATTGATTGCCGATGGGATCGAAACTGGAACTGGCGCAGACCCGTACCTTCCGGCTATACCGACGAACAGGTGAACTGGCGGATGTATAGAAAATATTCCGGAGGATTAGCGGCTGAACTGCTTTCGCATCAAATGGATTTTATCAACTGGGCATTCGATACGCATCCTGATTTCGTGATGGGCACAGGGGGTATTGATCATTATCAGGATGGAAGAGAGACCCACGATAATGTGCAGGTGGTTTTGCGTTACAACCAAAAGGGTATGATTGGGAATTTTGGAGCCACCTGTGGCAATGCGCATGAAGGATATATTTTCAAAATAAAGGGCACGCGTGGCATGGTTTCCCTGCTGCCACATAAGGGCGCTTTTTATCCGGAATCGGCCGCGAAAAAGGAGCTGCAAACGGTGGATGGGGTAACGGGTGCCACCAAACTGGAATGGAACCAGGATGGAGGCATTACCATCCTGAATGAACCCATGAAAGACGGCACCTGGTATGCGCTGAAGGAATTTTATGCCAGCATACTGGAAAAGAAAGTGCCCGTTTCAAATGTGCTCACCGGCGCCAGCACTGCTATTTGCGTACACCTTTCCAACCAGGCCATTTTCGAAAAGAAGATAGTAAACTGGAAAAAGGAATACAATCTCTAAGGCATTACCATATTCACTAATACTCAGCAAGTAACTCATGAAAAAACTTAGCCTCGTTATATTGGTTCTGTTAGTGACCGGCCTCATGTATAGTCAGGCCCAGGGTTGGACAGAATTATTTGACGGCAAAACTTTGAATGGCTGGAAGCAACTGACGGGTACCGCCAAATTTGAGGTGAAAGATGGCGCCATTATGGGCACCACTGTTCCCAACAGCCCGAATAGCTTTCTGGTAACTGATAAATCCTATGGCGATTTTGCCCTGGAGCTGGAAGTGCTGATAGAAGATGCGGGATCCAACTCCGGTATCCAGTTCAGAAGTCAGTTCGATGCTGCCGGCAACAATGGCAAGGGCCGGGTATATGGCTATCAGTATGAGTTAGATCCATCGGATCGGCGATGGTCGGCGGGTATTTATGATGAGGGAAGAAGGGATTGGCTCTATCCTTTGTCGCTGAATGCATCGGCGCAAAAGCAATTGCACACAGGTGTGTTTCACAAGGTTCGCATTGAATGCAGGGGCAACGATATTCGGACCTGGATCAATAAACAACCGGCCGCCCACCTGATTGACGCGGTGGATGCCAACGGCTTTATAGCCCTGCAGGTGCACAGTATCAGTGATTCGAAGATGGCGGGCAAACGCATCTGGTGGAGAAATATCCGCATTCAAACGGGCAAAGTAAACTGGACCGAGTTTCCCCGGGAAGTTTTTGTAGTAAATACAGGCATCAACCAGCTTTCGGAATTTGAGAAGAAAGCCGGATGGTCCTTATTATTTGATGGAAAATCTTCAAAGGGATGGAAAGGCGCCTATAAGCCCGGTTTCCCCGAAAAAGGCTGGGAGATCGCCGATGGTGAATTGCGGGTATTGTCATCAGGAGGCGCCGAGTCCACCAATGGCGGCGATATTGTAACCAGGGAAAAATACAGGGCTTTCGATCTCTCCTTTGAGTTCAAACTCTCGCCCGGCGCCAATAGCGGGCTGAAATATTTTGTGACCCTGAAGGAGAATAATCCCGGATCGGCCATTGGTCTCGAATACCAGTTGCTCGACGACGATAAACATCCCGATGCCAAAATGGGCCGCGATGGTAATCGCACCCTCGCTTCACTTTACGATCTTATCCGTGCCGACAAACAAACCCGCTTTGTGCGCCAACCCGGTGAATGGAACCGCGGCCGAGTTGTTGTTTTTCCCGACAACCGAGTGGAACACTACCTGAATGGGGTAAAAGTGGTGGAATACATCCGCGGTTCACAGTCCTATCGCGATCTTGTAGCGATCAGCAAATACAAAGTATGGCCCAACTTTGGCGAAGCCCCCGAAGGGCATATTCTTTTGCAGGATCATGGAGATGCGGTGAGTTTCCGGAGTATTAAGATCAGAGAATTGAAATGAAGGTTGTATGCAGCCATTAATTGGAGAGGCGAACTCTGTTGGAGATACCAATGAAAGCGCCTGCCAGCAACAAATAGCTTAAAACCGCCATTGCCCAGAAATAAAACTTCATCCAGGCATTCTCCCGTAATGTATAGGTTTCATTTCCACTATTACTCAGGTTCACAAAAGGTGTGCAATTGACCAAAGCCATATGAAACGCATCCGGCAAAGAAATGCTTCTGCTATTATATGTCACTTCATTTCCGGCATAGCTGGCAATATCTGTTGGGTTGGAGCGGATTTCATGATTGGGTAATTTGTTCGTTCGCTCGAAATTATCCGCATTATTATGAATTAATGCTGTGGAGAATAACACAAATGCCAGCCAATACAGCAGCAACAGGTCCAGTTTTGTGCCATAGCCATGCAATTCGCCAAAAAGGTTGAGCAGGATTTTGCGAACTATAACCATGCTGATGATCAGTGCGGCGATGGCAGCCACTATTACCACATTTTTATAGTTGAAACTGCCGGCCGTGAGGACGATGATCAGCAACAGCATGGATAATAGTCCCAGCAATCCAAACCGTTTAATCCGGTGGCGGCTGTTACCCAGTAATATTTTTCTTTCGTGCCTGTGCATGCCTACCCTGATCTTGTCGGCCTCTGATTTATGCCCCTGGTTAAGAAGAATCTTTTCGACTGAGAGATATACGGATTTATCAAAAGGATTCATCTTTTTCAGCACTTCTTTATATTCTTTCGCTTTTGGGCTTTCGTTCTGACCCATGGACCATTTGTTGATCACCACATTGCTTAAATTGAAGCAGGGTTCCGGGTCAATAATATGCAGTTTGTTGAATACAGCCCGATCAAGCCTCACGGCCGGTTCATTGGTATGATTGGAATGATTAATGAAATTGCTTCCTGAAATGATCAATTCTTCGCCTTCGGCGTCGGTCAGATTAAGGTCGCCGCCAATCCTGGCCATTTCAATTTTATTGTCTTTATTAATAAAGCTCCATTTTTTTTTGATGATGCTGCCGGTAGCATCTACGCTACCGCTTGTATTGAGACCGGTGAAGTCGATATCACCTGCGGCCTGCACGCCCTGAATGACGAGTGATTTACAATGACTGCTCAGCAGTTCTTTGCTCTTTTCAGTACTGTCCTTGCGTTGATAGATGCTTCCCAGCTCAATATTCAATCCGGCATTTGAATCGGTAAGGTCGATGGGGCCATTCACCCTGAGATTTCTCAAGTCGATACTTCCGGCAATCCGGTTACCATTCAGCAAGAGGCCATCTCTGATATAGGAGTGGTCGCCTGGCCTGATATCTCTTACCGCACTGCTTCCGGTCATTGGATTGATATCTTTGGTGTGACCATCGAGGGGAGAATCGGAAAGACGGGTGGCTGCAAGATGGTTATTGTCGGCACTAAAAAATATCAGGTTCTCATGGATGTTGGAGAAATTGATTTGGCAGCCATATTTGCCGGTTTCGGATTCAATGACTCTTTTGTAAGAGTCGGACCTTGCGGGCAGATCCTCTATCTTGAGGCCTGAAAGATCAAGCCGGCCTCGCACTTCAATGGAATCGAGAATGAGGCCTGCACACCTGGAATGATTGATCGACAACCTTTCGCCGGCGCTCATTTGATTCACATTCGGCCCCAGGCCATAGCAAATATGCAGGGAGCCGAAATGACCGGCTTTCGACTTGATTATGCCATCTATCCTGATGCCCTCCAAATGCAAAATATTAACAGCCACACCTGACAAATCTATATTGCCCCCAACGTGGAGTAATTCTTTATCCAGGTTGGTGGTATCCCTGCGGTAAGCGAAAATGCCCCCCTTTACTTCCATATAGCGAAAATCGAGTTCCGCCGGCGATTTTTGAGCAAAGTCCAGTGAAACCGTTTCTTCGCATTTTAAATAGGTCAAATCGATATAGCCATCCACAGATGCATTATAGAGATTGACTTTTCCAGTACAGTTGGAACCTGATAATGAAATGTAGTTTTTTACTTTGATATGGCTGGCATCGAGTTCATGTGCCCATTTTGATTTTTCTATTTTGAGATAATTCTCAATTACGCTGCTATATAATTGAATGGAATTGTTAAACTCCGACTGGCCAAGGTCAAGCAGTCCGTCTATATGGCAATTAAAAAACCATAGTTCGCCGTAAGTCTTGAATGCAATGGTGTTTTGAAATGCATCTCCATATTCTCTGAAGCATACATCGCCTCCAAAACTGCTATTTTGAAAATAGGAATAGCCAGTGATAAGCGTACCTGCAAAGTTCACATTTCCCGAAACCTGGATACCCGTGGCGGAAATGGCTCCATTGATGAGCGATATGGATGATGATTGAATGGTGGACGGCAGTGCAGATGGGTCTTCACTGGCGAGCTGCAACAGCTTCAGTTGGTCATTCGTATTTTCATTTTCAGATAAAAATATCAAATTGAGACAACCTTCTATTCTTGAATTGTCGAGCTTCAGAAGATCCCAGCTATCGATTTGAGAGCGTTTTAAAATCGAATTGTTATTGATATAGTCGAGGTCAACTACCTGCAGGTTTTCTAGCGGCACCTGCTTTTCAAATTGAACTTTGGAGACAGTAGTGCCTTCCAGGCTAAAGTTTCCTGTAACGCGCATATTGGTGGCCAATACCTGCCCAATAATCCTGCAATTGCGAAAAATGACTTCTGATTCGGAATTCAATAGATGGAAATTGATAGCCGGGTCGATCTTGTTTTGTCGATCATAAAAAATACAATTTTCAAAAATCAGACTTTGTTCCAGCGTTGAGCCACTTACGTTAATCCCCTGTTCGAAAAGGCAGTTGATGAACCTGATTGGAACGGAGATCGGGCTATCGCCCACCAGGCTCAGGTTTTTTTCAAAAATACAGTTCCGGATGTTGAGTTCGCGCCCTGTAAAAGCGGAAGCTGGCGGATGGTTGAAATGATGCCGGTATAGCTCCTCGCTTACGACACAAGATTCGACTGATCGGCTATCGCCAAACAGGATTTCGTTGAATTTGGCCGGGCTGGTATCCGGCAATTTTTCGAGTTTCTCCCTGAGCTTTACAAGCAGGGTGAATAGCGGATCATAAGGATTGATATCAGTATCCGCTTCAATTGCCTTCTTGCGAGCTTCCCCATGCCTGGTGAGGGTTGATTCCCACAATCCATTCAGCGTGGGCAGATAGTCTGAACCAAAACGATCGGTCTGCAGGGGTAACTCGCTCAGTAACGGCAGATCGTCTACCATCTCAATCATTCCGTTTTCCTCAATCCTGAAATCTGCTTCAAACAGATCCGGGCCATAAGCGATACAGGCTTTTACTTCAAATGGCGGATCCGAGTTCATCAGGATTGGCGTCAACCTTTCCTTCAGCCCTTTCAGATTTTGATCGGGAGCCGGTATTCCTTTCAAAGGGAACTGCTCATAAAAGTTTGGCTGAACAAAATGACCATCATCCCCCTCCACCGCCCAGCAAAAGAACCGCACATAATCGATTATGTTTTGCTGGGTGAGCCGTATGCCGGATTCATTATTGATTATTTCTTCCCGTATCTGGTGTATAACGGAGGAGCTTCCATTGATCGCGATGGTCTTTACATATTTTTCCGGGCTGTCGTCTTCCCAGCAAACGAGAAAATAGGATCGGCAATAATGTTGGCCTTCTTTCCAGGTAATGATTTCATAAAGCTTGTAAAAGGGAGAGAAGCTGATTTGGCAGTTCCAAACCTGAATGATTTCCAGGTTTCTGCTGACGAGTTGGTCATGTAATTCGGTCTGGAGCTGATTGAAAATGCCGTTATAACTTTCTACATACTCCCATCCGGAGAATGGTAAAAAGCAGGGAATTCGTTCAGACAACACCAGCCTTTCTTTTTCTTCCTCCCTGATAGAGGCAAACCATGACTCAAAATCGGCCAGGGCTTTTATTCCCCTGTTGTCATTGGTCAGGTCAAGCACATGCCATAATAATCGTATGCTGTTATTCGTTGCGTCGAGGGGGTAGAAATCATACACGGGTTTCTCTCCCGGTAATGTGGGAACTTTGTAGAAACCGTATAGCAGCATTTTGCCTTCCGAATCCGAAATCCGGGCAAAATGGTACCCCTCCATCAGCGAATCCGTGACGATGATCTGAACCTTTGATTCCTCTGGCAGAAATGGGAAGGTTCTGCAAAAAATGCAGGCCAGTCTGATTATGTTTTTTGCGGCTTTTGAGTCAGGGGTCACCAATGTTCCCTTGAAGATACTCCCAGGCAGGGTATGCATTGAAATGGCAGGTTGAGTTTGGTTTTGGAATTACAGGACTGAATATAACAAAAATGGGCAATATCACTATGCATGCCGGGGAAGTTTTAAGTTGTAAGTTTTAAGTTTTATGTTTTTTTTGAGTACTGCCAGAATATAGGTACTTGAATAATTGCTTTTTAGACGTAATTACTCATTACTTAACACTTAAAACTTAAAACTTACAACTTAAAACTTACAACTTTACAAACTCCCATCCCTTCTCATACGACCTGCTCCACAGCTTCATCGCCATTGCATCATTGGCAATATGTCCGTTTTTCGGGTCGCAATGCAGGGTGCGGCCTACGCGCTGGGAAATATTGGCCAGGTGGCATAGCAGCACGGATTTATGGCCTTCCTCGATGGGTGAGTTCAGTTTGGCTTTCTCGCGTACCGCATCCACGAAATTCTGCAGATGATAGAAGTCGAGGTTGCCGCTGGCGGCAACCGGGTTGGTAGGATCATTTTTGGCATCGCTTTTTACTTCTTTTACCAGCTTATTGCCATAGTCGAATATCTGGTAGTCGTCGTTGCCCCGGTTTACCAGGGTGCCTTTATCGCCATAAATAATGAAACCGCGACCTGCACCTTCGCTTGGGAAAATATTGCAACTGCGTCCTTCCCAGGTAATTGATTTCTGATCGCCAAATTCAAAACTGGCGACCTGTGTATCGGGCATTTCCCAATCGTCGCGGTAGGCATAGCGCCCGCCGGTGCTGCTCACTTTGGTGGGGAAGCCGGTATCGAGAAACCAGCGGCAGCAGTCGATCTCGTGTGTGCCGTTGTTGCAGGTTTCGGCCGTGCCCCAGTGCCAGAACCAGTGCCAGTTGTAGTGTACGATATTGTCTTTATAGTCCACTCTCGGTGCGGGCCCCTGGTACAGATCCCAGTTGAGGCTGGAAGGTACGGGCCCTTTTTTACCGATGCCGATGGATTTGCGGTTATTGGCATACCAGCCTTTTCCGAAATAAGCATTGCCAATTATTTTTTCTTCCCGCACCAGCCTTACTGCCTCTATGAGGTTAGGCATAGAGCGTCGTTGGTTGCCCATTTGAATCAGCCGGCCATATTTCTGTTGCGCCGCTATCAGCGTTTCCCCTTCCTGGGGATTATGGCCGCAGGGTTTTTCCACATATACATGCTTGCCATGGGCCGCGGCGAGAATGGAAGCCGGTGCATGCCAGTGATCGGGTGCGGCAATAACCAGCGCATCAAAGTCCTTTTTCTTCACCAGCTCGCGGATATCTTTTACAACAACAGGTTTTCGGGCCGCAGTCGCGAAGGGTTTCAGGCCATTGGCGATGGCCTGGTCTTCCACATCGCAGATATAAGCCACTTCCACATTGGGCAGGCGGGCAAAGCATTCGGCCAGGTAAGCACCCCGGCTATTGGTCCCCATCACGGCCAGCACCACTTTGTTGGAGGGGGCATACTGACCAAAAACAGGAAAATTGAGCAGGCTGATACCGGCACCGGCAAGGCCGGTGTTCCGAATAAACTGACGACGATTCATGGGCAAGAAAACTGAAAAATGATTGAATGAAGTAACTACTTTAAAGATAAGTATTTATCCGGTGAACGGGTGTTTGGGCCGGATCAACGGTTTTGTCATCCCTCACCAATTTCCGACCTTTGCGCCCAAGCCAATGAACCAAAAGGAACGAATTATACTCGCGATATTAGCCGGATTGAATTTCACCCATATCCTGGACTTCATGATCATGATGCCCCTGGGTAATTACCTGATGCCTTATTTTGGTATCAATGCCGGACAGTTCTCCCTGCTTGTTAGCGCCTACAGCATCAGCGCCTTCGTGGCCGGTATTGCCGCTGCGCTGATCATCGATAAATATGACCGCAAAAAGGTATTGTTTATTTCCTATATCGGTTTCCTGCTGGGCACTCTCGCTTGCGGGCTGGCCGACAGCTACTGGTTGTTGTTTGCTGCGCGGGTGGCGGCCGGGCTGTTTGGCGGAATAATTGGCGCACAGGTGCTGGCCATTGTGGCGGACCTCTTCACCTATGAAAGAAGGGGCCAGGCTATGGGGTCGGTGATGAGCGCCTTTGCCATCGCCTCCATTCTGGGTGTGCCTTTTTCTCTTTATCTGACCAATTCCTTTCAGAACAACTGGCATATTCCTTTCCTGTTAATTGCCGGCGTGGGGTTGATCCTTTCTCCGCTAATTCTCCTATACCTTCCGGCAATGTCGGAGCATATTAAAAAGGATGCAGACCGTAGGAGTTCGGTGCAGGTGCTGTCGGAAGTATTCCGCTCGCCCGCCGCACGTAATGCCCTGTTGTTTTCCGGGATACTGATGATGGGACATTTTTTGATTATTCCCTTTATCAATCCCTTTCTCGAATTTAACCTGGGTTTTTCCAAAAACCTGACCCCCATGATTTACCTGGTAGGGGGATTGGCTTCACTGGTGGCTGCCATTTACCTGGGAAGGATTTCCGACAAAAAGGGAAAGCTGCCCGTTTTTTCGGTATCCGTATTCTTTTCCCTGTTCATGGTACTGCTAATTACCAAAATGCCGCTGGTACCTTTTTACCTGGTATTGTTGTTTTTTGCGATATGGTTTGTGCTGGCAACGGGCCGGGCCGTAACAGCCCAGGCCATGATCAGCGAAGTGGTGCCCCCTTCCAAGCGCGGCAGCTTTATGAGCTTCAATGGGAGTATGCAGCAGTTGGGCTCCGGTGTAGCTTCGGTGGCCGCAGGATTAATTGTGTATAAAGACCAATCAGGTCATATCCGGCATTTCGACTGGCTGGGCTACGCCAGCATCGTGGTCTTATTGATCAGTTTGCTGATGGGGCGCTACCTTTTTGCCAATATGGATAAAGAAGCGGGTAATGTAGAAATGGCCTTGCAGGAGGAGGGCGGGTAAGCGATTGTGCTCTTCCTGGTTTGAGCCAGTGCACCACAAGTGAATTCATGAAACTTACCCTGCATTGATGATCTCCATGACATGTTGCTTATAAAGCCTTCCAATCGGAATTTCCTTTCCCTCTACCAATATTTCATTGTTGTTATAGCCCGTCATTTTCTCCAACGAAATAATATAGGATCGATGCACGCGCAGAAAGCTATGGGCGGATAGCATATTTTCCATCGATCGAATGGATTGTTTAGCCATAAAGCTTTCTCCGCCGGTCAGAAAGATTTTGACATAATCTTTCCAGCTTTCGATATAGGTAATCTGGTTTACCAATACTTTATGCATGGTCTTATTGGCCCTTACATACACAAATGCGTCCGGATTTTTCCGAAATACCGTTTCGGCGAAATGGCTTTCGTGACCCAGCATCCTCTTCACTTTATGAATGGCTTTTAAAAATCGCTCAAAGGTCACCGGCTTCACGAGGTAATCCACAGCATCCAGTTCATAACTTTCCAACGCGTATTCCCGGTAGGCTGTTACAAAAATTACTTTGGGTGGATGGGTCAGACTCTTCAGGAAATCGGTACCGATGAGCTTTGGCATTTTTATATCGAGAAAGAGCAGGTCCACCTGTTTTTCATAGAGCCAATCCATGGCTTCCATCGCATTTTTACAGGTGCCAATCACTTCGAGCCCGTTAATATTTGCTATATGAGTGCGCAATACTTCCAGGGCAGGCGGTTCATCATCAACGAGGAGGCAGCGGAGTTTCATGCTAAATTATTTTCAGTGAACGATGGGGCGGTGAAATGAGGTTTGCCTTCGCTGACAGCAGCGGGCGTGAGTTCCAGCATCATGGCTACCACAAATACTTCACCGTCGTCGCTCAGCATCAGCTCATGACGGCTGGGATAGATATATTCAAGCCGCTTCCTCAGGTTTTCAATGCCTATGCCGGGCTGGTCTGTAGCCCTGTTTTCGTTCTTGCTGTTGATGATCTTACAGTAGAGGGTGGTTTGCCTTACTGACAAATCGATGCTTAGCCAGGGTTTTTCCAATTGTTCGGAAAGTCCATGCTTGAATGCGTTTTCTATAAAAGGCAGAAATAACAGGGGCGAAATGAATTTGCCGGGGATATCGCCTTCCGTATTTATCGAAATTTCCAGCTTATTCCCATAGCGTTCTTTTTCCAGGTCTATGTAGTTTCTCAGAATCTCCAATTCCTTTTCCAGGGCCACTTCGTTGTGTTTGCAATCGTATAGAATATAGCTTAGCAGGGAAGATAGTTTAGCGATCATGCCTGTCGCCTTTTGCGAACCGGCCATGGAGTAGGAATAAATATTATTTAATGTGTTGAATAGGAAATGGGGATGTATCTGGGCTTTAAGAAGCTGTAGTTCTGCACTTGTTTTTTCCTTTTCCGCCATTAGGTAGTCCCGCTGTTTTCTCATCCAGTATTTGAATAATACGATGGCGCTGCCGACACCGGCGGGAACCATCATGGAGAGATAGCTGTTGGGCGCCCAGGGATTGGGATTGGGGATAGCAGCGCCCATGATGCGTTCGTAAACATTAAAGAACAAGTATTGCCGGCAGAAATAGTTCCAGAACCAGCCCGCGATACCCCAGGTTATCATGATCAGGATAAACTGCACCGTCTTTGCTTTCAGCAGAAAACGGGGTATGAAAATATACATGATGGGGTAGGCAAAGGCCATATGCAGCGCGGCCCACATCAGCGAAACCAAAAGCTGATGGGAAACGCTCATCTCCGGAATGCGGAACAGGTAGGTAAAGACAATTGTATCGGCTAACCAGAAAATAGCATGCCGGGCCAATCGGTATTTATTGGCAAATACAAATTGATTTTCCCGGTAGTGTTCCATACTACAGGAGCTTGTACTTACAAGGTAGGAAATAGAGGCAATAGGCGCCAATTTATTCTGCTGGAGGCGACGAACAACCCGCTTTTACGATAAATAGCAGGAAAGGAAAATCAATGGCATTCGTGAACCGAAACTGTTTTATTGCGGCAATTCATTCGGTTAAGCTAAATGATTTTCGGAGACCGGGTTATCGATGTATTTTGTTGAGAATCTATTTTGGTTCAGTCTACCCTGCGAAGCGTATTCCCGTATTGAAAGGCTCTTCCTGTCAACAAAATAAGTCACTTAAAAGCCAGTTGTATGAAACAGTATCTTTTTCTATGGGGAGTATTGTTGTTGCTTTTATCCTGTAGAAAAGACAGCCCAACCAGTCCTTCACCAGTGGGCACAGGTATCAATCCCGGAATACAGGGACCTCCCCCTGCTCCGCCTCCCGGCCCCCCGCCAGGCTTGGGTATGCTCTATCCAAACGGCACCGTAGTTGCGCAACTTTCGGTGCCAAGAGCCCTGATGGCCTCCATCGTTTGCAACGATAAGTTTTTGTTTGCGGGCGGGTACACCAATGATACCTTGCCCAGTAAGGTCGTTGATATATATGAACCCAAAACGGGCAGGATGACTTCGGCAGAGCTTAGCCTGGGCCGCAATAATATTGCTGCCGCTGCCATTGGTAAACTGGCTTTTTTTGCCGGTGGTTGTTCGGGCGGATGGGAGCAGCCTTATTCCCGTGTGGATATCTACAATGAAGAAACGGACACCTGGCAGACGGCAGAGTTGAGTGAGCCCCGCCATCATATAGCGGCAGGCGCAATCGGCACAAAAGTGTTTTTCGCGGGTGGCATTAAGCAATATCCCAGCTACACTTCGCGTGTGGATATTTATGATGTCGCAACCAACACCTGGAGTAAGGCGGAGCTTTCCAAAGCCCGCGGCGATCTTGCCGCCGCGGTGCTGGGGAATAAAATACTGTTCGCGGGCGGAAGAACAGCTACTGGCAGCTCATCAAGGGTTGACATTTATGACGCTGATACGGATAGTTGGAGCACGGCTGAGTTAAGTCGTCCGTGCATCAGTTTAACCTCAACCGTATTACAAGGTAAAGCCTTTTTCTGCGGAAGCGACTTTGGCCTGCCTAACACAACGGTGGATATTTATGATTTAGCTACCAATTCCTGGTCAGTTCTCGAATTGAGTGAATCGAAAATCTGGGTCCCTGTTGGTTATACCTACGACAAAGTGGTGTTTTTGGGAGGAATGCTTAGCTGGTTCACGCATTCCAAAAAAATTGAAATACTGGATCCGGTCACAAAAGTCTGGGATTATAAGTGGATGACGCATGATTTGATGTGGCAGTCCGTTATTTCCTATAATGGTTCCATTTATTCTGCAGGTGGCGCTATCGATGGAGGCGATTATCCTGTATCCGAAATTTACAGGATCATGTTCTGATCGGACCCTGCCTGCGTAACCCTTCGCCAACCCTTGTTTACCCCCACATTACCCATATCCCGGTCCTCAGCTAACCCCTTGACTCCCAGAGCTAAGGGGTTTGTTTTTATAGATTATTCTCCAGCTTTCTGCTGTAGTTGGCTTTGCAAACAAGGAATTTGTATATTGTTCCGAATTATTACTTTATCAATTCCTATCGTATGCGAATTATTTCTTTGATGGCCGCCTTCATGGCGTTGATTATTTTGTCGGGTTGCCGCTCCAAGGACGCATTTCAATTCAGTGAAGATATTGTGGGTATAGAAAGAAAACTCGGGGAGTCATTGATGGAGGCGCAGCCCAAGATTCTGCGCTATATGCAGGAAGGTGTTTTCGATAGCCTTTCCCTGGTGGGTGGGCAGATGGTGGCGAAAACGGATGAGAGCATCAACTCCATCAAAGCCCTGAAAGCTCCTTCGGTGAAAGAGGCGGATGCATTCAAGGCCGCGGCCCTCCGTTATTTCGGGCATATCCGGGATATCTATGATTCCTATAGAAATTATGCAGATCAACCCAACGACTCACTCCGCTCGGAAGAACTGGAGCGCATGGTAGCACTGGAAGAAGATATTGATGTGCATGTTAAAGATATGCAGGACGCCCAGCAAAAATTTGCCAAAGCCAACGGTTTCAGAGTAGACAAAGATAAGTGATTCCCTATTGCCTCTCCGACAGGAAGGTCTTAAGGACCTTACTGTCGGGGAGTTTCTATTCGATAGACAGGATAACGCATAAACGCTGGCTCAAACCAGGGTGAATTCCTATACACAAAATCCAACTGATCCCTGGCACTGGCCGCAAAACTGCTGTCGCTCGCACGCTTCTCTTCCAACTGCTTTTGCAGTTCCGGATTTTGTTGGAGGTAGGCTGCGGCAATGTCTTCAAAAGCATAGGCCGAGTAGCCTTCCTTCTGTCCCAGGATGGGGTCAAAAAAGTTCCATACAAAATAAGAATCTTCCGCCTCCGGCTCCAGCACTTCCATGATAAAGCGGTTGCCGTGCTGATTCATGGGAATCATCCAGTCGCCCTTGCGGAATGAAATGCTTTGAACACTGCTTCGGATCTTTACAGATCCATTCAGATGATGACCTTCATAAGCCCGCGGTGAAGCCTTGTATTCTTCTATATGGTAAACGGTAACCTGGATGCTGGTATCTTTTTCAAGGGGAAATAATTTCACCTTGTTGCGTTGCAGTCGCTCCACCACCGGCCACCATCCTCTCGGAATAATATAAGCCATGGGCTTAGAAATCATGTGCGTGGGTTCATACTGGTTGAAGAGGGGGATGGTTTTTTCATAGGGCTTTTTGCGGTCGTAAAATAGCCTGGGCAAGCCCGAAACTTCGCTGTTCTTTTTTCCTGATTCAAATCCCTTATATAGAAAGGGCTGCGATTTCTCCCGGTTAAGTTTCCAGCGAATGGGAAACGTTGCCTGCGTGGATGCCGCTTTCCGGTCGGCCGCCCTTAACTCTTTTATTTTTTTCGCATTCTTACCGGTAAACTCTATGAATGTCTGCATCAAAGCATAAGTAGCTTTCACACGTTGGTCATAGGGTTTCAGCATGTGGGTTTCCGGTACAAATGAAAAGCTCTGCCAGAGTGCGCCAAAGCCGCTTCCGTAGCGGGGGCTGTCCCAAAACTCAGGCCATCCTTTTTCAGGGGTGTCGCCAAAAGCATTTACATAAGGAATCAGGTCGAAACCTTTTTGCTTCATGCCCGCATATAACGCGGGTTCAAATACCTGGTTCAGGTATTCTCCCATAGCGCCACCCAGCTTGTTGTGCTGGGTCGTCAGCAGGGTCATCACATGCTGGTAGTCAGCTCCATTGCTCACATGGTTGTCGACAAAAACATCAGGGTCAATTTCATGAAATATTTCGACGAAGGATTGCGCGTTTCGCGAGTCCTGTTTAATAAAGTCACGGTTGAGGTCGAAATTGCGGGCATTGCCGCGGAATCCAAACTCTTCAGGCCCGTTTTGATCCACCCGGTAATTAGCGCTGCGATTGAGGCAGCCGCCAATATTGTATACGGGAATAATGGCGAGTTGCAGGTGGTCGGGCAGCTTCAGTTTACCCGTTACGATATCTCTTGCCAGCATCATGCTTGCATCAATCCCGTCCGGCTCACCGGGATGAATGCCATTATTGATCAGGATGGTCGTCTTGCTTCGTATCGACCCCGGGTCTGTGGCGCCATCGTTGGAAATATATACCAGGTGCAGGGGATAGCCACTGTCGGTATCGCCTTTGCGAAACATGCGAACCTGCCCGCTGGCCGCATCCAGTTTGTGCCACCACTCCATAATCTCAAAATAATCCGGCGTTTCACGACCCTGTGATTCTTCAAAGCGGGTCACGAATTGCTGGCCGAATAAGGAGAAGGAGAGGAGGAGGGGGAAGAGGGGGAGGAACCGTTTCATGGGAAGTTTTAAGTTGTAAGTTTTAAGTTCTAAGTTATGGATTGTCTATCAGAATCTACGGGAACGACGTAGAAGACCCTATCCTTGGAGATTTCGCAATAAAAAACCAGGCCCATGCCCTTAACTTAAAACTTACAACTTATTACTTACAACTTTCCCCAAAGAAATAACCCCTGCCGCAGGCAGGGGTTATTTCTTTGGGGAAACGTTTTCTCATGTGCGAATTACTTCGCTGCTGTATTCAACTTACGCGTGAGTTTGCTTTTCAGATTAGCGGCTTTGTTTTTGTGGATAATGCCACGTTTTGCCAGCTTGTCGATCATAGAAGCTACATTGGGCAGGCTTTCCAGCGCTTCTTTTTCAGGAGCGGCTTTCAGGTCGCGGATGGCATTACGGGTAGTTTTGCCATAGTAACGGTTTCTATCACGGCGCTTGGTTGCCTGACGCACATCTTTCTTGGTAGCCTTATGATTAGCCATTTGGTATCAATTTTAAGGAGGGCAAAGGTAAGGTTGTATGGCTGAATCACCAAATTTTGGCGGAATTTAGCTGCAAAATATTCGGAAAGCTGGCGGCTGCCCGGTTCCGCCGGCCGGCTTCCCGGCCGGGCCTTTTGCCAGCCCGATGCCCGACACGCCAAAAATAGCGGGAAAGCGTAGTTTTTTGTGTATTTGGCCCCTGATTTTCAGACTTTTTAAGCGATATTTGTGTCCCCTTTGCGAAGCGGTCCTCAAAAAAGGAACGGGCCCTGGACTCATGCATACAAATGAGTGGCTGAGACAGTAGTTTGGAACCCTACCAGTTGCGGGAGCGCAAAACGCAAACCCTGTTTCAATCATGAAAGACTTTTCATACATCACCAATTCACATCCGGCTTTTATTGAAAACCTCTATCGGGAATTTGTGCAGGATCCCAATTCGGTGGATCCCGATATGCGGAAATTTTTTGAAGGATTCGATTTTGCCATGGGCGGCCCTGCCCAGGCAAATGGGCACCCCGTGCCTGCAAGCGCCACCAGGGAGGCCGCTGTTGCCGGTGGCGACAATTGGCGCAAAGAGTTGGGGGCTTACCGTCTCATCCTGGGCTACCGCAACAAAGGGCACCTCATCGCCAAAACCAATCCCATACGGGAGCGTAAGGACAGGGGAGCCAACCTGGTTCTTTCTTTCTTTGGTTTGGATGAATCGGATATGGATACCGTTTTCCAGGTGGGTGATCGTATTGGGCTGGGGCCTGCCAGGTTGCGCGATATCCTGGCCCACATGCAAAAAGTGTATGCAGGTCCGGTAGGTATCGAGTTCAAATATATCAGCGATCAAAAAAGGGTGGATTGGCTGACCCGCGAAATGGAAACCAATTTCGCCAACCCTGTACCCCTCGCCAAGAAAAAACGCATCCTGGAAAAGTTGAACCAGGGTGTCATGTTCGAAGAGTTCCTGCATAAAAAATATGTAGGCCAGAAACGATTTTCGCTCGAAGGTGGCGAAACCACTATTGCCGCTCTTGATGCCATCATCAATACTGCTGCGGATGACGATGTGTACGAAGTGGTGATTGGCATGGCACACCGTGGCCGCCTGAATGTACTGGCCAATATCATGGGTAAAACCTATGAGCAGATATTCAGTGAATTTGAAGGCACCGCGCAGGTTGATCAAACCATGGGTAGTGGCGACGTAAAATACCATATGGGTTTTGGTAGCGAATTGACCACCGCCAACAATAAAACCATTCACCTGAAGCTGATGCCCAATCCTTCGCACCTCGAAGCGGTGAACCCCGTGGTGGTGGGCTTTGCACGTGCCAAGGCCGATGTGCTTTATGCATCGGAGTACGACAGGATTCTACCCATCCTAATACATGGCGACGCATCGGTAGCCGGACAGGGGATTGTGTACGAAGTAATCCAGATGAGCAAACTCTCGGGTTACTATACCGGGGGCACCATTCATTTTGTAATCAATAACCAGATCGGCTTTACCACCGATTTTGATGAGGCCCGGAGTTCGGACTATTGTACTTCCCTGGCCGCCACGGTGCATGCTCCCGTTTTTCACGTAAATGGCGACGATCCGGAAGCCGTGCTCAAATGCGCGGAAATCGCCACCCGCTACCGTCAGGAGTTCAACGACGATGTCTTTATCGACATGGTCTGCTATCGCCGTCATGGTCACAACGAGGGCGATGATCCCAAATTCACACAGCCACATCTATATAGCCTGATCGATAAGCATCCCAATCCGCGCGAAGTGTATGTCAACTTCCTGCTGCAAAACGGGGAACCTGCCGCCAAGGAACTGGCCAAGGAGATGGAGAAGAAATTCTGGGCCGACCTGCAGGAGCGTCTTGATGAGGTAAAGCAGAAGCCGCTTCCTTACCATTATCAACAACCGGAAATCTGGTGGCGCAACCTGCGCAGGGCTTCGGAAGAAGATTTTGATCAGTCGCCCGTAACGGCCATCAGCGAAGAAACATTTGATAAGGTATTTGATGCCATGATGAAATGGCCCGATGATTTCAAACCCCTTCGTAAGGTGGAAAAGATCATCCAGGATAAGATCAAGCTATACCAGGGAGAAAAGAAACTGGATTGGGCAAGTGGGGAATTGATGGCCTACGGTAGTTTGTTGCTCGATGGAAAAGATGTACGCATGACCGGCCAGGACATTCGCCGGGGCACTTTCTCCCATCGACATGCCGTGTTGCGCGATGAGAATACCGACAAAGCTTATAACCGTCTTAGCCGCATACCCGGTGCCAAAGGCGAATACCGCGTATTCAACTCTCTCCTGAGCGAGTATGGAGTACTGGGTTTTGAATATGGCTATTCCATGGCCAACCCCAATGCCCTGGTGCTTTGGGAAGCGCAGTTTGGCGACTTTGTGAACGGTGCTCAAATCATGATCGATCAGTTTATTTCATCCGGCGAACAGAAGTGGAACCGTATGTCGGGATTGGTCATGTTGCTACCCCATGGCTATGAAGGTCAGGGGCCGGAGCACAGCAGCGCGCGTATGGAGCGCTTCCTTCAATCCTGCGCGGAATTGAATATGATAGTGACGAATATTACTACTGCCGCCAATTTCTTCCATGCCATGCGTCGCCAGGTAGAGTGGCCTTTCCGCAAACCGCTGATCAATTTTTCGCCGAAGGCCAACCTGCGCCATCCGGGAAGCTACAGCCCGAAGGAAGAATTCCTCCAGGGCGGTTTCCGCGAACTGATCGACGATATTGCTGCCGACAGCAACAAGGTGAAGAAAGTATTATTCTGCAGCGGTAAAGTATATTTCGACCTGGCCGAACGGAAGGAAAAAGAAGGAAGGGAAGATGTGGCCATCGTAAGACTGGAACAATTGTATCCGCTGCCATATCGTCAAATAGAAGAGTTGTATAAAAAATATAACCGTGCTACCTGGTTCTGGGTGCAGGAAGAACCTTTGAATATGGGAGCGGCGGCATTTTTGCAGATGAACCTGAAGTCGATCAACTACGGTGTCATCAGCCGCCAGCCATCCGCTTCTCCTGCCACCGGCTATGCCAAAGTGCATAAGCAGGAGCAGGAAGAGATAGTGGAAACGGCATTCAGCATCTAAAAATAATCAGATAAACTACAGCGTAATAAACCTCTTATGATCGAGATCAAAGTACCAACCGTAGGCGAATCAATCAGCGAAGTGACCTTGCTGAAATGGGTAAGAAAGGATGGCGAATATGTGGAAAGGGATGAAGTGATTGCGGAACTGGAAAGCGAGAAGGCAACATTTGAAGTGAATGCCGAAAAAGCGGGCGTACTCAAGACGGGCGCCCAGGAAGGAGATACGCTGAAAATTGGCGATACGCTGGCCAGTATTGATGAAACGGCGGAAAAACCCGCTGCCGCTGAAAAGCCTAAAAAGGAAGAAGCATCGGCGACCACCCAAGCACCGGCTCCGGCCAAAGCGAATGAAGCGCCGGTAACCAGTGTTTCGAACGACATCAAGGCAACGCCCGTGGCTTCGGCCATGATCGCCGATAAAAAACTCGATCCCAAAAAAGTGACACCCAGCGGTTTCCAGGGCAAGATCCGTAAGGAGGATGTGCTGGCCGCGCTCACCAGCCCCGCCCGGCAGAGCTTCGACGGGCAGGAACTCTTTAGCCGCAATACCCGTATGGAAAAGATGAGCAACCTGCGCAAGACCATCTCGCGCCGCCTGGTGGAAGCCAAGAATACCACCGCCATGCTCACCACTTTCAACGAAGTGGATATGACGGAGATCATGGCAATCCGTGCACAGCATAAAGACAAATTCAAGGAAACGCATGGTGTAGGTCTGGGCTTCATGAGCTTTTTTGCCAAGGCCTGTGCCATCGCCCTGGCCGAATGGCCTTCGGTGAATGCTTATATCGATGGGGACCAACTGGTATACCATGATTATGCGGATATTTCTATCGCAGTGAGCACTCCCCGCGGCCTCACGGTGCCGGTAATCCGCAATGTGGAAAGCCTGGGCTTTGCCGATATTGAGAAAAAAGTAATAGAAGTAGCTACCAAGGCGCGTGAAAGCAAGCTGACCACGGACGACCTTACCGGTGGAACCTTCACCATCACCAATGGCGGCGTATTTGGTTCATTGATGAGTACGCCCATCATCAATATTCCGCAAAGTGCCATTCTGGGCATGCACAAAATTCAGGAGAGACCCATGGCCATCAATGGCCAGGTTCAAATTCGTCCGATGATGTACCTGGCGCTCAGCTATGACCACCGCATCATCGACGGTCGCGAGTCGGTTAGCTTTCTCGTAAGGGTGAAAGACCTGCTGGAGAATCCGGTGCAAATGCTGATAGGAAAAGACCCGGTTAAAACCATGCTGGAGCTCTAAGCCTGAAAGCAGCTTCGGCCCAACACCGTGTATGCTCAGTCCCATATCGCCAGTGCTGTTCGCCTGCTGCAATTGTATGAAGGCCGCGAACCCTTTCACCTGTTTGCCAAAAACTATTTTCGCGAGCATCGCAAACATGGTTCCCGCGACCGCAGGCAGATATTGCAGTTTTGTTATAGCTGCTTTCGGCTGGGAAAGGCAGCCCGGGACTGGCCACGGGAAGAGCAGATAAGAACCGGCTATTTCTTGTGCGCGACGGAACCTTCTTCCACACTGGAACATATCAATCCCGACTGGAACCACCAGGCCCGAGCGGAGCTTTCTGAAAAAGTAAAGCTTCTGGCAAACCCGCTTGACCTGGCAGCGGTATTTCCCTGGAGCGATCGCCTGAGCGAAGGGATGGATGCGCAGGCATTCGGCCTTTCCTTTTTTCGACAGCCGCGGGTATTCCTGCGCGTGCGACCCGGCAGGGAAGACGTTGTGCGGACAAAATTATTGACTATCCCCCATGAATGGCTAAGCGATCAGGCCGTTGCCGTGGAGAACAATCTGCCATTGCAGGATATATTCAGGATCGATGATGAGCTGGTAGTGCAGGATATCAGCTCCCAGGCCATTGGCCAACTGATGGCAAAGGCACAGGTGCCGGCCCGACCCCGGGTGTGGGACGCCTGCGCGGCCAGCGGAGGAAAATCGATACTGGCGGCCGATGTTTTTGGCGACATTCAACTCACGGTATCCGATATACGGTCGTCGATCCTTGCGAACCTGAAGAAACGGTTTCGCGAGGCGGGGCTGGCCGCCGAGCAGTTGATGATCCTTGACCTCAGCGATTCGGGGTCCCGGCTTTCCGAAGCCTTATTTGATGTAGTAATCACCGACGTGCCCTGTACGGGCAGCGGTACCTGGGCGCGCAGCCCTGAACAGCTTTATTATTTTGAGGCTTCAAAAATTCAGGACTATGCCCGCTTGCAGGCCAGGATTTTGCGCCGGGCTGCGACAAAGGTAAAACCGGGTGGTTATCTGCTGTATGCCACCTGCTCGGTATTTCGGGAGGAAAACGAAGCCAATGTGCAGCAATGGCTGGAGGAATCCAATTGGGAATTGACGGACCAGCGCCTAATAACAGGGTACACCCGGGGAGCAGATACACTCTTTGCCGCATTGATGCGGAAACCGCTACTGCCTTAGCATCGTTGTCTTTCCAATCGTCTTCTTCCCATTCATCACCCGGATATAATAGATGCCCGAAGTCCAGTTATAGTTGGGTAACCATTCCCAGGCCATACCCGGCAACTTGGACTTGCGCTGCTGATGCAGGAGTTGGCCCGCAGCATTGTAGATTTCAATACGCATATCGTCAACAGCATCGCTCGAATAGATCTGCAAGATGATAGGTCCGTTGAGGTGAACGGGATTGCCATGCAACCGTATATAAGAGGATTCGGAGGATTGGCATCGTGTTTCGAGGTGCAGGCGTACTGTATCTATATACACCACGGTATTGCCGGCCTGGCTGCTGTCTATAACCTGCCCAATGCGAATATCTACCTGACCGGTAACCCAATCGGTATAAGGGAACCGGACACTATAGTTACCTGGATTCAGTTGATTGGTCGGGGCATTGGCAGGTATAGTCATAAATGGAGCGAATACGGGATCCGCCTCATGTTTTCTTTCCAAAACGTAGCGCATGCCCTTTGCATCTTTGCTGTTCCAGTTTAAAGTAATCTCGCAGAGCGCTGCTTCGGCATTGGCCTTCGCGTTTTCCTGCAAGAGAAGAATGAAAGCTTTTTTCAAATCCGGAATACCAAAGCCAGTGCGGTAATCGGGCGATGGGTATTGATGGGCTGCTTCCTTTAGCGCACGGATGATCCGCATATTGTTGACCTCGGGAAATGCCTGCCAGAGGCAGCTCGCGAGGCCGGCCAGGTTAGGGCAGGCAAAGGATGTACCATTGGAAGTGACGATAAACCTGGTGGTGCTTTGGACCATGGCGGCCACACCCACCGAAGCGAGATCGGGTTTAATACGGCCATCGGCCGAAGGCCCGTAGCTGGAAAAACTGCCCAACACGCCCGTTTTGTCGACGGCAGCAACCGCAACCACGCTGTCGCCATCGGCGGGTGTGGTAATAAATTTCCAGTAATTGTTGCCGGAATTGCCGGCTGAATTAAAAACCAGCAATCCTTTGGCAGCGGCCATATCGGCCCCGCGCGCAGCCATGGTGGTATTACCATCCAGCGCGCTGTATGGATAGTCGGCAACAGGGCTGCTCCAATCATAGCCATATCCAAGGGAGGAGGAAATAATGTCGGCGCCAATACTATCGGCCCTTTCGGCACCGCAAACCCAGTTGAATTCCTCTACCGGGTATTCCGAGGCCACATCCTCGGTTCGGAATAAATGAAAACGGGCTTTGGGAGCCTTACCCACAAATTCTCCCGGTATATTGGCAGCGATGGTAGAAAGGCATTGCATGCCATGTGGATGATCTTCCACCACACTGGCTTCGCGCCCCACAAAATCCCAGGTGCTGAGCACCTGTCCATTTGCATTCATGCTATCGAAAGCCGGAAGGCTGGTATAGTTGAAGAAACCACCATCGAGCATGGCTATCTGCATATCCTGCCCCTGCAATCCGATATTGTGCAGAAACTGCCCATTGTGTAAACTGATTTCCGCGTAAGAGCCGATGCCATAATTTAAAACATCTTCCTGGATACCTGTGGGCCTTGCGGAGGGGGCGGGCGACTCTTCTGTCAGCAGCTTGTCGCGCCCGGCAATGGGTCTGGCGGCAATCCCTTCCACCGATGCCACAAATGGCAGGGCCTGCAAGGCGGAAAGCGCAGCAGCATCGGTGCTTTGGATGCTTACCGCATTCAGCCAGCGGGATTGATTGAGAAGGGTAAGATTGGGAATCGAATGTATCTGTTGAATATATGCTTCGGGAATGGGAAGGTCGGTACTGTCAACCGATATTTGATAACGCGTTCGCCGCGCAATGGCCCTTGCACTCAAAAACTGTTCCGGGTTGCTCAATCGGAAGGTAGTAGCCGCCTTGTCTTTGAGTTGCACGCGGTACACAGCGTATTGTGCGGAACCCGTTGTTGACCACAACAAGCATAGCAGGAATGCGGTAATTGATTTCATGCTTTCTTTTTGCCGCCAACAAAGCTAAGGCATTATCGGCCTAATTGTGGTCAATCATCCACATCGTTACACCAAAGCCGGTATAATAAGGATCGGGGCCGCTCAAATTGGGTTGATACTCCCACATTTCATATTCGCGGTACACAAGCCCAATGCCTTTGGCGTATTTTTCGGCTGAACGGTTGATATAGCCGTAACTCAATTGGTCAGCGATGGGCACATTGGAAAAATCATACTGCTGTTGCACGGTGTACACATCCGTATAGGTTTGTCCGTTCACGGTGTAACTGGGTTCAAAAATATCGTAATAGAAATCCCAGTTATGCATATCGTCGTCGTTGCTGAAATTATAGCCAAAGGGATCATAAGGGTCAGTGGGCAGGTAGGCATTGCCTTTCCAACTGGTGCCTTCGCGTAAAGGAGCATGCAACTTGATAAAGCGGAGATTGTCTTCCACTAACTCAATCTGATCGGCCAGGGGAGTGATAAAATAGGTGCCGTTTGGAATCCATTGGCCGGAAGCGTTCTCGTCGTTGAGGTAGCGATACACCCGGAAAGCGGGCCGGCCCAGGATATCGGTTAACTCAGCATCTACCACATGCTTCACCTGATAGCTGTGTATTTCAGGATTACGCTGAAAATCCACGAAAACGAGCGAATCGATCCGGTAAGTAATGTATTTGCCTGGCTCCAGGGGCAGGTAATCGCTCAGTGGTTCAGTCATGAATTCTTCCTTCTCGTCGGAACAGGAAAAAAGACCAAAGGCGACGAAAAAAAATGCCAGCAGGCAGGAAATGGATGGGATTCTCATACCAGACAGTTAATTCCAGGATACAAATTTTAGCATAAAGACATGCAGAACAGTGTTTTAGCTGCATAGCCTTTCAAAGCGAAGACCTTGAAGGCGAAACTATTAAACGCACTGGAACTGTGGATATTGCGTGAGAGAAATTTGAGAATTTGGGGATTTGGGAATTTGGGAATGCCAGTAAAGCTTCAACCGTAATCCAAAACCCAAACCCAAGGCCAAGCCCAAGCCATACTCCCCAACTCCTCTCCCCACTTAAAACCTATAACTTAAAACTTAAAACTTAAAACCAACGTATAACGTAAAACGTATAAACGTTCAACGTAAAATAATCCCTCCCCCAATCACATCTTCCCCTTCATAAAACACCGCGCTTTGTCCCGGTGCTATGCCCTTTGCCTGCTCATAAAAGCTCACTTTCACTTCGCCTTTTTCGGGATAGAGGTTGGAAAGGGTGCCCGCATCTTTGTAGCGGATCTTCGTGGTAGCTTCCATACCCGGTGTAATGGTATCGTATTTCAACAGGTTGAGTTTGCCCACCCGCATTTCGCTGCGGTTCAGGTCGGCTTCATCGCCCAGTGTTACAGTGTTGTTGTCGGGATCAATATGGGTTACAAATACCGGCCGGCCCAGGGCAATATCCAGCCCCTTACGCTGGCCGATAGTATAAAAGGGATATCCTTTATGCTGGCCCAGTACTCTTCCTTCCTTGTCGATAAACCTGCCACCTGCTACATTCTCCTCGAGGCCTTCCACCCGGCGCTTCAGGAAGCCGCGATAGTCGTTATCGGGCACAAAGCAAATCTCATAACTCTCGCTTTTAGTGGCGAGGGCGGGATAGCCATAATCGTGGGCCATCTGGCGGATCTCTGTTTTGCGATAAGGTCCCAGGGGCAACAGGGTGCGACGCAGCAGATCCTGCTGCAGCCCCCATAGCACATAGCTCTGATCTTTGGTATGGTCAACCGCCTTGCTGATATAGTATCGGCCATTATCGTGTTGGTGCACTTTGGCATAGTGACCGGTGGCGATATAATCGCAACCGAGGGCATCGGCACGTTTCAGCAGGGCCCGCCATTTTATATGGGTATTGCACAGCACACAGGGATTGGGTGTGCGACCAGCCAGGTATTCGTCCACAAAATTATTGATCACAAAATCCCCAAATTCCTCGCGGATATCGAGGATATAATGCGGAAAGCCATGCTCCACCGCCGCCTGTCTTGCGTCGTTAAAGCTGTCCACATTACAGCATCCTGTTTCTTTCTTGCCACCGCCGCTGCTGCTATAATCCCAGGTTTTCATGGTAATGCCCACCACTTCATAGCCCTGGTCGTTGAGCATCAGGGCGGTTACGGTACTATCAATACCGCCGCTCATGGCTACCAGCACTTTTCCTTTTCTGCTCATATATTCTCCTTTTTTCCCATTCGGAACAAAACAATGGGCAAAGGTACAGAGAAAGTGTATACGCATGGCTGGCAAAGGAGCCCGCTTACCGTTCCTCCATTCTGCCTATCAGATAATGAAGGCATTACGCAAAAATCCCTATCTTCCAACCTTTCATTTTTTCTTCTAAAAACAATCCAAACAAAGCTCTGACATGAGAAAAAAGCTCCTATTCGCCTGCCTCTGGTTTTTGACCAAGGGCGCCATGGCGCAGGATCTGAATTATTTCCTGCCCGATTCGGTGCAGTACAATCCTGCGATTCCCAAACCCAAAGACATCGTTCATCATGAAGTGGGGGAATACCATATCACCCACGACCGGTTGGTTAACTATATGCAGGCCGTGGCCAAAGCGGCGCCGGATAGAATCAAGTTAGAAACCATGGGTTTCACTTATGAGAAAAGACCCCAGGTGCTCCTGATTATTACGTCGCCGGCCAATCATCAAAAGCTGGAACAGATTCGCCAGGAACATATAAAACTGACCGATCCTTCGCAATCGGCGAAGCTCGATATTTCCAAAATGCCGATTGTAGTGTATATCGGCCATAGCATTCACGGAAATGAAGCCAGTGGCGCCAATGCTTCGCTGGTAACGGCCTATTACCTGGCTGCCGCACAGGGCAGGCAGATCGATGAGTTGCTTAACAATACAGTGATCCTGTTCGATCCATCTTTTAATCCCGACGGATTGCAGCGCTTCTCTACCTGGGTAAACCAGCACAAAAGCAAGAACCTGGTGAGCGATCCGGCCAGTCGCGAATACAATGAAGTGTGGCCGGGTGGTCGGTATAATCATTACTGGTTCGACCTGAACCGTGACTGGCTGCCGGCCGTGCACCTCGAGAGTCAGCATCGCCTCGAATGGTTTCATAAATGGAAACCCAATATCCTCACCGATCATCACGAGCAGGGTAGCAACGCGACCTTCTTCTTTCAGCCCGGTGTTCCCTCGCGTGTGAATCCGCTCACGCCAGACAAGAACCAGGAGCTGACGGGCAAACTCGGGGAGTTTCATGCAAAGTTTCTCGATCGTATTGGCTCACTCTATTTTACAAGGGAGAACTATGATGATTTTTATTATGGAAAAGGATCCACTTATCCGGATGTAAATGGGGCGATCGGCATCCTGTTTGAACAGGCCAGCAGTCGCGGCCATTTGCAGGAAACGGCCAACGGATTATTGTCGTTCCCCTTTACCATTCGCAACCAGTTTGTAACGGCATTATCCACCCTTGAGGGAGCCCATGCCCTGCGTCGCGAATTCCTCGAATGGCAGCGTGAGTTTTACCAGGCCGCAGCAAAAGAATCCGCCAATGCGGGCTCCTATGTATTTGGCGATCCGCACGATGCGGCCCGCACACAACTTTTGGTAGAGATGTTGCTGCGCCACCAGATTGAAGTGTATCGCTTGAAAGGAAATATGAGTGCGGAAGGTCAGAATTTTGCCAGCGCTCATTCCTATGTTGTACCCTTGCAGCAGCCGCAGAGCCGATTGATCAGGGGTATTTTTGAAAAGACATTGAACTATAAGGACAGTCTCTTTTATGATATCACCGCCTGGACCATTCCCCTCGCGTTCGATCTGCCTTACGCTTTAAGCAAATCGGTGGAAAGGGGCGATCGCGTACAGAAAGCGGAATGGAAAAAGGGTGTTGTTGTAGGCGGCAAGAGCCAGTATAGCTATCTCTTCAATTGGGATGAATTTTATGCGCCGCGTATGTTGCACGCCCTGCAGCAATCCGGTATAGTGGCCAAAGTGGCCAGCAATCCCTTTGCGATGGACATTCAGGGCAAGCGCATGCAATTCGACTATGGAACCATTCAGGTTCCGGTACAGATGCAATCGATCACGGCCGATCAGCTTTACCAGGTGCTGAGCGATCTGGCCCGTCAGAATGGAATAGATGTGTACGCGGTTGCGTCCGGTGCGGTAATCAGTGGTAGTGATCTGGGCAGCAGCCGGTTCCAGGTATTGCGCAAGCCCAGTGTGGCTATGGTGACTGGTCCCGGGGTTAGCGCCCTGGATGCTGGCGAAGTATGGCATCTGCTCGATCAACGCATGGATATACCTGCTACGCATCTGGAGCCCGGTACATTCAATCGTACAGATCTGGATCGCTACAATACCATCATTCTCGCGAGTGGAAGCTACGGCGAATTGAATAAGGAAAAACTCAAATCATGGGTACAGGGCGGTGGTACCCTGATCTTGCTGGAAGATGCCGTGAGCTGGGCTGCCCGGGAAGGAATTTCAACGGTTAGCTTCAAGAGGGCCAAAACACCCGAGGCCGATCCCGAAACCGCGCGTTATGTGGATCGTTCAGAGGTAGCGGGGGCCCAGCAGTTGCGCGGAGCCATTTTTGAAGCGAAGATCGATCGCACACATCCCCTCGCTTATGGCTATCGCCGGCCTACCGTGAGCATGTTTAAAGGCAACCGGGTATTTATGGAAATGGGGAAGAACCCTTACGGGGTTCCATTTTATTATGGCGATAAACCATTGCAAAGCGGATGGGTGAGCCGGGAAAATGCTGATGCTTTAGCCAACACCGCCGCCGTACTGGTAAACACAGTGGGCGGAGGTCGTGTGATCAATATCGCCGATAACCCCAATTTCCGCGCCTTCTGGCTGGGTGGAACCAGGCTGATGATGAATGCTATCTTTTTCGGCAGAACCATCGATAGCGCCAGTGGCAGGGAATGATAAGACTTCTTCTGAATATAAAAAAAGAGACGCTTTTGGGCGTCTCTTTTTTTATGTGCTAAAGAAAGTAGGGGGGGGCGGGATACGGTTTTGTGTTTGCGTGTTATAATCATATTTATTCCATTTTTCACCGGATCGTTCGGGAATATTCCCCTTTTTTTCTGTGGTTTATCCCTTGGAAGCGGCTACCTGCCTGATTTATCTTGCAGTCATAAGGTTGAGTGGCGGTGGGTTAGCACAAGTTATTCACACTTGTCCGGCATAATGTAAAAGGTTCCTGTTTGGTGTATCCCGGGGAGGAGAATAATGCTAACTTGCCGCTTTATTTGGTAATTCAAAAACGGTGAAATATGATCAAGTTGCAAGTAATCGGACACCTGGGTAAAGACTGCCAGGTGAACACGGTGAATGGGAAATCAGTGATTAACTTTTCCGTGGCGCATAGCGAGCGCTATAAAGACAGTCAGGGTGTGCAACAGGAGCGGACTACCTGGGTAGAATGTGCCTATTGGACCGACCGGACAGCGGTGGCTCCTTATCTGACCAAAGGTACCCAGGTTTTTGTGGAAGGCCAACCGGATATCCGTGTATATCAGCGTAATGACGGCAGCTCCGGTGCGTCTATTACCGTTCGTGTTCGGGAAGTGCAGTTGCTGGGTGGTCGCAAAGATGGCGCGCAACCCGGGGCTTATAGCCAGTCTGCTCCCGCTTCGGGAGGTAATCAAACTGTATCGGCAGCAGATCTGAACGTGCCAGCAGATGATTTGCCTTTCTAAGGCCCCAATAATTCATAAAATTCAGGGCGGGGTGCTACTTCTCCGCCCTTGCTTTGAAATCTATGGCTGATAGCCCTTCGTTCGCTTATTCCCATTTGCTGCAATTTACCAGCAAGGTATTCGAAAGTATCGGTTGTTCTTCGCAACATGCAAGCCTGGCCGCAGAAAGTCTGTTGGCGGCTGATCTGCGCGGAGTGGATTCGCATGGCGTGGCGCGTTTGAGCGGATATGTGCGTCTTTGGGAAGCAGGCAGGGTAAAGGCCGACCCGAATATTGCGGTGGTGCACGAAACTCCCTCAACGGCCGTGCTGGATGGCGATAGTGGTCTCGGCCTGGTGGTGGCACGCAAAGCCATGGAGATAGCCATTGCCAAAGCGGACCAGGTAGGTACAGGTTGGGTATCAGTACGAAACAGTAATCATTTCGGCATCGCGGCCGTTCACGCCATGATGGCCCTCGAGAAAGATATGCTCGGTATGGCCATGACCAATGCCAGTCCGCTGGTAGCGCCTACTTTCTCTATTGATCGCATGCTGGGCACCAATCCCATTTGTGTGGTGTCACCGGCAGGCGAAGAACCTCCTTTTGTTGCCGACCTGGCCACCACTACAGCGGCCAATGGCAAACTGGAAATCCTGCAACGCAAAAGCCTGCCCACCCCCGATGGCTGGGTACAGGATAGTGAAGGCCGGCCCAGCAATGATCCGCATATTCTCAAAAGTGGTGGAGCCTTGTTACCCCTGGGTGGCGACCGCGACCATGGCAGCCATAAAGGCTATGCCCTGGGCGCCGTGGTGGATATGTTCAGTGCCCTGCTAAGTGGCGCCAACTATGCACCCTGGGTGCCGCCTTTTCCCGCCTATGTGCCCATGCCGGCCCAGCAACCCGGCAAGGGAATTGGCCATTTTCTGGGAGCCATGCGTATCGATGCATTCCGTCCTGCCGATGAATACAAAGCCTCCATGGATCATTGGATCCGCGGCTTCCGGGGAGCACGCCCCATGCCCGGCCAGGAAAAAGTATTGGTACCCGGCGATCCGGAAAGAGAAATGCAGATAGAACGGCTCCGCGATGGCATTCCACTCTTGCCCGTTGTGGTGAAAGATCTCGAGGACCTCGCCACCCGATTTAAACTGGACTTTCCCGCAGCCATCTAGCTCACCCGGAACAGGCCATTATTTTTCGGATTTATTGTATTTAAATTTTATGGAGATGGAAGGAGAGTTTCCATTCTATCCCAGCCGACTGATACAGGACCAGGCAGATGTTGCTGCCGACAATGTCAGGTATTTCGTTGAGTCGCATATCGACTCGTTTCCCACCCGAGTGCGCCTTGAGTATTATAATATGCCGGGCTGGGTGGAGACGCATTTATTTGAATATGAATAAGAGGGGCTTGTCGATTGGCAGTATCTACCAAAATTTTACCTGCGTTATCTGAGACGCTTTCCTTCCTATCTTTGAGCCCGATTTCTTATTGATAACCCCAAAATTCGGGAAGGAGCATCAAGCATGAAAGTAATGAAGTTTGGAGGTACCAGCGTGGGCAGGCCGGAAAGGATGCACCATATCGTTTCGCTGGTAACCCGTCAGGAAGAACCGACCATTGTAGTGTTATCGGCACTCTCCGGTACCACCAATGCCCTGGTGGAAATTGGCGACTGCATCGCGCGGGGCGACCGCGATGCGGCCAAGGCCAACATCGACAAACTGGAAGCGCACTACCAACAGTTCGTTAGTGAGCTGGTGAAAAAACCTGCTTCGTTGGATAAGGCCAAAGCCATTGTGGCCGAACACTTCGAATTCCTCCAGATCATTCTGAAAATATCCTTCAGCGAAGCGCTGAGCAAAGATATCCTGGCCCAGGGGGAACTCCTGAGTACGCGCCTCTTTTGCTGCTACCTCGAAGAGCAGGGTATTGCTCATGCTTTGTTGCCGGCGCTGGAATTTATGTCGATCGACAATAACGACGAACCCCAGATCAGCAGCATACGCGGCAGGCTGGGGCAGTTGTTGCAGCAGCATGCGGATAAGAAATTGTTTGTAACCCAGGGTTATATCTGCCGCAATGCCCGAGGCGAAGTAGACAACCTAAAAAGGGGAGGAAGTGATTATTCGGCTTCGCTGATCGCCGCCGCCATTTCGGCTTCGGTTTGCGAGATATGGACCGATATTGATGGCATGCACAACAACGATCCGCGTGTGGTGAAGAAGACCGTTCCCATCGAGCAGCTCAGTTTCGATGAGGCGGCCGAGCTGGCTTATTTTGGCGCCAAGATCCTGCACCCGGCTTCCATCTGGCCCGCGCAGCAATACAAGATTCCCGTAAAGCTCCTCAATACCATGCAGCCCGAAGCCAAGGGTACTTTGATTACGGAAAAAGCCGGCAGCGTGGGGGTGAAAGCCGTAGCAGCCAAAGACAATATCATCGCCATCCGTATCAAGAGCAGCCGCATGTTGCTGGCCTATGGTTTCCTGCGCAAGATCTTCGAAGTGTTTGAAAAATACCGCACCCCGATCGACATGATCACCACTTCCGAAGTGGCCGTATCGGTAACCATCGATAATCCCCAGTACCTCAGCGAGATACTGAAGGAACTGGAGCCCTTCGGCACCCTCGAAGTGGATCATAACCATGTGATCATTTCTGTGGTCGGTAATGAAATATCCCAAACCTCCGCCATCATCAAAAAGCTTTTCGGTTCTATTATGAACATCCCGGTACGCATGGTGTCGTATGGCGGAAGCCCGCATAATATTTCTTTGCTGATTGCCGCAGAATATAAAAATCAAATTCTTCAGCAGTTGAACAAGGGTATGTTTGGACTGGACTAGGTTAAAAAATGTTAATGACACAGAAGCTGTGCAAGCATATATTATATTGCCGGTATGACTCGCATACCGGCAATATTGTTTGCGGCCCTCGCTTTTTTTGTGAATGCTGATGCACAATCCCATATTACCGGGAAGGTAGTAAAAGCAGAAAATGGAGAGCCCATTGTGGGAAGCAGCGTATTTATCAGTAATACCTCACGCGGAACTGTGTCGGACAAAGAAGGCAATTTTGAATTAAGGAATATCCCTCCGGGTAAATATGATCTGGTGGTTTCTTCCATCGGGTATGAAATAAGTGTGTACGCTTTCGATGCAAACCAGCTTCCCTTAAAACTGCGAGTGGAAATGCAGATGAAAGTACGCGAGCTGCAAAACGTGACCGTAGAGCCATCCGTAGAAGAAGGCTGGGATAAATGGGGGCTTACCTTTACCGACTATTTCCTGGGGACCACACCCAACGCTACACAATGCCGTATAAAGAATAAAGAATCGATTCGATTTCGCTTTTTCAAAAGAACTAACCGCGTAATTGCGTATTGTGATGAACCTCTGGAGATTGAAAATCGAGCATTAGGGTATCGTATCCAGTATCAACTGGAAGATTTCGAAGTCAGTTTTAAAGAGAATACGTCCCGCTATGCGGGGTATGTGTTATTTGAAGATATGGATGGAGAAAAAAAAGAAGTGCGTAAACGCTGGCAGCGGAAACGTGATCAGGCTTTTTACGGAAGCATGATGCATTTCTGGCGATCGTTTTATACGGATTCTATTCGGGAAGAAGGATTTCACGTAAAGCGAATGTGGCGCGAGCCCAACCTTGAAAAAGAAAGGGTAAAAGAATTGTATAAGTCCCGATATTTCAAAAGTTCAAAAGTTGGGAATGCGGTAATACAAATGAACCCGGGCAATAACCGTGATAGTAGTATGGCAGACTCAACCCGGTATTATGAATCAGTTCTCCGTCAAAAAGATTATATCGAACATTATGGAAAAGACCTGCTGACTGCCGACAGTATTCTTTATACCCGGTCTGATACCTACAAGGAAGTTTATTTTCCCAATTATATCTGCATTAGTTATCGAAATGAGCTGGAAGATCCGGCCTATTTACAGTACCATCAAGAAAGGCGAAATCCCTATTTCCAGCAAAGCTGCATTTGGTTGGTGGAACCTGTTACAGTTGTTATTTATCCCGATGGAAGTTATTACCCGCCGCAAAACGTGTTTTCCATGTCGTATTGGGCATGGGGCGATAAGATGGCTGATATGCTGCCCCTCGACTATGAACCCTTTGGCGCAGCTCCGGGGATAAAAAGTTTGCCATCAGCAAAAGAATAAATCGAATGGGCTAAAACGGTGGTTGCGAAAGCTGCTTACGGATTTTCTTGCTGCCACACACGTACATAATCGATTGCCATTTTTTGTGGCCAGATCGTTTCATCCACGCCTTTTTGTCCGCCCCAATTGCCGCCCACAGCTATATTGAGCAGCAGGAACATTTTATTGTCGAAGGGCCAGGCTTCGTAGCCCGTGCCATCATTGCCGGCGCGGAAAAAGGGCTGGTCGTCGATGCCCACAATCACGGAGTCTTTATTCCATTCCAGTTGGTAGCGGTGAAAGTTTTCGGAGCAGTCATCGATGAAGATGGTATCCGTTATCTGCGTGCCGATGATATGGTTATACTTTTTAGTGTGGATAGACCCGTGAATATAACCCTGGTTAAAGCCCACATGTTCCATGATGTCGATTTCGCCATCATCGGGCCATTTCAGAGGTTGGGTGGAGGCCAGCATCCAGATAGCTGGCCAGGTGCCTACGCCCTTGGGGAGTTTGGCACGCACTTCTATTTTGCCGTATTGCCAGTCGCCCTTGCCGCGGGTGATGAGTCGGGCCGATGTATAGTCCTTTCCTTCCCAACTCTCCCGGTGGGCTTCAATTTCCAGCATCCCGTCTTTTACACGCGCGTTTTCCAGGCGGCCGGCCGTATAGTATTGCAGTTCGTTATTGCCCCAGCCATGGCCACCCGTTTCGGCGGTCCATTTTGTACTATCCGGTAATCCGTTATACTCAAATTCGTCGCTCCATACCAGTTGCCAGCTCTTAGTTTCTGTTCTGGTGTCGACGGTCCTGTTGTCGCCACAGGATACCAGCGTAATCAGGGCAAGGCCCCATATGAGTTTCTTCATGGTTCTGAATTGGTTCCTTGCTAATATAACGCATTCACCCAAATAAAACAGTTTTCAACCGGCATAGAATCCCGGCAACTCCTCACAACATTTGAAACAACTGGATATGGTTGCCGCAAGTATCATCCAGCACAGTGATTCGGGCAGGCCCCATGGTAGTGGGTGGCATACTGAAGTTTACCTCTTTAGCAAGAAGTTCCTGGTGAACCGCATCAACATCATCCACCAGAAAGGCGGTTGCGGGTATGCCTGCTTCAAATAGTTTGGCCTGGTAAACCCGGGCTGGTTCAAACGCCATGGGTTCCAGCACCAACTCTGTGCCATCGGGTTCATGCGGCGATACTACGGTCAACCAGCGGTGTTCACCCATGGGGATATCATTTTTTACTTTAAAACCCAGCACGGAAGTGTAGAACTGAACTGCCTTTTCCTGGTCCTTAACGAATAACGAAGTCAGCCTGATGTACATAATAGTAAGTTGATGAGTAAACGATAAAAGAACCTGATGTCCTCAATTATCCTGCAAATTAGGAGGGGATCAGTGAATGCGTTTATCCAAAATTGCGCAAATGGGGGGCGCCGCGGCCAGGCTATTTCCGCGGCGAATTTTTTGCTGCTGCCATAGGAGGGGACTGCAGCCGGTATGCACCTTAAATTGACGGGAGAAACTGGGCAGGCTCTCAAAACCTACTGCCGCAGCCGTATCCATTACACTATGACCTTCTGCAAGCAAATGCCGGGCCTGCTGCATACGCAGGCGGATCAGGTATTGTTGAGGGGTACAACCATACACTTTACGAAACTGGCGAATAAAATAAAAAGGGGAAACACAGGCATAGGCTGCCATCTCGTCTAGACTAATTGGCTGATCCAATCTTTGTTTAGCCCAGGCCTGTGCCGCCACAATCCGATCCAAAAGGTCCTGGTGCGGATGAAGACGATTTTGAAGACTTTGTATGGTTTCAATGAATTGCATCCCTGAACTATGCAAAGAAAGTGCATTTTCGAGGATTTATATATGCTTCTATGCATGAGATACCATTTAGCAGTTTTTGCCTAAATCTTTTTTGTTGTAGGGTAACATAAATGTTACCTTTACTTCAACAGGAGCCGACACAATAGATTTTAAGCTGCAGGTATGAAGGCAAGGGAAGTGATTCGGCTGTTGAAGAAAGATGGGTGGTATGTGAAGGTGCAAAAGGTTCACACCGCCAATTTGTTCATCCTCGTAAAGTGGGCAAGGTGACGGTGCCCATGCATTCTGGGGATATACCAGCGGGCACACTCAAAAGCATTTTTAAACAGGCTGGCTTGCTATAGCCGCTTCAAAGCTGAGAAATGAAAAAAATAATCCTGATTATCGAAAAGGCAGAAGATGGGAAATATTGGGGAAGAGTGAATTTCCAGAATAACCTCCTTGTTGAATTTGCCAGTTCAGTGGATTCGTTACAGCACAAGATGACCCGACAATTAGGTAAGTTCCATTCATTACAGCCTTCTGCATTCAAGTTTGAACTTGCGTATGACCTCGCAGCGCTCTTTGCAGAAAAGGATTATCTAAATATTTCGGCGGTCGCCGTGCGGTCTGGAATTAGTCCGGGTTTAATGCGCCAATATGTAGCGGGCTTCAAATATCCTTCTCTTGAAAGGGCGGGTGTCATAGAAACAACCATTAGAGAGATTGGAAGCGAATTGAAGGGCATAAGATTAACGGTGGTAAAGCAGACTGTAAAGGCGCCAAACCGGTCGAAGAAGACCATTATCAGAGCAAAGCCGACACCAGCTAAATAACCCATAAGGCACCTGCTATAAAAAAGGCCGCCCGGAGGCGGCCTTTTTTATAGCAGATTAGAAGGCTTTGGGTTTGTCTTTCTTCTCTTCCTTACTGGCATTCTTCACATATTTTTCCAGCCAGGCAAATTGCTCCGCCAGGGTATGCAGGATATTTTCACGACCTGCGTAGCCATGACTTTCGTAGGGAAGGCTGATGTATTTGGCATTGCCTCCATGTCCCTTGATCGCATTAAACATCCGCTCACTCTGGATGGGGTAGGTGCCGGTATTGTTGTCGGCATCACCATGAATCAGCAACAGGGGCGATTTTATTTTGTCTGCATGCATGAAGGGGCTCATGTCATTGTACAGGTCTGGTGCCTCCCAGTAGGTGCGGTCCTCATTCTGGAAGCCGAAGGGTGTTAATGTGCGGTTGTAGGCGCCACTGCGTGCAATACCGGCTTTGAACAGCTTGGTATGTGCCAGCAGGTTGGCGGTCATAAAGGCGCCATAGCTATGGCCACCTACGGCCACACGGTTAGGATCGCCTACTCCCAACTCTTCCAGTTTTTTGATGGCCGCTTCTGCGTTCATGCGCAACTGGTCTACAAAATTATCATTCGGCTTCTTGTCCTTGTCGGTAGCGACAATCGGCATTTCCGCATTATTCAACACGGCATAGCCCTGGGTTACATAATAAACCGGGGAGCCCCAGCTCAGCAACGTGAAGCGGTGTTCGCTTCCACGCACCTGGGCCGCATCGGCGGCGGAATTGTATTCAGCCGGGTAAGCCCAGATGAATACGGGCAGCGGGCCATCGCGTTTGGCATCATAACCCTTGGGCAGGTAAAGATCGCCGGTAAGGGTAACGCCGTCTTCGCGATTATACTTGATTTTGGTCTTGCTTACTCCTTCCAGTTGTGGATAGGGGGTGGTAAACTGTGTAAGCGGGCGATCGGCAATACGGGCTTTCAGATCCTTCAGGAAATAATTAGGCATATCCTTTTCGGTCTCCCGGCGGCTCACAACAGTAAGCCTGTTGGGATCCAGCACTTTCGTGATCATTTCGAAACTGCCTTCGCTGCAACGCCAGATGGTGTCAGCCTTCCTGGTATGCACATCATAAGAGATCAGGAAGGGGAGATCGCCTTTCGGAGAAGCCCCCTGCGTATTATTCATCAGAATCTTGTTGCCATTGTCGATAGTCACCAAAACATTCTTACCAAATTTGTTCAGGCGTGTTACCGGGTTGCCGGGATCCGAATAGCGATCATTGGTGCTGCGCGTTTGCAATACTTCCAGGTCGCCGGTAGTGGGGTTGTAACGGTTCATCTGCATCACCTGCTTGCTGCGCAAACCTTCCATTACCAGGGCCAGGTTGGCATCGCCCCAGGAAGTGCCGCGATAGCGCATTTTTGTTTTAAAGAGCTCACGGGGTTTTTCGGTAAAGGGCGCCGACTGCGCATATACCACATCATGGTATTCTACTTCAGTTTTGATCAAACCACCATCCAGTGGCTCGGCCCATACCAGGGTAGCCGCTTCATCGTCCCTCCATTCAAATCCGCGGGGAACATTTTGAATATTGTCGTATCCTGAGGGAGAGGTTTCGGAAGAGGGGAGTTTGGCAACGTTTTTAATTACTTTTCCTGCCATGTCGGTAACAACAAGGTTGCTGGGGAACCCGGATGCGGGCACCAGGTAGGAGAAGGGTTTTTCCAGGGTACGTACCAGCATGTACTTCTTGTCGGGCGAAACGCTGAAGCTGGCATAGATTGCGGGCTTGCCAATTTTGGTTTCCACACCTCCCGTATTCTTCACCAGTTGCGCGCTCGCATAGAATTCAAATAAACGCTCATCGTATGGCGTTTTGATCATATCCTGGTACGTTGGGCGGGGCGAAGCTTTGCCATACACTTCCTGCTCGGAAGGACCGGAAGGCAATAAGGGTTTCGGCGGTGCCGCTGAAGCGGGCTTCAATATGGTTTTGTAGAGAATGGTATTATCGTCGTACCAGCTATAGCCACCATAAACGGCATTGACCGGGGTCTTGTTGATCCGGGTGGCTTTGAGGCTGGCCAGGTCAATAATATACAGATCCACTTTGTCGCGGTTCACCTGGAAAAAGGCTATCTTCTTATCGTTGGGGCTCCAACTAAAGCTGGTTCCAAACAGGGGGTTCGGCAGCCCCGAAATTTTATGTTCTTTATCGGTCTTGATATTCTTGAGGTAAATTTCATTGACATAATTCTGCCGGCTGGGCGCGAAATTGGCGGGGTTGATACGCAGACCCGCGATCTTCAGTTCGGGTTTAGCCAATTCCTCCACAGAAGGGTATAGGCTTGTTTGGGTAAAAAGTATCCATTCCCCTTTGTCATCCATGCTAACGCCGGGCGTGGGCCTGGCCAGTAGCATATCCTGGATATCCTTGGGAGGCAGAGTGTATCCGCCACCATCCTGGGCTTGTACCAATTGTACAAATACCAGGCAACAGAGCAATAACTTTTTCATTCATGTGGTTTTAGTCGTGGTATATAATTCCGGTTGTTCTAATCTGGAACCGGGGAATCCCGAAGTTAATTCATCAGCATTTTCAGCCCAAAGCATTTATAGGAACGGCAAATCCGCATTTTCCGCCTCACTTTACCTTTTACTGGATGGATTTGACAGTTTACTCATCCTGTTTCAACCCGGAGCTGAGTACAGGATAGTTTAGATTTTTATTCAGCATTAAACCTCGACAGTATGAAAAAAATGACTATTTCAATCACCGCCATCCTCCTGTTACTCGCCACCCTGCTCACCCTCCAGGCCGGTGCCCAATGGACAGCAGGCCTTAAAGCAGGCGCCAGTATCAGCAACTTTGACGAGAAATCGGAGCATAACCTGCGCAGTAAGACGGGTGGAGTGTTCGGCGGCTTCGCACAATATCGTTTCCAACCCCATGTGTCGGTTCAGGGAGAAATTTTGTTTAGCATGCAGGGGGCACGAATGGATAATGGTTCCTACGATTTCAATTATGTGCAGGTTCCGGTACTACTGCAAACACGCGTTTGGAAAACACTGCAGGTATTAACAGGGCCGCAGTTGGCTTACCTGATTTCCGCCAACATTAATGAGGATGGCAATAAGGAGGATCTCAGCGATCAGGTGAGGTCGGTCGAATTCTCCTGGATAATGGGCACTTCCTATGAGTTTGAAAATGGGTTCATCGTGGATATGCGTTATGTAAAGGGCTTAAGCGATATAACCATTCAGGACGAAGGTATCCGTAACAATTCCATACAACTTACCCTTGGATACCGACTGGGACGAAGAAAATAGCCAGCGGTTCAGTTCCCCGTGGACCTGTGGTCATCAAAAAAAATTTGTCTGAATCAGTAATTGCACACATATTTGCAGTGCAATGAAAATGCAGCAAAAAAATATTCAGTGGTGGTGGCATACAGAATCCCTGGGGTTACTGTACTGACACTGCTTTTGTATAAAAGAAGTATAAGGCCCCGAATCGTTCGGGGCTTTTTTTATGTATGAAAAAAATAAAGATTGATACCAGTTGCAAGCGCCTGTTGGCCGATGTATATACACCGGTGAGCATTTACCTGCGCCTGCGCGATCGTTTTCGCGACACTTTGTTGCTCGAAAGCACCGACCATCATGCCGCGGAGAATAGCTATTCCTTTATTTGTATAAACGCCATCGCTGGCGTAGAAGTGAGCAGGCTCGATCAATTGGAATATAAGCTGCCCGGTCGCCCGCCTGAAAAAGTGAATATAAGTTCTGCCCAGGCCGTGCCGGGTTTGTTGGGCGATTTCATGCGTCAGTTTGAAGTAAGCGGTAGCGATGGTATGGCGGCCCGCTTTGCGCAGGGTTTATATGGTTATACCAGCTATGATGCCGTGCAGTTTTTTGATACCATCCGATTGGCGGAGCCGGCGCAAAAGCCGGGATGGTCGCCCGAGTCGGCCGGCCCCATTCCGCTGATGCGCTACCGGCTGTATCAGTATGTGATTGCGTTCAATCATTTCAAAGATGAATTATTTATTTGCGAGAACCGCATTGCAGGTTTGGATTCGGAAGCGGAATTGCTCGAATCGCTGATCCGCCGCAAAGACGTGCCGGTGTATCCATTCAGCATGCAGGGAGAGGAATTCTCGAATATGGCCGATGAGTCGTACCGGGAAATGGTGCGCAAGGGAATGGAAAGCTGCCTCCGGGGGGATGTATTTCAGATAGTATTAAGCCGTCGCTTTCAGCAGGCATTTACCGGCGATGAATTTAATGTGTACCGCGCATTACGCAGCGTTAATCCTTCACCCTACCTGTTTTATTTCGATTATGGGGATTACAGGTTGATGGGATCTTCCCCCGAAGCGCAATTGCTGATTCGCCAGGGCAAAGCTACCGTGCATCCCATTGCAGGCACCTATCGCCGTACGGGCGATGATGAAATGGATCGCCGGGAAACCGAAAGGCTGCTGGCCGATGCCAAGGAAAATGCCGAGCACGTGATGCTGGTCGACCTGGCCCGAAATGACCTGAGCCGTCTCTGCGATGGGGTGGAGGTCGCTCATTTTCGCCAGGTGCATTACTATTCGCACGTGATTCACCTGGTAAGCGAAGTAACGGGCAATTTACGCGAAGGGTATAATCCCTTCGCGCTGCTCGCTTCCAGTTTTCCGGCAGGCACACTCAGTGGAGCGCCCAAGTATAAGGCCATGGAGATTATTGACCAACTGGAACCTACGGCCAGGGAATACTATGGCGGAGCATTGGGTTTTATGGGATTTGATGGCAGTTGCACGCATGCCATCATGATCCGCACCCTGCTCAGCCGGCAAAATACGCTCACTTACCAGGCCGGGGCAGGCATTGTTGCCGCCAGCAACCCGGAAAATGAACTGCAGGAAGTAAACAATAAACTGGGCGCCCTGAAAAAAGCCATTGTGCTGGCCGAAGAAGTTTTCTGAAAACCGTGAACGCAATACGATAAATAAGAATAAGTTGAAACTACTGGTTTTTGATAATTACGATTCCTTTACCTACAACCTGGTACACCTGGTGGAAAAGATTTTGCACCAGCGGGTAGACGTGGTGCGCAACGATCAGATTGCGCTGGAAGATATCGCGGTGTATGATCGCATTATTTTGTCGCCCGGCCCCGGCATTCCCGAAGAAGCCGGTTTGCTGTTACCACTGATCCGGCGCTATGCCGCGGAGAAATCCATTCTCGGTGTTTGCCTCGGTCACCAGGCCATTGCCGAAGCGCTTGGGGGTATGCTGGAAAATCTTTCCACCGTATTTCATGGCGTGGCCACGCCCATCCACCGGCTGGAATCCGGCACCTGGAATCCCCGGAAAGAGGATAAAGAAACCGGTGTTTCCGGCGACATCTTTTCCGATCTGCCGGAAACACTCGAAGTAGGCCGTTACCATTCCTGGATAGTAGATAAAGAACATCTGCCGGCAGAGTTAGAAATTACGGCAATGGATGATAACGGCTATATCATGGCGATGCGTCATAAGCAATACGATATACAGGGTGTGCAGTTTCATCCGGAAAGCGTGCTTACGCCGATGGGGGAGAAGATGATGAGGAATTGGCTGGGGGGGGGGAATCGTGAGGCGTGAGTAGAGAGACGTGAATCGTGAGGCGTGAGGCGTGAGGCGTGAGGCGTTAGTGGACATTGGATTAATAACGCTAATTCGGAAATTTGAAAATTCGGTTATTTGGTGAAGTCCACAAATTCACAAATCCACAAATAAACAAATTCTTCTTTCGGTCCTACAATGAAAAAAATCCTATCATATTTATTCGAGCACAAATCGCTTTCGCGCGAGCAGGCACGGCAGGTGCTGGTGGAAATTGGCCTGGGCAAATACAATGAACATGAGGTGACGGCTTTTATGACCACTTATCTCATGCGCAGCATTACCATACCTGAATTGCAGGGCTTTCGCGATGCTTTGCTGGAATTGTGCGTGCCCGTACCGATGAGTGATATCCGAAGCATTGATATTGTGGGCACGGGTGGCGATGGAAAGGACACTTTCAATATTTCAACTCTGGCCTGTTTTATCGTTGCCGGTGCCGGACAGCCGGTAGCCAAGCATGGTAATTATGGATCTTCTTCCATTAGTGGCGCCTCCAACGTGATGGAGCAAATGGGTTATCGCTTCAAGAATGATCCCGATGCGCTGAGGCGGGAGATAGAAGAAGCGGGAATTTGCTTTTTGCATGCGCCGCTATTTCATCCGGCGCTCAAGCAGGTTGCGCCCATTCGCCGCAACCTGGGTATGCGCACTTTTTTCAATATGCTGGGTCCGCTGGTTAATCCCTGCCACTCTTCTTACCAGTTGATTGGCGTGTACAGCCTCGAAATGGCGCGCATCTATAACTATCTGTTGCAGGAATCGGACCGTGCTTATACCATTATCCATGGTTTGGATGGATACGATGAAATCAGCCTGACCAGCGATACCAAAGTGATCAACCGCGAAGGCGAGCGGGTGATGACACCCGAGCAATTGGGCAAACGAATGGTGATGACCGAAGACCTCCACGGTGGAAAGACGGTGGAAGAAGCGGCCACACTTTTTCGAAAAATTATCAAAGCCGAAGGTAGCTGGGCACAGCATGCCGTGGTATTGGCCAACGCGGCCATGGCCTTGCATTGCACGGGAAAATATATTTCCTATGAGGCCGCTTACCTGGCGGCAGTCGATAGTTTGGAAAATGGCAAAGCTTACGCCAGCCTGCAAAAATTAATCGAATTACAATGAACAGTATACTCGATACCATAATTGAGAGCAAGAAAAGGGAAATCGCCGAATTGAAACCGCTGAGCTCTATCGAAAGATTTCGAAAAGAAGGGTTCTTCTGGGAAATTGCCAACCGCTCGCTGGTAGATACGCTGAGTTTTCCCGGAAGTTCCGGCATCATTGCCGAGTTCAAACGCAAAAGCCCCAGCAAGGGATGGTTTAAACCCAAAGAACTGGAAGTTGAAAAAGTGGTGCGTACTTATAACGATGCGGGGGCGGCTGGGATGTCCATTCTCACCGATGAGCCCTTTTTTGGGGGGGATCTCGACGACCTGATCCAGGCAAAGATCATTTCCGATATTCCTGTCCTGCGCAAGGATTTTATCATCGATGAATGGCAGATTGCGGAAGCCAAAGCTTTCGGGGCAGATGTGATCCTGCTGATAGCCGCCTGCCTTTCGCCGGCAAAACTGAAACAACTCGCCACTTTTGCCAAAACCATTGGGCTCGAAGTATTGTTAGAGATTCACGATGCTACGGAGCTGGAACATATTTGTGCCGAAGTGGATATGGTGGGGGTCAATAACCGGAACCTCAAAACTTTTGAAGTGGATGTAAATACGTCGCTCGAACTGATTAAGCAGATCCCCGCTGATAAGCCTGCGGTGGCTGAAAGCGGCATCCAGGATGTGGAAACGATGGTAGCTTTACGGGAAGCAGGATTCAAAGGCTTTCTGGTGGGTGAGCGATTCATGAAGGAGGAAGATCCGTCACAGGCATTCCGCCTGTTTGTGGAAGAACTGAGGGCAAAAACGTCATAACGATTGTTGGCCGGTCATAAAAACCGGGTTATTATGCACAACAACAGCCAAGGCGCGGGCAATCAGCCTGCAGAAAGAAACAATTTCCGGATCAAAGTATGCGGAATGACCCTGCCCGAACAGGTGAACGCCCTCGACGAAATGGGTGTCGATTTTGCCGGCTTTATCTTTTATCCCAAATCGCCCCGCTATGTGGGACAGAAGTTGCCGCCGGAAAAAATGAAGCAGATCCGGGGACGCATTGCCAAAGTGGGTGTTTTTGTCAATACACCCTACGATGACCTGATGCGAACGGTGGATGATTACCGGCTCGATATGGTGCAGTTGCATGGAGATGAAACGCCTTTTTTTTGTGAGAAAGTGGCGAATTATGTCACCGTGATCAAGGCTTTTCGGCTAAGCCCCGATGATCCCATTGACTGGATGATGCGACCCTTCCACGATGGCTCGGATATGTTTATGTTCGATACCATGGGTGCGGGCTATGGTGGTACCGGTAAAAAATTTGACTGGCGTGTGCTTCGCGAAGCACAATTGGAAAAGTTGTTTTTTCTCAGCGGCGGTATCGAATCGGGCGATGAAAAAGCTATCTGCCAGTTTGCGGCGGAGGAACAGGGAAAGAAAATGTTTGCGATTGATATCAACAGCCGGTTTGAGTTGAGTCCGGGTGTAAAGGATATGCATAAGGTGAAACAGTTTTTGACCAATATACGAGGCTCGAAAAAGTAATCAGGAGTTATGAAATATACAGTGCCCGATCAACGGGGATATTACGGAAGCTTTGGCGGCGCATTCATTCCTGAAATGTTGTTCAGGAATGTGGAAGAATTGCAGCAAAACTATCTTTCCATTATTCAGGAAAAAGCCTTTCAGGATGAGTTTCGCGAATTGCTGAAGGATTATGCAGGAAGGGCCACGGCCCTCTACCATGCCAAAAGGTTGAGTGCGGTGCATGGTACACGCATTTATCTGAAGCGGGAAGACCTTTGTCATACCGGTGCGCACAAAATCAATAATACCATTGGCCAGATATTACTGGCCCTGCGCATGGGGAAAAAGCGCATCATCGCCGAAACCGGCGCGGGGCAGCATGGGGTGGCTACTGCCACGGTTTGCGCACTCAAGGGACTGGAATGTATTGTGTATATGGGCGCGAAGGATATTGAACGCCAGGCCCCCAACGTTGCCCGTATGAAAATGCTGGGGGCTAAGGTGTTGCCGGCAACATCCGGCAGCCAAACCCTGAAGGATGCAACCAATGAAGCCATCCGCGACTGGATCAATCACCCCGACGATACGCATTATATTATCGGCAGTGTGGTAGGTCCGCATCCTTACCCGGATATGGTGGCTCGGTTTCAGTCGGTGATCAGTGAAGAAATACGCTGGCAGTTGAAAGAGAAAGAAGGTACCGAATTACCCGACTATGTACTGGCCTGTGTAGGTGGAGGCAGCAATGCGGCAGGGGCATTCTACCATTTTCTGGAAGAACCATCAGTGCAACTGGTGGCGGTGGAAGCGGCAGGACTGGGTGTGGATAGCGGGCAAAGCGCCGCTACTTCCCAATTGGGTAAGCCCGGTATTCTGCATGGCAGCAAGAGCCTGCTGATGCAAACAGAAGATGGACAGGTGGTGGAACCCCATAGTATTTCCGCAGGTCTCGACTATCCCGGCATCGGCCCCCTGCATGCCCACTTATTTGAAACCGGCCGTGCCCGTTTCCTCAGCGCCACCGACCGTGAAGCACTCGACGCCGCATTTGAACTGGCCCGGCTGGAGGGTATTATTCCCGCCCTCGAAACCGCCCACGCGCTGGCAGCCCTGCATCAGTTGTCGTTTAAGGCAACGGACAGGGTTGTGTTGTGCCTGAGCGGGAGGGGGGATAAGGATCTGGGGACGTATATGAAGGAGTTGTGAGTTTTAAGTTATAAGTTTTAAGTTTTGAGATAGGAATTGGGTGGCACTTCAAGCAGTTTCTCTCGTTGTGCAATTATTGTACAGATTCTTTGACTTCTATTGAGAACTGTATAGCGCAAAGAATAAATCACTTAAAACTAAAAACACAAAACTTCCAACCTAAAACTTAAAACTTAAAACTTATAACTTAAAACTTATAACTTATAACTCCACAATGTCACGACTCAAAAATCTCTTTTCCCCCGCCCCTCATAAGGTCCTCAACATTTACCTCACGGCCGGATATCCCGGGCTCAGCAGCACCCTGCCCTTGATTCGGGCGGTGGAACAAGCGGGCGCCGATATCGTGGAGTTGGGTATGCCCTATAGTGATCCGCTGGCAGATGGACCGGTGATTCAGCAAAGTAGTGCCGTGGCCATTGCCAATGGCATGCGTATCAGTGTGCTGTTTGAGCAATTGGCTTCCTTGCGACCTGCCGTTAAGTTGCCCGTGATCCTGATGGGCTATATGAATCCGGTGATGCAGTATGGGTTTGAACAATTTTGTGCCAAAGCAGCGGAAGTAGGGGTGGATGGGCTGATATTGCCCGACCTGCCGGAGTTTGAATTTGAATCACATTATGGACCCATCATTCGAAAATATGGTCTCGACTTTATTTTCCTGGTCACACCAGAAACCTCGGAGCAACGGGTGCGCCACCTCGATCAGCTAAGTACTGGTTTTTTGTATGCCGTATCGTCTTCCTCTACTACAGGATCAGATAAGGACATGGCTGCTTCCCAGGCTTACCTGCAGCGGCTGCAAGCCATGCAGTTGAAGAATCCCGTGCTGGTGGGATTTGGCATTCGCGACCGCGCAACTTTTGAGCAGGCCAGTGCTTCGGCGGCGGGCGCCATTATAGGCTCCGCCTTTATTAAAGCCCTTGATGCGGCTGGCGATCCGGTGGCCAATGCCACTCGATTCGTAGAATCCATTAGGAATAAACAGTAGTTTTCATAACCCGGGTATATTTTCTTGCAAGTTTAACAGATACGCAACCCCTGCCGGCTTAATTTTGTGCTATGCGAATTTTTGTCATAAGTATACTGCTGGCTCTTGTTATGCCGCAGATGGTTCAAAGCCAGGAAAAAGTCCGAATCAAAGGAAGGATCGAAGGATTAGCCGATAGTACCTGGATAACGCTCGTGAATGCCAATCAACCCGAAGAGATACTCGATAGCGCGATGGTGCTGCGGTCAAAGTTTCGCCTGAAGGCGAATATAAAGGAACCCATGCTGGCATCTCTCCAGCTTGGCGAAGGCAGGTCGTATATGACTTTTATCGATCAATCCAGCAGCCGCATAAAGGGAAAACTGGATAAGCTGGATGCGTTGAAATGGAAGGGTTCCGCTTCCGTGCGTGATTTTGCCGCTTTCAAGCAAAGCTTTGATCCCCTCTTTGAAAAAGTGGTGGGTATTAATCAACAGGTGCGCGGTGGCGGCTGGACCGACAGCCTGCAGGAGCAAATGCAGCATTACCAGGATACTATTCAGCAAGCAATCGATCGCTTCATCGCCAAACGTCGCTCTTCGCCGGTTAGCGCCTTCTTGTTGGCGGCAACATACCAGCTAAAGGATGATGTGGCCCTGGCCAACCAGCGCTACAGCAGCCTGACGGCAAAAGCGGTCGATAATCTCTATGGAAAGTATTTGAAAGAAACGATCGACAATGAATTGGCTACGGCGGTAGGTTCGGTGGCAATGGATTTTACCCAGGAAGATACCGCTGGCATTCCTGTATCGCTCTCTTCCTTCCGGGGTCAATATGTGCTGCTCGATTTCTGGGCCAGTTGGTGTGGGCCCTGCCGGGTGGAAAACCCCAACGTGGTGGCGAATTTTCAGAAGTTCAAAAGCAAGAACTTTACCGTTCTTGGTGTTTCGCTCGATCGTCCCGGTCAGAAGGAAAAATGGATGAAGGCCATTTATGATGATCAATTAGCCTGGACGCATGTGAGTGATCTCCAATTTTGGAATAATGAAGTGGCGCAGCAATACAAAGTGCAAAGCATTCCACAAAACTTCCTGATTGGCCCCGATGGCAAAATATTAGCCAAGAATCTGCGCGGAGCCAACCTGGAAGCCAAGTTGTGTGAATTATTGGGCTGTGAGTAAAAGACAAACCAGCGCGTAAGTGGCTGAGGCGCGGATTTATTCATCCAGGCCCAATAGCTCGGCTATCAGATCCCAGTTCGACCTTCTTTGCCTGTCATATTTCTGTTTGTTTACGTCGGAACTATCGTTAATGTAACCAATATAGAAATCTGCCTGTTTGGCCAGGCCGTCGATTATCTTCGAGAGATCTTCCAAAAAATAAATATCACTGGGATCTTCCAGGACACCACTGGCCACGGTACTATCTATCATTTCCTTGATGGCTCCCAACAGACCTTTCTGTTCTGTCATCAGCTCTTTTACCTTTTGGTCGGTATACGATTTGGAGGCGTGATTGTCAACGATGCCTCCAACAGCCAGGTAAGTATTGTAAGCCACTCCGGCAGAAAGGGCCCCTGTGAGTTCCAGGAGTTTTGTATTCTTTTTTTCTTTGGCCGGATCTTGCGCGATCAGCGTACCCAGGGAAAGTAGACTGAGGAGGAGTACGGAAAAAACCTTTTTCATAATTTAATTTTTGGTGGGAATTAGGATTGTGCTTGAACGATTTCTTCTTAAGGTAAAAATGATTTCTGTCAACAGGCAATGCCTGTTAATTTAGTTGGCAGGTAAAATACAAATCATTTTCGAAATATTGAAATGGGAGGAGGATTAAGGATAAGGGTTTAAGGTTTAGGGTTTAGAGTTTAAGGTTTAGGGTTTAAGGTTTAAAGGCAGGGGGTAGATTTTTATTTATGCTAATAATCAAAGGCAACAACATTATTCCTTATATCTGCGCCTAAAATCTGCGCAAATCCGCGGGAAACTCTCCCGGGTTTTCAACAGCATCAAAGTGCGGGAAAATTTTCCCGCGGATTTGCGCAGATTTTAGGCGCAGATATACGCTGATTAATTTAAACCTTAAACCCTAAACCCTAAACCTTAAACCTTAAACCCTCAACCCTCCACTCCCAACTCCCCACCCTCAACAAACGTATAACCTACAACGTACTACGTAAAACGTAAAACATCCCCGGTTTCTCGTATTTTTGCAGCGGCCATTAAACCTTTAACCCGTCAACAAATTATTCTGTGGCACTGATCAAAAGTATATCGGGCATTCGCGGAACTATCGGGGGTATTCCCGGTGATAATCTGAGCCCTTTGGATATCGTGAAATTTACCGCCGCATACGGCAGCATTATTCTCGAAAAAAACAAGCAGGCGAAAGTGGTATTGGGACGCGACGGCCGCATTAGCGGACCCATTGTGCGCGACCTGGTTTGCAGCACACTGAGTTCCCTGGGAATAGAAGTGATCGATCTTGACCTTTCCACCACGCCTACTGTGGAGATGGCTGTGAAATGGGAGCAAGCGGATGGTGGTATCATTCTTACGGCCAGCCATAATCCCAAGGAATGGAATGCCCTGAAATTATTGAATGAAGAAGGTGAATTCATTTCCGCGGAAGCTGGTGCGCGGGTCCTGGAGCTGGCAGATAAGGGCGATTTTCAGTTTGCCCCGGTCGATAAACTGGGCGCCATTCAGCGTAAAGATTATTTGCAAAAACATATTGATGCAATCCTGGCTTATCCGCTTGTGAACCGCGAAGCCATTGCCGCGCGTAAGCTGAAAGTGGTGGTGGATGCGGTAAATTCCACCGGTGCCCTCTATGTGCCCGCATTGCTGCATGCGCTCGGTGTGGAATCCGTGAGCGTGCTGAATGAAGAAGTGAACGGCCGTTTTGCGCATAACCCTGAACCCCTGCCGGAACACCTGAGCCAGTTGAGCGCCGAAGTAGTTCGGCAAAAAGCAGACCTGGGCATTGCCGTGGATCCTGATGTGGACCGGCTGGCTTTTGTGTGCGAAGATGGCAGCATGTTTGGCGAAGAATACACCCTGGTGGCGGTGGCCGATTATATTCTGCAGCAGCGCAAGGGTAATACGGTCAGCAATATGAGCAGTACCAAGGCGCTGAAGGAAGTGACGCTGAAGCACGGTGGTCAATATTATCCATCCGCTGTGGGCGAAGTGAATGTAGTGAAGAAAATGAAGGAAGTGGAAGCCGTGATTGGTGGCGAAGGCAATGGCGGAATCATTGTTCCCGATTTTCACTATGGTCGCGACGCGCTGATTGGCATCGGTTTGTTCCTCTCGCACCTGGCTGCGCAAAAGTCGGGGATCAAATCACTCAGGAGTACTTATCCCGACTATTTTATTTCCAAGAATAAGATTGAACTCTCCAAAGGGATCAATGTCAATGAAATCTTCGAAAAGATTCGCCAGAAATATCCCCGCAATCCCGTCAATACCGAGGACGGTCTGAAGATTGAATTCGACAACGACTGGGTGCATCTCCGCACTTCCAATACGGAACCCATCATTCGTATATATGCCGAAAGCGACTACGAATCAAAGGCGAATAATATTGCAACAAGGCTGATGCAGGATATAAGGGAGTTTGTTTAGTGGAGTAGGGAGTAGTAAGTTGTAAGTAGTAAGTAAGATTGAGGTATTTACAGTTATCAATCGGTGAAAATCTGCGCAAATCTGCGGGAACCTTCCAGAGCTTTGAAGATGCTTAAAACGGAGTGGATTTTCCTCACTGAATTGCGCAGATTTAATTTTGGCAATACGACATTCCTTCAATCATAATCTATATAGCTCCTTATTTTCTCAACCCCAACTCCCTACTTACAACTTACTACTTACCACTTCAAACTACTCTCCAGCTTCACCGGCAAATCTCTCACCCTCACGCCCGTTGCATTATAAATCGCGTTGGTAACTGCCGCGGCGAAGCCAATCAGGGCAATTTCTCCCATACCTTTGGCGCCCATTGGATTCAAGATGGGATCAGGCTTGTCGATAAAGACAACCTCTATTGCCGGCACATCGGCATGCACGGGCACATGATAATCTGCGAAGTTATTATTCACATAGCGGCCATAGCGATGGTCGATGATGGTTTCTTCCGTAAGCGCCATGCCGATGCCGCCTACCACACCGCCGATCATCTGGCTTTCCGCCGTTTTGGGGCTGATGATTTTTCCCGCGTCGGCCGCCGTGACAATATTTTTTATTTGCACCACGCCCGTGAGCGGATGTACATGCACTTTCACAAAATGAACGGAAAATGAATAGGAGGAATACTTTCGCAATTCCGGTCCGCCGGCTGAGCTTTTTTCTACCACCAGTTCCTGCATGCGGTTGCGTTCGAGCAAATCGGTATAGTTGATCCGGCGCTGGCTTTGTTGTTTGGCATATACCTGCCCGCTTTCAAAAACCAGGTCTTCAGTTCCCGCGTGCTGCAGGTAGTCGTGCAATTCCTTTTCAGCCAGTTGTCCCAGCTTTTGCTTTATTTCGGTGCAAACCTCAAATACCGCAGAGCCAAGTGTGCTGGTGGTAGCGCTGCCACCCTGCGTAGGACCGGGAGGCAGGCTGGAATCGCCCAGCTCGAAGCGGATTTTTTCGATGGGATAGTTTAAAGTTTCGGCGGCGATACGCACCATCGCGGTGGCGGTGCCGGGGCCCATGTCGCTAACAGCACTCTGCAAAACCAGTGTTCCATCCCTTTTCAGGATTCCCCTGGCCGCGCCCTGCCAGCGCATGGCGCTAAACACACCGGAAGCCATGCCATAGCCTGCGAGCATGCCTTCTTCTTCGAGGCTTCGCGGTTTTTGCGGACGCATCGACCAGCCAATTTTTTCCGCCCCCAATGCATAACACTCTTTCAGGTATTTGCTCGACCAGGGCAGCCCCCGCTCGGGATCTTTTTCCGCATAGTTGCGCAGGCGCAATTCAATGGGATCGAGACCGAGTTGATAGGATAATTCATCGAGGGCCGATTCCAGCGCGAAACATCCGGTAGCTTCACCAGGGCCCCGCATCCAAATGGGCGTGTTCAGGTCAAGCGGCAGGAGTTTATATTGCGTGTATACATTGGGACATTCATACATAAACCGCGAAGCATTCACGATCCCTTCCGTGAAGTTTTCATAGCTGGAAGTATTGCCAATGGCTTCATGACGGATAGCCGTCAACTTACCATCTCTGCTGGCGCCGAGGCTGAGTTTTTGCCAGGCCATGGGGCGATAGCCCACCATGGTAAACATTTGATCGCGGCTCAGCATCAGCTTTACCGGACGTTTCAATTTTTTTGCGGCTATTACGGCGGCTATCTCATGAGGCCAGGTACGCAGCGCGCTCCCAAAACCACCACCCACGTAGGCCGCTATCGCCTTAATATTTTTTTCATCGAGTTGAAATGCCTGGGCCAGGGCGACAACCGTATCGCGCGGACCCTGTGTTTTGGTATAGACCGTCAATCGATCCTCCGCTTCCCAATGGGCGATGATGGCATGCATCTCCATCGGGTTATGTGTTTCCATGGGCAGGTTATATTCTGCCTCCATTTTCACGTCCGACTTTGTCCATGCATCTTCTTCGCCCCGGGTATAAGTGGGTCGGCTCCAGCCGCCTTCCTGCAGGGTAGCTTTGTTGAGGTTCCGGAAAAAATCTGTTGTATGTTTTTCTTCCTGGTACCGGATGCGAAGCAAACTGGCGGCGTGCCGGGCCCTTTCCGGGGTATCGGCTACCACCAGGGCAACAGGCTGGCCATTGGAATACACTTTATTATCGAAGAAAACCTTGAGGCCGTTCCAGTTTCGCGCCGGCTTGCCGTCGGCTGCTTCCTGGGGTTTAAAACCCGGCACCTCCATCGTATTCTGGTGGGAAAATATGCCTAATACGCCCGGAGCATTGGAAGCATCGCTGGTATCAATGCTGCGGATGATACCTTTGGCAATGCTGCTGCCGACAACAACGGCATGGCAGATACCCGGTAGGGGATGTTCGGCCGCATAAAGGGCCTTTCCGGTTACCTTGTCTCTTCCATCCACCCTTTCCTCATCATTGTAGAAATAGGAGTGGGTTGCGAAGCTATTGTTCATACTGGCGAAATTTAAACTTGTGCGGCAGCCCGGCTCAGCGCTTCCACTATTGCCCGGGGTGCCAGTTTGATTTTGAAATCGTTGTGACCATATCCTTTGGCGCCCTGCATGGCAAGGGCCGCCGCCTCCTCAAAACTTTGCCTGCTGGCGGGCTTCTTCTGCAAAAACTTCTCCACTGCCGGAAGGCGCCAGGGTTTATGTGCCGCGCCACCCAGGCAAATGCGTGCCTGCCGGATGAGCCCATTCTCCAGGTCAAGGGCAGCGGCCACCGATATTAACGCGAAAGCATAAGAGGCGCGGTCGCGAAGCTTCAGGTAATAAGCCTGTTTATGAAACCCGTTTGAAGGAATAAAAAGCTCCGTGATCAGCTCACCTTTCTTGAGGTTGTTGTCGCGCGAGGCATCAGTTCCGGGAAGTCGGTGAAAATCGGCAAAAGGGATGCTGCGCTTTCCTGCCGGCCCCTGCAGTTCCACACGCGCATCCAGCGCCGCCAGGGCTATGCAGAAATCGCTGGGATGAACGGCAATGCATTGTTCGCTGGCGCCAAAAATGGCGTGCATGCGATTATGGCCATTCAGCGCGCCACAGCCCGATCCCGGCTTACGCTTGTTGCAGGGCATTGCGGTATCATAAAAATAGGTGCAGCGCGTGCGTTGCAAAATATTGCCGCCAACGGTTGCCATATTCCGCAGTTGTGCCGAAGCGCCGGCTCTCAAAGCTTGTGCGATAAGCGGATACTTTTCTGAAACAATGTCGTTAGCAGGAAGGTCCGCATTGGGCATGAGCGCGCCAATCCTTATGCCCTCGCTTTCCTCCTTCACATACCGAAGGGGTAGGGGATTTATGTCGATCAGGCGCGCCGGCTGTAGCACATATTTTTTCATCAGGTCTACCAGGTTGGTACCTCCGGCTATATAGGCGGCACCGGGGTTCTTCTGGAAGGCGGCAATGGCGGCATCCACGGTATTTACCCGGGTGTATTCAAATGGTATCATAAGGATAGCCCTCCTTCGGCAACTTCGCGAATGGCTTTAACGATATTGCTGTAGGCGCCGCAGCGGCAAATATTACCACTCATGTATTCGCGTATCTCTTCCTCCGATCCTGCATGCCCTTCCTTTACACAAGCGATAGCCGACATGATTTGTCCAGGTGTGCAATAGCCGCACTGAAACCCATCGTGCCTGATAAATGCCTGCTGCATGGGATGCAGTTCTTCGCCCCTGGCCAGGCCTTCAATTGTGGTTATCGATTTCTGCTGATTCATCACTGCCAGGGAGAGGCATGAGTTGACCCGGCGGCCATCTACATGTACTGTGCAGGCGCCACATTGTCCATGATCACATCCCTTCTTGGTACCGGTTAATCCCAGTTGCTCGCGCAGCAGGTCGAGCAGGGTAACCCTTGGTTCCACATTCAGTTCGTGGCTCTTGCCATTCACTTCAATGCGCAAGGGGATTTTTTCGAAGATGGATGCGATTTGTTCATGGTGCTGGCCGGCTTTCAGCAATAGGGGGCTGCTGGCCGAAATTGCCGCCAGTGCCGCGGACTTTTTCAGAAAGTCGCGGCGGCTGTTTTCCGTGCATTTATCCATATAGAAATGGCAGGCTTAACCCGCTTTGGTAGTCGGGAACTGCCTAGCAGTAAGGTACAGAAAATTCACATGTGACGGACGAAATTGTGAGCCGGATTTTATTCAATCAATGCCGCTTCGGCTTCTTCACCCAGGGCCACACTCACGCGCATGGCTTTGAGACCGCTCACTCCCTGCACTTCTTCCAGTTCCAGGTATTCCAGGTCGGGCAACAGAATTTTTCGTTCCTGCAGGTGGTGGATAAAGGAAGCGTATTCATCCGCATCCTTTTGGTTGAAATAGATGAGGGCAATCTTTCCGGGTTGTGTAAGCCTTTCCCTTGTGTTTTTGAGGTGCACTTTGTCTATTCGTTTCTTGATGATATGGTAACGAATATTATAGCCTCCTTCCACATCAAAACGGCGCTCATCGTTTCGGAAACTGATATCAATACTATTGGAATAGATAAAGATGAGTTGTGTGGTTTCCAAAGGCACTTTCATGCGGGGAACCAGCAGGTGCGACAGCCGGGCAATGGCGGCCATGGATCCCAATTGCCAAAGCCGGAGGTTTTTGAGATAAACCCGGTCGAATGTGCGATCCGGCGCTATGGACTGCCCGATATAGATGTCGTATTCAACACCATCTGTCCGGAATTTCTCAAAATAGCTGGGATAAGCCTGCTGAATTTCCACATTCATCAGGTCCAGGTAATTGTTTACCGCATTGTTGATCATCTGCATGGAATCTTCCAGGGCCCTGCGCTGCTCCCATGCCTTACCCTGAATGGGATCGATGGCGTCAAAATATTCCTGTATCCGCGCTGCGAGATCGGGATTTGCTTCCTGGAAATGCGCCAGAAAGGGATGGGCTTCTTCGTTGAGAAACTGGTTAAGCCTGATCTCATCCTGGGTGCTGATGATGCCGCCGAGCGATTTCTGAAATTTATTGCACTTGAAAATAAAATCGTCGGTGAGCGCCAGGTGCTGCTTGTTTTTCATGAATAGGAAAACTTCCTGCAATTGCAGGAACTGGTATTGCAGATCGGTGAGCACGGCTTTGTTGCGCTCAATGGTGCTGTTGCGGATATCAATGGCGCCATATAGCGGATACACATCACGAAACTCAATTTTGCGAATCGGCACCGGCTTGCCTTCCTGGCGGCTGCGATAAATATAATCCCAGGCCGCTTCGGTAAATTTCCATTGTACCGAGGGCTGCAGGGAAGTGAATTTGTCCCGGATGGTATCTGCGATACGGGCATTGAATTCCTGCACGCTGTTTTGTATCAACTGGCCAATCATTTCCATGGCCGCATCCACCCGCGCAAAAACCTGTTCGTTGAGTACCCCCTTCCTTCTGCTATACATTTCAAAAGCGCCAATCAGCTTATTGTTATAATAAACCGGCATCAAAGAATAGGATTTAACACCGGCCAGTTGGAAGAGCTTGCCAACCTGCAACTGGCTGGGTCCGGATTGGTCCAGGTCTTTGTAGTACAATATCCGCGGATTGCCGGCAAATTTTTCAACGAGGGGCAGGAAGAACTCATTCATCACGCCCTCCTGTTTGCCCATCGAAAAGAGAATACTGTGCGCATAAGCATCCGGGTCCTGCACGATCTGCTGGTTGACCCGGAACAGCGGCAGGAGGGTGAACTCAATTTCCTTGCAACCCACCAGCGATTTCAGGGATTGCGAAATGGGTTGATAGTTGGCTTCATCTGCCTTGCCATGCCCATCAACCAGGATATTGCGAATCTTTTCCAGGGCATATTGCGGTGTAACGTCTGTGATGGTGATGATGCTGAAGCCTGAAAACCGGAAATGATGGAGGGGAAGTATTCGACGGAGAATATCCATACCGTTTTCCTCATGCAGGTGCACCTGAAGGTTTTCCAGGTTTAGTTTGGGCAGGTCCTCGCTGGTACTGATCTCTACAAATCGGGTATCGAGATTAATGCGGAAATATTTTTGAAGGCCTGTTGTTGTATCCAGCACCGGTCTGATCATTTCCTGTTTTTTGTGAAAACTGAAATGATAGAATTTTTCGAGGAGGAAAGAATAAAGCAGCTCGCATTTCTGCGTTTCCATCTCCGGATCGTCTTCGATCAGCTCGGGCTTTATTTCATGCGTTTCCGCGTCGGTCAGCAACTGGTACAGGGCATTGGAGCCATAAAAAATTTTGGGTGTTACGGGAATGGAAATACCCCAAAGCACTTCCTTTTCATCTTCCACTACAGTGGAGAGCACCATATAAAGCAGGTTGAGCAGCTCAATGTACTTGCCCGTATCTTCCAGTTTCACTTCCCCTTCCAGCTCCGGATATTGTGCAAATTTTTCCAGTATCAGCTTATATATTTCTTTTTTGATACTATCCTTATCCTGCAACCGCATGCGCACATAGTCGAGGAATGGCTTAAAGGAAAGCTGCGTATTGACCGGCGCCTCCCCCGGCACCCCGGGATCGGGAAGCGCGATGATTCGGTGTTGCATACTGTAAAATTAAGAATCCTGTATGAGCCGGAATATTGAAAAGCGGGTGAATGCTGGCAAACCATCGGTTAAAAGCGGAAACCCACGGTAAAATAGGGAAGCCAGCCTTCGCGGGAATAACCAGCTACTAATTGGAACAGGGCCATCCGTGCCGGCGCGAAATAAAAGCCGCCACCCACACCCTGGTGCCAGCGTGTGGAAACCTGGCCACGCTGCCAAACGCGCCCCAGGTCGTAGAAGCCGGTGAAACCAAATTGCCCGGGAAGAATATACCCTCCCCAATCGGCCAGCTTGATCCGCAGTTCCAGGTTGTTCCAAAACAGGTGATCCCCGGCAAAACGGTACTGCCGGAAGCCCTGCAGATTTTCGTGTCCACCGAGAAACTGCGACTGGTAGAAAGCGGCATGACCCACGGTAAAGCCTGCTCCTGTTCGGTTGGCCAGCACAATGGTTCGCCTGGCATTCAGCGACCGGTAGAGCGCTATGGAAATATTCGCCTGCCCATAAGGTCGGGCAAAGGCACTGATGGCCTGATAGGCCCGAAGATTAATGTCAAGGTAAGAACCCCAGGTGGGTAGTATCGGATGATTGCGCTGATCGAGGATCAGGTCGGCTGTCCAGCCCGCATGCCATTTAGCCCGATCAACCGTTGCACTGTCGTAGGTGCCAATACGACCGGGCCCGTCAATGAAGCGCCCGGTATTTTCGTCCGCATCGTAGCGGTACCATTGCAAGGAGGGGCCGGTGCTGAACTGTAGTCGTTTTTCATTATCCCATTTCCATCCCGGATCTACCTGGTAAATGGCGAACCGGGTGCGGTAAAACCGAATGGATTCGATATTCTTATCGTACTTCGTTTCATTCCCCCTGCCAAAATAATTCTGCGTATTGTCGGGCGCCTTTGCATGAATGCTCAGATAAAAATCGGCTTTCTTCCAAACATCTGTCCATAAACCCTGGTAGCGTATACGATAAGCCCTGGTGCTAAAGGAATGAGCGGCCGTGAACTGGTGGCGGCTGGCGAAGGGTTCTTTGCGGAATCCCTGATGCGTGTGTTGAAATCCCAATCCGAAAATGATGCCATCATCGAGGTTATAGCCTGCGGTTATCAGCGGCATGGTTATGTGGTAGAGATTGGCGGGAACAAAACGCGTAATGCTGCTATCGCTGCCCAGGCGAATCTTCGCCATCGATCTGTTTCCCGTGATGCTGGCCGATGATTGCAGGTCGTACAGTCTTATTTTTTTTCCGCTGCCTGCTAAATGATAGGATTTCTTTCCACTTCCGCCAATCAGTCGAACCAGTATTTTTGACGTGTTGTTATGTACGACAACACTGTCGTTTCCGCCTTCGAGATAAACCCGGATTTCCCTGGTTATTGACGGTTCGTAGGTTTTCTGCACAAGCGTGTCCCGAAGTTCTCCTTCCTTATTGATCTTTCGGATCAGCAGGTTTGTGTTGCCCTGTTCGTCGCTGCTGATCTCCACGAATTCATGCTTTTGAGTAGCCCTGATATCTATCACTCGATTGACAAACCGGTAATAGCTGCGCATCGCCTCCGGAATGGCATCCCTTCTTTGCTTCATTGTAGCGGCCTGTTGAGCACCGCGTATCGCATATATTTCAGGAGGCAGTTGCAGGAAGGCACTGTCGATCCGCTGATCTGTGATCTTTTTTACAAAGCTATCCACTTCTTTTTCCCAATCTTCCCGGGGCCATTGTTCCTGCATCATCGCGTTCAGGAAGCCCGACTTTAACAGGGCAAATTTTACTTTGCGTATTTCCCTGTCAAACCCCTGCAGGGTGGGTAATAACCAGGAACGGGATGCCAATTGTGGCAATACGCCCTGGCGCAGAAAGAGGGCCTGGTCGCGGTCGCGGGGTACAGGCTCGTAGTATTTTCCTTTTCCTTTTTGGGTATCGGCCCAACGCCATTGGTCGGCATGCCGGTCCCAATCGCCCAGAAGGAGGTCCAGCATTCGCGCACGCAGATAGGTGCGGGCATTATAGCTGTTGTCGTTATCCTCCAGCAGTTTCTCCAGCATTTTCACGCTATTGTCTGAGTTGCCCAATGGCTCCCTTTCTTCGAGCAACGCAATCTTACCTTCAAAGAGCCGGGAATATTTTCCCAAAAGGGTGTCGGGGGCAACAATGCCAATTCTCGGATTGGCGTGCGGTACCTGCGCTGCCTCCGCGAGGGCTGGCACAACCAGGGGAGCAAAGGGGTGCTGGGCGCTCATATAGTCGTCGAGCAGGTCACGGGCAAAGGTCTCACGCAGGGCTGCCGGCAAAAGAGGGTCAGGATTTTTCTCAATATTGCGCAATACCCATTCCTTCCCTTTGGCATCCTGCAGCCTCAGGGAAACGGTTTGCATGCCACCTCCTTTTTTAATGGGCTGCAATCCTCCTTCCAATGTGGAAAGCCGCAGAACCGGCACATTTACGGGGCTGGCAAATTCCCGCCGGTAATTTTCGCCCAGCATGCGTCGCTTCCAGCGCGAAACATTGTTGAACTCGGGGCGCAGCCGCACCCGGGCAGTATCGCCGGCAATGGCGACCAATACCGTGGCGGCTTCAGGTGGTGATGGTTGCAGCCTTAAGTCCTTTGTGAACACCAGGCTCCAGTTCTGGTCTTCAACGGCATAATACCGCAGGCGCAAAACCGAACCTTGTAGCCAATCGGCTATCACAAATCCGGGTGCCGCTTTCCCGTATTGGGAGTATTTTCCCTGTACAGTATGATTTAGCTTGGCTCCTGAGCCGCTCACCACCTGCCTCAACTTTTTTTTCGGATGCTCTATATACTGAAGCCCATGCTCATGCCCGGAAACCAGCAAAAGGTTTGGACTGCCCTCAAATGCCTCCGACACGCGCCGGATCATATCGCGATAAAGCGGATGGCCCAGGTCTTCGGGATTGGCGAATGTTGTACGCAACAAGGGGTAAAGTGAGCCGATCAACGGCAGGGGAATCTTTAGCCTGGGGTTGATATGCGTGAGCGGAAAAATATGATCACGTAATGAATACCGGCCTCCATGCGTACCATAACTGGCAAAGGGGTGATGGGTGGCAAGAAGGATCATCTTATCGCGGTGCTCATAAAAAATCTGCTCCAGGGCTGCAATCACTTCTTCGCGGCTGTTGCAGGCACAATCACCACCGGGATTGTAAGTAGAGAATGGAAACAGCCACCATTCCGAATCGATGGCAACCAGCACCAGGGAATCAGCCAGTGGAATGGCCACCGGGTCGGGACAACCATCAGGCGGCACCAATTGCAGCAGCGTATCGCCCTGCTCCTGCAAGTACTGCCATTGTCGTTTTATTTTGGCCAGCCCCAGCTTACCCATCCTGTCCCAGTCGTGGTTGCCGGGTATAAACCATACGCGGGCTCCTGCCTGCCGGAAGGGCTGGAATTGCGAGCGCAGAATGGCTTCGGTCTTCTCCTGTTCGGGGCTGCCCGGAAGGCCGATCCCTCTTTTGTAAATATTATCGCCCAGGAAAAGGGTGCTGGTTTTACCGGGTAATGTATGACTTGCCGCCTGCGACATCACCAGCTTTTGGCTGCTGTACTGCTCACCGGCATCACCAATCAGTATCAGCCGGTGCAGCACACTATCCTGTGCCCGTAGCAGAACGGGCGCAAGAATACAAATGATGCACCAGGCTATGCGCTTCATGGCTGAGAATTGGTTGGATGATAATCAAACTTCAAAATATTGCCGCTTGATACTTCGTCGCCTTCGTTGCTGATATACAGGTTGCCTTTTGCATCAAAAGCGATGCCTTCCGGCTGGCGAAAGCGGGAGGGCGATAGCGGCCACAGGTTTTTCAGGGAAAAATTGTTGTCTGTAACAATCAGGAGTTTGTTCACAGAGCTTATCAGGTACCAGTCACCCGTAATAGGGTGGCGGGCGAGACCCGATGCCTGCAGGCGGCCTCCTTTCATTTTCTTTCCGAGCCGGGCATTGATGCTATCATTGGCGATTTGAATTTGGCGGTCATATTCCGGGCGGCCATCCTCATTTATCCGTAGCACCTGTATGCTCGCTCCCGAATTCGCCTTTCTGCCGGCAGGGGTTTTGGAAAGCACATAGAGGGATTGCGTAAGACTATCGCCATACAGTCCCTCATATTCGGCTTCCGGCAGGAGGTCGGTCCACTCCCGCGTAGAATCGGTAATAAGGCCATCTGCTGCTTGATAGGGAATATGGAAGAGTCGACCATCGCTGCGCAATACATACAGATTTTGATCAAGAAAACTGAGATCCTCATAGTCGCCGTCTTTGGCAAATCGAAATTCTCTGTATTTTTTGTCTCCCAGTTTCAATTGAAAGACCATGCCCTTTTCATCCTGCACGGCCCATACGGAATCATAGTGGCCGGGGAAAAAATGGATACCCGAGACTTCGAGCAATATATCGGGCATAAATAATTTTTCAGGATTGCCGAGGTCATAGCCCTCGTCTATCATTTCTTCCCTGCTTTCCGTTTGACAGGATGCTCCGAAAAAGGCAAGCCAAAAACCCGCTATCAGTAAGAATTGTTTACGCATGTTCCTGCCATTTTTTCCAGATCGCTTCCTGCGATCGCAATCCGGGCTCATTATTTCCCGCCGGTTCCTGCACTCCATCGCTGTTGATCCAAACGGCCGCCTGGTTGTCGGCCCATTGCAGGTCGAGCAGCTCCATCAGGTCTTTTTGAATACCCAGGTCTTCTATCGGGAAGCATACTTCTATTCTCCGGTGTATATTTCTTTCCATCCAATCGGCGCTACCCGCCATCAGGATGGGGGCTCCAGCATTGTAAAAGTAAAAAATACGCCCGTGTTCCAGGTATCGGTCCACAATCCTTTTGAGTTGGATGCCTTCGCTTAATCCCTTCACCGCGGGTCGCAGCCGGCAAATGCCCCTGACCAGCAATTGTACTTTCACACCGGCCCGGGAAGCTGTATAGAGGGCCTCGATCATTTCTTCATCTTCCAGATTGTTGAGTTTGATCCGTATTAACGCAGGCTTACCCGCTTTGGCTTCGTTTATCTCATTTTGAATATGGGTAAGAAAAATATCTTTCATGTTGAACTGGGCCACGGCGAGTTGCTGAAACCGAATTTCGCCAGGGTGAAGGGGCTTTCTTCTCTTGGTAAGAAACAGGAAGAGCAGCTCCAGTTCCCTGAGCAGCGGGGCCCGCGAAGTGAGCAGGATATGATCGGTATAGAATTTAGCGGTGCGCTCATTAAAATTGCCAGTGGCGAAAAGTCCGGTATAGCGCATGCGGGGGCCATCCTGCCACTTCACAAGCGCCAGCTTGGCATGTACCTTCAAACCCGGGATGCTGTAAACGATACGCAGTCCGGCAGCCTTCATTTTTTTGGCCCAGCGAATATTGTTGGCTTCATCAAAGCGGGCTTTGAGTTCCACAAACACGGTTACCTGCTTGCCATTGCGGGCAGCCGTAATCAGGCTGTTGGCTATGCGTGAATCACCGGCAATGCGATAAAGGCTGATCCATATTTCGCGAACAGCGGGTTGGCTTGCGGCCTCGTTAAAAAAGCGGAGCACCGTTGCATAATCCTGGTAAGGAGTATGCAGCATCAGGTCTTTTTCCTGTGTGCATTGCAGCAGCGACTTTCCGGCGGGTAATACCGGCGATGAAGCGGGCCAGGGCGGATAATTCAGGGCAGCATCCGCCAGCGAAAGCTGCGCGAGATCTTTGAGCTGATGATAGCGGCCCCCGGCCATCACATTAGCGCTTTGCAAGCCAAAGAGGCGAATGATCTCCTGTATCCAATCATCCGGCATTTCCGGGTCGTGCAATAAACGGGTAGCAAAGCCCTGGTCGCGACTCTTGATTTGTCTTTCAATTTTTTCGGCCAGGTCGCCCTCAAACTCATCCTGCAGGTCAAGGTCCGCATCGCGGGTAACCTTGATGCTATACATCTCCGGCTCAAATTCCTTTTGCAGGTATTGAGGCAGAAATTGCCGGATAATGTCGTCGGAAATAACAATATGCCGGCTGTCGTTTTCCTTGAGCGTAAACAGTCGCGGAACCGCTTCTGATGCCTGGCCCACAATCCAGAATCTTTCTTTCTGTCCTCTCTCGCGCAAGAGCAGATAGATGGTATTGTTTTGTGGAAAGAATTCGCCGGGTTTGCTTATGCTGTTAATCGCAAGGGTGCCGAGTAGCTGGTTGTAAAAAATTGTTTCCAGTTCCGGCAGCAGGGAGGAGGGCAGGGGTTCCTGGTACCAGAATCGGATCCCATGTTTTTCCAGTGCGGGTATCAATTGCTGCCGCAGAATGCGTCCAAATTCATCTAATTGCCGGGATATAGTGGTTGTTGCTAACGGCAATACTTCATTTGCCTGTCCTTTCCCCAGGTTGGCCAGGGCCATCAATGCCGGGATGCGTACCCGGTAAAACTCATCGAGGTTGGAAGAATAGATCGAAAGAAAACGCAGGCGCTCCATCAGTGGCACTTCTCCCTTGGCCGCTTCGGCCAGCACGCGTCCGTTGAAGCTAAGCCAACTCAGGTCTCTGTCAAAAAATCGCGGGTTCAATGCTTTGGTATTTTCTATCGGCTCCATGTGATGGAAGCCGCCACAAATGCCAGCACGGAAGCGATCAGTCCATACATAAAAATGTTATATGATATCCGTAGTAGTTTATATTTTCTTCCCAACACCACTCCCTGCGAATACACATCACGAATAAGGGTGCCATACAGGAAGTCGCGGTCTTCCATCACTTCGCGCATACCGGCTGCATATTCGTCCAGTTTCATCTTATAAAAATTACCGAAAAAAAGCAGGTTCACCTTCTTCTCGTCGAGGTCCTGCCGCGTAAAAATGCCGGGCAACAGGTTTGGTCGCGTAGCCAGGATGGAGAAGATGATCGTTAGCACGCTAACCGTGAGAATCAGGTAGGTAGGCCAGGCCAGGTAGCTGTATTCTTCCAGCTTTCTTAATAGAATACTTAGCACGGCCGAAAGAATGATCGAGTTCACGGTAATCATGATTTGCGCTTTATTATCGGCCATATCGCTCAGGCGCTGGTTATTGTTGCTCGTGATGCGGAACATGGTTTCAATACCGCGGTCGGGCCTTTTCTTATTACCCGCATTTTGCGTTTCCAGTTTCTCTTCGGTTACCGCTGCGGCTTTTTCTTTATTTGATTTGGCGGCATCCTTTGCTTTCAGTATTTCGAGGTGCGCTTTTTTCCGATCGGCGAGCAAGACCCGCGCGTAATCGGTGAAATAATGATGCGATTCCAAAAGTCGAATGGTGTTGCGTCGCCATTCCGCGCCGGAAATGGGTTGGCCTTTGCGCATTTCCATTTCCCGGCGCAGCAGTTTGTTGTTGTCGGGAAACTGATCGGTACCCAGGTGGTAGAGGTCGGCATCGCATACAATTTGCTCCAGCAGGTTGCCAGGCGATTGCGGCATGCGTGTGGCGAGGATACATTTCTTCACCGCCTCAATATCAGCTTCCGGCAATCCGAGTTCGCGTAAATAGGCTTCCGCCAGGCTGGCCCCTTTCGCTTCATGGTTTTCGCAATCGGAATAATAACCGGCATCGTGAAACCAGGCTGCTGCTACCACCACAAAAAAATCGCGCTCACTGAGCTGATAGTGATTGGCGATCTCAGTGGCGGCCGCCACCACCTTTTGGGTATGGGGCAGATTATGATAAACATAAGGTGTATCGCCCCGCGATTGAAAGAATTGCAATTGCCGGGATTCCACCTTGCTGAGCAAATCGGAATAACGCATAAACGGGAAAATTAGAAACGGGAGCCTGTCAGTTTAAGGCAGTTCAGGCCATATCATCAATTGGCTTCTAAGTTAGGACGATTTTTGAGATAGCTACCTGTAATTCTTACCTTCGCGCAGTCTGTTTCGAACCTTTTGCGAGCAGGCCGATTTCAAACTATCGCTATAATGAACCGTATTTATTTTGATAATGCTGCTACCACGGCGCTCGATTCGCAGGTACTGGAAGCCATGATGCCTTATATGACCACGCATTTTGGCAACCCCTCGTCCATTTATAGTTATGGCCGGGAAACAAGGCTGGCCATTGAAACCGCCCGCAAATCGGTAGCCTCATTGCTCAATGCCCACCCCGGAGAGATTTTCTTCACCAGCGGTGGCACGGAAAGCAATAATACCGCGATCCTTTCGGCCATCCGCGACCTGGGCTGTACGCATATCATCACTTCGCCCATCGAGCACCATGCCGTACTGCATACGGTGGAACACTACGACAAGCTGGACCTGGTAACCAGCAGCTATGTAAAGATTTTGCCCAGCGGGCATGTGGACCTGGAAAGCCTTGAAGCCCTGCTGGAGGAGCATCGCGACGAACGATGCCTGGTATCGCTGATGCATGCCAATAATGAAATCGGTAATTTACTGCCGATTGTGGAAGTGGGCGAAATCTGCAAAAAATACAACGCCATCTTCCATTCCGATTGCGTACAAACCGTAGGGCATTATCCGCTTGATCTGCGCAATACTCCCGTTCATTTTATCAGCGGAGCCGGACATAAATTCCATGGACCCAAGGGGGTGGGCATATTGTATATCAACGACAATGTGAAGATTCAGCCATTCATCTATGGTGGGGGGCAGGAACGCAATATGCGGGCCGGCACCGAAAATCTCTATGGCATCATTGGATTTGCCAAAGCGCTGGAACTGGCGATGGCGGATTATGAAAAAGACAGTGCTTATATTCTGGAGCTGAAGCAATACATGCGTCAGCAACTGGAGCAGAAAATCGCGGGTGTGGGTTTCAATGGCGATGTGGCGGGGCAGTCGCTCTACACCGTGCTCAGTGTATCCTTTCCCAAAACGGAGAAGACCGAGATGATGCTTTTTAACCTCGACATGAAGGGCATTTGTGTATCGGGGGGTAGCGCCTGCAGCAGCGGCGCCGATATTGGTTCGCATGTGATCCGGGCTATTCACAATGATCCGAACAGGGTAACCGTACGCTTTTCTTATTCGAAACATAATACAAAGGAAGAAGTGGACAGGGTGGTGGATGCCTGCGTGGAGATCGCCGGCTGAACCGGATAAAAACCAGTTTGCTGCTTCGATAATCGATTGGGCTTATGAAAAAAATAAACGCAGCGGGATTCCTGCTCGGCAGTTTACTGCTGCTGTCCTGCAACCAAAACGAAAAACAAAAACCCAAAGCTGATACCATGGGAGCGACGAACGAAAAAACGGTGAGTTGGGCACATAGCACCAATATCTATGAAGTGAATGTGCGGCAATACACAAAGGAAGGAACCTTTAAAGCCTTTGCCAAAGAAATGCCCCGCCTTCGTGAAATGGGTGTGGAAACGCTTTGGTTCATGCCCATCACGCCCATCGCGCAAAAAAATAAAAAGGGTAGCCTGGGCAGTCCTTATGCCTGTTCCGATTATACCAGCATTAATCCCGAATTCGGCACGCTCGAAGATTTTCAGCAATTGGTGAAGCAGGCCCATGAGCTGGGTATGAAGGTGATCATCGACTGGGTGGCCAACCATACCGGCTGGGATCATGTATGGACCCAATCGAACCCCGAATATTATTTGAAAGATAGCAGCACGGGCGATTTTCAGATAGCCAGTGGCATGGACGATATTATTGAGCTGGATTATAATAATCCCGCCATGCGACAGGCGATGATTGCAGCTATGCAGTACTGGATCAAAACCTGCGATATCGATGGTTTCCGTTGCGACCTGGCAGCCTGGGTAGAACTCGATTTCTGGCAACAGGCACGTCCGCAGGTGGATTCGGTAAAGAAAATGTTCTGGCTGGGTGAGTTTGACGAATTGGATGAGCCCGATTATGGAAAAGTGTTCGACGCAAGTTATACCTGGTCGTGGATGCATAAGACCCGTGAATTTTACCAGGATAAATTGCCGCTATCGGTATTGGACAGCTTGCTGCTTCGCTATAGCGCTATCGGCGACCAATCGATGCGTGCCTGGTTTACCAGCAACCACGACGAGAATACCTGGAACGGTACGGAATATGAAAAATATGGCGATATGGCGGAAGCCCTGGCCGTATTCAGCGCTACCTGGAATGGTGTGCCCCTGCTCTACAGCGGACAGGAACTGCCGAATCACAAAAGACTTGAATTTTTTGAGAAAGATCCCATCGAATGGGATGGCCAATACAGGAAAGCCGGTTTTTACAAAACATTACTTCAACTAAAATCCACCCATCCTGCCTTAAGGGGCGGCGACGCGTCGGTGACTACCTATCGTTTGCAACATACAGCAACCGACGAATTGATAGCCTATGTGCGACAAAACGGCGACAGAAAGGTACTGGTATTGCTGAATATGTCGGCGAAACCAATCCAGTTCCGCCTTAGCGATGATGTGGTGAAAGATAGCTGGACGAATGTTTTTGACAACAATTCCCGCTCTATTTCATCCGAAGAAGAATGGACGCTGCCGGCATGGGGCTGGCAGGTTTACGCGAAATAATTATTGGATTAAACAAGCTCAGCTCCACTCGAATAGTTGCGCGTAAAAATATTTCAGCATAAAAAAACGCGGCACATTGGCCGCGTTTTTTTTATGCTGAAATATCATCAATAGTCTGAAGAATCAAGCCTTACCTGGTAGGTATAGGTGCCGGCATAATTGGGATAGATGCCTTCGAGGATCACGCGGCCATCGCCATAGTTGAGGGCCTGCGCAAAGTCCTGCGATGATTTAATGGCTCTTCCGTTCACGGAGGTAATCACAAATCCCTCTTCCATGCGGGTGCTGCTGAAAGCGCCGCCTTCACGGATCTTCTTCACGATTACGCCACCCTCTACCTCATATTTGCGCGCTTTTTCTGCATCCAGTTCTTCCAGTTCCAGTCCAAGCCTGTCGCCAATAATATCGGTATAGGAGATTTCAATTTTGCTCTTTTCGCCTTTCAATGTGATGTTCACGGTTTTCTCTTTACCATCGCGCAGGAAGGTAACCGGTACTTTTTCGCCGGGGCGGAAACCCGCAATCTGACCGCTCATTTCAATGCCGCTCCAAACGGATTGGCCATTTACTTTGGTAATCACATCACCTTTTTTCAGGCCGGCGTCATGAGCGGCGCCATCGGTGGGCACCTGCTGCACATACACACCCTGTCCATTTTTTTGTCCGGCCTGCTTCACCAGCATTTCGTTTTGTGTGCTATTGGGATTATAGCTGATGCCGAGGAAGCCACGCTTCACATCGCCAAACTCAATCAGGTCGTTCACAATCTTTTTCACAATATTCACCGGAATGGCGAAGCCATAACCGGCATAAGTGCCGTTGGGAGCCAGAATGGCCGAGTTAATTCCTACCAGTTGTCCATCGGTAGTGATCAGTGCACCACCACTGTTTCCCTGGTTGATAGCGGCATCGGTTTGAATAAAATTCTCCACCGGGCTGTCGCTCTGGCGGCTGTTGATGCCAATGGTACGACCTTTGGCACTCACGATACCGGCAGTAACGGTTGTTTCCAGCGACAAGGGGTAGCCAATTGCCAGTACCCATTGACCCAGTTTCAGGTTTTCAGCATTGCCATAGATCATGTAGGGCAGCGACTTTCCGTCAATCTTTAATACGGCGAGGTCGGTGCTGGGGTCGCGCCCAATCACTTTAGCCTTAAACGATTTGCGATCGTGCAGGGTTACCATGATTTCGTCTGCCACGCCTTCGCGACCATCGGAGATTACGTGGTTGTTGGTGACGATATAACCGTCATCGCTGATCAGTACCCCACTGCCGGAAGCACGTTGCTCGGGCTGAATCATGGGTTGACCAAAATTGAAGAACTGCTCAAACATGTCCTCCATCGTATTGCCACGGTTACGGGGCAGGTCGTTTACCACCCGGCGGGCGGGAATTTTTGTTTTGATATGTACCACAGCGGGTACAGCCGCATTGGCGGCCTTGGTAAAATCTGTTAATTCGGCTCCATCGGCCAGATTGTCAAGATAACCTGCATAATTTACAGGCATTTTGCCGTCCTGCATTTGCACCACGGCTGCACGGCGGGGATACAGTTTGCCATATACCCATACACTGCCAATGGCAGAAGCCGCACTAACAAAGATCACTAGCAAGAGTTGTTTCCATTTCATACGCTATGATGATTTAATAGATCAGTTAAAAATTAATTGTTCCGGTGGATTCATCCAATTTCTGTGCCCACACCTACAAAGTAACAAACTGACATAAGAACTTCTTTATCCGAAGCTTTAGTTTAACAAATCATTTACTAAGGTCTTCGTAGTTCTGGGTGTTTCCGCCGGTTTTTGCGACCCACAAGTTACCAAATTTTCCAGGCTCTCCCTTTGCTTTTATTTTGAGAGGCGGGTCAAAAAAGCCAGGGTATCCACGCCATCGGCATATTGTTGCAGGCTGGGGGTCTGGCTTTGGCCAAAAGGGGTATATCCGCGGCCTACCAGGGTTTGGAGGTTGGGATTTTGCGCCAGTTCACGAAGCAGGTCGGTTTCTTCTCCGGGATCATAGTACTCGTAATGCAATTGGCTGATAGGGGCGAAGATAGAAGCGTCTTCCACCAGCAGCACTGTTCCACTGGTCATATAAAATTTCTTGTTCAGAATATGCAGGGCCAACTGGTAGTCGTAATTGTTCTTAAACTTGTGATGGTCGGCAACCTGTTGGTATTTTTTAAAGGCATCCAGCAGGGGAACAAAATCATAGTCGCGGGGCACCAGCAGCTTGGTCACGTTGCGGCAGCCTAATCCAAAATAAAGGTGAACATCATCGGCGAGCTTCTCCAGTTCTTCCTTCGTTTCTTTTCCTTGCAGAATAGCGACAGAGCTGCGATTGCGGCGAATGATGTTCGGGTATTTCCCAAAATAATAATCAAAATAACCGGCTGAATTATTGCTGCCCGTAGCGATATAGGCATCGCATCCCTTCAGGAATTCGGCCAGCTCGAAATAGTGCTGCAGGTCGGGTTCCCAATCGGTCATTTTTTGCAGGATATGTGGCAGCAGTACTTTGTCTTTCGAGGATAGTTTGATTATGGCCTTATGGCCGGCCACAAAACAGCAAAGCCAGTCGTGAAATCCTACCAGGGGAATATTGCCGGCCATTACCATGCCAACCCGAAAGGGCTGCTCGATCACATCCTGGATGGAATAGGGCCGTATCCAGGCCTTTAATGCCATCTCGTCCAGGTAATTTTTTGCGATTGCATAGGTGGCAGATTGAATAAATTCCTGCGTAAACCAGGGATTTTCCCGCTCCGCTTTTTCACACACAGCTACCCATTCCTCTTCATTCGATAAAAGATATTGTCCTAAACGATGTAATAAGTGAATCCGGTATTGTAAATTCATGTAAGCGTTTTAAATTTGTCGGTGACGGAACAAAATTAATTGACTACCCATTAAATAAACGAAATATGGCGATCAAGATAACAGATGAATGTATTAACTGCGGAGCCTGCGAACCCGAATGCCCCAATAATGCCATTTATGAAGGTGGCGTGGAATGGGCCATATCGGATGGCACTTCGGTAAAAGGTGCTTTTACCCTGCTGGATGGTTCCGTTGTGGATGCCGACCACAAAAATGCCCCTATCAGTGTAGACACCTACTATATTGTACCCAATAAATGTACAGAGTGTCAGGGTTTTCATGAAGAGCCCCAATGTGCGGCCGTTTGCCCGGTTGACTGCTGTGTGCCGGATGAAATGTACCAGGAGACCGTGGAGGAACTGATGGCCAAAAAGGAGAAGATGCACCTCTGATGTGCAAAATTTTCTGATTGAAATACGGGCCGGGTTGAAAAAAAGCCTTAACTTAGGTTCAACACTACGACAGTGGCTTTGCCACTTCTTTATGGGCGGGTGATATTTCCCGTCGTATGAAGGTGAAGGAGAAACGGCCTTCACCTTTCTTATTTGCCTTCATTTCCCCGTTTTTTTTCCGGTCGGGCAACCCACGGCCCATCCATTTCATCTCATAGCAGTCGGGATAGCTGATATTGATTTCGGCCCAACTGCGTATCTTAGTTGCGATTTTTTCAGCCCTAAAAGCACCCACTTAAAACTTATCACTTACAACTTAAAACCTACCACCCCAACTCCCATCCATGAAAAAAAACATTGCCCTGCTTACCGGAGGCTATTCCGGTGAATCGGTAATATCCTATAAAACAGCGGCTACCATTCGGGAAAACCTGGATCCCGCCCGATACAGCGTCTATTATATCGATATCACAAAAGATGGATGGTTTTTTCATGCCGAAACGGGGGAGAAACTGCCGGTAGACCGGAACGATTTTAGCATTATGCATCAGGGGAACCGCATTCATTTCGATGCGGCCTTTATTGCCCTGCATGGCACGCCGGGCGAAGATGGCAAATTGCAGGGTTATCTCGATATGTTGCAAATACCTTATACGAGTTGTGACGCGGCTGTTTCGGCCCTCACCTTCAATAAGCGCTACACCGTGGCCGTGGCCAAAATGGGTGGCATAGCGGTGGCTGAGTCGGTGCACCTGTTTCGCAATATCCCCTTTAACGTCAATACGATCGCTCAGCAACTGCGTTTCCCGGTATTTGTAAAACCAAATAATGGCGGATCCAGTATCGGTATGAGCCGGGTAGATGCTCCGGATCAGCTTTCCGCTGCCATCGACAAAGCATTCCGGGAGGATAACCAGGTTCTGATTGAGGAAATGGTAAAGGGTAGGGAGTTTACTGTGGGGGTGTATCGGACGGCCGGCGAAATAAAAGTGCTACCCCTTACGGAAGTGAAAGCACATGCAGAAAAAGCCTTCTTCGATTTTGAGGCCAAATACGAGGGCAAGTCTACCGAAACCACACCGGCGGAAGTAGAGGAGGCCATAGCGGAAAAGCTGAGGGATGCCGCGCGCAATATCTATGCGCTCTTCAACTGCCGGGGCGTGGTGCGAATCGATTTTATTTATTCGGAACAGGAAGGGCGGCCCTATATGCTCGAGATCAATACAATTCCCGGGCAGAGTGCGGCCAGTATAGTGCCGCAACAGGTAAAGGCGATGGGGGGCAACCTGCGCGATTTTTATACTAAATTACTCGAAGAGGCGTTATCGGCTGGTGGTCAGGCGTAAATAACTGTTTTTACTCAATCGTATCTCATGTTTGGATTTATCACGAAAAGACCTTTATGGGTGAATGTCGTTGCCGGCATCGCTATCGCTTTTATTATCTTTTTGCTTTTTATTCTTTCGCTCGATTGGCTCACTCACCATGGCGAGTCGAAAACGGTACCCCTGGTACAGGGCAAAAGTTATGAGGAGGCCGTAACCGTTTTGGAAGATGCGGGCTTTGAAGTGGAAGTGCTGGATTCCATTTATGTAGACACAACCAAACCCATGCAGGTATTGCGCCAGGTGCCTGAAGCCGATGAAATGGTGAAAGTTAACCGCACCGTGTACCTCACCATCAACCGCTCCGTGCCACCCCTGATAGAAATGCCGAATATAGTGGGCTCCAGCTATCGCAGCGCGGAGATGACGCTGAAGAATTACAATCTTCGCGTGGGCGATACCAGTTTCCGTCCCGACTTCGCGAAGAACGCCGTTTTGGAGCAACTGTTTGATGGTGCTAAAATTACGCCGGGTACCAAGATCAGGATGGGAAGCGAAATCGATCTCGTACTCGGCGATGGACTTGGCGACCGGCAATTTATCGTACCCATGCTGGTGGGGAAAACCTACTGCGAAGCCAAAACACAGATCGAAAGTTCCGGCATCTACTTCGGTGTGGTTTTGGCCGATCCCGATGTAACGGATACCTGCAATGCCTATATTTACTGGCAAAGCCCGGAAAGGCTTGGGCCCGATAGTCGCTATCGCTACATCCGATCCGGTCAGTTGATGGACATCAAGCTGCAAACGGAGCGTCCCGTGATGGACACAACTTATCGCCCCCTGCCCGAAGAAGCGGCAAGACCTGAAGACCTTTAATCAATTAAAAAGAATAATATGCAAACCATAACTCCCGAAGAACTGAAGCAAAGAATGGATGCCGGCGAAAAGCTCCATATTGTGGATGTGCGCGAACCGCACGAACACCAGGCCTTCAATATCGGCGGCACCCTGATTCCGCTGGGAAAGATCCAGACCATGCAGGTAGATGAACTGGAGGCTTTGAAAAACGAAGAGCTGATTGTGTATTGCCGTAGTGGCAATCGTAGCGGACAGGCCTGCCTGATACTCGATACCATGGGATTTACCAATACCAAAAACCTGGTAGGTGGCATGCTGGCCTGGGAAGAAAAATTCGCCCGGTAGTAACCATCATTCCTCCTCTCAACCTGCAAATACTTAAAATCCCTTCTTCATCGGCTTGCCGATGAAGAAGGGATTTTAATTTAGAGTTTTACGCTCACGAGGAACATGAAATTCGTTCCCGCCATGGGATAATAGTAGTTGTCGGCTACAACAGCCCCGTCGTACACATAGGCATAGGTGTAACCGTTGGGTTCGTATTTCCGGTTGAGCAGGTTATTGAGTTGAAAGGTGAAATCCCATTCCTTAAATACCAGGTCCTTTACTTTGTATTGTATACGCAGGTCCTGGGTATGAAAAGCCTCCAGCCTGCGTTCGCGGTTTTCGGTATTGTCGAGGTATTGCTCTCCTACATATTTATTCATCAAAGCCAGGTTCAGGGCATCGGAAGCCTGCCAGTGCAGGCCCAGGTTGGCAATTACACCCGGTGAAAAACCGATGCGCGTATCCCTGTGCTCAATAGCCGACTGGCCGATCCAGTCAAAATCGGCATTGTATTCATCCAGGTATTCGGTGAAAGCGCGGATCCTGTTTTCACTGAGTGAAAGATTACCGGTGATGAGGAATTGGGGATTGAACTGATATTGCCCCTGCCATTCCATCCCCATCCGGAAACTGTTGGGCACATTCACGCGGGTATAGGCACCCACATCATTGATCTGCCCGGTCAGCACCAATTGATTGCGGTAACGCATATAATAAAACGTAACGCCCAGTTGGTGCCTTTTGCCACGGTGCGTGAGGCCTGATTCAATATCGTGCAGGGTTTCATGCTTTGGCTGATTTTCCAGGCCAGCTTCAAAATCATCGCGGTTGGGCTCCTTATTGGCGACCGCATAGCTCAGATAGGCCTGCCAGGGCCCCTGCTGGTAGGAAACACCGGCTTTCGGGTTCACAAAATTGAATCGGCGGTCGATCAGCAGGGAGGGATTATCGCTGAAGCCATTCATGTCGTGAGCAACATGTCGGTACTGCAAATCGGCGAAACCATGGAAGAATTTTCCGATGGGAAACTGCCATTTTGCATACAGGTTCAGGTCTTTTTTCAATGCATCCACATCATAATAGCGGAAACCTTCATCAAAACCATATTTAGCCCATACGATATCGCCAAAATGCAAGCCGTCATAAATACTCCATCCGCCACCAAGGGTCACCTGGTGCCGTCCCTTTTCGTATTGCGCGGAAAAGATCTGGCCATAGAAATGATTGTCGAGCCATTTTTGCCGTACAAGATCGGTTTCTTCCAGCAGGTTGCCCTCTACAACAATAGGGTTGAGGCCATAGTCTTCAAAGGCTTCGCCGCCCCGGTAATTTTCATAATAGCCTTTGCCGCGGGTGAGGAAGAGTCCGGTATTGAATTTCCAGAATCGGCCCAGGTTCTGATCAAAGAAGAGCTGGTAATGGGTTTGGGTATAATTGTCCGTTTCGTTGTCGTAAGGTTCCCCCGGCCGGTCGGTGCCGCTGGAGTTGTAGCGGCGGTCTTCCTTGATGAGCCAGGCGGGAATGCCATTCCAGGCCTGGTAGGTTTTTTCCTTTCCTGAAAAAATATTCAGGCGTAGCGATTGCGACTTACCCAGCCAGGCACCCGATAGGTAAAAAGCCTGGAGATCGCTGCTGGCCCGGTCGATAAAGCCATCGCTGCTGATCCGGCTCAGGCGCGCGTCGAGGCTGAATTTCTCATTGATCAGACCCGTACCCGCTTTCACCGTATGCCGCCAGGTATTGAAGGAACCATAGCCATTGATGATTTCGCCATAAGCTTCCCGGTTTTGCTCATGGGTGGAAAGGCTTACGGTGGCACCAAAAGCACCTGTTCCATTGGAGGAAGTTCCCACCCCACGCTGGATCTGGATGGTATTCACGCTGGAAGCAAAATCGGGCAGGTTTACAAAAAAGCTGCCCTGGCTCTCCGCATCATTAAAGGGAATACCATTGAGGGTGATATTGATGCGCGTGGCGTCGGTTCCCCGGATGCGAATACCGGTATAGCCGATACCATTCCCTGCATCGGCATTGGCTACCACAGAGGGAGTTTGGTTGAGCAAAAAGGGGAGGTCCTGCCCCAGGTTGAGCTTTCGGATCTCCTGTTTGCTCAGGTTGGTTTTGGAAAATGGTGCCGTTTCTGCGGCGCGGATGGCTTTGACCTCCACGGGCGAAAGGGCATAAAAACTGTCGGCGGGCGATTCTTGGGAATAACCGGTTATGGCTGTGAACATAATGCAGCCGAACCATGCAATCCTCTTCATTTTTTTTCGATTTAAGGTTAAAAAATGAGAGGGAAATGCTGTTGGAGAAAGGGCAAAACTGACCTCCTTCCCTGCGCAGGCATTACCCTGATCAGGTTTACGGGTATAATCTCAGATCGTGACGGCTGGCCGCACACGAACACCCCGGGAACACTGAAAACTTACAAAGCTTTCGTTTGCAAGAACTGGCGCAAAATTAAGCCAAAAAAAATCAAATGGTCTGTAACATTTTTTTAACCCCACCGTATTACAGCATAAAATGTATCAGCTATGCGGAAAATTTTAGGAATGTTGGCTGCCATTCTTCTACTGCAGGCCAGCGCCACCGCCCAAACGACCATCAAGGATGAGAATATACAATTGAGGGAGGTTTCGGGTTTCACCGGTGTGGAAGTGTCGGGCGGATTCGATGTGTACCTGACCAATGGCACGGAGGAGTCAGTAGGTGTGAGTGCATCGAGAAATGAATACATCCAGGATATAACCGTAAAGGTGGTCAATGGGGTATTGCATATTGATTTAAAATCAAAATCAAAATACTGGAATGCCCGCAACATGCGGCTAAGGGCTTATATTTCGTATAAATCGCTCAATTCCCTCACGCTGCATGGCGCTTCCGATGCCCGCCTGATGGAGACCTGGAAAGGTGGGACGGTGAAAATTGAGCTGAGCGGAGCCAGCGATCTCAAAGGCGATGTGGATTTTGAGGAAGCCCGTATCAACCAGAGTGGCGCTTCGGATGCCCGCCTCACCGGGAAAATTCAAAACCTGAAAATCGATGCCAGCGGGGCGAGCAATTTCAAAGGCTATGACCTGGCCATACAATATTGTGACGCGGAAGCCAGCGGGGCCAGCGATATCCGGATTACCGTGCAAAAAGAGTTGTCGGTACGAGCCAGCGGCGCCAGTGATATTTATTACCGCGGGGATGCCATGATCCGTGATTTGAAAACAAGTGGCGCCAGCACCGTCGCCAAACGATAACAACTTCTTTGAAAACAAAAGCCAAATGCTACAGGCATTTGGCTTTTGTTTTCAAAGAAAGTATCGTGCTGAAAAAAGTGTTTCAACTATTTTTTGCGAAGGGTTACTTTTATTTCCTGACCCATATACATCGCGGAACCGCGGAGATTGGTACAATCAAAGTCCTCCAACTCCAGGGTTTCGGGAAATAGGTCGATGCTGAGCAGGTTACCGGAAAGGTTCCAGTTGCCGGAAGCGTTGCCGGGAGGATCGCAGGCCACACCTGCATCTACAGACTGGTAGGTACCATTGGCATTCAATACAACCTCATTGTCCTGTTCACAATCGTCAAAAAATAAATCCCTGGCATCAATCCCGGAAACGGTCAGCGACTGAAGCGTATAAGTGCCTACAATATTTTCCGTATTGATCGCGCATCCTTCATCATCGTCCTTTTTGCAGGCGGAAACCAGGAACAAAACTGCGAGGCCGGCCATCCATTGTTTTTTCATACTCAGGGTTTAGGTTTGTGATTGATTGGTTATACTATAACGAATTTCATGCCCAATATATTTTGCCAGATAATTTGGCAGGAGTGGAGAATCCCCTTACCTTTGCACCCCACATCGCGAGGTAGAGCAGCGGTAGCTCGTCGGGCTCATAACCCGAAGGTCGGGAGTTCGATCCTCCCCCTCGCAACCAACCAGGGCAAGAGCGATCTTGCCTTTTTTTTATTTGATATCTTCCGGAGGCAAACTCATGAAAGTCGGCTTTGTGAATATTTTTGGCCGGCCCAACGCGGGCAAGAGCACCCTGCTCAACGCATTGATCGGGGAAAAGCTGGCCATTGTATCGCACAAAGTGCAAACAACCCGGCATCGTATCAAAGGCATTTTAAGCGCTCCGGATTACCAGGTCATACTTTCGGATACGCCGGGTATTATTGATCCCCGTTACAAGCTGCATGAGAAAATGATGCTGGCCGTAAAGGGTGCGCTTGAAGATGCGGACCTGGCCCTGCTGCTGGTAGATGTGAACGACGACTGGCAGGCTTCGCATGAAGTGTTTGAGGCCCTGAGGTTGAAAGTGCCGGCCATCGTGGTATTGAACAAGATTGACCGGGCAAAGGAGAATCATATTCGCGAGGCGGAAGATTTTTTTTCGGCCAAACCCTATTGCAAGAAAGTGATGCGGGTTTCGGCCATTGCCGGCATTACCCCCGGCGATTTCCTGGCACCGGTTCTGGAATGGCTGCCGGAAGGTGAACCCTTCTATCCCACCGATGAGCTGAGCGACCTGCCCAGCCGCTTTTTTGTGGGGGAAATGATCCGCGAAAAGATCTATGAACTTTGCGGCGACGAGATTCCTTACCATACCACCGTGATGGTTCGGGAATTCCAGGAAAAACAAAGCCTGATCAAGATTGTCGCCGACATCATCGTCAACCGCGAAACACAGAAGGTAATCCTGATAGGGGAGAAGGGCAGCATGATCAAAAAAATCGGAACCCTGGCCCGCCAGGATATGGAGGCATTTCTGGAACAAAAGGTATTTTTGGAATTGTTCGTGAAAGTGAAGCCGAAATGGAGGGACAATGAGTTGTATTTGCGGGAGTATGGGTATTGAGCGTGAATCGTGAGGCGTGAATCGTGAGGCGTGAGGGGGAGAGTTTAAAGTTTAAGGTTTAAGGTTTAATTTATTTAGGATAGGTTGGTGTTGAGGTAAGAAATTGTGCGGGTAGGGAACGGATGGGTTTTGTGGTCTTGTGCGGGTATTCTCAGGTAATGGGTGTCTTTTTGAAATGAAAGCTTCCCGCGCCTCTCGCCTCACGATTCACGATTCACGCCTCACGACTCACGTATCTCGGTGTATCAATAAAAACAGTTTTCATGTCATTCACAGTCGCAATTGTCGGTCGGCCCAATGTGGGAAAAAGTACTTTCTTCAATCGCCTGCTCGAGCAGCGCAAGGCTATTGTGGATGATGTAAGCGGCGTTACACGCGACCGGCAATATGGCATAGCCGACTGGAATGGCAAGACCTTCAACGTGGTGGATACCGGAGGTTTTGTGGCTGGTAGTGAAGACATATTTGAAAAAGAAATTGCGCGGCAGGTGCTGATCGCGGTGGAGGAAGCCGATGCCATCATCTTTATGGTAGATGCGCAAACCGGCCGTACCGATCTCGACGATAGCATGGCGGATGTATTGCGCCGTAGCACCAAGCCCGTTTTTCTCACCGTGAATAAGGTGGATAATAATGATCGCATGCTGGAAGCGATGGAATTTTACAGCATGGGATTCGAGCATATCTTTTTTCTCGCCGCTGCCAGCGGTAGCGGAACGGGTGAACTCCTCGACGCGCTTACCGAACTAATGCCCCCCGCTCCGGCCTCGGAGGAAGAAGAAGATGAGCAGGCCCTGCCCAAATTCGCCATCATCGGGCAACCCAATGTAGGTAAATCCTCGCTGCTGAATGCCCTTATCGGGCAGGAGCGTACCATTGTAAGTGATATTGCCGGCACCACCCGCGATACTATTCATACCCACTATAACCTGTTCCAAAAAGAATTTGTACTGATTGATACCGCCGGTATCCGACGGAAGACCAAAGTGCATGAAGACCTGGAATTCTATAGCGTGATCCGGGCGATCAAGGCACTCGATGAAGCGGATGTATGCCTGCTGCTGCTCGATGCGGAAAAAGGGATCACGCAACAGGATTTGAATATCTATAGCCTGGCGGCACGAAAAGGCAAGGGCGTGGTGGTACTGGTCAACAAATGGGACTTGTTGGAAAAAGAAACCAATACCGCGCGCGATTATGCCGAGGAGTTGAAGCGAAGGCTGGCACCCTTCAATGATGTGCCCATTCTTTTTATTTCCGCAAAGGAAAAAACAAGAATCTTCAAAGCGGTGGAAGCGGCCCTGGAAGTATACGAGAATCGTCGACGCAAGATACCGACCTCCAAATTGAATGATGTAATGCTGAAAGCGGTGGAACAATACCATGCGCCGGTGGTGCGCGGGCACCAGGTGAAGATCAAATTTGTAACGCAATTGCCCACGGCTACGCCCTCTTTCGCCTTTTTCTGCAATTTCCCCGACGATATCAAGACGCCCTATCGCAATTATCTTGAAAATCAGTTGCGGGAGCAATTTGATTTAACAGGTGTGCCCATCCGGATATTCTTTCGGAAAAAATAAGGTAAGAGATTTCGTGGAAAAATCCACAGAGGCCCCTCCGTTTTTTCATCGGATGATGCCGTTGTTTTTCCCGATAACCGGCGTTGATTTTCCCATGGCTTTTCTTTATTGATGATATAGATTTGCTTTATCACCAGTACACCTGCAGGAACAATCATCCAGGCCATGCGTAAGATGTGTTGTTTGCTGTGGGTATATTTATTTCCCCTTTTGCTATGGGCTCAAATCCGGTGGGATGGCGAGGCTGGCAATGGTTTGTGGTCGGACCCGCTGAACTGGGAGAACAACCAGCTACCCGGCCCTGCTGACAGGGTATTGATAGATCATAGCTTTGTACCGGGAAACTATACCGTGCTATTGCCGTCCGGAGATACTATGGTGGTCGTGCTTCAACTGCAGATTCAGCCCGCCTTTCCCGACAGCATTACTTTAATACTGCCCAATACCAATACAGCAACACCGGCTTTGCAGGCAAGCGCATCGGGTCCGGCGATCAGCCTTGGTGACCGTGCCGTATTGATCAACGCTTCCGGCGCAGCGAGTGGTACGCCGGTATCCGTATCCGGTGAGGGCTTTTTCCGGATAGAAAATGGTGGCCATTATATTCATCGAACAGAAAGGGGGCATACGGCAGGGTTGGTGTCACGATTGGCTGTAGATGCCGGAACAGAGGCGGGCATCTTCGAGTTCGACGTGCCCGGAGCTGCGGCCTATACCGTATCTGTCAGCAACCGGATATATGGCCATCTTGTTTTTTCCGCCCTTGCTGCGGGCGTCAGCAAAACCTATACCGGCGCAGGCATTAACCCCTTACAGGTTCGCTCCGGCTTACATATTAAGAGCGCCGCACAGTTCAGTTATGGAAGCAACGTGAGTCATATTGAAATTGGGGGCGACTGTCGAATCGATTCAGGAGGCACATTCAATATAGCCAATGGCGCCAATCCATCCGCGATCTGGCTGTCGGGAAACCTTTATTGCCACGGAAGAGTTCTGCAAACCGGTGCCACAGGTTTGTCGACCTGGCAAATGAAGGGCAATCAACCGCAGGTGATGGCAGGTAAAGGTCAATGGCAGGGTCAAATCAACCTGGTGATTAATAACGCGGCGGGAATAACATTGGTCGACACCCTTTTTCTGCCAGGGCATCTTAATCTCGAACTCGGCAAAGTTACAACACTGGGAAATGCGATATTATGGATGCGCTCGCCGGCCTTGGTACAGCATGCTTCCGAAAGCAGTTTTGTAGATGGCCGAATGGGTTGGATAGGCGCGAATCCCTTTGTGTTTCCGATTGGAGTGGGTGGAATCTTTGCGCCGATTGGCATTCATCAACAGGGTGCCGATACGGATAGTTTTTATGCCCAATACCATCGGGCCAACCCGCAAAGTACAGCAGGGGTGGCGGGTCCATTGGCCGACAGCCTGCACCATATCAGTGGAGTGGAATACTGGGAGTTGTTTTCCGCAACATCCGTTCTCCCAAGGCAGATTTCGCTATTTGCCGGTTATGCCAGCTTTGTGAAAGACTCGGCGAGCCTGCTGTTGGCTGCCAGGGAAGATGGCCAATGGGTTTCCAAAGGGCGGGCAGGTTTTGATCAGGCAACAGCACAACCACCCTGGATTAGCGGCAGGCTCTATGCCGCCACGATGTCTACTTCCCTGCACTATTTCACCTTAGGCAGCCATACAGACGGTTCCGTTAACCCGCTTCCCTTCCACCTGCTTTCGTTCACGGCCCGTCTGAGCGAGACGGGAATAATCGACTTTGACTGGCAATGCGCCGAAAGACCGGGGGCGCGTACACGGTTCAGGTTAGGTATGCGGCAATTTGGAAGAACGCAGTGGATTTGGGATAGCCTGTTGCGAATATCGCCGTCGACATCGCGTTTTCGGACGCGGTACCAATTGGGGCAATCCGGCACATTTGGTTTTATACTGGAAATCCAGGAGCCGGGTATGGAGCCTGTATATAGCCCACAACTACACATAACCTGGACCGGCAGGGGTATCAACCAACCCTTGCTTTATCCGAACCCGGCAGGTGACCGGCTTTGGCTGCGTTGGCGCAGCGGTCCGCAGCCCTTCCATATTCGTTGCCTGGGTATGGATGGAAAGGAATACTGGCTGATGCAGCGTCAGGGCTCAGCGGCGCAAAAGGACTATGCGATACCGGTTGCCGGATTACCGGCAGGGGAGTATTTGCTTATTCTCTATCGCGGCAACATTTTTATAGAACGGCTTCGGTTCAGTAAAAGGGAATAGACTTCAACTAATCGGCAAACGGATTTCTGTTTGATAGTTGAATCAGAAATCATCCATTATAACTTTAATCAGTGCAGACTCTGGTGGACAGGTACACAAACGCCTCAGTTCGCCACTACCTGATCATTGTCGTCAAAAGCAATTGCCTTATTCTTTGATGAGTTTCCGGACTTTTTCTACCTGCTTTTCAAAGGCCGTCATGTCCTCTTCCTGGGCCAGGATAAAGCTATTGTCGCTTAGCTTGCCGATTACCTTCTCCATCTCAGCCTGGCTTTCATATACCATCTGCCGGAATGGATTCTCATAATCCTTGGCTCTTGAATCGCGGATATTGGCCAGCATCCAGCGACGCGTTTTGAGCGCTTCTTTCAGAAGAGATTTAAGCCGGGCCGGGGTGAATTGTTTGGCATTCCAGCCCATTAATTCAAGCAGCGAAGCAAATGCATGCTCCTGCTTTTGCCGGAAATAGATATCGCTGCAATCATGATAAAAGGCATGAACCTCATCCCAGCTTCCAATAGATTCATTCTTGATTCCTTTGATCAGTTGCTGCAAGGAGCTATAAGGCATCAATTGTCCGCCCAGGTTTACAAAATGCTCGCGTTTCGCCTCCCCCAGTTTCCTGATGATATTTTTTACCGAATAGTTCTTCTCAGCTTCCATAAAGGCAATAAGTTGGATACAGCCATAGTAGCGAATCAGTTCCCTGAAAAGCTGGTAGGCTTCTGCCGCTTTCAGGATCTGCACTTTTCGTTTGCTGTTCTCCACATTACGGGCCAGTATTTCTTTCTTGTCCAGTTTTGTATCCGACTGCAGGATTTTATGACCCTGTCGCATCAATGTCTCGGGCAGGGCTTTGCGGCTGGGCGTTTTTTGCAGGGATTCTCCCACCGCGAGCGCCAGAAAATCGAGACCTTCAAAAAGCTCATTCACGCTGTCTGGTGCCAGGTATTCGTATTCCAGGTACTGATTCTTGAAGCCTCTTTTATCGCGGCTCGCGTACTTGTGTACATTGCGGGCCAGCGCATACATATTGTACATAAACCAGTAGCCGGGCATTATCAGCAGCCGGTCGCGGCTTTGATCATTACTCACCAGGCTAAAGGGGAGGGTGATATTCAGTTCTACGGGGAAATCGCCCTTGGCGATCAGGGTGTAGCTGGCAAATTTGGAATTATGTTTGAGGCTCACGCAAAGGCCTGGCCAAAATCCACGTCCGGCGATCAGCTCTCCATCCGCGCCGCGCGAATTATGGTTGGAGCCAATCGTGGCACCCGCAGCCATATTGCTTTGTCCGCTGAGCAGGCTGGCGCAAAGAAAGGAATTATTATGGTGCTGCTCATGGGCCGGAAATATCAGGGAGTTCAACACTTCGCAGCAGGAGATGGTGGAATTATCGCCGAGGAAAGAGTTGATAAGTCGTGCTCCATACTTAAGTTGCGAATGCGAAGCGAGAATAAACCGTACGGCCTTCACGCCATAAAAAGCCTTGCAGCCATAGCCTATAATTCCATTCACCATTTCGCAACCTTCTCCAATCTGTGTGGGCGCGTCGGCCGACGAGTTGATGGTCAGGTTCTTTAGCTTGTTGGCTCCTTTTATATAGGCATCGGTTCCGATGCTGCAGTCCTTCACGATCCGTGTATTTTTCACGATGCTGCGGTCGCCAATCCGGCCATAGTAACCACGACGACGGTCAAATTTCTTTTCGGTGAAATACTGCAGGCGCGCCATCAGCTTCTCATCGTCGCGAAAGCGGGTCCATAGCCAGGCATCGCCTGTTTGCATGCCATCAAAAAGCAGCACTTTGCGGCCGGCATTTTCGTTGCAAAGTTCCATCCAGATCCGTACGGATTCCGATTCCCCTTCCTTGATAATTCCATTGCCAAATTTCGCATGGTCGGTTACTTCCATCTCGTTTACGTTCACCAGCATCACTTCATTGCCCACAATATAATGACTCAGGTAGTTGACGTTGTTGATGACGACATGATCCCCAATATCGCAACTGATAATGCAGCTATTGTATAATCCTACGGGCAAACGGAGATCGTGAAACTGCAGGTAAAATGGCTCCAGTCTTCCGATACGTACCAGGCCGTAAAACTTGCACTGCTGCACGAGGTGGGGATCAAAAGCATCCTGCACCAACACTTTGCTCCAGTCGCCCGATACATTTCCGTTGTGCGTAAGGATCACGATCTCATCAGGGGTCAGTGAGCGATAGGGGCCCGCATCAGGATTCTGTTCATAACGCAGATGATATTCGTCCTTACCTGGCGGCAGCCATTCTTTTTTGATGAATTGGTAACCCAGTTGGGATAGGGGCGTCTTTGTAATATTGTTCATTGGGCAGTCACTTAGGTTTCAGGCATCAAAAGCTAAGCCCGGCCATTGGGGCACGGGCTGGGCTATGTGTTGTATAGATAAATTTACTCCACGGTAACGGATTTGGCGAGATTTCTTGGCTTGTCTACATCCAGTCCGCGCGCGAGCCCAATATAATAGGCCAGCAACTGGAGGGGTACCACACTCAGCATAGGTGCGACAATTTCATCCGCTTCGGGAATTTCCATCACATCGTTCGATAGTTCACGGGAGTGTTCATCGCCTTCTGTAATTACGGATATTACCTGGCCTTTTCTTGCCTTGATTTCCTGCATATTACTCACTACTTTCTCGTGATAAGGATCTTTGGTAGCGATGAATACGACGGGCAGGGTTTCATCTACCAACGCGATGGGGCCATGTTTCATTTCAGCCGCGGGATAACCTTCGGCATGGATATAGGAGATTTCTTTCAACTTCAAAGCGCCTTCCAGTGCCACGGGAAAATTGTATCCTCTTCCGAGGTAAAGAAAATCGGTAGCATCCTTGTATTTTTCTGCCAGTTTTTCAATAGCGGGTGCGGCTTTTAGTACGCGCTCCACTTTTTCGGGCACTTCATTCAACTCCCGAAGCAGGTGCATATACCGCTCCTGGCTGATCGTTCCCTTTGTATGTGCGATTTTCAGGGCAATCATGGTGAGTACAGCGAGCTGCGCCGTAAAGGCCTTGGTGCTGGCCACGCCAATTTCGGGACCTGCATGCGTATAAGCGCCGCCATGCGATGCCCTGGCTATGGATGATCCCACTACATTCACCACACCGAGAATGATGGCGCCTTTTGCCTTCGCCGTTTCAATGGCAACCAGCGTATCGGCCGTTTCGCCACTTTGCGAAATGGCGATGATCACGTCCCCTTCATTGATCACCGGGTTCCGATATCGGAATTCGGAAGCATATTCCACTTCCACATTGATGCGACAGAGTTCTTCAAAAATGTATTCCGCTACCAGACCCGCATGCCAACTGGTACCGCAGGCAATCATGATGATGCGGTTCGCATTCATGATTTGTTCGGCATATTGCTGTATGCCGCTCATGGTAATGGTGCCGGCCTCAGCATCCAAACGACCGCGCAGGCAGTCATAGATCGTTTGCGGCTGCTCAAATATTTCTTTGAGCATGAAATGCTCGTAGCCATTCTTTTCTATCGCTGCCAGGTCAATATCCAGCTTCTGCACATAGGGCGTAATTTTCTCATTGCCCAGGTTTTTCAGGATCAGCTCGTCGGGGCGCACAATCGCCAGCTCATAATCGTTTACATACACTACTTCTTTGGTGTATTCAAGCATGGGGGAGGCGTCGGAACCCAGAAAATGCTCTCCTTTGCCTACGCCAATCACCAGCGGACTACCTTTTCGCGCGGCGATGATGGTACCGGGATCTTCGGCATCCATCAACAAAATAACATAGGCGCCCACCACGCGTTTGAGTGCGATGCGTACCGCTTCTTCCAGGCCACATTCGTTCTTGTTTTGAATTTCTTCGATGAAATTCAGCAGCACTTCCGTATCGGTATCACTTTTAAACTGGTAACCTTTGCGGATCAGTTCATTTTTCAGTTGGGCATAATTCTCGATAATTCCATTATGGATCATGGCCAGTTTACCACTGGCGGAGAGATGGGGGTGAGCATTTCTGTCGCTGGGTTCGCCATGGGTGGCCCAGCGGGTATGTCCGATGGCAACCCGCGAATGCAGGTTGGTGCCAACAACAGATTCTTCCAGGTCTGCAACTTTTCCTTTCTTTTTATAAACTTTTAAGTCTCCGTTCTGGAGAGCCACTCCGGCGCTGTCGTATCCCCTGTATTCCAGGCGTTTCAATCCTTTAATCACAATCGGATAGGCTTCCCTGGGTCCGGTATATCCAACAATTCCACACATAAGGCTTGAATTTTAGTGAGTTGCGAATGTACAATTTATTTGCTGCTTATGCAAACGATTGACTGCCTGCAAGATACCGCAATCAGAGCAGGGTGCCGCTTAGCATCATATAAGCTACTGAAAAATAGATCAGTAATCCGGTCACATCCACCAGGGTGGCCACAAAAGGGGTGGAGGAGGCCGCAGGGTCGGCACCCAGCCGTTTCAATAGCAGCGGCAGCATGGAGCCCATTAAAGACCCCCATGATACGATGCCGATCAGGGAACAGCCTACCGTTAGCCCAATACGCAGATAATGCGGGCCAAATGTTTCCGGTGAAAAGAAATGCCAACTGATAATGACACCCAGGCCGATCAGGCAAAGGGTGAGCCCCAGCATGAAACCGGAAATGATTTCCCGCCGCATAATCTGCCACCAGTCGCGAATGGTGACTTCTCCCAGCGCCATGGCCTGGATGATAAGGGTAGAAGCCTGTGAACCACTATTGCCTCCACTGGATATGATCAGGGGGATGAAAGTGGCCAGTATTACCACTTTGGAAATTTCTTCTTCAAACTGGTGCATGGCCGAGATGGTCATCAACTCTCCAAAAAACAGGATGATCAGCCAGATTACTCTTTTTTTGTAAAGATTGAATAGCGGCATTTCAATATAAGGCTCCTCCAGTGCCGCGGTACCCCCCATTTTTTGCATGTCTTCTCCAAACTCTTCACCGGCAACCCAAAGCATATCATCAATCGTAACAATTCCCAGCAGCTTGTTGCTGTTGCTGACAACGGGAAGGGCGACTCGGTTATTCATCTTAAACACTTCGCTGGCCGTTTCCTGATCATCGTAGGCCTGCAGGGCAACGACGCGGTTATCCATCAATTCCGAAACGAGGCTATCAGGCGGACTGAGAATGAAATCGCGGATGCGGATATCATCGAGCAGTTCGCCTTTATCGTTGATGACATAAATTACGTTGATGGTCTCGCTATCTTTTCCGTATTTGCGTATGGTAGCAAATACTTCCTCGATGGTATTGTCGGGGTACACATACACATAGTCCGGTGTCATCAGGCGGCCGATACTGTTTTCCGGGTAACCGAGCAGCGACAATGTAATCTTTCGTTCATCGGGATCCAGCAGCTTGATCAGTTCCCGCACCGCATTGCTGGGCAGTTCTTCCAGGAAGTCGGTACGGTCATCGGCCGGAAGCTCGTTGAGCAGGGAGGCGATGGTATTGGGCGGAAGGGTCTGGATGATCCTTTTCTGCGTGGGGAATTCGAGGATCTTGAATACAGAAGCAGCCCGATGCACCGACATATTGGCCACGATCTGGCTTTCATACTCAGGAAATTCATAGACCAGCTCGGCCACGTCCGCAATATTCTGCTGATTCAGAAAATCGCGGATCTGCAGCTTATCTTCCTTAAGGATAACTGCTTCAAACTGCTCTTGCAGCGATAACTGTTCATCCAGTTCTTCGGGCATGCTACAAAAATAGCGGAATCCATAATTTTATGGCATGTTAGAAATGAGAGAAAGTGCCACCCATGGCAGGGGCATGTTCGCAACGGAAGATATTCCCGCTTCGGTGATCATTGAAGTGGCACCGGTAATTGTGCTTCCAGCCAAAGACCGTCCACTGCTGGATCAGACCCTGCTGCACGATTATATTTTTGAATGGGGAGAAGATCGTAGTGAATGTGCGATGGCCCTGGGTTTTGTGCCCGTATATAATCACCAATGCCCTTCCAATTGCGAATATGAAATGGATTACGAAGAAAAACTAATTCGGATCCGGACGGTGAGGGCCATTATTGCCGGCGAAGAGTTATTTATCAACTATAATGGCGATTTTGATGATCCGGGGGAAGTGTGGTTTGTGAGGCGTGAATCGTGAGGCGTGAGTGGGAAGTAGTAAGTAGTAAGTAGTAAGTAGTAAGTAGTAAGTAGTAAGTAGTAAGTAG
>CAYMZZ010000018.1:0-58698 GCA_964395095.1 uncultured Citrobacter sp.
TGCAGGAACGGTGGGTCAACATAAACAGGAATGGTGGGTCAACATGGTCAGGAATGGTGGGTCAACATGGTCAGGAATCTACAGCTGAGTATAAAAAGCATTTAAAGGATAAATACCTTAAGTAAAATGAATAAGGTGTTTGTTGACATTGGAGCAATAAGCAGAGATAACGCGGACTTTGAACCTCCGGGAGCTCGCCTGCAAGTAATAGGATACTGACCCGGGCTTGACTGTCTCTTCACCGGCAAGGGCCCCGCCCGGACAAGGAATCCTATCCCCCTCCATTCAGCAATCCACACCCACCCCACGACCTGGCATAGAATTGATCTATGCGTGGCCAACAACAGGCGCTTATCTATTGGTTTTCAGATGAAATTGGCACCAACGGGCACAGCTTCTCCACTTCTCAGCACATTTGAGGTAGAAGGTGTTGAAGCTGGGCTGATTACTGTGAGAGAACTGAATTGCAGGCACTACGGGTTGCCGTAAACGGCACGATCGCGCTGGCATCAAACTGTTTGCCGGCAGGCATCATTTACTAATGAGAAATAATTTGTATCCAAATTATCTTCATATTCAATAATAATTGTATTTTAATGTTGTGGGCGGCAACGAACTCCTCGCCTTCGATCGTATTGACCTATATTCATAGTATGCAATGCTTTTATAGAAAAATGATAGGCAGAGACGTGGAGATTTAATTGTTCTATTGTTGTTGCGCATATTTATGAGTTGGCAGCCATTCATTGACGACCTCATAACACTCACAGACAAGTAATGAAAACCAAAGAATACCAACAATTAATTCTGCCTCGAATAGCACAAAAATTGACAGGGCTTGAAGTAAAAAATGAGTGGACGGCATTCGAGGGCTATAGAAATCATTACTCACCGAGAGTTGACATTGCCGTTGGACCATTCAGTATTCAACCGGGCTATAACCAAATGCAAGAATATAATAGATTAACTCGAGCAAGAAATGTAAGACCATTCTTGCGAAGCTTATTTGATTTGCATGTAAACAATTTGGGTGAAGAGCCATACTTGAATGAAGTAAGAATTCCAACTTTTGAGAGACTGGTTACAACAAATCAAAACGCTAGATGTTTTTTGGCTATTGAAATTGAGAATGAAAATTCCAAAAAGCATATAATGGGCAGTTTAATAAACGCCGCTTCTCTTGGTAGAGTTGGGATTGGAATTGCTTATTCAGACAAGTCCTTCAGGACATTTATACGAATATTAAATTACTTAGCATTCTTAAAACGAGTTGGCAAGAACACATACGACACAACCAATTTTCTAATAGTAACAAAAGATCAAATGACTAATTTGTTAAACGAATAACTAAACCTAGCTTCCGAATGAAAATAATTGAATTATCAATTTCAAATTATCGGTCAGTTAAATCTATTGACAGTTTCAAAATCAGTTCTTTTCAATCTATACTAGGAGAAAACAACTGTGGCAAATCAAATATTCTTTCTGCAATAGAAGCCTTTCTATCTGCCAGTTCTGGAGGTACTAAGCCAGAAGACTTCAATGATAAAACACAGAAAATAATTATTAAGGCTAAATTCAAACTATCCTCTCCTTCGTTGCAGAAAATTTGGAAGCCGTATCTACTTAATGATGAGTTAACACTTGAAAAACATATATGGATAGAAATCGACCCTAAGACCCAAAAGGAAACAATAAAAAATGAATTTCATGGATACCAAGCAGAACCTACGCAATGGTTTCTATCAGAGAAAAAGATAAAAGAAGCAAAAGGAGACAGACCCAAGTGGAAAGAAATTGTAGAAAGTGAAGGGTTACCTGATTATTTTATTGAAAATGGTGCTTGTACTGCCGCGATTTTCAAAAAAGCGTTGTCTAGATACTTAAGTGAAAATGAAATAGAATATGATGCTCCTGACCTTAGTGCTACACAAACTCTTGGTCTTGCAAGTAATGTGGTAGCAAGTTTACCTAAATTTTACTTGCTAAAAGCTATTACTGATTATTCTGATGAAATTGATAAGAGGTCAAGTAATACTACATTCAGGAAACTGATGGCAGACCTTTCTGACCGCATTTTAAAATTAGACCCTAGCTATCAAAAGATTGAAAAAGCGCTTGCTACAATCGAACAACTCTTAAATGAGAAAAAAACTCCCGACCCAAATACGGAAGACAGATTAGCCAGCATTGGCGTCATTGAAACAAAGATAAAAGACCTGCTTTCTAGGCTTATGCCTTCCGTTGAGAAAGTCTCCCTTAAAGTGCTTACGGAAGATGTAAAAACAATTTTTTCAAAAGGAGTTGAACTAACAATTGATGATGGCATAGAAACTGATGTACTCTTGAAAGGTCATGGACTGCAAAGATGTATAGTGTTTTCACTAATTCAAACGCTTATTTTAAATGAAAGAAATGAATTGGTTAATACTGACCCTACAAAAATTGAAGACAATCCTATTATTCTTGCTATTGAGGAACCTGAACTCTACATTCACCCACAGTTAGGCAAACTGTTCTACGATGTGTTAAATGAGTTTGGAACTAAACAACAGGTTATTTATTCAACACATTCACCAAGATTTATTGATGTTTATGAAAATGAAAACATTGCGTTAGTAAAGAAAACAAAGACAGACGGAACTAAAGTCATGAATTGCGATACTACAGCTTTTGATGGACTTACTGACAGAAAAATATTTCAGGGATTAACGCAACTAAACACAGATGTTAACGAACTATTCTTTGCAAAGAATGTGGTTGTGGCAGAAGGTCCTGAGGATAAGACTGCAATAACCGAAACCTGCAAGAAGCTTGGTAAAATTAAAATAAGAACCGAAGAAATTGATATTACTGTAGTAGTCGCAAACGGGAAAGGCAATATTCCATTTTTTGCAAGAGTACTAAACGCCTTTAAGATTAATTATGTCGTATTACATGACACAGATTTAAGACCTGGCATTTCACAAGATGCTGAAAACTCCGCAAAGACTGCAAATAAGAAAATTTCTGACGTAACAAATGCTGGGAAGTTAGTGACATTCCCCATAAAACTTGAAGATACCGTCGGAAATGCCCAACACTTCACTGACCAGTATTATGCATTGACGTTCTTTTCTAACCATGCAAATATCAATGCAGACTTGGAAAATATTGTTAATGAAGTTCTCGGAAAAATTGCGACATAATTTCAAGTGCCGGCAAACGGCAGTTAACATTGCATTGGCAATATGGCGAGGTGACGAACATTTTCTCAGCTTTTTGTTTGATAATCAACTTCGGTTCTAGCCGACGAATAACGCCAAGCAGCAGGTTAAACAATGAGCTTTTGTATCTTTATTCAGCAGCGGCACCCGGCAGACGGAACACAGAATACCGCCACATCGCTAATGCTTCAACGTAATACCCTACACCATAGTATAATCGCGTTTGATTTCCGCATCGCGCTGATCCGCGAAAAGATTGATTATGTACCTCCAGCTATAGTCGGTCGGAAAGCGGTCCGACCGGGGTATTTCGGGAAATCGGTTAGCGGCTATCTTATGGAAAATATACGATCATTGTATCTCACTATTGAATCTCTATGGTTAGACTAAGAAATTCCCTGCTTCCCACGCTAATGATTATACTTTGTTCCTGCCATAACGAACAGAGCAAAACTTATGCAATTAAGGATTTCAGGAATTCTCTTCAGCCCTTTCTTATTGAAATAGTGACAATAGGAATGGTTACACAGCATGACAGTTCAAAAATTAAGGGTATCACTGATGATGAATTAATTCGGCTTGGCAGGTCTGAAAATCCCCTATTAAGAGCGACGGCAATTATGGAAATGTTTGAAAGAAGCTCATTCAATCATTTTGATATAATAATGAATCATCTGGATGACACAGCAGTTGTACCTACTGATAATGGAGAATTTGGGATTAAGCTTGAAACGGTATCCGACTATTTAGTAGGGAGGAGTACCTGGGAAACAGCGCAAGCCAGAGACATGACTATTGAAAAAGTCTTGACTAAACACAACTATTTAAAGTCTGCCTTCAATATTCTTACAATTATTGAACCTCAGGAAAAATACTACCCATATATAAAAGACATGGCAACACGACCCAGACGCCTGGACGTACATGGTGAAGGCTATGAATTAGGGTTTTCCGACATAGAATATGCACTTTACGGACTTGCCAAATTCAAGAAAAAAGAAGATACCGAAATAATAAAAACTAAATTATTGCAACACGTTTGGGAATTGAGCGATGTTTCTTTCCGACTTATGAAAGAGTTTCCAGACACCGCATACCTGGACGTTTTACAGAAGTATTATCGCAGGCAATTCTATAAATTTTCAGGAATCAGACCTCATGGATTTACCGGATTTAATGCCGATAGGGCTGCTCCTGAAGATTTCATCGAGGCATTGGTTGCACAACAAAACGACAGGAGCGCCCAACTTTTGGACACTTTGCTTACTAACTTGCCAAAGTATCCCTGCCTGCCTGACAAGGAAAATATAATCAAAGCAGTTATTGAACAGATTTGGAAAAATCCATGTCCTGCCTATATTCGACTCAGAGAAAAAGTAAAACCCAAAGCTGAAGAAATTTTACAGAGCCGAATAAGCGTCCCTTATGACCCAGTTGACATTCCGGTAGACACAACCAAGAGGAAATTTTATTGGTACTATTAAAAGACAGCCACTAACAGTGTATTGCCAATATAGCGGGTAAGCGAGTATCGGCAGGCAATAAAAGAAGCATTGAGCTTCTATATGTTTGGTCAGCAGCGCCCGGTCGGCAGGCGGAACAAGGGGCACCGCCGCAAGGCAAATGAATTCACGATTGATTGACCACCTGCCCAGGTCGGTCGGAAAGCGGTCCGACCGGGTACTGCCATAAACCGATTCCCAACCCTTTGCCCCGGACCCAATACGCGGCACTCCAACCCCAGCTCCACCCCCAAAACGCTCTCCCAAATTAGATTTGACAATTCGACAAAAATGGTTAAATTTGGATAGTTGCACAAACAACTATATGTCAAACAACCATTTTAAGAAGGGGGAACTGTACAGCTTTATCACCGGTAAAGCCTCCACCGCCATCGCAAGACGGTTGCAGAAAAGATTTAACTCGGCAGGACTCAACCTCACCATCGAACAATGGAGCGTTCTCTATCACCTGTGGAAACAGGATGGGCAAAGCCAACAACAACTCTGCAACGCTACTTTCCGCGACAAACCAAGCATCACCAGGCTGGTGGATAATCTCGAAAAGCTGAACCTCGTAAAACGCGTGCCTTCTGAAAATGACCGACGCATCAACATGATATACCTTACCAAACAGGCACAGAAACTGGAAGAAGAAACCATGAAGATCGCCGACGATACCCTGAACGACGCGTTGAAAACCGTACCGGCAGATAAGATTGAAGTGTGTAAGGAGGTGTTGCAGATAGTGTATGATAATCTCACGTGAGGCGTGAATCGTGAGGCGTGAGTGGTGAGTAGGGAGTGGAAAGTAGGGAGTTGGTATGGGCTTGTGTAGCATGCCTTAAAATCATCTGCGAAAATCTGCGCCCCAAATCTGCGCAGATCAGCGGGAAATGGTCCTGGTGCTTTGAAGATGTTAGTGGCTCAGCAGTCTTTTCCCGCAGATTTTTGGAGATGAATCCACAGATTGACGCGGATGCTAGTGAGTGGTGAGTAGGAAATAGTTAGTAGGGAGAATAAAATGATTCTTATGTACCTATCTAATTGCCTTAAATGGCATGTTTACGAATGAATGATAACCAAATTTTCAAATCAACTAATTCCCAAATTTCTCACTTGCTACTTAAAACTCTAAACATATGAGCTCAACTACAACAACCAACCAGGTACTGAAAGGCGGCGAATGGCTGATCCGTGAAAGCTCGCCCAATGAATGCTTTATTCCGGAAGATTTTGCGGAAGAGCAACTCATGATCCGGGATATGTGCAACCAGTTTCTGGATGCGGAAATATATCCCATTCTCGATCGCATCGACAACCTCGAAGAAGGCCTGATGAAATCGCTGGTGGTGAAGGCGGGTGAACAGGGGCTGCTCTCGGTTTCCTTCCCCGAAGAATTTGGGGGATTGGGTAAAGACTTTATCACCTCCACCATCGTCAACGAATACCTCGGTGCCGGTCATTCCTTCTCGGTGGCCATTGCGGCGCATACGGGTATCGGCACCCTGCCCATTCTTTATTTTGGTACCCCCGAACAAAAGCAGAAATATATTCCCAAACTCATCACGGGTGAATGGGCCGGCGCTTACGGCCTTACAGAACCCAATAGCGGCAGCGATGCTTTAGGCGCCAAAACCACCGCCAAACTCAGCGATGATGGCAAGCACTATATCCTGAACGGTCAGAAATGCTGGATCACGAATGGTGGCTTTGCGCATGTGTACACAGTATTTGCCAAAGTAGATGGCGATAAGTTTACGGCATTTATTGTGGAAAGAGGCACCGAAGGTTTTACCCAGGGCCCGGAAGAACATAAGATGGGCATCAAGGGATCGAGCACCGTGCAATTGTATTTCCAGGATGCCAAAGTGCCGGTTGAGAATTTATTGGGCGAAGTGGGAAAGGGCCATCGTATCGCTTTCAACATCCTCAATATTGGTCGTCTTAAATTGTGTGCGGCTGCCACGGGTGGCGCCAAGCGTGCCCATAGCGAATCCGTGCGCTATGCTATTACCCGAGAACAATTCAAACAACCCATTGCCAACTTCGGTGCCATCAAACACAAGCTGGCCGAAATGGCGATCCGCATATTTGTGGCGGAGTCGGCGCTCTACCGCACGGCAAGCTGGATCGATGAAAAGGAGAAAGAGATGCTGGCCGCAGGCCAACCCTTCAACGAAGCCCTGCTGGCCGCGGCTGAAGAATATGCTATTGAATGCGCGATGCTGAAGGTATATGGCAGCGAGATACTCGATTTTGTAGTGGACGAAGGCGTACAAATACATGGCGGTAACGGCTTCAGTGCTGAATACAACATCTCGCGCGCTTATCGCGATAGCCGGATCAACCGGATCTATGAAGGCACGAACGAAATCAATCGTCTGCTCACGCTCGATATGACCCTGAAGCGCGCGATGGGCGGACGGCTCGACCTGATGGGTCCCGCCATGGCTGTGCAGAAAGAACTGATGAGCATTCCCGATTTTGGCGCGCAGGACGACCAGCCCTTTGCGGCCGAATTGAAGCTGGTGGCCAATATGAAGAAGGCGATACTGATGGCATCCGGCGCAGCCGTGCAAAAACTGATGATGAAGATTGAGCACGAGCAGGAATTGCTGATGCACCTGGCCGATATGGCGATTGAAACCTTCAATGCCGAAAGCGTATTGCTCCGTGTAATGAAGATGACAGAAACCAAAGGGGAAGCGGCTACAGCTATTTACCAGGATATTATGCGTACCTATCTCTACGATGCGGCCGACCGCGCGTATAAAGCGGGCAAAGACGCGATCAATTCATTTGCAAGTGGTGATGAACAAAGAATGATTTTGATGGGGTTGAAAAGATTTACCAAAGCGGAACCCTTCAATACCAAAGATGCGCGACGCAGAATTGCGGATAAGCTGATTTCGGAAGGAAAATATTGTTTTTAGCGAAAGAGGTGGTTTGTCGCAGATTCTGCTACTGGCAGCTTGATAATCTCATAACCCACCCGCCGCGGCGGGTGGGTTATCGGTCCCGGGGTGTGCCTGGCATAAGATTCCCAACACAATCAATTCCAACCATCGTTATCGAGGTTAAAGGCGACCGTTCCGAAAGGGCCGGTCGCTTTTTCGTCTTTATTACCATAGATCGCTTTCAACTCCTCGCGGGCAATACGCAACTCCTCCAGTTGCTTTACCCGCCTACGTTCGAAGAAAATACCAACGCTAAGGCCAATGGCGGTAAACAGCACGATCATGAACTGAACCAGGTTGGCATCCTGGCGAAACTGCGGGCTGGTAAAATAGCGCACCACATAGATAAAGGATAGACCAATGGTGGCAAACAGCATGCTCGAAGCCAGCATGGCTTTGCCAAATGCCTTTTGATATACGATGGTAAGCTTTACCTGGTAAATGAAGAAATAAAGACCAAAGCCAAGGCAAAGGGCCAGACCCGGTGCCGTCATAATCTTATAGGCTTCGCTGGTAAAGCCTTCTACCGACAATACCACCAGTTCAAAGATCACCAATGCCGCCAAAGCGATCATCATTTTCTTCCTGAACTTGAGGCTGCGGCAGAAATAGGTTTGATAGGCGAGAATTAGTGGCGCCTCCAGCATATGATGCATCGATTCCTGGAATGCGCTGAATGCCGGCAAGAACCCCAGCAATAAAAAATTACAGGAAAGCAGAACGACTAAAAAGCCGAGCAATGCCGGGAAACTCCGGTATAATGCCAGCTTGTAAAAGAGTAAGAGGGCAATAGGCAGCAATAAGGCAGCCGTCGATATCCATCCCATCAGTTCGTACAGGGTCATGAAATTCGTTTTTTCTCCAGGATAAGGATTAACTTATTCGCACACACAAATCGTCACAAATGTGCATACAAAATTAACGCCATAGGAGGCCATATAGTGTTACGATCTAAGGGTTTATGCTAAAATTCAGTAAAACCTTGTGCTTATTCCGTAATAATACGCATAGCCGGAGCAAGGGTTTTTGCATACCCTGTTCATATACGGAAATGAGAGAAAGATGGATGCCGCGCTTACTCCACAGGGAAAGGCTCACCGCGATGACAGGTTTGGCAGCGAACCACATTCAGATAAACGGGTGGCACGGTGGTATCATAGTAAAAATATTTCTGATTGATATCCATCGTGAGGCGCATCATGTTACGCGCATTATCCTTCATTTCGTTTTTATCCGATGCATAATCGAGGCTATCGGGAATGCCTTCGAAAGGGGCATGACAAAAACTGCAGCCAATACCAAGGGCCTTGCTGTAAGAGTTCATAATGCTGTCGAGCTTTGCCGGCGCTATGTCTTTGGGGAGAATCTGCAGGTTCTTGAATTCAGCATCACCCCGGCTGGTAGCGGCTATACCCGCCAGCACCATCAGGGCCAGGATGCCCAAAAACTGAAACTTTCGTCCCATGTGTTTTTTTTCCAAGATAACTATTTTGCCTTAACCCCTGCTGCGGCTTCATCTAAAAACCAGCTCAGCTTTCCATTCTCCGGTTTTATCACTTGCGAGGGAAATTTGTCTGGGTCCGGCTTTCCGCCCAGCACCTGCTCCAGGGCAGTGGCTTTGTCGGCCCCGGCAACCAGGAAGTAAATATTCGAGGCCTTGTTGACCACCGTTTTGGTCAAGGTGATCCGGTACATGTTCTGCTCTTCCAGGTAAAAGGAATCGACCCATTTCGTTGATTCATGCACAATAGGGTATCCCGGAAATAAGGAAAGCGTATGCCCATCAGCTCCCATGCCAAGCAGCACAAGGTCGAAGGTATGGGTGGGATTTTCACCGAAATAGCCGTGCAGGATTTCTTCATACATCAGCGAACTTTCGTCGCCGGGCAAATCGGTGCGCATCACATGGATCTGGTTGTTGATAACCGGCACTTTATCCAGTAATGTTTTATACGACATGCGCGCATTGCTTCGTTCGTCGGTAAAGGGCACACAACGCTCATCGCCCCAAAAAAAATGAAGGGCCTGCCAGTTGATGCGCTGGCGGTAAGCATCGGATGCGAGCAGTTCGTATAATTTTTTGGGCGTGCTGCCGCCGGAGAGTACAAAAGTGAATCGGTCCTGCTTTTGAAGGGTAGCGTTAATTAGTGCCACCAGTTCATCGGCAACAGCTTTAGCCAGTGCATCGGCGTCGGCAAATACGCGCTTATCCATCGCTTCTTCGTTTTGTAATGATCAATGATGTTTGGGAGCGGTGGCCCAGAAATTACCATCGCGGGCAATCAGGGCTTCCGCATCTTCGGGTCCCCAGCTATCGGGGGCATAATTGGGAAAATCAACCGGTGGGCGCTTCTGCCAGGCTTCGAGATGGGGCGATATCACTTCCCAGGCTGCTTCCACCTGGTCGGCACGCATAAAGAGGGTTTGATTGCCCTCAATCACATCTTCGAGCAAGGTTTCATATGCTTCGGGTTCCTGTTCGTCAAAGGTATCGGCATAGCTGAACACCATATCCACCGGGTTCAGCACCATTTCCGTTCCGGGCCGCTTGGCCTGGAAGCGGATGCGGATATCCATCTGCGGTTGTATGCTAAAAGTGAGCCGGTTGGGGCGCCAGGTATCGGCCGCCTCGGCCGGAAAAGCGTAATGCGGAGCTTCCTTAAACTGAATGCTGATGGAGGTCGACTTCTCATGCATGCGCTTACCCGTGCGGATATAGAAGGGCACATTTTTCCATCGCCAGTTGTCGATGAAGAATTTGGCGGCCACAAAGGTTTCTACCGGTGAAGCAGGGTTTACATTTTTTTCTTCCCGATAACCGATCACTTCCTTTCCCTTCATCCAACCCTTGCCATACTGGCCACGAACGGCGTGCTCGTGCACCTCGTCTACTCTGATCTTTCGGATGGCCGTGAGCACATCCACTTTCTTGTTCCGGATTTCGTTGGAGTCGAAAGAAGTGGGTGGCTCCATCGCGATCATACAGAGCAGTTGCAGCACATGATTCTGCACCATGTCGCGTAAAGCACCGGCTTCTTCATAATAACCGCCCCTGTCTTCCACCCCTACGGTTTCGGCGGCGGTTACCTGTATGTGGTCGATATAGTGATTGTTCCAGATGGGTTCAAACATGGCATTGGCAAAGCGGAAGGCCAGGATATTCTGTACGGTTTCTTTGCCCAGGTAATGGTCGATACGGAATATCTGTTCCTCGCGAAACATGCCGGCCAGCAACTGGTTCAATTCCCGCGCACTTTGCAGGTCGTGGCCAAAGGGCTTTTCAAATACAATGCGGGTATGCCGTGCATCGTCGCAGATCTTGTGTTCATACAATTTGCTCGCAATACCCGGCGCCAGTTGTGGCGCCACCGACAGGTAGAAGATCACATTGGGAGTTTCGCCCCATTCTTCTCCTTTTCTGCCGATAAACTCAAAAATGCCTTTATAGGATTCATCATTTTTCAGGTCGCGCGACTGGTAATGGATATGACTGGCAAAATCAGCCCATTTACCGTTCAGCTCTTCTTTTCTTCGCGAAAACTCACGGGTTCCTTCCAGCAGGCTGTTGCGGTAATCCTCGTCGGAAATAGCGGTACGGCCAATACCTACCACGGTATATTTTTCCGGCAAAAAATTATCGAGATACAAATTATAAATGGCAGGAATCAACTTACGCCGGGTAAGATCGCCGCTCCCGCCGAAGATGAAAATGATGGTAGGGTGAAGATGTTTGGGATTATTCATGAATATGTTTGTTCGTTGATTTGTTGATTCGTTGATTCGTTGATTTGTCGATTTGCCTTCTGAACGCGGGATCGTTGGGTTTAAAGCTTGGTCAAGACCCGCATTTTTAGTCGTAGGGCCAATCCATAAATAGCATTAAACTTTAAACCCTAAACCTTAAACCCCACGTACTACGTAAAACGTACAACGTACTACGACCATTCTGTATGAAAACTTCCTTCCTTATCCGTTCTCTGATAGGTATGTGCTCCGAAATAATCTCTTTGCGCCTGTATCAGGTTGGTGCCGAGCCTTTCGCTGGTATACCCATCCAGATAAGCCAGTGAGCTCATGAAGGCAGCGGCGGGTATGCGAGCGCCGGCCATAAGTTGCACCGATTTACGCAGGCCGGCCTGCTTCTTTTTCACGATGGCGGCAATTTTCTTATCGAGCAGAATATTCTGCAGGTCTTTCTTGTGAAATGCGGAAACAAAAAGCTCCAGCATGCTGCTGCGGATGATGCAGCCACCGCGCCAGATCTTTACCACATCCTGCAGCGGTATATCCATGCCGTGCACTACTGATGCTTTGCGCAACATCGCCAACCCCTGTGCATAGCAGAGCAGGGTGGAGAGATAGAGTCCGTCGTGAACCTGAGCCAGTAATTTTTCACGGTCGCCACTTAGGGCTTTTTGTTTGGGTTTGTAGAGGGCCGCGGCGCGTACTCTTTCTTCTTTGGCGGCCGACAGATCACGCATGGCTACGGCCATGTCGATAGACGGCAGGGTAATTGGCAGGTCCATGGCCTCCTGCGATGTCCACTTGCCCGTACCCTTGGAGCCGGCTTTATCGAGAATACGATCGATGAGATGATCATCGGAGAATTCATCTTTTTGTGTGAAGATATCTGCTGTAATCTCCATCAGATAAGAGGACAGTTCACCCTGGTTCCATCTCCCAAATGCCTGCTGCAGTTCTTCGTTGGTGAGTTGCATGCCTTCCTTCATAAAAGAATAAGCCTCGCTGATCAGTTGCATGATGGCATATTCAATTCCATTGTGTACCATCTTCACATAGTGGCCGGCAGCATGTTGGCCCATATAAGCCACACAGGGATCGCCGTTTACTTTGGCCGAAATACTTTCCAGGATGGGTTGCAGGGCCAGCCAGGCTTCGCGGTCGCCCCCGGGCATAATGCTGGGCCCGCTGCGGGCACCCTTTTCGCCACCGCTCACACCCATGCCCACAAAGTGAAAAGGGAGTTTTTCCACCTGTTGAATCCTTCGCATCGTGTCTTTGAAATAGGAATTGCCTCCATCGATCAGGATATCACCTTCACTCAGCAGGGGGCTGATTTCTTCCAGCACCATATCCACCGGTTTTCCGGCAGGTACCAGCATCATGATTTTGCGGGGCTTTTCGAGTGCGGCCACCAGCCCTTCCAGTGTTTGAACCGATTTGACCGTAGTGCCGGCTGTAGCTGACTCTTCGAGCAGGCGGCCCTTTTCAGGGTCTTTATCAAAACCGAGGACGGAAAATCCATTGTCGGCCACATTTAGCAAAAGGTTGCGGCCCATGGTCCCGAGGCCAATCATTCCGAATGTATAGTGTGTGTTCATTATGCAAATGGTTGATGATTCGATCGTGAAATTCTTTCATGGTTGATGATATCTCACCCGCCCTATCGGACGGGCCCAACATATGTCGCCCCTCCGTCCCGCCCTATCGGACGGGCCTAACATATGTCGCCCCTTTGGGGCTCTAATCCCAACGTAATACGTACAACGTAAAACGTACAACGTACCATCCGGCGCAAATTACGCCCCCTCCCCCGATAATCGGCCAAGATTGCCTAATTTTACAGGCAATTGTTTATACTATGAGCGATGTGACGGCCGCCCCCACCCTTACGGCCAGGGATTTTGCAACCGACCAGGAAGTACGCTGGTGCCCCGGTTGTGGTGATTATTCCATCCTGGCACAGGTGCAAAAAGTGATGCCGGGATTGGGCATTCCCCGCGAGAATATTGTGATTATTTCCGGAATCGGTTGCAGTAGCCGCTTTCCGTATTATATGAATACCTATGGTATGCACTCCATTCATGGACGTGCAACGGCCATCGCATCCGGCTTAAAGGCCAGTCGCCCTGAGCTGAGTGTGTGGATCGTAACGGGTGATGGCGATGCCTTAAGTATCGGAGGCAATCACACCATTCACCTGCTGCGCCGAAATTTTGACGTGAATATTCTGCTCTTCAATAACCAGATTTATGGATTAACCAAGGGGCAGTATTCACCCACTTCGGAAGAAAATAAGGTGACCAAGTCTACCCCATTCGGTAGTATCGATCACCCTTTCAATCCGCTTGCGCTGGCCATGGGTGCCGATGCGAGCTTTGTGGCACGCAGTATGGATCGCGATCCCAAGCACCTGCAGGCCATGCTAATCAGGGCTAATCAGCATAAGGGAGCTTCTTTCCTCGAAATCTATCAGAACTGCAACATCTTTAACGATGGGGCATTTGAAATCTTTACCGAAAAAGGAACCAAGGCACAGGAAACCGTATTCCTGGAGCAGGGTCAACCTCTGGTGTTTGGTGCTGCCGGCGACAAGGGTATACGTCTCGACGGATTTACGCCACGCGTGGTAAGCCTGAACGATGGATTCAGCAAAGACGATCTTTGGGTGCATGATGAAAAGGATATCTACAAAGCCCAGATACTGACCCGGGTTTTTGATGATCCCCGCACCGAGGGACACCTTCCCCGTCCCTTTGGCGTATTGTATCAGAATGATCGCCCCTGCTATGAAGATATCATGGCGCTGCAACTACAGGATGCGCTTGCCCGTAAAGCGCCGGACCTGGATGCGCTGCTGAAAGGAAGGGAAGTGTGGGAAATAGCATGAGAGAAAATTTGAAAATTTGGGGATTTGAGAATTTGGGGAAGGATTTTGGTGCAAGTACTAAAACCAGTTCTCAAATCCACAAATTCCCAAATTCACAAATTGGTTTTCATCGTTTTTGCCGCATTACTCAGCAAAGTCTTTTTCTTTCGCTCATACCACCATTTCGGGGCGGTTTTCTTCATCATGGTATCGATGCTGCGCATGCCAAATAGATTCCAGGCACCTTTTAGTTTGCCCGACAGGGAGGGATGCAGGGCCCGCAGGCTCATGGCAAAACCACTATCGAGGTATTCCATATGATGCCAGTAACCGGCCGGCATAAAGAGCGTATCGCCATGCGCGAGTGTGAAATCGTAACCCTGTGCCAGTTTCAGCGCCGGAAACTGCTCATAGTTGGGTTGTTGTTCATAATAACGGGAAAAATCGGCAAGGCTTAGCACTTCAAAGGGCTTGCGATAGAGCTTATGTTGTTCCTCGAAGGGGAACATCAACACCCGTTTGCGACCCGCGAACTGTGTATGCAGGATGTGGGAAAGATCGATATCGAAATGCATGTGGGTGATGCTGCCCGCGCCACCCGTAAAGAGCATGGGATACTTTTTCACAAATCCCTTCATCAGGTGCTCAGGCCAGGTGAAATCCTGAATCAACTCCGGCGCATGATCGAAAATATTGAAGAGGAATATGCGCCATTCCGCCGGACCCGCACTGATCATATCAATATATTCCGCAAAAGTTTTATAGTCGTCGGCTTTGTTGATGGGGGTATAGGCATCGCTCTTCACATTGTTGTAGAGCGGAACTTTCTTATGCCCCACCAGCTCTTTAAAGAGCTGCCAGTTCCATTTTTGGTAGGCGGGCCAGTGCTGAGAAAGTTGGCGGATCACCAGGGGAATACCCGGCTGATAAAACTCTTTGCGGAATACTTCAGGCTCTATCGTATCAACGGTAATGACCGGTTTGAGTTGCATATATGCCGATTTACGCAATAGCCTGGGGAGTAAAATCATTCAGCTACTGGGATCACTCAGGAATCCAGGCATGAATAAAGCTATGGCAAAAAAACAGAATTTTTTCAGGCCGGTATTTGCCCAACCAATAAAGAAATGTGAATCTCTGCATTCGGGGTGGGTTAGGCCGGATGCGATAATTCCGGTAAATTAGCTGTCCCGGATTCGTACACAAACTTATCATTATTATGATCCTTCGCATTCACCCCCAAAACCCCCAGCAGCGCCATATCCGCACCGTGGTGGAAACCCTGGAGAAGGGGGGGATCATCATTTACCCCACCGATACCATTTATGGGTTGGGCTGTGATATCCTGCAACAGGGGGCCGTTGAAAAAATTTGCCGTATCAAACAGGTGGATCCCAAAAAAGCGCAGCTTTCCTTTATCTGCTCCGATCTTAGCCATCTTTCGGACTATACCAAACAGTTACCCACTTCCACCTTCCGTTTGCTGAAGGAATATCTGCCGGGACCCTTCACTTTCATTCTGCCGGCCAGCAAGATGGTGCCCAAGATACTTCAAGGACGAAAAGACACGATCGGGCTTCGAATTCCCGACAATAATATTGCGCTCGACATCATTCGCGAGCTGGGTCGGCCCATTCTGAGCGCTTCGCTCCCCGGCCAGTTGGTAGAAGACTATACCGATCCCGAAGTGATGTATGAAAATTTCCGAAACGATGTAGATATTGTTGTCGATGGCGGCAATGGTGGTACGGTTCCTTCTACGGTGGTGGACTGTACAGGCCCGGAACCGGTGGTTACGCGCCAGGGCCTGGGAGTATGGGGCGGTTAACAGGCAGCAATGCAGCAAAAGTACAATTGCGCCTGTCTTAGTATACACAAGTGGATATATTGAAAAATAATGTAGTGATTCTCCTGCTGGCCGCATGCTTTCTGAGCGCATGCAGGGCGCCACGGTATATCTATTCACCTGCACTACCCGACCAGGCATTTCTGGAAAAAAAGGGGGATAGTAAACTGGCCGGTTATTATGCAGGTGGCGTGTCGAGCACAGGGGCCAGCCGATCAGCCCTGGGCTACGAACTGCAGGCAGCTTATGCGGTTACCAACCATTGGGCCGTTTTGCTGGGTCATGGTGCACGCCGCGAACATGACTTCTATTCAAAGTTTTCCGGTTTTGATGATTACTATTACCTGGAATCCGATGTGCGCTATAAACGGCGAATGACGGATATCGGCATGGGTTATTTTAGCAGTGTGGGTGCGAATCGAATGGTTTACATGGGCATTAACGGAGGAATGGGCTTTGGGAATATGACTATGGTGGAGCAGGGCAAAGCCCTGGATTCTTCTGATTTTACCCGCTCCTACGAAAGCCGGCTGAACCGGTTGTTCTTTACACCATTTATTAGTTTACATACCAGCGACAACTTCAAGCTTTCCCTTTCCGGAAGGTTTTCCTTTGTTCGCTTTCGCGAGCAGGAAAATAGCTACCTGCAGTCGGAAATCGATTACCTGGAACTGGCGTCCATACAAAACAAGACACAGGGATACTTTGAACCGGCCCTACAGGCTCAATACATTTTTCGACAGGCACCTTATCTGCGGCTGGAAGGCGGCTTTCAATTTTGCACCGATAAGTCCTATGCCCTGCAATCACGCAGCATTACCGGATTCCTGGGTCTGAGCTTTGATCTCACTAAAATTTCTTCGGGCAGGTAGCCTGATCAATCTTCCAACTGCTGCCAATTCAGGCGTTTTACCGCAACGAACGCAAAGAAGTCGCAACGAACGCGAAGATGGGATTAGCGTAATTTTCACTCGCAATTTCAAAACAGTCTTATGCTTTAGTTATATCGTCGCGCTCGTTGCGACTTCTTTGCGTTCGTTGCGGTAATAAAACCCGCACCCACAACATCCTCAAGCAAAAAGCGGGTTTTCACGACTCAAGCTTCACGTTAAATAAGGTTAATCCATTAAACGCGCCCCTGGCATTCCCGTCTTATCATCCGTAACAAGAATAATAAACCACTAAAAAAAGAGCCATGAAAAAATTAATGTTGGTAGGACTGATGATGGGCGTTTTTGCCTTTGTTGCGGATGCCCAACGCGGGGTACGCTATCATAAAAGAGCTGACATAAACCGGTCACATGCCCAGGGCAGGCTGACCCAGCACGAAAAAATGAAACTGCATCAGAACGACCGCCAGTATCACCGTGCCAAACGACAGGCCCTCCGCGATGGACGAATCAGTCCCCGGGAACGGTATACGCTTCATAAAATGCGTCAGCACGACAGGCGTGAGACCTTCCGGTTTAAGCATAATGCCCGGATGCGAATGGGGAGTAGAAAGTAGGGAGTAGTTAATGGATACTTTTTCGAATTACTCAGTGCATTGAGTAAAATTACTCAGTATGCTGAGTAATTTATTAAAGCCCCTTCAAATGCATTAAATTACAAGGCATTAGGCGAGTTTTATTTCGCTAACTTTATCCCATGACCCCCAGACAAATCATCCAGCGCTGGGTTGAGCTTTTCAACCAATACGACCATGATGGCCTGGCAGCGCTTTATGCAGAAAACTGTGTGAACCATCAAACCCCCGTGGGCATTACCGAAGGCCGGGAAAATATCCGCGAAATGTTTCGCAAAGAGTTCAGCCAGTTCGAGATGGTCTGTATTCCCGAGAACATATTTGAAGATGGCAATGTAGCCATACTCGAATGGAAGGATCCCAAAGGATTAAGGGGCTGTGGTTTTTTCTGGATCGAGAACGATCTGATCAGCTATCAGCGTGGCTATTGGGACCGCCTTTCGTTTATGCAGCAGCAGGGCAAAGAATAAGCGGGCCGACTGTCGGTAAACGGTAATCATTCATCGGTCAGGCACCGCCAATTTCAGGATATGATGGCAGGGATGCGTGGTAACTTGCAGCCGAATTAACCTAACACCATGCTCCTTTTGATCATTGCCGCTGCTTTGCTCTTTGCCGGCATACTCTTCTTTATGCATCCCCAGTTTGGCGGTAAACCCGGAACTGACCGGCTGAGTCGCCTGCAGGCATCCCCCCATTATAAGAATGGCCAGTTTCATAATCAGAGCTTCACCCCTCCACTTACGAAAGGCAGTAGCTATGGCCGGGTGATGTTCGACTTTTTGTTTCACAAAGATCCACGCAGCCGGCCGGCCAACAAGATACCTTCCGTTAAAACCGATCTCTTCCACCTGTCGCTTCATGACGATGTATTGATCTGGTTCGGACATTCGAGTTATTATTTGCAATTGGCAGGCAAACGGTTTCTGGTTGATCCGGTGTTTGGTGGCAATGCATCGCCCCTGCCGGGCAGCAATCGCTCGTTTGAAGGTGCCGATATTTACCAGCCATCTGATTTTCCGGATATAGACTTTTTGCTGATTACACACGATCATTATGACCACCTCGATCATCGGATGCTAAAGCAATTGAGACCCCGCATCAAACAGGTTATTTGTGGTCTCGGAGTGGGCGCCCACCTGGAGCATTGGGGATATGATAGCCAGAAAATTCAGGAAATGGATTGGTATGAAAGCCTGGAACTGACCAGCCAGATCATGTTGCACGCAACAGCAGCCCGGCATTTTTCAGGGCGGACATTTAAACGAAACAATACACTCTGGCTTTCCTTCGTGCTACAATCACCTGACCTGAAACTGTATCTTGGTGGCGATAGCGGATACGATAAACACTTTAAAGAGACAGGTGAAAAATTTGGACCTTTTGACCTGGCTCTCCTGGATAATGGCCAGCATAACCCTGCCTGGCGTGCGATTCATATGTTTCCCGAAGAAGTATTGCAGGCCGCAACAGATTTGCGGGCAAAATCGATCCTTCCGGGTCATTCCGGAAAATTCGCGATGGCCATGCATGCCTGGGATGAACCACTTCGTGAGATTACCGAATTAAACAAGAAGGTCGGACATCATATTATTACTCCCCGAATAGGCGAGCCTGTATTGCTGCGTCAACTGAACCAGGTATATGAGCGTTGGTGGGAAAGTACTTGAGGAGAATGTTTAAGGTTTAAGGTTTAAGGTTTAAGGTTTAGGGTTTAACTGTATTAGCGTTGCGATAAGTCTAATACGTTGCGCCCGTTGCGTTAAAAGCCTCCCGGATTTTGAGCATCCTCAAAGAATCAAAAGTCTACCGCAACGAACACAAAGAAGTGGCAACGAGCGCAAGCAAGTGTATTAATCACAACGCTTTTGAGGTATCCCCAAAAAAGCGCAAAAACCATTGCCGTTAAACTTTAAACCTTAAACCTTCAACAGATTGAACGACTTGCGATGATGCTCGCAGAGTCCGTATTTTTCAATAGCCTTACGATGATCGGCTGTTCCATATCCTTTATTCCTGTTCCAGCAATAAACAGGATAGGCTTCATGCAGCCGCATCATAAAAGCATCGCGTTCCGTTTTGGCGATGATGCTGGCGGCAGCAATACTGGCGAGTTTCCCATCGCCCTGCACAATACAATGGTGGGGTATTTCTGCATGTGCCGAGAAACGATTACCATCAATCAGCAAACGGTCGGGCCGAGTGGCCAATTTATCAATGGCGAGGTGCATGGCTTTGAAGGAAGCGCGCAGGATATTGATTTCATCTATTTCTTCATTACTCACGGAAGCAACGGCCCAGGCAAGCGACTGTTCTTCAATCACCGGTCTTAGCGCCAAACGCTGGGCTTCACTTAGCTTTTTGCTATCGTTTAGCAGGGGATGAGAAAAGCTCTTCGGTAAAATGACCGCCGCCGCAAATACGGGCCCCGCATAGCAGCCACGTCCCGCTTCATCGCAGCCCGCTTCCAGCCCTTCTTCCAGTAAATAGGCAGCCAACATGGTTGCAAGATGTATTATCGCTTGCGATGAACAAAATTATTTTATCGGCTGTTTTGAAGGTAACTTTGCAGGGCTATGGAAAAGGATCAGCCGGTTCGTTCGTCGCGGCCAGTAGCAATCTGGCTTCTGATTGGTGTTTTTATGATCATGATCCAGGTATTACTGGGCGGTATCACCCGCCTTACCGGATCCGGCCTCTCCATCACGGAGTGGGCCCCCATTATGGGCACTATTCCACCGCTTAATGATGCGGACTGGAACCAGGCTTTTGATCAATACAAACAGATTGCCCAGTACAAATACCTCAACACACATTTTACCCTCGAAGATTTCAAGTTTATCTATTTCTGGGAATGGTTTCACCGGCTTTGGGCCCGATTGATTGGTGTGGTGTTCCTGATTCCTTTTGTCATCTTCCTGCTGCAAAAACGTTTTAAGCAGGAGATGGTAAGGCCGCTGGTGATTCTATTCCTGTTGGGCGCATTGCAGGGGCTGGTGGGTTGGATCATGGTGGAAAGCGGTCTCAACGATTCGGAGCTGCTGTATGTGAGTCATTACAAACTGGCTATTCATTTTATTCTCGCACTCGTATTATTAGTGTACACGCTTTGGTTTGCGTTGAAGTTGCTCGTGCCCGCATCACAGCTCTCGCCCCAACCCCGCCTGAACCGGTTGTTGAACTGGATACTGGCATTACTGGTGCTGCAATTGATTTATGGAGCTTTTATGGCGGGCTTAAAAGCTGCCACCACGGCGCCCACCTGGCCCGATATCAATGGGGGCTTCTGGCCGCAGCCATTAACGCAATTTGCCGGAAGAACCTATGGCGCATTGCAAACCATCGTGGATCATCCGCTGATGATTCATTTCATACATCGTAACCTTGCTTATATCCTTAGCGCTTTGGTACTGATCTGGACCCTGCGCGCCTGGAAACAAAAAGGCAGCCCATTATTTCGCCGATTGCGTAGCTGGCCCCTGATCCTGGTGCTTTTGCAGGTAGTGCTGGGCATCCTCACCGTACTTTATTCCCCCAAACCCGACGCGCTGCTATGGCTGGGCGTGGCACATCAGGCTGTGGCGATGTTGCTGTTGCTGGCATTGGTGGCAGGGAAGTATGTGGCAAGGAAGTTATAAGTTATAAGTTTTAAGTTATAAGTATTGGGTTGGAAGTAGATTTATCTACAATAGTACCATCACTGCAAATATGTATTAATGGCTGATTCTCGAAATAATGCGATGTCATGCTATTAGCAGGTTATTTCCGTTGTTGCTTACAATTCAAACTCATTATACTTTCTACATCCAATGCTCCACTTACCGCTCAAACGGCAAATCTCCTCCACTTATAACTTAAAACTTAAAACTTAAAACTTATTTTTAGGCTGAAATTGCCTACATCATGAAAGCCTGGCTGCGCGGATTCTATTATTCCTTTCCCATTCAACTGTTATTTCTTCATTTCAGGAAATACCAGGCGCTGTTGGTATTCTGGCTGTTGTTGTTCAGTACCGTGAATGGCACTTTCATGAAAGGCTTTGGCGCCGACTCGCTTTACCTGGCTCCGGAATACCTGGGAAATGTAAATGCGGTGAGTGCGGCTCTGGTGGGTGTGGCGGTGGGTATGTTTATCATGAGCTGGAATATCAGCACTTTTATTTTGTTTAGTAAGCATTTTCGATTTCTTGCGGCCACTACCAACCCCTTTCTGAAATACTGTACCAATAATGCCATCATTCCGCTGGGCTTCCTCATCTTCTATTTCTGGCGGGCCTATGATTTTACCACGAATAAGGAACTGGTAACGGGAACAGAAGTGCTATTTATTGCCGGCGGGTTTTTGTCGGGACTAATATTGTTGCTGGCGATATCCTTTATCTATTTTTTTCGTGCCGATAAATCGATATTTCGCCGCATGATTCCCGTACTGGGCAATACCGAGGAATACGTAACGCAACTGAAGCCGAAACAGGAATATTATTATGCAGAAAGCCTGATACATGTGGAATGGTACCTGGAATCGCCCTTCAAGCTGCGTGCGGCCCGCGATGTGCGCCACTATACGCCCAGCTTTGTGGATTCACTCTTCAAACGGCACCATTTCGCCGCCATCCTGAGCGTATTCTTTGCCTTCCTCTTCCTGGTAGGTATTGGATTTTTTCTCGAGTCGCCCTTTTTTCAGATACCGGCCGCCGCCAGCATCACCATTCTTTTCAGCATCCTGATAGGTGTGGCAGGCGCTTTTTCCTATTTTCTCCAAAGCTGGAGCATACCTTACCTCATAGGGCTGCTGCTCTTGCTGAATTTCTTTTATCAGATTGACTGGATTGACCCGCGCAACAAAGGCTATGGACTGAATTACCAGAATGAAGAACAGCGCCCTTCTTATTCACGGGAAGGGTTGATGGCCCTTTGCACGCCCGCGAAGGTGGAAGCCGACCGGCAGAACATGATTCGCATTCTCAACAACTGGAAAGCCCGGCAAAAACAGGAAAAGCCCCTGCTCGTGATGGTGAATACCAGTGGAGGGGGACATCGCAGCGCTACTTTTACCATGAGTGTGTTGCAGCAACTGGATAGCCTTACCGATGGCGAATTCATGAAACAGGTATTCCTGATCAATGGCGCTTCGGGTGGTATGATTGGCGCCACTTATTTCCGCGAGCTGTATCGCCGCCGGCAGGCAGGAGCCGTTATTGATATCCGCGATCCCAGGTATGTAGACGATATCGCCAGCGACCTGCTGAATCCCATGTTCTCCAGTTTTGTGGCGCGCGATCTGCTGGCGCCTGCACAAAAGTTTTCGGTAAACGGATTTGAATATGTGAAAGACCGGGGTTATGCTTTTGAAGAAAAGCTGAGCCGGAATACACGTGGTTTTCTCGACAAGCAGATACGCGATTATGCGGAAGAAGAAAGTAGTGCTTTGATTCCCCTGATCTTTTGGAATTCGGTGGTTACGCGCGACAGCCGCAAAATGGTGATCAGCACCCAACCGGTGAGTTTTATGATGCAGGGCTGGCAGGATAGTACCCGTATCCCGGGTATGGATCCTGACGCGATTGATTTTGGTGCTTTCTTTAAGAATCAGAATCCCGGAGGCATGCGGGTATTGACCGCCCTGCGCATGAATGCCACCTTCCCCATCGTATTGCCCAATGTATGGTTGCCCAGCGATCCGGTAATTGATGTAATGGATGCCGGCCTTCGCGACAACTATGGTCAGGAAACCAGTCTTCGTTTTCTCGACGCATTTGATGACTGGATCAATGACAATACCAGCGGTGTACTCCTGGTGCAAATACGCGACCGGAGCCCCGGTGGCTGGGAATTTCCTTATCTGTCAGACGATATTACCGACCATGCCACCAAGCCCTTTTTGCTCTTGCAGCACAACTGGTTTAAGATGATGGAATATTTCCAGAACGATATGCTGAGCTATTATGCCGAGGCACCCGAACGAAAAGTGTACAAAGTATTATTCCAGTACGCGTCGGACAAGGAAGAAAACAAAGCGGCCCTTAATTTTCACCTGAGCAAGATCGAAAAGCTGGATATCATTAATAGTGTTCAATCGCTGCCAAATCAGCAAAGCTTTCAGCAAATACAAAAACTTCTTCCCTAATCATCAACTGCTTCATCAGCTTAAATGCGAATCCGGGACGATGTCCCGGATTCGCATTTAAGTAGTAGTATCTTTGCCCAATGCCCCGTAAAATTCTCTATATCATTAATCCCATTTCCGGTACGCGTACCAAAAAGGATCTGCAGCAATTGATAGAAGCGGAAACCCAAAAAGCCGGTATCGCATATGCCCTCACCCATTCGGTGGCCAGTGCGGATTATGGTTTTTTGCATGAACGAATTTTGCAGGAGGGATTTACGGATATCGCCATTGCCGGAGGCGATGGAACGGTGAGCCAGGTGGTGGCGGGTTTAAAACATTTGCCGGTACAGTTTGCGGTTATTCCCTGCGGGTCGGGTAATGGGCTGGCCCTGGCGGCGGGTATTCCCAAATCGCCCATTCGGGCTTTGCATACGCTTTTTAAGGGGGAGGCACAGCAGGTGGATGGGTTTCGTGTGAATGGCCGTTTCGCCTGCATGCTTTCCGGCCTTGGCTTTGATGCCAAAGTAGCGCATGACTTTGCCGAAAGCAGCTCAAGGGGCCTGATGACCTACGCGAAGCAGGTTTTCCGAAATTTTTTCCGCTCCCGCTTTTACTCCTTCACGCTGCAATTGCGCGGTATGCAGGTGCATACTGAAGCTTTTTTTGTAAGTGTCGCCAACAGCAACCAGTTTGGGAACCAGTTTACCATAGCACCGCAAGCCAGCCTCAGCGATGGCTTGCTTGATATTGTGATCGTAAACCGGCAAAATAAACTCAGGTTACTCTATCAGACCCTGAAGCAGATCATGGGAGGCAATCGCCTGCAGGCAGAAGACGCGATTGATACGGCTAAACCCGTCATTTATTTTCAAACCGACCATCTCGCGATCAGTAATCACTCCATGGCGCCCCTGCATATTGATGGCGACCCCATGCCCACGGCGGAGAAACTGGAGATTGCAGTGGAAAAGCAATGCTTTAAACTGATCATGCCACGAAAATAGCCTGGAAGCTTACCAACGCAACAGGGCGCTGGCCCAGGTAAAGCCACTGCCAAAGGCGGCGAGGCATACCAGATCGCCTTCTTTTATTTTACCCAGTTCATAAGCTTCACATAAGGCGATGGGCACCGAAGCGGCCGTCGTATTTCCGTATTTCTGAATATTATTAAACACCTGGTCGTCGCGCAGGCGAAGGCTTTGCTGCACAAATTGCGCAATACGCAGGTTGGCCTGATGCGGGATCAGGAGATTGATGTCGCTGGCAGCAAGACGGTTGGCCTGCAGGGCCTCATTGATGACTTCGGGAAACTTGACCACGGCTTTTTTGAAAACAGCCGGCCCGTCCATATAAGGAAAGGTCTGTGCTTTATCGATCATGGCATGGCTGAAAAACATATCGCCCATTTCGGCCTTATTGAAGTCGGCCAGGGGTTGATTGGGGCTCCAGTAGTTGGCATGGGTGCCGGGGTTATACATGGCGAGCAATTCGGCGCTTTCACCATCGCTATGGAGATGCGTACTCAGGATGCCCTGGTTTTCCTTTTCAGTGGGCTGCAATACTACCGCGCCGGCACCATCGCCAAATATCACAGATACATTGCGGCCACGGGTACTGAAGTCGAGACCAAAACTGTGCTTCTCGCTGCCCACCACGAGTATATTGCGGTACATGCCCGTGCGAATAAACTGGTCGCCCACGCTGAGGGCGTACACAAAACCGCTGCATTGGTTACGTATATCGAGGGCGCCAATTTCCTTCATCTTCATCGCTCGTTGCAACAATACACCGCAACCCGGGAAATAATAATCAGGCGAAAGGGTGGCAAAGATGATGAAATCGATATCGGCTGCCGTGATGCCCGCGCGCTCAATGGCGATTTCCGCGGCTTTAATGGCCATGGTGGTAGTGGTTTCCTTTTCCCGGTCAGCATATCGCCGTTCACGGATGCCGGTTCTTTCCTGAATCCACTCGTCGGAAGTGTCCATATACTTCATCAGGTCCTGGTTAGTCACCACATGGGGAGGCAGATACATACCAATACCGGCAATACGGGCTTTGGGCATAACAATCGGTTTAACAGGCAATTTAAGTAAAAGCAGACAAAGCTTCCCTGCAGCCCAGATGAATCGGGGCTGCAAGGAAGGAGGGGTGCAATTTGGGAATTTGGGGATTTGAGGATTTGGGGATTTGAGGGTGTTATTCATTATTCAGGGATATCTTCCTGGAGAAGCTATGGTTTCTATTTTATTCCGGAAGCATCACGCAAATCAAATTTGCAAATAACTCAAATCCTCAAATTCCCGAATACCCAAATCCCCAAATTCCCAAATTTTCCCTACGTATTTTTCAAACCCTCTTCGCGTATTTGTTCGTAATTCACTAAAAAACAGAGATTTATTTCTTGCATAGGCAAAAGCTGCATACTATTTTGGCTCCTGTAACCGTTTAGCAAAACGATAACCCAAAAACAGAACCGGCCCTGGCCGGGGACTTTAAAATCCGTACCGTGAAACGCCTTGTACCCCTCTCCGTATACGGCCTGGCCTATGCATGGCTCAGCCTGTCCTGGGTGCCTGCTGATAAAGCAGGGGCACCGGCTCTTCACGAGCAATCAGCCGCTATTATTGCGAACGACAATTTTACCGCCAACTTTATTGATGTTCCCATTATTGCGATCTACCAGGAATTGCAATTGGAGGAAAAAGGCCTCTCGCAGGAAGCATTTCGCTATGCCTTCAAGGGTTATCAGCAATTGCTCGCCGAAGGCAAACTGGAAAAGGCGGAATACCTTAGTATATGCGACTTCAGCCAGAGTGCGCGCCGCAAGCGTATGTATATTATTAATCTGGAAGATCATTCCATTGTGCTGCAAACGTATGTGGCGCACGGTATGAAATCGGGTGGTGAATATGCCCGCCAGTTTTCCAATAAACCCGAATCGCATCAAAGCAGCCTGGGCTTTTATGTAACAAAGAATACTTATTTCGGTCAGCATGGCCTCTCGCTTCGGCTGGAGGGATTGGAAAAGGGCATTAATGACAAAGCTTATCGCCGGGCCATAGTACTACATGGCGCCAGCTATATCGGCGAAGGCCATATGGGCCGCAGCTTTGGTTGCCCTGCCGTTCCCAAACAGGAAAGCAAAAAAATTATCCAAACCATCAAAGACGGCACCTGCCTCTTTATCTATCACCCCAACAAGCAATACCTGAACAAATCGACGATATTGAACGACTGATTGGACACAACAACAAGGATGGATGAATCAAAACGGCCCAACTCTGATTAGAGGTTGGGCTTGTTTTTTAGTTGTAAGTAGTAAGTAGTAAGTTGTAAGTGGTAAGTGGGGATAGCCTTTGGTTTTGTACTATCTCAAGAAAGCAGCCGGTGTTCACCGCATAGTTCGCAACGAAAGCACTATACTGCAAGATTGCTGCTTACAAGTGAAGTATCGGTATTTCCAGAGGATGAAGATCTCTGTGCTTTAATCCTATCGTTGCGAACTTTGTGCATTCGTTGCGATTGTTGCGGTAAAATCCATTTGCGTTGGCAACATAACGCAAATTCGGAGAGCTTTTACAGTAGATGTGCTTTAAACTGCCCCCACTTGCTACCAGCCAGACGACTGGCTGACTTACTACGTTGACACATTTCTATATAAGTCATTTTTCTGCGCTATCTGCGGAAATATCTGCCCAAATTGGCGGGAAATATCACTTGCAGGTTGAAGAGGTTTAAAGTACAAAAGCCTTTCCCGCAGATTTTCACAGATATTTTCGCAGATTTTCGCAGATATTATATCACACCCTACTTCCTACTTACTACTTACTACTTAAAACTTACAACTTACAACTAAAAACAAAGTACTTTTATTCCGCTTAAAATAACCAACCATGAATAATGTGGCCATCCTGGTGGCTGAAAATGCCGTGGTGGAAGCCGTGGCTGATCCACGCTATATGTTTACAACCGTAAACGACCTGTTACGTGCACAGGGCAAAGAGCCGGCTTTCCATATACAGATGATCGGCCTGCGCGACCAGGTAAAACTGGCCGATGGGCTGTTCACCATCCGCGTGGATGCTACGCCCGACAAAGCCATCAAACCCGACCTGATCATTATTCCGGCCTTGAGCGGCGACCTGGAGCAGGCCATTGCTTTGAATGAAGACTTTATTCCCTGGATTGTTTTTCAGCACAGGATGGGGGCGGAAGTGGCCAGCCTCTGCCTTGGCGCATTCCTGCTGGCTGCCACGGGTTTGGTGGATGGAAAATCCTGCTCCACCCACTGGCAGTTTGCCAACCAGTTCCGGCACATGTTCCCATCCGTAAACCTGGTTCACGATCGGGTGATCACTGAGCAGGCCGGCATCTATACCAGCGGAGGAGCTAATTCCTACTGGAATCTTTTGTTGCATCTTGTTGAAAAATACACCGACCGGAAAATGGCCATTGCCGCGTCGAAGTTTTTTGTGTTGGATATCGACAGGAAAAGCCAGTCGCCTTTTACCATTTTCAAAGGACAAAAACTGCATGATGACGAGGCCGTTATTCGTGCGCAGGATTATATAGAAGCCAATTTTACGGAAAGGATCGGAATAGAAGATCTCTGCCGCATGCTCGGTGTGGGCCGCCGCACTTTCGAGCGAAGGTTCAGGAGGGCCACGCACAACTCAGTAGTGGAATATATTCAGCGTGTAAAAATTGAAGCCGCCAAGCGGGAGCTGGAAACGGGCCGCAAAACCGTGAGTGAAGTGATGTATGAAGTGGGTTATTCGGATACCAAAGCCTTCCGGGATGTTTTCAGAAAAGTAACTTCCGTGTCGCCAGTGGAATACAGGAAGAAATTTGTTGAATCGATGAATTGTTGAACTGTTGAATCGTTGAACTGTTGAATCGTTGAGAGTCGCTCAAAAATCTAAAATTAGATGATTTAGAATAGCTGATCTATAAACCAATTCTTTGCGCTCGTTGCGACTTCTTTGCGTTCGTTGCGACTCACGATTCACGCCTCACGATTCACGCCTCACGCCTCACGCCTCAAGACGCACTCCCCAGTTCCTTTATCAAAATATACGCTCCCATCACGAGCACAAACCATCCAAAGCCTTTTTTTAGCTTATCGGCCGCTATGCGTTTGCTCAGGGCATTGCCTACAAATATGCCGATTACGGCCAGGGTCGTTACCAGTCCCAGCAATTTCCAGTCCATAACCTGCTGCCCTATATCGCCCGTAAAGCCAATCAGCGATTTAGCGGCAATGATCAGGAGCGATGTACCCACTGCCTGCTTCATGGGTAACTTGCTGAGTAAAACAAGCGCGGGGATAATCAGGAAGCCTCCGCCGGCGCCCACCAGTCCGGTTAAAATACCCACTACTGCTCCTTCGAGCAGTATCAGGGGGTAGTTGAACCGCTGTGGCCCCTGTTCCTCTTTCTCTTCTTTACCATTGCTGCGGATCATGGAGATGGCCGCAAAAACCATCAGCACCGCGAATAGCAGCATCATCAACATGGCTTTGGTGACTACCAGGCCGGCCAGGGTAAATACCTCATCGGGAATGGCCGGAACAATCCAGGCACGGGTTGCATATACGGCCGCTATGGCGGGTATGCCAAAGATGATGGCGGTCCGCAGGTTCACTTCGCCCATCCGGTATTTGGGTAAAGTACCAATCAAACTCGTGGCACCCACTATAAAAAGCGAGTAAGCGGTAGCCAAAACGGGGTTTACCCCCAAAAGGTAAACCAAAACAGGCACGGTGAGTATGGATCCACCACCGCCGATCAAACCCAACGATATGCCAATTACAAGGGAAGCGATATAGCCAACTATCTCCATATTTTATCCTGATTTGGCCGCAAAGATGGAAAGAATTCTACCGGCACTCCGTGATGAATGTCACTCATTACACTGATTCAAAAGCTCCTGTATCCGCTTGCCATACGCCACACCCATTCCTGCAGATATCAGCAGGGCCCATGATGCAGATCAGCCAGCAGCCTGCAGCAGCGCTTTAGCTTTGAATAATAATACAAGTATATGCGATTTGATTTTAAAGGAAAGCTTGCCCTGGTAACGGGCGGCAGCTTCGGAATTGGTCGTGCCACTGCCATCGCTTTTGCCAGGGCCGGCGCACAGGTAGTGATTGCCGATATTGAGTCGAACAGCGATACCCTGCGGGCTATAAAGCAGGCAGGTGGAGATCCTTTATTCATGCAATGCGATGTATCGAAGCCGGATCAGGTGCAAACCATGGTACAGGAGATTGTCAAAAAATTTGGCCGACTCGATCTTGCCTTCAACAATGCCGGTATCGAGGGCGACAACGGACCCTTGCAGGAATGTGCACTTGAAAACTGGGACCGGGTGCTGAACGTGAATTTGAAGAGCATATTTCTTTGCATGAAGGCCCAGATTCCGCTCATGCGCAGCCAGGGCTCCGGGGTCATCGTCAATTGTGCTTCTGTAGCCGGGATGATGGGGTTCATCAACCTGCCCGCCTATGTGGCGAGCAAGCATGGGGTGATCGGACTTACACGCGCGGCCGCACTGGAAAATGCCAAACAGGGTATACGCATCAATGCCATTTGCCCGGGCGTAATAAAAACACCGATGGTGGAGCGGGTAACCAAGGGCGATCCGGCACTGGAAGCTTCCTATACGGCCATGGAACCGGTAGGCCGAATGGGGCAACCCGAAGAAATTGCTGCTGCCGTACTTTGGCTGTGCAGCCCCGAGTCCGGATTTGTGACCGGTGCGGCCATTCCGGTAGACGGGGGTATGACAGCCGGGTAAAAAACAGGTGGCTTCCGTTGTTTTCACCGACATTCTTCCAAAAATCAACCAAATCGGTATTGCCCGCTACAACAACCGAATAGTCAGTCAATTGTACGATTCTATACAGGGTTTTGCCAGCACTGGCCGAAGAGGGTACACAAAAGTGTACACGCAAGGGCCTGATAATGTGCACTTTTTTACACATTCTCTTCTGTTGCTTTACAATCTATGGCAAGCAAACGCGCAAAACCGGATCGTGGCCAGGTGTTGGCTGCGGTGGTGGAAGCATCGGGAATGAAGAAGGAGGAAGTAGCCAGCCGGGCTGGTTATAGCCGTTCGGCCTATTACAAGCATATCGAGAACCCGCATCTCGACTATCATATTCTGATAGCTTATGGTAAGGTATTGAATCATGATTTCACGGAAACCTTTCCGGAAATGCCACACTATGAGCTGGAAGATCCGGAAATGATCTATTTCCGCGAAGCCAAAACTTTTGAAGAAGCCATGATGCAGAAAGAATACTGGAAAAACAAATACCTCGACCAACTGGAAAAGAACAACGAATTGCTGGAAAAATATTCAGAACTCCTCGAAGAGAGAGTTCGCAGGGAGAAGGCCGATTCCTGATCGCTGTCCAGCCATCTTAGAGCTCTACGGGCACCACTTTCATCTCCTTCCTGCTTTCTTCCGCTTTGAAGCACATAATATGACTTTCAATGGAAGCCTCGATGGTAGAGGATAAAAGCGTTTTATCTTTTTGTGCAATTGCCTGCACCCAATCCGCTACCAGCCGCCAGTCGCCACCTCCATGTCCTTCATTCTTATAGTTCTCAATTTCCTCCACGGTGGTTTCGTATTTTTTGATTTTATCGGTCCGAAAATCATGAATCACCATTTTATCCATATCCCCTTCAATATAGCCCATGCTCCCCATCACCCGGGTGCGTCGGCCACCAAATGGGGTGAAGGCATCCATACTGAAGCTGGCAGTAACCCCATCTTCGAATAAAATATTGCTGGTATAATGATCGCACTGGTCATTTTCCATCCGGTACACACAGCGTCCATAATCGGTGGTGCGCAGGTATTCGAGGATGGCTTCGCCCTGCAATTTTTTCTTTTCGGGCAGGTCAAATACATAGGTGCGTTCGCGCTTGCGATAATATAATTTCAAGGCAGAGTAAGGGCAGGAGCTTTCCACGGCACAGCCATCGGTGCAGCGGGCCTTGCTTCCTTTTGGTGCGTTCTCTTTTTTAAACCAGCGCAGTCCGCCAAAAGCCTGTATTTGACGCGATTCCTTACCGAGCAACCATTTGATGATATCCAGATCGTGACAGGATTTGGCCAGTAGTATGGGTGTGGTTTTTTCACTGCTATGCCAGTTGCCCCGCACATAGGAATGTGCCATATGTGTATGTTCTATCGGCTCCATGTGCTGGAGGCTGATGATTTCGCCGATGGCTCCACCCTGCATCAGCTCCCGGAGTTTTACAAAATAAGGGGCATAACGGAGCACATGGCAAACGGCCACAATGCGCCCGGTTTCGCGCGTGAGTTCCAGTATATCCCGGCATTCTTTTTCCGTTGGCGCAATGGGTTTCTCCAGCAATATATCGTAGCCCAGTTTCAAAGCCTGCATGCAGGGTTCATAATGCAAATGATCGGAAGTGGCGATGATAATGGCATCTGCGAATTTGGGCCGGGCAAACAACTGCCCCCAATCGGCAAAGCGTTGCGCGTCGGGTATATGATGCTTTTGAGCGAATCTTTCGTTGCGGATTTCGTTGGGTTCTGCCACACCTACAATATCCAGTTGATCGGGGTATTCAAGCGCATAGTCGCCATATACATTACCCCTGGCACCGGCGCCTATAACGATGGCCGTTACCGGGCGGGCGAGTTTTTTATGCAGGGGATTATTGGGAAGGATCAGCGGCTCTCCCGTTTCATTCTTACCCCACAATGAAAAAGGGAAGAATGTTCCTCCCACTGTAATGCCAATCGACTTTAGAATATTGCGATGTGACCACTTGCCATTGGTCATGCGTATAGTATTTTAATCCTTTCTAAAAAATGGGTCCGTCCTGAAATATCAAACATTTTAAAGTTAGCCAATCCGGTGCAGAAATCCCGGACGCCCGGTCTTAAATTGCGGGGATACATCAAATTTTTGCGATTCCTTAAGCAAAGAAGCGCTGCTGAATGGCGATCGAAAAATCAAAATTTCCCGACTAAGAAAAATCTTAAAAAACTTTAATGCAATTCTAATCCAATATTTAAGCGGAAATTATCCATCACAATCAACTACTTAAGAAATTTGCAGGGTCCAAAAAAGGCGCAACTTTATTCATCCTGTTGAACAGAATAACCTTTTGGTTCTCGCTTTGTTAATCAATGCTTCAACACCGAAATCTAACCTATGCAGGTATTATTAGTAGAAGATGAACCATCAGTAGCTTCCATGCTCAACAAAGGCCTCGGCGAAGAAGGTTACCAGGTAACCGTGGCGCCGGATGGCAAGCTGGGTTTGCAACTGGCAACCGATAACGCCTATAGCATCATCATCCTCGATGTGATGCTGCCGGGCATTAATGGGCTGGAGCTATGCCGGCAACTGCGGAGCCGCAATATACTCACCCCCATTCTGATGCTGACGGCCCTGGCCACCACCGACAATGTGGTAACGGGCCTTGATGCCGGAGCGGATGATTATATTACCAAGCCCTTTAAGTTCAAGGAGCTATCGGCACGCCTGCGTTCCCTGGCGAGGCGCCGTCCGCCTACAGAACAGGAAAAGATCCTGAAGCTGGCCGACCTCGAAATGAACCTGACTGCGCGAACGGTTACCCGCTTCGGTCAATCCATATCGTTAACAGCAACCGAGTACCGGCTGCTGGAATACCTGATGAAGAACAAGGGTCGCGTGGTATCGCGGCTGGATGTGCTGGAGCATGTATGGGGTATCGACTTCAACATGGGTACGAACGTGGTGGATGTGTACGTGAACTATCTGCGGAAGAAAATAGAACGTAAAGAAGCAGGTAAGCTGATCCATACCGTTATCGGTATGGGTTATTGCCTGAAAGAACCAGGCACATGAGAATACAAACCCAAACAGCTTTACTTTTCACCCTGCTGGCGGCAGCCGTGATTTTACTGCTCAATGCCATCATCTATTCCGCTGCCACGCGCGATACTGCCAATGATTTCAAGAAGCGACTTGAACTGCGGGTGGTGGTAGCTTCCAAAATCAATTTTGAACCGGATACCAGCTCTTCGGCTACTTATAATGAACTCAGGCAGCAATACCTCGAAATTCTGCCCAATGAAAGGGAATATATCTTTCCGGTTACTGAACCCATCGACAGTATTCAGCTTCCTTCCGGGTTTCGGGCGCCAATCAGCTATTTGAAGGAATTACTGCTTAGCAGGGAAATCATGTATTATAGTAATGATGATCTATACTATGCAGGCATGGCCTACCAGGCAGAAGATAAAAAGTATTTTATTATTAAGTCCGCCGTAAACAGGTATGGCATCCAGGCGCTGACAAATTTGCGCCGGATACTGGTGATTGCATTTATCGGGAAAATACTGTTGGTATTTGCCATCAGCTTTTATTTTTCGCGCAAAACCTTTAAGCCTTTTCGTGATATTATCAGCCGGGTACAAAGCATCGGCGTGCAAAATCTTTCACTTCGGCTGGAGGAAAAAGGACGTAAGGATGAAATTGGGGAACTCACCAGAACATTCAACCGCATGCTCGATCGCCTGCAAACGGCTTTCGATATACAGAACAACTTTGTCAGTAATGCCTCGCATGAATTGAAAACCCCGCTCACCACCATTATAGGCGAAGCGGAAATTGTGTTGGCGCGGCAAAGGGATGCGGAAACCTATCGGCAATCGCTGGAGGTAATATTAAAAGAAGCGGAAAAACTGGAAGCACTCACTTCGGCCCTGCTCAGTCTGGCGCAATCGGGATTCAAGAACAATAAGATCAATTTTGAACCTGTGCGTATTGATGAACTGCTATTTGAAATTCTCGAAACCATCCAGCGCATACAACCCGAAAGCAAGGTACGGCTGTATTGGGATGAGCTGCCGGCCGACGATAGCCAGCTAACCGTGCAGGCCAATGCTCAACTCCTGAAGCTGGCTATCAGCAATATCATTCTCAATTCCTGCAAATACTCCAGCAACGAAAAAGTGGAAGTGAAACTTTCCAGTGAAAAAAATCAAATCCGCATTATTGTTAAGGATTATGGTATCGGCATCCCTACCGATGAATTGAAACATGTGTTCGTTCCTTTCTTCCGCGCCTCCAATACAGGATCGTTTAAAGGATATGGCGTGGGCCTTCCTCTTTCCTTAAACATTATCCGCCAGCATGAGGGATTGATCGAAGTAAAATCGCAGGAGGGTAAGGGTACGGAAGTAACTGTACTCCTTCCGTATTAGCGCTGCAGGGAGTTTTGCCCTAATCGCATTCTCAAAAGACTCTCATTTAATTTTAATGTCTAAACATTGGATTTTAGGTTCTTACCACTTTCTATGGATATCAATGGGGCAATCTCATTGATTAGTAGTAAGTTTTACATCGGCAAACAGGATGTTGCGGGAAACATAGTATTAAAAAATTCTAATACGCTTTCGATCTGTGTGCATTTCTAATTTTATTCTTATTGAAATATTAAGGTTTATTAACTGCTTTCTTAAGTGATCGCAATGCCTGCGTCGGACATTTGTATCAACAAATTAATTTTTCCATTTAATAAACCGATTATGAGAAACGTATTAATCCCCACCGATTTCAGTGAACGTTCCCTGCAACTGGTTGAAAGAACTTTGGAAGTATTAGACGACCAGCCATTAACCATTACCCTTTTTCATGCTTTTGATTTAAACGGTTTTGCTGAGGATGCATTGGGCAGCAAGCGTCGTCTGCCGCATGCGCACCTGCTTACCGATTCTTTCCGCAATTCGTGCAAGCGTATCAAAGAAAAGAACAGCAAGCTGCTGAAAGGCATATTTGTAAAGCACCTTTGCGGAAATACGTCTCCACTGTTCCGGAATTTTGTGGATGCCAATGACATAGACATAATAGTGGCTCCGCTCAGTCATCCTTTCGTGCGCGTAACGCCGCAGAGCATTGATCCCAGTTCGCTCTTTGAAAAATCGGGCATACCCGTAATGAAGAGCCTGGCACGCAAGCGTACCGTAGTGTATAGTGCGGCTCCCCTGGCCGAAACCGCTGCGGTATTGATTAATTAAGTACCTGCAAGGGTAAACTGAATGTACATGCTATTAAGTAAGAACATACCCATAAGCTACATCTTTGGAAAGATCAGGAAGGACCTGCTCCTTATAACCATCTATTCCATTGCGATAGCGATTCTGTATGAGAACCTCCATTTCACCCGGATATCAATTCCTATTGCCATTCCGGCCATTATGGGTACCGTGCTTTCGCTATTGCTTGGTTTTAGAAGCAACCAGGCTTATGACCGATGGTGGGAAGCAAGGCATATTTGGGGCGCTATCGTGAATGATTCACGTACACTGGCCAGGCAGGTCCTTTGTTTTACGGAAACCCTGTACGAAGGTGATGAAGTGCATAAATTCAGGGAGCGGATCATCCGCAGGCAAATGGGTTGGAGCTATTGCTTGGGCAATTCCCTGCGGGGACAAAATGCCCTGCGCGGCCTCGAGAAATATATAAGCCAGGAAGAACTAAACTATGTAAGGCGCTATGATAATATTCCCGTGGCCTTACTGGAACTTCATGCGCATGACCTGAAACTGGGATTGGAAAACGGCTGGATCAACCGCTTTCAGCAGGTGGAAATTGATCGCACCCTGTCAAGACTTTGCGATGCCATGGGCAAGTGCGAGCGCATTAAGAATACCGTATTCCCTGTTACTTATAGCATGTACATTCATTATTCCATGATGTTGTTCATCGCGCTGCTGCCATTCGCCGTTATCGAGTTTTTTGGACTTATGGAAGTGCCTGTTGTTGTAGCCATAGCCACTTCATTTCTATTGATAGAGAAGATGGCCATTCATTTGCAGGATCCCTTTGAAAACAAACCTACCGATACGCCGATGACGACCATCGCGAGAGGTATTGAAAGAAACCTGGCGCAGATGCTACAGGATCAAAACATCGGTGAATTAAGGCAACCCAGGGATTTTTATGTGATGTAACCCTTATAAGGATACGGATGCAGATGGGGATGGGGCTTTGCTGAGCTGCAGTACTTCATGCCCAAAGCGGATGCAGGCCTCGATCACCGAAGCCACATCTTTCGACTTGATAGGAGAACCAATAACATGATCGCCCGTTTCGGGCAGCGCCATTTCTCTTTTCTGGCTTTCAGGTGTACCTATTTGCCGGAACATGCGCTGCATGGCCGATACTTTTACTACAGGATCCTGGTGTTCTTCGTCTTTGTAATAATACAGGAGAAGAAGGGGTTGTGTCACTTTTTCGAAAAGGCTCGAGCGCATACTGGTTTCCAATAGCTCCTCCAGTTGCACGGCAGCCTCCATGCGGTATTTATAAGTCCAGTATTGCTTATAAATCTCGCTGGTGTCGCTGGAAACATTATACTTCCCTTTTACCAGGTGGGCAATCTGCAAACCCCAGGGATTATTGAGCAACCAGGCATTGGGATCGTTGATGGCAATATTGGGCGACAGCAACAGCAGGCTATGCACTTTGTCGGGGTAGGTTGCCGCCAATTGCAGGGCCAGGGTGCCGCCAGTGGAAGTGCCCATCAGGATCAGCTTTTTGCCCAACTGCAGGCCGATGGCCATGGCTTCTTTGGCGGATTCCCACAGTTTATCAGCCGTCAGGTTGACCAGGGGTTCGGTGGTATCAATACCGTGTTCTGCCAGCCTGGGCAGGTAAAGATTGCAGCCAAAGCTGTCGGCAAAGCTGCGATGAACGGGATCGCCCTCTTCCTGGCTGGCACTGAAGCCGTGCAGGTACACAACGGCATACTCGGTCTGTTGCCGCAAGGAATCGTTGGCCCACACAATCCGGGCTTCATTATCGGGTTTTACCCGGTGCCGGGATTCCTGTTGGCTAATGTATTGCTGCAGATCTGCGGCACTGGACGGTACCTTCGGCAGTTGATCGGCAAACTGTGGGCTTTGGGGCCTCGGACCCAGGAAATAAAGCAGGATCAATACCAAAACGGTGAGTCCTAACCATTTAAGAAATTTCATAAACCGGCTTTGCCTAAAACTAAAGCAAATCGGGCGATCCCGGCTGTTAAGCTGATATTAATTCTTCAATTCCCTTGCTCCCCCCGCTGAATTGATGTACCTTTGCCGACTCAAAAAGCAAGGGGCCTCCCCAAGGAAGGAATCAAAAAACGAAAACGGAATTAGGAAAAGCCTACTCATTGACGCACAACTGCTTTTGGAGTTATACCCTCATCACATTATGCAAATCAGAAATATCGCCATCATCGCGCACGTAGACCATGGTAAAACCACCCTGGTTGACAAGATCCTTCATGCCACCAAGGTTTTCCGGGACAACCAGGAAACCGGTGATCTCATCATGGACAGCAACGACCTGGAAAGGGAACGGGGCATTACCATCTTTAGTAAGAACGCCGCCGTTACTTATAAGGATGCAAAAATAAATGTAATCGATACCCCTGGTCACGCCGATTTTGGCGGTGAGGTGGAACGTGTACTGAAAATGGCCGATGGGGTAATCCTGTTGGTGGATGCTTTTGAAGGTCCCATGCCGCAAACCCGGTTTGTGTTGCAAAAGGCCCTGCAGCTCAACCTGAAACCCATTGTCGTTATCAACAAGGTCGACAAGCCCAATTGCCGCCCCGATGAAGTGCATGATGCGGTATTTGAATTATTCTTCAATCTCGATGCCAGCGAAGCGCAGCTCGACTTCCCTACTTATTATGGTAGTGGTAAGAATGGCTGGTTCAACGATAGCCTGACTCCTATCGACAATATCAACCCCCTGCTCGATGGTATTCTGAAGTACGTACCGCCTCCCACCGTGAAGGAAGGCAGTTTACAGATGCAGATCACTTCACTCGATTATTCTTCCTTCCTCGGTCGTATTGCCATTGGCAAAGTGAGCCGTGGCACCATTAAGGAAAACCAGCAGGTGGTGCTGATGCAGGCCGATGGCTCGGTGCGCAAGACCCGTGTACGTGAACTCTATGTATTTGAAGGCATGGGTAAGAAGAAAGTGACAGAAGTGAAAGCCGGCGATCTTTGCGCGGTGGTAGGTATCGAAGACTTCAATATCGGCGACACCATTGCCGATGCTGAAACCCCGGAAGCACTACCCGTAATTAGCGTTGACGAGCCCACGATGAATATGCTGTTTTCCGTCAACAATTCGCCCTTCTTTGGTAAGGATGGAAAGTTTGTGACTTCGCGTCACCTGCGCGACAGGCTGATGAAGGAAACCGAAAAGAACCTGGCGCTGAAAGTGATGGATAGTGAAGAGGGTGACAGCTTTGTGGTTTATGGAAGGGGTATCCTGCACCTCGGTATCCTGATTGAAACCATGCGTCGTGAAGGGTATGAACTCACCGTGGGTCAACCCCAGGTGATCGTAAAAGAAATAGATGGCAAGCGTTGCGAGCCTTATGAAATACTGGTGGTAGATGTGCCCCAGGAATTTGCCTCCAAGGTTATTGACCTGGTATCGCGCCGTAAAGGGGAGATGCTGGTGATGGAAACCAAGGGCGAAATGCAACACCTCGAGTTTGAAATTCCTTCGCGTGGACTGATTGGCCTGCGTACGCAAATGCTCACCGCCACTACCGGCGAAGCCGTGATGGCGCACCGCTTTAGTGAATACAAACCCTGGAAAGGACCCATCCCCGGACGCAATAACGGCGTGTTGATTTCCAAGAATACCGACAAGACAACCGGTTACTCGATCGATAAATTACAGGACCGCGGTACCTTTTTCGTGGATCCGGGTGAAGAAGTTTATACCGGACAGATTATCGCGGAAAACATCAAGCCCGGCGACCTGGTAGTGAATGCTACCGAAGCGAAAAAACTCACCAACCACCGCGCCAGCGGCAGCGACGATGCTACCCGCATTGCGCCCAAAACCCTTATGACCCTGGAAGAATGTATGGAATACATTCAGCAGGATGAGTGCATAGAGGTGACGCCCAATTTTATCCGGATGCGTAAAGTGATCCTGGATGAAAACGAAAGGCAGAAGCAGAGTAAGAAGATGAGTGCGGAAGTGGCTTAAGTGAAGTTTTAAGTTGTAAGTTGTAAGTTATAAGTATTAAGTTATAGGTGGATAAACAACTACGCCTATAAAAGCAAGCATATCTGCGTTATGCTTGCTTTTTGTTTTGGATATAGCTTCATGTCAGGACAATTAACTATAAGCTAGCCTTGGCAATTTAAGTGCTGAAAAGCATAATAAACTCCTTGCTACATACAACTTGTTTTAAGTTGTAAGTTGTAAGTTCTAAGTTATAAGTTTTAAGTTATAGGTGGATAAACAACTACGCCTATAAAAGCAAGCATATCTGCGTTATGCTTGCTTTTTGTTTTGGATATAGCTTCATGTCAGGACAATTAACTATAAGCTAGCCTTGGCAATTTAAGTGCTGAAAAGCATCAAAACCCCTTGCTACTCACAACTTAAAACTTACAACTTCTCTTTTAGCCTTTCCGCCTCCGGAGCTTTCAACTTTACCAACTGCTCATAAATTTCCGTGGCTTTCTTCTTTTCGTTCTGCGCTACAAATACCAGTCCTTTGTAATAGAGGGCGAATGGTATTTCTTTCAGGGCCAGCGATCGGTTGAGTGCGGGCAGGGCCTGGTCATAATTCTTTAGCCCATAGTAAGCATAACCCAATTCTGCATGAAAGGCGGCTTCTTGGTCGTTGATGGCAATGGCTTTTTCAAGAGCCCTGATTGCGGCATCAAAATCGCCTTTATCATTGTAGCACCAGGCCAAACCGTAGTGGTTGAGCGCATTGGCCGGGTTGAGCCTTACCGCCTGTGTATAATAACCAAAAGACTTGTCGGTATCGTAGCTCAGCAATCGGTACACATCGCCCAGCCCTTTCATCGCTGTGCTGTTGAGGCTATCGATCTTTAGGGTTCTTTCGTAAGCGCTGATGGCTTCGGGTGCATTACCCTTTTCAAAATAAATAAAGCCGCGCTCGTTCCAGGCATCGGTGTTGTTGCTGTCAACGGCAATGCTTTTGTCGATACTGCGCAGGGCTTCGTCCCAATTACCCGCTTCCACTTCGCAATAAGCTTTCCGAAACCAGCTCAGGGTACTTATATCCTGCGGACGGGCGTATTGTATATGTAGCTGATAATGGGTTAGCGCTTTTTGGTAATCGCGATTGGCTTCAAAATGCAGGGTCGCCAGTTGCCGGTGGGCTACGGAATAGTCGGGCTTCAGCTCAATCGCTTTTTCGTAGTGGTATTGCGATTCCCGGAACCGTTGGGTGCGTTGATAGGCATATCCCATTTCAAAAAAGATCCTTGCCTGCTCGCCCAGCAGGGCCTTCGCCTTGCCCATGGCATCCAGGCCCTTCTCATAGTCTTCCAGTTCTATATGACACCACCCCAGTTGATACCAGGCTTCGCCATGCGCGGGGTTGGCCTCAGTAGCCTGAGTAAGGAGGCGAATGGCTTCCTGGTAGTTTGCTGCCTGCATGGCTTTTCGCCCCGATTCCAGCAGGGTTTCATCCGTTTGGCGGCCATAGAGCAGGGATTGTGTCAGCAAAAGACTTATAAGAAGGAAATAGCGCATAGGGATTTATTTGTTGATCGGTTAAATGTAAGCATCCGCTGCCGCCTGGTCAATACCGTGGAGCGGGTAGCAGCCCCCGACCCTAAAGGGGGACCGCTTAAACCATTTACCTGCAAAGGGCTATATGCGCGGAAAGCCAGCCGGAAATAAACCAGTTGGCCGGCATTTCGTACCTTCGTACAAATTCTGTGCACATGAAAAAGTGGCTATCCATCTTATTCATTGTCTTTATTTTCCTGGCGGCTCCCACTGCGGAAATCCATGCGCAGTGTTCCATTTGTACCAAAACGGCACAACAACTGGGCGAGAAGCCTGCCAAGGCGCTGAATACCGGAATCCTTTATATGGCTTTTGCTCCACTGGCCATCATCGGCTTCCTGGGCTATCGCTGGTGGAAAAGCAATAAGGACGTGATCTGAACCGCATGAGCGAAGCCCTGCCAAAAGGTATCAGTGTTTTAATTCCCAACTACAATGGAAGGGCACTCCTGCCTGAAATACTTCCAACAGTAATGCTGGCACTGGCAACAACCGGGTTGCCCAGCGAAATCATTATCAGCGATGACGCGTCTACCGACGATTCGCTGAGTTATGTGCGGGAACATTTTCCTACGGTAATAATTCTCGAAAGCCGGCAGAATAGCGGTTTTTCCCTTACGGTTAATCGCGGTATTGCAGCGCTACGCTACCAACTTTGCCTCCTGCTCAATTCCGATGTAAAACTTCCGGAAGATTTTTTCAGCCGCCAGCTCCGCTATTTTGATAACCCGGATTGCTTTGGCGTGATGTCGCGTATCATTGGCTGGCATTCCGATCAAATACAGGATGGTGGCAAATTCCCCCGCTTCCAGGGCTTGAAGCTGAAGACATCGGGTAATTATATTCTGCAAAACCCATCGGCCAGCGACTGGCTGCCCAGCCTCTATCTATCGGGAGCCAATGCGCTGATGGATACCCAAAAGCTGCGCATGCTGGGCGGACTCAACGAACTCTTCAGTCCATTTTATGTGGAAGATACCGAGCTAAGCATACGTGCCTGGCGTATGGGATGGACCTGCTACTACGACCATAGTTCCTACTGCCGCCATCTGGAATCGGCAACTATTAAAACAGGCCGCAAGAAAAGCCGGATCAAAAGGATTTACAATCGCAACAAAATGCAGTTGCATGCGCTGCACCTTCCCTTGCTCTTACTGATTCCCTGGCATATTCAAACGTTTTTGGAATTCATCATTTCCCTGGTCATCTTTCGCGGATACTATATTCAATCCTGGTTCGATTTTATCGGCAGAACCGGTCAACTGATTCAACAAAGGCGCGAATTGCGGGTATTGGCAAAATCCCATAACCGGCAAATCATTTCCCTGCCGCAGGTAGTGAAGAAAATCCGCCAACAATTGAAGGCAGCGTCCGTTACGGGTATCAGGTAAGCCTTAGTTGAAACTGGCGTGCCGACGGTTCCGGGCTGTAGCCCTGCGCAGTTTCCGCCTGTGGCAATGGTGAATGAATCCCTGATTTGCTGATGCCGTTTTCAATCCGCATCACGCCCGATTCAATAGTTTGCTGCATGATCAGTTTGTTTTCGTCTTCCTGCGCCCGCGATGCGAAAGGATGATAGAGGTGATAGCAGATACCGCTGAATTTGATGAAACGTTTCTGGATACCCGAATTCAGCAACCGGATAGCCAACTCACTGTCTTCATTGCCCCAACCTTTGATGGATTCATTATACCCATTGACCCAAAGCAGGTCCGCTTTCCAGAAAGCCATATTACAGCCTTTCACATAGATCCGGCTTCGGCCTCTTGTTTTGTAATGATGCGCCAGCAAACGGCTCATCCAGGGAATGCGAACGGCATTGAGCCAGTTCTTATTTCTGAAATGAAGAAAATTGTCACTCTCTTTTTTCTGCAGCAATTCTTTGCTATGGCCGGCATTGATCATCATGCGGCTGCCGGTGCTGAAGCAACCCAGGCGTCGGAAAGCCACATGATCCTGCACAAAATGCTTATGCAACAATATATCGCCATCAATCTGAATAATGTATCGGCCTTCGGCTTTAGCGATGCCTTTGTTGCGAATGCTCGCGAGGCGGAATCCCTCATCGGGATGCCACACGTGCACGATAGGGATGGGAAAGCGGCGACGCATCCGCTCGATGAGCGCTGCGGTTTCAGGTCCCGATCCATCATCGCATACAACTACTTCACCCGGCAGCAACGATTGCCTGGCTACCGTTTGTAAGCACAGCTCAAGCGCTTCGGGCCAATTGTAAGTAGATACCAGCAGGCTGGTATCGATCTGAATTCTCTTTTTGTTCAGGTTTTGCATGGTAAGATTTTTTCTATTCGGGTTAATGGTTTACAGGCTGATATCTTCCCCGACAACAGGTACAGTATTCCTGCACGAACAGAAATGCAGTCCGTGAAAAGGAAAGTCAATCGTAGTATAGGTAAACAGGAAATAGTTACCTGGCGCAACTGGCGCCGGGGTTTGGAGTTATCAAAATGACAACCATGCTACCGAAACCGCAGCATGGCACCGAAAAGATTTTTGTTAAGCTTTTGTTACACGAGCCCAGCGGCCGGCGATCTGGAAGAGGTTGCTATGACCGCTGATAAGATTGGCTTCCACATCTTTCCTGATTATGTCGATATCAACATCCTGCATTCGCAGTCTTTGTATGATCTGGAATACACGCTGGCTGAGCAGCCAGATTTTTCTTTCCTTATGGGTGGGATTGTTGGCCTCATCGGCCTCGATAGCTGCTTTTAATGCGGCTATGCCCTCCTGCCGGTCGGCGATGGTTTTGAGAACAGGAATTTCTCTTTGTTCACGGTTGATTGCCGGTGCCAGCATCCCGTGCAAATGACTCAGAAACCGGTCCGCATCGGGTCGGTCACTTTTGTTGACCACAAATATGTCGGCTATTTCCATCACACCGGCCTTCATGGTTTGTATTTCATCGCCCGCTTCGGGCACCAGCACCAGTACCGTGGTATCGGCCAGCCCGGCTATTTCCACTTCGCTCTGCCCGATGCCGATGGTTTCTACCAATATATAATCAAAACCCGTGGCCTGCATCAGGGCGGTGATTTCGATGATCATGCGGTTGAGTCCGCCCAGGCTGCCCCGGCTGGCCAGCGAACGGATATAAACAGAGGAATGATTGTACCACTGATTCATGCGCACGCGATCGCCCAATACGGCCCCCAGGTTAAAAGGAGAAGAGGGATCGATGCAAAGCACCCCCACTTTTTTATTGTCCTTCACCCAGGCTCCAATTAAGGCATCGGTAATCGTGCTCTTGCCTGCGCCGGGTGGACCGGTGATGCCAACCACATGGGCATGACCCGCAGGTAGCGATTGCATGAAGGGGAGCCATCCGTCCTGCTCGTTTTCTACCAGGCTGATGGCACGGGCCAGCGCGCGAAACTTTCCATCCAGTATATCGTTATAAAGGGCCTGCCACATAATAAATCGGGTAATGCAAATGTAGGGCGCAGGAACTTACTCTCCGGCAAAACAAATAACTTTGACGCGATGACGAATTTCATCCCCATATTTCCACTTGGAATTGTCGTGTACCCCGGTGAACAGTTGAATCTGCATATCTTCGAACCGAGGTATAAGCAACTGGTGAACGAGTGTTTTGAACAGCAGAAACCATTTGGTATCCCTACAGTGATAGAAAACCGCCTGCAGGATTATGGCGCGCTGGTGACCGTGGAGGAAATAGCCAAAGTATACGACAATGGCGAAATGGATATCAAAACGCGGGGTGGCTCCGTATTTCGGGTGCTCGAAGTAATCAAAGAGATTCCCGAGAAACTGTATAGTGGCGCCATCGTGAGCTATCCCAACAACCAGGAGCGGGGCAATGCCGATCAGATGCGGGCTGTGGTTGCCAGTATAAAAGAATTGCATCGCTTGCTGAACCTGTCGAAGGATTTTAAGAAGCCCGAAGATGAACTCAACAGCTATGATGTGGCGCACCATGTGGGTCTTACGCTGGAGGAGGAGTATGAGCTGCTGGGGCTGATGGATGAAAGACAAAGACAGGAATATCTTAAACGACATCTGGCCAAAGTATTGCCGATGGTAGCCGGGTTGGAACAAATGAAGGATAAGATCAAACTCAATGGGCATTTCCGAAACCTGGAAGGCTTTGACCTGAAAGAAATTCGCTGATTCATTTATTGTATTACCTATCTGTCGCATCTTCGCAGAAACCAACCAACTATGTCTGTAACGCTTTGTTTCGATTTTGGCAATACGCGCCGCAAGCTGGCCGTGTTTGAAGGGGATGAACTCAGGCGCGTGCAGGTGCTGGACGACGACAGTAGCGAAACGGTGCAGGCCGTGCTGGATGAATACCAACCGAAGAAGACCATTCTAAGTTCGGTAGTGGATCATAATCCCGAAATGGAAGGCCTGCTGCAGGAGCGCAGCAAATTTCACCTGTTGAACCATGAAAGCCGGTTGCCGTTTACAACACCGGTGGGCAAGCCCGAAACCATTGGCGCCGACCGGCTGGCCCTGGTGGCGGCAGCGGTGCATTACTATCCGAAAAAACATAACCTCATCATCGCCCTGGGGAGTTGTATCACCTATAATTTCTGCAACAAATTTCATGAGTTCCTGGGCGGGGGCATTTCGCCCGGCCTGGAAATGCGGCTGAAATCGGTGAATTACTATACCGCGAAACTTCCCCTGGTAAAGGCCGACAGCAATGTGCCGCTGATCGGCTACGATACCCGCACCAATATCCTGAGCGGAATCGTGCTGGGAATGGTATATGAAATGGATGGGTTTATCGACGAATACAGTCGAAAATTCGACAACTTTAACGTGCTGTTAACCGGTGGCGATACGGTGTTTTTGGCTTCACACCTGAAAAACAAGATATTTGCAGACCCTGATTTAATCTTTAAAGGTCTTTATGCCATTAGTGAAGTCAATAACCCCTAAGATAATCAATATGTTAGGTGGTAGGTGGTTTGCGATTAGCCTGATTCTGACTGCTTATTGTATCCCCGCAACTGCCCAGGATAATTCACCCTACAGCCGTTATGGCCTGGGCGACCTGGTGCCGAATACGAATATCAATACCCGCGCGATGGGAGGCATTTCCGCGGGCTATACCGATATCTTTTCCATCAACTATAACAACCCGGCCAGCTATGGTTCTTTCCAGGCCATTCGCCAGCAAACATCCAGGAAACTGGCATCGGGCCGCGCCATTTTCGACGCAGGCATCAACCTGGAGAGCCGTACCCTGCGTGAACCGAACAATGTAAACAAATTCACGGCCAGCAATGCCATCTTCTCGCATGTGCAGGTAGCTGTGCCCTTACGTCAAAACTGGGGTTTAAGCTTTGGCCTGCGGCCCATCAACCGGATCAGCTACAAGCTGGCCCGTTTCAGCAGGCTCACGGATCCCAATACCGGACAACCCATCGACAGCGCCCTCACCACCAATGAAGGTGACGGAGGAACCTACCTGGTTTCGGGTGGCACCGGGTTCAAGATCAATTTAGGAACCAATAACAGCATCAGTTTTGGGATCAATGGTGGATACCTGTTTGGTAAAAAAGATATTTCGAACCGGGTGGCATTGATTAATGATTCTATTACTTATAACGCCGGTAATTTTCAAACCCGTAGCACTTATGGTAATTTTCAGCTTACGGGTGGCCTGCAATACACTACCTATTTCACCCGTACCGGTAAAGAGGAGTTTTCGCTTACCCTTGGCGCTTTCGGCAACCTCAAGCAGGACCTGAATGGTCGCCAGGACATTGTGCGCGAAACGTATGTGTATGATCCCACAACAGGATACAATCGCCTCGACAGTGTTACGGAAACCCGCGATGTGAAGGGAGAGGTAACCTATCCTTCGCAATTCACCGCAGGATTTGTGCTCGAGCGCAAAGCGGTGGAAAAGATGGGCTGGTTGATTGGTGTGGATGTGGTGAGGCAGAACTGGGATGAGTTCGTGTTCTTCGGCGAAAAAGACCCCACCCTGCGTAGCCGCACCGAACTAAGGGTAGGCGGCCAGATACGCCCCATCGCCAAAGCCAATTATTTCAGCAACGTGGCTTACCGCTTTGGCTTCTTTTTGGGTAATGATTACCTGCAGGTGCAGCAGGAAAAAATCCCGGTATTCGGTGCCAGCCTGGGTTTTGAATTGCCCTTCCGTAAGTTTAACCGCCAGCAAATGTACCAGGAAACCAAAGTGAACCTCGCTTTGGAATTTGTGCGTCGCGGCAATAATAATAACCTGCTCAAAGAAAATATGTTCCGCCTTTCGGCCGGATTTGCCCTGAGCGATTTCTGGTTCATCAAGCGGAAATTTGATTAATATCGCAGGCTGGTTCCCGACCTGTTATGCTTTATCCATTTCATCCTAATCGTTTCTTCAGGCAAGGCCTTCCCTTTTTCGCGGGGCTGTTGCTGGCAACGACAATGATCGTAGGCTGCGGCAATACCCAGGAAGAAATTGATGCCATCCTTGGCAAACGCGATACCCGCGAAATAGCCCGTGGCGTGGAAAGCTACCTGAGCCAGGAAGGTAAACTCAAGGCAAAACTCACGGCGCCCCTCATGTACCGCTCCATCAGCGATACGCAATACCTCGAATTTCCTGAATCGCTGCACGTGGATTTCTACAACGACAGCACCGAAATCGAAACCTGGCTCGATAGCAAGTACGGTAAATACTACGAAGCGCTCGACAAAGTGTACCTGCGCGACAGCGTGGTCATCATTACCATCAACCAGGATACCCTTCGCTGTCACGATCTCTGGTGGGATCAGAAAAAAGGAATCTTCTATACCGATAGTGTGGCTACCTATCGCTCGCCCGGCAACGACGTAGTGGGCGGTAAGGGCATGGAAGCCACCCAGGACCTGAAAACGGTCACCTTCAAAACGCCCCTGGCCAGCATGCAGGTAAATTCCGACGGATTTGCCGAACAATAGGCGGGTATTTGCATTTGTTTTTCACTGCGCCCTCCCTTCCAATACAAAGATTTTAAGACTGTATTTGTGACTTCGAATGCTTTTTGTAAATTTGTATCCGAATGAATACATATTAAAAAATGTACCTAATTGAAAAAACGGCAGAGTTTGATAAGTGGCTTAAAAAATTAAATGACTTAAGGGCAAAGGCAAAAATTTTGTTTCGACTTCAGAAACTGGAAAATGAAGGTCATTTTGGCGATTGCAAACCAGTTGGGAACGGCATTAATGAATTGAAGATTAATTATGCGAAAGGCTACAGGATTTATTATAAAGAAACTGATGGAAGGATTATTATTCTACTCATAGGAGGAGATAAATCTACTCAACAAAAAGATATTGAAAAAGCAAAAAAAATTTGGGAAAAAATAAAAAAGTCAAATGGAGACATCAAAATTTGATATAGCAGACTATTTAGACAGCAATGAAATGATTGCCGAATATCTAAATGCGGTGTTGGAGGAAGGAAGTGATACTGAAATTGTATCTGCAATTGGACATATTGCTAAAGCAATAGGTATGACCAGAATAGCTGAAGAAACGGGAATGAGCAGGCCAAGCTTGTATAAAGCATTATCAGACGGTGCCAAGCCGCAATTTTCGACTATTATGAAAGTATTAAAAGCCGTTGGCGGACAATTAAGAGTGGAACCGATATAGGCAAAAATTAAGCAGATGCACAACAGGTGCATTGACCGTGGCATGTTCTAAAGCTACGGGAGCCACACCGCACATCATAACGGTCGTCTTCACACATCCTGGGGAGGACGCAGGTAAATTCGGAGGAATTTCCGAACAATAGGCTTGCGTTTACAGTTAAGAAGAGAAGTGTTTTCTTTACCTGGAATATCTAAAGAAAAAAATCCGCGCAAACTGCGGTTAAAATCTGCGGGAAACTCTTTGTGCTTTGAAGTTGTTGGCGACGCAGGCATTATTTCCCGCAGATTTTCGCAGATTTTAACCGCAGATTTACGCCGATAAATGATTGGGATAACAAGTGTCAACTCTTTTTGGACCTGACTCTTTCTTATTTATTCAAATTAATATTCTTTTAAAATGATCTACCGCAGAATGGGGCGTACCGGCCTGCAATTGAGCCTGCTTTCCTTTGGTAGCTGGGTTAGTTTTCACAAGCAAATCGATGATACCATCGCCGATGAACTCATGGGTATTGCCTATGATAATGGCGTGAATTTTTTTGATAACGCCGAAGTGTATGCGTTGGGCGAGAGCGAAAAGATGATGGGCCGCATACTGAAGCAGAAGCAATGGGATCGCACATCCTATGTTATCAGCAGCAAAGCCTATTTCGGCTGGAGGGGCAAGCAAAACAAACCCAACCAAACCGGGCTGAGCCGCAAACACCTGGTAGAAGCCTGCCACGAAGCGCTGCAGCGTATGCAGCTCGACTACCTCGATTTGTACTTCTGCCATCGTCCCGACAAATCGGTACCTATTGAAGAAGTAGTGTGGACCATGCACCAGTTGATACAGCAGGGTAAGATTCTTTACTGGGGTACCAGCGAATGGAACAGTGTGGAGATTATGGAAGCGCATCGCGTAGCGGCACAGCACGGGTTGATTGCGCCTTCCGTGGAGCAACCGCAATACAATCTGTTTGAAAGACAGAAAATGGAAAAGGAATTCCAGTCCATTTTTTCACAGGTGGGCATGGGTACTACTATCTGGAGCCCGCTGGCCAATGGCCTGCTCAGTGGCAAGTACAATGAGGGCGTACCGGAAGGAAGCCGCTTTGGCATGCAGGGTTTTGAATGGCTGCGCGATAAATGGATGAAGGAGGGCCTGCTCGATAAAGTGAAGCAACTGGCGGCGCTGGCTGCCGAGCTGGGCATACCCGTTGCTGTTCTCAGCATCGCCTGGTGTTTGAAAAACGAGCAGGTAACCACCGCCATCCTGGGCGCCACCCGCAAAGAACAATTGCTGCAAAACCTGCAGTCGCTGGAAGCCATGAACCTGCTGACCGATGAGGTGATGCAGCGTATTGAAAAGATCGTGGACAATAAGCCGGTGTTGCCGGAATGGTGAGGACCAATTGACCGAAAAATTAAAACCATAATCTCACAAATTGGCTAACTTCCCTCAAAAGCAGCATTATGAGCTTTAAGAACAAGACCGTCCTCATTACAGGCGCCAGCCGCGGCATAGGTAAAGCTATTGGCTTACGACTGGCCCGCGAAGGAGCCAATATAGTGGTAGCTGCCAAGTCGGTGGAAGAAAATCCCAAACTGGGTGGCACTATTTTCAGTGCGGCAAAGGAGATGGAAGAAGCCGGTGGCCAGGCCCTGGCCCTGCAATGCGATATCCGCAGCGAGGAGCAGGTGGCTCAAACTGTGCAACTGACGCTGGAAAAATTCGGGGGAATCGATATTTTAGTCAATAACGCATCCGCCATATCGTTAACAACAACGGAGCTGACCGAGCCCAAGCGTTATGACCTGATGTTTGATATCAACGTGCGCGGTACATTTTTCATGACCAAAGCCTGCATTCCCCACCTGAAAAAATCATCGAACCCGCATATTCTCACACTATCGCCGCCGGTATCGCTCAAGCCGGGTTGGCTGGCATCGCATGTGGCTTATACACTTAGCAAATACAATATGAGCCTGATGGCCCTGGGCTGGGCGGAGGAACTGAAGCCACACCGTATCGCGAGCAATGCCTTATGGCCTCGTACTACCATTGATACGGCCGCGGTGCGCAACCTCCTCGGTGGTGATGCGCTGGCACGCATGAGCCGTAAACCAGACATTGTTGCCGATGCCGCAGCCATCATCTTTGGCAAAGCTTCGGGCTCCTGCACGGGTAATACCTTTATTGATGAGGAAGTATTTGCCGCCGAAGGCATTACCGACCTCGATGCATACGCGGTAGTGCCCGGCGCGCAATTGTACAGGGATTTGTTTGTAGAATAAGCCCCCTTATTCTTTCTCGGGCCGCATTTGCGGAAACAGCAATACATCCTGAATGGAGGGCTGATTGGTCAGCAGCATACAAAGCCTGTCGATACCAATACCAATGCCCGCGGTAGGTGGCATGCCATACTCCAGCGCGCGCAGAAAATCATGATCGATAAACATGGCTTCCTCATCACCCCTTTCCATCAGCCTGGCCTGCTCTTCAAAGCGCTCGCGCTGATCCAGCGGGTCATTCAGTTCCGTATAAGCATTGGCAATTTCCTTCCCGTTGATCATGAGCTCAAAGCGCTCCACCAGTCCCCGCTTATCGCGGTGCTTCTTGGTAAGCGGGCTCATCTCAACCGGGTAATCGGTTATGAAAGTGGGTTGTATATAGTGATGCTCACATTTTTCGGAAAAAATCTCATCAATCAGTTTACCCTTGCCAATATGGGGATCCACCGAAATATGCAGTTGCTTGCACACCGACCGTAGCTGTTCTTCGTTCATACGACTCACATCGAAGCCGGTATGTTCCTGAATGGCTTCAAAAATGGTGATACGACGGAAAGGCGCTTTGAAGGAGATCGACTTGTCGCCAACAGCAAGCTCCGTACCGCCCGTTACATCCAGCGCTGCTTTTTCCAGCAATTTCTCTGTGGTTTCCATCATCCAGTTATAATCCTTATAAGCCACATAAAACTCCAGGATGGTGAACTCCGGATTATGTGTACGGTCCATGCCTTCGTTGCGGAAATTGCGGCTAAACTCATATACCCAGTCGAACCCGCCCACAATCAGGCGCTTCAGGTAGAGCTCGTTGGCGATACGCAGGTAAAAGGGTACATCCAGCGCGTTGTGATGGGTGATGAAGGGGCGCGCCGCCGCACCACCGGGAATGCTTTGCAGCACCGGTGTATCCACTTCCAGCGCACCGGCATCGTTTAGAAAATCGCGGATGGAATTGATCATCTTCGATCTTTTCACAAACACCTCTTTCACACCCGGGTTCACGATCAGGTCGGCATAGCGCTGGCGATAGCGAAACTCGGGATCCGTTACTTCGTCGAAGGTTTGTCCCTGCGCTTCTTTCACCACCGGCAGGGGCCGCAGCGATTTACCCAGCAGGGTTAGCTCCGTTACGTGTACTGAGGTTTCACCCGTTTTGGTCTTAAACACATAACCCCTGATGCCGATAAAATCGCCCAGGTCAATCAGTTTTTTCCAAACAATATCGTAGAGGCTTTTGTCTTCACCGGGGCAAATATCATCGCGGCGGATATAAAGCTGAATTTTTCCGTGGCTGTCCTGGATAACGGCAAAATTGGCCTTGCCCATATCGCGGATGCTCATCAATCTGCCGGCCATGCAAACATTGGCGTACTGATCTTTGTTTTCTTCCGTAAACTGGTTCCTGATATCCGTGGAATAATGACTTACCGGAAAAAGGGGAGCCGGATAGGGCTCAATACCCATCATGATCAGTTCGGCCAACTTTTCACGTCGCAATTGCTCCTGCTCAGACAGATGTGCTGTACTCATGTAAATAAGGGGGTTAAAAAAGTGGGGCAAAGGTAAGGCAATCCGGGGGCAATACGGCGGTGGCCATAAACCATTCCCCGAAGGGGAATTTACCGGAGAAGCCGGGGGTTTGTGCGGTAAAATCCTAATCTTAACCCAATTTTGCCCCGCTGCCTTGCAAAAACCGGCGCGGGGAAGTAATTTGAAATTTCTTAAAATCAGGTACATTATGAAGAAGACTACTCTCTATTTCCTATTTCTACTGGCATTTGGATTCAGCGCCATGCAAAGCAACGCGCAGGTTAATGTGGGTAAACTGCTGGGCAAAAAATCATCGGGCGCCTATACCGAAGAAGAAGCCGGCATGGGCATAAAGGAAGCGCTGACCCAGGGTGTAACCAATGCCGTTTTGAACCTGAATAAGACGGATGGATTCTTCGGCAGTGAAGTGTATAAAATGTTGCTCCCTCCCGACGCGCTCAAAATCGAAAAAGCCCTTCGCAGTGCGGGTATGGGTGCGCAGGTAGATCAGGCCATCCTTTCCATCAACCGTGGAGCCGAAGATGCCGTGGCATTCGCCAAACCCATTTTTGTGGAGGCCATCAGGGAGCTGACCATACAGGATGCCGTGAAGCTGGTGACGGGCGGTAAGGATGCCGCCACGCAGTATTTCCGGCAGAAGACCACCGATAAACTCATCGCCGCCTTTACGCCTTCGGTAGAGTCGAGCCTGGAGAAAGTGGGCGCCACCAAACATTATGGCGACATCGTGAACACCTACAATAAATTTCCCACTACCTTTAAGAAAGTAAATCCCGATCTCACCTCTTTTGTGGTGCAAAAAGCCGTGGATGCTTTGTTTGACCAGGTGGCGAAAGAAGAAGCCAATATACGCGCCAACCCGGTAGCGAGGGGATCGGATATTCTGAAGAAAGTTTTTGGCGGCAAATAAGCTGGCATTCCATATGATATTTCAAAACCTGCCCATAGCACCGCAGCAGTTGCCTGCCGCTGCAGAGCTGGAACTGCAGCCGGTGGACCCAAAATATTTGCGAGTGCTTTTGTGGCAAAACCTGATAGCCTGGCTGCTGCTGCTCGCTGGTATTAGTGCGGCCCTGTTGCTGGCACCGGGCTGGCGGCAAACCTGGATACTGGTGGCTGCACCATCTGCCTTATTGTTGCTGGCAGCATTGGGCTGGCGGCTGATTCATTTATCTTTTCGATACAAAGCCTATGCTCTTCGCGAGCACGATGTAGTGTACCGCAGTGGCTGGCTGATCCGCTCCGTGCGGGTTTGTCCCTTCAATCGCATACAGCATTGCAGTGTAGATGCCGGTGTGCTGGAACGCCGCTATGGCCTCGCTTCCCTTTCGGTATTTACGGCCGGAGGCATGCAGGCCGATATGAAGCTGCCCGGTCTGCCACAGGCAGAAGCGGCCCGCATCCGCGAATATATTCTCTCCCGGATCAATCAGCCCGCAGGTGACTGAGCAATGGCATATAGCGAGGCGCCAGCCGGGTACCGCCCTGCTGCTGGTATTGTATAAAACAATCGTGCAACTGATCAGGATGCTCTGGCCCCTGCTGCTGATCTGGCTGCTACGTTCCCCAGGCAGGGAAGCCCGTATTGATACCTGGGAAATAGCCATTGGTGCCACTTCCCTGTTTTTTCTGCTTTATTCCATCCTCGAATTTTACCGCTTTCGGTTTAGCATAGAAGGCGATGAACTCATTATCCGAAAAGGAATTTTTACGCGCACGCAACTGGTACTGCCCCTGCACCGGATACAGGCGGTGCATATAGAGGAGAACTGGCTGCACCAGTTGTTGGACCTGGCCCAGGTAGCGCTCGACTCACCGGGAACCGAAAAAACCGAAGTGAAGCTGATACTGAAGCAACGGGAGGCGGAAGAGTTCCGGCGCTATATCAGCGGGCAGCAAAAACAGGAAAATCCGGAATTGTCGGGAACAACAAGGACAGAGTCCGATGCGGAGCCCACCTTGTTTCAACTCAGTCAGCGCGACCTTATCAGGCTGGGTTTATCGGCCAATCACCTGGAAGCTTTTTTCCTGATGCTCGCTTTTGGATTTTCCCTGCTCGACAACCTGGAGCGGGCCATCGATTTTGAATTCAGTGGTTTTCTGCGCTGGCTCAGCGACCTCGCGGCCAATAGTACAGCCGCCGCGCTTGGCATGGTGGCCCTGGCGATACTATTGCTGTCGATCGTATTGTCGCTCTTGCGGATCGCCCTGCAATATGGGCGCTTTGCCATCAGCCGCTCCGCCAAGGGATTCCGGATACAGAGCGGACTTATCAACCTGAAAGAAAAGATCATCCCCTTCAGCAAAGTGCAGTATATATCCTGGAAAGCTAACTGGCTGCGTTCGCGTATCCCCATCTACCTCCTGCATTTCCACGCCATCGGCGATGAGAACATGAAGAAGAAGTGGACGATTCGGATACCCATTACCCAACCCGGCTTTGTAGATACCCTGCTGGCCTATTATCATCCCGCCATCAACGATCAGGCAGACTATATCCGGGTACACAGCAGTTATATCCTGCGTCGGGTGTGGTTGTTGGGGATATTGCCCCTCTTGCTCCTCTTTCCACTCCTGTATTATTTCCGGGGTGATTATGCATTTGGGCTCATCCTCTGGCCGCTTTATATCGCCCTCACAGCTTTTTTATTTCGCCGCCGTTTCCGCCTTTATGTTGCGGCCAATGCTTTACAAATTTGCCGGGGCATATTCGGCCATGAGTATATTGTTTTGCGTTGGGAGAATATACAGTCGGTGGCCCTTCGGCAAAGTATTTATCAAAGACGGCATGGTCTCGCCACCCTACGCATTTATACGGCCGACCGCTGGATCAGCATTCCTTTTCTGGATCAGCGCGAAGCGGAAATCATCCGCGATTATGCGATGGCGAGGGTGGAGATGGGGGAGATGAAAGTGCATTAAATTAAGCTTGGCCTTTCTCAATTCCGGTATCGATTCAGCGCTGGTATAATCAGGAATGACTTTTCCGTTTTTGCTTCCAAAGTTCAATGGCTTCTTCAATTGCATGCTATTCTTTCGCTTATTAACCTCCGGATCCCAACAAATTTAGATTGTCAAAGAAATTACCTAATAAATAAAATGTTGCCGGAATTAACATCGCAAACACAATTGTGATAACAGCAACCTTAAGGTATTTGGGTAAGATAATCGACTGCAATGCAGACTTACGGTTGAGATTAATGCTCCAATTAAGCCCAATTAAGATTGAAGCAGAATAAATCATAATTTCCCATCTACTAATAACAGCATCGCCAGTTTCAACGCCATCAAACTTAACTAGAGCAAGAATTAAAAGACCGACAAGCAGTCCTACAACAAGTAACTTTAAGACCACTGAAACATTAGCCTGCAATATCTTTTTAGAAAGTCCGATAATACTCCCAATCGTCAAAACAAGCATTGTCAGATATAGAAGGATAATAAAAACAGCATCCGGGTCCATCGTTTACCTTTGTTTTAAGGTGAGCATACTATTCCTCATGGCCCTCGGAAAGCAACTGCATCGCTGCCTTTGAATAGCCTGGCAGATAATTTCCCTTACGCGATCATGTCGCCGAATGGCTTTCGTTCACTCGTCCATAAAAATAGGAAACTTTATTTTCCACGTCATCGTAAGTGACGGGCTCTTTCTCTTTATGAAACTCAAAAAAACCAAGTAGTCCAAAGTCGCCGGAACACATCGCTGTGTGCGCCAGCAAAATACCAAAGATGGTGAGCTGCCAGTTGCTATTGGCAAAAGGGAAGATAACCAACAGAACAGTACTGATTATAAGAAATGGGGCCAATGCCACTATTTCAAACTCCCGCTTACTGGCCACAAACTTACCCGCCAACGCCATAAAAAAGAATTTTTTGAAATTGGCAGCATAGGATGTGTTTTTGGCGCCTTGCGATCGGTAAGCTAATACGTGAATAAATTCGTGTACAGGCACCAGGAGAATCGATATCGCCAGTCCATAGGAAAAGTAGGTAAACCGGCTGCCAAAGCTATAGCCGGGTGAGTTGTACCCCTCCACAAAGTAGAAGCCCACCAGCCCAAATAACACCAGGTTACTCACATAATAAAAAGCGGCGTATTTCGTCCGCTTTTTCAAATAAGCCCTTACAAAGGGGATTAGTTCCTTATGCCCCATCTTGTCGAGCAGAACATAACCGTTTGCTTCCAATTCATCAGGCGTTAATTTCACGTGTAAAGGATTTATTTGGATCTTTAAGAATGCTCAACAGGTAATATAATCGACAATGCGCGCATTTATAGCTGCCCCTTTTTATTTTAATACCGTCGTGCCCGGAAAAGCTTTATCCTTCAGGCTATTCCATTCATGCTCCACTTTCTTCATCAAAAGCGCATTGTCAAACATAATGGAACCTTTCGGGAAAAGGGCCTCATTTTCATAGAAACTGGAATGCACATTAGTTACTTCCAGCGGATGCACCTGCCAGGTATAGGCTTGCAGTTTTAATCCTTCAAACTTTTTACCGTTTGGCGAATACCCTACAGATCCCCTTTCAAAAAAAGAAGATACGTTATCGAGCGTCTCAAAGACGGATGTAGGGCTCAACTGCTTCGTTTCCCTGGCGTCGATGGAAATACTGGTGTTATCAGAACTGGTAAAGTCAATATGGTAGTTGCCGTTTTCTTCCTTCACGTTGAACCTGGCCAGGTAATGCTTGCCCGGAAATAAGCTTCCTCCCAGGATTGTGTTGAGCCGTAAATTAGTATCCCGCCTGGGAATATAAACGCCTTCTTTTATTTCACCAGCCTCCTCCCACTCAACCGCCATGCGATGCGCACCATTCTCGGAAGAAATGCCGAGAAAATCAGGAAGCCCCTTTAGCTTGATGTTTTTAAGCCTGATCAGGCAAATGCCAACAATGGCTTTGCCTTTGTACAATTTAGGTCGGAAGGGTGCGGGCACCAAACGCCGAACCACCTCCGGATCGGCCGTGAAGTTGACCAAAATTCGTCTGTCTATATAACCGTGTACGGTTGGTAGTCTTATGGGCATTTGACCTTTTTGTTAGGGTTTGTATGGCGTTTCCCTTTCGTTGTCCTTATAATAATCTGCGATCACCGAAAATTGTTCGTCGGTCAGGAGCAGACAGTGTAAGTCGTTACCGGCATAGAGCAAATAAAACTGCTCGGTGATGCCTGCTATTTTCAGCAGATCGTTTATTTTTCTAAAAAACGCCTGTGGAGCCCGGTCCCAAAATACATGACTTTCTAAATCTTTGGGCGTGTAAAGCGGAATCGTGTCGCTATTGATTAAAACGTCAAAAGAATTGTCATTGTCATTTAACTTCTGTGCAGACAGCGTGAAGTTTCTTTTTGCTAAAATTCTATTCAGGGCCGGCAGAAAAAAGTCAAAACTGAATTCTGCCAGCTCTTCCGCATCAATATGAGCAATTTTGTGGTTGCGCTCGTCGTAGATGTCGAACGAATTCATAAGTCGGGTTTTCAAACTATCCAACGTTGAACTGTCGGCATATTTTAAAAAGCCCTTGTCAATCAGCTCTGCCGCATGATTTTCCGGGGCGGAATCAGGCTTTTTGTCTGCTGGGTTGGTATTCTGATTGCAGCCCAGCCATGAGATGTATAATAATAGGATCAGTAAATGCCTCATTCTGGTGCCTGAAGCTACAGAGAATAACCAAAGCGAACAATTGTTCCCAGTGAATACCTGTTTGGCTGATGTGGCCCGCAACCCCGGTCGGATGGTGGTCCGACCGACTTATGGAAATGCATCATAGACGATGATTTCAATACCCCGGTCGGATGGCGGTCCGACCGACTTATGGAAATGCATCATAGACGATGATTTCAATACCCCGGTCG
>CAYMZZ010000018.1:58798-84629 GCA_964395095.1 uncultured Citrobacter sp.
GAAGAGCGGTCCGACCGACACCTGGTAGGGATCAAAGATCGAGTTAGCAGTTATTATGTAATCGCTCCGTAAGTAGCATCATTAAGTCATGACTAGACTGTTGTTCTTACTGCTTTTATTGGGACATATTTCTTTTGGACAAACCACCATTAGAGGCGATACCAGAATTTCCACAGACGGCTTTTGTGGTGACAGCTTAAACAGTTCTCCAAACCTTGCATTTAATGACAGAATAAAACTTTCTCAAATTGATAAATCATCGGCAAGGGTTGACTTCAGACTTTACAAGCTTCACTCTTTGAGCAACACAAAAAACCTACGCAGAATTTTTTGGTTGACACAACTTGGAACGCTGTTGAATATAACGAATGGAACAAGCCTGTAAAAATTAAGAAGTATAAGCTGAGTGCTAAAACCAGCTTCGACAGCTTGTTCTTGGGGCTTCTTTCCTATAACATTTTGACGCTTCCAAATCAATCCCAATTAAAAAGCAAAATGCGTAAAGACGTTCAAGTGACTGCCGAAGGTGACGTAACGGAAAGAAAAATTCATGTTATGGATGGGGAAAGCTATACAGTTGAAATTAAAATCGATGATAAGTTTAGGGTTTATCAGTTTGAAAATCCAGATAGCTATTCAAAGTTTTATGACAACGTACCCGAATTGAAGGACTATTTAAATATAGTTCAGGCCTTTGACAAGCTCCTCGAACGGAAATAACAACTGCTAAAAGTGCATTGGCCGCAACCTTAAGCAACGATTCCCGGGATTGAATTGTCAACATTCAAACTCTTTCCTTTTGAAAAAGATTTCTTCTCTTCTTTTGATACTTGCTTTATCGTGTACTAAACATGATTTAGGTTCGGATTGCATTCAATTGAAAAATGGCGTTTCCAATAATAACATTAATGACGTTAGCTCCTCTGTCAATCAATTCATTGCTAAGCTTGGAAGCAAAGCTCATACAAACCAGAATTTGATAGCCCTTGCGCAAATAATATCGACAAATTGTTCCCTGGATGTTGAAGTTTTGTGCTACAGTTGTATTTATACTTTGCCTGCACAAAGTGAGCTTAAGATTTCCTTTTTTGCGTCTGGAAATTATGTTAGCAAAGTGATTGATATTTCCGAAAACAGTTCCGGGGAAATGAAGTTTGCCAATATGCACGAATAAACAACGTCAATAAGGATGCCTGCATTTCTGCAAGCCTTGCCCGTCCTATACTACTCCGATTTGAAGAGCGGTCCGACGGGCCGTCCGACCGAAGCATCGTTGTCGGCCCCTGCATCCGGCTCCTCCCAGCACCCCGGTCGGATGGCGGTCCGACCGACTCATCGAAATGCATCATAGACAATGACTTCAATACCCCGGTCGGATGGCGGTCCGACCGGGTTCCGCAAACGGCTGCAGCCCAGCGCAAACGCACCCACCCAGACAGGTTGAAACACCTGCCCTCCCGCCTGGTAGATTGCCAGCCATACGATCTAAACCCGCCTCACGCGGCCCATCAAAATAATAGTCGCTTAATTATCAGGACGGCTGTTGCCCACCCGAACTGGCATTGTTCAATGCCATAAATGTACAAATAAGACCTGCCAACCATAGCAATGATCGGACCCAGTTCATTCTTCCCCATTCATAAGCTGCCCTCCGCAGCGTTTCCGTATCCGGAAGCGATGCTGTAAGAAACATCACCTCATTTCTGGGATAAAAATAGGTAAAGGTTAAAACCATCGAAATAACGAAACAAGCGAAAGCTACCCCCAGGTACAGCCGAATGGCGGGCGAGCTTTTCCAGTACAGGATCAATGCCAGCACTACCAGAACCAGGTTGGTCGGGTCTATCAGTTGGAAAAAAGTACCGGGATTGGCCACCACAAAGAATTCACGGGTCGCAGCTATGGATTGAGGAATATTGCTTTCCCAGTTGGCGGCATTCACAATGGAATTGTAGAGATTGGTAAATAACAACCCGCTGGAAAACGCAACGCATGCGTATAGAACTAATTTTCTCATTTGGCGACAGTTTTGTTGAAGCAAAACTATTGGCGCAAAAAATGCAGCGATCGTAAGAAAACGACAAAATCAGATCCGATCCCAATCCAATTGAAACTGGTAATGCTCATTCGATAATTCCTTCTGGAGTATCGTGGGCCTGCACCTGGCAAATTCCTTAAAATCGTTGATGAAATGGGTCTGGTCGTAGTACCCCACTTTATTGACTAAATCTGTCCAGGAAATGATGGGTTTGCATTCGAGCATTCGATAAGCCTTATGAAAGCGGGCAATTCGCGCATACATTTTGGCCGACATCCCCAGACGCTCTTTACACTTTCGCTCAAAATTACGGATACTCATACAGGCCATTTCCGCAATCCGGTCAATGCTGGTATTGTAACTCGTCATTAAATGTTGCAGGGCAAAATCAATCGGTAAAGCTTCTTTTATCCGCGATAGCTTTTGCAGAAAATAGCCTTGTATAAGGCTATCCAGCTCGCTAACGGAAATGGTGTAGTGCGATTTATCCAACAGTTCTTCTATCTCCCTGCCAATAATTTCCCTCGCCGCATAGCCATTGTCGAAGATTTCCGTCATCGGAATATGCAAAAACCGATTCAGCCCTCCCGGCTGAAAAATAATAGATACGGCTTTATGGCTTTCTTCTGCCTGTAGCTTGAAGGGAGTAATTTGCGCGCCCATCAATGTGCAGGAGGTAACGGTATTGAAATGATTTTCGCCGGATCGCTTCGACTTCAATCGGGTAAAAAGATTGACAAACATGGCCTGGTCGGGCGAAGGCATAAAATGACCCTCCATGCTAACAGGCATATCGCCAAAATCCGCTTCGATAATTACGATATGTCGTATTAGCGACTGCAATGCCGGGTGTATATGGCATCGCCTCGTTGTCAAAATGGGCATGAGGAGACTCATCTTTTGCCGAAAGGAACAATGATCTAATTTATTCGAATGGCACTTGCTTCCCTGTTATTGATTCTCAATTCCAGAAATGCTTCAACCAAAAAAATAATGGTGCTCGTCTTTCCGCACTATTTCCAAAAACTTCGTTAACGACCCCACTGTGGGAACCGGATCATAAGGATACCATTTGCCATTGCTGCGCTTCCAAAATATCTTCCAGGTTTCACTACTCTTCACATAAGTTGTTTTGGCAAATGGATGCTGACGAATAATTTCCGGATTCTTCCAATCGGGTCTGACCTCAAAAAGAAATATACTCTGATTTTCGATACTATATCCGAAGTCAAGTTGTTTGCGGATTTCTTCCTTTACTGGTCGGATCCTGGCAATAAAATTTTCCAGTTCCTCTATTATCTCAACGGCCTGAAGTACATCAATAGCCATAATGGTTTTTCAGCAATTTAAAGAATTTCCAGCAGCGTTTAATCCCGTCCCATCCCGCAACTCCTCATCACTTAGTTCCAGCATCTGGCCAATGGGTCCAGTGCGAATTCGGTTTTAATGTTGGTCTATACAAAGTAGTGTCACCGGTTGCAATAACTTTGGCAATAAGCTGCCAGGTTTCATAGGCTCCCGGCCGGTTTTCCCGATATTGCCCCTGGTTGTATTCGTCAGCTAATTTTTCCTGTTGTCGGATCGAAGTAATATAAGTATCATAGTCAACAGGATATTCCCCGCCAACAAGCGCTTTATTAAACGCATAAATTTCCCGGAGCTTAGCCTCGCTCATTGCAGGCAGAATCATTTCAGTGTAGTCGCGATGATACCACTCATCAAGTACCAATATCTTCTTCAGTTCTTTTGGGATCGACTTGTAAAGTTCCTCTTCTGTTGCTCTCAGCAGATCCCGATGGATTGTTATCAGTAATCTGCCAACTTTTGCTATCGAAATCTCTCCGGGTTCGTTTTCTTTCCATTCCATTCCGGCATTCAGATAATCCTGCCTGTCATGAGACAGCGCAATTTGCCTGCCGCGAATATTCCAAAATTTGGCGTCGGGCTTCAAAACTTCACCCTCTACAGTGCTGTTGAAGTCATTCCAGTCAATCGGGTAAACCGTGTAATAATTGCTGTCCTGTCCTTTGTGCTGATCCAGGTTCGTCAGGCAGTTGCCAAAATAAAATATGTCCAGCGCAATGCAACCCGCTCCTGGATTATAACCTAACCGCTCGGCCGCAATGGTCCATCTGTCGTCTTCAGCTTTGAAGATATTAAGCCGGCTGTCGATAAGATAGGAATACCCATACCCCAATTCAATAAAATGGAAGTATTCGCCCATTTTGTACCCGTCAAGTTTTTGGAGTATTTGGTCTTCTGTAAGCATGGTTGCATTTCGACATTCATTATCAGAATTCTAGCCTCTGTATAACTCCTATATCGCATTAGTCAGACCAATCTTTCGCCTTCTGAAGTTATTTTTGGCGTCTGACGTAGTTGCCCAGTAAAATAAACCCAGGTATTCCAATCAAGGCAATTAATATAATTTTTCCTGAATTTGATTTGGTTTCCGAAATGTCAAAAATTATTCTTCCATTTATTGACATTTGAAAAATGTCATTTCTATAGCCCATACCTAAAGGTACAAGCCACTTAGGTCTAATATATATTTCGGTAGTATCGCCCTCATTAATCTGCCTTCGGAAATTGTTGTAATCATAAATGCTCATGAAACGAAAATACTCCGCTGTGTCTTTTAGGAAAACCCGTAATTCGTATTTGTATCCAGGCCCTTTTCGTTTCTTTTCTTTTACCTCTACAGTTTTATCAATAATGCCACTAACAATGATAAGTTTTTCTGTGGTCATTGTATATTGGATAGTATGCCCTATTAAGATCCAGCACATCCAAAGTGCTGCAAGGTAGCTGAAGTATTGTCCAATAATTTGTCTGGTCACTTTTACTTATCGTTGCCAACATTTTTTTCACGCACAAGTTAATGCAGCATACTCAATCAAATTCAACCCATCATAGATTTATTACCTTTGTTTGTTAATAACCACACCCCATCACATCAACCCTTCCCTTTCGCCAATCCGCCCTGGCTTATCATCGCTGGGGACAGGGTAGCCGGCTGGCTATCTGCCTGCATGGCTATGGCGAAAGCGGCGCACATTTCGCTTTTCTGGCCAAAGACCCGGATTTGCTGGATTACACCTTTCTCGCGATCGACCTGCCCTGGCATGGGCAAACCCACTGGCGCGAAGGTCTGGAGGCTTCGGCTGCCGATCTGGAAATGATCATCGAAGCCCTGGTCGATAAAGAAGGGCTGATGGATCGCTTTCAGCAGGGTATCCACCTGATCGGCTTCAGCCTCGGCGGCCGGCTGGCCCTGCACTATTTTCAACGAAACCCGCAGCGGGTGCGCAAGCTCATCCTGCTGGCGCCCGATGGACTGAAGATGAATGGCTGGTACTGGTTCAGCACCCAAACCTGGCTGGGCCGGGGGCTGTTTCGCTTTACCATGCAATACCCTGGCTGGTTTTTCCTGATCCTCCGGGGCATGAAACGCCTCGGCATGGTCAACAGCAGCGTGTTCAAATTCGTGAATCACTATATCGGCGACCGCGCCGCCCGCGAGATCCTCTACCAACGCTGGATTACCCTGCGCAAATACCGCCCCCGGCTCGCGCTATGCAAGGCCCTGATAAGGAAACAACAACTGCCCGTGCGCCTGCTCTATGGCCGGCACGACCGCATCATACTCCCCGTGCGTGGCGAAAAATTCCGCAAGGGCATTGAAGCGCAGGTACAGCTCCGCATCATCGCCTCCGGCCACCAGGTATTGCACGAAAAACACGGGCCCGATATCCGCCATGCCATCCTGCATTAAGGCCCGAATGGTTAGTTTTGCGCCATGCTCATCTGGTTGCCGGTTTTACTGCTACTGATCGCCTATGGCCTCCTGATGGGCTGGTACCGACGGGCCTGGCGGCGCATTCCTCCTTTTGAAGAGGGCAACACCGATCCCATCACGCCCGTCACCATCCTGGTACCCGTACGCAACGAAGCCGCCAATATCGGCGCCCTGCTGCAATGCCTCGTGCAGCAAGACTATCCCGCCCGGTTAAGGCAGATTATTGTGATTGACGATGGTAGTGAAGACAATACCCGCGAAATAGTCCAAAACTTTGAAGGGGTGGAGCTACTTGTTTTAGACAACAATATCACCCGCTCGCATAAGAAAAGGGCTATTGAAGCCGGTCTGCAAGCCGCCCGCCACCCCTGGCTGGTGACCACCGATGGCGATTGCCAGATGGGCCCTCGCTGGTTGCGCGGCCTGATGGACTTTCAGCAGCAAAGCCAAAACTGCTATCTGGCCGCGCCAGTTGTTATGCACAGCAACGGCAGCTTTCTGGAAAATTTTCAGCAGATGGACTTTGCCGTTCTGCAGGGCGTAACCGCCGTGAGTGTACATAGCCGCCTGCATGCCATGAGCAATGGCGCCAATCAGGCCTATACCCGTCAGGCATTTGAAGCCGTGGATGGCTTTAACAACATCGACCATATTGCCTCCGGCGACGATATGCTGCTGCTGCAAAAAATCAACCGCCGCTTTCCCGGCCAGGTAGGCTGGCTCCATAGCCCCGAAGCCATCGTGCACACCGCCCCCGCCACGAGCTGGCGCGCCTTCTTTCAGCAACGCATCCGCTGGGCCAGCAAAGCCCGCCACTATACCGAAGGACCGATCTTTTTTGTGATGCTGCTGGTGTACCTGGTCAACCTCAGCTTTCCTTTTCTATTGGTCGCTTCGCTTTGGAATGCCTGGTTCCTACCCGCCGCCTTCCTGCTTTGGTTGGGCAAAACCCTGCTAGAGTGGCCATTTGTATTCCCCGTTTTTCGATTCTTTGGATTGCGGTTTGGATTCCTTTCCTTCTTCCTGTTTCAGCCCTTTCATATGCTGTACACGGTACTGTCGGGATTTTTGGGCTTGATTGGGCGGTATGAGTGGAAGGGGAGGAAGGCGAGGTGATAACTGGATTTCCAGGTTAAGTATACTGGATATTCAGAAAAAAAGGAGAAGGCATGATTATGGAATTTTGTCTTGGTTCTATATACCTTTCTTCTTTGCTTTTCCGATAGCTTTGGATGGCCCAGCCCCTATTTGATTTTTTTTTGCATTTAAGGAAGTGACCACTTTTTTTCCTGTTTTTTCCTCAATTTCTTTTCTCGTATTTCCAGCAATTGTACCACCTTGGCGGGCAATAACTTTGCTTTGCTCAAAACTTTTTGGCTTTTTTTCTTTGCTTATTTCCGTTATTGTTGCTTCTGCTAACATGTTAAGCACTAGTTCAAGATTGGTCATATGGTCTCTTAAATTTTCCTTCTTCAACCTCTTATGATTTTTATATTGTCTGACTGTGAATCCACTCCATGCTTTTGATATTTCATCCGTTAAAATCGCATATTCCTGCCCCTTTTGTACGCCTCTTGAATCCCACTCATCAGTCAACTCTTTCCTGACCTCTATACTCTTTAACCGTTGGTTTATCCATTCCTTACTGTAGCCCTTCTTCAGATAAGTCTCCATCAATCGATCAATTCCGATTTCAGGGTCTTCAATTTCGTCAATTCTTTCCCGTCCAACTTTCGCAAGCCAAAGCTTAAATGGTTCTGCTTTTTTTGAAGGGACTGACTGGATCAGGCGAAAGAGTAGTTCTGTATCGGCAACATCCGTTAAACGCATTTTGCCATCCTGGGCCAGCATCTTCAAACCGTGAATTTTTGTCACGGTTTCATTTCCTTCTGCCTTTAGGCGCTGCTTAAGCTTTCTCCAATATGCCTGGGGGTCAGCGCTATCGGTCAGAGTTTCTAATACATCCACAATTGAAAAGAACCACTTTTGGGAATCATCATCCCAATGAGTTCGAACCTGCTTTTGCTCAAACAACTTTATTGCGTTTTCTTTTGCCACGGTCTGAAAGTTTAATGTTCTAAACAAAGGTAAAAAATCAGCGTTCATTATATTGATCAGCCGTTTCCCTCGTGTACCTGGTCAATCTCAGCTTTCCTTTTCTATTGGTCGCTTCGCTTTGGAATGCCTGGTTCCTGCCGGCTGCCTTCCTGCTTTGGTTAGGCAAAACCCTGGTAGAGTGGCCATTTGTATTCCCCGTCTTCCGGTTCTTTGGGTTGCGGTTTGGATTCCTTCTGTTTCTGCCCTTCCACATGCTGTACATGGTACTGTCGGGATTTTTGGGCTTGATTGGGCGCTATGAGTGGAAGGGGAGGAAGACGAGGTGATTGATTTGCCCGGATAGTTGTCCATTCACGGCCAAAACTCGCAAAAAAGAAGGGTTTTGGCGGCCAATAGAAAAGTAAACAAACATTCAAAACTCGAAATGTCGTTGCTGAAGCGGTATAGCCTTTACTGCCTCTATATTTCTTTCAATTTCTGCAAGCACATCCAGAAAACTCGAAGTGGAAGGCAAGGGGCAGTCAAAAAATATTTCATCCAGGCTTTCATCCACATCCGACTTAAATAGCTGAATGAGCTTAAGCGCTTCCGCCAAATATGTGTCATCATTGTCGCATTCATCGGCCAGAAGGGCAAACTCGAGGGTAAGGTTGTGATTAAACCTTTCAGCCGTTAACAATACGGCCTTGTACGTTTCAGTTGACAAATCGTCTGTGTCCATAAGTTTAGATTTCTTATTAAAATGCCAGGGAGCCGTCCTTTAAGAATTTAAGCATATTGCAACACCACATTTCCATCAATGCCGAGCTGTTGATGAGCCGCTTTTAGAAATCCGAGTAGTATAAATTCTTTTCTCGAATGCCTGCGCAGCTAAGGCCAAGGCCCTTAACTTATCAGCATCATTGGATGTAAGATTATCTTCACCCTTCTTCATCAATGCATCAATCTTTTTCATAGTTGCATTGTAATCTCGATCAGTTTCTATTTTATGATTTGACATAAAGTACAATTTTGGTTACACAAAAGTAGTCTTATTATGCAGGCTTCTTCTTTTGCCCCGCCAACTCAGCTATTTCATCCACGCGCTTTTGCCGGGTTTCGGGCCGCCTGGCCAGGACGAGGGAGGTCAATAGCATTTTTTGAACCGACCTGCTTAAGCTTAAGAAATGGGCTTTGGCACCCCGGTGCTTTTTAAAAGCTTTTTCCAGATCCTTCGGAATGATCAGCTCTTCCACTTCGTCCAACAATGTCCAGGAACCGTTTTCTTTAGCCACTTTAATGCAATCCAGGCCCGCCTTTTTCATTAACCCTTTTTTAATCAGGCCCTGTACTTTCACTTTATTGATTTTCGACCAGGTGCTTTTTGGTTTTCGCCTGCTGAAAAACTGGTGCGAGGTTTCTGCATCAATTTTGATCCGCTTACTATCTATCCAGCCAAAGCACAAGGCTTCATCTACCGCTTCGCTCCAACTGATAGAGGGCTTTGGAGATGATTTGGCATAAAAAACAACCCACACCGATTGTTTGGTTATATGATGCTCTTCCAGCCATGCCCGCCAGGCGGCTTGATTGGGGGGATAGAAAATTTCGGGGTCTTGCATGGATGATATTTCAAAATGAAAATAATTAATAAAGCGGAATATCATCCCTCGAAGGCTGTCAAGGCTTTCGACTTGTTTTATCTAGAATATTGCTTGTGGTTCAATTTAAAATCGCAAACTTCTGTTTCGACTAACATATTCTCATAGCATCGAACTTGTCAATTTCTGCTTTCACAGCCCTCCCACCAGACAAACTTCAAATCCTCATTGAAAGCATAGGCATAAGAGGTTTTATTGCCTTCGAAACTATTGTTGATTCGTATGAGGTAACATTTTCGACCCGCTTCCTCCCACTGCTGCTCTAATTCAATTTCATCCTCTTCAAAATTCACGTTCTGGGAAAGTTTTACCTTCTTTTGACCATTCTGGAACATACTTTTTGAAAAAATTAATTTTCCTACATACCCATGCCTATCCTTGTACGCAAAATCAATGCTATCTCTTATGTGCTGGCATGTCGCTTCATCAATTTTACCCAGCATTTTGTCGACCATTGCGGTATAGTACAACTCAGGCTTTGTAACAGTGTCCTCTATTTGGTATAAGGAATCGTTTCGAAACACAAAAACCGTCTCCATAAGACTGACTACCAGAATGCGTCCATCTGCCATGATTGACTTCGCAAAATCAGTCTTGCCATATCCTGGTTCCTTCATCACATCTTCGAATTGCTCAATAGTATGCGCCCACTCCATAACCGACGTCCAAATCTTAATGGTATCCGAAAAATCACCCCGTACGAAAAGAATGGAATCGCAGTTGTAGAAAAGTTTGAAACCTTCAGGGGGGTCGATGACATTCAGGGCAAGGCCCTTTTCTTGAAAGTATGTTCTTGTGGAAATAAAATTCTTTTCTTCCTGTGCCCATGCATTATGCGTACTAATAAATGCAACTACTATAACTATTAGTGTTTTCATAAAATGGAGCTAATTGCTAAGTCATTGATGGTGCGGCGATACTTTGTGCTACATCTGTCGGAAAAACCATTGAATCCCTGGTTGGTTATGAATTTATCAACCTTAATCATTGATCGGCCAAATTGTAGAACAAAGAATGGTCCGATAACCTACTTTAATCTCTTGTACGTTAATATGAATCCGTAATTGTCGTACGCTGACAGATCACCATTGCTTTCTAAAACGAAAAATTGCTCCGGATTGTCGGCGTCCTTGAATATAGTATTCCCATCTCTTGTAGTTTTAATTAATTGCTTTGCTAACTCACTAGGTTTAGGGTCAGACGCGGATATATATTCAAACACGTAACCTTCACGCCTGTCTTTCCTTATTCTTACCACTACGTCACCCTGACTGTCGTTGTTAAGCCACAGACCTATATAGTCGGTAATATTATCTAACTCCATTCGTATTTTCCTTTCATCCGCAATGGATTTTCCGATTAATCGGACTTTAGCCTCCGGTTCAAAGTCAACGGCAGCCCATGCCCCGTTATCAACGACCATTTCAGGTAACAAGAAAAACACTACTCCTTTCTCAGAGGAAGCATTAATGTCTCCCTTTATCTTTTTCGCTAAAGAAATTAATTCTGCGTCAGGCAGCTTTTCGTTTATGCGGACTGTAACATTGAAAGCCCTCTTATTATTGATTTCCGTCTTAAGTAAGGTATATCCTGATAAAATGATCCCTTGTTTCGTAGCTGATGGGCTTGTGTCAGTGGGGCCGTTCACATTTTCTTTATGAAGAATCTTGTAATACAAAAAGAATACCCCGGCCAGGAATAATACCAGAACAAAATAGTTTGGTTTCTGCGATCCATTTTCGTTATCAGGCTTTTGTGAATTCCCCATAATTGGAAGGTCTTTTAAAAATCGATAGTATATGACGCCGATCCCCCTGTCTTGATAACTTTCAAAGCAAACGGTTCGTCGTTCTTTGAAATGTGAATTTCAATAGTAGGTGAACCGCTTATGTAATCGCTAATTTGAACTTCACACTTAAAACCATTTTTTACCGGTCCGTATGTCTGATTCCAACTTCTGGTCTGATAGCCATTATTGGTATATATGCCACTCGGAGTAGTGACTGTCCAATTACTAAAACGCCCATAGGTGCCGTTGCCGATAATGACATACTTTACATAGTATTTGTCGTATTCGTCCGACGACCCTTCTTTGCTGCACGACAATAAGAAAATGGAGGTCAAAAAGTAAAAAAGCAGTGATTTCATCTATTATGTACCATTTAGGTTGGTCAATGTCTAAATTTGATCCCACTAATGTTAAAGCATTAGGGATGTGGCCGCACTTTGTATTCTGTCTGCCCGATGCCGCTGCTGACTAAAGACATAGAAGGCCTTTTCTTATTCTTTTGCATCGCTTTATTCGTCTACCGAAATCGAAATTGAGCAGCGAATCAAAAGCTGAAAATATCTTCGTCGCCTCGCCGAATTTCCAATGCGCTGTTAGCCACCATATTTACTTCTTTTATAAGATGTCAAAAGTGTAACAATTTGTTACTCCCTTTTCACTTGTATAACCTTAAATCCAAAACCCATAGAAAGAAGCTCGCTCCTCAATTCTAATAATGAGAATTTTGCAATATTCGAATTGAATAAATTTATTTGATTTTTTAGATTTCTACTTTTTTCGCTTTTATCTACGAAGGCGAGGCAAAAAGTTATTTGCTGTGTCGACTTTTCTTTAAATATCGATGCGAGTCCGTATTCTGGAAATTTCTGCTTGCATAGTTCTCCCACCTTACTTTTTTGTGTTAATTTTTGGATACGTTCAATGTAGCCAAAACCAGTTCGCAAGTCTTGTTGAATTAATTTAGCAGCGATTGTAATTTGTGAGGTTAAATCTCTAATAGAATTATCAAAGCCTTTCTTAACATGAATTAATTTAATGTTTGTTTCGTCATATTTCATAATATCACAAGCCTCAATATTGTTTGGAGTAATTGTATCAAAAACGAAATAATTTGGCTTATTAAGATACTTCTGATTATAGGCTGACTCTCTTTCTTTGATATGAAATGATTCCGTTAGTATTGTATCGTCCCAAGTGTATTTTAAGATTTCTGTACATTCTTCATTCAAGTCTTTAATAAATGAAGGCTTAATAGTATACCATTCTTTATCAATTAAAAAATAAGTCCCATTATCGTAAGTAAATTCTCCATGCAAATGCTCCAAGACATTGCCACTTGTTAGCTTCTGTCCATCACTATCGTAGGAAACTACAATTCTATCAAGCACACTCACTTTAAAATGTAACTCGTCCTGATCACAATAATCTCCATTCTTCTTTAACAGCCTAACAATATCTCCAAACGTTGAATGCTTTGGTACTTCAATAGGATTTCCCTTCTCAATCAAAATTTGAATCATATCAGCATTGAGGAAAGTGTCAAACTTTGAATGACAAAAATCTACGTCTGGGTCTTCATCCTTAAGGCAAACATTATACAAAACATTCACTGCCCAATTTTCGAGCCTTTCAATTAGTTGTACGTTTTGCGCTTTCCTTTTTGTAAGATGCTCAACCTTATTGAGCGAAAACTTTGGTTTCTTTTCTAATATAACTGATAACTTCGAAACAAGGTTAAGCATCGTATTAAAATCAACAGACTTACTTATCTGAAATGAATCTTTAGCCATACAAGCAGACTTATTCCGTTTTAGCTGTGCTTCTGAAAAGCCAAAGGCTTCTTTTAAGAGTTCTTTATTTAATTCGGCTTGTACTTGTTTGAAAATTTTCCCAAATTGATTTTCATCTGAAAATCGTTGATCACCTCTATAAAACTTAGTTTGCCCTAAAATATTCCCGGTCAAACCACGATCTTGTATGTTCTTAACTACTTTGCTATTTTTATCAAAAAGTCTAACTAAAATTTCTAGGCCAAAATCAGGAACTAACATATGACTGACCTTTTGTGCCCCAAAACCGCCTGTAATTACAAATATGTTTTCTTTTATACCTACAAAGCAAACAAAAGAATAGTTGACATTTTCAGCTTTACGTAAGTTTGAATTTTTAGTTAGTATTGGGTCGAAAAATCCTCTCCACTTTGGCGGATATATAAGATGGGAATAAAAAAGTTTAACAGAAGGATTGTCAAACTTAGAAGCATCCAACTTAGCTTCATTAAGATATTCCTCTTCATTATTAATACGCTCCGTTAATTCTTTAATAATTTCATTGAAAGAAGTAGTCTCAAAAAGATTTGAATTCAATAAATGTATTGATACTGGAATTTTGTTTCTTTCCTTCATAATTAATGCGTGTTAGCGAGAATATTCAATGAATACAAATAATAGTAACATCTTGAAAATCTAACGCTCACCATATGGCGGCTAACGTGAAAGCATTGTATAAGGCCCAAAAGGCTGAGATTATATTCGTCACCTCGCCATATTGCCAATGCACTTTTAGCTGCAGTTTAATAAGCTTTAAACAATGCTGGATTAATTATTATTGTGTTGCCCCAATTCTTTATTACATTGTCAATATTGGCTATCAATTTGATAAAGAAACTGCCAACGTGTCCGCTCGCAGATTCTTTCAATTTGAAATACTTTAAAGACTTGTCTATGTTATATTTAAAAATAATTCCAGAGTCGACAATTCTTCGTTCTTCCATTATAGTCGTATCCTTTGCCAAAATGTAGCTATCCTCTGGGTTGGATTTATTCACTGCATGTCCATCGATAATAGAAAACCCACTTTCAACTTTATTTAGCTCAACAAAAAAGAAATTCTGTTTAAAACTTAGATCTATTAGCATCAAGGTATCTATCAATTGTAGAATTGGAGCTAATTTTTCTTCATGTATGTATTTAGTATAAGTAGGGTTCTCAATTATTTTTTTTAGATTGGTTATATAGCCATTCCAGTCTTTGACAATTTGAAATCCTAAAAATTCGCCTTTTTCGAAAACATGTTTGATTTCATCTTTCGTTAAATATAAAATCTTCATGAAGTCGTTGATCTCAAAATACTTATCATAGCCGTAAAGTATCTTTTTTACATGATTGCCTATAGATAATATTTCATTGTCAAGTTGCAATTTGATATATGCAATAATTGCATCTCTGTGAGTCTGTTTGTTCAATATTGAAGAAATGGCTTCAACGAACTGCTTTTTAAGAAATTCTCTGTCCTTCGATTTGTCACCAGGATTTGTGATTTTGTATTGAAGAGGCCTTCTGTGTCTTAGGTCAAACGGCAATTCTTCAACCGTTCCAAAGTCTGAATTAAATACACAGATTATACTATCCCAACCAATTACTTTTGCCGCATATCCGAGTTCTATAAGTACGTTGGGATTGCAAAATCGTCGCTTCTCATTCTTAGTATCAATAAACGATATGTCTGCAATAAAAATGTGACTATCGGATATCTTGTCGAAAATCTCCTTTGTTATGTCTGGTGTTCCCGGCACGCCTGCTGTATCTCTGTCAATAGCAATTTCTAGCTGTATATCCTCTTTACTTATTTGTTGTATTGCTGCCTGAATGCAGCTTTCAATGAACCCCCTATTATTATTGTTTGGCAAGTCAGACTGCCAAGAGTAAAAGATATTCTTTGTCAATTTATTGTTTTAAAGGTCCGATTCATAGAGCTGTCAAATAATTGCAGCTAACGTTTCGGGCTTGCAGCTGTGCTGGTATTTTATAACGTCCAGCCCGGAACTGCAGCCCAATAAAATTACTGATGATGAAGATAAGAACTAAAGCCAAATAGAAATACGTCTGACCGAACCGCTGCTGATAGCGACTAATAGGTGAGGATTTATTCGTCAGCCAACATAGGCGCAAACTACATGTTACATTAAGTTTATTTTACAAGATAAATACCTAGCAAAAAGGATCCTAATATTCCAGTTACCAACATAACACCCATGTACATCGGTGTGAGAGGACTGCCTGTTGAAAGTAGCGTTATTAGAGTTGAGAGCGAAGTTCCTAAAAGCAATCCGGCCATAGAATTTATCAGATTTGTTAGTTTCGAATCTGATGCTTTATAGATCGACTCTGCTGCTTTAATAACGTGAGTGTCAGAAATTACTTTTAGATTTTGTTGATCTGAATAATATTTAGATTTTCGAAAAAGAAGAATAGTGTAGTCAGAAAGATGCTTTAGATATTGATCAAAGCCTTCTTCCGTGAAGGGAGATTTCTGCTCATCATGAAGTTCTTGTTTGATTAATTCACTTATCTGATCTTGTAGTGGCATGATTAAATGGATTGAGTTTGGATAATATTAGATGGTCGAATATTACATTTTTGCTCTTCATGTAGATTTGCTTTTGCAAATAGTCAAATTTATGAGCGTCACGCTTCAATATTAATCCCATTGCTAAGGCAAAACTTAATAAAATTGCCATGACAACAATTAATTCAGCTGCATTGTCAGCTTTCTTCTGGCTATACTGATAAACCAGTTTGACGCAAGCCGCGAGAATGGCAAATGGCACGAATTGCAAAAATTTCCAAGGTGCTCTGGCATTTACAAACCGCTTCATCATTCTTCGTTTTCGGTTTAAGCCACGCGCCATAATTAGAAGTTCAGGATAACTGTATAAACCAAGATTTGGGAATTCATAAGATGGGGATCGATTTACCGATATTCTATAAATGAAATACGGGATACCCAGTATGAAGAGATAGCTAATTCCGTCAGGGATCGAAAGGTAAGACTCGAGTCTAATGACGCCAGCCTTCTTCAATATAAACAAAAGCGAAATCAATGAGCACGGAAAAAGCATCTTAATGTGGCCGTCAATTATCATTTGCCGTATATAATAATCGAAATCCTGTAAATCTCTTGCCTTTGTCAAAATTATTTTTGTGACTCTTTCTCTTGTCATGAAAAATATTTAAATGTTTATCGTGTCACCGCAGTGACTAAAAATTTCATACGCCACTTAAATATACGCTTTCAGCAAGTTATTCGCAACAAACTAATTGAATATCTATCACGTTGAGAGCTGAATACTTTGTGTATTGTCGCTATGCAAAACCAACCACTCGCCCGGTTCGAAATTTCAGGGATAACGATACTGATGAAAGCAAAAATAGAACCCGAAATAATTTTACGGAATCCCGTAAACCCTCAATACAACTTAATTCGTTCAGCCCCATTCCCGAATTACGATCCAGCTTAACCATGTTGAGACGCATGCTTCCCACCCCGCAATCTCCCCCGCCATCATCTCCGCCTGCTTCAGCACCGTTTCCGTTGCCAGCTTTTGCATATCGGGTGGGTAGCCGTACTTGCGGAGAATGCGCTTTACGGCCACTTTTAGTTTGGCGCGGACGCTCACTTTCAGGGTCCAGTCGATGGAGGCGTTTTGGCGGATAGTTTCGGTAAGCACTACCGCAATTTCGCGCAGCTTGTCCTACTGCATTAGCTAGTGGATACTATCACCAACGAGCTAGTAGCTAATACAGCAGCCAGTCAATACGAACTGCTGGTTGATGCGACCTCCGTATTACATGAGCAGCGGAAGGTTGTCAAAATAAAATTAATGGAATACGATCCTGCGCTGACCAAAGTAACATTGTGTTAAAGAACAAAAGACCTCCGAGCTCCTCCGGAAAAAGGCTACCCCACTATGGCAACAAATGCCTTTAGCAGGTCATCCTTCTGCCATTTGTCGAGTGAACTCCTTTTGTCGCCGATAACAAAGTAATCAATCTTTTTGGTTTGCAGCAATTGGAGCTCTGCTGGGGTCAATGCGTGTTTAATGCTATACTGGTGCTTTCCTTCCTGGAAATAATTCACGTATATATCATCGTTAAGCAACAAATGACTGCCATCATCAAATACAATTACGCCTGCCTTCTTCATAAAGTCATCGCTTGAACGGCTCCTGGAAAATATGGACAATCCCATTTCGTAGCGCACCATATTGGAATCACTCGAAACAGCAATTACCTTTTGGAGAATGACACCCACTTTCAGGTTCTTATAGGTAATGTAGCGCTCGCCCAGGAACTCATTCTCCGATTCTTCCAATGTCTGGCAAAAAGCAAAAGCTGGTAGAATGGTAAGCGTAAGAAATATTGTTCGAAGTAAAATCATACGTTTAATTTATGAAACTCTTTTGTTTCAGGTAAAGACCAGACCCGTCTTGGAATGGCTTCCGAAACAATTCCGCCCTAGCTGAAAGTACTAACATAAACCAAAATTCAATAAAATTCCTACCTTACATTTTCCAAACTCAGCGAAAATGAAGGAGTTAGAGCAATTGACCCAGGAAGTAATCCGGTTCCGTGACGAACGCGACTGGAAACAGTTTCATAACCCCAAGGACCTGGCCCTTGCATTGTCGATAGAAGCCAGCGAACTTAACGAACTGTTTCTATGGAAAAGCCACAAGGATGTGGACGCCGAAAAGGTAAAGGAAGAACTGGCTGATGTACTTAACTACGCCATACTATTGGCGCATAACTATGGTTTGGATATTGCCGAAATTGTAAGAGAGAAACTGCAAACAAATGCCCTGAAATACCCAGTTGACAAGGCCAAAGGGAAATCAACCAAGTACGACCAACTGTAGCGCTAAGATATGATTGTATATAAAGCCACAAAATCGCAGTTCTCCGAAGATGTATTGGAAGACAAGATCGAACATCGGATTCTCGAATTCTTTAGGGAGAAGCTAAAAAGAAGGACCTCGAAAAGCGAAATAGATTCCTGGAAAAACTCCATGATCTATATGGATAAGGTGCTGCATGATCCCACTATTCCCGACACCTGCGGCATCGCCATCGAATACCAGCTTCCGCAATCGGGCAAAAGGCTCGATTTTATCCTCACTGGTCTCGGCAGTGATAAAAAGGAATTTGTAATAATTGTAGAGTTGAAGCAGTGGTCCACCGCAACCCTGTCGAACAAAGACGGCATCATACAATCTTTTGTGGGGAAAGCGGAGCGGGAACTGCCGCATCCTTCCTACCAGGCATGGTCTTACGCCACTTTGCTGAAGAACTTTAACGAAACAGTTGAAACTGAAGATATTCAACTGCGGCCCTGCGCTTACCTGCACAATTATATGCCCGACGATGTGATCAGGCATGCGCAATACAGCGATTATACTGAGAAAGCGCCCGTATTTCTGCGAGGGGAGGCGGTAAAGCTGCGGGAATTTATAAAGCAATACGTAAAGCATGGGGATGAAACCGATATCCTCTATCGCATTGAACAGGGCCGCATACGGCCTTCCAAAATGCTGGCCGATAGTATCGGAAAACTGCTGAAGGGCAATCCTGAATTCGTAATGATTGATGACCAAAAGATTGTTTATGAAACCGCACTTGCGATGGCCCGGCGATCGGCAGACGATAAGAAGCATGTTTTAATTGTGCAGGGCGGGCCGGGAACAGGAAAATCAGTGGTGGCGATCAATCTGCTGGCTGCATTGGCCAAAACGGGTTTAAATGCACAGTATGTGTCAAAAAATGCCGCCCCTCGCGCCGTATATGAAAACAAACTGAGCGGCACATTCACCAAAACCGTGATCAGCAACCTGTTTCGGGGGTCGGGCAGTTTTTTTAATGCACAGCAAAACCTGTTTGATGTACTGATTGTAGACGAAGCCCATCGACTAAATGAAAAATCGGGCCTGTATAGCAACCTCGGTGAAAACCAGGTGAAGGAGCTAATACGTGCCGCCAGATGTACTGTTTTCTTTATCGACGAAGACCAGCGAGTAACACTCAACGATATTGGATCCGTTGATGAAATTAAGAAATGGGCACGAGCCGAAAACGCATCCGTATTTGAAACCGAGTTGAGTTCGCAATTCCGCTGCAATGGTTCCGACGGTTATCTAGCATGGCTGGATCATATACTGCAAATTCGCGATACTGCGAATACAGAGATCAACACAAATGACTACGATTTCCGGATTTTTTCATCTCCGAACGAACTTCGCGAGGCGATTGTTGAAAAAAACAAGATCAACAATAAATCGCGTATGGTGGCAGGTTATTGCTGGGAATGGAATAGCAGGAAAAATTCCGCGGCATACGATGTGGTGCTGCCTGAACACGGTTTCCAAATGCGGTGGAACCTCACGAAAGATGGAAGCCTTTGGATCATCAGCCCTGAATCCATAAACGAAATAGGGTGTATCCATACCTGCCAGGGTCTTGAAGTGGATTATATAGGCGTAGTTGTTGGGCCTGATTTGATTGTACGAGATGGCAAAGTGCTTACGCAGCCCGCGGCACGCGCCAAATCGGATCGTTCGGTTCGGGGATATAAGACTTTGATGCAAAAAGACGAGGAGGGAACCAAAGCCCGGCTGCGTGCCATCATTAAAAATACTTACCGCACATTATTCACCAGGGGCATGAAAGGTTGCTATGTTTACTTTACTGATAAAGAAACGGAGGAGTATTTTACCAAAGTGATAAGTATTTAATTTCCTTTATGCTTTTCCACCCATGTTCAATTTCTGAAATGGTAGAAGTGACACTAGTGCGTGTAAATTCGAAACAAACGCGGTAGAAATCGAAAGAATTTACATCTCATTTCAGTTTAGCCCCCTCAAATAACGCCTTCAACAACTCACCTGGGTCAACGCCAATCGCCAGTGCAATCAAATACAACTCATCCGCACGCAATTTCGCCGAAGGGTTTAGGGTCAACTCACTGAGTCGCGGCTTGCTCAGCCCCGTTTTTCTGGCTACTTCCGATTTATTGACTGACTTCGCCAACAGGTATTCACCCAGTTTTGTCATTGATTATTAAATAGATTCTGGAAATAATTAATGCTCTAATATAAAAAAGTTCAGAAAATCTGAAAATAAATTTGGAATCGCTTTCCACATTCTTTAAATTCGTACAGATTTTCTGTAAATAATTAAGGCTTGCATGAACCTACTTCTTTTGTTGAAGGCTATTGTCCTTCCCAAATCACACATCCACAGACATTAAACCTTAAACTCTAAACCCTAAACCTTACTCGTATGAATTCATTACCCACCACGCTCGCCAAAATGCAGCAGCGCCTGCGCCGCGAGCAATCGCCCGAAGCCGCCTGGGCCATTATTGATGAATATTTTTCCTGCAATGGGCCCGATGGCATTCGGGAGGAACTCTGGATCATGGCCAAGGGTGCCATCACCAACGACCTCGTAACCGACTCCGCCGCCAGCCGGCATGAGTTGCTGTTTGGGTATGAGTTTTTGCAGTTGACACTTGAGGCAATGGGACTACTTACCAGGATTAATAGGGCGGGAGGATGAATAGGATGGAACTAATTAGGGAGGAGGCATTACTTTAAATTCCTGATTGATTCTTAATACGCAAAGAATCAAGAGGAGGCCGGGGGGATGAACGGATAGGGACGAGTAATTATCTGGTGATCCGGGAAGAATGGCCTGAACATGCTTTTTGTCATCTCATTCAACTGCTTGCGTGTAAAATAATCACTCCTCCAATGTTGGTATTGCTTTACGGAAATGGTGAGAATATCTGATGTTAGCTCCAGCACTTTGTATATAATGGCGAAATTTTGCTTATGAACCAGGGCTGTTAATTCCAGGAGCACGCGATCCTCTTCGGTTAATGTCGTTAAAAGTTCAATGTTTCTGATATGGCTCATGTAGTAGAAGCTGCGCTATTTTAAAAATAATCGTTTGTCCGGAAATTTTTACCTTCAGCGCGTAAACGCGTTGGGATTCTGGCCAGATTGCACATCTGGAACCGAGGGCCCGGCGCGTTTTGCATTTCTTCCGGGCGTGCTGTACATTGCCCCTCTTCCCACGCATAATTCTCTTCCTGCATGAAAATATCAGCCACCATCAACAGCGCACAAAACCTGCACCAGGTAACAGTTGACACAAACGGTGCCAGCAAGGAGATGAATATTTCACCCAAACCGGGTGGGATAGGTTCATCGATCAATGGTGGTGAATTATTATTGTTGTCGATAGCAACCTGCTTCTGCAATGATATTTACCGGGAAGCGGCAAAAAGAGGCCTGTCTATTCAGGGAATAAAAGTGCAGGTAACGGGCGATTTTGGAGCGGAAGGAGAACCGGGTTCTAACTTTCAATACCATACCGATATAAGTTCCAACGCCACTGCGCAGGAAATTGATGAGCTGATAGCGTATGTAGACAGCATTGCAGAAATCCACCAAACCCTGCGAAAGGGGATTGAGGTGAAGCTGGTTTCGCTATCGTAGGGACGCGCTGCAGCGCGTCCCTACTTCGAGTTGGAAGAATATTCAGTATGTGCAAGATTTGCACATGCTGGCGAAGATGGCAAAGCCTGGGGTGTGGCGCAGTTTATTGCCTGCATCGAAATGCGCCTGGTTGGATTATTGCTTTCCTTTTTGCTCAGGATCCTATGTAAACCATATCGAGGATATCCTCGATATGGTCGGCTATTTTTTGTCCGCTCTGGTATACGACCAGCATGGCCCAATGGCCTATAAGGGACCCAAAAGCCCAACGGCATGCCTGTAAAAGGGAGTTAGTGGATACTCTATTGATCTTCCGCTTTCCGAACTTTCTCCAGCGCTTCCTTCGCGTTCTGAATATTGTTGTTCAGGGTCTCAGCATGTTGCCTCTTCCAAACCTGATACTCCTCGTTTGCGCTGGGGTCAGCATTGAAAAGCAAAAGATGGGATGCGTCGCCAAAAACTTCGATTTTGGATAAATACGCCCGATCAGCTTTGTCGTTGATCTGGTATTCGAAATAAACACTGCAAACAGAGTCTGTCAATCCATTCACAACGGTATCGCGTTGCCTGGCGGAGAAGGATCGCAGTTTAAAGTCGTTCGGGCTTAAGAAGCTCGATTCGAGTTTGTTGAAAGCCCTCCGGATATGGCTGGTTGTATCAGGTAAAAAGTCGTTAATGAACGTATGGTTGGCATCTCTGTTGGGAAAAGGGCTTTTGGGCTCCTGATGGATATAGGTGAGTATGGAAAAAGGAATCAAAAAAAGAAGAAGGCCAACGGAATGTGACCAAACAAAAATCCGGTTTCTCTTTTTCGCAGGCGTCATCATTAACACAAACACAGCGCCACCCAACAGGAAACCCAGGATACTGAATATTGCCGGCAACCACCAAAAGAATCCAATGCGGAATATATCAACCAGCGGTTGACCGAAAGCCAGAAGGACGAGCGCAAAAAGCAATAGTCCTATAAAATAGAATAAAATAATTCGTTCGACATTTTTCATGACGGTTAACAAAAATGTTCTGTTGAATAGCTAACCTTATTCCCTTCGGATCCTGGAAACGCTTGGCATCGCGTCCCGAAAATACAACATATGGCATTGTAGGTACGTGCTGCAGCGTGTCCCTATAATGGCAACCTTGTTGTCGTACGCGAATCAGGCATATTATATTTATTATTCTACCGATAACCCGCCCCGCTGGGGCGGGTGGGTCATCGAATCAAAGCACATGATTTGAATTCCCAATCCGCATGAAACCCGATTCTGCATCATTCATTACCATGCATGAAAATTAATTGCTCTCTCTTCCGCTACCGATGACCCACCCCTTCGGGGTGGCCATTCCTTTTATTGCAATTTTTCTACCGATAACCCGCCCCGCTGGGGCGGGTAGGTCATCGAATCAAAGCACATGATTTGAATTCCCAATCCGGCATGAAGGCCGATTCTGCATCATTCATTGCCATGCATGATAATTAATTGCTCTCTCCTCCGCTACCGGTGACCCACCCCTTCGGGGTGGAACCCTCTTTCAATTGGATTTTCTACCGATGACGCAGCCCTTCGGGCTGCAGAAAATAGAATATTGCGAACAAGGAATTTGCAGCCCGAAGGGCTGCGTCATCGGTAGCTTACAAGCAATAAAAAGTTTTCCGCCCCGAAGGGGCGGGTCGTTGAACCACAGAAGAGAGGATGTAGGAGGGCAAAACCAATTTATCCTTATTAGGTGCTCCCTGATGGCTATCTCAATGTGTTTGTTTTAAAATGGTACACCCATGCAAATTATTCAAAGCATCTGGTTCGCAAATTAGTCACCCATCAACATGCACTCTCATCCGCCAGCCGGCTCCGCTGTTTCAAAATCGCGCAACGCGGTTCCATTGTCCATCTTCCACTCTAGCAGACCATTCGCATTTCTGCCTGTTACCATTACTGCCGCGGTGGATGGGCTTGAAAACACATAATCATCTGTAAACTCCAGCACATCACCAGCATCTTTCATGACACCCTGATCTATCAGCTTTTGCCGGAGTACCAGAAATGAGGGCGTGATGGATGGCACCGTGTCCAGCGAAGCTTTTGATCCTTTAAATACCACAAAGCCATCGGAGGTGGGCCTGCCCTGCGCATCGGCACCACGGGCGGCTTTGATGAAAAAGCTGTTGGATGGTACGGCCTGTTTGGGTTGGGCTTCCCGCTTTTCTTCCAATACTTTATGACCAAGTGTGTTGACGAGCAGCTTTATATTTTGAAGGTACTCTTCCATTTCAGCCTGATCCGCTTCGGAAATTGCTGATCGGGTGGGGGTAACGGTATTGAGGATCTTATAGCGGTTCGCTGCTTTTGCCAGATCGTAAAGCCGGTTTTCCAGATACTTGATATGGGCTTTATTCAGGTTTTCATCCTTGCTCACAAAAACAATCGTTTCATGCCAGAAGTCTTGCTGGGGAAGATGTTGCATGATGCGCTTGAGAATTTCCTCCCCTTCCCCAATATATACCAGATCATTCGCCTCTTCGTCTTTACCAAATAGGAGATAAACGCCGGTGCTGCTTAAATCATCCCGGTCGGTAGAATCCTTCACCCTGTTTCTGGGAATTTTGTAGGCCTTACCGGTCCAATTCGATAATTCGCAAGTTAGACGTCCGTTCGGATCACCATCGAGAAGGAAGATTTTGATTGTTTTGCCGAATTTCATTTTTTTTGGCGGTTTTCTTGCGGTTTAAAGTTAGTATTCAACCATTGTGGTTGCAAAAATGAAATTTGGTTTTTGAATGTTGTATCCAACTACAAATATCCACGCAAAAAAAGGCCGCTGATATCAGCGGCCCTTAGAAATTTAACCTGCAAGCTTGTTGGTTTCCCAAACAGCGGCATAGCAGGAATACATCACAAATCTATGAAATCTTTTCTATAAATTTATTGCCAACTATTTTTTAACCTTTCCATTGAAAATTCATAAGTGGTTTATAACCATTTTGAAACATTACTTTCTGTGCCTCGGCTCGAAAAGTACAGGGCAGCCTGCAAGCAGCAAAAGGGTCGGGCAATGGCACTTTACAGAGCCAATATCAGGCTCTCTCAGCATTTTTATGCAATTATTGGGCTGCTTGAAATTACCCTGCGAAATAAAATAGACGCACACTTTACGAATTTAAAAGGACCATTCTGGTTAGAAGATTCGGTTGAAGCTGGCGGCTTTCTTGATAAACCAGAATGCGAGAACTCGTTTCACAGCGTACATGAAGCCATACATCGCCTGGGCACGAATTACACACATGATAAGCTCATTGCAGCGCTTTCATTTGGCTTCTGGACTCACCAGTTTGGTAAGCATGAGTATCCATCTGCTGGCAACAGCGCCTTGAAGGTCTTTCCAAACAGGCCTTCATCAACCACGTACAAAAAAATGCTACAGGAGTTGATGAAAATAAATATTCTTCGCAACAGGATAGCACATCACGAACCAATTTGCTTTGATAAATTCGGCAATATTTCGACATCCATGGCAATAAAAAGATACGCTCTCATTAAAGATCTTTTTCAATGGATGGGTTGCGATACCAAACTTTTATTTTATGGCCTTGATAAGATTATGACGGAAGCAAAGTCCATAAATAAATTAGCAATAGCCGTATCCCAAAGGCCTTAGGGTTAGCATTCAAGCATTGCGGATGCAGATTTGAATCCCCAATCCGGCATGAAGGCCGATTCCGCATCATTCATTGCCATGCATGAAAATTAATCGCTCTCTCTTCCGCTACCGATGACCCACCCCTTCGGGGTGGGTCATTCCTTTTATTGCAATTTTTCTACCGATAACCCGCCCCGATGGGGCGGGATGGCACCATTTTCTGATTTGGATTTTCTACCTATAACCCACCCCGCCGCTGAGGGTGGGTCATCGAACCAAAAGACATGATTTGAATTCCCAATCCGGCATGAAACCCGATTCTGCATCTTTGATTGCCATGCATGAAAATTAATCGCTCTCTCCGCTGCTACCGATGACCCACCCCTTCGGGGTGGCCATTCCTTTTATTGCAATTTTTCTACCGATAACCCGCCCCGATGGGGCGGTTGCATTTTTATCGATTTGTAGGCAACAACCCTCTTCTTGAAGCTTGCAGCCCGAAGGGCTGCGTCATCGGTAGAAAATCCGGTAAAAA
>CAYMZZ010000019.1:0-73582 GCA_964395095.1 uncultured Citrobacter sp.
CTGCAGTGGAGAGTGGTATCAGCTTTTGGCTATCGTCAGACAGTTACTTTTTGGACATTTGAATAGGAAATCATCTTTCAAAGCATTGATCAGCCCTTGCTCTTGCGGACAAGTGCACGGATGCCGCCAATTCGCCAATGCCTGAACGTTGTATGCCATTCATGAAGACCCTACTAACCATAGTGCTGACAGTTTGCTTCAATCACCTCTTTGGACAGAACTCTGAAGACAACAAGTATAATCTGCCGACAGGTGTCTTCAAGTCAGGAATATACAAAGCTGAAAGACACCCCAAATTTGACGGAGAAATCCAAAGGGTTGGTAATACCTACTACAAATTTGGCGACAAGAAGTTGAAGATTTGTTTGGAAGACACTACTATGCTGACAATCTTTCAAAAAGATATTTTCAATCCCGACGTAATTTTTGGCGCAGAAACAACACATAAGGAGCAATCAGAGCTTGATACGATGTCGAAGAACCAAAGAGTATTTTATAACTTAGTAAGAAATGACAGTTTATCAATTTGCTGCTTTGAACAATTAGAAATGCTAAATCCAAATGCGCAGACAAAACGCTTTAAGTTTTGGGTTTTTAGAATTGGCGTGTCTAACCCGACAGAATATTATTTAGAGTTTCAGAACGACAAAGCAACCAAAGCAACATCACTCAAAGAATTCTTAGAGCACGCTATTATGACGTTCTACCATAAGGGATCATTAATCATCTGACAAACGGCATACAACAATCGGTTTGGTGCTATGCTGGCTGACACAATACAGTATCGGCTTTAGGTTCGCTTATCAGCAGTAGTTTCAGCTGACGTTACGCTATCGAGCAACAGATTATATTTTTGTACTATGGTTTTTCATTCGGCTTCAGTTGCCAGGCTGACAATTATAATGTTCCAGCACAGCAGCAAGCCGTCAACGTTAAGCGCCACCTAGTTTCTCATTACTATGAAGTGGAGTAAATTAAAATATAATATAGAGAATCGATTTGCGGATTCTGTTCGTGGGAGGGTCGAAATTTTTTCAACTCGATATAACAACCCCAATAGTTCTACCGGTCGCGGATGGATAACTATCGATGGCGCTGAAATTGCAAACTTCTCTACGATGAAATCTGGAGAGATTTATCGTTGTGTCTATCACGAAGCGACTCCGACTGATTGCAAAACTCATCCCGCAGTCAGAATGGAAGACCGAACCCCAGGTGCTTTAATTGAAGAGGGGGAATTCTCGCGGTTTGATTTGCATAATTGCTGTTTTGAATATTTGAATCTTTCAATCGAAGAAGCGTTAGATCATCCTAGCCCCATAGTGAATTTCCTTGCCATGTTAGATGGCAGGCTTGGAAAGAGAAGGCTGACGAAGTTCGACACCAATAAATTACACCCATTGGTTAGGAAATTGTATGAATTTCGGGCGCAATGCGAGGGAGTTAAAGCAAATTCGACGGGCGGCGCTTAACATGGGTTTTGCGTCATGGCGGCTGACGAATAAAACCTCAGCTTTTTGCCTGCCTGCCTGCCTGCCTGCCTGCCGGCCTGCCGGCAGGCAGGCAGGCAGGTCAGTAGCGGTTACGAGCAGACAGAATTCCATTCCCCAACCTGCATAAAGCCCTACGCGGTGTACACAACCTATAGTGCACATCAAGATCATATATTCGCGCATTGAAGCAATGATAAGATATCTTTCTAAGAAAAGTTTGGAATTGTTTTTACTTTGTTTTGTATCGTCTACCCCAAGCTATGGGCAGACACCTGAAATTATCTATGGCAAAGTAGCCGTGACAATTACGAAGCAGAAATGGCCAAAGAAGATCCATAGTCAAGTGGAAATCACTTCGGCTTTTCCTGGTGGAGACTCCGCGTGGGTCAGATCTTTGGAGAACAGCCTTAACCAATCAATCCCATTTCGTAACGGCGCTCTATTAGGAAGTTATATTGTCTATCTTCAGTTTGTAGTGAACAGGGATGGAGTAATCAGTGATATAAGGCCGCTAACTAACCACGGCTATGGAATGGAAGCTGACGTTGTTGAGGCACTTATTAAAAATCGGAAATGGTTGCCTGCTCCTGCTCGCGGGCGAAAAGTACTCGAGTACAGGCATTAGGTTTCTAATTTAATAGCCCCAAACTGTGAAAGCTGGCTACCTGACCATTTTGCTCGACACAATTTTGCCTTGACAATGTGGAAAGCGGACAAACGGGACGAGCAGATAATTGAAATTTCGCAGACAGAGATTACCAAGGTGAATTTCATAAAATTAAAAGTTCCAGAATTTAAGTGAGCAAATATTTAAAGACGAGATGGACTTGTTAGGGCAAATATTATGGTTTAGTATGTTCGGTACTCCATTTTTTACAATTCCATTGGCATGGCGACTTATGGATACAAGGAAAATATTTCGAGTAATCGTTGGACTATTTATCGCACTGGTACTTTCATTTTTTCTTTATCATATTAGTTTAGCAGTTATATTTAGAGATGGACTGGGACCAGGTTGACAAAAGACAAGCGCCCTATAACACGAGGTCCTGTGTAAAATGGGCAGACGGAACAAGCCTCTACATTTGAAGTACTATTTAGCTTTAGTTTCGGCTTGACAGAACGCTAATCAACAATGAGTAAAACATCTTCAATATTGTAATTATCAACTTCAGTTACGGGCAGACAGTTCGTTATTTCCCAGCCTGCACAAGGCCTTAAACGTTAGCAGATACTTTAACAGCCAACCCTAACAAAATATGACACATCAAGAAATACTAAAAAAGGTTGAATGGAAAGATTTAAAATACTTGTCTTTCAAGGAAATGTTAATTGAGAATAACCTGACAATACCGTGGTTTTTAATTTCAATGACACTTGCATATTTTGGGTATTACATTTTGGCGTTACCATTTTCAGCATTTTTCTTTTTGACCGGGCTTAGACAAGTTCATAACGGTTTCCATAATTCGCTTGGAACAAATAAATTTCTGACCTGGTTGTCATTGTACATTAACAGCATTTTAATGATGGTTTCTATTCATGCTGTTAAGTTCAACCATATAAGACATCATAAATATTGCCTGACAGAAGAAGATTACGAAGGAAAGTCAGCAGGAATGACCTGGTACGGAGCAATTTTATATGGGCCAATTCATATGTTTCTCATACACAAAGTGACATTACAACTTGGCAATAAAAACTATAAGCGAAATGTTATTTTGGAACTGTTTTCTATTGCGATGTTTGCGACAATAGTGTTCTACTTTAGAATAGACTTCTTAATGTATCACATAATTGTAATGATAATTGGAGAATTCCTAATGGCATTCTTTGCTGTTTGGACTGTACATCACGACACACACGACAGCCCAGAACTGGCAAGAACTCAAAGAAGTGGTTGGAAGAATAAAATCACATTTAGTATGTTTTATCATTTAGAACATCATCTATTTCCAGCAGTACCGACTATCAAATTACCTGAACTTGCAAGAAGAATTGACGAAGCATTACCTGAAATAGAAAAGAAACAAACATTTTGAAAATCGCTGAAAGAAGAGTACCTGCTAAGAAGGGTTTTGCGTCTGGAGGGGTGAAATACAAACTTGGAACTTTGTACTTCTATCCAAGGTAGTGGGGGTTGACAGTTTTGGGCTCCGAAACCCGCCCGAACGCAATGCCCAAAAACGTAAGCAACCGTTTTAATGAAGTCCCTACTAATTATAATATTATTATTCACTACCTGTTTCTGTTTTGCGCAGACACAGCAAAATGGTGACGCAATTTATGATGTGGCAATTGCTTACAGACCCGCAACCATACAACTGTTGACAGATACTAATTCTATTGCAGCTTTTGACATTAATAATATTGGACAAGTTAGTTATAAGGGCATAAAACCTGGGCGCTATAAACTTTTAATAAGCGGGCGAGGTCAAACTTCAACTATTAAAGACAGCATATTTGTTGGACAAGGACAAAGTTTAGTTTTGAATTTTAAGATCAACGGCCCTTGTTTGTATGACCATCCTGTTGGCTATATTCCGACCTGCCCTAAAATTCATACAGACAATATCATTCCGATTGTTTATGGATTAAATGCGACACCAGGAGATACATTTATTAAGAACAAAAGGGAGATGAAAGTAAAGTATGCTGGTTGTGTTGTGACAGAATGCGACCCAAAGTTTTATTGTAAAGAACACGATATTGATTTCTAAGAAAATGGCTGCTTAACTTGGGTTTAGGCAGGTTGGGCATGACCAGCTAACATCAGTAAATTGGGAACCCAGGTGTAACCTCCCCTAAAATTAGGACAGTTTAAAACTCGACTTTTTTTAATTTTAAACTGTCAATTATGAAATAATCAAGATTTGCCGAGACGCAGATTGTACATGCGTTAAAAGAGTATGAAGCGGGCAAGAGCGTTGCCGATATTTGCAGAGAGTTGGGAATCAATAAGCAAACATTCTACAACTGGCAAAAAAAGTACGGTGGTATGGAGAGCCAGGATCTGAAGCGGCTTAAAGATTTAGAGGAAGAGAACCGCAGGCTTAAGCAGATGTATGCAGAAATTGCCATGGATAACAAGGTACTGAAGGACGTGATTTCAAAAAAGTTCTAAAGCCTTGCGAGAGAAAAGACAGGGTTGACTATATCCGTGCTGAACACGGCTATAGCCTCGCAAGAGCCTGCAAACTCATCAACCTGCCAAGATCAGTATTCTATTATGCGTCACGTAAGGACGATTCTGCAGTGATTACTAAGCTTCAGGAGTTGGCGGATAAAAAGCCGATGGAAGGGCAGGATATGTTTTACAAGCGTATCAGGCGGGAAGGAATCGTCTGGAATCACAAACGGGTAACGCGTGTATACAGGCTTATGGGATTGAATAAAAAGAAACGGACACGTAAAAGGATTCCTGCACGGATCAAGCAGCCATTAGCGGTACCATCTTCTCCCAACCAGACATGGTCAATGGATTTTATGGCTGACAGGCTGATGAACGGAAGGCGCTTCAGAGTCTTGAATATTATTGATGACTACAACAGGGAAATTTTAAGAATTGAACCTTACTTCAGCATTACCTCAGAAAGAGTAATTAGTATTATTGCCCGGTTACTGACAGAGAAAAGAAAACCACAAACTATCAGAGTTGATAACGGGCCAGAGTTCATTGCTGAAGTTTTGAATAAATGGTGCTATGATCAAAAGATAACACTGCAGTTTATTCAACCAGGAAGGCCTATGCAAAACGGATATGTAGAACGATTCAACAGATCTTACCGGCAGGATGTGCTGGATGCAAACCTCTTTGCAAATCTTTCAGAAGTGAAATTGGCAAGCGATGAGTTTGAAGAAGATTATAATTTTCACAGGCCGCATGAGTCTTTAGGGGATCTCAGTCCTGTTGAGTACAGGCTAAAACATACTGCTGCATGAGAAGGTTTTTTGAGGCATTATACACAAAGAATATCTACAAAATGATTGCGCCGTACAACACGTACAGCGCAATCTGGATATTCTCCGTGGCTCATCTGTATCCCTGGCGAGTTGCTCCTCAGCAGAGCGCGATTCCGTTTCCAGACGGCACAGCAAAAATATTTTCCAATTTGTATATTTACAACCTGTCCTAAAAAGGGGGAGGTTACATGAACATCCAATACCTGACTTAATAAATGTCATAATTAGCCCATGAAAGACATGCCGATAATAGGCATTTTTGCGTCATCAGGGTCCAAGGAATAAGCCATCATCTTATTTAAATGTATCTTATGCGGAGCTTTACTTTCATTTTGTCGTTTCTGTTTCTTACTATCACCGCCTATTGCCAGTTAGATAAAGGCGTATGGATTATTGGCGGTTCAGGTTCGTTCAATACATACCATAGAGACTGGCATACACCAACCTATACGGTTATTTACAAAAACACCGACATATCCGTTTCACCTTCCGTGGGGTATTTCATCACAGACAAGCTGGCCTTAGGGTTGAGGCCATCTTATTTATTACGAAAATCCGAAGACAGAGGCTCAACTGGTCCAGCCAGTGGTGGGAAAAGTAGTGTGAGTTGGCTGGAGTTGGGCGGGTTTGCCAGGTGGTATTTTCTGAAAAAGGACAAGAATTACAATATTGTATCGGACATATCCTATCATTATGGACTTCAGAGCAATATGGGGACTAATACAGGACACAGCAACAGTGTTAAGGCATTGGTAGGACCAGTTTTATATTTCAATTCAGTTATAGGTGTTGAGTTGCTTGTTGGTTATAGTTCAAGAAGAGAATTTTACGAAAATGGATACAAATATTTCAATAAAGGCTTTTTGACGACAGTTGGATTTCAAATTCATCTGAAAAAGGACAAATAGAGTTGTTACAAGATGGCTGCCTACAACAGGCGGTTTGGCGATATGGTGGGGTGACGAATATACTCTCTGCATTTTGTTCGCTATTTGGCTTCGGTTGCTGCTGACGAATAACGCCGAGCAACAGAACTAGCAATGAACTTTTGGATCTATAATGAGAAGCGGCACCAGGTAGACGGAACACGCACTTCCGTTTCATCTCGAATGCCTGAACATTGTAGGTGACCAGATGAAAAAGTCTTATAGGTCAATGGGAATTACCAGACATTTTCTTTTTGAGCGACACCTGCCGACACAAACCAGTTTTATGCGGAACCTGACAAGAATTACTTTATTCTTTCTGACTGCTTTGAGCATATGTAGTTGTTTTAGTAATCGGAAGCTGATTGAAAAAACTAAAACTGAATTTGGAAGTATAAGATTTTATGCAGTTAAATTCCCAAGAGACAAATCTAGTTTAGAGAAAGTTTACGCTGAGGTTGACAGCAATGACATCAAAAGATTTTACAGTTTTTACCCAGACAGGATTGTAGTGACAGACGAAAGAGCAAAAGCTCTATCCTACATGGTTATATTTCAAAAATTGCCAGACAACTATGACTCTAATATGTATCGTCGCTTTTCAAGGCTGGACACAGTTGTATTTAGTAAAGCCAAAAGCCTTTTAGACATTTCCAATTACTCTAATTTGAAAGGGCTTCAAGGTGCCGAAGGATACTTGATCGAAGTAAATTACTATCATGGGTTTCCTAAGAACAATATGTTTGTGCCTCTATAAGAGTTGAGAGTCAATAGTTTTATTGACTTAAACGCATAACTCAAAGCGAACGTGATGAAAAGCTACCTACAACATTGGTGTTGCCAATAGTGGGGCTGGACAACGGAGCAATCATCAGTGGTAATTCTGCTGCACTGTGTCGGGGCTTGACGAATCTGCCTGCGTGCACACAAGTAAGGCCCAGCAACAGGAAGTAATATATTTTGAATTAACTTTACACGGTACGGCGAGCAGGCTCAGCGACAGTTAGGGCTGGAGATTCATAGAATATCGGTATGGCGGAAATCCCTGTTCGTTAAGTGCTATTAAATACCTCTTTATAGCTTATGCTAAAATTAGCCCTTCTATCCATTATTGTATTCTGTTCCACAGTATTAGTTGGTCAGGAAAGTGGGAGAATGTTTTCTTTTAAGGTTGTAGGATGGAATCTTGTTTTGTCCGATAAATTCGAATTAGTTTCAGCAGAGGAAAATGCGATTCGGATGGAACGTGGCGCAAAGGCAATCGAGGACATGAACGATATTAAAGTTGATGCTTCAACAACACGTACTTTGATCAGCGCCACGAAAGAAACGTATAACTATTTTAATGCAACGATTACGCCTTTTGATACTGCAACCGATGGTAGTTATGAAACTGCAAATCAAAGCGTTAAGGATTTAGTCTACAAGACAATGGCTGCTAAAATGCCAAATGAACAAATAGACTCTTCCTCTGCAAATCATATAATTGATGGGTTGCTTTTTAATAAATTTACAATTAATGTAAAGACCGAAAAAGTGTCCTTTGGCATGGTGCTGTTAACGAAGCTTTATAGGGGGTTTGACTTTGGTATTAGTTACGTATACCTGAACGATGAAACCAGGAAGGAAATCGAAGAGATGTTAGCCGGTTCTCGGTTTGACAAGTAGATAAGTAGCATATCGCATGGACGAAATGGCAGTGGAGGCATAGATTCTCCGATTTTGGTTGGCGCTTCTGCCTGCTGGACTTTGGATTGACGCGCTTTATATACGCCGCAGCGATGAATTACTAGAAGTTTCGCGGCATGGGGATGCTGGGAAACATCGACCATAGAATTTAACTAACATATGCCCTGTAAGTACTATTACAGTACACGATCACATCGGCAATATTTAAACCTTGGCTGCTTTTTATAGGACTTAATGTATGAGGATTCGATTAACACTTCTCTTGCTGATAGTTGTTCATGCTTCAATTGGACAAACTTCCAAAAGTAATTTTTCACTAATTGACAAGCGAGTCAAGAGCATTCAGCCATCGCCAGTTGATAATCTTTCGAGAAAACTTACTTCGCCGTACAAAACACAATTAGAGAAAGTTCGCTCAATATTTCGGTGGATTACAGAGAATATTGAGTATGATGTTGTAGGCTATCATAATGGCAAAGATATTTATGAAGGTCTTTTTAGGCCAGGCATATCAACCATTGATTCTATTGTACAAAAGGACTACAATGATCGAATTGTAGAAAAAGTATTAACAGAGAAAAAGGCTATTTGTGATGGGTATGCAAGATTATTTAAAACTTTATGCGACAAAGCGAATATTCCAAGCGTTGTAATAAGCGGATACGCCAGAAGGTATTCAGACCCTATCGGTGTTGTAACTGAAAGAGGACACGCCTGGAATGCAGTTTTTATCGATAACAAATGGCAATTGCTTGACCCAACCTGGGCAAGTGGGTATGTTAATGAATCCGAAACGAAGTTTTTCAAGGAGTACGATAATTTCTACTTCCTGACCGACCCGGTAAAGTTCTTCAACAACCATTACCCTTCTAACCCAAAATGGTCACTACTGCCGAATACACCCAGTCGGCAACAGTTTTACGGCTATCCTTATTTTTACCCGGACTTTTATGCGTCACAGATTACTTTTATTCAACCAACAAACGGTATTATTGATATTACTCCGGTGAATAAGAAAGTAAGAATTGAACTGGAGTCGGATGCAAAAGTAAAAGAGCTTGATATTTTAGAGTACCCATATCAAACAGACACGGCGCATTTTGATTCGGCTGACGATACATTGTCGTTCGAGGAATTGGAAAAGAAGTATGCGCCAAAATTTAAGATTATTGGCAGAAAAATTTATTGGGATTATGAAATACAGTCTCCTCAAACCGAGCGACTTGATATTCTATTCAACAATAAATTGGTTTTAAGTTATAGGGTACGCAGGTACCAATAGGCATCAGCCCGTAGTTGCTTTTAGCTGTATTTTGCGTCAGATCCTAATTATTTCAATAATGATTAAACTACCACATTGGTTTAGTATAATTTTGGCAGAAGTGCTAAGCTGGAAACTTAATCTTTATTTAATGGTATAGCAGGTATGAATCGGAAAGAGCATTGAATGCAAGTCCTTCACAAAGGCTTATCACTTTTATTCCCTGGATCTGGAGGCGTTCGTGGTTTTGGTTTTGTCGACGAGCACATGCATTTAGGCATTTGAGTCAGTAATCATCTTTATAGTATTATCAGAAGCTGGCCTGGCTGACCTGTGGACCTATAGTGCTACATCAGCATTGCATTATGGTTGGCTGCCATCAATTTCTACCATGCGAACATTCTCTTTAGTCATTTTTTGGGTAGCAATATTACTGCTGGTTCTATGGGTGGGCGTACCTATTATTGCTGATATAAGCGGGCTTATATTGACGGACAAAGGGATATCCAATTTTTATCATAGCAGCAGGTATATCGTAGTCCCCACTGCCTTTCTGTTGACCTTATTCAAAACATTGAAGAAGGGCAATGCCTGGCATATGGGGTTGAGAACAATCTTGTTGACTGTGGGGGCGGCTTTTTTTGCGGTTTTATTCTTTATGGTCGGATTTTTCGAGAGCTTTTGTGGATCAACAACTAAGCGAACCTTATTTATTAATCGGCAAGTGCCGACATCCGGCATCTTTTTGAGAGAATTTGGATGTGGGGCAGCAAGTGCGGGAGAAAGGGCGGAGATGGTTAGAGTGGATACTGTGTTTAGAATATTCATAAGGGTTCGGGAGCTGGATACGAGCAATCTGGATAGAGATATTTGGATCAGGCAGCCTGATGCGGAGTGATAGCCACTAAAATCACTTTGGAGCAATTCTGGCTTCAGAATATGCTCTGAATTTGATAAATCTATACGGTTCTTGCTCATAAGCCTGGCGTCTTTATGAAGAGCAACCGCCACTTCGCCCAAAATGAGCCTTTAGATGCGGAATTTATGACTAATCGTTTATGAGAATGGTGATTGACTTATTATACGGCAGATTTAATATGTCCCCATTGGTATTTGGGGTTTCATTAGCCATGGTGGCTATATTTCTCTTTATCGAGTGGGTAAAAGATGAGAGAAAGAAGCCCAAGGTTTAGTCAATTGAAATGGTAAATCTGCGTGTGTAATCGATAGTGCGCCTACTTAAGTATGGTAAAGCCTGGCAGTGGTTTCCTATCATTCCCTAAGCAACAGATATTAACATTGCATTGCTAATATGGCAGATGACGATTATAATCTCAGGCATTTGTACCTTTAATTGGCAGCGGTGTCGGTCTGAATCTAGAATGAATATTGGCACTTTACCAATGCGTTAAGGTTACCTGTCATTTGTTTAAACATTATTACCGGGTGAATCAATCGCTTCTAAATAAACTCCTGATTGCGACTTTAAGTGTGATTAGCTTAGTGATGTTTATGGTTCCTTATAATTTGATATTCTTCAGGGAAGGTGAAAGTAGCGAAATTGATGGATGGAAATCGACTTACGTTTATGATGATATTATTTTGACGATTATTTATCTTCCATTTATTGTGCTTTGGTTTACTTCCCTTTTTCTGAAAAATATGTCTATCAAAAGGATTTTAAAAGGCATCCTGGGCATTTTGTCGATTTTGTATTTGGTTATAGCATTTCTTAATCTCACTATGGTAGCTCAGGATGTAATTCCTTATATTGGGGTATACTTGTCTGTACTAATATTTCCGTTATTCCTTGGTTATCTAATGAGCTCCAGGAAAACATCTCGAGAAAGCTAGAACGGCTTTTGAATGTGGGATTGGCTTAAATCAACTGCAAAATTGAAATGATTAGCGAGGGATAATATAAAACGAATGTAATTGGTTTTGACAGTCTAACAGACCGGAGGTTGTTTTCCAGGTTGGATGAATACGGCTAAAGGCAAGCCTGATCGCGAGCTTTTGGTGTATTTTTACATTCTACCGGAGCTCCCGACTGGAATAGCATTGGATGCCATTGCAGACAGCCATCCATCACAGCTGGCATTATTTTATAATAATAGACAATATTGAAAAAAATGACAAAAATAACAGGCATTTTATTCGTCCAGATTTTATGGGCGATAGCCGGAAATGGACAAGAGTTTTTTGAAGATGGAAGTATGAAGCTAACCGAAGTTTCTACCGACAAGGAATATGGTTACGAACCCAACCATAAGACCTCAATTAAAGTCGGGAAAATTGAGAATGAGCAAGCTTATTTGAAGGCATTGCGAGGGCCCAATGGCGAGACTATTCAGTTTAGGCGAGTGTCAAGTTGCTGTGAATTCAAAAGCAAGTCAGCGTCTTTCGGTACAGGGCTATTGGACAAATACGAAGTTTTTTTCCAGGGACTAAAAAAACCGATCGTTCTATATCTTAACGGGTATGACTATGAGAGTCCAAAAGCGCCCTTGGGGTTCACTTTTGTTGCAGCAGGTGCAGTAGAAAAGCCAGTAAAGTTTCCAGCAGACAGTATAGTAAAAGTGGACTTTTGCAACACTCAGATACAATTTGCAGTTGGAAAGGAATCCTTATTGAAGGATAATATTGGTGAGAAACCGGAGCCAGATACAAACCCTACTTTTAAAGGCGGACTGGAAGAATTGAAAAAATATTTTTCTGACAAGCCATTGACTGATGAAAGAGTCAAGGATGTAGTTTTTAGGGTTGCTATTGCTTTTGTTGTTGACTGTAACGGTAAGGCTGGAAATTTTATAATTATAACAAAAGGGAAAGGGCTTGCTGAAACATTTGCTAACCAGGTTTTAGAAAGAGTAAATAAAATGCCGCAGAATTGGAAAGCTGCCACTAAAAACGGCGAGAAGGTTGATTGCTATCAGGTTTTATCTTTTACCGTGGCAGGCGGACAACTTGACAAAGTTTCGTACAGATGACAAAGGAGTGAATAACTACTCGTAAGATCCATTGCCAATTTGTGGATATATGCTAACGGAATTGTACGTAATGACTTTAATTAGTAGTAGGGAAACGTTAACTTTCTGACTATTTTGTAATTGTAGAGCCTGCGGATTGATCTTTGACGCTTACTCGACCGTTAGCTTATTTCGATGAAATAGTTCAATCTACCGGACTGATTTATTTTTAAAATGGCATGCCTAAAACTATTTTATGAGACACTATTTACTCATAGTTATCTTTTCAATGGTAAATTACATGAGCTCCGCACAGACACTGGATAAGTATGCAGACGAACTTTATTTTGGAATGCTTTCAATTACGCCAGACAGTTCAATAACCGACTTTTTGAAAAGATATTTTCCCGCTGTATTCAAAACAAATGACAGTACAAGCGGTTGGACTGCTTATCCACCTGGTATTATCGATGAGCCGAATAATTATACAGTGATACATTCTTATGTGTTTAGTGCCCATCCACATTTCAAAGGGCATTTTAAATCCGGACAACTTGCCATTACGGGGAAAATTTACACCGACGAGAGATGGAATGGAGACCTCAAAGACATAAGACTTTGGTTTGAGTTTGATAACGAAACAGACGCAAGGAATTCCTTCAATCAACTGGTGGATACGTTTTCAAGCTTCAATGCAGATAAACGAATAACATCACAGCAAGGAATGGATAAAGCAGAATTTACTGACAAGAGTAGCGATAAATATTATAGCCGCATTGAGGTCATTTTGGCGACTGACTATTCCCTTGGAAAGCGTTATGTTATGCCTACTGAAAATGAGCTGTCGATAATTCATGGAGCTGGATATAGAATGTTTATTAATGTGGGCAATGACCTTCATTGACCTATCGGCGCACTAGAATCTGGAGGCTGAAATGCCGGTTGACTGAGCACAGCATCCAGATTTGTATGCCCTCTCTGCGTTTGTTCCTGTGTGAGGAGCACTATTGAACAGAGGATTATTTTGTGTGCTTGGGTTTATCAATAGTGATGTATTTCCCGGGCTGACGATCTAGTTTTCAAGATTTCCTTTGCTGTAAGCTGTACTTTAGAATATTGGCTTTCAATTTAAGTTTAGCTACTAAATTCATCATCGGTAATATGTTTGGGCTTTGTATCTGTGTCGACAGGTTATTGAACGCCGGCACAGCAGCAAGGCCTAAAAGTTAGCTGGAATTCCGGATCTTAGCATAAATGATACGTCTTACCATAATATTGTTTGTTTTTACGAGTGCCTGCAATTTTAGTTGTGGCAGCAGCGAGTCAGGAGCTGAGCACCCACCGGCGGATCTCTTGAAATATAGAATTGGTGACTGTTTATATTTCAAATCAAGCGATACCACTTATGGTTGTCTGGTTGTTTGTGATTTTTCACAAGATGTTGCAGGGATTTGGTATGGCGCCTTTTATACTGATTATGATTCCGCAGAAATACCTACACTTCAATCAATAAGGGAGGGGAAAGTAATGGGCAGAAAAGTTGAAAGTGCCATTGATACAGCGGGATTTAGGAAAGCTTTAGACGGTGATTTTATAATAGACACGCTTTTCACAAACACTGATGGTTTTAAGCTACTTGGTAATATAAGTTTACGGCCGATTCAATTGTGGTCACGTGGTTCCATGACCTCTATGCCCGTTTTACAATCATTATTTCACCAGAAAAAGCAAATCAGATTGAAACCACCAGACCATTATAGCGAGTATATAAATAAACTGGAGAAGTTTCATCCGGAGGAATATTTTGAAATGAAGGATTTTATCAATTGACCATAACTTCTGCTGACATAGGGTTTAGCCTTGGGAGCTATTTACATATATGTCCTGATCAATTTAATTTTGCTGTATTGCCTATACACTGGAGGATTGCGCCCCAGCGGCGGAATAAAGATTCATCTCCATAGCTTTACTCGGTTTTATATCCGGACATAGGGTGACTCAGAATATCACCATTTCGCCAATCCAACAGCGTCAGTAACCTTGTTCAAGCAAATTTTATGCGAGTAATCATAACAATATTTTGTTTGACCTTTTACTTTTTGGCGACTGGTCAAATAATTGAGTATCGCCATGACAGTTTGTTCGTAAACAACTTCTACGTGGACGCACAAACAGACAAAGCCGCAATTGACAGTTTGCTAAGCACAAAGGGTAAGATCAGGACGTCCAAAGACAAGTACAAATTAAATCCGGAAACAGGGAAAAGTGTTGTGCTGACAACTTATTATTACTATGACCTTGGACTGTTCTTTCGGCGGTATGATTATGACACAGCCAAACTTTCAGTTGGCATCAAGCTCTATCGTGACACAGACCGAAAAGTAGACAGGCAAGCTGAGCTAACCGAAACCTTCAAAGGAGAATTGTTGATTGCAGGTAATTATATGAACGACAAGCGGACAATTGTGCAGTTACAGCAACTTAAGAACTGCGCCGTGCGTGTTAGCCAGGCTACGGTGGGCTCATATTCCTCAATCATTGGTGGGGACATAATTTACGAGCAGAATATTATAAGGCTTTCATTTGACATAAGGACGAAAGAGCTTATTTCCGTATTTATTCACCACAATTTTAAAGACAGATAGTTTAGTTCTTAACATGGGGTTTTACGCAAGTCGGGAAAAGTATCTTATATTCAGCAAACTGCAGATCCCTGTTCGATTAACGAAATATAAAATGACAATTCGAGGACTCGGAATAGTTAGCATATTGATTTGCACAGTGGCTTCTTTTCTTATATCCATTAGTGGAGATACGGAAGGTGCCGGACTTGGTGGGCTTTTTAACGTGATTCTTCCTCCTTTTGTTGGTGCGATTTCATTGATAATTTATTTGCTTGTATGTTGGATAAGCAAAGAGACGATACCTAGAGTGATTACCATAATCGGTTGCTGTTTGTATTTATTTTACATCGGCTTTAATTTTTTGTTTAACCCCGGGAACTTGCCAATTCCTTTTTAGTTTAGTTGCGCGGATGTCTATTGTATGCATTGGGAAGAGTCAGGAAACTACAATTTGCCAAGGGACGAAATTTGGTCATTAGTTTTTTTTCTGTGTCAATAGGGTCCTGATTCGCTTGTGTTTAATATGACAATTTTCTGCTGGGTTTTGAAATGTTTTATTGGCTTTCTGCCTTTAATCATGGAGAGTTTTGAATATTTGGCAGGTGGAAGCTGTGGGTAGCATTATCTTCTGGAGGTTGCACACAATTCTTATGACACTTTATATCAATGATATTGTTACTATTAAAATTATAGAAGTATATTCCTATGGTTTAATTGGGATTTGCCAGAACTATAGGATTTATATAGACTTAGTGGAGCTAAGTTGGCAAGCACCGATTCCTAAAGAATCTATTCCTAAAGAGGGTGATGATATTAAAGGATTAGTTATTGGTAATTCGGATCGTCATGACTCCGATTACCTGGCATCTGTAAGACAACTCGCTCCAGAAAAGAATCCCTGGTATGACCCATCAATATATAAAGTCGGCGAGGAGTTTATTGGGGAGATCGATTCGGTAAACACATTTGGCTGTTGGGCATTGCATCCCAATGGTGCCGATGTGCGGCTTTTGGTTGATGGAACTAAGGCTGGCCTAATAAAAGGTCAAAAATTAATTCTAAGAATTACCAACGTCAACGAAGGTGAGAGAAGGGTTGATGCGGAAATCATTCAATAGAACCGGTTACAACATGCCGCTTTTGCAATGATGGTTGTCGAAAATGAACGCTTTAGGCCGATCTATATCCGTTTGTATGCTGAGTGGAATGAATAGAAACAAGCCCTATAAATAATGCCAGCTTCATTAACATTATCAACCATAGCTGCCAGGCTCGGGCACGGTTCCGGTTTAACGAATGACAGATTACCAGCACAGCGTCGAGCTCAATGACTTTTTCATAGTTAACAGGATTCAAAATGACAAGCATATTGCGTACAGTTTTGGCGATGGTTCTTGCATTAACGATTGGACTGATTTTATCATTTTTTCTGGAAGGTTCTGCCAGGTCCGATTTAGGTCTGGGATCATATTTGGCAGTGGGTTTATTCTATGGGACTCCCGTATTGGGCATCGGATTCATTATGTTTCTGATCATCAATTACCTGACAAAAGTTCGGATTAGACGGAGGCATTTCAAGAATATTCATATTTTCTATTTTGGAATATCCATCGCTTTTGGGTTCGTTCCGGTTTTAGGTTTTGCAGCTTTCGATTACGCTCATCGCGGCAGATTCTTTAATGAGCCGACGTTCGCTGATCTTTTCTTTGAGTATTTGCCTATCATTTGGCTGACTGGTATAGCCGCAGTTACGAATTGGATACTTGTATGGCGTCGATTCGAGAATCGAGCAGGAGCCAGAGAGGATGTGCACACGAAGAGCGCATAGGCGATATGAGGGAGTAAGAACTGGGATTCAAGTTTGGAGTGCCGCCACATCGCCAATGCTACAGAGTATGCTGCCATATTTGCGACTTGCATTATCTTCATTTGAATAATAAGAAGGCATATGATTTGTAATCGCAGAAATCTCGGGAAATCGTTGATTTTGGCTTTCATTTTACTGAGCTTTTTAAATGCAGCATTGTCGCAGGATGGTACAATCTACCTATTAGAAGCCCCTGCAGAGCCGAATGCGATTGTGCTCGGCACTGGCGGTGTCGATAATCAGCCGGCCGCGGAAACATGGTTCCGCCAATGGGGTGACCCCATGGCACGGAACATTAGCCAGGCGACACTGACCCCCTTTCTTCCCAAACCAGGTACCGCAAACGGTGCGGCTGTAATTGTGGCGCCGGGTGGTGCTTTCCGCTGGCTTTCGATGGGTAACGAAGGATGGGAAGTGGCCCAGGCGCTTGCCGACAAAGGGATAGCCGCCTTTGTATTGAAATACCGGCTTTTCCCGACTCCGGAATCGCTCGACAGCTTTAAGGCTTCGATGAATCGCCCGCTTATGCCTCCTCCGGCCAGGTCAGACAGCTCTCGAACGACAGCGCCATCGGGACCTTTTCAGATGGATTTATCGAACCAGCTTGCGGACGCCGAGGCTGCCTATGCGCTGATTTTGAAAAGGGCCAAAGAATGGGGGGTAGATACTGCCCGAATAGGCATGATTGGCTTTTCGGCTGGCGCCGGTCTTACCATGCATTCCACCCTTCACTCGAAGAGCATGAAGCTGGCTTTCATTGGCCCGATATATGGCGGAATGGGCCCGGTAAACGTGCCGAAGAATGCGCCTCCCATGTTTAATGTTATTGCCACCGACGATTTCCTTTTCCGCGGTCAGTTTGGCGTGATTGATTCCTGGTTCAGGGCAGGTATACCTGTAGAGTTTCATCTTTACCAGAACGGTGGCCACGGATTCGGGCTGGGGAACCCCAACAGAACCAGCAACCGCTGGTTTGATGCATTTATGCACTGGTTGGAGGTTAACGGATTTCTGAAGCCGAAATCCAGGTAAATTCATATCATACATTCATATTCCATTCGGCAGCGACAAAGGTTAGTGTGCGACAGCGGCGCATGAATACACATAAATAACACACAGAGAATGAAAAGCAGATTATTTCTATTTTGTTGTATCGTGCAATGCTGCTATGGTATGGCGCAAACATCCTCCTCAAGAAAAAAGGCAGCAATAGATTCCCTGATTCATAGCGAAATGAAAACCCAACAGATTCCCGGGTTATCTCTTGTGGTGGTCAAAAATGGAGAAATCGATTATGTTCAAGGCTATGGCTATGCTAACCTGGAGCATAATGTGCCCGTGAAACCCGAAACTGTTTTTCAGGCAGGTTCTGTAGGAAAACAGTTTACCTCTTTTGCGGTGATGCTATTGGTACAGGATGGTAGAATGAGTCTTGATGATAAGCTTACCAAGTACTTCCCCGATGCACCGCGAGGTTGGGATTCCATTACTGTACGTCATTTACTTAACCATACAAGTGGTTTTGGGGAGTACAGCGATGACTTCAATTACCGGGCAGATTATACCGATGAGGGTCTTTACCTGGAGATCAGAAAAAGGCCATTGCTCTTTAAAGCGGGTGAAAGACAGCGGTATAGCAATATGGGTTATGCAACACTTGGGGTGATTATCAACAAAGTGGCGGGGAAGTTTTATGGAGATTTTTTAAAAGAAAGAGTTTTTACACCCCTGGGTATGACAACCGCAAGAATTATCAATGAAGCAGATATTATTCCGAATCGTGCTGCTGGTTATCGTATGGTGAATAATGAATGGAAAAACCAGGAATGGGTTTCACCAACTATCAATACTACCGCCGATGGTTCTTTGTATGTTACCGCATTGGATATGGCAAACTGGGAAGCCGGATTAAATGCCGGCAAGTTGTTGGCAAAGGAATTTTACGATATGATGTGGGCCCCGACAAAGTTGAATAATGGCAGTTATGAAAATTATGGCTTTGGCTGGTCAATAGATTCTGTGTATGGTCGAAGGATATTGGAACACAATGGCACCTGGCAGGGATTTGAATGTACCATCAAACGTTTTCCGCAAGAAAAACTGGCAGTGATTGTATTTTCCAATCGTCTGCGCAGCAGTACAAACAGAATTGCCACCCGAATCCTGCGCGTTTATCAGCCAGAGTTAAGTATTGCCAGCCGAAAAACCATAATTGATACTGAACCGAAGATAACGGGCCTGGTGAATAGTTTAATTGTTAAGACTATCGATAAAACTTTGACAGCGGATATGTTCACCAGCGAATTTGGCCCGGAAATGATTGATAGTACGGAGCAGGTTAATATGTCAAACGGCTTGAAGAAATATGGCAATTTCATAAAGGTAGAACCATTGGCAAGATTACCATTGGATGGGGGAGTGCGGGAGTTTCAATACCGGATTTTATTCAGCAACGAACAATTAGAACTGACCATTCGATTTACAAAGGACAATAGGATTGCTTATTTGCAAGGGAAGGAGTAGAGGAAGCTATTCCAAAACTGTTGGATTTGTGGAGAGAGTAGTCATGGAACAAAGTCTCTCATAAGCACAGGTTTATTTTGTCAGAAATCAAAGACAGCCAAATGAACATTTGTAATGCACAAAGAAATGTCAACATTCAAATGTTTCCCTAATAACTGCCTGGTTTAATGTATCCAAGTCTTCAACAATATCTTCATCAAAACTCTTCCTTATCGGAGGAGGAAATTGCCGATATTGAAAATTATTTTGTGGAAAGAAAGGCGAAGCGAAATGAAATGCTAATTAATTATAGCGCGGTATGTAGCCAGTTCTATTTTATTGTGGAGGGTGCTGTAAGAATTTATTCTATTAATTCTGAAGGTATAGAGCTTTCCCGATTTTTTGCTTTTGAGAATACTTTTTGTACCGCTTTGCCCAGTTTTATAGACCAGCAGCCCTCCAACGAATATTTGCAGACCATTGAACCTTGTAAATTATTAGCCATATCCCGAAAGGATTTTTACCTGCTGGTGGATAAGTATCACGAATTCGAGCGTATTTACAGAAAGATCCTTGAATTCAGCTTTATCAATAATCAACAAAGGATATATAGTTATCAAGGATTTACAGCTTTGGAGCGTGTACAATTACTGATAAAAATGCAACCGGAATTTTTACTTCGTGTTTCTAATAAGCTGGCAGCATCTTATTTGGGAATCTCACCCTCCACATTAAGCAGAACAAAGCGGGAACTTTAAAACGTTGACTTAAAGCAATGTTCTGGACTATAATCATTGCGATATTTGCCCAAAATACTAAGGGGGGGTCCGATAATGAAAGCTTTAACTGTGGTTTTTTGTTTCGCTTTGTTCGGCAGCTTTAGTGCCTGCGCCCAAAAATCTGATAAGTCAGGTAAAATGCAAATGGATTTCATAAATGCCGCCAGGAACAACGATACGGCGACACTTCAGAACCTTTTGGCGCAAGGTGTGGATATTGAAGCCACTGATAGGCACAAAAGAACGGCTTTAATGATGGCGACCTATGAGAATAATTTTGAAGCATCCCAATTCCTTATTAAAGCCGGCGCCAATGTAAATGCGCAAGACGATAGGTTGGAAAGTCCGGCGCTTCACGCTGGAGCAATGGGATACCTCGAAATTCTTAAAGCCTTGCTGGCTACGGGTAAGGTCGACCATCTATTATTGAATCGATATGGTGGTACAGCACTTATCCCTGCCTGTGAACGGGGCCATACTGAAGTTGTAAAGGAATTATTAAAAGTGGAAGACTACCCTATCGACCATGTCAATAATTTGACCTGGACTGCATTAATGGAAGCCATTGTTTTGGGCAGCGGAGGCAAAACGCATACCCATATTGTTGAACTATTGGTGAATGCCGGCTGTGATGTAAATATTCCGGACAAGAATGGTATTAGTCCATTGCAGCATGCCAGGAAGAACGGCTATAAAGACATTGTATCTATTTTAGAAAAAGCCGGAGCTAAATAAAGGCTACCGAATTTAATATCCAATCGAATTATGCGAGGGATCTATATAATTTTAGGGTTGGTACTGACCGGTGTATTTGTTTTTGCACAATTTGGGGATCGGCAGGAAAAGTCAACCAACCATCATCAAACTAGAAGTTTTATGGCGCAGACTATCACAGATTCGGAAGCAGGATTTACGGAAGCCGACCAGGTCTTTTTCGAACATTGCCTGAGGCTGGCGGAAGATGCTTTAATAGCGGGCGACCAACCTTTTGGCTCCATACTTGTGAACAAAGAAAATGAAATTATAGCGGAAGCCAGGAATCGGGTGAATGAAAAAAATATGCTTGCCCATCCGGAGATTGAACTTGCCGAATGGGCAATGAATAATTTGAGCCTTGAAGAGCGTCGTCAAACTATAATGTACACCACTGGCGAACATTGCCCGATGTGTGCCGGAGCGCATAGCTGGTCGCAGATAGGGGGGCTTTATTATTTAAGTTCGGCGGCACAATTAGGAGAATGGTTGAACGAGTTTGGCGTGGAAGCTGCGCCAATTTCGTTTATTCCCGCTGAAGTGATTATGAAGAATGTAGTAGTAAAAGGACCTGCGAAAGGCCCGATGCTGGAAGAAATAAAGGAAAAGCATAAGCGATACTACAAAAAATAAACTTGCATAAAGAACTACACGCTGGATGGTGCAAGTGTGATGCGGGCGAAATTGATGGATTTAGTAACTCCGATTCCCGGCTGATGGATCATCGGTTTGTCAAGGTGGATTTGAAATAAAAATAGTTTTCACCTGCATAAATTATGGGCTATGGTGAAAAGTTTCATGCGGTGGTTCTATATACCATTGCTGTTAATGTGGTAGGCTCCGGGCAACCTTTGCTGGTAGTGCATGGCGGACCGGGCATGAGTCATGATTATTTGGCGCCACAGCTAATCGAATCTTTTAAGGATGCGTATCAGTTGATTTTTATGATCAAAAAAGAGGCAGAAGCCAGTTTATAGAAACTTGTAAAAGCGGGAGCGGATTATTTCTGCTTTTTGGGAGCTTATTAGCCAGGCAAACAAGACATGTCGCAATTGCCCCCCTATTTGACGTCTTGCACTTGTTTCGGTTTCGGCCTTATGGGTATGTTTGATTAAAAATGCTATGGCACAAATTAATCCCCACATTAATTTCAACGGGAATGCGGAAGAGGCATTCAATTTTTACAAGTCAGTTTTTGGTGCTGAGTTCTCCAGGCTTGTACGTTTTAAAGACATGGCCGGCGCTGAATTTCCGATGGCTGAAACGGAAAAAGAGAAGATTATGCATATTGCTTTGCCAATAGGCAGTAATTTGCTGATGGGCAATGATGTTCCCGAATTTATGGGCAAGGTGAACGAAAGAGAGAACAGGAGTAAGATTGCTGTGCGTACACAAAGCCGGGAAGAGGCTGATCGTTTGTTTAAGGGGCTTTCCGCCGGAGCAGAAGTTGAAATGCCGATGGCCGATAGCCCCTGGGGTTCCTATTTCGGTATGTTTCGGGATAAATATGGCATAGAATGGATGGTGGAATATGAAGCAAAGCCAGATCCAAACAACCATTGATCAGCTTTTATTGAGTACTTTAAAGTATGGGTGTTTACGTCTTGTTACTGCTATTCGTTTTATTATTGTTAGCAGGACTGATTTATTGGGTTATCAAGACTATACAACTATTCAGAAAGGGACGAACCCGGCGAGCGACTATTCATACAATAGTCCTTTTGTTTTTAGCCCTGTTTGTATGCTGGGAATTAAGGCTTCTTCCCTTATCGGCGGAGTTTAAGTTTAAGAAGCAAACAAAGGCCCTGACAGGAAAGGAATTTTGGTGCTGGAATGAATTTTTGTACGAGGAGTGGGGCATACGAGGAGAAGGATTCACGTTTGAGATTTACCGTTTCAATGACGAGATATCGAAATATTTCAACTCTCCGGATTCGGCGTTTTTCAAGGATTTCCCCAGCGCCGATTTCAGGGTATCGCGTTGGAGGGAAACTCCTTTACCGGATACCTTGTTTTTAAACAGCATGATGCCGGTGTATGGGAATTGGTCGGACCGGCGGCAGGAGAAGATGGAGAGCAGGTATGCGATAGTGAAGCAAATTGCGAAAAGCAAAGGTTCCTATTATGCGATCAGGGAAGCTAGCGGAAATGATCTGTATTTGCTTTCACCCGAAATGCGCCTCATTATCTGGATCAACTATAACTATTAATTTGCAGCTTGGTAATGCGAATGGTTGGTTTGGGGGGATTAGATTTTTCTCAATTCTTATACCAATACAAATAGCATATGAAACTGGGAGCATTTTCCATTAGCCTTGCCGTAAAAGACATTCATCGATCGAAAGAATTTTACGAGCAATTAGGGTTTTCAAAATTGGGCGGAAACATCGATCAGAAATGGCTGATCCTAAAGAATGGCAATGCCATTATAGGTTTGTTTGAAGGCATGTTTGAAAACAATATTATTACGTTTAATCCCGGCTGGGATGAAAACGGCGCCAATATAGAAAGCTTCGATGACGTGAGAAAAATTCAGGAACATCTCAAAGCTTCGGGTATTGCCTTAAGTGCAGAAGCCGATCCAGATAGTACGGGTCCTGCTCATATCACCCTCACGGATCCTGATGGGAATGCCATACTGATTGACCAGCACCGATAAACTGAAATTTTAATAAATAGTTTCAAAACAAATGGAATCTGCCTTCAAAACCTGGAAAACCAGCAGAAATATTTATCGGAGCTTTTTCGACCGATATTCCCTGGAGCAACTGAATAAGATCCCGGAAGGCTTTACCAATAATCTCATCTGGAATATCGGGCATGTAATAGTGGTGCAGCAGCTATTGATTTACCGCGGTTCTGGTCTTCCAATGAATATTTCGAAGGAGCTGGTGGGCCAGTATAAGCCAGGTACCAGCCCTTTGGGTGCTGTTGCGGAGGCGCAGGCTGATGAGCTCAAGGAGCTGTTGATTTCCCTGGTGGATAAGACAGAAGCAGATGTTCAGGCCAATCTTTTTACCGGGTATGCGGGACTCACCACTACCACCGGTTTTCACCTGGCATCGCTGCAGGATGCACTGGTATTTAATAATTACCACGAAGGTTTGCATTTGGGGTATATGATGAGTATTCGGCGATTTGTATGAAATGAGTGATATTCGATGGCCGATGATTTCTGGCGCTGAAAATGCCTTGCTTAACATCATATAATTATCAAACAGCCTTTTTATGTTAACTCTCGACAATTATTTAGACCCCCATTATATTCATCGAAGCAATTGGCTTCGCGCCGCAGTGTTGGGCGCTAATGATGGCATTATTTCCATCTCCAGCCTGGCAATAGGGGTAGCAACCGCCAGTACGGAAAGGGATCCCATTTTGCTGGCTGCGGTGGCGGGTCTGGTAGCCGGCGCTTTATCGATGGCAGCGGGGGAATATGTATCGGTGAGCTCGCAAACCGATATTGAAAAAGCAGATATTGACAGGGAGAAAAAAGAGCTGGAAGAAATGCCTGAAGCGGAAATGAAGATACTCGCCGAGATCTATGAGAAAAGGGGTTTGAAGAAAGAGACGGCCCTGCAGGTGGCCCGTGAACTCACGGAGGCCGACGCGTTGGGTACGCATATCCGGGATGAACTGGGCATTAACGAAATAAGCCAGGCCAAACCCATACAGGCCGCATTTGCCTCGGGTGCCGCCTTTACGGTGGGTGGGCTGTTGCCCCTGCTGGTCACCATCCTCGCACCGGTGGCGGGCATGGAATATTATCTCTATGGCTTTACCATTCTTTCCCTGGTTGTGCTGGGAGCGGTATCTGCCAAAACGGGTGGATCCAGTATCCCCAAATCGATCCTGCGGATTGTGATCTGGGGTACTATTGCCATGGGGCTTTCGGCCCTGGTGGGCTACCTTTTTGGGGTGAATGTATAGGTGCGAATTCATATTAGGGTGTAAGGTAATTGGCAGAATTGAATAGGAGAAGTCGATGGTAATTCCGAAATTCATTTCTACGAGTATATATAAATAATTGGTAATCATCTAAATGATAACGAAATCTACATTTAATTACAATTTCGGAATCTGATTCCGAAATTGTAAATTGCAGCATGATTATCCGAAATGCGGCTGAAGAAGTGAGGCTGCTGGCCAGTCAGTTCAAAGCCATAGCTATTGTGGGCCCCCGGCAGTCGGGAAAAACAACGCTTGCGCGATCGGTTTTTAAAGACAAGCCCTATGTATCCCTGGAGAATCCCGATATGCGCCGTTTCGCACAGGAAGATCCGCGTGGGTTCCTGGCTCAATATTCCAATGGGGCTATTTTTGATGAGGCACAAAGGGTACCCGAGCTTTTTTCGTACCTGCAACAAATACTTGACGAAAACCCGCAAAAGCAGCAGTTCATTCTTACCGGCAGCAATAACTTTCTGTTGCAGGAAAATATTTCGCAAAGCCTGGCGGGAAGAATAGGCTATTTATACCTGCTGCCATTCACCCGTTCCGAAGCAGAAGAAGCCGCCAATGGGAAATTTTCAGTAGACGAAGCCATATTCCAGGGAGGCTATCCGCCCATATTTGATCACCATGTTCCTCCCGACAAATGGTTACGGAATTATATTGCCACCTACGTTGAACGGGACCTAAGGCAGATTAAAAATATTAGCAATCTAAACCTGTTTGAACGCTTTTTGAAACTTTGCGCCGGACGCGTTGGTCAGTTGCTCAACATCAGCAGTCTCGCTATTGATACTGGCGTTGACAGCAAAACGGCATCCGCCTGGTTGGGTGTGCTGGAAAGTAGTTTCATCATTCATTTGCTAAAACCGCATCACCAAAATTTCAATAAGCGACTGGTGAAAATGCCAAAGCTCTATTTTTGTGATACCGGCCTTGCCTGTTCCCTGCTTTCCATAACGGATGCAAGTCAATTGTCACTTCACCCTTTCAAGGGAAACCTTTTTGAGAACTATATACTATCCGAACTCATAAAGGACCGCTATAACAACAATAAAGCATTCGATCTTTATTTCTGGCGCGATAGTACCGGGAATGAAATGGATATCGTACTCGACAAAGGAACGTATCTTTATCCTATTGAGATAAAAGCCGGGAAAACGATTACCGCGGATTATTTCAAAAATCATCAGTACTGGCAAAAAATTTCGGGTAATGCGGAAGGCTCCATTATTTATGCCGGAGATGAATACCAGCAAAGAAGTTCGGGTTTGCACATTATTCCCTGGAATAAACTGGACTTGGTCACGGTATAAATAAATCTATTTCTTATATGTTCGAGAATAGTTTTTAAAGAAGTTATTCCTCAACCATGTCAAACTATATTTTTCTTTTCCCGATTTTCTTTATCGGCATGGCGGTGGGGGCCATGTATGTTCTGGCCAGGAAGGCCTGGTGGGGCCTGGCAGCTAACTATCCCTTCGACAGAGATAGAAATTGGTTCACCACTGGTAGCTAAAATAAAAATGAAATTGTCAACATTCAGGAAAATTGAGCAAGCGACGATGCTTGGCTCCGGCGTAAAAATTTCTTATTGAGATGGGAAAGGAACTATCGGGCCGTTTGATGGAAATTGTGGAGGCGCTACCTTTAAAGCCAGGTATGCGCATTCTGGAAATTGGATGCGGACCCGGAGCGATGGCGCGGGAAATGGCGGCACGCGTAGGTGATGGTCATGTGTTGGCCATTGACCGTTCGGCCAAAGCGATTGCGCTGGCCAAAGCTGGTTCCACAAAGGAGATGAAGATAGGAGCCATTTCGTTCAAACAGGTAGCGGTGGAAGATTTTGAACTGAAGCCGGACGAAAAGCCCTACGACATAGCGGTGGCTGTGCGGGTGGGTGTGTTAGACGGCCGGCATCCCGAGAAAGAAGCGCAGGCCTTGAGAAGAATCGCAGCGGCGTTGACCAGAAAAGGAAGCTTGTATATTGACGGTGGAACTCCGCTAAAGGAAATTTCGCTGGCGAAATTTCGTGGGGGCCGGTAGTTTGAAAGCCAGCTAAAAGTTGATGCCAATTACCATTCTACGTCCAAAAAATCAATTCCTGGATTACTTCACACATCAAATACTTTTTATGACCCGAATAATGAAGAAGACCTGGCTGGCCATTGTAGTACTCGCTTTATTTGGTTGTACTAGCGAAGAGTCTGGCCAATCGCCGGCCCCTGCTGCAGGAATGTTCAAAGTGACTATTCTTTATCCCAACGGTGAAGGAAAAAGTTTTGATATGAGCTATTATGAGGAGAAGCATATGCCCATGGTAGCGGGCTATATCGGCGGTAATCTGCAGTTTTATGAAATCGACAAAGGTATTGCCGGCAGAACAGCCAATGACAGTATTCCCTTTCTGGCGGTGGGCTATTTCTATATCAGGGATGTTGCGGAGTACAATAAGGCCATCGCGGCCAACAGGGAAACTATCATTGGTGATATAAAGAACTATACAAATATTCAACCCATCGTACAGATTAGTGAGGTGAGGAAGGTTGCTATTCATAATTGAGTGTATGAAGTTCTATTACTATAGTTTTCTTTTTTTGATTGTGATTTTCCTGGTAGGATGTGCATCTAAGTATAATAATCTGATCCTCGGCAATTGGAAACGTCATACCCTACCCGCCTCAGATATCCTCGGAGCTTTTGGTAGTTCAGGCTGGGGTGATATAACATTTAAAGTGGATTATACCTATCAGATTCAGGGGGATTCCATCGATGCGTCTAACCAGGTTTCCGTGCCAGGTTGGAGTGCTGCGGAAGCGAAGAATGGTCTATGGAGAATCAAGGATAAATTTTTAGAGCTGAGCATGTATGAGCGGGAAGGGATACCTGTTTACCTTCGGTACGAAATTATAAAGCTGGATAAGGATAGCCTTATGCTGCGATCTGCTATCGGTGGATATGATCCGGAAGATTGCATGATTTATGCAAAGCGACCCTGACGTTTTCCACTAATCTTTTTAAACCCGTATATGCGAATAACAATTCTGCCAACACTTATCCTGCTTTTTTCTGTGGTCGCAGCTTCCGGTCAATCGGCCAGCGAACTCTATGAGCAGGCTGTTGCGCTTTATGATAAAGCTGAATTTGCCAGGGTCAGTCAGTTGATGGACAAAGCCATAAAGCTGGATTCGGGAACCTCGAAATACTATTTGTTGAAGGCGGATGCCCTGGTGCAGGAGGAAAATTTGCAGGAAGCTTTTGATACCTACAGCCTGACGATAGAGAAATTTCCAAAAGAGTCCTATGCGTATAATCAGCGTGGATTGCTACTGCTCCGGATCCGGGAACACGAGTATGCCCTGAGCGACTTCAATACCGCACTTGCCTTTGAAAAGTTGGATTCACTTCAATTAACCCTGTTGATCAACCGCGGCACCGTTAAACTTGGCATCCGCGATTTTGAAGGCGCTTACGACGATTTTATGGCCGCCTTGCGTATTGACTCGCTCGAAGTTGGCGTGCTGAATAACCTGGCCGCCGTTTGCGATGAAGTGGAAAAGCTTAAGAAGGAAAACTGTGCGGCACACTTGAATAGTTTGTAACTTTTAAGCTCCATAGAGGCAATCCCGGTATTCGGGTTGTTGGCCATCAATTCATGAACTATGCGCATTCATTCACCCCAAAGCTGGTGGTTCATCTGCCTGTTGTTGCTTTTTGCCTGCAAGCACAAGCCCCGGACAACAGAAACGGCTGCCAGTTATGATGAGCCGTACAGGCCGCAGTATCATTTTTCGCCACCAGCTAATTGGATGAATGATCCGAATGGGATGGTTTATTATGAAGGCGAATACCACCTGTTTTATCAATACTATCCCGAAGGAAATACCTGGGGACCCATGCATTGGGGTCATGCGGTATCAACAGACCTGGTTCGCTGGGAAAACCTTCCTGTCGCGCTATATCCCGATACCCTGGGCTATATATTTTCAGGTTCCGCAGTAGTGGATTGGAACAATACCAGTGGCCTGGGAAAAGAGGGACAACCTGCCATGATCGCCATCTTCACTTACCATAATAGCGAAGGGGAGAAAGCGGGTAAGATTGATTTTCAGAATCAGGGTATCGCCTACAGCAACGACAAAGGAAGAACCTGGACAAAGTACCCGGGGAATCCCGTTTTGCTAAATCCGGGCATCCGCGATTTCAGGGATCCTAAAGTAATCTGGCATGAGGAAAGCCGGCGTTGGGTGATGGCCCTGGCGGTAAAAGATAAAATCAGTATTTATACTTCTCCTGACCTGATCAACTGGAAGCTGGGCAGTGATTTCAATCCCGACTGGGCGGCTTATGGGGGTGTATGGGAATGCCCGGATTTATTTCCGCTTAAAAGTGAGGATGGGATAGCAAAATGGGTATTGCTGGTCAGCATTAATCCCGGCGCACCCAATGGGGGCTCGGGTACGCAATATTTTGTAGGTGATTTTGATGGTGAAAAATTTACACCCGCGCAATCGGAAATAAAATGGCTGGACTATGGCGCAGACAATTATGCCGGTGTTACCTGGTCGGATATTCCGGCCAACGATGGCCGGCGCCTGTTTATTGGCTGGATGAGCAACTGGCTCTATGCGCAAAACGTACCCACTACCATCTGGCGCTCGGCGATGACAGTACCCAGGCATTTAGTACTCCGGGAAACAGCCGGGCAATACCAGGTAGTTTCCCAACCCGTGGAGGAGTTGGGCAAGCTTAGAACTGGCAGTAAACAAGCAGAAGGAACGACGATCAGCCTGCCCGCTGAACTTGTTGAAATTGACATGGCAGGATTGGAATCAAACTTTCAGCTTCGGTTCTCCAACCCCGACCAGGAAGAATGGATTGTGAAGAAAAGCGGTGACAGTATTGTATTCGACCGAAGTAAATCGGGGCAAACCGATTTTCATCCGGAATTTACCCGGCAGCATTATATGCCGGTGCCGGGTTTAGAGATCCGGCATTTAAAGATATACCTCGACCGATCCTCGATCGAGCTATTTTTCAACCATGGCGAAAGGGTGATGACGGAGTTGATTTTCCCCAGGTCATTCTATTCACAAATGAAGGTAGAAGGTATAAAGGGTCCGGTAACGGTGCATCAGCTTAAGAGCATCTGGCGGTAATTTCAGTTTTAATAGAATATTTTATTCAGATGAATGGACGGATGAGTTTTGCATTACTATGTTTTTGCTGCATGGCAGCAACAAGTATATGCGGACAGGATAAGCTTTATGACAATGAGTTTCCATTGTCGGCAGTAAGAATCACCGATGGGCCCTTTAAGCACGCGTTGGATTTGAATACGGAAACATTGTTGAAGTATGATCCGGATCGTTTTCTGGCGCCTTATTTAAAAGTTGCCAATTTGCCTGCTGCGGCCAGCAATTATGGCAACTGGGAAAGCGACGGATTAGATGGCCATACCGGCGGTCACTTTTTATCGGCCCTGGCCATCCATTATGCGGCCACGGGTAGGCAGGAGTTGAAGGATCGGTTAGACCATATGCTTGCCATTCTGAAAAAATGCCAGCAAGCCAATTCTCAAAAGTTTCCGGACTGGGCAGTGGGATACCTGGGCGGCGTACCCAAAAGCGATTCACTTTGGCCACAGATAAAGCGGGGAAATATATCCGATATCTGGGATTATTGGGTGCCCTGGTACAATGTACACAAGATGTATGTGGGCCTGCGCGATGCATGGCTTTATGCGAACTCGGAGGAAGCAAAAAAAATGTTTCTGCAGTTTTGCGATTGGGCGCTTTCCATTGTTGCAAATCTCTCCGATACGCAAATGGAAGAAATGCTTCGCCAGGAGTATGGCGGCATGAATGAAGTGATGGCGGATGCTTTTCAGATGACGGGCGACCGAAAATATTTGCTCGCGGCCCGGCGGTTTTCGCAGAAGGCTTTATTGAATCCATTGTCGCAAGGGGTCGATAGTCTGGATAATCTTCATGCGAATACACAGGTACCCAAGGTAATCGGATTTCAACGGATTGCGGAGCTCTCGGGAGATAAGGATTACGAAAATGCCGGTTCATTTTTCTGGGAGACGGTGGTGCAGAACCGGAGTCTGGCCTTTGGTGGCAATAGCCGGCGCGAGTTTTTTCCGGCTACTTCGGCATACACTGATTTCATCAGGGTGGCGGAAGGCCCAGAGAGTTGCAATACCTATAATATGCTGAAGCTGACAAGGGGCTTGTTTCGTCAAAACCCATCGGCAGGCTATGTTGATTTCTTTGAGCGGGCTTTGTACAACCATATTCTTTCTACCCAGCATCCTGAGCATGGCGGTTATGTTTATTTTACACCGGCCAGGCCCCGGCATTACCGGGTTTATTCCGCGCCTAATGAAGCTATGTGGTGTTGTGTGGGTACAGGGCTGGAGAATCATGGTAAATATGGCGAGTTTATCTATACGCATCAGCGCGATTCGCTCTTTATTAATCTCTTTGTGCCATCGGAGCTGAGTTGGGAGAAGGCGGGAATCAGGATTGAACAGGATACAAAATTTCCTTACGAGGCTTCCACCCGGTTCAGGATCAGCGGCCGATCGAAGAAGCCTTTGACCCTGCTGATCCGGCATCCTTCCTGGGTTGCGGATAATAAGCTGAAAATAGTAGTGAATGGCGAAGACGGCAAGATAAAGTCGGCTTCGGGAACCTATATCGCCATTAAAAGTTACTGGAATGATGGGGATGAAATTCATGTAGAATTACCCATGCGCACAAGGCTGGAGAAATTGAATAATGTACCGGATTACTATGCCTTTATGCATGGCCCGGTGTTGTTGGCGGCAAGAACGCCTGAAAAGGATATTCCATATTGGGTGGCTGGTAAGGGCCGATGGGAACATATTGCGCATGGAAAAATGCTTCCGCTGAATGAAGCACCGGTGATGGTGGAACCGGATATAAATGTTATTGCCGACAAGCTGATCCCCATTGAAGGGGAGGATTTACATTTCCGGCTTTCAAAAATTAATACGCTGAATGCTAATCCGGAAGAATTGATTCTGGAACCCTTTTATGGTCTTCACGATTCCCGGTATATGATGTACTGGAGCATGCTGACCCCGGGGAAGTACAAGGGCATACTGGATTCCCTGGCGCTGGAGGAAGAAAAAATGCTGGACCTCGAAAGCCGTACAGTTGATTATGTGCAGCCGGGACAGCAGCAACCGGAGGCGGATCATTTTATGGAAGCAGAAAAGTCGGGCAGCGGTGTGCATATGGATGAGTTTTGGCGCGATGCCCGAAATGACGGATATTTTAGTTATGAGCTTCGTACGAAAGGGGAAACCAGCCTGAACCTGTTGCTGCGCTTCTGGGGCACCAATTGGGATAACCGGAAGTTTGATATTCTGATAGATGATGTGAAGCTGGCTACGGAGGACGTACGCAAGTGGAATATTTATGATTTCCGCGAAGAGGTCTATTCCATTCCGGCAGAAATGTTGCGAGGCAAAGAAAAGATAAGGGTGCGTTTCCAGGCCCCGGAAAATGGGATTGCCGGTGCGATTTATTTTGTAAGACTGTTCAAACCTGTTGAAGATGAGAAGAAGAAAGCCTACTGATAACTGAAGCGTTTAAATAATTAGGAGATTTGGGAAGAATTTGAGAATTTGTTTTTAAAGATTTATATGCATAGCAATGAAGACACTTTGTACTACCAACAAAAATCCGCGTTATTTGCGCAGATTTTGACGCAGATTTTCGCAGATGAGAGAATTGAATTAGCACTATCAAACTAAATATTTACAGGATAGATATTTCCCATAACTTAAAACTTATAACTTAAAACTTATAACTTACAACTTAAAACTCACAACCCACCACTCTATGAAACGAATTACCCAACTCTTCCTCGTTCTCCTCTGTACCGCATCCATTACCCTGGCGCAGGACCTGAATACCGGCTTTGTTTTCACGGAGCCTGATCAGTATGAAAAAATCGGTGATGCCCAGTTGCCCATTGCAGGCGGGCAATTCCCGGCCCGCATTGATCTTTCCGGAAATATGCCGCCTCCCGGTGACCAGCGGCCGCAAAACTCCTGTGTGGCCTGGACCATTGCCTATGCTTGTAAATCGTACCAGGAAAAGGTAAAGAATAACTACAGTTATACTACAGGAGGTCAACTGGACTATAGAAGAGTCTTTTCCCCATCCTTTCTGTATAACCTGATCAACAATGGGCAGAATGTGGGCACCACCTTTGAAGATGCCTGTCATGTAATGCAGAACTACGGTGTATGTACCTGGCAAACCATGCCTTACCGGCCTAATGACTGGGTGACCCGCCCCAACGCCAGCCAGATGGAGGAGGCCAAAAATTATCGGATAGAGACCTATCGTAAAATTGCCCTGAATGATGCCGTTACGAATATTAAAGCCCAACTATTTGCCGGCTATCCGGTGATAGTAGCTACGGTGGTGGATGTGAATTATTATCAGAATGGCTACAATACGACGCAGAATCCATATGTATGGAATAGCAGCGGCCCTATTGACTATCGTATGGGCCATGCCATCCTGATCGTGGGCTACGATGATACACATAATGCATTCAAGTTTATTAATTCCTGGGGAAGCAACTGGGGAAATGGCGGATATGGTTGGATCAGCTATAACAAGGCGCCGTCTGTGATCAGGGAAGCCTATATCATCAAATCGTCGCTGATGCCTGCCAACCAGGTGGTATCACCGGAGAATAATCCTTTGACAAAAGAGAGCAATACCCTTGACAATACTGATATCAATAATTTCGGCCTCAGTTTCAATATTTCCAATGTATTGCACGACAATGCCCTTACCAATCCCAATTTTAATATTCAAAATGCCAGGATGACGATCCAGGGGAATGTGCAACTACCGGCCAATATCGGACGATCGGTGCAGGTAGTTATCAACTTTTATGTAAATAACAATGGCGTGAAGGGTATGCCGTTGCGAAGTAATGATTTTCGCTTCGCCCTGGCCACGGGTCAGGCAGCTACGGGTACGCCGCCGCTCCAGCTTCAGCCAAATAGTGCATTCAATACTACCTGGACGGCCTTGATGCCCTATGTGGTGCTAAACGTGCCCCGTGGACAAATGACCCCCTGGGGCTATCGGCCAGCGACCAGTTATTTGCTCGCTGAGCCAGTATTGTTTATTGATAATTTCCCGGTAAGGGTGGGTCAATTGATACCGTTTACGGTTTCCCTTTAGGTATGGCTTCTTTTTCTAACGTGGTAATTCAGAATCCGGTGTATGTTGGAAAATCAACACCGGATTTTTGAATTATAGGGGTTTTACTTGTATCTTGATGTCCTCTACAATATCTAAAACCCTTACACCATGAGAAAAACATTACTTGTACTGATATTTGGCATGATCGCTTTCACAGGCTTCAGTCAATCGCTGCCCGATTTTGACGCCATACCGCTCGAGAAGAAGGAGGATTTCAATTCAACAGCCAATGATGCGGCTTTGCAGGCGGCAAAATTCCTTTTTTCTACACCCGTTGAGAAGGATAATCTGGATCGCTTAAGATGTACCCAGTATGTAATTAAATGGATGTCGGGAAGCCCCGACTATCATTTTGTGCTCGATGAAAAAGCCGTCAGGTTTGCCAAAAAGAACACTGACCTGCTGGCTCTCTATATGGCTGCAATGACCCAGTTTGTGCTGGAGAATAAATCGGATGCGGAGGATCAGGACAAAATAAAATTACATGCAGTAAAGATGATTGTTGACTACGCCAAAGATGAAAAAAACAACGTGAAATTGAATGCCGAATTAAAGAAAGCGATCAAGGCCGACGAAAACGGTGAGTTGGCAAAATATGTAGGAATCTAAGGCTTAGCAGCCATCATTCATCTGTCTTGCTGGTCATCCTCAATTCATTCTTTTGTAAATATGAATTACATGAAAAAGCTGCTATTGTTCCCGGTAACCGTTCTTGGCTGCCTGTTTGCCATGGCACAGGTGGATACTGTAGAGGCAATAGTAGCGGAAGGAAAAAGGCTTTTTCGATCAGAAATGGCTTCCTGGTATGGGACGGATATTTTCATGGAGCGATTTCAACACCATAAAGAAAAAATAGGAGGCTATGTTTCGTATGAATTTACAATAATACGAGCTTCAATGTGATCCCGCTTATTTCAAATGGAGAAAGGAAAGCTTATGTACTAACGGGTCCCAAAGTGAGCGGGGTGGTAGTGCTGGGTAACGATTACCTGCTCACTTTTGATCAGGATGGCAATCTGGCTACCAAGCGTCGCTTGCATCGAAATATTATACCGATTGAATATGGAAAGGAAGGCCAGGAGGTTTTTGCGGCCATGCACACGCATTTGCCGGAAACAGGCGACTATTTCATGTCGTCCATTGGCTACCTAAAGGTAGATGCTATTCCATGGCAATCCCGGCACAGCTTGCTGCCATAAAATGTCCTTAACTTTATTCAGCGTATCAAGCGGAGACCATGGCCGATCTGGGCTATTTTATGGGTTATACCATCTGTAAATCTTATTACAATCATTCATCAGATAAGAAGTATTCCTTTAACTATGGACCCAGGGGTAAGGACTATTCGCCCATCGCCGGGTTGGCGGGTGAATCGGACGACGGGAAATCGCTAACCCTCAAACTGAATCTCCAGCCCAACCACGAGTACGAGTTCATCATCACTGATATGAGTTTTAAATCGAAGGAAGGCTTCCCATTAAAACCCCTGGAAGTAAGGTTCAAAACAAAATAGCCCGGCTGAATAATTTTGGCAGTTATTTCCGGGAAAATTCGACATTCGCGGCAATTTGAATCCCTTCATTCAAAATTGGGGGAAGGGAAAGAAATAAAATCAGAGAAGAATGGAATATCCAAAATGCCCGAAATGCGGGGGAGAAAATGTTTACCCCGTCGATGAAATTCTTAATTGTCCCGACTGCTTTCACGAGTGGAATCCAGCGGAAGAACCGGAAAGTGTGGATACAGAAGCTTTTGTGGTGAAAGATGCCAATGGCACCCTGTTGCAGAATGGGGATTCGGTAGTAACCATCAAGAATCTTCCGGTGAAGGGTAGTTCGCAATCCATTAAGGCGGGTACCAAAGTGCGTAATATCCGGTTAGTAGACAGCGATCATAATATAGATTGTAAGATTGACGGTTTTGGTGCGATGGCTCTCAAATCGGAGTTCGTGAAAAAAGCATGAGACCGTTATATTTGTAAGCTATGAAGCTATTATACAAATGGACCATTACCCTGCCCTTACTGGCCTTTCTCCTCTTCTTCTCTGGATATATACACGATAGTGTATTTTTCCAGATAGTCGCCGGCGTATTGCTCATCGGATCGGTGATGTCGGCGGTGCATCATTCGGAGATTATAGCGCATAGGGTGGGTGAGCCTTTTGGCACCATTATACTGGCTGTAGCCATCACCATCATTGAAGTTTCGGTGATTGTATCGCTGATGATATCCGGAGGGGGTGAAGCCGTTTCCCTGGCGCGCGACACGGTATATGGCGCCACCATGATCATCCTGAACGGAATCGTAGGATTATGTCTTTTTATCGGGGGCATTAAGCACCATGAGCAGACATTTTCGAAGCATTCGGTAACCATAGCGTTGGTTTCCCTGGTTTCGATCATTGTTTTCACATTGATACTTCCCACATTTACCCAGACCATAAAAGGGCCTTATTTTTCTTCTTCACAATTAATTTTTGCATCCGTCGCCTGCCTGATCATTTATACGGCATTCATCTTCGCACAAACCGTGCGTCACCGTGAATATTTTCTGGCAGCGGATAAGGGAACCGCTGAGCCGGATAAGAAGCTGGTGACCAATCGGTCGCTTGTCACCAGCGTGGTCTTCTTGCTGGTAAGCCTGGCCATTGTGGTGCTTTTGGCCAAAACACTCTCTCCTACTATTGAGGAAATAATTGTCAGCTATCATTTGCCCAAAGCCCTGGTGGGTATAGTAATTGCCATCATTATTTTACTTCCGGAGGGGATAGCGGCCGTGATGGCAGCCAAAAACAACAAACTGCAAACCAGTCTTAACCTGGCATTGGGATCTGCCCTTGCCAGTATCGGGTTAACTATTCCTGCAGTATCCATTGTTTGCCATATTTATGATATGCAGATCATCCTGGGGCTGGATTATTTATCCATTATCCTGTTGATGCTTTCTGTTCTCACCGTGATGCTGTCGCTGAATAGCGGTCGGAGTAACCTGGTCTATGGTACCGTGTTACTGGTAAACCTGATGGCTTTTATCTATTTGATTGTTTATCCCTGATAGCGCATTGCAGAATTGCGTCAGGGTTTGGCCACCCGGATTCGCACCGCGCCACTCGCGTTCAGATCTGATGAGAGCAATACCTCTGTGGTATTCTCCCCATCGTCAACCAGCATCAGAGCGGTGTTGGGGGGTATGGCGCCCAGATTTTCGGCATACATGGCAATGATATTATCGCTGCCTTCGCGTAATTGAAGGGTCAGGCGAATGGGGCTGGCGCCAAGGCTTTGCCTTTCCTGAATCAGTGTGCCGTTGAAATAAATAGAAATGATATCGCCATCAATGGATCCATTATCATAAAAGCGAAGCTCCACGGTTTTGGATTTTACTTCCAGTTCGTTGATGATGGTGATGCTTCTTTTTTCCAAAGCCGAGATGCCGGTTGCCGGCAGGCTGTCGCCCGGACTGGTGATCGCGATATCCGAAGGTTCGTGCAGCGTATAACTCAACTGATTGCAGGGATTGTAGAGCAGCACCGAGTCTACCACGATGCTTCGGTTTTCACTTTGGTAGTCGAATACCAGTTGGCGGAAATTGCCTTTCTGAAATTGTTGCCGAAAACAATCCGCTTCGCTGCGGGGTACCCGCAACTGGAAATCGGAAAAGCAGCTTGAGTGGATGGTAAAGCGTTCGGTTTCCGGATTATAATCGAGTTGAAGCTCGGCATCGGCGAGGAGTTCATTCATTCGTTCCCGCAATAGTTCCCGGTATTTTTTTTCGGTATTGAGAAAAGAAGTTCGTTTTTGCCAGTCGTCCACCGTTTCAAACCTTCCCTTCACCCGCCATTGCTCAATGGCGTTTACGAGTAAGCCAGCCTGCTCATCGCTGCAGGAATACACTTTCGAGATGCGAAATTTTCCCGGCGGACAATTAAAAGCACCAGTGGTGTGCACACCTCCCTGGTAACCCCTGTTTCCATCGTTGATCCAGTCTCCCTCTATCACGTATTCGTTATTACTTTTCCTAATCCGGCCGTTCAAAATTTTGATACACCAGTTCCAGGTACCGCGGCCGCCATCTTCCACCACTTTTGTTTCCTTGATGCTGATGGTATTTTGCTGCACTTCACCGGTAAATTCGAGGCGCACATAGGTACCCGCGTTGGTAGTGTATCGGGCAAAGCCATGCAACTGATTCCCGCTGTGCATGATCTTCATGTTCATGGCGAATGACCAGCTCCGGTCGTTCTGGGTGAGGTATCCGTTCCAGTCGCCCGTCAGGTTTTGCGCTGAAAGATTTTTCATCAACAGCAATAACAGCAAAACCAGCAATCCTGTATGTTGCGGAAGGGAACGCATGGAAGATGAATTTACGGAAAAAGTTTTAAGTTGTAAGTGGTAAGTTTTAAGTAGTAAGTCTCATGTCCTGTTAAGACTGATGGGATTAGTAATCAAAATATCAGCGAAAATCTGCGGAGAAAGTCGCCTGAACTCAGAGCTTGTCTAAAGTGCAGATGAGTTTCCCGCAGTTGCGCAGATTTTTCCGCAGATATACGCAGATGAATTGATAACAGTAATAACTGTCAACCCTTCTTAGAACTGTACCAGCTTGGGTGTACTTAGAATCTACAACTTATAACTTTTTCACATTCTAATTAAAGTTGGCAATTTTAAGTTGATCAATCTAATTGCGTCCGTTGCGACTTCTTTGCGTTCTTTGCGGTGAAAAATACTGCACTGGCAAGCATCTCGAATGTGCAAAAGTCTTACCGCAACGGACGCAAAGAAGTCGCAACGGACGCAAAGAAGTACCCACCCCGGCGGTCCGATGACTGTTGCGGAGTAATTGATTTATACCTGCAAATTCCCTAATCTCCTACTTACAACTTACCACTTACAACTTACTACTTGGTTTAAAGGCTTTATTCACCATATACACGCCCAGCAAGGTGATGGCTCCGCCTGCGGCGATGAAGATGGTGAGCGGTTCATCGAACAATGCTGCGCCCAACAGCACAGCCACAACCGGGTTGATGTAGGCGTAGATAGAAACCTGTTCGGCAGGCAGGCGTTGCAGGGCATAGATATAAGCGACAAAAGCGATGATGGAGCCAAACAGCACCAAAAAGGCAATGGATAGCCAGGCCTGCCAGGGTATGCTGGCAAAGGGGATAACTGTATACAGGCCCTGTGTATGCAATATTTGTGTAAGTGCGGTAGTGAGCAGGCCGGCCATGACCATCTGCAAGCCCAGGCTCAGGTAGGGATTGAAGCGGGCCGCCTGCTTCTTGGTATAGATGGTGCCAAAGGCCCAGGTCCAGGTGGCGATAAGGCTGATGAAAATGCCGAAACGAAAATCGGGTTGAAGAAAATCGGCGATATGTTCGTAAAAGATGATGCAGACTCCACCAAAGCCGAGCAACAAACCCGCGATCGCCCTATTGGGCATACGCGAGCCTTTGTTGAACAGGCCAATCACCACCAGCCATAGAGGAAAAATGGCAGCCATAATGGAGCCCAGCCCCGCAGAAATATACTGCACACCCCAGGTGCTGAGCCCATTGCTCAACGCGAAGTTGAGCAGGCTTAAAATAAAAATGCTGAACCATTCCCGACCACGAGGCATGGCCGCGCCACGGGCGACAAAAAATACCACATAGCAAAGTCCGCCCAGGAATTGTCGGATACCCGCCAGTTGCAGGGCCGGCATGTAGTGCACGCCCACTTTACTGGCTACCCAGGTAGTGCCCCAGAAAAGACAAACGAGCGAAAGGGCGAATATAGCCCTTGCACGATCGCCTTTACGGTGAATGGTAAGGGGATTGAATACCGTGAGCAGGCGAAGGTTATCGCCCGACTGAATAAGGATCTTGTTGATATCGAACCGGGCCATACCGGATGCAAGAGCCGGCTATACCGAACCGGTGCGGTTGCTGTGTACAACAATCAATGCTTGAAATGGCGCATGCCGGTAATCACCATGGCAAGTCCATTCGCCTTACAATATTCTATAGAGTCGTTGTCGCGGATGCTGCCTCCGGGCTGAATGAAGGCGGCTATGCCCGCTTCATGTCCCAATTGCACGCAATCGTTGAAGGGGAAGAAGGCATCGCTGGCCATCACGGCACCCGTGAGGCTAAATTGAAACTGCCGCGCTTTTTCAACAGCCTGGCGCAGGGCATCGATACGGCTGGTTTGTCCACAACCCTTACCAATCAACTGCCGGTCTTTTACCAGCGCGATGGCATTCGACTTCAGGTGCTTGCAAATCAGGTTGGCAAACTGCAGGTCCTGCTTCTCGGCTTCTGTGGTTTCGCGGCCTCCACTTTCTTTCCATTCAGTATAATTGCCTTCATCAACACCCTGTACCAGTACACCATTCAATACCGACTTATACTGGTTGTTGTTGCCGGCATTGTCCTTCATTTGCAGGAGTATGCGGTTCTTTTTGGAGCGAAGGATGGCGAGCGCGTCTTCCTCAAAGGAGGGCGCTATCAGCACTTCAAAGAATATTTCGTTGATGGCTTCTGCCGTGGCTTTGTTGATGCTGCCATTGCAAACCAGCACACCGCCGAAGGCGCTTTCAGGGTCGCCGGCCAGGGCGCTATCCCAGCTTTGCTTTACGGTTGCGCGGCTGGCCACACCACATACATTGGTATGTTTGATGATGGCGAAGGTGAAATCGTCCTGTGGATCCTGGCGTGGAAATTCGCTGATCAGTTGCCAGGCAGCGTCTACGTCTACAAGATTATTATAGGACAGTTCCTTACCGTTTAACTGGTCAAAAATTTCTTCGAGCCGGCCAAAGAAGGTGCCACTCTGGTGGGGGTTCTCGCCATAGCGCATGATCTTGGGTTGCGGAATGGAGGCGAGGAAATAGTCGCCGCCTTCGGGTGTGAAATAATGCGCGATAGCTACATCGTAGTGCGCCACGATCCCAAAAGCTCGGGCGGCAAACTGGCGGCGTTGCTCCAGGCTGGTTTCTCCCTGCTGCTGCTTCAAAATGTCGACGACTTCCGCATATTGATTTTTGGCAGAAACCACCAGCACGTCTTTATGATTTTTTGCGGCGGCACGGATCATGCTGGGTCCGCCAATATCAATTTTTTCAATGATCAGCTTTTCCTCGCTGGTTTGCGCTACTGTTTCTTCAAAGGGATAGAGGTCTACCACCACCATATCAATTTCGGGTATGCTGAACTCCTGCATTTCACGCTGATCTGATTCCAGGTCGCGACGACCCAGGATGCCTCCAAACACGGAAGGGTGAAGGGTCTTCACGCGTCCACCCAAAATGGAAGGATAATGCGTCAGCTCTTCCACCGGTACCACTTTGATGCCCAGGCCTTCAATAAACTGCTGGGTGCCACCGGTTGAATAGATAGTAACGCCGAGGCTCTGCAATTGCTGCACCAGGGGTTCCAGTCCATCTTTATAGAATACGGAAATAAGGGCTGACTGAATTCTTTTTTGCATACTGAAAAAATTGAAAGTGCGGGCAAGGGATCGTTTGGGGTAGGCCCCATAAATATGAGGCGCAAAGGTAAGTTACCGGCACCGCAATGCAAAGGCGCCATCCGTTCGCAGGTCATGAAATTTCAATCCTCTTTGCCGGGCGAAGGATCGCCATCGCCGCAGGGTGGCTGGTGCCAGGCTCCCATCGGCCAGGATGTTGGGAACAGGAAAGGCGAAACTTGAATCGCGGGGTGGCGGCCCTGCCCCGGCCTGGAGCCAGAGCCATGTAGCCGCAGGTGCCGGATTTTTGGGCCAGGGTTTTCGAAGGATCAGTATTTTCTGCTCGCCTAGCTGCAGGGCTTCAGACCATTGAAGGAATGCCGGCGGCGACTGTTCGGTTGTTTGCAGACCCACTCTTGCGCCATGGAGCTGAAAGCGATAATTGAGGGAGCCCATACCGGCAGTATCCTGCTGAATCAGAAAATATTGGCCATTATAAACCAGATCGCTGGCCGTATAACCCGGCAGCGCATAAACCCGCCATTCCGCCTGAAGCCTGTCCTGTTGTCGTCGCCAATAACTGCAAACGGAAAGGCACAGTAGTGCAAAGAAACATAAGCGCAGGGCCCGGACCTTTTGCCAGAAAATGGCGGCACAGATGGCGATCAGAAGAATATAGAGCAGGATTACCTGTAATTCGCTAAGGAGGATGCCGCTGCTGATGGCGTAGGGTAATTGACTGATCCATTGTACCACCACATTCATGAGGAGGATACCCTGGTGAAGAAACCAGCCGATGCCTGCGGCCAACAGCGGCAGGGGCGCTGCCGCACATAAAAGGATAGCCGCCATCAGCAAAACGCTGGATAGCGGCACGCATACCAGGTTGGCCAGCAGAAAATAATTAGGGAACTGGTGAAAATGGTAGAGACAAAGAGGAAGGGTGAGTACCTGCGCGCTCAGGGTTACGGCATTCATTTGCCAAAGCCTGTCTAACCATTTGTTGCGAATGTACCAGGATCGATAGATGGGTTGCTGGTAAAGCGCCAGGCTGAGTACGGCCGCATACGAAAGCTGGAAGCCGATATCCCATAGCCAGAAAGGGTGATAAAGCAGGAGCAGGAGGGCGGAGGCCGCCAGGTTGTTAAGAGTTTGTGCCCGACGCCCTGTTGTTTCGCCCAACAACAGGAAGCTGAACATAACCGCCGACCGCACCACCGAAGGTTGCGCGCCGGCGAGCAGACTGAAAAGCCATAGTCCGGCGAGTATAAGGCCAAAGCGTATCCAGCGACCATGACCCCGGCGCGGCAATGGCCTGGTGAGCAGGCGGAGGATCCAGTAAATAAGTCCCAGGTGCAAACCCGAGATAGCTATAATATGTACCACCCCTGTATCGGCATATTGCTGTAGCAGGTTTTTGTCCAGATCGTCTTTGTACCCAATCAGCAGGGCCTCAGCCAGCCCGGCCGCCTTTGCATCCGGAATATAGCTGCGCAGGGTATGCAATACCTGTTTGCGGATACGCTCGAGGAATAAGCGAAAGCGTGCGGGTTCCTGCCGAGGCAGCCTTTGCCAGTCGGTAACCCGCAGGAATGCCTGGTGTGTGATACCGTCGAATAAACAGAAGCGCTGGTAATTGAACTGGCCGGGATTGGCGGGGCGATCAATCAGTTCCGCTTGCCTTTTGAGCAGTATCCACTGACCGGGTTCCAGTTGTTGAACGGTACTACTATCGGTATCCGCTTTGCTGAAGTAGAGCAGCATTTTACCCCTGGCCGGGGTCAGTTTGCCTTCAGCATTTGTCGTGAACAGTATAGAAGCGAGGCATTTCCAGGTTTTTTCGCGGGGTTGGGGCGATTCGCTGATACGAACCAACAGGGCTCCCCGCGAAGCTTGCCGCCCCAGCCATTGCGGGTGCTGGCGGATATCCGCCGCATAACAGGCAAGGGCTCCCAGCGACAGGAAAGCCAGGTTGAATACCAGTCCTACCAGGAATCCCCATTTGTATTTCATATAGGCAGGCAAAAGGGGCAGGCTCAGGAAAATCATGATACATGTCGCTAACAGCAATAGCGGGTAATGATACGACATCTGCAGCTTCCATTGCAGCCAGATGCCGATGGCCGTGGGTGCCAGCAGGCGCAGGGCGGGGATGGTTTTCCATTGAGCGGCGAGGGAATGCATTTCCAATAATGCGGAGCCCTGGCTTAGAAACCATGGGAAAAATAGCGGGGAAATTCAGGAAAAAACGGGTGCGGAAGGTTTACCCGGCCAATCTCCCTTTTTTGCCCCCCGATTACACCCTTTTTACCCCATTTTTTCGGGGGTATTTTACCCGTTTTTTTCTGGCTATTTCACGGTTTTTTTTCCATATTTTTCACATAGATTGTTGGTTTTCTTACTGGTATAAATAATTTTAATTCGTAATTGATTGATAACGTATTTCTTGTAGGGCATCCGCGTTTTACCCGCCTTTAGTTTTAGCACGCAAATGAATTTTCATCCATCATCAAAACTTAAGGCAATGGTTAAGACTCAAAAAAAATCAGTAAAAGTTGGCAAATTAGTAGGCAGCGCACATGTAGATGCAGCAATTCGTAACTACAAGCAGGAGCGCTGGGTACACAATTCCCGCAGGTTGGGCAAGGAAGATTCGCTCAGCGTTTGGTACAGTTTGGAAGAATTGCAGGAGTTTTTTGAAATAGCCCGCGAGAATGGCGCCGATGGCATCCGCCTTTATTATGGCGCCTACGATGCGGATTATACGGAACAACCCCTTTATGCGGGCCGGCAGACCGTGATGCTGGTAGCGACAAAGAACCGACCCACAGAAGACGGCTGTTATGATAAAGATATTTATGTGCAAACCGACAGAGGAACGGATATCCTGGCCTACAACGCCGGTAAAATTTGTCCTCCCATTTGCGCTGGCTTTGGTGATGATGATTTTGGCGGTATAGGAATCACCATTGTTGATAAAGGAACGGAAGGCCTGATAGTGGCATAAATGTGCTTGTTCTGATTCCAGGAAAACCATGACCTCCCTATTTCTTAGGGAGGTCATTTTTTTTAGCTATGCATATTCAATAAATTCGCCGAGGCCTATGCCTGCATTTCCAATCTATATCTATTTTCTGGCTGCGAGTTTTCTCGTGAGTACACTTGTCTTCTTCACCAATCGATTCCCGGAGCTTCATCTGAAATTATTCTCTCCTTTCCTTTTGATGACGCTTTCTGTAGAAGTGGCCAGCAATCTGATCGACCTGAGTGGCCAGGCAAATATTCATATATACAATTACTTCACGGCATTTGAGTTTAGCTTTTACCTGCTCGCCATCCGGGCCATGGTGAGCAGCAGGCAGGCACGCAGGCTGCTTTTAATGTTCAGCCTGCTTTATGCTGTGGGGAGCGCTGTTTATATTTATTTCTTTCTCCCACCCCTCCATTTTCATGCTATTAGCTATTCCATTGGGTGTTTGCTGATGGTGATGGGAGCGGTGTATTATTTCTACGAATTATTCAAAAGACCCAAGTCCATCAAATTATTGAATAGCCCCGATTTCTGGATCTGCACGGGATTGCTGTTTTTTTATTGCAGCAGCTTCCCGCTTTTCGGGCTTGTTAATTTTTGGAATGATGTGCCAAAGTTCATTATCATGAATTTTGCCTCGATCATTTATATTTTAAATGTGTTCCTTTACACTTTGTTTTCGATAGCCTTCCTATGCAGAATGAAAAGCCGGAAATATATTTCATAATTGTCGTCGGCATTTTGCTGGGACTCATCCTGGTGGGATTTATCATCACCATCCTGATGCTGTATCAGCGAAGGCAGCAGCGGCAGGAACAGGAATTGCAACGTGTAAGGGATACCTACGAAAAGGAAGAATTGAAATCGCAACTGGAAATACAGGAAAATACGTTTAAGACCATTGCGCAGGAACTGCATGATAATATCGGGCAGATGCTGTCGGTGGTGAAGCTTTCGCTTTCGGTTCTGCCCATTGAGAAGGAGCATAAGGCTTTTGAGCAAATTGAGAACAGCCGCCAGATGCTTAATAAGGCCATATTCGATTTATCGAACCTTACCAAGAGCCTGCATACCGATCGCATTGCCCAGGTTGGTTTGGTGGATAGTATTCGCTTTGAGTGCGCGGCCATTTCCAAAACAGGCATTCTTTCGGTGCGTTTTGATGTGCTGGGCGATGAAATTGCCCAGGACGACCAAAAATCCATTTTCCTCTTTCGCATATTCCAGGAGGGGCTCAACAATGTGCTCAAACATGCCCAGGCCACCGAAGTGATGGTGATCCTGAACTACCTGGATGAGAACTTTACCATGGAGATCAGCGATAATGGCAGGGGGTTTAATGTGGCCGAAAAGCGGGAATCGGCCGATTCTTTCAGTGGTGTCGGATTAAAAAGTATTTTTAACCGCGCGAAACTGATCGGTGCGCAGTTGCGTATCGACAGTGAGCCCGGAAAAGGCACGCGTTTACTGATTGAATTACCCTTGCAAGTGGCAGATTAACCGATGGCAAAAGCAACCCGTAAGATCATGGTGGGCATAGCGGATGACCATAGCCTTCTCCGTGGAGCGCTGGCCAACCTGATCAATAATTTTGAAGGATATGGAATCCTCTTTGAAGCCAATAATGGCCGCGAACTCCGCGATCGTATTGAGCAGCACCAGGTACCCGAGATTGTGTTGCTCGATGTGAATATGCCCGAAATGGATGGCTTCGAAACCACGCAATGGCTTCATAAGAATTATCCGCATATCAGGGTGCTGGCCCTTTCCATGCTCAGCGACGAAAAAACCATCATCCGCATGTTTCGCCTGGGCGCCAAAGGCTACCTGCTCAAAAATGCCGAGCCCCAGGAATTGAAAGAAGCGCTCGATTCCCTGATGGATAAGAACGTGTATGTTTCCGATTATGTATCCGGCAAACTGGTGAGCGGGTTGCAGGATCCTGAGCTGGAAAAAAATGAAAAGGAAATTGTGCTCAATGAAAGGGAGCGGGAGTTCCTGCGCTGGGTATGCACCGAACTATCCTACAAAGAAATTGCGGCCAACATGCACATCAGCCCCCGCACCGCCGACGATTACCGCCAGGCCCTGTTTAACAAACTCAAAGTGCATAGCCGCGTGGGGTTGGTGATGTATGCGATAAAGCAGGGGATTGTGGCAGTGTGAGGCGTAGAAAGTAGTGAGTGGGGAGTAGAAAGTAGGGCTTAAGGTTCGAAAGTCTGGGAATTGAAAATTGGTTTGGGAAAAAAACTGCGCAAATCAGCGTTATAATCTGAGTCCATCAACGGAAAACGCATCGGCTCATTAAGCCTGTTCAAAATTCGGGAGAGATTTCCCGCAGATTTGCACAGATTAGCACAACTATTTTTAAGGAAATTATCTATTGATAAAGTCCTAAAATTCTACCCCCTCTACCCACTTCCTACTCCCTACTCTCTACTTACTCAAGTACATGCTCCTATCCTTATACAATTGCCTGAAATAAGGATCTCTGAGATCTTTGACGAAACGGATGGCTTCGCCGGTCGATTTCATTTCAGGTCCCAGTTCCTTGCTTACGCCCGGGAATTTGTTGAAGGAGAATACGGGCTCCTTGATGGCAAAGCCTGTCAGCTTTTTCTCGAATGTGAAATCGGTGAGTTTATTGACTCCCAGCATCACTTTGGTCGCGATATTGAGATAGGGAATCTGGTAGGCTTTAGCGATAAAAGGCGTGGTGCGGGAGGCACGCGGGTTGGCTTCTATCACATACACTTTACCATCTTTGATGGCGAACTGGATATTGATGAGTCCGCGTATATTCAGCGCCCTGGCAATTTTTTCCGAATAATACTCCAGGGTGGTTACTTCCAGGGGTGTGAGATTGAAGGCGGGCAGTACCGCATTGCTGTCACCACTATGTATACCGGCGGGTTCAATATGCTCCATTACGCCCATAACATGAAAGTTTTCGCCATCAAAGATGGCATCCACTTCCGCTTCCTGGCAGCGATCAAGGAAATGGTCGATCAGGATCTTGTTGCCGGGAATATGCTTCAGCAGGCTTACCACCGCCTTTTCCACTTCCTCATCATTGATCACGATGCGCATGCGCTGACCTCCCAATACATAGGAAGGACGTACCAGCACCGGGTAACCCACCTTGTTGGCAACAGCAATGGCTTCATCCACATCGTAGGCCGTACCATAATCGGGATAGGGAATACTCAGCTCCTTCAGCAGGTCGCTGAAGCGACCACGGTCTTCGGCAATATCCATGTCGTTGAAAGAAGTACCTACAATGCGGATACCTTTCTTATGGAGCCTTTCAGCCAGCTTCAGGGCGGTTTGCCCTCCCAACTGCACAATCACGCCATCGGGTTGCTCGTGCTCGATGATTTCCCAGAGATGTTCCCAGTAAACCGGCTCAAAGTAGAGCTTGTCGGCGATATCGAAGTCGGTAGAAACGGTTTCGGGGTTACAGTTCACCATTATGGCTTCATAGCCCGCCTCTTTGATGGCGAGCAGGCCATGCACACAGCAGTAATCGAATTCGATGCCCTGTCCGATCCGGTTAGGACCCGAACCCAGCACGATGATCTTCTTACGGTCTGATCTTTTGCTTTCGTTATGGTGTCCCCCTTCGAAGCTCGAATAGAAATAGGGGGTTTTCGCTTCAAATTCCGCACTGCAGGTATCCACCATTTTGTAAACCCGCTTAATGCCCAGTGCTTTTCTTCTTTCGTATAATTCATCTTCCGAACCATGCCCCATGATGCGGCAGATCTGCTCATCGCTGAAGCCATTTACCTTGGCCTCGCGCAGCAGCTCTTCGGGCAGGGTTTCCATGGTGTAGTTGGCGATCTGCTTTTCCAGGTTTACGATTTTCTGGATCTCGTAAAGAAACCAGCGGTCGATACCATTGGTGGCTTTGGAGATAGAACCGATGGAAATGCCCGCCATCAGCGCATCCTTGATGCGGAAGATGCGGTCCCATTTCGGTGTTTTGATATACTCAAGCAATTCATCGGCATGCATCAGGCTCTTGCCATAGTAGCCGAGTCCAACTGCATTATTTTCCAGGCTCTGACAGGCTTTCTGAATGGCTTCGGTAAAGCTGCGGCCGATGGCCATCACTTCACCCACGCTTTTCATCTGTAAACCCAGGGTATCATTGGCCCCTTTGAACTTATCGAAGTTCCAGCGGGGTACTTTCACGATCACATAATCCAGGGCGGGTTCAAAATAAGCGGAAGTGGTGCGGGTAATCTGGTTTTCCAGTTCATCGAGGTTGTAGCCGATTGCGAGTTTGGCTGCGATCTTGGCGATGGGGTAACCCGTGGCTTTGGAAGCCAGCGCCGAGGAGCGGCTCACCCGCGGGTTAATTTCGATGGCGATGATTTCTTCGGTATCGGGGTTGAGGGCAAACTGCACATTACAGCCGCCGGCGAAATTGCCCAGGTCGCGCATCATGCGGATGGCGGTATTACGCATCAGTTGCATGGCAGTATCGCTCAGCGTCATGGCAGGCGCTACCGTGATGGAATCGCCGGTATGCACACCCATGGGGTCGAAGTTCTCAACCGTACAAATGATACACACGTTATCAGCCGAGTCGCGCAGCAGTTCCAGTTCAAATTCTTTCCAGCCCAATACGGCCTGCTCCACCAGCACTTCGTGTATGGGTGAGGCCTGCAAACCACGGTTCAGGGCTTCATCCAGATCATTCTTATCATGCACAAAACCACCGCCGGTTCCACCGAGGGTGAAGGATGGACGAATAACGAGGGGGAATCCTATTTCCTGGGCAAATTCCTTTCCTTCCAGGAAAGAGTTGGCCGTTTTGGCCGTAGCCACCTGTATGCCAAGGCGAATCATCCACTGGCGAAACTGCTCGCGGTCTTCTGCCTTGTCGATGGCCTTAATGTCTACTCCAATCAGCCGCACATTGTATTTTTCCCAGATGCCCAGGTCCTGCGCCTCCTTGGCGAGGTTGAGCGCGGTTTGTCCGCCCATGGTGGGCAAAACCGCATCAATCTGGTTTTCTTCGAGGATCTGTTCTATACTTTCCACCGTCAGGGGCAGCAGATACACTTTTTCGGCCATCATGGGATCGGTCATGATGGTGGCCGGGTTGCTGTTGATCAGGTACACTTTGATACCTTCTTCGCGAAGGCTGCGGGCGGCCTGGGTTCCGGAGTAGTCGAATTCACAGGCTTGTCCAATAACAATAGGCCCCGAACCAATGATCAGGACCGAACGAATGGAAGTATCTTTTGGCATTTCTTTTTAAAGAGAGGGTTTGAAAAAACAAATTGCGCAAAAGTAGGGGAAAAAAGGTTTTAAGTTATAAGTTTTGAGTTATAAGTTTTGAGAAGACGGGATTAGTATTCCTTTTTTTCGAAATTGAACAATTACTTAAAGTTGAAAATCAGAAAGTAAAGGTATCGCAGCCTGAGGGAGATAGAAAGTGTACAAATTGTTTGGAAAGCAAAAAACTTACCACTTAAAACTTATAACTTATCACTTATAACTCAACTATGATATGTCGCTAATTCAATCTCATCCAGATTCACTTCATCTGCCTGTTGGGGAACAGACTTATTTTCTTCGTGGCGGTTTTTCATTTTGGCCACCCAGCGCTGGCGCACGTCCTGGCCTTTAAACATACCCACAAATAAACCTCCGACAAAAATGGCTGTGTAAATAATTCTTTTCATAACCGCTACGTTTACTTTTTTGTATATATAGAATATCATGCCAGATACGGGCAGGATATATATTAAGTTTTACATTCGCAGATGTTTCGTTTTATCCTATTGTTACTGGTTAACATTTCTTTCACTTATCAGGTACAGGCCCAGCCCGCTTCTTATCCCAAAAACTATTTTCGCTGGCCACTTTCGCTGGCGCCGGAAATAGTGGCCAATTTGGGGGAGCTACGCAGTAATCACTGGCATATGGGTCTCGATATCCGTACCGCACAGCGGGTGAATCAGCGTGTGTATGCCGCAGCCGATGGTTATATCGCCTATGTGGGCATAAGACCATTGAGCTTTGGTCGATTTATTATCATCAATCATCCTAATGGCCTCTCCACGCTTTATGCGCATCTCAATGATTTTGCACCGGAACTGGAGAAATATGTTACAGCTCAACAATATTCGCAGGAGTCATGGGCGGTGGAATTGACCATTCCGAAGGAAAAATTTCCCGTAAAGAAAGGAAGCTTTATCGCTTTCAGCGGAACCACCGGCGGATCGCAGGGACCACATGTGCACTTCGAGATCCGTGATACCAAGACAGGAAAATGCCTCAATCCGCTGCTTTTTGGAATGCCTTTGCAGGATAAAGTGAAGCCTACCCTGGTAAAGCTGGCCCTCTATGACCGCACTCAGGGTATCTACAATTCCAAACCGCAATTGTTCGCTATTAAACAAACAGTTAACGGTCCGATAATTTCGGGGTCATCGCTGATTAAAACAGCCAATCCCAAATTGAGTTTCGGCATACAGGCATTTGATCAGATAAGCGGGTCGGCCAACCGCGATGGGATTTTCGCGGCGGAATTGTTTGTGGACAATGAGCTCCTGATCCGGTATAAAGTGGATTCCGTGGGTTACGATGAAACGCGCTACATGAATGCGCATATCGATTATTCCTTCGACTTCAATGGCGGTGTGTACCTGCAGCATCTTTCGCGTTTGCCCGGCAACCATAGTTCAGTATATCATCCCCGCGAGGCGGATGGGGTCATTCGCCTGCAGGATGCCGAGCCCCACAAAGTGCGGATTGTGATTCATGATGCGTATGGCAATAAGAATACCCTGAACTTTGACCTGCAATACGACCCCAGCCTGAGCCCTGCGCAGCCGATTGCGAGCAGCAGCGCGGCATTTATACCCAATTATGTGAACCTGGTGGAGAAACCCGACTTTGAAGCCTATTTGCCCGAAGATGCTTTATACGACACCACGCTTTCCTTTTATTACCGTAGTACGCCGGCCGGCACCAATGCCGTATCGGCCATGCACCAGCTCAACGATCCTTCGGTACCCCTGCACAGTGCCATGCGTATCCGGATAAAGCCCGACAGCCCGGTTCCCGCCGAATGGCAGGATAAGCTGATGATCGAACGCAGCTATCGCGGCCGGCGAACCCTCCGCAAAGCGGAGTGGCAAGACGGATGGCTGGCGGCTTCCTTTACCGAATTTGGCTTTTTCCGCGCCTATGTGGATCAGGATCCACCGTATCTCCCCAATCTGGGCAATGGCGATACCATTAACCTCAGCGGCCGCAGCAGTATCAGCTTCACACCCACCGATCATTTTGGAATAAAATCATTTCGAGCGGAATTGAACGGCGAATGGATTCGATTCACCAACGATAAGGGACGCACCTGGATTTATAAATTTGATGAGCGCTGTCCCTACGGTACACATCACCTGAAAGTGCGGGTGGAAGATTTGGCGGGCAATATCACGGAAAAAGAATGGTGGTTCAAACGTAGCGCTTACCAGGCGCCTGTACGAAAAGCGGCTCCCAAAAAGAAAACCAGCACCCGGAAAAGATAATACATGGCAACGCATTTGAAAGAAGGCATGAAGGCCCCGGCCTTTTCGGCCAAAGACCAGGAAGGGAAAACCATTTCACTGGCCGATTTTAAAGGGAAGAAGCTGGTGTTGTATTTCTATCCGGAAGACGATACCCCTACCTGCACCATACAGGCCTGCAACCTGCGCGACAACTATGACGGTTTGCGCGAGGCTGGCTATGAAGTACTGGGCGTGAGCCCGGATGATAGCCAAAAGCACAAAAAGTTTGAGGAAAAATTTACACTGCCCTTCCGCCTGCTGGCCGATACCGATCACAAGATCCTGACAAAATATGGCGTGTGGGGACAAAAGCAGATGTTTGGTCACCAGTATATGGGTGTACACAGAACCACATTTGTGATTGATGAGAAGGGGATTATCAAAAAGATATTTCTGCGGCCGCGCAATAAAGCGCATGCGGAGGAAATACTGGCCCTTCCCTAACCGTATTCGGGGATTGCCATTCACGCATAAAGTGGGGAGTTTTGCGCAGCCTGAAGACCGTTCCGGGAAATTCAGCTTTCCGCGGCCGGCAAATGGTTTAACTTAACGGCATGTGGCTTCGTCCCCAACCATTATTCCTGCTTTTTATTTGCTGGCTTTGCTTTTTTCAGTTGCAGGCGCAGGCCCCTTCCCTGTATTTCAATCGCATCAGCCAGGCCAATGGTTTAAGCAACAACAAGGTTAACTGCATCATCCAGGACCGTCGGGGATTTATCTGGATTGGTACCGATGATGGCCTCAATCGCTACGATGGCAGCAATTTCGTGGTATTCAAGAATATTCCCGGTGATTCGGCTTCGCTGTCGGGCAATACCATTACCGACCTGCAGGAAGACCGCCAGGGTGTGATCTGGATTGCCAGCGCCGATGGCGGATTGACACGCTATGATCATCGACAGCCCAGCGCGAGACAGTTTCGCCAGTATCGTCACCGACCCGGTGAGGCCGGTACCATTCCCGTCAATATCATCAATGCGCTGGAAGAGGATCGTGATGGCTTTATCTGGCTGGCCACAGGCGGCGCTTCGGTGCTGCGCTTTGATCCACGTAAGGAGCTTTTTGAACCGGTGCTGCCCAGGGGCGGTGGAACCATCTACGATATTTGTTTCGACAAGAACAATATGCTATGGGCAGGGCGCGAAGGGGGAAGCATCATGAAGGTAAATCCGCAAACGCTCGAGAGTCAACTCGACCCCCGCTACCGCGATCTCTATGCCAGGTTGCCACACATGGTGGTAACCCGTTTGTTTCGGGATAGCAAGCAGCATATCTGGTTTGGTTCCTGGGATAAAGCTGTGTATCGTTACCATAGCGGCACGCTGCAGGAAGAAGTGTTTGCAGCACAGAAAGGGAATCCTTTTTCGTTTGGAGAAGATGAAGCGCTGAGTTTTGCCGAAGATAAGACAGGCCATATATGGATTGGCGGAAAATATAATGGGCTCTATCTCTACGATCCGGCAAAAGATGTGTTTTACAACTACCGGCACAATCCGGCCCTTGAAGGGTCGGTTAGCAGCAACACGATCCATTGCATTTTTATCGATCGTTCCGGACTGGTGTGGGTAGGCACCAGCAATGGCATCAGCCTGCACCGGGTAAACCTGTTGCCCTTTCAGCAGCAGTTTATCCCCCGCAGCTATTGGACGGAAGGCAAGGCGCCGGTCATTTATGATTTCATGAAAAGACCCGATGGCAGTCTCTGGATGGGTACCAGTGTTGGCATTATAGAACAGCAGCCCAATGGCGGCTACCGGCATCTTCCTCTCAGCTACAATAATATCTTGCTCGCTGTTACCAAATTTCACCGCGGTACGGATGGCCGGCTTTACCTGGGCACCAACTATTCGCTTTTTGTATATGACGAAAATACCGGAAGTATTTCTTTGCTGCCCAATACGGAGAAGGATGGGGTAATGTCGCGACTGATTGAGTCCAGAATAGTGGATGTTGTTAACGACAGCCTCAACGGCCATCCCGTGCTCATTGTTTCCCCTTATGGGCATTTCCTCGCTTATTACGACCTGCAGGAGCAGCGCTGGGTATCGCGATTGGATTCGGCGGCGGCTATTTTGCAGCGTTACGATTTGCGCGACAATCTGATCCGGCGCTTATTGCCCGGCCGCCATGGCGGACTTTGGCTGGCCAATGTGAAGAACGGGCTTAGCCTGTTGATGAAGCATACCCGCGGGCATCAGTATTTTGTCAATGATCCTTCTGATCCCAACAGCATCAGCAATAATCATGTGTATGATATGCTGGAAGATGCGAAGGGAAACCTATGGCTTACCACTTATGGCGGAGGCTTGAATTATTTTGACCGGCTGAAGAGGAGATTCACGCATTTTCCTTCGGCCAGTAACCTGATGGAGGGGATGACCATGGACCGGCATGGAAAGATATGGATACTCAGTAGCGGTCACCTGCAGGTATTTGATCCGGCCATCAATCGTTTCCAGTATTCTGATCTTCCCGATTTGGAGCGGTCGGGAGGAGCGAAGGGCTATATTTATCAGGATGCGAAGGGAGAGCTTTATGTGGCCGGCAATGGTTATTATATCCGGTTTGATCCGGCTACCATACGCCTGCGGCAGGTGCAGCCAAAAGTGCACTTCACCGATATGCAGATATTCAACCATTCATATTCGCATTTGCTGAATGAGGAGTCGCTGGAGCTGAAGTATAATCAGAATTTTTTCACCCTACATTTTGCCGCGCCGCATTTTGAATCGCCCGCGCCTCTGCAATATGCCTGGCAGATGGATGGTCTTAATGAGGAATGGGTAGAAACCGGTTCGGCCACACAGGTACCGTTTACCAATCTGCCCGCAGGTGATTATGTATTCCGGGTAAGGGCCAGCACTTCGCCCGGGCATTGGGGCGATGAAATCACGGAGATTCGGATCCGGATCATTCCCCCCTTTTGGAAAACGATTTGGTTTTATGCGGCCTGCGCCCTGTTGGCGGGTTTGCTCATCTACCTGTTTTATCGTTATCGCATCAATGAACTGCTGAAGCGCCAGGCCATCCGTAATAAGATTGCACAGGACTTGCACGACAATGTGGGTTCCACCCTTAGTAGTATCTCAGTGTATAGCCAGGTGGCCCGGATTTATCATGAGCAGGATAAGCAGCAGGCCCTGCGCGATACCCTGGAGAAGATTAGCAGTACTTCCAGCGAAATGATTTCGGAGATGAATGATATCGTGTGGGCCATCAATCCGCGCAATGATAATATGCATACCATCCTGCAAAGGATGGAATCATTCGCCAGGCCCTTGCTGGCCTCGCAGGGAATTCAGTTTCATTTCGACGTGGATGATTCGGCAAAACAACTGGTACTGGAGATGACCCGACGCAAGAATTTTTACCTCATTTTTAAAGAATCCATCAATAACGCCGTAAAATACGCGCGTTGCCAAAACCTTTGGGTGTCGGTGCAGTCGGAGCAGGGTCAGTTGCAACTGCGGGTAAGGGATGATGGTATCGGATTTGAACCCGGCAAAACCAAAGCCGCCAGTTCCCTTTCGGGCAATGGCCTGCAGAATATGCATATCCGCGCTCGGGAAATGAAGGGGGAATTGAAGATCAGGAGCAGCGCGGGAAAGGGGACGGAAGTGGAGTTGATGTTTGGGGGAGAGTTTTGAGTTGTAAGTTTTAAGTTGTAAGTCATTAGGGTTAGTCACTGAATGGCAATTGGGATAAGTGAATTAGCCTCTATAATCTCTTAGACTTAAAACTCACAACTTAAAACTTACAACTTTCTACTTTCCTTCTCCCCACTTCCGGGGATTGCCCATATCCCCCAAAAGCCGACCTTTATTGAAAATTTACCATGTCGCTACGCATCGCCATCTTCGACGATAACAAGAATATCCGGGAAAGTATCGGTTTGTTGCTTTCCACGGTTCCTCATTTTGACGTGGTGGGCTCCTTTTGCCATGTGCTCGATTGTGTAGACGATGTGCGTTCCTGTAATCCCGATATTGTGCTGATGGACATTGAAATGCCGGGCATGACCGGTATTGAAGCCGTGGGAAAAATAAAAAAAGAGTTTCCGCATATCCAGGTGCTGATGCAAACGGTTTTTGAAGATGATGATCGTGTTTTCGATTCCATCTGCGCCGGCGCATCGGGCTATATTCTGAAAAATTACCTGAACACCAAGCTGGTGGATGCCATCAATGAGTTGCAATATGGCGGCTCGCCCATGAGTCCTTCCATAGCCCGCAAAGTGCTGAATAAGATGCAGTCGGTATCCAGTGTGATCAGGCCGGAGGAAGCACCCGACTACCACCTTACCGCACGCGAGAAAGAAGTATTGAGTTGCCTGGTAAATGGGTTGAGTTATAAAATGATCGGTGCCGAGCTCAATATCAGCTACGAAACCGTGCGCTCGCACGTGAAGAAGATTTACGAGAAACTGCATGTAGCATCCCTTACCGAAGTTGTTGCCAAAGCCATCAATCAGCGAATTGTCTGATGATGGATGATGCCCGCCTCATTCATTGGCGACCCTAACCGATATGGGTGACGGATTCCCCCAATTTGGCTATTTATATCGTCGTCGCAGCAAGGCATTTTTGCGCCCTAAACAAAAATGCTATGAAAAGAACACTAAGTACAATGGCTGCGGCCCTGATGAGTCTGTGCCTGGTACTGTCCTGCTCCCGCCAGCAGGATAATCTACCTGATCCTGAATTATTCCCTGCTGATGTGCTCGTTAGCTGGCACAAAACCGCGCTGGAGGCAATAGGAGGCCCGGCCAATCCGCATCCACTCAACGGATCGCGCATTTTCGCCATGGTGCAGCTCGCCATGCATGATGCCGTAAACGCCATATCGCCCAAATATGAAACTTATCGTTTTACCGGAACTGATTCCAGTGCTCATCCCATAGCCGCAGCGGCAGCGGCCGCACACGCGGTGTTGTTGCACGAAATGCCCGGAAAAAAAGGGTTTTTGGATTCGGCATTAACCCATAGCCTGGCTGGCATCCCCGAGTCGGAAAGCCGTGAGAGGGGGATAGTATTGGGCGAAGCCGCTGCGATGGCCATGATTGCCTTGCGATCTGATGACGGCAGCCAGGGCGAGCCGATGATGGACGTACCGGCTTCAGAGATTCCCGGCGTGTACCAGGCTGTGCCACCCTTTAATGTGCTGTTTGCCCCGCACTGGCAGGATGTTCGTTTATTTGGATTGCAAAGACAGGACCAGTTTCGACCTTCGCCCTACCCACCCCTCACGTCAACAGAATACGCGGAGGATTTTGAAGAAGTGAAGAAGATGGGTGAACTCAATAGCCATACCCGTACACCCGAACAAAGCGCTTATGCGAAATTCTGGTACGAGTTTTCGGAAGTGGGCTGGTCGCGGATAGCTTGTACGGTGATGATGGACAGGAAGATGAACCTGCAGGATGGTGCGCGCTTTATGGCCCTGGTTAGTATGGCTTTGGCCGACTCCTATATTGCCGGCTGGAATGCCAAGTTCTTTTACAATTTCTGGCGACCCTATACGGCCATTCGCCGGGCGGCCAGTGATAACAACCACATGACGGAGCCCGATCCCATCTGGGAACCCAGTGAACCTACACCCCCTGTTCAGGATTACCCCTCCACGCATAGTGTTCTTGGAAATGCGGCTGCTTCGGTTATGGCCCGGATCCTGGGTGATGAAGTGTCGTTTACAGCATCTTCATCCACCTCACAACCGGCGGGGAATACGCGGCATTTCACCAGCTTTAGCCAGGCGGCTAATGAGAATGCGGACTCCAGGGTGCGGGCCGGTATTCATTTTCGCTTCAGTTGCCAGGCCGGACAGGAAATGGGCAACAAGATCGGCGACTGGATGGTGACACATTTTTTGCGAAAAAAAATCTAGAAGTTTAGAGTTTAGGGTTTAAGGTTTAAACTTTAAACCTTAAACCTTAAACTCTTCTACCAGCCACAGCACTCCAAATAACCGAATCAACAAATTCACAAATATTCTCATTTGCTTCTCTCGATCTTCAGTTCCACTGCCTTGCCCAGCCGCTGTTCCAGCCATTCCTTCCAGCCTGCTGCTGATTTTGCCGGCGTGGCTCTTTCGGGATAAATCGCTTCAAGCGTCCAACTCGTATCCATTTTGCTGCTGGCGGGGTCATAATAGGTTTGCGGATGCAGGGATAGCTTTTGCATCAGGCTGTCTTCTTTCTTCCATTCCTTTGCCAGCCTTACCTGCAGCGTATCGAGGTGTTGCGATTGACTCATCAGTTGCTGTACACTATCAAGCCGCTGGTATAGATTCTTGATCAGTTGGTTTTGGGTCGCCATATCGCTGCTCAGGTCCTTGAATACTTTTTGTGCGGCCACCCGGCTATCGGGTCCCTGGTGTAGAATCAGGTCGCAGTCGCGCAAGCCATATTCTTTCTGCAGGGCTTGCTCCAATACCGCTTCGTCGCTGCTATCGATGATATGGCCAAGCAAAATGAGCTCAAGGGTGGAACCGTTGTTACGATAATCAAACTGGCTGTTTACCACGATATTTCCTCTTTGTTCCACTTCCTTCATCACAAAACTTTCGGCGGCTTTGCGGTGTACATACTTGCGTACGATATGGTAGGTGAGATAAATGCTGGGTGCTATTACCAGCACAACGATGAAAGTGATGATCCAGTAGATCTTCTTCTTTCCACCCGCGTCAAGCCTGTTCACATTGGGATAGTCGAGCAGGCTCACGACCAGGTAAGTGGCGATGGCGATAAAGACCGAATTGATCATGAAAAGGTAAAAGGCACCGAAGAAATAGGTCCAGTTGAAACTGGCAAGGCCGTACCCCATGGTGCAAAGCGGTGGCATCAATGCGGTGGCGATGGCTACACCGGGCACCACATTGCTTTTGCGCAGGCGGCTCGCACCGGCAATGATGCCGGCCACGCCACCAATGAAGGCGATAAGCACATCATACAGGGTGGGTGAAGTGCGACCCAGTAATTCGGAGCCGGCTTCCTTCATCGGACTAATCAGGAAGAAAAGGGTGGAGGCCGCCAGGCTCGTAAGCACCATCAACATAAAACTGCGAACAGAAGCGCGAACCAGGTCAATATCATTGATGCCCAAGCCCAGCCCAAAACCCATGATAGGGCCCATGAGCGGGGAAATCAACATGGCGCCGATGATTACGGCAGTGGAATTGGTGTTGAGCCCCAACGAGGCAATCAGGATGGCGCAAACCAATACCCATCGGTTGGCATTCGTAAGCGTGGCGCCCTCACGGATATTAGCGATGGAAGTTTGAATATTCTCCTCATCGTTGGGAAGCCGCAGTTTGCGGATAATATATCGGACGATAGGTGATCGAAGTAAGGTCATAGAAAGAGTTGATCAAATTTAAGCACACGGCAGGGCCAAATGCAAATTACCAACGTACAACTTAAAACTTAAAACTTATAACCTAAAACTTACCACCTACTAACCGGATTCGAGGATAAATCTCCCTGCTTTGGTGATTGTTGCGGCCTTCTTGCTGATGGATATTTGTGTTCACATTCAACTCAATAATATGATGAAGACATTAAAATACATGGTGGTTTGGTTTATGCTCTCTGTGGTCACTTTCAGGAGCTCCGCGCAACCGGCGGTTTTATCCATAAACAAGCCGGTTGCCGGGCCTGAAGTGAAACGCTTTCAGGCCACCCCCGATCTGGTACTCGAATATGCGGAGCAGGGCGATCCCAAAGCACCGGTTCTGATCATGCTCCATGGGTTTACCGATTCGCGTATTTCATTCGACCGGATAATGCCCTTGCTGCCCGCATCGCTGCATGTGGTGGCGATTAGTATGCGGGGCCATGGCAATTCAGGAAAAGCCGGGGAAGATTTTAGCGTGAAAAGCATGAGTGCCGATATCATTCGCCTGATGGAGGCAAGAAACTGGAAGAAAGTGAGCCTCCTGGGCCATAGTATGGGAGGCGTAATCGCGATGCAGACCGCCCTGGATCATCCCAACCGCATCAGCCAATTGATCCTGGTAGGTACGGATCCATTCTATGGCGATAATGCCGGCATGCCCGAATTTCTGAAAGCGGTGGAAACCTTAAACGATCCTGTGCCCAGGCAGTTTTCGCTCGATTTTCAACTCTCTACTATTGTCCAACCTATCGAAGAATCCTTTTTAAACGAACTGGTGGCTGAATCAGAGAAATTGAGTGCCAAAAACTGGCGGCTTTGCCTGGGTCCCCTGCTGCAAACAGATCTGCGAAGCCGGCTGCCGGAGCTCGATATGCCGGTAACGGTATTCTGGGGCGAAAAAGATGCTGTATGCGACATAAATGGCCAGCAGGAAATGTGGCAGGCCATCCGAAAGGTAAAGCTGCTCAAGTATGCGGGCATCGGTCATGCCCTGCATTGGGAAGCGCCGCGGGAATTTGTGGAGGACTTGAAGAATTTGTTTCGCTAATCCATGAATCGGACTAATCAACCTTTATTTCAGAACAAGGCTAAATCGCTGAGCTATGAGGCGGCTAATAAAGATCATCAAAAGCTGGGACCCGCTGGGTAGCCTGCCTGTTCCGGACTTTAACCATTACTATGATGAAGCCATCCTTTGAATGGGAACCTTTTTGTAACAGTAACAATAAAAAAACAAACCTTAAACACTTATTTTATGAAGAGAACAACCATGGTCATGCTCCTCGCCGTAGCGATGCTGACCCGTGTAATGGCCAGCACAGTGCCGGCCAATGTGGAAACCGCTGTCCTTACCTCATTAAAGCAACATTTCCCTGGTGCGCAGTTCGCACAAGTGAAGGAAGTGCAGGGTGAGGGCCTCTACACCGTGCGTATGGTGTACCAGGACGAAAGCATGCTGGCCTACAGCAAGGCGAATGGAGAAATTGTTGCGCTGGTTCGCGCACTGAGCCGCGAACGTTTGCCCATGTTGGTGAACGAGCGACTCCGGAGCCAGTTCAACCAGTATCAGATTCGTCAGTCGGAAGAGCTGACGATGGGTGGCGAAACTTCTTATATGTTCCTGCTTGAGAACGATAAGCAGCGCATAACCCTGCGGGTGTACAGCAATGGAGATGCACGCGTGCTGAAGAAAATCAAAAAATAAGCCCGGTCTGGCAGGTCCGTTGGCAACCTTCAAAATACATGCTGCGTTAGGATGGTAAAACATTTTATGCGCAGCATTATTTTTTTGTCTTTAGTCCTGATGGCTCTTCACGCAAGGGCGCAGGAAAAACCGGAGGAAGTAGAAAAGAAAGAGTCGGAACCCATCTGGGTTTTCTCCAGCCCACGCCTGATCAATTCCAATACCGTGGAGATGATTCCGAAGGGAATCCTGGAGTTTAAGGTGACGCATAATTTTGGCGACCTGGCCGGCGATAATGGCGGCATCAAGAACTTTTTTGGCCTCGATAATGCCACCGATATCCGGATCGGCTTTCAGTATGGCCTTAGCCGTCGGGTAAACCTGGTAGCAGCCCGGGCCAAGGGAGCCGGTGGTCTTCAACAGTTATATGAGCTGGGTGCGAAGTATCGCCTGCTGCAGCAAACCAACGACAATACCGTTCCATTATCCCTGGCGCTTTATGGCAATATGGTGGTATCGGCCATGGCCGAAGGCGCCAATCCCGGGCAGGAAAACTCCTTCGACGGATTTTCGGACCGCCTCAGCCAGATGCTGCAATTATTGCTGGCCCGTCGATTTGGTAAATACAGTTTTCAACTCAGCCCCACACTGGTGCATCACAACTATGTTGTACCGGGCGACAACAATACCATTTTTGCCCTGGGTGGCGGCGCAAGATTGCCGGTTGCCGGACGTTTCAGTGTAATCGTGGATTATTTCCATAGCTTCCGGAGCAGCTCAAGTCGCGATTTTTTTCGTTCGCAGGACATCCGGTTCTATCCGACCCTGGGCGTGGGAGTGGAGTTGCTCACTGCCGGCCACGTATTCCATCTCAATTTCACCAATGCCACCGAAATTCTCGAGAATAGATTCATCCCCCGCACTACTACCTCATGGGGTAAGGGACAGTTCAGGTGGGGATTTACGGTGTCGAGGGATTTTGTGTTGAAACGGTGATTCGTTCATTTGTGTATTTGTTTATTCGGTGATTTGTTTGAAAAGTTGTATAACCTAAACTAATATCATACAAATCACCGAATAAACAAATCAACCAATTCAATCTGAGTATCTTCCTCCCGCATTGATCCACGCCGTAATCTTATCCTTGTCTGCCTGTGAAAGGGCGCCTGTAGGTGGCATGGAGCTGGGGTTGTTGTCCACAGCACGTGCTTTTATGCGATCGCGGTTGAGGACGATATTGCATTCTACCGCCCAGTTCATCCCACCGTTTTGGATGCTGTTGTTGTGACAGCTAACGCAGTTATTATCCATCAGGGTTTTTACGGCTGAGAAAAGTGGTCCCGCGGCGGCACTGGCTACGGTTACGTTGCTTGAACCGGTACAGCCGTTTTGATCTTTGGCCGTAACGGTATAAGTGCCTGCGGCCAGTCCTGCAAAATTACCCGAGCCCTGGAAGTTGACACCATCGATGCTATAGGTAAATCCCGTGCTGCCGGTGGCGCTCGCCGTAATGCTGCCAGTAGTGGGCGTGGCGCAGGGTGTTGCCGGGCTGCTGTTGGCGGTTACGGTAATGGTTACGCCTGTGCAACTGGGTGTGGGATTGCTGAGTACAAATTGCCGGGTGCCGGTACATCCATTGCTGTTGCGGGCGGTAACGGTATAAGTGCCCGCAGCAAGGTTACCGAAATTGCCGCTCGACTGAAAGCTGCCGTTGTTGAGCCGGTAAGTGAACCCACTGCCGCCGCTGGCGGTGGCGGAAATACTGCCATCGCTGGCCCCGGCAGCGCTGGGGTTAGTGCTGTTGCCGGCAACTACAACCGTGATGCCTGCGCAGGGATCTGCCGGACCATCATCGCCACCCTTACTACAGGAATAAACAATGCCGACAAGTGCAAAAGCGGCCAATAGAAAGAAGAGAGAACGTTGCGTTTTCATGCCATTAGTTTTCTCTCTTATCGGAAGATTTGAATGTGGAGTTGCTTCCTTAAGTTGAATCGTGAGACGTGAGGCGTGAATCGTGAGGCGTGAGGCGTGAGGCGTGAGACGTGAATCGTGAGGCTTGATATTTGCCTTCTTTGCGGTAATTATTTTTACGCTTTGAAGATGCTTAATGATCGGGAAGTTTTACCGCAACGCTCACGCCTCACGCCTCACGATTCACGTCTCACGTCTCACGTCTCACGCCTCACGCTACCGGTAGCTAACCGAAATCAACATGCCCGCTCCGCGCAGCTTTACATGGCCATAACCAATACCCGTAACGGGAATTTTGATATAGGGCTCTGCACTCACGCTGAATTTTTTGGAAATGGGATATCTATAGCCCCCGGAAAACTGGAGGGCACCGAGGAAATGATTGGAATAATTGGAATAAGAGCGGCTGGCATAGCGTTGCTGTCCGGCGAGGTCTTTATAGTCGAGTTCGTAGTTCTCTTCTTTCATTAGTATGGAAGCAAAACCCGCGGAAGCAAACCAGTTACCCTTTCCGCTATTTCGGAAATGATAAAGCAGGCTCACGGGAATTTCATAGACCAGGCAATTCGCGTCCACCTTATTTAGTTCAGAGGCGTAGGTCCAGAATTGATCATACACTTTATAGTCATCAGGGCCCGCGGTGTATATCTTCCGGCTGCGTACCAGTCCGGCGCGCAGGGTCCAGTTGGGATGCAGGTCATAGTTGAGTGCCAGGCCCACCGCGCTGCGCCATTCGCCTGCTCGGCGCCAGCGCGCAGCACTGATATCGGATCCACCCATCAGGCTGATACTCCATCGGGAACGGGATTTTTCTCCCTTCTTCAACGGATTCGATCGCAAATGTGTGTCGCTGATCCTGAAGTTATCCCGTTCCGGTGCTTGCAGGGTTTTTAACAGGGAACCATAAGGCCAGGTCAGCAAGCCGGATTGTTGCAGGGAGGGCATATCGGATCCGGGATAACCGGGCTCATGTCCCGAATTGGCAGGTGCCTGGTTTCCCTTTTCTACCGCCTTCACTCTCTCCCGGTTATGGGTAGTTGTTGTTGGCAGCAATAGGGAACGGAGTGGTTGGTCTTTTACGGATTCGGGTTGGGTGGTTATGGAAGGATTGGCTGGCCTGGCCGGACCTGAGGTTGTTTCGGGCGACAATGGTATGGATTGGGTTGCCGGCCTGCCTTTGGCAGTTGCGCCATGGCTGGGCTGATGGGCCAGCTTATCTTCCTTCTGCAGGCTGCGCGACTGCAACAGGATGGCTGTTCCCAGCAAACCGGAGATCAGCAACAGCAGCAGGAGGGTGAAACCCCGTTGCTTCCTGGGCAGATGCTTATCAAGCAGCGGTTCCATGCGCTCCCAACCCTTCTCCGGATTGGCGCTTTTATCTTCCTGCCCGGCAGCATCCCTGAATTTATTATCCCATTCCTCAGACCACATTTTTTTGCGCAGTTAGATTTTGGTGAAACAAAATTTTTTGCAACTGTTTTCTCGCTTTGGCCAAATTCGATTTGGATGTGCCGGTACTAATGCCCAGTTCAGTCGCAATTTCATCGTGACTGAATCCTTCTATCACAAAAAGATTGAATACGGTGCGGTAGCCCGGACTCAGAAAACGGATCGCCGCTATAATTTCTTCATAGGAAATTTTGTCGAGAGCCGATTCACCCGATTCCGGTATATGCAAGTAATTATCCTGCAATTCCTGCATGCCTGTTTGTTTATGGTATTTGCGGTAATGATCAATAGCCGTATAGATCATGATCTTGCGCAGCCAGCCTTTAAAAGAACTGATGGTGTCGGCATAAGCGGGTTTGAACCGATAGATTTCGACGAATACTTTCAGAAATCCATCGTTCAGGATTTCGATGGCGTCTTCTTCCCGGTTGCAATAGCGTTGGCAAATGGACATGGCATAGCCATAGAAAGAGCCATATAATACGCGCTGGCTCTCCCGGCTGTTCAGGGCACATCCCCTGATATGAAGCGTTAGTTCATCGGCCGTTAGCAATACCGGTTATTTTAATGATGTATCGAAGAATAGAAGGCCCGGGTTGCCTTTCAGGGGTTCATTTTTCCAGGATCAGGGAAATTTCTCCAAAGGAATAGCTTTTTTCCATGCCTTCATCGAGCCAGAGAAGCCCGGAATCATCCACGCGTAACAGTTTTGCCTCAAAGCTCCGGTTTCCGGTCCGGAACTTCGCCGTTTCGCCCCGGCGATACAATAGTTGGTTATAATCCCTGAGTATTTCGTCAAATCCGTTCTTAATCAACTGCTGCCAGTACTGGTCAATTTCCCGGCAGAGGGCCAGGGCCAGGTCTTTGAGCGACCAGTTTTTTCCGGTAATCTGTCGCAGGGAAACCGGGTTTACAAGGTCGGGGTTAAATTGTACCTGGTTGATATTGATGCCCATACCGGCCACGGCCCATTTCCATTCAGCCCCTGTTGCTGAAACAATGGATTCCACCAGTATTCCACCTGCCTTTCTGTCGTGCCAGTACAAATCATTGGGCCATTTAATTCGGGTTTCATCACCGGCATAGCGGCTAAACCATCGGGCCACACTTACCGCAAGACAGGCACTAAGCTGAAATTGCTGCTGCGGACCCAGTGGAAAAGGTCGGAAGACCAGGCTAATAGTAAGATTATGACCCTTTTGGGATTCCCAAACCCGACCCCTTTGCCCTTTGCCGGCATACTGTTCCCAGGCAAAATAGGCCTGACCGTGCTGTGCCAAACCTGCATGAATCTGCGCAAGGGCATAATTGTTGGTACTGTCAACGGAATCAAGCTCAACAAATGGCTGGCCCAGCGGGTTATCTGAAGGCAGAGGTTCTGGCAATTAATTGCTATTTTTGAGCAAATTAATGCTAAATTAAAAAACCGGTCAGCGGGCCTTGAACAAAAGCCCCCCTGCCCGGGATACGCTTACTTATAAACCATTCATTATTGGAACAATTGGCATCATTGGCAACCCGGAAAAAGAAAAGTGCGACCCGATTAACCTTACGTTCAAAAATCATCAAATCCATTATTGCGGCCATCCAGGAGAAAAAAGGAGAAAAGATTGTTTCCCTGGATATGCGAAAGATTAACGAGGCGGTGGCGGATTTCTTCATTATTTGTGAAGCCGGTAACCAGCCCCAGGTCAGGGCCATTGCTGAGCATGTGGAAGATAAGGTGCGCAAACTTTGTGAAGAAAAGCCCTACCATCACGAAGGCTACCAGTCGCTGCAATGGGTATTGATCGATTACGTGAATGTTGTCGTACACGTTATGCTCCCTGAAAACAGGGAATTCTATAAACTCGAAGAAATGTGGAATGATGCGGTCATCACCGAACACGAAGGCTAACCGTAGCAACACAAACAAACAAATTTTGAATAACATCTAAACTGCATCAGGCAACAAGGAGTCCATATGTCACAAGAGCCATCCTATAATAAGAACGATAACAGCACGCCTCCACGCTTTGGTGGAAGACCAGGCGGAGACGACCCCGGCCAGGCGCCCCGAAAGGGCCCCAAATTCAGCATTTACTGGATCTATGCTATCATATTTGCCGTACTGATCGGCTTTTCCATGTTCAGCCCGTTTTCGCCCAACATGAAAAAGATCAACTCGCTCGAGTTTGAGCGCATGATCCAGAGTGGCGATGTGGAGAAATACGATGTGGTGAGCAACCGCAATAAAGTAAAGGTTTATATCAAGAAAGACAGTCTTACGGAATACCCGCAGCTAACCAGCGACGGTGGATTTACCGGCAAGGTGAGCGAATCGGGTCCGCATTTCACTTTCAATATCACCAGCGAGGAAGCTTTCCAGCGCCGGATGGAGGATTTCTATAAAGAGAATCCTGATCTGGCAGAAAGGGTTCCCTTCTATGCCGAACCGGAAAGCGATTTCTTCAGCAAGATCCTTTCCTTCCTTATACCCGTGTTGTTGTTTATAGCATTATGGGTATTATTGATGCGTAAGATGGGTGGTGGTGCCGGAGGCGGCGCCGGCCCCGGCGGTATTTTCAATATCGGCAAATCAAAAGCTACTCTCTTCGACAAGGGTACAAGGGTGAATATCACTTTTGCGGATGTGGCCGGCCTCGATGAAGCCAAAGTGGAAGTGATGGAGATCGTTGACTTTCTGAAGATGCCCAAGAAATATACGGCCCTTGGGGGCAAGATTCCGAAAGGCGCGCTGCTGGTAGGCCCTCCCGGAACGGGTAAGACCCTGCTGGCCAAAGCCATGGCCGGTGAGGCGCAGGTGCCTTTCTTCAGCCTCAGCGGTTCCGATTTTGTAGAAATGTTTGTTGGTGTGGGTGCCAGCCGTGTGCGCGACCTTTTCAAGCAGGCACGCGAAAAAGCTCCCTGTATCATATTTATTGATGAAATAGATGCCATCGGCCGCGCACGCGGAAAGAATGTGATGATGAGCAACGACGAAAGAGAAAGCACCCTTAACCAGTTGCTGGTGGAAATGGATGGCTTTGGCACGGATACCGGCATCATCATCCTGGCGGCTACCAACCGCCCCGATGTACTCGACTCGGCCCTGCTTCGACCCGGTCGCTTCGACCGCCAAATCACCATCGATAAACCGGATGTGAAGGGCAGAGAGGCCATCTTCAAAGTACACCTGAAACCCATCAAGGTATCGGAAACCCTCGATGTGCATAAACTGGCCGAGCAAACCCCTGGCTTTGCCGGTGCCGATATCGCCAATGTGTGTAATGAGGCGGCGCTTATTGCCGCACGCAAGGGCAAGGCGGCGGTGGATATGCAGGACTTTCAGGATGCGGTGGACCGTGTGATTGGCGGCCTGGAAAAGAAGAACAAAATCATTTCACCGGAAGAGAAAAGAATTATCGCTTATCACGAAGCAGGTCATGCCATTTGTGGTTGGTACCTGGAGCACGCTTATCCCTTACTGAAAGTAACCATCGTGCCAAGAGGAACCGCCGCCCTGGGTTATGCGCAATACACACCCAAGGAGCAATACCTTTATAATACCGATCAGTTGCTGGATCAGATTTGTATGACCCTGGGTGGACGTGCCAGTGAAGACATCTTCTTTGGAAAAATCTCCACCGGCGCGCAAAACGATTTGCAGCAGATTACCCGGATCGCCTATGCGATGGTAACGGTTTATGGGATGAACAACAAGGTGGGTAATGTAAGCTATTACGATCCCCAGCAGGAAACCACGTTTACCAAACCCTATTCCGAAGAAACCTCGATGCTGATTGACCAGGAAGTGCGGAAGCTGATTGATGAAGCCTATGTGCGTACCAAGGAAATGCTGACCGACAAGAAAGAACAGGTAGCCAAACTGGCGGAAGCATTGCTGGAAAAAGAAGTATTGTTCCAAAGCGATGTGGAAGCGCTGATTGGTAAGCGTCCGTTTGAAGAAAAGAAACCCCTGGCGGAAGAAGGTAACAAGGAGCTTAATAGTCCCGATTCCGGCGAAATTTCAGCCGGTGTACCTCCCTACGACAGCGATGTAACGAATAAGGCATTACCATAATGTTGCTTGCAACATTATGGTAATGCTTGTTATTGAAAGATAATAAGCAATCATCCAGTGCAGTTCTCCCCTTCCAAGGAAAATATTCTGAAAAAAATCCGGAAGGCCCTGAGCCAACCGGTGCCCCAACCCTTCCCTCAAAGCGAAGGGCAGCAATCGGTATTTGCTCCCCTGCAGGATGAAATGGCCGTAGACTTTGCCGAACACTTCAGCAAATTGCAGGGCCGGTTTGTGTACTGCATCAATGCGCAGGAACTCGCCTTTCAGCTCAATAGCCTTATCCGGAAAATGGACTGGCAAAAAGTATATTGCCTCGAAGATGAGTTGTTGCGAAGAACGGGCGTGGACCTGGCGGAGCGACTGGTGCGGGACGACCTGGCCCATTGCGATGTTTCCATCACCGGATGCGAATACCTGGTGGCACGCACAGGCTCGATTGTGCTAAGCGCGGCCCAGGGTAGTGGACGCAATACCAGCGTGTATGCGCCTATTCATATTTGCATTGCCTGGTCGGGCCAACTGGTGCCCGATATCAAAGATGCCCTGCAGGGTATGCGCGAGAGATATGGCGATAAGTTGCCATCGCAGATTGTTTTTGCCACGGGTCCCAGCCGTACGGCTGATATTGAGAAAACCCTGGTAGTGGGTGTACACGGTCCGAAAGAAGTGTACCTGTTTCTGGTAGAATCCTGAGGGTTAATGCCCTTGCCTTAGTACATTTATAACATGACATTCAACGAAAACTTTCATTTGTTTGTGTATGGTTCGCTGCGAAGCGGTTTCCATAGCCCGGCTTATGAATATATACGCCGCTACTTTGAGTTGGTGAGTGAGGGTAGAGTAAAAGGCTATCTCTACGACCTGGGCGATTACCCGGCCGCATTACCCGGCAACGATAATGCCTATATTGTGGGAGAGCTTTACCAGGCGCGCGACGCGGCGCAGTTTGAATACGTGATAGGTCAGTTAGACGATTACGAGGGCCTTACGGTGGAAACCGGCGAAACCCCGCTTTACCGGCGCGAACTTTGTTTGGTGGAAACGCCCCAGGGGCCCACACAGGCATGGGTATACTGGTATAATGGTGATGTGAGTGGTAAACCCATCGTTCCTTCAGGCGATATTCTGGAATACCTTCGCAACCGGGGGTAATAATCAAGGCTTCCATGTCATCTTTTTCCCGCAGCAAGATCTATTTTCTATCAGATTTTCATCTGGGCGCGCCGGATTACGCGCGCAGCCTGGAAAGGGAGAAGCGCATTGTGCAATTTCTCGACGAAATCAGGGATGATGCCGTGGAGATATTTATTGTGGGCGACATGTTTGATTTCTGGTACGAATACCGCCAGGTGGTCCCCAAAGGTTATGTACGCTTACTGGGCAAGCTGGCCGAACTTTCGGATGCCGGCATCCCCCTTCATTTTTTTGTAGGCAATCATGATATGTGGATGCGCGATTATTTTCAGCAGGAACTGCGCATGCCCGTCTATTACGAGCCCAGGGCCTTTGACAGGCAGGGGAAGAAACTGTGGATCGGACATGGGGATGGGCTGGGTCCGGGCGACCATGGCTACAAAAGACTGAAGAAAATATTTCGTAATCCGGCCTGCAAATGGTTGTTTGGCATTTTGCCTCCGGTAGTGGGCATGGGTATAGCCAATTATATGAGTCGCCGCAGTCGTGCGCAAACAGGTGCTTCGGAAGAAGTATTTTTGGGGGAGGATAAGGAATGGTTGTTGATTTATTGCCGCGAAACTCTTCGGGCACAGCATTTTGACTATTTTGTATTTGGTCATCGGCACCTGCCCATCGATTTCGCGTTGGAAAACAATAGCCGGTATATCAATCTGGGCGACTGGATACGTTATAATACGTATGCAGTAATGGAAAATGGCCAGATGGAGCTGCGATCATATACAGGCGGGGAAAACCGCATTATTCGGAAAGCATGAAAAAAGCGGTCTTTATCATAGGTTTTATTTGCGGCAGCCTGAACCTGCTGGCCCAGCCAGACAGCAGCTTCCGCTACATCATGACCATTAAAGGTGATATCAGCCGCTTTACTGTTGACAACCTCGACCATATCTACCTGCTCACTACAAACAATCAGCTCAAAAAGCTCAAGCCGGATGGAGATTCTGCCGCCATTTTCAACGACGTGAAGCGATTTGGCCAGGCATCGTTGATCGATGTATCCAATCCCCTGAAAGTATTGTTGTATTACGAAGACTTTTCGAGTATCGTGATGCTGGACCGTTTTTTAAACGTACGCAATAGCATCGACCTTCGCAAACAGAATATTTTCCAGGTAAAAGCCATCGGACAGTCATACGATAATAAGATATGGCTCTATGATGAAGTGAACAATCGCCTGAAGAAAATAGACGAAGACGGGAAGCTATTGCTCGAGACGCCCGATTTCAGGCAGTTGTTCGATGAAGCCCCCGCGCCGCAATATATAATCGATAAGGATCAGTATGTGTACCTGTACGACAGCACCAGGGCCATTTATGTATTTGATTATTTTGGCACCCTGAAAAACAAGATCCTGATTTCGGGCTGGCAAAACCTGGAGTTGCGGGGAAACTATATTTATGGCACGCAGGGCGATTCGCTTTATCGCTATAATACCCGAACCTTTCGAACAGAGGAATGGCTGATGCCAGCACCCCTTCGCCAGAGTCAGTCGATACATTTTGGAGAAGGAAGGGTGTATGCGCTGAAAGAGGGGGGGATAGAAGTATATGCGCTGAAGTGAGGGGGTAGTTGAAGTTTAAAGTTTTAAGTTATAAGTAATAAGTTGAGAGGATAGGTGCATATAGGCTGCGGGCATTTTTGGGAAAGCCCCCTGTGCTTTGAAGTTGTTGTCTATGCGAAAGTCTTTCATGTTGCTTTCGAAGATAGGTTAGACAGGCAATCGCAATAAAACGAATGGTCATTAAGCGTGCCTGGATTATGTCGAATAAGCCCGGATAGGATTGACCCACCATCAATCTAAAGACTTAAAACTTATAACTTAGTACTTCTAACTTACTACCTAACATGTCCGACTTTCTGAACGAAATATGGCTCGACAATACGGTTCGCATGTACCTCATCACGGCAGGAGTAATACTTTTTGTGCTGTTGGTGCGCCGGTATTTTGCGCACCTGGTGGCGAAGCTCATATTTCAGTTGGTGAAGTCGATTTGGGCTGATGTGGATCAGCGTTCTTTTACCACGCTGGTGATACGTCCCCTGGGATCTTTTTTGGTGGTACTGGTTTCCATCATCACCCTTTACAAGCTCAATTTCCCTTCAGACCTTGATGTGGATATCTATCGCACCACACTCAAGGCCCTGTTGCATACCACGGCAACCATCGTATTGATCATCGCATTTATCCGTCTGCAACTGCGTATCATCGATTTTATCGCCATGATACTGCATGCCAAAGCTGATCGCACACCTGATACCACCGATAATCAGCTTATAGTTTTCTTCAAGGATTTTTTCAAGGTGGTATTGGGGATTGTGGGCATGCTCATGATACTGAAGTTTGCTTTCGGTTATAATATCAGCAATTTGCTCACCGGCCTCAGTATCGTGGGTGCGGCTATTGCCCTGGCTTTGCGGGAAAGTCTCGAAAACCTGATCGCTTCCTTTATTATCTTTTTTGATAAGCCCTTTATGCTGGGCGATACGGTGAAAGTGCACAGCTTTACCGGAACGGTGGAAAGAATCGGCCTCCGCAGCACCCGTATCCGCACCGATCAAAAAACCTTTATCACGGTCCCCAATAAACAGATGGTGGACAGCATACTCGACAACCTGAGCCAGCGTACCCAGCGCAAAGGCGAACTGCACCTGGAGCTTTCGCTGCAAAGCAGTCAGGCACAAATGCAAAATGTTGTGAACGGCATCAGGCGTTTACTCGACCGTACGGAAATAGAGAATTCAACCGTTTTATTGCAGGATATCCGTTCCAATGCCTTCAGCGTGCTCGTGGAATATTTCACCGCGGCTATTACCATGCAGGAATTCAACGCGATTAAAGAAGAAATCAATTTCGCCGTATTGGCTTTGCTGGTGGAGGAAGGGGTGGAACTGGCGGGTGCCAGCACCGATGTGCGGGTGGTAACGGAAATGAATACCGTATCGCGACCCTCCAATTCCTAGCCAGTGTGCGTGGAAACTATCAGGGTTTGGGCGCTATCAGTTCCCCCAGCTCCTGGTCGAATAAGCCGGTCTTTCCATATTCTACTACCCGACCAATTTCTTTTCCCTTTCGCATAACGATGATGGTGGGCACATTCCTGACCTGGAAGGGTTCGGTGAGATTGCCCAATGATTTCTTATCGCGATCGCAGGCGATCAACGTCAGCCTTTTCTTGTCGTAGCCGGCCGCGTCGAGCAGGAAGAACAGGCGGGGAACCACAAAGCGCGAATCTTCGCACCAGGTGCCCATGAAAACCACAAACTGGAGTGAGTCGGCCTGCTGGCGGATCATTTGAAGCGCATGCGCATCGGGAGTAAATCCCGGGGGGCGGCCCGTATATTCTTTGGCCAGCTCAAAATCCCTTTGCAACCACTCCGCCGTAAGGATGCCCCGAATAACAACAGCCCCCTGTGAATCGGGTACTTTTTCAAATTGCTGCGCAATGCCTTGCTGGTTAGCGAGGGTGAAAAGAGCCAGTAGGAGGACAAGGCGAGGCAGGAAGTTTGAAGACATGGGTTGGAGTGTTTTACGTAATACGTAGTACGTTTTACGTATTACGTATTGGGGTTGAAAGGTGAAATTAGTGTATGATGGTTATAGCTGGTAATTTCGAACGCAAAAGAATCTTTAAAAATTGCGGTGCTATGTATAATATCTAATGGGCGATATTGGAGACCACTTGAGATCCGGCCTTCACACGCCCTCCCAAAGGGAGGGCGTGTGAAG
>CAYMZZ010000020.1:0-62707 GCA_964395095.1 uncultured Citrobacter sp.
AAGCCTGCCGCTAGCGTTCATCCTGAGCCAGGATCAAACTCTCCATTGTAAATGATGTTTGATGCTGACATTTAATTCTCATTGAAAATTAACGTGTCAAATCGAATGTATTTCGCTTTGAACTTACCTTTAGTTTTTTCCCGGTGGCTACCGGGAAAAGTGCTATTGTTTCCCAATCTTTCAAAGATCTTTTGGCTTCTTTTTTCTCAGCCTCCCGTCCGTTATTTTCGAACGGAGTGCAAAGGTAAGAGCCTTTTTATTTCTACCAAAATTTTCGGCCAATTTTTTTTAAAATTTTTCGAAGCTTCTGGTGTGAAAATCAACCTGATATGTGAAGAACTGAGCCCCTTTTTTTGGAGCGGATGGCAAAGGTAAGGCTTTCGCAATTACCAGCAAATTTTTCTTTCTACACTTGTCCACATTTGCCGCACATTTCATTTCACAATCTTCAGAGAACTAACCCGTTTTGTGTTCGGGGGTGCAAAGATAAGGGTGAGCAGGTTCCCGCCAAATCTTTTTTCAAACTATTTTACCCTAATCCGCCCAAATGCCCGCCCCTGCTGCATTTCAGTCCCAAAAAATTTTCATTCGCCCCCCGGCAATGGATAGGGAAACACTACTTCCTCCAAAAACAAGCCCTGCCCCGGCACCGCAAACTGTGCCTGCCGGTTGTCCTTCGCCTCAATAATGGCCCTGAACTCGCTCAAACTCAGCTTCCCACGCCCCAGCTTCAGCATGGTCGCCGTCAACGCCCGCACCATCCCCCGCAAGAAACGATTGGCCCGCACCCGGTATACCAAACATCCCTCCCGATCCTGCCACTCCGATTCCATTATATCACAATGAAAATTCTTTACCTGGGTATTCCGCTTGCTGAAACTGCTGAAGTCGCGGTATTCCTTCAGCATGGCCGCCGCCTCCGCCATCAACCCCCGATCTAGCGTATAAGGGAAATAATAAGCCCGGTCCCGCAGAAAGGGATCCTTGGCCCGGTACACATAATAGTGATACAAACGGCTGCTCGCATCAAAACGACAATGCGCCCCCTCCGGCATAAGCATCAACCGCTTCACCACCAAATCGGGCGATAGAACCGCATTCAGCTTATAAACCAACTGCGGGTGCCAGCTCCCCTCAAAATCGCAATGAAAAAAATTCTGCCGGGCATGCACCCCGGTATCCGTCCGGCTCGAACCCGTCAATACCACCGGCTCACGCTGCACAATAGCCAATCCCCGCTCCAACTCCTCCTGCACCGTATGCGCATTGTCCTGACGCTGAAACCCGCTGAATGAACTGCCTTTGTAACTGACTTCGATAAAATAGCGGGACATGGGGAGGGGAGTTTTACGTTGTAAGTTTTAAGTTTTAGGTTGTATGTTCTTGTTGATTTGTTGATTCGTTGATTTGTTGATTCGTTTACTGTGGTCGGGGGCCAAATAAACAGATGTGCAGAGCTTTCTCCATAAGTCAACATTGCGCAAATACAAATCAACAAATCAACGAATCAACAAATCAACAAATCAACAAATTACCGAATCAGCCCCTTAAATCTTCTCAAATAATACTCATTCTTCAACTCCTCGCCCAGGCCGGGAAAGTTTTCCAGGTCACTCACATGATTTTGCGCAGCTTCAAAAAATTGAAAGCGGGCAGCGTCATTGAGGAATAAGGCGCCCAGGTTGCGTACCTGCTTCACGCTATAACATTTCTGCACAAAAGCCTTCCTGGCTTCGCGGATCATGCCATCATCGGTTGTTTCCGACGCCATCTGCCGGCGGAGCTTCAGAAAGTCGGATTCCGTGGCCTGGTAGCGGCAATCATTCTGCTTCTTCTCCAGCACCGGCACTGAGTCCGCAGCCGATACCGGAATATCGAGGAACTTCCTCTCCTCAGCCACCGGCTTCTTCTGCTCTTCCTGCTGCCAGGGCAAGCGTGAATTGGGGATGGTAATTTTGACGGTATCTATTCGGCCATCGGCATACCGGTCTTCGAAAATGAGACTAAACCCTTCCGTAGTTGAACTCTCCGATTTTCGGGTCACCGTAGAGCGATCAAAGGACAAGGGTTTTTCTATTGTCGGTTGCGACAAGCCCATGGCGGTGCTGTCTTTCTTTTCCGGCACCAGGAGCTCCTGTTCGGGTTTTTTCAGCTCCGCTATGCTATCAACGGCCGGGCGCTGCGCGGGAGCTGCCGGCTCTGCAATATTTTCTTCCACTTTAATGGCCACTTCTTCCTCTTTAATGGCAACATCTTTATTCGGCACGGTGGAATCTGCGCGGGCATCTACGGTATCTACCCGTGCCGGTTCACTCTTTACCTGGCTGCTTTCGGCCTGCCTGTTTTGTTCTTCTGTGGCCCTGGCCAGTAAACTATCGGTATTCACCAGCGCTGGCTGGGGTGGTATAGTCCTTACTTCCTGCATGCGCAAACTGGGGTCATTGGCGGCCCGCGACAATACATCGGTAAATGCCGATACTTCCTTGGGTTCCATCCTTATGGCGCCCTTTTCCGCCGGGGCTCCATGCGACTTCAGCAGCTCCAGGTTTTGCAAATCGAAAAGCCCCCAACCCTGACCTGGGAAGTTTTTCAACAAAAACCCCCGGTCACGCCCCGCTACCGGCACCGTGAAATATACCTGGTCATCGCCTCCCGAGGGCCATCCCACCCGGAATGTATGGCTGCTATCGCGCATTTTCGACAGTATCAGGTATCCGGAAGAGGAAGAGGAATAAGTCTTCTCGTTCATCCGCACATAGAAGGGCTTGTTCTCCTCCGACTGCAGGTAGACAAAATATTCTTTTTGTGCCTGCACGCCTGTGGCAATCACCACCGTAAGCAGAAATATCAGCAATTTGTTCATGCGTGTAATGGGTTGGTTCAAAATTAGAGGAAAGTTTAGGAAGTTGAGAGTTTAAGGTTTAGAGTTTAAGGTTGGGAAAAGAGATGACTGGAAGGCTGAGAATTGAAAATGGGTTGGAGAGAAAAAATCTGCGTCCATCTGCGGATATATGCTTACTGTAAAAATCATCTTCCCTGTAAGCATAAAAGGGTTTATTAATCCGACACCTTAAACCCTAAACCTTAAACCCTAAACCCTAAACCCTCAACCTTAAACCTTAAACCCTAAACCTTAAACCCTAAACTCCCCACCCGCCATTTGTCCAAAATCAGCCTATCAGTCGGCCAGCTTTTTTAAATTTGTTGCTCTAAATAACGATTATGAAGAAGATCACACTTATCCTTAGCCTTATCTTTTCGCTTTACTTCATCAGCAGCTATGCCCAGCATGGCGAAGTCGCGGATACCAGTTGGAAAAAAATCTACCGGGAAACCCCGACCCGCATCAATAACCTGGTGCATACCAAACTGGACCTAAGACCGGATTTTGGTAAGCAATGGTTGTATGGCAAGGCCTGGATCACGCTTAAACCGCATTTTTATCCCACCGATTCCCTCACCCTCGACGCCAAAGGCATGGAGCTGAAAAAGCTGGCCCTGGTGAAAGGCAATACCTTAACGCCGTTGCAATACGACTACGACGACTGGCAGATACGGGTACAGCTTGGCAAAACCTATCGGTCCACCGATACTTACACCATTTATGTAGAATATATAGCCAAACCCAACGAGTTTGAAGAAAAATACGCGAAGGATCAATTGCTGGGAATAAAAGGCATGTATTTCATCAATCCAACCGGCGAGGAAAAGGATAAGCCCACCCAAATCTGGACCCAGGGCGAAACCGAATCGGGCTCCGTTTGGTTTCCCACCATCGATAAAACCGCGCAAAAAACCACCCAGGAACTGACCATTACGGTGGATAATAAATATGTAACCCTGAGTAATGGTAAACTTGTGGCTCAGAAAAAGAACAGTGATGGCACACGCAGCGATACCTGGAAAATGGAGCTGCCTCATTCACCCTATCTCTTTTTCCTGGGTGTGGGGGATTATGCTGTGGTGAAAGACAAGTGGCGGGGCAAAGAAGTGAACTACTATGTAGAGAAAGAATACGAATCCGTAGCCCGTGGCATATTTGGCCATACGCCGGAGATGATGACCTATTTTTCCAAAATTACCGGGGTAGACTATCCCTGGGTCAAATACTCGCAAATAACCGGCCGCGACTATATGGCCGGCGCCATGGAAAATACTACCGCCACCATTCACCAGGAAAGCGCGCAGCAGGATGCCCGTGAGTTGAAAGACGGCAACAATTGGGAAGGCACCATCGCCCATGAGCTCTTTCACCATTGGTTTGGCGACTATGTAACGGCGGAAAGCTGGAGCAATCTTACCCTCAATGAATCATTCGCGGACTATAGCCAGACACTCTGGTCAGAATATAAATATGGAAAAGACGCCGGCGATGCGGAGAACTTCCAGGGACTGCAGGGCTACCTGGGCAGCGGCAGCGAAGAAAAATACCTGGTGCGCTTCCACTACCACGACAAAGAAGAGATGTTTGATGCCGTCAGCTACCAGAAAGGCGGCCGCATCCTGCACATGTTGCGGAATCATATCGGGGATTCGGCATTCTTCAAAGCCATCAATCTTTACCTGAACACCTACAAATTCAAAGCGGCCGAAGCGCACCAGTGGCGGCTGGCCGTTGAGGAAATAACGGGTCGCGATATGAACTGGTTTTTCAACCAGTGGTATTTCAATAATGGACACCCATCCGTTGAAATCTTTTACGAATACGACGATGCCAAAGGCATTGCCCGGGTGATCATGAAGCAAACCCAGAAAACTGGCACTTACTTTAAGCTGCCCCTGGCCATTGATGTATACGAAGGCGACAAGAAAACCCGCCACCAGGTATGGGCGTCCAACGCAATTGATACCTTCAGTTTCCGCTACACAAAAAGGCCCGATCTGATTAATGTTGATGCCGACAAGGTGATGCTTTGGACCAAGAAGGATTCCAAGACCCTCGAGAATTATGTACACCAGTACAAGCATGCCGGCAATTACCTGGATAGAAGGGAAGCCATTGACTTTGCGGGCAAGAACCTGTCGAACCCCGCAGCCCGGGCACTGATCCTGCAGGCCATCAACGACAAATATGGTGGATTACGCAGCCTGGCCATCAACCAAATTGACCTGAAACAGGCTGAACTGAAGCAGGCGGCGGAACCCGTGCTGCTGAAACTGGCCCAATCGGATCCCAAATCGCTGGTGCGTGCCGATGCCATCGGCAAACTGGGAGAATATGCAAAGCCGGAGTATGCAGAGATGTTCCGCAAAGCAACAACCGATTCATCCTACTCCGTAGCAGGAGCGGGTCTTTTTGCGCTCTCACAAGTGGATGAGGCCACGGCCCTCTCGATCGCCAAAGAGCTGGTGAAATTACCCGCCAAAGGCTTGCTGCAAACCGCCATCATGAGCGAGATTGTGAAATCGGGGGATGAAAGCTATGCGGAAAAGATCATAGGCGACTTTGCCAAACTCCCCATGGGACAGGCCAAGTTTGAAGCCCTCACCACCCTCGGCTCCTATTTGGTAGGGGTGAGTGACCAGAAAAACTTTAAATGGGGCGTGGACGAGATCATAAAATTCCGCGATGGCATCCCCGCGCCTTATCGCCCCCAAACAGATCCCTATATCAACGGGCAGATATTGAACGCCATTTTGCAAAACAAAAACGAGCAACTGAAAGCCCAACCCAACGATGAAAACCTGAAAGCACAGGTGGAATATTTGAAGGGGAAGATGAGTGAGGAGAAGAAAGGGTTTTAAGTGGTAAGTTTTAAGTTATAAGTTTTAAGTGGTAAGTTTTGGAAGGGAACTGATGTAAGGGCTTTACTGTTCTAGTATTTACATCCAACCGACATCTAAATCTTACTACTTAAAACTTATAACTTAAAACTTAAAACTCATTAATCACCATTTCCCCCCTGCTCCACCTCCACCAAAGCTTCCGCCGCCGAAGCCTCCGAAGCCGCCACCACCACCGCCGCCTGACCAGCCTCCGCCGCCACCCGACCAGCCGCCACCACCTACCCAGGGACCACCCCAGCCTCTGTAGCCGCGGCGCGATACATAACCGCCACCACTATTGCCCGAGCCGGCACCGATAAGGGTGAGCAAAACAATCACCCCAATCACGATTACAAATCCGGGAATACCCCGTTTTTTGCCGCGGCTGCCATAGCCCTGGGGTGCGGTATAGCGTCCTTCGGCAGCTTCGATCAGTGCATCGGTTGCCTCATCCAGTCCACGATAATAATTTCCGGCCCTGAAGTTGGGGATAATGTCGTTATCAACAATTACTTTGGCGGTGAGATCGGGTATGGCGCCCTCCAGCCCATAGCCTGTAGCTATAAAAGCATCGCGATTGCCTTCTCCCCCGCCTGTGGAGATGAGCACGACCACGCCATTGTTGAAGTCCTTGTTGCCCACGCCCCATACCCGGCCGATGGCCATGGCATAGTCGGCCGCGGAATACCCCTTCAGATCGTCGACCACCACCACCGCTATCTGGTTGCTGGTGCTGTCGTCGTAAGCCACCAGCTTTCGTTCGAGGGCATCAATCTGCTCCGGGGTCATGAATTTATCCACCAGCACGTTCACCAGCTTTGGGGGCTGAGGGCGTGCCGGAATATCTTTCTCCGATTGCGCTATTGCCGCAAACGACAATAGCAGCAGGGCTATGCTCAAAAATTTCTTCATGCTGCTTATTTGCCAAACACAATTTCGTCGGGCAGTTCGTTTTTATCCGTATCGTTGTCAAATGGAAAATGCTGGTGCAGGGCATCGCCGATATCGCGTACACATTCCGCAATGCCCGCGGCAATATGATCCCGGTTAAATTCGCTGATCATGCGCCCCACTTCCCGGTCCCAGAATTCCAGCCCTACTTTTTCGTGTATCCCCTGGTCGCCAAATACGGCCAGTTGATGATCCTTCAGGGCTACATATACCAGCACGCCGTTATGATCGTCGGTTTCGTCCATCTCGAGCCCATAAAAAATTTCCGCAGCGCGGTCAATGGCATCCATATAGCGGCAGCGGCTCTCTACAAATACGCGCACTTCACCGCTGGTACGGCGTTCCGCTTCGCGAATGGCCGAAACAATCAGTTGCTGCTCTTCATCGCTGAAGAATGGTTTTTTGCGCAATAGTCCGAACACGATGATGTTTTTAAAATTTAATTTCCACGGCCTTGTCGGCGCCGGCATCTGCCTGAAAGCCTTCCCTGGCCTTAAATCCAAACAGGCGGGCCACCAATCCGGTTGTACTGCTGCGCACCGCCACATTATAGTCAGCCACTGCCTCGTTAAAATCCTGTCGCGCCACTTTAATACGCCGCTCCGTGCCTTCCAGTTGTGTTTGTAACCCGGCATAGGCCGTAGTTCCTTTCAGCGTGGGATATTTTTCTACGACGGCTATCAGCCGGTTAACGGCCACCGCCATGCTATCCTGCAAGCGGGTTTCCCGCTCCAGATTTTCTGCATTCGCTTCTGTGCCTATCTGTAAACCTCTCTGTGCACGGGCACGCGCCTCGGTCACCTGTTGAAGGGTTTCCGATTCAAAATCGCTGACTCCCTTTACCACATTCACGAGGTTGGGAATCAGATCGAGCCTGCGTTGATAAGTATTCTGCACTTCGGCCCACTGCAACTGCACTTTCTCCTGCTTTTTGATCAGGGTATTATAGGTAATACCGGCATAAACGAAGAGAAGGGCAAGCAAGGCAACGATGATAAATATTCCGGTTCGTTTCTTCATGCCAGCTTAGCTTAACTAGAATTGAACTTCGGGCGCTTTCTCCGCTCCTTCCTCTGCCTGGAATCCTTCCTTGGATGAGAAGCCAAACATACCCGCCAGCAGATTCATGGGGAAGCTGCGCACTTTGGTATTATAGGTATTGATGGCCTCGTTGAAACTGCGGCGACTGCCCCGGATGTCGTTTTCAATACCTTCAAGCTGGCCCTGCAATTGCAAAAAATTCTGATTTGCTTTCAAATCGGGATAATTCTCCACCACTACCAGCAGGCGCGATAAGGCACCCGACATTTCCTGCTGGGCCGCCTGAAATTTTTCAATATTCTCCGGAGTCAGTTGGTCTGCATTAAAGTTGACCGACGTGGCTTTAGCCCTTGCTTCCACCAGGCGGGTCAGGGTTTCCTGTTCAAAATTGGCCGCGCCCTTTACTGTGTTTACCAGGTTGCCCACCAGGTCAGCCCGCTTCTGGTATTCGGTGTTCACATTGTTCCAGGCTTTCTTCACGTTTTCATCCTGCTTCACCAGCCCGTTATAACTATTACAGCCCCAAACCCCAAAAATGAGCAAGAGGGCGACAACAATAAGAATTCCGAGGTTTTTGACTCCTTTCATGTGTTATGGTTTTGCTTTCAATAAAATTAGGGTTTTTACCCTTCAACAAGTTAAAAATTCGGTATGTCAAGTTGATTTGCCGGTAAATCGGAGGAACTTTATCTCTGCGGCATGATTTTGGCCGTTTTCATCCTGATTAAGCCTATTATGACCCGATTCTTTACCAGATGGAGCTGGTTGCTGCTATTCCCCCTGGTGGCCGCCATTCACTGCCGCAAGCAGCAGCCACAACCTGCTGACGCGGCTACCCTGAAAGATTCCGTGATCCTTTCCGGACTCGTTCACCCCTGGGCGCTGGAGCTGGATCATGAAAACCATCTCTGGATTACCGAAAGGGGCGGGCGTATCAGCCGGCTCAACCTGGCTAATGGTCAACACCAACCCGTCCTAACCATCAGTGAAGTGGATGCGCGGGGAGAAGGTGGCTTGCTCGATATGGCCCTGCACCCCAACTTCGCGCAAAATGGCTGGCTCTATGTGGTATATAATTATGCAGGCAGTGCCGGCTATCGCGAAAAACTGGTGCGCTTTACCTGGAACCCTTCCACGCAAAGCCTGGGCAGCCCCTCGCCCTTATTGGAAAATATTCCCGCTGCAAACATTCATAATGGCAGCCGGCTGCTGATCGCAGGCGCGCATATTTTCATGAGCACCGGCGATGCCGCGAACCCTTCGCTGGCCCAGGACCCGCAATCCCTTGCCGGAAAAATCCTTCGCCTGAACCTCGACGGCACTGTTCCCAACGACAACCCCCTGCCCAATAACCCGCTCTGGAGCCTGGGGAACCGGAACCCGCAGGGACTTGTTTTTTACAACAACCGGCTCTATAGCTCGGAGCATGGACCGAATAGCGACGATGAAATCAATATCATCGAAAAAGGCCGCAACTATGGCTGGCCCCAGGTAGAAGGGTATTGCGATGAAGCGGGCGAAGAAAACTTCTGCAACAGCAACAATGTGCAGGAACCCATACGTGCCTGGACACCCACCATCGCCACCTGCGGCCTCGCGGCATACAATAGCGACCGGATTCCCCAATGGAAAAACTCCCTCCTGCTCGCCACCCTCAAGAACCAGCGGATTTACCAACTAAAACTGAACGCGCAGGGAACGGCCGTGGAAGAAGAGAAGGAATATTATACCAGCCAGTACGGCAGGCTAAGAGATGTGATCGTTTCCGAAGACGGCAAAGTGTATTTCTGTAGCAGCAATGGGAATAACGATCGGATAATCCTCATCGACAAATCATCCAACCCCTAAGCTTTTTCAAACGAATACGCCGGACGCTGTCCGGCGTATTCGTTTGAAGAAGGCAAGTATCGGCCTGTTTATTTTACCAGGGCCATTTCCATATCACCGAAAATACGCATGCTTCCCGGGATAGTAGGATCAGGAAGCGGAACGTTTTCGTTGAATAGCATACGCAGATAAAGCGTGTCGTTGCTGGTGCGTAGTCTTGCGCCGGCATTCAGGTCAACCGATGAGCCGGGCATTCCCGGTCCTGTTGGCACCATCACCGGCGTTTCATCAAAGCGCAACGAATCGCCACCAATTCGGGTGTAGGCACTGCTACTGCTGGTGGGGGGTGTGACCGCCGCGGCTGGCTGATCCACCGAATTAAGCAATTGGCCATTCAGGTAAGTGCGGGCTGTTGTAGTACCCGACATCAGGTAGCCCACATCCGTCAATACCATTTCATTATTCACAAACTGCACGGTCCCCTCCGGGTCTTCCGCAACAAAATTGAGTAGCGCTTCAGACCGCGTGGATTGCCCACCCTGGCTCATTTCAATGCTTGTACCCGTTTGCCCCTGCATGCCCACAAAACGCCAAACCCCTTCCAGGTTTACATTCTGTCCACCCTGTCCGGGGTTATTGTTGTCGTCTTGCGCATCTTCGGCAAAACTCATTTCCTTTTGGCAGGCGGCCAGCCCAAGACCAAGTGTGGCCAATAAAAATAATGTACGGAAAGTATGTAGCATAATCGTAGTGTTATCGCCGGCAATAGCAAGTCCGGCAAGTATAATAGACACACAAAATAGCGTAGATGCTGCGAAAGGAAAAGTAAAATCCGAATTATCCCTTCACCGCCTCGATGCCGGGCAAGGACTTGCCTTCAAAATATTCGAGCATGGCGCCTCCGCCGGTGCTCACGTAGCTTACTTTGTCGGCAAAACCAAATTGATTTACAGCGGCTACCGAGTCGCCCCCACCCACCAGGGAGAAAGCGCCGGCCTGGGTGGCTTTGGCCACGGCCGTGGCGATAGCTTTGGTGCCTTTCTGAAATTTTTCCATTTCAAACACGCCCATAGGGCCATTCCACAAGATGGTTTTGGAATGCAGGATTACATTGCAGAACTGCTCGATGGCATTGGGGCCAATATCGAGGCCCATCCATCCTTCGGGAATATGGTTGCTGGGCGCCGCGCTGGTATCGGCATCGGCCGCAAATTTGTCGGCGATCACCGAATCGGAAGGCAGGTGTATGCAAACACCCTTCGCACTGGCTTTTTGCAACAGGGCGCGGGCCGTATCGAGACGGTCTTCCTCACAAAGCGATTTACCGATCTGTCCGCCTTCGGCTTTCATAAAAGTATAAGCCATACCTCCGCCGATGATGATATCCGTAGCCCGCTCCAGCAGGTTTTCGATGATCAGTATCTTGTCTGATACCTTGGCGCCACCAATGATGGCCACAAAGGGTTTTTCAGACTGATGCAATACCTTCTCCGCGCTGCTCACTTCGCCTTCCATCAGCAGGCCAAAGAAGCGCTTATCGGCCGGGAAAAATTGCGCGATTACGGCGGTAGACGCATGCGCGCGATGGGCCGTGCCAAAAGCATCGTTCACCCACACATCGCCCAGCTTCGCCAGCTTGCCGGCAAATTCCACATCGCCTTTTTCTTCCTGCTTGTAGAAGCGCAGGTTTTCGAGCAGGAGAACCTCCCCGGGCTTCAGGGCCGCCGACATATCCAGCGCCGAAGCACCGATACAGTCATCGGCAAATTTCACCGTTGTTCCCTCCAACAATGCCTGCAGGTGTGGCACCAGGTGCCGCAGGCTGTACTTATCGGTAGGGCCATCCTTGGGCCGCCCCAGGTGCGACATCAGGATTACCGATCCACCATCCTGCAGCACTTTACGGATAGTAGGCAAAGCCGCCCGCATCCGGGTATCGTCGGTAATCTGAAACTGATCGTTCAGAGGCACGTTGAAGTCAACACGCATCAGCGCGCGCTCCTGGGAGAAGTTGTGAGTGGAGAAAGACATTCGTAAGAGTTATAAGTTGTAAGTTATAAGTTGTAAGTTTTAAGTGATAAACATAAAGTGATAAGTCAAAAATAAGTATGGATGTGACCAGAATGCGATGGCGAGCCAGTTTATGGTTACCTCTCCATATTTCCAACTTATCAACTTCGACTTAAAACTTAAAACTTACCACTTATAACTATCTCACTTTATCAGTTTTGCAAAATAGTTCACCGTCCGCACCAACTGGCTCACATAGCTCATTTCATTATCGTACCAGCTTACCACGCGCACCAATTGGGTATCGCCCACGGTTTGCACGCGGGTTTGGGTGGCGTCGAACAGGGAGCCATAGGTGATGCCGATGATATCGCTGCTCACTATTTCGTCTTCGGTATAGCCAAAGCTTTCGTTGGCGGCAGCCTTCATGGCCGCGTTTACTTCTTCGGTGCTGGTTTTCTTGCCCAGAACGGCCGTTACTTCCGTGAGGGAGCCGGTAAGGGTGGGCACGCGCTGGGCGCTGCCGTCGAGTTTGCCTTTCAGTTTGGGCAGCACGAGACCAATAGCTTTGGCGGCGCCGGTGCTATTAGGCACTATATTTTGAGCGGCGGCGCGGGCACGGCGCAGGTCGCCTTTGGGATGCGGGGCATCCTGGGTGTTCTGATCGTTGGTATAGGCATGGATGGTGGTCATGAGGCCATTCACGATGCCAAAGGTATCTTCGAGTACCTGTGCCATGGGAGCCAGGCAGTTGGTAGTACAGGAAGCGCAACTGATGATGGTTTCGCTGCCATCGAGGGTATTGTGGTTCACATTGAAAACGATGGTCTTCAGGTCGCCGGTGGCGGGGGCGGAGATCACCACGCGTTTGGCGCCGGCGCTGAGGTGGGCCGAAGCCTTGTCTTTATCCGTAAAGAAGCCGGTACACTCGAGTACCACATCCACATCATGCTCTTTCCAGGGAATCTGGGCGGGATCTTTCTGGGCATATATTTTTACTTCATCACCATTTACGGTTATGGAATTGTCGCCGGCTTTCACGTCGGCATCAAAGCGGCCCTGGGCGCTATCGTACTTGAGCAGGTGCGCCAGCACTTTGGGACTGGTGAGGTCATTAATAGCGACCACATCAATACCCTCCATTTTATAGATCTGGCGGTACACCAGGCGACCAATGCGTCCGAATCCGTTAATTGCGACTTTAACTTTGCTCATTTACAATTAATTTAAAATTTGAGTGCCGAAGTTAAGAAAACGGCGACAAACAGGCGTGAGGGAAATGGGGGAAATCGGAGAAATTCGGTTATTTGGGAATTTGGGGAATTTGGGGTATTTGGGAATTTGAGGATTTGGATATTTGGGAATCTTCCTGACTGATCTCAAATTCTCAAATTCCCAAATAACCGAATTTTTTTTTGGCATTAACCGCTCCCCCTCCTATCTTTGCACTCCCTTAAAAACGAGGACATGGCCCGTTCGTCTAAGGGCTAGGACACCACCCTTTCACGGTGGTGATACGGGTTCGAATCCCGTACGGGCTACAGAGGAAACCCCACTATTTGGTGGGGTTTTTTTATTTAGGATTTTTAGGATTTCAGGATAGTAGGATGAGGGGGGAAAGTGGTATTAGAAGTTGGCAGGAAATAAATGAGGGAGGAATAGACATTCCTCCCTTTGCAGATCTGACTGTACTGCATGAGAAAACTTTTCACCGGACAATGCTACTGCTAATCAAATTCAAACAAGACAAAGCATCAATCCTTAAACGAATTCGCCAGTCATACCCCTATCATTCTACATCCACTATTTTTTAAGAATAACGACCGACTTCACCAGTTCCCGATACCGTCCCTCTCCAAACGAGAATTCCTGGCCCGTTTCCAATTTTGCTGATTCCTTATCAAATACAGCAATCATGGAAATATTCACAATAACAGCCCGATTGATTTTGAAGAACAATTCCTTCGGAAGCATGGTCGCTAGCGCCTTTATGGTCATTATAGAAAGATAGCTCCGATCTTTCAAATAGAACTTGACATAGTTGCCAGCCGACTCAACATATATAATATCAATAAAGTTAATCCTGATATGCTGGCGAACACATCGAATAAACAAATATGACCTCGCGACTTTTATGCTTTGCCCTAAGGGCTGGGAATGAATTGGCAATACGATAGTAGCACTCATAACCGGTGATTTAAGATGAAACAAACTTAATTTTCAGGAGGCTACTACTATTTGCAACCAATCTCCCTACTAACAACAAGACGATTAATAGTAAATTTAGGATGACCTATTCAGGAAAAATAGTTAGGCTGTCCCCCAAAAAAATACAACAGGCGACATTAACCTCTCTGGGTATTCAATTCATCTCTGAGTAAATTATGGGTTCAGCTCTCGCCTACTTCCGTTTTACGACAGGCTTATTGCCAAGCTGTTTCTCAAGAATAGAAATTAGTTCCTCTGGAGATGTATTAAGCCCATTGGTTATCGAGATCTTTCCATCACGATCAATCAAGATAACTGTTGGATAACTCCTTACGTCATAGTGCCGAATCATGGCATGCTCATCTCCCTCACCCATTGTGTAAACATTTACAGCTTTCTCATTTGTGTACTCACCTTCTTCCACACTTTTTTTCCAGGTCTTTACATCTCTGTCAATACTGACCGACAACACAACAAAGTCATCACGGTCCTTAAAGTATTCCTTTACGGGTTTTAAGGTCTTGGTCCCAAACCACTTACAAGGCATGCATCCGGTATACCAAAAATCGACCAGGACTATTTTCCCTTTCAGGTCGTCCATAGTGACCCAATTACCATAGTAATCCTGCAATCTGAACTCATAAGCCTCAGAACCCTTTGACTGATTGCTGTCATATTTCGATAAGGCGGCATAAACCTCTGGAACTTTGACAAATTGCAGGGCCTCTTTCACTTTGCTTTCAGCATTTTTCAAATAGCGATAATTGTCAACCAAATACTTACCAACCAGTTTATCGAGTAACCGGCCTGTATGATATTTTCTGATCAAATCAAAAATTGGCACTTTCCCATCCATAACATAAGCCTCAGCCATAATTTTATTCAGAAGGAAATCTGCATACTTTGCAGAAAGTTCTCTTGCCATTTCCGACTCATGGTCAATTGGAATTGGAGCAATATTTTCATAATAAAAGTCCTTGACCTTCTTCAATTGAATACTGTCTTTGCTCGAATAGGCTTCTGAAAAAACCCTATTATAAAAAGTGTATAGTGAAGGGGCATATACCTGCCCTATTATATCAGCCTTCAAAATTTCATATCGTTCAGTTTCAAGAATTTCTTTATAAGAATCGAGCAGATTGAAATAAGGGTCCAGAGCATTCTTAAACCTGACCTTAAGCGTTGTAAGATGCCAGTCAGGATTGTTGGGCGCAATTTTCAGCACTTCCGTAAAGGCTCCAAACTCTTCCTCGTCTCTTTGAAGCATTTCTCTGTTATTATCTCTGTCCAGAAACTTATCAGGATCGTTTGTCACCAGGGTGCCGCCCCGGTTGTAATCAAGTACTTCTTTCAGTAAATCCAACTCAAACTGGCATTTAAAAGCATTTGCAGATGGACCCGCAAAAAATGTTCGATAATAATTCAAATCAAAGATCACTTCCAAACTATCGCCGGGTAATATGAGATAATTGTGTAGAAGGTACTTTTTCCCATATATGAGTGAAATATAAGAAGGCCTTCTAACGGCGGGTATTTCGAACTTGAAAGCCTTCCCCTTAAAAAAACCTTTCCGGGGAACTGCAGTATACTTTTTCGGAACTGGTACGATGCCAGACTTACTAATTATGTATTCAGCAAACAACAACTGTACCGTATCAGGTTCGTCATAAGTTATAAACGTTCCGTATATGGATACTGGTTTACTCTGGCGGGCCTGTAGAGGAGATTGGCAAACTATACACAATATAAATAGAGCAAAAAGATTCCTTGGCATAATTAAAATGCTTTAAAATAAAAATCAGGATTACAGAGACGGCTAATTTTCCAGTTCCGGCTCGCGTGGTGGTGTGGGCAATACGTAGCGCGGGGAATTAGGCTCCAAAGAATAAGTTTGGCCAGCCATTACACGCACAAGTGTTTTCGCAAATCGTGGATCTTTATTCAATCTTCTTAAATCAGACCATCGTGTTCCCCGAAATACAAGTTCCTTTTGGCGGTGTTCAAGCACATGACCTAAAGCCTCGCTCTCATTTGCGGCAGCTAACGGTGTAAAGGTTCCGTCCAGCCATCGCTTTTCAACCAGCTCGTTTAATACGTCCAAACCTTCCGGGATCTGCCCCAACCGTACTTTGCATTCCGCCAAGATCAGATAAATTTCATCAAGTGCTATACCTCCAAAGAAACGGAACCCACCGGTATAACTGCCCTGAAAATGGGGCCAACCTCCAGCCTGGGGTTGAAAGAAAGTTTGTTTTCGTAAATCATTGTCGTCGTATGACAAGTACAATACCGAATCAACCATCGAAAGATTTGACCCATTGAAACTAACATGCAACAACTCTGAATGGATAATTACTTCACTACTCAAAGGAGGGATCGGGTAGCTATTATTTAGATCAAGATCATTGTAATTGAGCAATTGATACAAAGGCGATGTCAGCACCTTTTCGGCATGAAAGTGCGCTAGCTCATACTCTTCAGCCGCCAAATAAAAACGAGCTAACATGGCATGAGCCGACCATTTTGTTGGCCTGGTACGATATTCTGTGACTTCAGGCAGCAATTCAATTGCTTCTTCAAGATCGTCAACAATCAACTTGTAGATTTCCTTGGCTGTGGCAAATGGAACCTTCAGATTGATATCAGGCAATGTACGTAAAGGCAAATAACCCTTTTCATCATTATCCCTTTCACTAAAGGGCGGAATAAATAGTTCAGAAAGCCCATAATAATTATAAGCCCGGAAGAAAAGTGCTGTTCCCTTGAGCCTGCGCACGTCAACTGAATCTGAAGGCGGCAACAACGCTAATTGCTCCAAACATACATTCGCTTCGAAAATGGATTCATATCCAAATATCCAATCAAAAATGGTAGTTTCAGCAATCTCAAAAGGCTTCTCAGCCCAGATATATAATCGTTGTTCCCAAGGGTTGTAGTTATTCCATGCGCTTTCGATAGTATAATAATCGTCGTTTCCTATGAATGTAACTCCAGGGTTCCTATTTTGAATAGAATAATTATCAAGTATAGCCTGTATGTCTTTTACCGACTTAGGCACCACAATGTCCTTATTTGGCTTAGCCTCCAGAAACTCTTTGCTACAAGCGAAAAATAAACTGCAACAAATGACGATCAGGATATTTGTGATTAATTTATAGATATTCATAAAAAATGATTGGCAAAGTGAATAAATAATCAAAAATCGATTTTACACCCAAGTGCAATAGATCTTAAAGGCCTACTCGAAATGGAAAAGGGATCTATATCCAATTTGGTAGCCTTCCAAATAATTCCGAGATTATTTGCATACCCATAAAATTCAACACTCTTAACTGGCAACCATTTTATCTGCTGTGAGGTAATCTGGTAGCTTAAACGGATATCCTGCAAACGAATATGATCTCCTTTCTCCACCAATGACGATGAATTTCTATAAAAATTATTTCGTCGGGAGCTAACAGTCGCACTGCTGGTTAATGCAGGCATGGAAGGAATATTGGTCCACTGCTCATCACCTGGTTGCTGCCACCTATTTGTGTAGTCGCCATGCTGAATTGAACCTCTCAGCAAGGAGAAATAATCGATGGATCTTCGCCTGAAATAATTGCCAAGGCGAAAACTAACGTTGACTGATAGGGAGAATCCTTTCCATGAAAAATCATTTCTGATGGCGCCAAAATGCTTCGGCCTTACAGGGCCATGAAAAACGATATTGTCCGGGGTAGCCGCGTTAATAATTGCATTATAGTCTTTACTGGGGTCTCCGTTTAAATAGCCAAGTGGATCGCCGGTTTGCGGATCCAAACCAGCGAATGCGTAAGAATAAACCGAGAAAAGAGGCCTGCCTTCAAGGGGATAGATAGAAGCAGATCTTGAACCCGAAACGGAGGATGACATATAGTTCGCAGCATTCGACCTTGTTTCATAGCTCAATATCTTCTCATTGATATAACTGTACAGAAACTTTGTTTGCCATTCAAATGCCCCGGATAAATTATTACTGTTAAGCGTTAAATCAAGCCCACTGGTAAGCGTACTCGCGAAATTGCCTGTAAATGTTATGGCTCCTGTTGAAGCTGGTACAGGTGCGGTCCCTATCAAATCCATTCCTTTCTTACTAAACCATTCCACTGTTCCGCTGAGAACACGATTCTTTAATTCAAAGTCAAGCCCAAGGTTTATCGATTGGATTTTTTCCCAGCGTAAAGCTGGATTTGGCGGATTGTAGATGCCTCCACGCAATAATCCAGGTATAATATCATAGTTTGGAGAAGCGTAAAAATAAGCGGTTGTATAAGCTGAAAGGGTTTTATTGACATTTCCGCTGTACCCATAAGTTGCACGAATTTTCAATAACGGAAGCCATTCCAACTGGTAGAATGATTCACTGTTTATATTCCATCCAAGTCCGGCTGACCAAAGTGGTACACCGCGCATATTCGCATCAACGCCAAACAAATTAGATTGATCTTTTCTTGCACTTAATGTAAGAAAATATCGCTGCTTGTAGGCATAAGCAATGTTGCCAAAATAGGAGATAAATCTATCAATTGTACCTTTATGACTAGTGCCTGGATTAATTGCTGTTTGTATGCCCGGATTATAATACAATCTAAACCGTGAAATGAAATCAACGGGCTGGCTAAGGCCTAATTCATCATCGTATCCAAAATAGGTAACAGAATTGGCATCGCCCTGATTGTCTTTTGCCTCATATCCGCCAAGAGCCGATATGGTGTGGTCCCCAAATTGCTTAGAATAATTTACCTGGGCTCTAAAACTATGACTTCGAGCAGTTGAGTTATCTAACGACAATATGCCCCCTTCGGGAACTGGCCTATACAATGTTCCATCAGGATTTACTTGCGTGTATCGATTAATGTAATCGCGGGTAAAATAAGTGGCAAGTGGATTATATGTCCTGCTTTTGCCATTATTTTGCCAGTACTGATAAATCATCTCCGCACTTAAGCCTGGCATAAACTGGTAGCGCGCAGAGGCAGTTGTACGTAGATCAAAAGATCGGTCATCAGATATTTCCAGTCCACGTTCCTGCAATGGAACATAGGTCCAGTCGAGCAATCCGTCATTGGCGATAGAATTAATGTAACGTTCGCTATACCCCCTAAGCACACGTAAGGGATTGCCGTCATCGTCAGACAACCTTTCGTAAGGCTCAGCTTGAGGACGCTTTGTATCGGAGTAATTCTTATTCTGTGCCAAATAGAACCCTGCCGATAATTCCAACTTGTTATTAATTAGCGACCAGCTATTCTGCGTGCCGAGCGTAAAACGCTCTGTAAATGCTCCAACAGATGTTAATAGATTTCTGTCAAAACCTGCATTCACGACATAGCGATGATTATTGGAACCGCCTCTTAAGTTTAATGCATGTTGTTGGTTAAGACTGTTTCTATAATAATATCTATCCAAGTCCCTACGAATATCATTCAACTTATAAGACTCAATTAGAGTATTGGCCTGATCGGCAGAAATCAATCCATCGCGTTGTTTAATAAGCGTTTCAACAACAGGGGAAAGCTTTGTTCTTGATAAAGAACGTTCATTATTACGGTATACACCCGCTGCAAATAATGCCTTTTCAATTTCTATGAAATCACCCATCTCCATCTGCGGTACATAATACAGGTCTGGCGATTCCCCGAAGGTAAAGTTGGTGTTGAAGCTGATAGACGGTTTACTATTGCTGAGACCTTTCTTAGTCGTGATTACAATTACTCCATTTCCTGCCCTGGCTCCCCAAATTGAAGCTGCAGCCGCATCGCGCAAAATAGAAATGCTTTCCACGTCATTTGGGTTAATATTATCAATACTCCCGTCATAAGGGAGATTGTCAATTACAATTAACGGTTCGGTATTGGAAAAAATAGTTGACCTTCCGCGAATCGTAATGGGTTCGGCTTCTGAGCCGGCACCCTTGTTAAAAAGTACACCGGATGTAACATCTTCCAGCCTGTCAAGTAAATTGGTGCTCACCCTTCGATTAATTAGCTTTTCATCGACCTGCACGAAAGACCCTGTTATCCGCTCACGCGGAATACGCTGATAACCCGTATTCACTACCACCATATCCCCTTCCTGTACCTTTGTTTGGGCCGTGAAAGCCCCTAACTCTGTTCGCCCTGACACTTTTATTTCAAAACTTTCAATGCTTACTCCACTTACCAATAAAACGGCATTCTCCTCCACATCCTCCAACGTGAAATAACCCTGCTCGTTGGTAGTGGTGCCCTTATTCTTGTTGCCTTTTACCTGCACGGTTGCCACTACCGGCTCACCCTTCTCATTGACAATTCGCCCACTCACTTTTATTCCGGTTGGCTCCTCCTCTACTACAACAATAATGGGGGCATTCACCTCCCTGGCTTCCTTTGCCTTAATCACTATTCGCCCATTCGAAATGGTATATACAAGGGGCTCGTTCCTGAGCGACATATTAAGCACTTCCACCACAGGAGTGTGGCTTACATTAATGGAAACCCTGCCCGTCTTTTTCAGCAGCTTTTCGTCGACCATTACATTAAGGCCGGTTTGCTTTTGAATTTCGCGAAATACCACCCGTAAAGGCACATCTTCCACCTTGAGTGTCACTTCCTGTCCGTCGGCCCTGGCCGACAATTGCAGGCATCCGATTAATAGGAAAAATGCAGTCAGCTTCATAACTCTTATCAGTTTAAGAGTCCCGCTCTTGCAGCTAAAAGAACGGTAAATGGCCCCAAACAAATGGGGTTTGTCAGCAGTTAGTAAATGCATAGCTTTGCATTGTTTGGTGATTAAATAGAGATTCTCAACAGTCTTGAATTATTATTGCTAAACACCGGCCGCTTCGTCTTCCACACGTGGCGGCCTTTGTTTTGTATTAGGCTGATTGTACTATCAACTTCTTTCCTTCCAGTTTAAACAAAATATTGTTGTCCTGTAATAATTCCAATACACCTTTCAGCGAAGTGCTTCTGCTCACTATTACGAAAAATTTGCGGTCTGTAATTTTCCCCTCATACACCACTTCAATATCGTACCAACGTGCAAACTGCCTGAGGATGGTCTTGAGGTCAGCACTCTCAAAATGAAAAAGTCCCGTTTTCCAGGCGGCAATTTCATCCACGTTGACCTTTGCGGCCGCCGTTAACTCACCATTGCGCAGCATTTTTGTCTGTTGACCGGGTTCCAGGATTAAAGAAGAAACCCTTTCCGCTTTCGAATCTCTTGCAGAGGCCAATTTCACTTTTCCCTCTACCAATGTGGCACTGGTGCTTTCTTCATCGGCATAGGCGTTGATGTTAAATTCGGTACCCAGTGCCAGCACTTCCAAACCGCCGGCTGCGGCGATAAATGGCTTTTTTGGATCATGAGCCACTTTTACATAAACTTCCCCTTTCACTTCTATCCTCCTTTCCTGTCCGGAAAATGCTACCGGGAAATGAATAGAAGAAGCCGAGTTCAACCAAACTTTGGACCCATCGGGCAGCGAAAAAGAATAGGTCTCTCCATTACCGGTAGAAACCGTGTTGTAAACAACATCTATCGCTCCTTTTCCGGACTCATAAGCTATTTCTCCACCCTTATTTAAGATAACCGTATTACCTTGCCGGGCCAGCTGGCCTGCCCTGGCGCTATCGAGTACAATAGTGGATCCATCGGAAAGCGTAAGCCTCGCTTTATAGGATCCGGGGCTTACATCATGGGTCGATTGATCAAGGGCGATAACTGGCTCACCCCCATTTCTGTTGATGAAAAGAAGATAAGAGCCTCCCACCAAAAACAGGATGATGGCTGCAGCAGCCACCCAGCGCCAGACTTTCGGGCGGCTTTTTAGCGGGACAACTTGACCAGGAAGCTGAACCTTGAAAATGGCTTCCAGAATAGCATCCCTCGTTTCCTGGGATGGCTGGTACTCGGGTTGCGCTTCACCAATAAAACGGAGCAGCAGTTCCTGGAGCGCTTCCTCTTCGTCTGACTTCGCAATAAGCGCCATCAACTCCTTTTCTTCCTCTGGTTCAGTAGTACCGGCCAAATAGCGATCCAATAAATATTCCAACCGTAAATTTTCCATTCCGGGATTATTATACATAAACTATTAGTGAAGAGTGCACTAATGAAAGCCATGGGGGACATGGCTAAAAAAAAATCACAACCGAATGCACTGCACCGAAGCTAAAGCCAGCAGCGCCAATTTTAAATCGGCCATCAGAAAAGCTCTTATCGATTTCATCGCCCGATCAAGATGGGTCTTCACCGTTTCGGAACTGATGCCAAGCGCCTGCGCTGCCTGCTCGCGGCTATATCCCATATCCTTTATTAAATGGTATACCTGCTTTTGCTGAGGAGAAAGTTTGGCAATAGCCACCTGGAGTTGCGCGTTCAGGTCGCGAAATGAAATGTCCTCTTCCGTCCTATTATCGTTAACAAGCAGGTCTTCCATGGAAACGTCCATATTATCCTGCTGCCGGGCAATCCTTTTCAGCGTTCTATAGGCCGCATTTCTCGCAATAATGTATAGGTAAGCATCAAAATCCCGGATAGAAGAAAGCTGTTCACGTCTGAGCCAGACAATCAGGAAAGTATCCTGTAGCAGCTCTTCGGCGCTTTCCTGAGAGCGGGTAATGCGAAGCGCTACAGAATAAATTTTCGCACTATAGCGATCGAAAAGTTCGCTGAACGCCTGCTCATCACCCTGCGCAATACGCAGCAATAAGTCTTTCTCATTATAGTCCTTAACCCGTTCCATCAGTGGCTTGAATGGAACTAAAGTAATCAAAACATAGCAATTAGTTCGTTTTAAGCTTTACCAACTTATTGCCGGCTTCTGCGAATAACCATGATTGAACCAGTAATTAAAAAAATAACAGGGATCCCTTGCATTAGCAGGAAACGCCAGGTGGGAACATCAGTGCGGTCAATCAAAATCTTTGTATCGCTGACCTCTGAACTTCGAACATCCGCATAATACTTCATAGAAGGACGGGAACTTATATAACCCAGCGAAATAACAATAAAAACAAGCATTGCCACCCGCATTGCCTTCTTCCACCATGATCCCGGATTGCGGACATTTTGTAATCGCAGGTAGCACAATCCGAGGAAAAGCGTTATCACCAGTACAAAGAAGAGAATTTCCCAACTACCAACAAATCCTTTGAAGCTGCTCAAAGATGAAAAACCCTGTAACCAAATCAAAATGGCAGAAAAAACACTATCGCTGCCGGCTACTGAAAGGCGACTCGCATAATTGAGAAAGAAAAGAACCCCTACAGTACCGATAGCCGCCACAAACTGATAGTTGGTAAGACTCGATACGTATAGTCCGATAGCAGCGTAAGCACAAATAACCAGAAAAACTAAAAAAAGTGACCATAGATATAAACCAATATCCGGATTGTCAATAACAAATAATCCCAACAAAATTCCAAGAACACCAATAAAGCCAACCAACACGCCAGCATAGCCCATCATAGAAAAATACTTTCCCAATACAATATCCCGCACCCGAACCGGTGATGATAGCAACAACTTCATAGTGCCTTCACCAAACTCCCTACTCAGTAAGCCCATTGTGAGGAGAGGAATATATAAATAAAGTTCGGAAGCAATTCCGGGTATGAGGCTGGCCCCATTTCCGTAAAGGATGTTGTAGGTTAATGAAGTGGAGATTTCACTGATACCCCAAACGGAATAAGTCCTTGAAGAAAGATTGGCACTTAGCAGAGAACCCAACTGAATGCAGAAAACGATTAATACCAGCCAGCCAATAGGAGAAAAAAATAATACTTTCATCTCTCTCCGGGCGATCGCAGACATTTGCCTCATTGTAAAATGTTTAGTTTGATAGCTTCTCAATTTCAACCTTGAGCGATTCTTCGGTTTGTGAACCCGAAAAGGCTTTCACTATTTTATTGTCTTTGACGAAAACCATAGTGGGTACCCCCCCGCCCTCTTCCATTCCGAAAGCAGACCACATAACCTTCTCATCCGTATCAAGAAGCACCTGATAGCCAAAACCCCGCTCTTCCACAAATTTCGAAATATAGGGCAGCCGGTAGGCCGGGTCAGTGGGATCGAGCGTGGAAATACCAATAACTACCACATTCTTATCGGCGTACTTTTTATTTATTTCACGAAGCGCTACTAAAGTCATTTTACAGGGAAGGCACCAGGTAGCCCAAAAATTCACGATTACCAGATTTCCATCTGCTACCTCCCGAAAACTTTTGACCTGGCCATTGCGGTCCTGCCATTTAAAGTCGGGAATTATGGCTCCTGCACCCTTTTCACCTGGCTTCACAATTTCAGTTACATCAGAAACATCGCCCATAAAGTTGATATCTCCTTCGCGGTTGCAAGCCGTCAAAAGCAGCGCAACCAAACTCAATCTTACTACTAAAGTCATACAATATTTTTTTGTGAGGTAAACGATAAATTGCTACATCTTCCTTCGTCTAATCAGCAGGGGAAGGCCAACCATCAAAAACGGGAGGATCATTAGTAATAGTAGCCCATACTTAAACCATCTCGAATCGCTCATGGTAAGCCTTTCTACAGGTTCAACCTTACTGATGAATACGGGGTAATCGCCCCTGGTAAACCAATGAAATACGGAGGAGACAAAGGCCCAATTGGCCGCACCGGTATTGAAAGAACTTTTGAATCCAATACCTTCTATTTCATCCGACATAAAATCCGCTGTGCCTGCTATCAATATGCGTTGTTCTACTCCATTAAACTTGCGCTGCAGTCCATATATGATTGTATCCTTCTCACATAAGGCAAGCGGAAAGTAGGTGAATTGACCGACGGAATCGTTTCTTCGAATGGACAATGCTTTGCGAGTAGCGATTGGCAATCCAATACCATCCAGATCCGTAAGCACAGATGGATGGGATGATCGGTGCAGCCGTAATACCTGGCGTTGAAGGATGCCGCTAACTGAATCAGATTTCACAGAAGGCGCATAAATCTTTGCATATCCGTTACAATTACTTTCTTCACCTGCTTCCAATCCAAGCCGATGTAAAAGCTTCGCAACTACCGCTTCATTTCCCGGTGAAGTGGTCAGTAACATGTTGCCCCCGCTATCCAGGTAATCACAAATTTTACCAATAGTAGTATCATTGTAAGCTTTGGACGGGTCTGCAATTATCAACAACGACAACGAATCCGGAATTGCATCATCCTTCCCCATTCGCATTAACTTGAATCCATTATTCACCAGGGAGAGTGTGGAATTTGGGTTACCGAGCGCACGGTAATATCCTTTACCAATACCGGCCAATGGATCATGCTCGCCATTTTCCTGAAAATACCCGGCAATCAATTCTCCCTGATTCATCACTTTTAGAGCCGTAACTAATTCCCTTTCCCTTGGCGCACCCAAGTGTATAGACAGTCGCCCGCGAAGATTTCCACTTTCCAGGAAATACACACGCCTGTTGAGCGGGGATAAGAGGCCAACTTCACTACTCAGGTGCGCAGCAGTCTTAATTTCTCTTCCCCTCAACCAGCTAAACTTTTTAACAGCTAACTGCTTTAGTGACTCCAGATCCAAGCCTCTGGAACTGCGGTTATAACTGATCTTACTTTTTGAAGCAAGCTGCTCCGCGTCGCGCAACGAGGAATCGGTACTCGAAAGGGAATAGTCCAACGACTCGGTATGCGCATAATACGGCACATACTCAATTTCCGGCTTTATCCGCATGGCTGATCTCGATGAATGAAGGGTATTGATAACGCCTTCGAAACCCTGTATAGCACCCGCATCCGGGTCCTCGAGCACATTTACATATCTTTTAAATTTCAATGGACCCGGCAGTCTTTCCAGTTCAGTCGACAATTCCTTGCCCGGGCTATAAAATTTGTTGCCTGTAAGATCCAGATAAGTGAAACGGCTGGGTTGATAACTTAGCCATCCTGCCAGAAATAGAATAAAGATCGAAAAGGAATAAGTCAATACCCTGTGGACTATTCTCCGCGGATTTTTTAGAAAATATACCCGTAGCCATGTCAACGTTAAGAAGAACAGGATCATCAAAATAAAATAGACAATATCACTTACAGGCAACATTCCGAACATACCGCGAAGGTGATTAGCCGGAGGAAGCCACTCTGAAATAATCAACTGCAGGAATTGAGGCTGATGATGGCCAATCAACTCATTCAAATAGGTTTGTAGAACAAAGAGAATTGCAAAGGTACCTACTGCTGCTACCAGCATATACGAGGTGAGACTTGAAACAAAAAGACCAATGGCCGAATAAAGGCATATAACCAAATAACTCACCAGCATTCCGCTTAGGAGCAGTGGAATATCCAGGCTATCCATTACAAACCATCTTACGGCTATTGCCAATAAAGCATAGACAATGATCATCATCAAACCCGTAACAAGTGTTGCCGCATATTTTCCGAGAACGATTTGATGAGTTTGAACTGGGGAGGAAAACAAAAGCTTTACGCCGCCTTCGTTAAATTCCCTGCTGAATAGCCCCATAGTGAGAAAGGGAATATAGAGAAACAGATAATAGCTTATTTGCGGGAATACGCCTCTAATAATTGAAAAATATTCGCGAGTGTACCAGCTCTCGGAGAAACCATGGTTTTCCATCATACGAATACTACTGTCAATATTGCCAACAAGGCAAAAAACGGCATGAACTCCAAAAATGAGCAGGGTAATCCAGCCAGCCGGAGAATAGAAAAGCATTCGCAATTCCTTCCTGGCGATTTCTATAATTTGTTGCATAAATTTATTGCTGGTTCGATTCTGAAATTGAACGAAGGGCAGGTTTGGTCAACCGTGTAAATACATCGTCGAGCGACTTCTTTTCATAATGAATTTCCTGCAAGCCCCAGCCCTGCTCCACGGCCACATGAAGTAATTTTTCTGTAATCCCTTTCCTGTTTTCCACGCCAACCCTGTAACAAATACCTTCTGTATTCTTTACCGAAACAACTCCCTCTATGGACAATAAGAGATTTTCATCTGGCTTCCTGTTCATATACAACAACACCGTATCGGGCACTTCTATTTCGCGGAACGAATCCAATGAACCGGCAAATAATATCTTACCACTATCGATCATTAGTACTTCCCGGCACATCATCTCCACTTCAGGTAGGATATGAGTTGAATATAAAACAGCCTTATCCCTCGCTATTTCCTTTACGAGATTCCTGACTTCGATGATTTGGTTAGGATCTAATCCCACGGTGGGCTCATCCAATACCACTAATGAAGGTTGATGAATGATTGCCTGGGCTATTCCTACCCTTTGCCGGTATCCACCAGATAGGTTTCGAATAAGTCTTTTGCTGAAATGTCCAATATTCACCTGATCCTTCACGCGCTTCAAAGCGCCGGGAATCTCCGCTTTTTCCATTAGACGAATTCTTGCACAATGTGTCAGATATTCATCAACCGTTAAATCGGAATATACCGGAGGGGTTTGTGGCAAAAAGCCAAGATGACGTTTCGCTTCCCTTGAACGCCGACGCGTGTTCACACCGTTAATGACTACATCGCCCTGTGTCTGATTGATTACCCCGCAAATAATGTTCATTAAAGTGCTCTTACCGGCACCATTAGCCCCCAAAAGTGCCACAACTCCGCTGGCGCCAATAGTGAAACCAATATCCCGGATCGCCCAATTTCGTCCATTATTGTAGGTATGACCTAATTGATTAACGCTAATTATTTCCATATGCATTTAAATGAATAGTTACACAATACCCTGCCATCTGCCAGTTGAATATCAAAGCAGGGAGCCAAGTATGAGATCAGCTTAAACGACGATTCTTACCGGGGATTCTGACTAACCAATGGATTCAGAAAAAGCTCATCATTAGGAATCAAAAAGAGGTATCGCGGGTCATTGGGTGGAAGAGTGTATTGTGTACCTGTAACTACCCGCAACAATGTTACAGCGAAGCGAGGGTCTTTGTTGAGTCGTTTAAGATCGGTCCATCGCAATCCTCTGAACAATAACTGTTTTCTTCTTTCAGCAAGAATGATCTGTAGCGCCTCCGTTTCATTGGCCGCACTGAAGGGGATAAAAGTACCCGACTTCCAGCGGGTTTGCAGTAGGGTGTTCATATCTTGCATGGCTTCTGCAAATTTAGCTGCACGCGCCTTGCATTCTGCGCCAATAAGATACAATTCGTCGGTTGCAAATCCGCCAAATCCGTTTGAAATGCCGCTATACCGCCCCGACAGCCTGTAATAGTCACCTACTTTGGCAAAAAATAATTTTTTCCGAAGATCATTCTCTTCATACTGTGCATATAAAGCAGTATCAACAAAACCTGCGGTGGAACCAATACTTGTAATACTTGTCGAGGACAGCATGCTTTGAAAGATAACTTCATCATTGAACCGTACAAAAGGATTGGAGTTCTCCAGGGGTTTTTGAAGTGTATTGTAATCAATCAATGTAGAATATATGCGCAAAGCTGAATCGGCATACAAGCCGGCCTGCTGGTAAAGGCCCATTGAAAGATAAACACGAGCCAACGCTGCATAACCGGCGCAACGATTTGGCCTGGTTTTAAAAACTACTTCATCCGGAAGCAGCGGCAAAGCTTCTTTTAAGTCCTTTACTACCTGCTGGTAGCTTTCTTCCACGTTCGACCTGCCCAGTCTTTCTTGCACATTATTTGAAAGGGGAAGTACAATACCAGGTTCCTCAACGGCAGAAGGTTCGTAAACCGATGCAAAGTTTTGTAGCAAATCCCAGAAAATAATTCCACGGAAGAATAAAGCACTGCCCTTTATGTTGTCTTTTCGAATAGCATCACCGGGGTTCTCAATAACTACTTTTCTGACGCCTTCGAGTACGGAATTCATGAGGAAAACATTGGAATAAGCTGCCGTCCAGTCATGATTATATAAACCCGGATCATTTTCCCAGGTGTACAAAACCTGGCTACCGACTACTGAGGACAAATAAATATTGTCCGGAGCCAGTAAATCACCATTGGTAATCTCCTGATTTCCGCGAAAACTAGCACTCACCTTTCCAGAATTATCCAGCAATGCCTGCAATGCATCCAAATTGTCGGGGATAATCATGTTGATATCCGGTTTGGCATCCAGGAAATCCTTTTTACAGGCAGGAAGCAATAAAGCAGCGCATAAAGCTATGGTCAGTATATTGAATAGGTATTTCATTTGCAAATGATTAATCAGCGTAATTAATAGTTGAACCGAACTCCAAAGGCAATCGTACGGATTGGAGCGATATAATTTCTGAAATCGGGGTCCTTCACTTTGTCGCTTGCCTTCCAGATTATTCCCAGGTTGTTGGCATGAACATAAACCTCCGCACGCTTCAATGGTAGCCATTTGATTTCCGGGAGTGAATAACTGACCATTACATCCTGCAATCGAATATGGTCCCCTTTTTCAATGAGAGAAGAATTTAAAAGAGAAAAGATATTGCGGTTGCTGGCAGCAGCTCCAGTTAGCTCCGGACGAAAACTTGGGATTTGGGTAAAAACTTCATCGCCTGGCTTTTGCCAACGCCTCGCGAAATCATCCGTCGTTGCCCGATAAGGAGAGGAGGTTAATGAACTGTAACTGATTGCTTGTCTTCTAAAATAATAACCGAGGCGGTAACTGATATTAGCTGAAACCTGTAGCCCTTTCCAGCTCACTGTATTTCGAATGGCGCCGAAAAATGTCGGCCTGCCCGGGCCATGATACCTTAGTTGATCTCCTTTTGTATAGCCTGCGAGGATGGCCTGATGATTGCTGCTGGGGCTTCCATCCAACAATCCCATGGGATCACCCGTCATTGGGTCGAGTCCGGCCCAGTGATAAGAATATATACCATGCAATGGCCGTCCCTGCAGCGGGATGGATCCGGGACTGTTTCTTCCGTCACCATAAGTCCGTAAGCCGGAAATAGTAGGTTCTAATCCGAATCGGGTTACTTTTTCCCTGACAAAGCTAAAATTAAGGTCGGTTCGCCATGAAACAGCGCCATCCACATTCAGGGTATTCAATAAAATATCGATACCCTGGGAACGCGTGCTGGCGAAATTGCCCTGAAAGGAAGTTACTCCACTTGAAGGTGGAAACATATTGCTACCAATTAAATCAATCCCCTCTTTAAAATAACCTTCAATACTTCCACTGATTCTCTTTCCGCGCGTTGCGAAATCTACTCCGAAGTTCACAATTTTTACTTTTTCCCAACGCAGATTCGGGTTGGGTGGGTTGGATATTACCGCATAGGGTGCGTTAATAGCGCCTATACTGTTTCGATTATAAAAAGCAGACAAATAATAGGCGGTCAGCAAAGCTGCTACTGAATTATTAACATTCCCATTGTAGCCATAGGAGGCCCTTATCTTTAAATAAGGGAAAAGAGAAGACCGATAGAACGGTTCATCGTGTAATGACCAGCTTAAGCCCGCAGACCATAATGGCTTAACTCTGTTGTTAGTTTCCACACCAAATATATTCGACGCATCCGTTCGAAAACTGCCGGTTATGCTGTAGCGGTTAAGAAAAGTGTACGAAGCATTAGCGTAATAGGATAGAAACCTGTTCGTAGTACCTGATATATTTTGATTGGCCGGAATAACCAGGTTGTTAAGGTTGGATATATAGCTCGTATAAGTTCCAAATTGGTCAACGGGCATGCTCAATCCCAAGTCTGAATCGTAACCATAGTAGCGACCGGTTCGGCCTCTGATTTGCTGGTCACGCATTTCCGCCCCGGCCAGCGCGGAAATCTCGTGCCGGTCATTCCAACGCTTGTTGAAATGCATTTGTCCTCTTAAATTATGGGAAAATCCTTTCAAATTGCGGTAATCCAGAATGTCTCCAATGGGGACCGGATACTCCAATGACCCGTTGGGCAATACCTGGGTAAAGTTGTTGATCAAATGCCTCACTTCATAACTCTTTGCCGATAAATGCTGTTGGCCATCCACTATATTATTCCAGTATTGATACAGGACTTCAGCCTTAAGCCCCGGCAATATTTTATAACTGGCCGATGCATTGAGCCGGTAATCGATACTCTCTGTAATGTCTGGCGACAAACCCAGTTCAGCGATCGGATAATAATACCAATCGAGCAAACCGTCGTCCATCGCTTCGTCAAGGTCGGGTTTGTTGTATAGATACAAAGGAAGTGGATTGCCATTGTCATCAGCCAGGCGTGAATAGGGGAAAATACCATAGTCGTTCGCATTAATCAAACCAGCCACCGGCGGACCTGGATTTGCCCGGGTATCAACGGTGCGGATATAATTAATGCCGCCACTGATCTCCAATTTATTATTCAATAATCGCCAGGTGTTTTTCGCCTCAAGATTCAGGCGCTTGTAGGAATTATGCTGCAGGTAGGCATCATTATCATCATATCCGGCATTTAATGCATAATGGTGTCGATCGCTTCCTCCAGAAATATTTAAGGAATATTGCCGGTTAACAGAACGCTGATAATAGTACTTATCAAAATCACGACGAACATCCTGTGCTTTAAAATGATCAAGCTGGGCTTGTGCCTCTATATCAGAAATCCTGCCGTCCCTCCGATCCAGTAAGGTCTGCATCAGCGGAGGCACGACGGTATTATACCTTACAGTCGGAAACTGGAAATAACCATTATCAAATAGCGTTTCAATTGCATCCACATAATCATTCATACTCATTTGTGGCCAGTGATAAGGACTCGGGCTTTCCCCAATCATAAAATTGGAATTTGCCGATACCTGGAATTTACCGTTGAATCGCCCATTCTTGGTGGTAATAACAATCACCCCATTTCCCGCCCTGGCTCCCCAAATAGAAGCCGCAGAAGCATCTCTCAATACGGTGATAGATTGTACATCGTTAGGATTTATATTCTTGATATCGCCCTCATAGGGGAAATTATCCACCACAATCAGGGGCTGACCTTCTGAAAGTATGGTGGATGAGCCCCGGATTGTCATCACGCTACCCTCTTCATTATGCCTTGATTCAATGTCGCGTTGAAATACCAGGCCCGGTACATAATCTTCCAACCGTTGAAGCACGTTTAGGCCAACCCGGCGGTCAATCAACTCTTTGTCCACCGTAAAGAATGATCCCGCAACTCTTTCCCTGGGAATTCTTTGATAACCCGTGCTCACCGCCGCTGCTTCAATTTCCTCCAGCCTGGTTTTAACGCCAATTACACCAAGGTCTTTTCTTCCATTAACCCTTATTTCTACGCTTTCAATGTTAACGCCACTAATTACCAATATGGCATTTTCGTCAACGTCACTGAGTACAAACTCACCGCGTTCGGTGGTGCTTGTGCCCCTTTTGCTGCCCTTGATGACCACCGACACAATTACAGGATCTCCGTTCTCATTCACCACCCTTCCTTTTACTTCAATAAATGGCGGAGGAACTTCTTCAAACGGCAATGGGGATGCAGCCGGTTTTAGCACAATAGTTCGGTCAATAATGGTAAAGGACAACGGCTGGTTACTGAAACATAGCTCTAAAGCTTCCTCTAAAGGAACATTAACAGCAGTAATGCTGACCTTTTTTGCCTTCGAAAGCCAGGCTTCGTCAAAAAAGAAGACATAGCCTGTTTGCTTCCTGATTTGTAGAAAAACTTTTTCAAGGGGAGCATCCTTTTCTATGAGAGTCACCCGCTGGGAATATCCCCTTGCACTTGCAGTAAGACAGGCCAACAAAAGGAAGATAGCTGTAAATTTCATGATCAACAGCAGTTGTTTTGGTGAGTGCCGTCGTATTGAAACGACGTGCAAAGAGCCCTTAAAATGCATAACTTTGCTTGTCCCGATTCCCTCGGGATAGGTTTGGGTTAAACAATGAAACAGTCCGTCGAACGAATGTGAATTTGGGTTGACCCAGGCTTTGGCCGGGAGTGTTCCACCACTTCCGGCTTTTTTTGGGCCCTCCAAATTTTCTACTTACCGAATTTCACAGGATGCATATAGTTGATTAAAATCCAACAAAATCTAACCATGCTATCGAAGTATCGTTACTCGTTTTCCCTCTATCCTGAACTTCACTTTGCTCTCTTCCAACACTCTTAAGACTTTTGAAATATTATCCATCCTTGAGATTTCGCCGCCAAAGCGGCGGGTGGGAATTTCGGCTTCATAAGTAATATCCACATCATACCATCGGGCAATCTGCCGCATCACCGTCGGCAGGTCGGCATTGCGGAAAGAAAAGAATCCACTCTTCCAGGCCACTACCGACTCCACATCTACTGAGCTGGCGGTACTAATCGCATATTGCCTGCTCACAATCGCCTGCTGACCCGGTTGTAACACTATGCTATTCGCAGCACTCAGATCGCTGACTTTTGCGCTGCCAACCTTTACACTTCCTTCGAGCAACGTAACTTTTATATCCTCTTCGTCTTCATAGGCATTCACATTAAACTGCGTTCCCAGTACCGTGATACTCATTTCGTCTTTAGTTACCACAAAGGGCAACCTTGATGAACCTTTACCAGATTGCTTGGTTATTTCAAAATAAGCTTCACCTGTAATGGACACTTCTCTTTTATCATCCGCAAACTGCACGGGGTAGGTTAACGAACTACCGGCGTTTAACCATACCCGCGATCCATCACTAAGGATTATGTCAATTACTCTCGACCCCCTTGGGTTATTAAGTGTATTATAGATAAGGTTCCTGTTGCCTTCCATTAAACTACTTCTTCCCGGGGAAGTTGCATATACGATTTCTCCATCTCCATTCTTTCGCAATTGAACAGCGCCTTGTAAGGCCAGTTCACCATTGTCTACCGAATCCAGGTAAAGAATATTTCCGTTGCCAAGTGTTATAAAAGCTCGATTTTTGTCCGGAGCGGCTACATCTTCAGGCCCCTGCTGCTCAGCAACAGGTTTATTCTTCGGCGTCATCTGAAACTCAAGTACCCAGTAACATGCTAGCAATAAAGCGGCCAGTGCTGCAGCAACAGCCCATCTGCGCCAGCGCATTCGCCGCACAGGTGTTGCCACTGCCTGCTCACTATCAGGAAATAAACCCGACAGTAATTCCGCTGCTTTCTCCTCCCTTATATCCTCATGGTCGCCTGTTTGTTCCCAGGCCGTTTCAATCAAACGTTTTAATTCTTCCTGCATATCTTCCTCCAGCGCAAGACCCATCAGTTCCTTTTGCTCCTCGGGAGTGCAACGACGGTCCATATATTGCTGGAACAGGTAAGAAATTCTTTCTGTCATAATAATGAGAGTATAGAAAAGAAAAACAGGAGAAGAAAAAAGTAAAAAAAAATTAACCACCCGGATACTTAAGGTCGAACAGAACAAAAAGTGCAATGGCCAGGGAGCCGTATTCTCCCGAAATTTCATTCCTTAAAAAGCGAAGGGCATCCACCATATGCTTTTTTACGGCAAACAGAGAAATTCCAAGCCGCTGAGCAATCTCTTCCTGCTTAAGCCCCCCTTCCCTGCTGAGCAGAAAAACGCGGCGCTGCTGTGGAGTTAACTGGTCAACCAGCGACTGAATATACAGTTGCACTTCCTTCGAAACCAATCTGTCTTCCGGCTCAGCCACTAATTTATCAGAACCTGCGCGCAGATGATCAAGCACTAATGCCTCTTTGGCGATACGCCTGAATCCATGATAAGCAAAATTATGAGCCATCCGGTGCAGGTAGGCATTCAGGTTCTCTATTTCAAGAAAGAGTTCCCGCTTATCCCATAGCTTGAGAAATATTTCCTGCATGGCGTCTTCCGCCAGTTCCCTTGAGTTGGTAATCCGAAATAAATAAGAAAACAAGCGACGGCGATACAGCTCAAAAAACTGGCGGAATGCTACTTCGCTGCCGGCAGCCATCTGCGCCAGCATCTCCTTTTCGCTATGATAATTTGGCTCATGCAAGGTTAAGGCAGTTGGATGAAGTAGCTAAAATAGGGAAATATCGACAAGCAATGCCGCAAACCTTGTTTGAAAGAAATTCATTTGAAATTGGAATGTGCCGTTCTGATTTTTTTTGTATAGGGCGGATCATGCTGGAACTGAAAGCCAAAATTAGACTTGAAAATACACATCTTGCTCAAGCAATGAACTATTGCCAGGCTTACAATCTGCCCGTTGGCCTCCTCATCAACTTCGGCGCCAAAAGCCTGGAATTTAAAAGAGTTTACAACGTGAATCATCCGGAAAATAAAGAGTATAAGAAAAATAGGAGCTACGTGTAAAAAACCTCCGAAACAGTTCATGAAATTCCTGCTAACCTCTAATCCAGCTTTCATTATCATCCCCTCATCCTACCATGCTGAAATCCTAAAAATCCTAATTCAGACTGTTGATCTCCCCAAAAACCGTCACCAAACTCCTTCAAGCTTTTGCCTTAACCAGCCCAATCTGTGGCAACACAATCATAACCTCCCTATCGCCTCCCTGCTTTTTCCAATAGACCATAAAATTGACAATGGCAGAAGTCAATTGGTAACCTTTTGCTTTATAGCCCTCGAGTGTAGCCTTAAACCCACCGGAAAACTTTACCAATTGCTGCGCATGCGCGTTTCCAAGGCCGTCACTCAATATGCTGAGCGGGCTGCCACTTAGCAACCCAACCATTTTCGGTTGCACATATTCAAAATAGCCCAGGTTCACATCCCTGTGCGTCAATGAGATCACCAGATGCGCAGGTTCTGGGTACACTTCGCTATCCTGCCGATAGCTCATACCGGACACCTTCAACCCACGAAGAAAACTTTCATTGTAGTGAACTTCCAAATTATTTTTAGCGCGGGTAATGGCAACGTACAACAGTCTTTTCAATTCGTCGCGATCCGGTCGCAATTGATTTGATAGAATATATACATTATCAAACTCCTTCCCTTTTGCTTTATGAATAGTGGAAATATAAACAGTATCTGTACCGATCCTGACAAAATCCTCCAGCTTTGATTCAAACAGGAAAGCCTTCCAATCGCTCTTATAAATCCGCTTGGGATTAACGGATTCAAAAGCGCGGATGGCAGCCAGGGCAAGTTCCAATTTGTCGCTCTGCCTCGCATGTAGCACGAGCTTTCTGCCAGCCTCCTTCCAATCATCCAGATTGATGTCTGGAGAACTGTCATCGGCCAAAACAAGATTGGAGAAATAGCGCAATTCATAAAGATTATGAAGCGGAAATCCATCATTGGTTTGAATCAGTTTTGCGGATAAGCCATTTTGCTTTAGCATGCCCGTCAGCAACGCTGCTTCTTCATTGGTTTTTGTAAGTACACAGGTGGTGCCTGTCAGGTCCGCTTGCAACAAAGTCGAACAAACAGGTACGATAAGATTGTTTCCCGCATATTGCACCGCTGAAATAGTACCATTTGCTTTGTCGTTGGAATCGCCTGGCTGCGATTTCAATCTTTCACGTATGCCTGCCACCCATTGATTGGCCAGATCCACAATATTCGCTTTACTGCGGAAGTTTTCTATTAACTCATACCTGGCGGCATTCTTCTCCGTAATAAGTTGATGCATGTATTTTGAATCCGCTCCGCGAAACCCATAAATATTCTGGTCATCGTCGCCAACCAGTATCACGCGCAAGTCGTCGTTTACTTCCATCAGGGTCTTGACTAATTCAAATTCATCCGCGGTCATATCTTGTGCTTCATCCACTACCAGGGCGGTTTTGGTGATGCGACTTATTTCAATTTCCCGGTTCTTTATCTTTTCAACTGCCCTTTTGATGATGTCATCTGCTTGCGACAGGGCCCCCACCCTGCCCATCAAATCGAAGCAATAAGAATGAAAGGTTTTAATCTCAACATATCCTGCCGCGTTGCCAATCAGCTCCATTAACCTTTTCCTAAACTCCGTAGCGGCGGCACGGGAAAATGTGAGCATGAGCAATTGCTCATGCTTAACATCTTCTGTCATCAGTAAGGAAGCCAGCTTGTGAACGAGCACCCGCGTCTTTCCACTCCCGGGACCCGCTGCCACCACCAGGCATTGATTCTCTTTTTCCTTAATAATGCTAAGCTGCGCAGGCGATAGACTGGCAAACAAACGGGTAAATTTTTCCGGCGTTAGCGTACGATTGATCTCTTCCTCCCTTGATCCCGGAAAATAGCGCTTCAGAAAGGATGGATAGTTAAGGGTAAAGTAATCATCAACGAACTTCAACGCTTCGTTGTAGTCACGGATCATTTTTTTGGCATACTCTCCTACAATATGAATCTGCTGCACTTTCTGACGATAATATTGCCCCAGCTTTTCATAATCACTTTCCTTGTATTGGATACGATTATTTTTTTCCAGGCGACTTATGGAGAGTTTGTTGTGGACCACCATAAAACCACCTTCAATTTTTATCGCCTCAATTCGTGAAAGATAGAAAAGCGTATCCTCTACATCATCTATCGATACTTCAAATTTGTACAAGCCCTGCCCGGCCTCGGCCATTTCTTTTAGCTCCAGCACGGAAAATTCCATCAAGATATCATCCTGCTTTTCATCACTCTCTATTTCCAGCGATTTCTCGAATAAATACTCCACAATCTGCCTGGCCAGCAAATGCCTTTTCTCCAATTTTTCCGCAAACCCGCTTTTGCTTTGGGACAGGCCAATCTGAACATGATTATTGGAGCCACCCGGGTAAGTCCGGTTGATCCAGTTCTTGATCGCCCAAAAGTTCAGAATGGTTTTGAGCCTTGCTACCGAACTATCCTGGATACCTGCCTCCATCGCCTGCTCATTGATTTCCTTGATGTGATAAACCGCCGCTTCCTCCTTTAACTTCGATAGGATAAAATTCTCCAGTTTACTGAATCCTTCCGCAATCGACAGGGAACGATTACTGTTTTCGCCGCGTTTTATAAAAGCAGTAAGATCCTTTGTTTGGGCCAGAATATTTTCTTCCCGCAAGAGTTCAACAATCCGGATCACTTTTTCCTTTTCCATCCCCAGTTGATCCGCGATATAATCTACTCGGGATTCAGCCAGCTCGTCCATCGCCAGTCTTTTGCTCTTGCTGGATATTAGCTTCCGAATTATTCTTATAGCATCCGTCTTCCACTCCGTTTCAATTTTTGTAGATGCTTCAATTCTGTCAATAGCTTCCTGTGCTGTTTTTGTCAGAATGCTGTCGGCAAAAACACGCGGCATATTCTGGCCCCGCTGCACATAGCCTGCATCTTCCAAAGCAGCAATCGCGGTCAGCACTCTGGTCTCCACCTCCTTAATGCTATCATCCCATCCAGCTTTTCGGGCTATTTCGAGCGCTGAATTGGAAATTCTTTCCCGGGTGTAGGTTAGGCTCTTGATGGCTTTCCACACCTGGTTGATCTCTTTTACCCCCAGCTTGGTCTGATTCAGCAGTACAAAATGTTTATCCAGGTCTTCCTCATTGAAAAGCACATAACAATCGGCCTGTATGTTTTCGTCCCTCCCGGCCCGGCCGGCTTCCTGGATATAATTTTCCAGGGAATCAGAGATGTCGTAATGAATAACTGCCCCCACATCACTTTTGTCTACCCCCATCCCGAATGCGGAGGTCGCCACCATGATTCGCACATCTCCCGCCATGAAAGCATCCTGGTTTGCCGTTTTCTCTTCTTTTTCCATCTTTCCATGATAGGGCTTTGCGGAGAAGCCGTCATTCGTTAAACGCTGGGCAAGTATATAGGCCTTTTTCGTACGCGATACATACACGATAGCGGAGCAATCGCTCGACTCAACGATATATCGAAGCTGACTGTATTTATCTTCTTCATTGTCTTTCTGGTAAACCTTGTAATGGAGGTTGGCCCGGGCCACTGTCGCTCGAAAGGTTTCCAGTCCTATACCCAGCTTTACATCAAAATAGGCCTTGATATCCTCAATAACCTTGGGCTTGGCTGTAGCGGTAAAACAGGAAATGGGGATGGGTGTCTTCAGTTCTTTCTTTTGCTGCAGTTCCTTAATAAAATCGCCGATATAGAGATAATCAACCCTGAAGTCCTGCCCCCAGGCCGAAAAACAGTGCGCTTCGTCAATTACAAAACGCGCAATCTTTCGCTTCAACAATAATCTTTCGATGGTAACCGAGCGCAAAGATTCAGGCGAAATATATAAGATGAAGGCAGTGCCATCCTCCACCCTTTCAATCGCTTTACTGCGCTCTATGGGATCCAATAATCCATTGATAGTGACGGCATCGGTAATTCCCTTCTTTTCCAGGTTGTCTACCTGGTCTTTCATCAGGGATTGCAGTGGGGAGATCACTACTGTAAGCGCCTTTGCATTTCGGCCACTCATTAAGGCCGGCACCTGAAAAGTGATCGACTTGCCACCGCCTGTGGGAAAAATCGCCAACAACGACTTATTCTGTATGGCCGCATTCACCGCCTTCTCCTGTAGCGCCTCCCCATCGTAGGATCGAAAGCCGTCAAAACCAAATTGGCTTTTCAGAATCAGTAAAGGATTGAATGCAGTTTGGCAATAGTTGCATCGCGGCAAACAGGGATTATTTCGAAGCAGAAATAATAAACGTTCCACAGCCGGGTGATTTCGAAGTACCCAGGGTGGCGTGATGGAATATCTGTCATTGCTTTGGATCAGCGCATAAGCATAGGCCAGTGCAACGGGATCCTCGCTTATAAATCGAGCCAAATTGCTATGCGCACAAATCTTTTCTTTTAATTCCTCCCTGATCAGCGCTTCCAGTTCGTTTGGATCCGCAACGATGTTGAATTCGATATAACGGAAAAAAGCTGAAAATCCAGGTATGTTATGGAGGAGATTATAGAAAACTATTTGGGATTCCTGCTTGAGGGCTTTAAATGCCTTCACCTCATCTTGAAACAGTTCCCTCGCTTTCAATGAATCATTAAACGGGTTGTTCTTTTCGTCCGATTGAATTTTATCATCTTTCAGCAAAGGATGATAAGGCTTCTGCGGAAATAATAATGGCGAAAAATACAAAGTATCAATTGCCTGATTCCTATCGATATGCGTCAGGCCGGCCTTTTGCAGGTATTTCAGATCATGCTGAATGATGTTGTGACCAGCTATGAATGATGATCCTTTAATAAAATCGGCAAACGCATGCAGGGAGTTCTGATGAAACCTGGCTTCATCCGACCGAACGCCACCGATATCCGTGATTTTCGCGGTCTCAGGATTAACCTCAATATCGATAAAAGCAATAGAAGACATTGCCGGATAAAGCATTGTTACAATTTGTAAAATACAAATTGGCTTTTGAAAATCAAAGCGTTGAGCCAACCATTATCCCTCCCGCCCCAGCGGGAGGGCGTGTGCCATCTGGCATGCCATCGATCTGCGTTTTTAGCAACAATTCACCGCAAACCAACCCGATGAATTTTTCCAAACAGGTTTCGGTGTCAGCTTTCACACACCCTCCCTTCGGGAGGGTAGTGTGCGGAATTAACTAACCATTACTTACTGCCGTGGTGAATTGGGGCATGATGGCTTCAAGAAATCGACCCGGACCCTTCCGCCGCGGCGGATGGGCGACTTTTGAAATCCACTACCATTCACATACTGCAGTGGTAGATTGGGCTATGATGCTTCAAGGCATAAATCCACACCCTCCCGAAGGGAGGGTGTGTGGGTAGCAATAGCATCATTGTTTTCATAACCTCCCGAAGGGAGGTCGTGTGCCATCTGGCATGCCATCGATCTGCGTCCAGGCAACAAATCGTCACCAACCGTACCGATAAATTTTACCAAACAGGTTCCGGTGGTAGTCTTCACCTCCCTTCCAACATCCCCTCCACCAGCTTCTTCAAGGCATTCGTACTTTTCCAATCCTCCAATCTTTCCCGCACGCTGGCGGGCGGGGTACTGCTATTCAAAGCGAGGAGTTCGCCATAGATTTCGAGTAGCTTTTTCAGGTTTTTGACGGGCTGCGGGGGCAATTGGATAAACATGTTTTCGAGCATAATCTGCAGGGCCCGGTTATGTACGGCCGATAGCCGAAACATCTGTTGCAGAATCAGGTTACTGAGACGCTGCATGTGCGCAAATTCAATCCGCTGATGGTGACCTATTACCCTGCCCATCTGCGCCGGATCCAATTTATGGTGGGTGATTCCGTTGATCCACAACTCTGCGGACAGGGCGGCAGCGGTTTTATCATTCATCAACATGGCCGTGCCAATAAAGAGATGGCCTGTTTCTGTGTAATGTACCTCGAGCCCGTGCAAGGTCTGTAACAGGGCAATAGCCATTCTCTTGTCGGCCTCCCCGGCAAAATCGGTATGCTTCATCACCTGCTGCAACACGGGTAGCAGAAAAGCTTCTGGATTTGCCGGCGCCAGCAAAAGCATGCGGCGCATATCATTGCCTTCGTTGGTGAAATACAGGCTCTTAATTTGCCAGTATTTAAAAAAAGGCGCAGGGGGTTCTTTCTTTTCGGGCAAAAGTTTATTGATCAGTTTTGAGAGACCTTTTGCTTCTTTCCTGGCAGTACCATATTGATCGAGCTTCAAAATTTTATGCCGCCTCGTCACGGCGAAGTACTTCCCTTTGTTGTAATCAAACTCCTCAGCGGTGTACTCTTCGTCCACCGTTTGCCAGCTTGTGCGACCGGCCCAGCGATAAAAATCTGTTTCAGCATAGCCCCACTGCTCCATAACCGGGTGAAATACCTTTGTTGTTTGCGACAATAGCGCCGTAAGCCAGAAATCCGGGTATGCAGTAGAAATCGGCAGTTCCCTTCGCTGCTGCAGGCGATAAAGCACTAATTCTTTGATTTCACCCGCTAATTGCGCTATTAAACTGCCTGCCTGCTCCTCATAAAGCGCAGGATGGCAACGGGAAAGGGCTATTTGAAAATCCATAGTGGCCGGTTGTTGCCCGGCTTCCTGGTATTTTAATATCCGCTCCACCAGCGCCTGTGGACTTACCCAGGCCGGCTCATGAGTGGGTGTACTCAATAGCGGAAGCGAATCGCCTTTTTTAAGTTTCTGCAGCGCTTCTAGCAGGAAATTCTTGTAAGCAGTATAAAATGGATCATCCCCGCGTTTCGACCAATTCTGGAGGTAAGATTTACCGGGAACAATTGCAAGCCAGCTTCGAATTTGATTTCCTTCCCGCTCATCATACTTTCCAAACAGCTCTTTCAGGGCCCTGGATTCCCCTGGCCATGTGTGAACGAGGTGAATGCAGTAGTCAATAAAAAAAATGGCGAGCATATGGTCCAGGAATCCCTGGCTGGAACGGAAATCTCCTGAGGTTAGTTTTATGGCCCGCTGCAATGCCGGTTCAAGTCGATCAATATTTTCATCCCTTATTTGATGCTGCCAGTTGATCAGGGCTGCGGGCAACAGATCGATATGCTGTGATTCGTTGTTGTCAAAAGCCTGGCTGGCCAGAAATACCAGATCATCCATGCTTTCCACGGCAGGCAGGACCTGCCATTTTTCTTCCGGCGCCTGTTCCATCTCCTGAGCTGCATGCTCGTTCAATGACTGTTCCGCATTATTGGCGGGTAAAAAATCGAGGATCCGAACGGCCGCCTGCATCATGCTTTGCTGGTAGGGTTGCAATGTGGCTATGAGTTCCGGATCGGTCTTGTCGCTGAATTTGTCGATGATCTTTGCCGCCCTTGTTTGTATGCCCTCATCCTGATGCAGGAAGGCCTGGGCTGAGAGCTGCGCTATTCGGTTAGTAAGCTCCGGTTTCTGCTGCGCCAATTTCTCCAGCAACTGTAAAGCTAATTGCAGGATGGTCTTTGTTTCTGTCGACAACAACATGGGTGCAGTATCCAGAAATGCAACAGCATTGAACTCTTTCTCTTTGCCAATTTTTTTGATCTGGCGAAGTGAGCTGCTGACTACTTTGCTGTGCGGTGATGCCAGTACGGCAAAGAGGTCCTGTTGCAACGGCAGCAATTCCTTCGCCAAGGGCTCCAGCTTATCAAACAAACCGATGAACCAGCCGGATAAATTTTTATTGAAATTTCTGTTGGCAGCCAGCAACGATGCCTGGAGGACGCGCTGGCGATCTATTTTACCCTCTGCCGATAAGGCAAGGAATGCATCAATCCAGCTGACACTCTTCATTTCCTGGTCACTACCGAAATTTATACGATGTTCTGCAAAATGAATATTGGTTTCACACTCGAAAACAAACCAGATATGTTCCCGAAGGGTGGCTTCATATTTCAGCAGCTTTTCCGGTTTAAACAGATAGCGCCACTTTGGATCTTCGACCGTTTCAAAAATAAAAGGGGGAAGCGTGCGGGCGATAAGTTCTTTGGATGGTCGGAGTATTGATCGTGCCTCCAGTTCCAACACCCATTCATAATCTAAAAAATAAATGGATTCATCCCTTGCTGTCTTGTTGATAAAATCGCTTAACCATGACGGACTATACCAGTCTATCACCTTTTCAAAACGTTTCCTGTCAAGTATCCATTGGGCAAAAAATGTTTTTTCATACTCAGATCGGCTAAAACAGATAAAACTTGCTAATTGTAGCATGCTTCTGTGCTCCTGGGTACCTCTGGTTTTAAAAGATCCATTCGCGCCTTCCACATACTGGAAGTAATGGCGTTCCAGTTTCTTGATTAGGGGCACCAATTCCTTTCGCTGCTCCTGGCTTGCTGTCCGCAACAATTCGAGCATAGCCGGCTCCTGTTCTTTCTCCACCAACGCCTTAAACTGTTCCGATACTGTCATGAAAAAATTATTGAAGCGATATGAGCTTTTTGACCGCGAGAATATGTTTACAGGGTCCCCGCTCGCCCTGGTGACGACTAAACCAGGTGCAGGTACAGCGCTCCTTATCCTCATTCAGGATCACCCCATGATGCACACCCGTGCCGGCAACCCTGGCTTCTACCCTGCTTCCCTGTTGCGAAAGGATTTCCACTTTATTTTCAGCCAACAGGTTCTCGGCATCTTTCATGCGCGGATTCAGATTCAGGATACGGCTGAGTTTATAGGGCAGACGGCGATAAAAGAAATGATTTTCATCCAAATCAAATCCCAGCAGCCCCATCGCGGAAAGCCGCGAAGTGATGGAATCCATTTTTTGCAGATCAATGCCCTCCTCTGCCGCCAGCAAAGTGGGATTGAAAGCCTGGTTGGCATAACTGTATTTGTCTACCGCATCGAGCCATGCCTCGGGAATATCGTCGATGAGCGACTCGAGCGCGGCCCCTTCACCCGAAAATCCCCGCCAGCTATCCCGCGATAGGGAAAGGCTGAAACGGAGATGGCCAAAATAAAGTTGCCAGGTTGTGGATTGCATATCTGCCTGCGGAAACACACGCAGCTCATCTGCCAATGGCAGGAGTGGCTCCAGCAATCGCAGACGGTGCACGCCACCCACACAAATTCCGCTGGCCGATTTCACCGGTGAAAAGATCGGCCTGGCACCACGCATCTGCAGATAATAATCCGCCTTGGGTTTTCCATGGGGAATGGACTGAAACAACTGAAGCGCCTGCATGCGATTAAAGGAAAAAGCTTTGTCGGCCTGCGACAAATACACCTGCACCGTGGTGAGTCCCTTTATCCATTTTATGGGCAGGGGCACTTTTCTTTCTATCACTTTCTCCTGGCCTTCCTGTTGCAGGCTGATCTCTTTTTTACCCACCGCCAGCAACAACTTATCCTGGCGCCCTACCCTGCTCAAAGCAGAAATCATCGGTTGGTTAAAATCTACATTGGTGGTGCCATTTTCCAAAAACTCGCCATCATGTCCATCGGGCAATACATCCACTCGGGCATATACACCGGCACAATGAGAAAAGCCTTCAAAGCGAATCTTCTCATTGCCGGCGGTAACAATCGGGTCTTTTAGCTTGGCCAGTTCAAAAGGCGAAAGACTGAAGCTCGACTGCACTACATTCGACAGCGCAATAAGACAACGCGCGGTGGTATAGGGATCAGCCAAACGCCCCCAAAAGAAACAGGGAGCTTCTTTTTTCTCCACCTCGCTGAACTTTGCCAGAAACAACTCCTCAGCCGAAGCCGTTTTTCGTAAGGCAGAAGCTGATGCGTATTGATAGGTGATTGTTTCCGACATGGTGGCGTATACTCGTGATGGTGAAATTCGATTGCAGACTGATTGTAAATATAATAAGTGGAGGGCAAATTCGCACTGTTCATAGGCAAAATTCCGCAGATCCTGGCGAATCGTTTGTATTCCCGTAACATGTTCGACACAGCATCAGCAAGTACAGACCTGCCAGTTGAACGCTACGGATCGGCGCCATTCGGGAAGATACGGGCGGAGCTGCTTCAGTGTAGATTTAGGAAAGGCAATGAAAATGTAATAACCCACAACATTTCCATGTATAAAGCCCGTTGATACAGTGCAGACCGAATAAGAATAGCATTCGATTCTCTGACGAAAAAACCCTGATAGCTGTAGTATCCTAAATGCCGTCTACAGTTGCCTGCTACCAAATTGTCTTGTTCTGTAATAGGATGCCACTGTGAGCACAACCATTATGACAACCGTAATCGGAATCCAACGGGGTATGGGTATGGGGTCGCCGGCGGCATAAGAATGCAGGCCCGATAGATAATAGTTAACGCCAAAGTAGGTGAAAATAATGGTCCAGATTACCCACATGCCCGCTACATTAAATACCCATTTGCCCCTGAGGCCGGGTACAATCCTGAAATGCAGAATGGTTGCATAAAAGATAATGGAAATAAAGGCCCAGGTTTCTTTTGGATCCCAGCTCCAGTATCGCCCCCAACTCTCATTGGCCCAAATGCCGCCTAAAAAGGTTCCAATAGTAAGGGCAAACAAGCCGACCTGTGCGGCCATTTCATTCACCACGGTCAACTCCTGAATCGAGTTCCGCACTTTTGCACCGGGCTTTAGGCAAAACAGGACCAAAGAAATGACGGAGATTACTGCAGATAAGCCAAAAAAGCCATAGCTCGATGTAATGATGCCCACATGAACCATTAACCAATAGGATTTTAATACCGGTTCAAGTGGCGTAATCTGCGGATCAAGCATAGAACCGCCATGCGCAAAACCCATCATAATCACGGCCACAATTGCGCCTGCGGCCGGAACCAGCGCATTCCGATTCCTGTACAACAACAACCCCGACAGAACACCTATTGATGAAATGAATATGATCGCTTCATAACCATTACTCCATGGCGCATGACCTGATAAATACCATCGTACGCCCAAGCCCGCAAACTGTGTCAGCAATGCCAATGCCATTATACCGAGCAGCACTTTAATCAACTTGCGGATAGCCGGATACAATTTAGCATCGGCAGTCAGCACTTCGGCAAAACCCAATATCACCAACAGTATTCCCAGAAAGCTGTAACCGATCATGAGCCACAAAAAGATGTTGGCACGATTGTACAGTATCTCCAGCTCCACCTTAAAATCTGATGGAATGATCGCGCTGCCCCATTGTTGTTGAAATGCACTGATGCGCGCCAATGATTCATTCGCGTGCGTCCAGTCTCCGCTTTGCAAACTATTCTTCACCTCATCAAAATAGAGCGCAATAAAGGCATAAGCTACAGAGTCGAGCAGCGCAGGTTCCTTGTCGGTACTGTAAATCCAGCTTCGCCAGGTATTGGCATCATCATTCCTGAGCGGTATAATCCTTGTAAAATATCCATAAACAATATTTCCAAATATGTTGTACCGTTCGGTTAAGCTTATCAGCTCCTTATCATAATTGGATTGATCAGCCTTTCGTTTGCTGAATGAGGATATATATTGATCCTGCAACCTGAACTGTCCGGTAGCCGAATCCATCAACTTCATAAAACTGGTATAACCGCTCGCATCCGTACCGGCTTCCCTGGCCAGCCGATCCCCTCCCTTAGTTCCCACATAGATCATGGGCTGGGAAAACCAGTATGCCGGATCGAGCTGCATGGACAAAAACCATTGCACGGAAGACAGATTGCGATACCTGTCTTTTTTGGAAATCTTCCTTATCAGTTCCAGTGTATGTGTATCGATGGGCTTAATTCGACCCTGAAAATCCTGCACCAGCAGGCGAGCCAACTTTTTGGCATGAGCGGCGCTTATTGTTTTAGCGCCCAGTTCCCCTGGTTGAGCGTAAGCAGCTACAGCAACCTGCGCATCCACACTATCCTTAGAAATTTGCGAAGGATGTTGAGCGCCGGCGATCGATAAAAACAAAATCACCGGCGTCAGGATCAATGCTTTTCTATGAACGGCTCTCCATTTCCCATTCAACTTCCGGAAATGCGTACCTGACCAAAAAAGCGTAAGTAACATGCCCAGAAATAAAAAAAAGTATCCGGCATAGGTAATTCTTGTGCCCCACCAATCTTTATTGACAGATAGGATGGTGCCAGACTCATCCGGGAAATAACTTGCCTGAAAGAAGCGATAGCCTTTATAGTCCATCACATTGTTCATGAAGATATGGTTGGGCAAAGCTTTTCCGTTGTCCAATACTGTAACCATGCTTTCATAAGACGAAGCGTTTCGGGAACCCGGGTAACGCTCCAGTTTAAAATCATCGCATCGGATGGAGAAAGCTGTTTTTATGATTCGCGACCCATAACCTATTGTCACGGCAAGCCCGTTGATATAAGCCTTGCCAGCATAAGATGTGATCCCCCTGCCCCCTTCCACCAGCACTGTATCTTTTTCATCGCCCGAACTGATCTCAAACATCACCCGATCTGAAAGCGTCCTGTCGCCTGCATTCGTTTTATCGCCACTATAATGCACAATTGAGCCGGCAAACGGGGGGTCAGGAACAATAAAAGAAGTGGTGTTGATTGTATATAGCGACCTGAAATCGAGAAAACCGGATTCATAAGCTTGCAGTATTCCTGTTTGCCGGCGCAACAAAGCCGTATCGGTGACCATTCCCGCCTGCTGCCCCAGCATGGCGGTAACATGCCCCGACACCGGGGAATTAATGATCATTCGATCCCCACTCTCTATCAATTGCACCGTTCCCGGAAGCGGATTATTGAAACTGAAAAAAATATCGCCTATCCATTTTGCTCCGCCGCTTTCTATGTGATGCGTTTCCCTCCCGGTTTGTCCCATTGCGACAATCCTTACTAATTTCTGCCCGGATCCTTTCTTTTGGATGGAATCTTTGGCAAGTGGATAATAGTCGATTGACTTTAGGCGCACTACCTTGTTATGAAAAGCATAGGATTCCTTAAAAACTCTTTTTAGTGGCCATCGCGCATTCATCCGGTTAAAATAGGACATCACGTAAGGCGCTTCTTTGTATGTAAGGGATCTTGTATCATCGCTGATATTCACTTTCACGTAAGTGAGGTCGCTAATAATTTCGTTCGAGGTCTCCGCTTCCTTAATAGGCATTTGTCCTTCCAATCCCCAATAGCGGGTTATGGCGCCTCCCAGAAAGATCAGGATAAATGCCACGTGAAAAGCCAGGACAGGCCATTTCTCTTTTCGAGTAAGCCGGTACTTTCTGATATTGAAAACAAAGATGATGATCAGCCATAACATCAGCCATTCGAACCAGCTTGCGCCATATATCAAAATTTTGGCCGTTGCCGTGTCGTATTCATTCTCTACAAAAGTGGCCAGCACCAGGGATGTGGCAAATAAGCTCAACAAGAGGGTCATCGTCTTTGTAGAGAAAAAAAATCTTTCCAGCCTATTCATTTTCATTTCATTTACCTGCGCAATTTGATTTTTCCGGCGCCGAACAAAGCCGATAGTCATTCACTCATCCATCCTTATCCTCAAAAAAAATCTCCTGAGAGGCCTAAGCCTCCCAAGAGATAGAGGACCCATCTGCAAATCAGAGAGACTTTAAGTATTCAATGAGGTCAGTCTTTTCCTGGCCGGAGAGTCCCAGATTTCTTTTACCGTTATACCTGTCCACAACAGAGGCAAGGGTTGCGGCCGAACCGTCATGGAAATAAGGCGGATGTTGCCATATTCCCCTCAGCGGAGTAGTCCTCCATTGTTTTGTTGCGGAACGACTGGCATAATCTATTTCAGCGGCGGCCGAGGCTTCAGGAGCATGCAGCTTTCCACCCTCAATAACATCACTAAAGAGCGGGCCGGAATGGCAGGATGCACATTGAGCTTTGGTATTGAACAAAATTTTCCCTCTTGCCGCTGCTGCGGCATCAAATGAACCTGCTTCCGCCTTGGGCGCAGCAAGTGAGTATTGATAGGCTTGCAATGCCGGCAGTTTATCTGTTACCAAATCCGGTCCCGCACCCATATTATCAACATCAAGACCAATTCGGGCGTCAACAAACCTGCCATGCCCACCCATTTCCGTAACCGCAACATACCGATTCCAGTAGGCCACCGGTCCCACTGATTCGTGCTCTATATCGCCATCACCCGTAAAGGTTGATTTCGGCAAGCCATATAAACCGTATGCAGGTGGTATTACTACCGGATTATTCAGTCCATCATGATTGAACCTTGGATCAAATTTTCCCTTGCCCCATGAGGCATAAATGGCCTTTTGCTCCGCGGTTAAGGAGGGCGATAAGGAAATGATTAAGCCGGGGTCGAGGTCCCTGTTAGGGTAACCATCCAGGCGATTTCCAATACCGGGTGCAAATGAGTTATCGACTGTAGAATGACATAAGGCGCAGGTGATTCCCACGCGGTCTAATTTCAATGAACCGGTGGAAGTTGTACTCACTTCGCCCTTAACACCCACTACCGCATTCAACTGTAGCAAAGCCAGTGTGGTTTGCGGATCCGTCAGGCTGATAGAGCCATCTTGAATACCGGTAACCACCGCGGCCGGCAAGGCGGCTGCATCTACTTTTAATCCTACACTCAATGCAGTAGCAGGATCAACAGCCGATTCAATCACCTGGTTCATCTTCAATACATCCGTCCAGGTGGTTTCATCGCCAAAGGTTTCATAACGAAAAATATCCCTTCCCTGGCTTACCAGTTCCGGATTCAGCGCGGGTAAATTCAAGTGCCCTTCCCCGGCCACCGGATGCTCAATACCCAACTTATCGCATCCTGACAAAAAGCTGAGCAGAACGGAGGAGATGCCCAGATACAACCATTTTATTCTCATAATATTGATTTTTTATTAGTAATAACATGTCTATACGCTCCGGGATGGAATAGCCCCTTAATGAATATCCATAGAGAGCCCGCATCCCGGCAACAGGAAAACAGCCTGCATGCTTATGCATGAACTAAACCGGATTAGTGGCCATAGCAGCAGAATGCCATGACTTCCGTGACCTGCCGAATGAAAGAGTTAAATCCGCAACTCCATGCGAAATCAAAATGACTCCCTGACGATCAGGCCATCATCAATGGCCAATAATGACAAGTGCAGCTCTATGGCGCGCATCATGGGATCAGGTCCGCAGAGATAGATGAATTGATTATCTTCCTGAATATGCGCGTTGATCAAATCCGCCGTAACAAATCCATGATCGTAATTCACATTCACTTCTTCTGAAAGAATATTGATAAAATTTTTGCCCAGTATTCCACGCAACTGGTCTTCGAGAATAATATCCGCCTTGGTTTTGTTGGCAAAGATGAGCTTGTTATTTCCTACCTTTTTATCCCGCTCCAGTTGCCTGAATATGGACACAAAGGGCGTAATGCCCGCACCGCCGGCGATAAAAAGGCCTTCACCCTTATACGTAATGTCGCCAAACACATCATGGATCAGCAATTCGTCATCCGGTGCAAGGGAAAGCAATTGACGCGTAACCCCATTACGGGAAGGATAGGTCTTGATTATAAACTCGAGTATGGGATCATCGGGAATGGAGGTAAAGGTGAAAGCTCGCAATGCCTGCTCCCAACCGGGCTTATTAATCGACACATCAGCCGCCTGCCCCGGTTTATAATACAACCCCTCCGGCTTATCACAAACAATCCTTACTACATCGGGCGTAATATGATTGATGGTTTGAATTTTAACGGGATCCATAATGGCTCATGATTTATTGCGAATATGAAAAAGAAACTCATTCCTGCTGTCTTCATTCTCGAACTGACCCGAATAGATGGCCGTAACCGTTTGACTATTGCTGTCCGCTATGCCTCTCGACGCGACGCACAAATGATGGGCCTCAATCAGTACTGCCACATCGCTATGCTGCAATACCGTCTTCATGGCTTCCGCTATCTCCATAGTCAAACGCTCCTGCACTTGCGGACGCCTCGCATAGTATTGTACCAGCCTGTTGATCTTTGATAACCCGATGATATGCTTCCCGGGAATATAGGCAACGTGTACCTTACCTATGAAGGGCAGAAAATGATGTTCACAAATGGAATACAGGGTTATATCCTTCTCTACAAGCATCTTCCTATACCCGAAAGTATTTTCAAACAGACTGATCCTGGGTTTGTTGAGCGGGTTTAATCCACCGCAAATTTCATTCACCAACATTTTCGCCACGCGTTTAGGCGTTCCACTCAAACTCTCCTCCTCCATATTCAGTCCCAGGGTTTGCATAATTTCCGCAAAGTGCTGCGTAATTCTGCCAATCTTTTCGCTTTGGCTTAATTCAGGGATATCAATAGAAACGGGTGCCTTCGCTATTCCTTGGTCCATGTCTGTCGACAATAATTCTTTCATACCAGGATTACAATTCATGTATCATTTTCATTACACGTTCCGTAAAGGGATTACAGTAGCATAGATTGAACTCAAACAGGTCTTCGGCAGAGCACAATTTGGAAATCTCCGTCTTCAACATTGATTTGGCCCTGTTTAGCCTGACTTTCACGTTAGCCTCCGTGATATCTAAAAGACTGGCGGTTTCAGCAACATTAAATCCGTTTATTTCCCTTAGCGAAAACACCATCCGATAACCTTCCGGAAGCCTGGAGAGCGATCTTTCAATTATATACCCTATTTCCCGGCTTTGAATAGCAGTTTGTGCATCGCTGTTGGAATGGCTGAACATAGGCCTTACATTTTCGTTAACCGTTATTTTTGAAAGCTCGTTTTTATAACTAAACTTTCGCTTCTTGCGATAGCAGTTATTGAGCATGATCCTTGCCAGCCAGGTTTTGAAATCGGAATGCTGCATAAACTGGGATAGACTTTTGAAGGCATCTATGTAGGAATCCTGCATCAGATCCTGCGTATCTTCGTGATTGTAATTATAGGCTCTTCCAATTTTATACAGGAAAGGATTGTAGCGCCTTACGATGATTTCGTAAAGCGATTTATCACCGCTCAACACGCGATTGATAATCTCCATCTCGGTTAACTGATCAAATTGTTTCATTATCATTCCGCTGTAAATTTAGATAACTTCGCCATGGAAAGCGCTGCGATAGCCATCACAAGGTCACGAACCGCTACATCCACGTAGTCAAATCCTATCAGCAAGGTGAGGGCAATAAGTGTGAGCCAGGCGGCAACGATATAGCCACCAATTTCAGGTTTTCGGAGTACAATTATACCCGCCGCAATTTCAATGGCACCCACAATCATCATAAATACCGTTACGGGAAATGGAATGATGCCTGCCATGGAAGGGCTGATATACTGGTCCCAGGAGGCCAGTAGATTGGTAAATTTGTCAGCACCCGCTACAATGGGAACTATTACGAAGGTATATCGCAGCAAGTTGAACACTTGTTTTACTACCTGATTTGATTGTGTTGAAGTCATGGTTATTTTTATTTGCCTTTTCTTTTCTTTTGGGTTTACTGCCATTTTCCACCCGCACACTTCATTAGAGTAAATGCAAAATGAAAAGGTTACAAACAAATTACAGGTTACCGCAAATGGAGCCGGGAACGCAAGGCGATGGCCAGCCCGGCGTAAGCAGAAAAGAAATAATTGCATCAATCAGGGAAAGTGGAAACAAATCGCCATACTGTGCGGTATTAAATTGCCGGAAACCGAAAAATAAAAGACCTGGTCCTCCTTTATTCCCACATCTTCCTTACCTTTGCTCCTGTAAGCAAGTATATGGTATCCAAAACCTGCGAATACGCAATTCGCGCCATGCTTTTTGTGGCGCAAAAATCGAAGGGACAGACCAAAGTGGGCGTAAAGCAGATTGCCAAAGCCATCGGCTCACCCGAACCCTTTATCGCCAAAATTCTGCAGGACCTGGGCAAAAAAGGGCTGGTGCTCTCCGCCAAAGGGCCTACCGGAGGTTTCTATCTCGACAAAGCCGGTATGAACAATAGCCTGGCCGATATCGTAAAAGCCATCGATGGCGACAAGCTCTTTGTGGGCTGTGGACTGGGCCTCAAGAGCTGCTCGGCCAAAATGCCCTGCCCCGTGCACGACGATTTTGTGGCGGTACGCAAACAAATAAAAACCATGTTGCAAAACGCCAGACTGGGCGACTATAATGCCGCGCTCGAACTGGGCGAAAGATACCTGAAGCGCTGATTTTTTTTGATTTAATAAAGGATTAAAAGGTCTTAAATTATTTTACTATGTGGATCGTCTTCCTGGTTATCCTGCTGCTAATCGTGCTCGTCGCCAGCCTGCTCCTGGCCCGGCAAACCCGGGAGCTGCTGCGGAAAACCAGGGCCAACAGCAGCGGCCATAAACAGCAACGCTTTGATAACTACCTCACGGCCCTCAACAGTGCCCAGCTTCGCTACCTGCTGCATGCCAAAAGAAAGCAGTCCCCTCACTATAAGCCACCAAGGCTACGCAACTCTCTCAGTGTGGTGGGCTTTTTGGCCCTGGCCTCCCTGCTGCCGGCCACATCGCTCTTTGCGCAGGATGGCGGAAGCAAGAGCAACCTGCTTTCCGAAGGCGGCATCCTCATCACCATCACCCTGATACTGATCCCGATCCTGCTGGCGCTGCTATTGCTGATCGTAAAGCTGAACCACTCGGTAAAAAAGCAAAAACGACGACAGCAGGAAGAGGAAGCGGCAGAATTTGCCGACTACCTGGCGGGCCTGCCGCCCGATGAGGCGCTCGCGGCCCTCGAAAAAAGAAAAGGAGCCCTGGATTACCGCCTCAGCAATACCGAACTTGCGGGGCATCAGCATCCGGAAGACAACAAAGGCCTGATCGCCCCTATCGACCAGGAAGGCCATCTGCCCTTTGTGGCCCGAAAGAAGAAGGCCCAAAAAAGACCCTATATCGATCCCGCACTTTCCCGGCTCATCACCTGGTATTTTGGCTGTGCCGCCTTTTGGTTGCTGTTTGGAACAACAGTGGGCGAATACCTCGGCATAAAGTTCCTGGTGCCGGATGCAGACCAGCTTAGCTGGTTAAGCTTTGGTCGCCTGCGCCCCGTGCATACCAATGCGGTGTTCTGGGGCTGGGCTTCACTGGGTATGCTGGGCCTTGGCTATTATATCGTGCCCATGGTGAGCAATACCCGGCTGGCCAGCATCCGCCGCGGCTGGCAATCCCTGGTGCTGATCAACCTCGCTGTTGTTTTAGGCAGCATCTTCCTGATGGCGGGCATCAACAATGGTGGTGGCGAATACCGGGAGTATATCTGGCCCGTGATGCTGCTCTTTGGCTGGGCCCTGGTCCTTACACTTATTAATTTCTGGCAAACCATCGCCCGACGCAAGACCCGGGAAATCTATATTTCCAACTGGTATATTGTAAGCGCCATCCTCTTTGCGCTTACCATTACGGTGGTCGCTTATATGCCCCAATGGCAACAGGGCCTCGGCGAAACCATCATACAGGGTTATTATATGCACCAGGGGGTGGGCATGTGGTTTATGCTATTTACGCTCGGTATAGTGTATTATATGCTGCCCCAGCAACTCAACCGGCCTATCTATTCGTATAGCCTTGGCATTCTGGCTTTCTGGACGCAGATTCTCTTTTATACCCTCATAGGTACGCACCATTTTGTGTTTAGCTCCATTCCCTGGTGGCTGCAAACCGTAGCCATTGTGGGCAGCGTGGGCATGGTGATACCTGTTGTAGCCGGCAGCACCAATTTTATCCTCACCTTCAAAGGAGCCTGGCATAAGATAGCCGGCAGCTATACCCTGCCTTTTTTCCTGGTGGGCATCATTTTTTATTTTACCGGCTCGCTGCAGGGCACGGCGGAGGCATTCCGTTCCACCAACCTCATCTGGCATTTTACCGATTTCACCGTGGCGCACTCGCACCTCACCATGTATGGCATCATCTGCTTCTTCCTGTGGGCAGGCATGTATGCAGTGTTGCCAAGAATAACAGGCAGGGAAGCCCCCCAGGTAACGGTGGGCGCACATTTCTGGCTGGCATTGGTAGGCCTCCTGTTCTATACCATTCCCCTGATGATCGGCTCCACCCTGCGCGGACAAATGTGGATAGAAGGAAAACCCTTTATTGAATCGGTGGTGCAAATGGCGCCCTACTGGCTTTGGCGGGCCATTGGTGGCAGCCTCATGTGGCTCTCGCATATCTTCTTCGTGTACAACCTGTACAGGATGCTTCGCAAAACAGATATGCCCGATATTCCTCAAATGGCTCTCGAAAAACTGGGTGAGCGCCTGCAGGGAAATGAGAAAATTGTATAACCATTAATTATCGCGCAGCATGGAATTTTTCACCAATCATAAAAAGCTATTCTGGACGGCCTTTTTATTCTTTGCCGGCCTCACGCTACTGGTGGCCATACTTCCGGCCCTCCATAATCAACGCAACAATGCCCCCCTGCCCGACTCGGAACCGCTGAGCGAAGCGGCCAGCAAGGGCAAGCGTCTTTATATTGCCAACGGATGCGTGGCATGTCATACACAACAAGTGCGCAACCTCGATATGGACAAAACCTGGGGGTCAAGGCCCGGCATTCCGGCCGACTATGCCGGCATCGGCCGTACCGATTTCTGGCGCAATACCGCCACCCTGATGGGCACCGAGCGCACGGGCCCCGACCTTACCGATATCGGCAACCGCCAGCCCAGCCTCGACTGGAACCTGGTGCATTTGTTTAACCCCCGCATTGTGGTCAGGGAATCCATCATGCCCGCATACCCCTGGATGTTCCGCTTTACAAAAGAACCGGCGAAGAATGAGGTGGTAGTGAATGTTCCCAAAGCTTACCTGAAAGAACCTGAAGGCAAATGGGTGGCTACCGAAGACGCCCTGAACCTGGTGGCTTACCTGCAATCCCTGAAACAGGTGAAGCTACCCGAAGGAACGCCTGCACCTGAATTTCTCTACAAACCCCGCACAAGCCCGGCCGATAATGCTGCCACAGCCGCGGGAGGCCTGGATGGGGCGGCACTCTATACCGCCAACTGCCAGAGCTGCCACCAGGCCAATGGTGAGGGACTACCGGGCGCGTTCCCACCCCTGAAGGGAAGCGCTATTGTTACGGGCGACAACATTGAACTATTTGTAGACATCATCATGAACGGCTATGATGCGCGACCGGAATATGGCATCATGGCGCCCGTAGGCACCAATATGGAACTGGGACCCGCAGAAGTAGCCGCCATCATCAACCACGAAAGAACGAGCTGGGGCAACAATGCTTCCACGGTTACAGAAGAAGAAATTAAAAAGATAATGGACTTTGTGAAACAAAAGGCACAATAGGCCGATAAACCCTTTCAGCCATGCAGATGAAAATAAAATACCCCATCGCTCTCCTCGCCTTCCTCACTACAGGCATGCAGGCGCTGGCCTGCCCGGTATGCGAGCGGCAGCAACCCAAACTCCTGAAAGGCATTACCCATGGCGCGGGTCCGCAAACCAACTGGGACTATCTGATCATATCCATAGCGGCGGCAATCGTGCTCGTTACATTATTTCTATCCGTAAAATGGTTGCTGAGGCCGGGTGAAAAATCGAAAACCCATATCAAGCATTCAGTACTAAATTTTGACAACCATGGCCAATAGCAGCAAGGTATACTTATTCATAGATGATGAAGCGCAGCCGCTGGCGGTGTTTAACACGCCGGTGAATTTTGAACTGGACAGCCGCAAGCTCACCGACGGGCCGCATACGCTAAAGATCGTGAGTAAGGACCCCACGGGCAAGGAAGGCATCCGGATCATTCCCTTCGAAGTGAGAAATGGGCCGGCCATTGATGTGGAAGGCATCCGCGAAAACGCGGTGGTGGATGGAGTGCTGCCCATCATGATCAACGCCTACGGGAAAGGTGACCAGAAAATATTCCTGATTGAAGGCAGCGAAAGCCCGAAGAGCATTCCCTCCTGGGTTTGGATACTCATCATCGGATTCGCGGGCTGGGCCCTGTACTACCTCATCACTTATCTGTCAATTAATCCCGCATGAGCATGAAAAAGGATATACTGACCATCGAAGATATCCGGCAACTGGTGGATCGCTTTTATGAAAAAGTAAGAGCCAACAACCTGCTGGGAAATATTTTTGCTGAACGCATACAGGACCGCTGGCCAGAGCATCTCGAAAAAATGTACCGCTTCTGGCAAACCGTGCTCCTCGGCGAACATACCTATTATGGCGCCCCCTTTCCCCCGCATGCGCAGTTACCGGTGGGTCGGGAACATTTTGAAAATTGGCTGGAACTCTTTAATGCTACCGTAGACGAATTATTCAGCGGCCACAAAGCCGATGAAGCCAAATGGCGTGCCGCCAGAATGGCCGAAGTATTTGCTGCGAAAATACAGTTCTATCAAAAGCAGGAAAGGACAGCCGACTAAAATGATAGATATATGAACCTGAAAACAGAACCCCAACAGCTACCCTGGCAGGCTGGCAAAGTGCCGGGCTTTCGCAGCAAGGAATTGCTGAGCAAAGATAGTACGTCCATCCGCCTGATCAGGATTGAACCCGGCGCGGCCTACCCGCCCCATACCCATCCGGATAAAACCGAATTTGTGTACCTCCTCGAAGGCGAAGCCACCCTCAGGATCGCCGACCAGGCCTATGCCGGCCACGCCGGTGAATTCTTTGTATTCCCGCAACATGTTCGCCACAGCATCAGCAATCCCACACCTGCTACCTGCACACTCCTGATCGGCGCCATACGGGAAGACAGGGACGGGGCTGGTTCGGCAGGGGTATATTGAGGGCGCGCAACGCTATTCGCTGCAACTATTCAAACCTCCCTTACACCAGATGCTTACCTGTAAGCGAAAACCAGGTATCTGATTCTGGAAAGTTGCATAGTAGAACAACCAGTACGCCCCATCCGCCGCGGCGGAAGGGGGTGTGCGATCTGGTATGCCATCGATCTGCGTTTTAAACAGCAAACAACCATTCGATGCGACAATAAATTAGCAAAAGACTGAACCCTTAAATTTTTACCATACAGAATTCGGTTGCAGATTTCACACAACCTCCCTTCGGGAGGAGATCGATACTAATGGTGTTCTTCTACCCACACACCCTCCCGTCGGGAGGGTAGTGTGCGGAATTAACTAACTATTACTTACTGCCGTGGTGAATTGGGGCATGATGGCTTCAACAAATCGACCCGGACCCTTCCGCCGCGGCGGATGGGTGTGTTGGTATCATAATATAATCAGGTTATATTACCTCCCGAAGGGAGGTAGTGTGGGTAGCAATAACATCATTGTTTTCATAACCTCCCGAAGGGAGGTCGTGTGCGATTTGGGATGCCATCGATCTGCATTTTAAGCAACAAATCGGCACCAATCGTACCGATAAAATTTCCCAAACAGGTTTCAGTCTCAGATTTTACACAACCTTACGCCGCGGCGGAAAGTGATCTGAAATGATGATTTCAACTCTGCCACCTCCAATCCTGCGATCACTTTAATCCCCTCATCCTAAAATCCGCCAATCCTAAAAATCCTAATACGGACGACTGTAACAAATTACCCGCCCATCCGTATACAGGGAAAACCACCACATGAAACCAAAACTATTCTATGCGCTTACGCTGGCCAATATGCTGGCCTTTAGCTTCTATTTATTTTCTTTCACGACCAAAGACAAGGCTCCCGCCGACATCAACTTCAGCGACAAGATCCTGAAAGTGCGGGGTATTGTGGTGGTGGATACCTTCGGTATTGAACGGGTAATGATCGGCTCCCACCTGCCCGAGCCCAACTTTGCTACGGGCAACCGGGTGGCCGCGCGCGGAAAAACCGGCTCCGTATCGGGTGTGATGCTTTTTGATGCCGAAGGACAGGAAAGAGGCGGCTATGTAACCGATGATTATTACGGCAATGCCTTCCTCACCCTCGACTCCAAGACCTCGCAACATTTTCTGCTGGTGGCGGAACCACAAGGCGCCACTTCGCTGCAACTATGGAGCCGTAACGGCCAAAACAAAATCAACCTTTCAACGGATGATGAAGACGGACAAATGGAATTAAAAAGAAACGGTAAACCTGTTCAATTGTATCCCCATGAAAAATAATTTATGGTTTCTCCTGCTCCTGATTGCTTCTCAGGTACGCTCGCAAACGAATGAACTCTTTATCGACCGCTTTACCGGCATCAACCCCGTTTCCTATACCGACGTGCTATATATCGGCGAGCAAGATACCGTGCTGGTATCTACTTATAGCGGACGTATCGCGCGCATCATCAATGGCCAGGATGGGGAAAAAATCCTGGCGCAGGTGGATGATGAAATTTACGCGCTTGCTTATAACCCTGTACGCCAGGAGATACTGGCTTCCACCATGCTCCATGGTATAATCGTGCTCGATGCCCGCAACGGCAACCCCATCCGGAACATCCCCCTCGCTTCTACCTGGGCCAATACCATCGGCTGCTCCGATGATTTCCGCTACCTCTATGCTTACGACCAAAAAGGCCAACTGCATTTGTTCGACATGCAAAAGGATTATACCCGCCACAAACCCGATAGTAGTGTACCCCCGGGGCGAATAATACAGATAGACGCGCAAAACCGGGCTACCAGCATCAGCACCAAAAAGTTGACGATATGGGATCTGCGCAGCGGCCAAATCATTCAACAAACCAGTGTGGACCTGGCCCGCTTTGCCGACAGGGATGCCCAGGGAAATATCCTCAGCATCCATTTCAACAAATGCAAAAAATGGGATGCCGGCAGCAATAGTTCCACCCTGGAACTGGCCCACCCCAACTGGCCACTGCCCAATCCCGAAAAGGAAAGCGAAATTTTTGAAATCCCTTACCAGATGCAACTAAACGCCGCCAAATTTGCCCGCAACAAAATTTACACAGCCGGCATCGACCGCAGCATTAGGGTATGGGACAAAGAAAGCGGCCAACTGCTCCAAACCCTCCAGGGCCATAAGGGCAGTATCAGCAAACTCAAAGTGTCGCCCAATCAGGCACAGGTGGTGTCGGTAGACCTGAAGGGGGTGATACGGTTTTGGGAGGTGGAGTGAAGAGGTACTGCCCTAATCAATTTATTGTTCCTTTTCCAAATGAATTTGGAAACCAATCCCGAATCTTAGGGCTGTATTTCGTCCCGAAAAATTGACCACTTTTGTAGTGGAATAACCCATTAAAAACTCCAATCCAATTGATGTATTAAAATATAGAACAGGCCCAGCAGCAAAGGAAAAGCTGTGCTGTTGGGAATTTGAAGCCAGCTTAGCCGATCCATATGCGTATGCTGCTTCGGCCAGGAGATTGAACGGGCTTTCGTTTTTCAGGAAATAATATCTTGCAAATGGGCCTATTGAAAAGATAGTAGTAGGTTTTGCATTTGCAACCAGATTATTCTTTCCATACGTAAACGATGGACGAACCCCAGCAGCAAAATTATCTGCAAGGAAGTACCCGATAGTGGGTGAAATTTGAATATCGGTTTGTTTATACTGTACCGAAGCAGCACTCGAATTTTTCTGCGTTGCAAAACTTACATTGCCAGATACCAGCCAATTATTCTTTGCAATTTGGCTGTTGGCAGCCACTGAAAAAATCAAACTAATGGAAAGCGCTAGCAATCGTCTCATAATAAAAGCACTTTATCTCTGGAAATTTACCCCGAGTTACGCTTAAATTTTGTGTAGCAAGGGCAAAATATTAGTGAAGTTGTGCCGCCAAATCAGCCAACTCACTTTTCCCTTTCAAGATGAACCTGAAGACCGACGCCGAGCATAATGCTGTTATTGCTGCCGGCAAATTTTGAGAACTTATAGGTAGAATAACTCAACAACATTTCCAACCCCACTACATTGTTAAAGTACATGACAGGACCCGCGGAAAAACTGAATGCGTTCTTAGATGTAGTTCCTGGCATACTCCCCTTCTCAAAGCCAAACGCGTAACCAGCTTCCGTTAAAATATTGACCAACTTATCAGCTTTCAGAAGGTAATAACGTACATACGGGCCAACATTGAAATCCGTATAACTTTGCCCCCTGTCCCTGTCACCTACTTTGCTAATGTTCGCCCTTAAACCAGCCGCCAGTTTATCAACAAAAAAATAACCAATATTTGGCTTAACCTGCCAGTTGTAGCTTGTATGGGGGTCGCCAAAATTAGTGCTATTATATTTGGTGGATGAGTAATGAATATTGCCACCCAACATCCAATTACCCTTTGTAATTTGACTACGCACGCTGGTTGCCGTAAATACCATTACTACGCTAATAATTATCCTAATCATAGTAATTCTATTTTCCCTCTATCAGAATATAAAAAACAAGGTAGACTCTCGCCAAGAAACTGACTATGCAATCATGCACTCATACCTATTTTGTATAGCCTCCCCAAAAATAGGGTGCAGCCAGCTTCAGCTCTTGACCCGCACACAAATTAACATGAAATTCGGATTTGCTCATGTTCCTGAAGACACAATCAGTATAAGCATACACTTGCTTCACCCGCTGGATTACTTCCTCAGCTCGAATACATATTTATCCCGATTAAACCTGTCAACATAAAGAGTTATATAATTATTCAGCACATAAAACTTAAGTGTTGCCAGGTCGACCGGGAAGGATTGGCTGATGAATTGGCCGGCTTCCCCATTAACAATCTCCGTATAGATCAAATAGGATTGATGGACGGCTTCCGTAACCTTTTTATCCATAGAGGCCAAATAACCCGGCGCGAAAAGAAAAGCAGGACTCATGTTCTGATCCTCCACCTCGCGGGAAAAGCTACCGCTTTTGAATTCACATTTATCAAAGTCTAATTGAATCCTTTCCGCATTAGTTTTGAGCCTTTCAACCTCAGCGTTAACGGCTCGTTCAAAATTTCTAGTGCTTTTAGTAATCGAGCTTGCGACCAGCCAGGCACCCATGAGACCTAAAATAATAAAGAATAGGTACCATAATACCGGGTAAGGAATTATAGTTCCTTCGTAACGTCGGAAAAATATTGTACCCAGGAAGCACAATATGAGCAAGAAAAGTCCGATTACAATCCTCATTAGATAATTCGAATTTCAATGAATAGTTAGTCGAAAAATAAGACTTGTTCCACCGTAACCATTTACAACTGGGTATATACACCTGAAATCACATAATTAGAAAGCAACTCCAACAATCATTCTTGCTCTTTTTCCGATAATCAATCGCGCAAAAACAATCCTCGCAATTATACTGCCGCCAACAACAAATTAAAATACAAAATAACTTGCGATTAATCAGCCAGTCATTGCTTATAGTAAAGCTGGGCTGCAATTGTATAGCAGAACCCTTTGTACTCAACCTTAATATTCTCTAACGTAAAAAAATCGACATTTTTTAACCTCGAAAGTGGAATTAAATCGGGCCTATCGTCGATCATTCTGCTGCTTTCTGCAGCCTTAGAGTAGATGGTCTCCGTAATCTTACCGTCAAAAAACACAAGGTTGAATCTCTTAACTTTCACCAAACTATCATCCGAAACCAGTTCGAAACCGTTTACTAAAGAATCAAACTCAATAACCCGCACTTTCTTACCATTGCTTTGAATGCTGTCATGGGATCCAGGAATAAAGACATTAAACTGAGGCTCCTTGAGGAAAGGGCAAAGCGCCGTGCTGTCCTGGCCATACACTCGAGCGTTTGTAGCTAAAATCGCAATTAAAACAATGGTTACGAGCTTCATTTATAAATATAATTGTAGATTCCTGACCATGTTGACCCACCATTCCTGTTTATGTTGACCCACCGTTC
>CAYMZZ010000021.1:0-60519 GCA_964395095.1 uncultured Citrobacter sp.
GTTTTAAGTTGTAAGTTTTAAGTTGTAAGTTTTAAGTTGTAAGTTTTAAGTTGTAGGTTTTAAGTTGGGAGAAGTTAGGGGATAGTAGCTGCGTAATTCAATTAATCAGAACTTATTGTCGCGTTCGTTGCGCCTTCTTTGCGTTCGTTGCGGTAAGGCTTCAGCACATTCGCGGTGGTTGCCAGTGCAGCATTGTTCACCGCAACGAACGCAAAGAAGGCGCAACGAACGCAAATAGATTGATTAAGATAGAATTTTAATCTATTCATTAGCACATGACAACGCGATGCTGAGTTCTATTGCGAAATCTGTGAAGATTTTTACACCCTGCAAAAAAAGCCACTTAAAACTTAATACTTACCACTTACTACTTACCACTTACTACTTACTTCTTACTACTTACTACTTCCCGGCACTATGAAAACACTCCTCACCATATTGCTCTTAACAACAACCCTCGTGCATGGCCAGGATGACACCCTTCGCCTGCACTTTCGCTATGGGTCCAAGCCGGCGAAGGGGTTCAAAGGCGAGGAGAAGGTTTGGTTCGGAGGCTTAAAAGGCGGCCACGTGAGTATTGAAGTGGACGGCCTGGTGCTCGATTTTCTGCCCGGGAAGAACCCGGTCTTCCCCCGCAATGGCCGCCCCAGCGGTGATTTTAAAGTGAATGAGGGATTGTACTGGGATAGCACAAACGACAATAAGCGCTCCATAGTAAGCATACCCATCAGCCCGGAACAGAAAGCGAAACTCCTCCTGCTGTTTCATGACTGGGATAAACAGGCCCCTTACGACTATGCCGTTTTCGGGATGCGATGCGCCGCAGCCTGCTACGATGTGCTGAGCCGTATCGACATCCTAAAACCCATGAGCCGGAAAATGAACATCATCCGCAATTTCTATCCCAAATTATTTCGAAAAAGAATCTACAAACTGGCCCGCCAACACAACTGGCCGGTTCAATATTTTGAAGGAAGAAAAAGCAGGAAATGGGAAAGGGATCGGGGAATGCTGTGACGAATTTGAGAATTTGGGAATTTGGGTATTTGGGTATTTGGGTAGTTATTGATTATCCGAGTCAGGATAAGCGAATACCCAAATAACCGAATACCCAAATAACCGAATTTCAAAAATGCATTCCGGCAGGGGTATCAACGTATTAGCACCTTCCACATTTCCTCCGCTACCAGCAAATTCCCCTTCTGATTTAAATGAACCCGATCCGTAGTTAGAATTCCCCGGTCTTTGTTTTCAGGATTGTTTTTGAGATTGTGCTCCAGGAATGCTTTGCGGAGGTCAACAAGCTCTAGTTTGTTTTTGGTTGCCAGTTCCCGCACCAGGTTGCTATACAGGTTCAGGTCGCCATCCTGCTGGTTGCTGAAATCGGTACGCTCCCCTATTACGGCGGGTGAAGCAAGTATGATCCGGATATTCTTTTCTTTCATCCGGTCGATCAAAGCCTGGTAAAACTGCACAAACTTATCGGCATCGGTTCCGGTTCCCGCGCCTGTTTTATGCCACACATCATTAACACCAATATAGATGACCACTATATCCGGATTATATGCCAGCACATCCCGCTCCAGGCGAAGGTAAAGATCATACACTTTGTTGCCCCCGATCCCTTTTCCAATAAATTCATATTGGTCTGCCAGGCCTTCCTTGCGACAGATACTGTCAATTTTTGTGATATACCCACCTGGGTTAACCCCCATTTGGGTGATGCTGTCGCCAAAGAAAATAACTTTTTTAGGCTTTGCTGTAAACGACATATACAGGAAAATAGAAAAAAGAAGAGATAAACTGAGTATTCGCATAATGAGATGATTTTAATGGCCGGTTACTTAAGAGATTGTTGTTTTACAAAGCCCCGAATCCCTTCTACCAGCACATCCAGTTGGGTAAGGGTGGTATAAACGTTGGGGGTTACGCGAACGCCGTGAATGTTTTCCCACTCAATGGCTACCGTATGTAGTTTGTGTTTGCTGAATAAATAGCTATCGAGCGCGCCCGGTTTGGCGCCTTCAATACCCACATTACCGATGGCGCAGCCCCAACGGGGGTGCAAAGATGTATTGAGCTTCACCGTCGGCAGATCCTTCACTTTTTCCATCCAGTAATTTTTGAGGTAATGCAGTCGCTTCTCCTTCCTTTCGATGCCGATCATATCATGAAACTCAACCGCCTTGCCAATTGCCTGCTCAATGAAAAATGGGCGGGTACCCAGGTTTTCAAATTTGCGTATATCGGCTTTCAGGGGATCATCGCTCGTGGCAAAAAGGGGATATACCCTGCCAATCTTTTCCTTTTTCACATAGAGCAAACCACTGCCAATGGGCGCGTAGAGCCATTTGTGCAGGCTGCTGGCGAAATAATCACATTCTAAATCCGGGATCCTAAACTGAAAATGCGCGAAGCTATGCGCGCCATCCACTATCACTTCAATGTTCCGTTTGTGGGCTTCGCGGGCGATCTTCTGTACGGGTAGTATTTGTCCGTTCCAGTTAATGATATGCGTAATATGCACCAGTTTGGTTTGCGGGGTGAAGGCCGATACATATTGCCGTACCAAATAGTCCTCGTCTTCGCTGGGCAATTCTAGATTGATCCATTTCATCCGGATACCATCCCTTTTTTCCCGCTGCTTGTAGGCGTTGATCATATTGGGATAGTCCTGCCGGGCGGCCACTACTTCGTCGCCCGCTTTCAGGGGCAGGCCAAAGATGATGGTCTCCAGGCCTTCTGATGAATTGCGGTTGATGGCTATTTCCTCTGCATCGCAGCCCGCGAGCCGGGCCAGGTTGGCACGCAGGGGTTCACGCCCCTGGTCGAGCACCCGCCACATATAATAACTGGGCGCTTCGTTGCTGAAATCATAATAGCGCTTCATGGCCTCGGCCACTGTGCGGGGGGCGGGTGAAACACCACCATTATTGAGGTTGATGATCCCCGGCGAAACGGTGAATGCCTGCTGAATGGCATACCAGAAATCCTCCTCCCCTGCCAGGCTCCCCGCATCCATGCCCTGTGCGCCATCCAGGGCCCGGTCCAGTTCCCTGGCCCAGGCCGGTCTTGCCAGCGATGAAAAGAAGGCCAACGAAGTAAACATGCCGGCTTTCCGCAGAAAGCCCCTACGGTTTTGTTGTTTCATACAACATTATTTGGGCAGCGCATCCTCCATAAACTGCCGGTAATCGTTTTTCAACTGTACCAAAGAGGGCTTATGGATATACATCATATGCCCCGATTCATAATAGGTGAAGCGAATATTGGGTCGCAGATTGGCGGGCAGAAACATGTGCTTTACCACATAATCCGTGGCGTAGTAAGGTGTCGCCATATCATAGTAACCATTACAAATCCATACTTTCAGAAAGGGATTCTGCACCATCGCGCCACGAAGGGTTTCCGCCACATTCAGGTATCGGTCCTGGCTATTGGTCCAGGGTCGCACGCGACCGGTGAGAATTTCGTAGGGCAGGTCGCTCGAAAATTTCAGTTCCCGGCGCAGGTAATCATTAATGGCGGCGGTATAAGGACCATAAATCGCCCGCTCATAACTGGGGTCATAATCATAACTGTCGCCCGCATGGTCATAGTCCTGCCCGGTTATCCGCGAATCAAGCCGGCCCACGGTCAGCTTTTCTTTGCGCAACAATTCCTTATTGAATCGCCCCACATTAAAACGAAGATTGGCCTGGTCTATATAATCCGCGTCGAGTCCTGTATATGCCTGCAACTTACTGATGACAGACTTTCTTTCTTCCGCCGGCAGTTCGTCCCCCTTCATCAGTGCCTGCTGGTATGGGCCGGAAGCAAAGGCTTCCACTTCTTTGAGCAGGTTTTGAAGGTTATTGTAGCGGGGATCCAGTTTCTTGTGATACCAGGATGTGGCGGCAAAAGTAGGCAGCAACAATGCATGCGGAAGGTCGTTGCCGCGGTCGGCCCGCACCGTTCCAAAATCGAGGATGGCCGAAATGAGAATGATGCCGTTTACATAGAGCCCATGCCGGCTTTGCAGATAGCCGGATAAACCGGCAGCGCGGGTGGTACCATAGCTTTCACCGGCAATGAATTTGGGAGATGACCAGCGCCCATACCGGGAAATATAAAGGCGGATAAAATCACCCACAAAGCGCAGGTCATTATCATAGCCTGTAAATTCTCCCTGTGGGGTACGTCCGGCGGGGCGGGTATAACCCGTCATCATCGGGTCAATAAAAACCAGGTCGGCCTTATCGAGCCAGGTATGCGGGTTATCGATGTATGCATAAGGTGGAGGAAGACTATTGCCATCTTCGGTCATTTTAACCAGCTTGGGCCCCAGGGCGCCCATGTGTAGCCATACCGAGGAAGAACCCGGTCCGCCATTAAAAGAGAAAAGGATGGGTCTTTTTGCGGGATCGGGTTCCCCGTTTTTGGTATAGGCAATAAAGAACAGGTTGGCCTTGAGCGTATCGCGCTCATCGCGCATATCCATATAACCTGTAGTGGCCGTATAAGAAATGGTTTCCCGGTCGGTTTTCACCTGATGCTGGGTCACGGAAAGCCCCTGTGTATTCCAATTGACGGATTCCGGGGCTTTCTGAGCTGAAACAAGGGTAGCCAATAAAAGACAAACTACCAGAAATCTAAATGGCATAAGCATATAATTAATGATGGAATAGCTTGAAAGTTAGGCCTTCCCGTAATACTGCGAAAATTTTTTCCCTTTGCCCAAGAGACTGGTAGCCAGACCAGCAAGCCCGAAAATTTTTTAAAAGCATTTGGGTGAAAAGCAGGCAAACCCTATTTTTGCACTCCCAAATCGAAAAGAGGAGGGACAGGATTGACCCATGGTGTAACGGTAGCACTACAGATTTTGGTTCTGTCTGTTAAGGTTCGAATCCTTATGGGTCAACAAGAAAAAAGCCCGAACGACGAAGTCGTTCGGGCTTTTTTCGTTTTGCGGGATGGCTATGGGTTCAATGGTTAATGATTGCGGAATACACAGTATTTACTCTTTCGTTATTTATCGTTTCACGAATGCTGATTGAAATCGCTGATCACCCGATACTATGCTAACCTGATAAACACCAGCCGCAAGCGCTGGAAGCTGAAACCACTGCGATGCATAAGGAAGCTCTTTCCTCACCAGCACCTGGCCTCTCATATCAATAACGGTGACAACCATTCTGGGAAAGCCCAAACTTCCTGCCTGTATATAAATGGACTGGCCCACATCATAAGTTGGGAACAGTTTTTCAATAAACCGATTGGAAGCATCCGGCCTTACCGTGATGATGTTGGAGTAGGAAAATCCTCCATCAAGGTCCACCTGCTTCAGCCGGTAATAGATCAATCCCCTGTCTGCTGTAGCCGGATCACTCCAATGATACGATGTGGGCAATTGCGAATTGCCTCCCGCATGCAGGGAGTTTTGTACACCGACGGTAGTAAAGGCATTTTCGGTGCTGTATTTTCTTTCGATGTAAAAACACCGGTTATTATATTCCGTAAGTGTGATCCAGTCAAGCAGAACAGCATCGTTTTGCCAGCGGCCCGACAGTTTCAATCCGGTAACCGGAAGGGCGTTGCCTACCGTGCTCAGCGTCCACCTGGAAAAGCCGGGTATGCCAGACTTCTCCACGTAGTTGGCGGTCATGTCTCGAGAGGAATATCCTTCGTTCGTCCAGTTGCTGGTATCGGTACTCTTCCAGAGCACCAGGTTGTTTTCGGCCAGGCCATTCAGCTCGGCGTCCAGGTATTGAAAACGAAGTGTTGCATTCAGCGTTGTGTTGTTTGCAGGAACAATATCATAATAACGAAAAACAGAGTTGCCATTGCCCCCGCCATTGGTTTGGGACTGATGGCCGCGGCTGATCTTTGTAAGGCCTAAATTTTGCGATGAAGTAATCGATACTCCGAGATTGCCCGGATTGGCTGCGTTAGGAGCATTTAACAAGGCTGCCTTGAAAACCTGCCCATTCCCCACCGACACGATTCTGCTGGTCTCGCTTTCCCCTTTCAACTGGCCATCCAGGGCCAGCTCAACATCAAAATCTCCAATATCCAACAGTCCCGAAGTAAATATCACACCATGGGTTACGATAATATTGCTGCCAAGCGCAATTTTCCGTGGATTCTGCTTATCGATCTCAATGCCATAAAATGACAGCTTTTGACTACCTGTAATGGAGTTATCCGCTTTGCCGATGAACTTGAATATGCCGTTATCTATTTCCAGCGCCGCATTGCTTTTTAAGTCGATATCGCTGAGAACGCTGAAAACATTTCCACTTACCTTCCAATAGGTATTTTGGTTAACAGAAAGCTGACCCCTTGCATGCTGGATGAGTATACAGAGAACAGACAATAGCATTAATTTCATATGCTTGAGTTTAGATCAGCTTTATTTTTTTAATTTTTGAAAATCACAAAATTAAAACCGCCTTCAACAGCTTGTGAGTCCTTGTGCCAAAGCTGGACTACATAATAGCCACTATTGGCTTTGAAAGAGCCGAAGGATGCCACGTTTGGAATATTGGGAGTTACCAGTATTGCACTTCTGTCGAACGAATAAGCCTGTAATCCCTCTACAGTTATTCTGTATTCGGTAGAACCCGTTGCGTAATGCTTTGAAACCTGGAAATTGCCTGTACCACTTGCAATAGTTCCATCCGACGCTACCGATCCATAACAGTACGCCGCCAGATGATAATCGCCGGTTTCGGGTCGGGTAAGTTTACTGGTTGAACTCAAACTGATTCCACCGTTATCTACCGTTACTTTGGTCAATCCCCCACTGGTTAACCTTACAGCTCCAGTTTCGTTTTCAAGATTCGTTCCGATTCGTAAGTCATTGGAAGAAAGCTGCAGAAAAGCCTTATTCAAACCACTTGTTAAGAATTGAAATTTTCCGGTTGCGCCATTTACAAAAATGTCTCCAGCATCCACCTTTATATCGCCGTTGAGCAATCGGAAATTACCATTAGCCACGTGAAGTCTTTCCGAAAGCGCTGCCGTACCTATACCCACACTGTCAGTAAAGTTGATCAGCCATTTGCGACCTACCGTTTTTGTCCAGGCATAATTATTCAGAAAGTATCGCCATTGACCGCCGCGGTATTGAAACAAGCGCTGATTGGCATTCTCAAAAACGAGCAAGCCATTCGCCGGATCAGGGATGGCGAAGATTTGTGACTGCGACATACGCGGCAACAAAAATCCCTTGCTGGTGCTTTTCACCTCCAGAATCGCTGCAGGCGATGGTAAGGAGCCATCTTCTGAGATTGCGATTCCCTGCTGAGCCATACAATAATAAGGGAGCAACAGCAGCAGCACGCACTTTTTCATGTTCAGTTGTTTCAGCATATTATTTTGTTAGGGGTTAAACACAATGAAGCTGAATGCCGCATCCTGTTTTAAAGTTGTTGCAATATTTCGAAACTCGACATAAACACCGCCTCCGGGATTGCTGTTATAATCTGCTTGTACCCTGACGTTGGAATTCATGGGTGTAACAATCGCTATGGCCTGGCTGGTCATACCTGGATAACGAACATAATAAGTGCCCCCGCTTGCCAGCCTTTCTATTGAAACATTCGGGGTGGCATGGATGACGGAGCCGTCTTCCCTTACCTGGCCATAGCAAACGGGAATCAGATTATTGTCGCCAGTGTTCGTTCGCACAATTTTACCATTGCCTGTCAACTCCAACCCCTCCTCATTTATGGTAACCTGGTTGGCGCCATGCGTTCGTATGATCAAGCTGCCTTCCGTATTGGTTAGATTGGTACCGATACGCAGATTATTTCCGGACAATTGCACAAATCCCTTCGTTTCACCGGCCGACTGAAACTGTATGATACCATCAGATTTGTTGAGCAAAACATCGCCATTGTCAAGCTTTATATCGCCATTGGAAATTTTGAAGTTGCCATTTCCCACATGCAACCTTTCGGTGGGTGCCGCCGTGCCAATGCCTACGCTATCGGTACCATTGTACACCCAATTGCGGGTGGAAGAAGCAGCCCAATAGCTATTATCGATCAAAAATCGCCATACGCCGTCCTGGTACTGAAATAATTTCTGGGCGTCCGTATCAAACACGAGTAAACCAGCCTCGGGGTTGCTGATGGCAATGCGTTGTGCTTGCGACATCCTGGGCAGCAGAAATCCCTTGTTGGTACTTTGCACATCCAGCAGGGCGCTGGCGGCCGGTGCGCTGCCATCGGTATTGATGGCTACACCCGGTTGTTGAGCCCAAACGGGATGAATATTTATGGAAAAGGCAAAAGACAGTAAGATGACAAAAAAATGTTTTCTCATAAATTGACCGGTTAATGATGGTTAATTGCGTTAAGGCCTTCACAGGTAGCAGCTATGGCATAAAAAACCATAATTGTTTTCTGGGCTGGAATCTGACAGTGCTGTGCCTGGGATTGGGAGGAGAAACATTTCCCGCCCGGGTAATCAGATAATGCCCCCTCTTGTACTTTGATTCCAGGTAAAAGTTCTGGCCGTCGCCCTTGGTTCTTATAAAAACAGATTTCTCGTTGGGAACGTCATCCAGGTCGTAACTGTACTCATCATTGGATGCATAAGGGTCGTCTTCAAAACTGATGTATTTACCGGCATTGTTTTTCAGGTGCCAGTTATTATCGCCGGTTGTAATGAGCTGCCATATGTCCCGGGGTCTAACAAGAAATCCTCTTGATTCTGCGGTGGCGGAATAGTCCGTAATGTTGAACGTGCCGCTAACGCCTGACCTTAAAGCAAGTGTATCTTCATCACCTATACCATTAATGCCTATGGTACAAATAAAACCGATGGTCCTTAAATCCGAACTTTCTTCATCGGTACTGTTTTGCTTTTCACAAGCAGATAGCAGCATAAGAACTGCCAATGTGAGCACAAGATTTTGTTTCATATATATTCCCGTTTTCTGGTTTGGTAGTTTGTTTACGAATTCAAAACTACCCGTTCAACCAATGCGGGTCAATAGCGAAAATGGGTGATGGCCGGCCAGCACAAAGGCCGGCATGGCAAGGGCAGGCCTGGGGAAGAAAGCAGGAAGAACCTAAAGGTAAAAGCTGGAGAAGGGAACCTTAGACGATCCTGTCCCTGATGGCTTTTGACACGGCTTCTGTTCCGGAGTTTACGTGTAGCTTGGCGTAGATATTCCGGATATGTGTCTTCACCGTATCAATGGCAATATTCGATGCCGCGGCAATCATTTTATAACTTTTACCAGCTACCAGCATTTGCAAAATTTCCTTTTCCCGTGCCGTGAGTTGATAACCCGCAGGGGCAGCCGGTTGCATTTTTTCCCGGAATAATTCCAGCATGCGCCTGGCAATTCCCGGAGTCATGGGCGACCCGCCGTTTTCCACTTCTCGCAAGGCCTCCATATAACCAGTGGGGGAGGTAGATTTCAATATATATCCTGATGCCCCTGCACAAATTGCATTGAATATATAATCGTCATCGAAAAACGCGGTTTGTATGAGCACATGTAACCCGGGAAAATGCAGTTTGATCAATCGCGTGGCATCTATACCACTCAAACCCGGCATTTCAATATCCATCAGCACAATATCGCAGGGACTTTCTTTCAATACTTCTATTAAATCATTACAATTTGCATAGGCACCACTACAGGAAAACCCTTCTACTGATTCAAGCAATACCTGCAATGTTTTACGCAGGTGGCTATTGTCCTCAAAAATGGTGATCCGCGGCATCCTAAACTTTTTTAGCAAATTTGATTGATTCCCGCCCAAATCCAAATAGCGAATAAGGGCGAGTTGAAGTCTCCACTAAACCGGGAACCTGCATATAATATTGGTTCCCTTTTCCGATGAAATGATTTCCGTTTCGCCTCCCAGCTCCCTGGCCCTGTTTTGCATATTCGTAAGCCCATTGCCCTTATTACCCGAAGCAACAACGAAGCCCTTTCCGTCGTCGGAAATGCTCATCTCCACCTGGTTTTGTTGCTTGCTGATAGTGACCTGAATATGTTCCGCTGATGCATACTTCAACGCATTGTTGACCGCCTCTTTAAAGATGAGATAAATGGCTTTTTTCTGCTCCGTATTCAGCTTCAGGGTTTGCAACAATTCCCCCTCAAAATGATGGACGACCCCTTTACTGCTGCACATTTCATACAAAAAGCGCTGCATTCTTTCCTGCAGGTCTTTCCCATCTTCTGTATCCTGCTTGATCATCCACACGATATCGCTCATCTTGTCCATCGTTTCTTTGGAATAGCTGGTTACTTTATGCAACATCTCTTTCTGCTGGCTGTCTGCCGATTGGTTTGCACTGGCCATTTCGCTTAGCATATAGATGCTGCTGAGCGAACTGCCTACCTCATCATGCAGATCCGCGGCTATGGATTGCCGGAGCTCCATTTCCTTCATGCGCTGCCGAAGCCTGTTGCGGTTAATCAGCAATAATACCCCCACAATGGTTAATACGGCCAATGCCAGAAAAACGAATAACCAGATGCGCTGACGAAACTGCTGCAACTCCCTATCCTTATTCAGCAAGGCTATCTGACTATTTTTTTCTTCCACTTCAAAAGATGTTTGCATTGCCGCAATATCCTCATTGTATTTCTGGGCGGCCAGTGTGTCGCTTAGTTCTTTACTCTTTAGCAGGTATTTATAAGCATCCCGGTGATTACCGGTTAAGGAATGGGCTTCCGCCAGAATTTCCGCAACGGTCTGCTGTTCTTCCAGCCATTCATCCTGTTGAAACAGGTCATAAGCATGGGAAGCTGCCGTTATGGATTGTGCATACTTCTTTTGTTTCAGGTACACTTCCCCAAAAAGGGAATAAGCAATGCCTATTTGTTTATCATTATCCTGTTCCCGGGCATATTGCATAGCCCGCTGAGCATTTTCCAGGGCTTTTTCATATTGTCCCTGTTTACTATAATTGGAGCCGATATTGCTGTAATACATGGGCAGATTTACACGATCGCCTGCTTCGTTGGCAAGGGCTATGGCTCTTTGGTAATTATCTATACCCGCCTGAAATTCATTTGCCCGGGTCAAAACATTCCCGATATTACCCAGGGTGATGGCATACATTTTTTTATTTCCCAATTCATTATACAACGCTCCTGCCCTTTCATTGTACGCACGGCTTTCATTGTATTTTGACTGATAAAAATAAATGGCTCCGATGGTTTGCAAAATGCGGGCCCTTCGGTCATTATTGTTGGCCAGTTCTGCATAGCGCCAGGCAGAATCACAATTAATCAATGATTGTTTGAAGTTGCGCAATTGCATGTAGTAGTCGGCCTTGTTGAGATAGACCAGAGCCAGCCGGGTGGGGTCGCCTACCATTTTGGCCGAAACAATGGCCGAATCAATGTACAGCATCGCAGAATCCAGTTGGGCATTATACCCGAAAGCGGCAGCGACGTTGAGGTAACAGCCAGCTACACCCTTTTCCCAGCTTAACTGTTTTCCCAATTGTATTCCGGCTTTTCCGTATTGAACCGCCACAGCCGGGTTGCTATTGCCTACTATGCCCGCCAGCATGCGGTACAGGATCACCTTATTGGTATCTTCCTTTGCATGCTGCAATTCGCTTCGTAAGGAATCAATATTGAAAGATTGCGTATGTGCCTCCACTATACACCAATAGCTCAATAGCAGGCATATCAATTTTTTCATATCCTAATATATGGCAATTATACGAAAACTGTTTTCCAGCCCGGAGGGCATAAATATGCGGGAGCGTATGGGCATGCGGCAGGTGGGTGAACCGGATGGCGGGGTAAACGGCCACCAGAATATGTTCAATACCGACTTTCTTTTTGTATCACCCCAAAGTCCAAATTGTAAACCAGACAGCATCTTTAGTGAACAAGCGCTAAAGGTTAACACTTAATCTCTATAAGTATTGAAGATTAAAATATCATTTTAATTAATTAATTGCCTGGAAGAAATTGATGTTGAACAATATATTGGAGAAAAAATCGTATTAAACGATAACCCTATACTTAATCCAATACCAACGGCAGCATTATGAAAAAACTCTACCCTTTTTTTGTTCTTCTGACTAGTCTTTCTGTGAAAGCCCAAACAGATGCATCCCTTCGATTTGACGGCTCCAACGACATTGTAGTTGTACCTCCCTCTCCCACCCTTGCTATCACGGGTGATCTCACACTCGAATGCTGGGCCAACTTCAGTGTGATAGGGACGCAACAACACCTTATTACAAAAGGTCTGCCGGGTGTAGACGTAGATGGCGCGCAATCGAATATCCATTACTTCTTTACCATCAATACAAACCGAACCCTCCAGCTATTTATGGAATATGGCGGAGGTGGCGCCAATATGGTACCTGTATCCACCGCTCCAGCTTCTATAAATGTGAACGAATGGCACCACTATGCAATGGTTCGCAACTCCGCCACCAGGCTTGTGGATTTCTATGTAGATGGCGTGAAGCTGGGCAACTCGGTGAGCTATCCCGTTAATCCCGATGGCGGCGCCAATACCAATTTCCATATTGGAGGATCCCTAAGGCAGGACAATTCCATTGAGGCACCCTTGAATGGTCGGATTGATGAAGTGAGGGTTTGGTCCACCGTGCGGACCCAGGCTCAGATACTGGATCACATGAACTGTTCCATTTCCTCCGGCACCAACCTGGTGACAGCCTATAATTTCAATAACCGATTCCCGGGAGGCAATAATACGGGCGATCTGGTACTGCCTGACATTACCGGAAATGGATTCAACGGCACTATTACCAATTTTGCGCTTACCGGCACAAATTCCAATTTTGCCGATGAGGTGGTATTCTTTTCGCCTTCTGTTTCCGTGAGTTCCAACGATCCGGATAATACCATTGATGGCGGAACAGAAGTGATCTTCACCGTTGCAGCTTCGCATGTTGGCGCAACGCCCGGCTACCAGTGGCAGAAAAATGGCGCTGACATAGATGGAGAAACCAATTCAACCTATGCCAGTACTACCCTGCTGAATGGCGACGTGATCAGTTGCCTGGTAGACCCTTCTTCGGTTTGCTTTGCCGGCACCAGCGCCAGTAATTCGATAGCCATGACGGTAAATGGTTCTACGCTGCCTCTTCAATTAACCGGGTTCACCGTTAAGGAGAGCAACTGTAAGGTATTAGTGGAATGGACTACCGCCGAAGAGGAGAATGTGGCCGGCTTTACGCTCGAAATCAGTGAAGATGGCAGAAATTTCCGAAACGAAAAAACCATATCCGCCCACAATACCGAAGGAGATCATACCTATAAATTGGAGATGCCTGTAACAGCCAGCAAACTATTCTACCGTCTGAAAATACAGGACCGGGATGGAAGTGTGAAATATAGTTCCATCGTTGCCGTGAACAGCTATTGTGGAGGATTCATTCAACTCTTCCCAAATCCCGCTACGTCCAAATTGTATATCCGCAATGCCAGCACAGGCAGTGAGTATTCGCTTTACAATGCGGCAGGCTTGAGAATTCTTGTGGGAACGGTAAACTCCGGCAATCAGGCTGTGAATATAGAAAAGCTCGCTCCCGGCATCCACCTGATTCTGGTCGAAGGAAAAACGTATCGATTCCTGAAACAATAATATTTTTTTCATTCATGATGTAATGGCAGGATAAAGCTCATGGCAATACCTGCCTCATCTTAAGTCTTACGCCACTAACGGTATACTGGCCGGGCATTTTTAATTGCCCTGCCGATGGTTCCTGAATTCGTCTTCGCAAACAGGCAAATCGCAACCTTTGGTCTCTAAGTTTGTATGATCGCCATGTTTACCCAACTGGGAGGAGATGTTTAAAAGCGGCTGGCCTCCTTCGCTCAAATTGCTGAAAGAGCTTTGCGAAAAATAGCGAAGTGTAAAAACGTTCTTGTCCTGGCATCCACACACCCGCCCTTCGCGAAAGCAATAAATTTATACCTGTATTACTACCTACACGCCCTCCCGACGTGGCGGGAGGGCGTGTAGGCATGGGGCTGCAATACAGCATCTGCTATCAGTTCTTCTTGAACAAAAGCTTCGCGTTGGTCCATTCATTGGCTGCGTCAATAAAAGCCAGCATTTTGTCCCAGTTTGAAGCCGGTTCAAAACCATGGCTATAAATTTTGGTAACCTTTACCTTGATCACATCACCGCTCACACTGGCTTCGGCTTTAAATGAGCCGGTTTCATTTTCCACTGTTTTGTTTAGGGCTTCCACACCCTGCACGCTATAACCTTCCGGGATCTTTATGCGCATATCGTAGCCAAAGCTGCGTGCGAAGGGCATATAAATATCCACTTCTCTCTTACGTTGCTCATCCTTTACGGCGAGTGGCTGACCCTGGATTTTTCCCACTTCAAAAATCAGGTTATTGCCCGCTTTTTTTACCAGGCCATCGAGCGAAAATGAGCAGGAATAAATAAAGTCAGGATCGGTATGGCGTACGCCCATTTTTTCAATTTTATAATCCTTCATATCGCTCACCTCCTGCTCAAACCAGCTTTTGGCTTCCTCCTTAAATGCCTGCTCCTGCTTTTTTCGTGCCTCGGCAAATGCATTCTTCACTTCATCTACATGGGCTTTTGTTTTTTTATTCTCCGCCAGGGATTCCAGCAGGGATTTTTCTTCTCCCAGCAATTTTCGTTCGTGCTCATAGAAATCTTCATAGAGGATCAGCCTTCTTTGCCAGGCCAGCTTATATTGCCCGCGCAGAATGGCGCGCCGCTGCACGGATAGTTTGGTTTCGCCGGGATTAATGACGATTGCCAACTGCTCCAGGTGTGCATTTTCCTCCGCTTTTGCCGGTTTGATAGTAAAACCCGGACCATGCTCGGCAAACTTATTGATCGAATTCATGGAAGCGGCCATAGCCCGGTTATGGAATCGAATGATACGGGTGTTTTTTACGCCATCAAATTCTTCCGGAACTTCATAGGGGTGCGAATAAATAGATTGCAGGTGAAAGAAGCGCTTGCTGCCCTCCAGGTAGGCAATGCTCTCCAGGTCGTCGGTATCCAAAATCTCGTTCATACGGAAACCGGTTCTGGGACTCGATACCAGTATGGCGGCATCCACATCGCCCGCCTTCAGAATACAATTCAATACAAAAGCCAGTCCATTATACGTGTAATCGCCCGACTCTATAGAACGAGTCATTGAATTAATGTTGAAGTTCAACAGTTTGGTAAACCGGGTGGTATAATAAAGGTGTAAGGCCTTTTCATCGTCGGAAAGATCGTTATAGCTCAACCCCATCGCCTTGGCCCTTTTCCTGGCATCACTTACAACGTCCACGAATTCCTGCCGGGCCGCCCGCATGAAATAGCTCGCGTAAAATTGTTGGGCGAATGCGTTGGATTGGGCTTCCACCACTTCATCCGTAGGCAGGTTCTTATTTACTTCACCGGGTTTGGCAGCTCCCAGGTACTTGGCTGCCACTCCCCGATAGCCCAACGAAATATTCATGCGTATCATTGGCAATTGAAGCGCTGGAGCCACCCAAAGGGATGATTCATAGGCTGGCATATCCTTTTTTACCACGTCGATGATGATGTCTTTATCCCGGTCTTTGGTCAGCACCAGGTCCGGAGCACCATTATAGCTGCGGTAATCAATGGCATATTTTTTTCCTAATTCAGCATGAAAAGAATAGTGAAGAACAGGCGCTTCGTCAAAGAGAAATAAGCTGTACATTTTTGCCTGATGGTCTGATCCTGTCAATTCATGTTCGGTGGCAATATAGTAATCCACGATATCTCCCGGCTCCAGGTCCGAAATGGCGAGTTTGGCTCTTTTCTCGGAACGTTCATCTTTGGTCATCACCATTTCATCGGCATCCACTTCGCGTATAGTTCCATCGGGCTTTATGATTCGCACGCCCACAAAACTGCTCGATTTGGTGCTTCTGCTAAAACCACTCGCCCGCTCAAATCGCGTAAAACTCAGTTCTGAATATTCTTCCACGGCGGTCTTGTCATTCACCCGCACCATCTCGCGCACAACTTCCGTAATGGTCTGGTCTTTACGGGTACCAAACCCAAGACCCTCGAAGGTGAGTTTGGTCTTGCTGTCGGCCGTCAATTGCGAATGGTGTGCGATCACCACTTTGGAGGATTTCGCATACTTTTCTGGAATCGCCGTTTTCTTAAACTCAGGTCGGTCCCAACCCCATATCTCTGTTCTGAGCTTTTCTGAAGCTTTTTTGTATTTGGCGTCCGCTTTGGTCTGTGCCTGAAGATCGCCGGAAAAAAGGCATAGCGATACCAGGCCGGTGAATAGCAGGAATATTTGCTTTCGCATGTATAAATTATTTCTTGGTGGTTAATACGATTTGCTGATTGTAGAATTCCTTTAGTTCGTCCACATCCTTATTCCATTGTTCAAAATCCACGGGCCTCAATTCGGTGTCGCGAAATTCAATTTCGCAGCGATAGTGGAGCGATTTACCCTTTACAGCATAGGTTCCGCTAAACAGGTATCCGGGGCGCTCTATCTTCAGCGCAGTGGGCAGGCTGCCGGCCTCTTTGCCATCCGAGAGTTGCAGTTCCGTTTCTAAAACGAGATGATTCTTGAAATCGAACCAATAAGGCAATTTACGCTTTGCCGGATCTATTTTGAAACTTTCGAAATTACGCCGGTTGTCGACCTCAACATATACTTCCTCACCAAACTCCGCCAGGGCATTCTTCCAGGTCATATCATATTCCACGATGAGGTCTTTATTGTAATCGGTTAGGTTAGCAATGCGAAGTCCGCTTATCTCCACATTATTTTTCCCTTCCGCCAGGTAGCGGCTCAAAGCCAGTTCCTGCTTTTCAGACCGGATACTGTTGAGCCCCGACAGCAGCATCACCTTATTCTCGCCTTTCCAGCTTTGTGCTACATGGCCTTTGAGGTGACTGCCCTCCATTACGAGTTTGCGTTTTTCAAAGGCAGTATTCTGTCTGGCAGTAGTGCCGGGCACATGACCCAAAATAAACTTTGCACCATCCTCGATCAGCGTTTGTCGTCCCTGGATACGCTCCGCAATTTCACCAAAGCCAATATATTTTTCCGTCGCATCGAGGTAAACCGGCTTATTATTTTTCATCCATACAGCGATCATGTGGTTATCTACCGCTAGAGAGGGCGTGCTATAATCATAAGCGATATGTCGGGTTCCGATCCAGCAACGGCGTGCATCGAGGCCGAGCGCGCGTAGCATTTCCACCATCAGGTTGGCCATGCCCTTGCAATCGCCATATTTTTTTCGCAACACTTCCTGGGCCTTCTCCGGTTTAAAGCCGGCAATACCGTCTTCAAAAGCTATATAGCGGATATTATCCTGCACCCATTGAAAGATGAGCTTCACTTTCTCCTCTTCCGATTGAGCGTCGCGGGTCAACTCCACCGCCCTGGCTTTAACCGGAGCAATGTCGTTTCCGATATCGGCTATCAGTTTCCGGTACCAGTTGTACTGATCCTGCAGGGTATTAAAATAGGTTTGCTTTCCCTGTTTTGTGTCGGCGGTCTTACACATCACCATCACATGAGGCGAATAGTAGGTAAAACCCGGGGAAGCCGATTCCCTCTTCAGGGCAGGCAGGTTTTCTGCGGTGTAGCGATAAACGGTTTCACCGCCATCAGGCGCTACCTTTTTCTGAATAGAATAATTACCAAAATTAAAATCTTTCAGCTCCAGCTTCATCCAGGAGGGAACGCGAATAATCAGTTCCTGCGACTGCACCGGAAAGGGCTCCATGAAGTGTACGCTGGTAAAGTACTTGGGGTCCAGGATCGTCTTTTTAATCTTTACGCTTGAAATGGATTCCTTCTCGGCCAGTGGCAGACTAAAATGGCAGATCCTGGCATCTGAATAAAAGATGCCGTCGGCTTCATAAAAATCATGTGCCGGTACAATGCCATGCTTTTTGGAACCATCCACCAGTATCTGGATATCGTCGATGGTTTCCATATCGTTGTAGAATTCAGCAACAGGCACTTTGGTGCGGTAGTTCCGGCACTGGTAACGGTATTCCGTCAATTCCTTAATGAGAACAGGATGCTCAGCATTACCCTGAACAAAGCTGAACTCGCGCTTCACCTCCAGCAAACGCACATTTTCATTGTCGGTATCGGGGTCCTGGGCATAGCAATAGCTTATTCCTGAAAGGGAAATGAATGCCGCGAATAAACATTTCATTGTACAGAAAAAGTTTCGGCTAATTAGGTGGTAATCATGAAGAGACGCGTCATGGCGGCTAAAACATGACTGAAATAACGCCTCAATATAGAAATTATCCGCAAAATTCCATAGCAAACGCCACCCAAGGCCGGGAAATATTAATGAAAATCAATATTTCGACTACTTTTCTGTCAATGTTTTGTACAACAGTTGATGCAATTCCCGCATTTTCTCTACCGGAAACTTAATCACACGCCGATCGTAGGTCATGAGCCCATTGGTTTCCACTTCCACGTCGGTAGTTTGGGTGTACACGGCTGCGGATAACCCTTTTTCGATAAAATGGGGAATAGTGCGTATGAATTCATTATAACGTTGATACAGTTCATCCTTATTCCTGAAGCTCTGATAGCCCCAATTATCTTTCTCCTGCCAGGTATGTCCTTCCAGGGGGAGGCCCAGGCCGCCGAATTCGCCCAGCACCAGTATTTGCCGAAGGCCAAATAAAGCAGGATCGGGCATCAGGGGTTCGGGATAATTATGTAAATCCATTATATGTCCGGCGTCGGTGAAATTGCCCCCGCTGGCCGCATTCACGAGCCGCGATGGATCCAGCGATTGGGTCCATTGCACGATGTCCTGTGTCTTGAACTGGCCCCAGGCTTCGTTGAATGGCACCCAACTCACGATACTGGGGAAATTGTATAAGCCTTCTATGATGGCTTTCCACTCATTGCGGAATATGCGCTCCGATTCTTCCGTTCGCTCCCGATCGCTGGCTTTGCCATAGATACCCGGCCGCATTTCCCAGCGATTACCCATATCGCCACTCGGCATATCCTGCCATACCAGCATCCCCAGTTTATCGCAATGATAATACCAGCGTGCGGGCTCCACTTTCACGTGCTTGCGAATCATATTAAAACCCATCGCCCTGGTTTGCTCAATATCATAAAGCAGGGCTTCATCCGTTGGCGCGGTATATAAGCCATCGGGCCACCAACCCTGATCAAGCGGGCCATACTGAAAAAGGAATTTATTGTTGAGCATCATCCGCTGAATACCGTTCCCGTCTTTTTGCATGGATATTTTCCGCATGCCAAAATAGCTTTTCACCTCATCCACCACCTTGCCCTTGCGAACCAGCGCATACTGTATATCATACAGATGAGGATCGGCAGGCGACCAGAGTCGTTGATCGGGAACAACAATATCTACCTCCGAAAAAGGATGAATGTCGCTGGCAGCAATCCTTTTTCCTTCAGAAAAAAGACTTACGGTCAACAGGTCGCCGGGCATTGGATTTTCCACGATAGCTTTTACGCGAATAACGCCCCTGTCTATATCGGGTGTTTGCCGGGTAGAAACGATATGGCTGATGGGCACCTGCTCCATCCAAACGGTTTGCCAGATACCCGTTACCGGTGTGTACCAGATGCCATGCGGCTTTTTCACCTGCTTACCCCTTGGCTGAGGGCCTTCGTCGGTAGGATCCCATACCCGCAGCACCAGTTCCTGCTGATCTCCGTTCTTCAAAAAATCCGTGATATCAAATTGAAACGCATCGTAACCACCCTTATGACGGCCGACTTCCTTTCCATTCACAAATACCTGGCAATCCCAATCCACCGCACCAAAATGCAATATGGTTCGTTGGGTGCGGTTCCGCTTGAGGGCGAACTGGCGTCTGTACCAGAGCACACTATCTTTGCCTACTGTTTTTCCCACGCCCGACAGGGCCGATTCCACGGCGAAGGGCACCAGTATCTGGCCCTGCATTTTAGCCGGTGTTGTTACCGACATTACCGGCTCAATGCTGTACTCCCACAATCCATTCAGGTTCATCCAATCAGCACGCTGCATCTGCGGCCGCGGATACTCATTTAAAACGCTGGAGGGGTTTAGTTTTTCAGACCAGACTGTCTGAATCTTTCCTTTCACAGGTTGCCAACTGGGTTGCGCGTACGACAACAGGCCTGTAAAAAGCAATAAGAGAAGCATGCCATTTTTCATCGGGGTAAATTACAGCATTTTCATTTTGTAGAATCTTTTTGACACAAAAAACAAAGTGCAAAACCTGTTAACGGATCTTGAACATTGTGAACGAATACTTAACCGGCAAGGAGGGCCAGTTTCCTGCCTAAAGGGTGGCATGCCCTGGCCTTATAGGCGGGGAAAGGGAGGACATTGCGGGCTGGGCTGCCTGCGCAAAGGTCTTGAATAGCTGTAAATCAATGCTCCATCTGCCAAAGTGAAGACAGAATAACGATTTATTGGCATTGCTGCCAAAAACGCCCCCCGGCCATTTGATGAAATTGTGGTATATTTGCCAGTCTTCAAGTGAACACAATTACTACTATAGGAACCACTCAATCGAAGGACTTTCTTCATTTAACCCGGGCGGCTTAAAGCTCCGTTTCGTCCGGGATATCCATTTATTTGATAACTGACCATTACGGGTAGCAATACTCCGGTATGGCAGCTATTGTAATTTTTATCCTGAACGAATCTTCCCGGAGCGATCAGAACAACAACTTTATTTAAAAAAAATTTCAACTATGGCAAAGAAAAAGCAGCAATTGATCCTGCTCCGTAACGAATACGAATTATTGAAAAAATATGTGCAAAGCCGGATCGACACCGTAAATGCCGAACAAGCGATTGCCGCACAATTAAAGGCCGAACTGGAAGAAGCCAAAGTGCTGGAAAACGACGAAGCGGCTCCGGATGATGTGGTACGCCTGCACACCAAAGTTTGCGTGGAAGAACTACCCAGCCGGAGAAAATTCCATTTCAGGCTTACAGCCCCGGCCGACGCCAATATCAAACTACAGAAACTGTCCATCTATGCGCCGTTGGGTATCGCGCTGATGGGTTATCGTAAAGGGCAACAGGTAAAATGGAAAATGCCTTCTGGTGAAAAGACTTTTGAAATTGTAGAGGTAACCAATGATTAACAAAAAATCCCACGCATGTGCGTGGGATTTTTTGTTGCCTTCGACATTTTCTATAGTCCAATCGCTTCTTTATCCGTGACGGTGGACGCTTTTCTCTTCGATTTCTTCTCCTTCTTCATCGCGCCAAAACGCAGCCCCATAAATAAATCCGCCTGCTTCGATTCGCCGGTCAAAGCGGTCAATAAAGAACCGGAACCTACAAACAGCGGTCCATAGCGCAAGGCCACACCGGCATTCAGTTTGGAAAGTGTGTGATATTGAATAGGCACATACAGTCCAAAACTGGATGATTCAATGCGGGGAGTAACGGTTACGGAATTAAATTGCTGCCCGTTATAGATATTCTTATCGCTATTGGTCAGGCTGAACATACCTCCCAGGTTCAGGTAGAATCGTTTGGTAATACGGTAGTCTACATCGAGGTTGAGGCTACCCGGCAGGCTCACGTTGTAATTGGCTGTTGACGCCCCGGGCAGAGGCGTAAAAAATTGGGGGCGCGAATCAAAATAATTCTTCAAATCGTCCAGATCATTGGCTTCCACTTCGCTCAGGTTGAGGCGTTCAGAGCCTGTGATCTGGATATCATATCCACCACTTCTCGCGAGGTCGCGCTTGTAACGGATCGAACCCATATCGAGCAGGGCCAGACCTATGCGAAAACGATACTTGTTGTCAAATGCATCTGCCGCCAGGCGATCACCGCCGGGACGGTATTCGTACACAAAGCCAATATCGCCACCAAAGCCGGAACTACGGAATGAAGTGAGATCATTCAGGTCAAAATCGCTGAAGTTAATCCCGCCAAATCCAATTTGCAGGCGGCCAGTGCTATTACTCAGGTAGGGGTCGCCGGTGATGATATCATCATTCACCTGGCCTGTCAAATTATCAATTCCGAGGTAAGCATTGGCTGCCCCAGCCAGGTATTTCAGCGTTACACCTCCTTTCAGGAAATGTTCGCCCTGGTCCATCAGGATTCGGCTATACGTAAAGCCAAACTCTGTCCAGGCATTCATATTCACCCGGTTCCTGGCATTTGAGAGAATATTAAAGGAACTGCTGCTGCCGCTGCTTTCATCGATCAGGCGATCGGCCAGTTCTCCATCTATTTCAATCGCATTCACCAATACCCGGCTTCGGGTAGTGATGGCGATGGAAGATTTTGAGCCGGTGCTGATCATCAGCGATGGGCCATGGATGCTGGCATTCACCATAGCCGTGGTAAGCCCGGCGCCTGTGCCGGTCAATTGGTCTTCCAGTCCATCGTTATCAATAGCCGTTTTCAGATCGCTCAGCGAGAAGCTGGCATTATCATTGGCCACGGAAGCATGAAAGGACAGGAGGTTGAAATGCCATTTGTGCCGGCTGTCGGCAATATTGGCCGGATTAAAGAATACGCCATTGACGCCGGTATAATTTCCCGTTCGAAATCCCGGAAATTCCTGGGCCAGTGCGCTGCCGGAAAAAAGAACTAAAATCAGGGAGAGTCGGATCGACTTCATGTTGTACGGTGGTTTAGAGCCTTTATGAAAATTGGTTCGCGCCCGAAAAATAGCTATTTAAACCCTGATAATCAAGTCTCCTCTACGAATAAAACCGCCATTGGCGGTTTTATTCGTAGAGGAGATGCATAGGTAGCTAGCGACTACTTAGTTAGGATGAGTGTTTGCCGCTTGATGGCTTTGCGGGGTTTCCCATATTGGTTGAGCAAAGGCGTGAGATTGGGCGCAGAGAGGGTCATACGATTCCGGATCTGATCGGCCAGGAAATCATTAGCCGGAGATGCTGAAACGGTATTGATATTGACCTGCCCGTCCACATCAATTTCGTAAACGACTAATATGGAATAGGTGCCCTCCTTTATTTTCCGGTTTGGCAGAATTTCCCGCTTTATCTCCACCATCAGCTCATCGGTATATTCTTTCCATACTTCATCATTATCTCTTGGCCTGGCAGGTTCTTTACTGGTGGAATCCGTCGGATTAGATGTCGGCACTCGCGTTACTACGGTTGCGCCAGAACTGTCAACCGTCAATACTTCCTGAACCGGTGGAGGTGGGGGCTTGCGGGTGCTGGTATCAATCTTTGAAGAGAGATCGTCCGTTTTGCGAACCACCGAGCCTGTATCGGACTTCAGTTTCCCGCTATACAATAATTCTTTCAACGATTGGGCATTGGCCCTATCAGCATAACAAATACCTGCTGCCGCCAGGGCGCAGCCAAGCCATAATTTTTTCATGATACCCTATTTTGGTATAAGCATAACAGTACGCTATACCTGCAATTTAAGTACCATAAAGGGAACCTGCTCCAAATAAAACGATAAATAATGCCTATACGAGGCATTATTTCACCGCTTCAGCCAGGGCCTACCGGCATCTGATTAGTTGGAACTGGCGCTTTCGCTGCGGAAGGAAAGAATGACGCCTGCCAGAAAAAGGGCGATGAATAAAAAGAAAAATACGGACATAGTGATAGGTTTTGATGGTTAACCAATTCAATTTGAGGTGCTAAGTAAGCTAGTGCGCTAAGCAAAACCGGGTTTGACTTAGCAAATGGCAGCTTTCGCTTTGTAAAAGGCCACTGTCAGAGAGGAAATTCAGAGGAGGGGGATACGAATAATGATGGAGCAAAGATGAACAAAATTATTGAGGAAGTCAATACCCCAAAAGTGTGATTTTAGGAAAGCCTTTTCAGGCAAACCTGCAGACTTTCTTTCCAGGGTTTGATGGAAATGCCGAATGTGGAGCTGAAAGATTCTGTATTCAGAGCGCTATACGCGGGCCTGGCTGCCGGCGTGGGATAGGCCGAACTGGGTATTGGATTTACCTGGGTGGTGAATCCTGCCAATTCGCGAATGGCGGAGGCAAACTCATGCCAGGTGATGATACCGCTATTGCTATAATGATAAATACCGGGATGCCAGTTGTTGTTGGCAACAATATGCATGATAGCTTCCGCCAGGTCGGCCGCATAGGTAGGCGAACCCTGCTGGTCATTCACCACGCCGATCTCCGTTTTTTCGCTCATCAGGCGCATCATGGTCTTCACAAAATTCTTTCCGAATTCCGAATATACCCAGGATGTGCGGATGATGATGGATTCCGGATTGTAATGAAGGGCTTCCTCCTCCCCTTTTCTCTTGCTCGCGCCATACACGGATTGGGGTGCAGTGGGGTCTGTGGGTAAATATGGCCGACTCCCTTTCCCATCAAATACATAGTCGGTGGAAATATGCAGAAAGCGGCATTGTGTGGCGGCGCAAACCGCGGCCAGCACACCCGTAGCCTCTGCATTTACCTGGTAAGCCAGGTCTGTTTCCGATTCAGCCCTGTCAACGGCGGTATAGGCGGCGCAATTGATGCAATAAGCCGGCTTATAGGCCTCAAAGGTTCGGCGTACCAGCTCCGGATGATGAATGGGCAGATCTTCCCGTGAAAGGAAAATAAATTCCATGTCGGGATATGCCGATTCAAGTCGCCGGAGTTCTTTACCCAGTTGGCCATTGGCGCCGGTTACCAGTATTCGGGGACGTGACATAGGTGCTGATTAAAACGTAAAAGTATTCCTGCAGTTTGCCAAAGCCGGTAATTGCTTATCCTTGTCCGAAACGATCACACGATCGGCCGGAACCTTCCAGTCGATGCCCAATTCTGGATCGTTAAACAGGATACCTGCGTCGCTATCCTTGTTGTAAAAAGCATCACACTTATACATTACCACCGCTTTTTCGCTTAGTACGGAAAACCCGTGGGCAAATCCTTTCGGTATAAAAAGTTGCTTCTTATTCTCGGCCGAGAGCTCGATGGCGAAATGTTTGCCAAAACTGGGTGATCCCTGGCGTATGTCGAGCGCTACATCCAGAATGGTGCCCTGCAATACGCGCACCAGTTTGGTTTGTGCATGGGGTGGTAACTGGTAATGCAATCCGCGGATGACCCCATAAGCGGATTGCGACTGGTTGTCCTGCACAAACACAAGGTCAAGCCCAAGGCCCGCAAATTTCTGCGCATTGTAAGATTCAAAGAAATGCCCCCTGCTGTCATCAAACACCTGGGGCTTCAAAACAAATAATCCGGGAATATCGGTCGTAATCTTTTCCATAATTTATTACAGGCTCCAGTAAGGACGATTTTGTATCCGGCCCCTGTACATGCCTTTGAGATCGGCGATCAATGCCTGCTCATGGCTCAGGGACTCAAAATAGGTTTGGTCGAGTTGTTTATAATCGTCGTGCGGCACCGTCACCAAAATGGCATCGTAAGGGCCTTTGGCTTCGGACACCAGGCCAAATCCGTACTCGTGCTGCAGCTCCTGGCTATCCGCATGAGGATCCACCACATCCACGTTTACATAAAAGCTGCGTAGGGCTTTCACCACATCGGCAACCTTGCTGTTGCGGATATCACTCACATTTTCTTTGAAGGTGGCGCCCATTACCAGCACCCTTGCTTTTTTCACATCGCCGTTGGTGGCGATGAGGTGCTGCACAATTTTTTGCGCTACGTAGTTCGACATACCATCGTTGATGGTTCTACCCGCCAGTATTACCTGCGATTTATAGCCCAGTTCATTGGCTTTATGGGTAAGATAATAGGGGTCCACGCCAATGCAATGCCCTCCCACCAATCCGGGCTGAAAGCGCAGAAAATTCCATTTGGTACCCGCGGCTTCCAATACTTCAAAAGTATTGATATCCATTCTGTCGAATATAATGGAAAGCTCATTCATCAGGGCTATGTTCAGATCGCGCTGGGTATTTTCGATAATCTTGGCAGCTTCCGCCACCTTGATGGAAGACGCACGGTGCACCCCTGCCTCCACTACCAACTCATATACTTTGGCAATCACCTCCAGCGACTCCGCATCACAACCGCTCACCACTTTCACGATACTGGCCAGGGTATGATTCTTATCGCCCGGATTAATACGCTCTGGGGAATAACCCAGTTTAAAATCCGCAACGTTACGAAGGCCAGACATTTGCTCGATAACGGGCAGGCAATCTTCTTCGGTGCAACCGGGGTAAACCGTGGATTCATATACCACATAATCACCTTTTTTTACCACTTTACCGATAGTTTCTGAAGCGCGCAATACAGGTGTAAGGTCGGGCACATTATGCTCATCAACGGGAGTGGGTACCGCCACAATAAAAAAGCGGGCTTCCCGCAGTTCATCAATTGATGACGTGAAATGGATATCACAACCCTCAAAATCCGCTTTATCCAGTTCATTGCTTGGGTCAATTCCCCGGCGCATAAGGTCGATCCTTTGCTGATTGATGTCAAATCCGATAACTGAAAGCCTTTTGGCAAAGGCGAGGGCAATGGGAAGGCCAACATAACCGAGCCCTATCACCGCGAGTTTAGCTTTTTTGTCGAGAAGTTCCTGGTACATGTAATGGTTAAGGTTATTTTTTTTAAGATCCTGGATTTACAATATTTCGTCCCACACTTTCATAATAAAAGTTCAACTCCCGCATTTGCTGCAATTCAAAAAGGTTGCGTCCGTCAAAAATTACCGGATTCTTCAGCCGGGTTCTGATCTCTTCAAAATCCGGTGTTCGAAATTCATTCCATTCCGTGGCAATAATCAAAGCATCAGCCCCCTCCAGGGCATTATACTGACTATCGGCATAGGTAATCCTGTCGCCCAATTGTAAGCGCGCATTATTCATCGCTTCGGGATCAAAAGCCGTAATGATGGCACCTTCCTGCAGCAGTTCCTCTATCATATATAATGCGGGCGCTTCCCTTATATCGTCGGTTCCCGGCTTGAATGCCAGACCCCAAAGCGCAAAACGCCTGCCCTTCAACTGTCCAAAATACCGGCGGATCTTGGGCACAAGGCTTACCCTTTGGCGCTCATTCACTTCCATAACCGCCTGCAATATCCTGAAATCATAGTCCGATTGATGGCTGGAATAAGACAAAGCCTTTACGTCTTTGGGAAAACAGGATCCGCCATATCCAATTCCGGAAAAAAGAAATCGGCTGCCAATTCTTTCATCCACCCCCATCCCCTTGCGCACCATGTCCACATCGGCACCCAGTCGTTCACATAGCTGGGCAATTTCATTCATAAATGAAATCTTCATTGCCAGGAACGAATTAGCGGCATATTTAGTGAGTTCAGCACTTCTCTCATCCATGAAAATGATGGGGTTCCCCTGGCGCACAAAGGGCGAATAGAGATCATTCATGATCTTCTTTGCCCGTTCCGAGTCCGTACCAATTATGACTCTGTCAGGCTTCATGAAATCATCCACCGCAGCCCCTTCCCGTAAAAACTCAGGATTGCTGACCACATCAAATTCGCCATCATAGTATTCCGCAATGGCTGCGCGAACCTGCTCCGATGTGCCCACCGGAACCGTGCTTTTATCAACAATCACACAATAGGAATTAATCAACTTCCCTATTTCCGAGGCTACTTCCAGTACATAATGCAGGTCGGCCGATCCGTCTTCGCCGGGAGGAGTGGGGAGTGCAAGCAGGATGATGTTGGCTTCAGCAATTCCTTCTTTGAGGCTCGTCGTAAATCGCAACCTTTCATCTTTTACATTCCGTAGCACCAGTTTTTCCAATCCCGGTTCAAATATGGTTACCTCCCCTTTTCTCAGGCGTTCAATCTTCTGCTCGTCAATGTCCACACATACAACAGAATTGCCCGTTTCCGCAAAACAGGTACCCGTCACCAGGCCCACATATCCGGTTCCAACCACTGCAATTTTCATAATGCCATTGACTATTGAAAAATGTTGTACAAAATTATTGCTGAAAAAAGCGCTTTACTTCCATTGTAATTCGGGCCAGTTGCTCCTCGTCCATCTCCGTATGCATGGGCAGCGATATAACCCTTTCGGTCAGCCAGTCGGTAACGGGCATCTCCTGCGTCTGGGTTTGAAACGCTTCAAACATCTTTTGCTTGTGGCCGGGCACGGGATAATAAATCATGGATGGCACCTGTTGTTGCGCAAGCCATGCCTGCAAGGCATCTCTTCTGCCAGCCGACGCTTCGCCTGCTTCGTGCAGCAAAGTGTATTGATGGAAAACGTGCCGGGAATAAGGAGCCCGATAAGGCGTGGTCAATGCCTCTACATCAGCAAAAGCCTTATCATAATAATCTGCCACCTTACGCCTTTCCGCTATATATGCATCGAGGTGCTTCAATTTAATCCGGAGAATGGCCGCCTGCATACTGTCGAGCCGGCTATTGCAACCCACCCGGTCGTGATAATAGCGCCGGCTTTGTCCATGATTGGCAATCATGCGCATGCGCTCCGCCAGTTCATCGTCCTGCGTAAAAATGGCGCCGCCATCCCCAAAAGCTCCCAAATTCTTGGATGGATAAAACGAAGTGCAGCCAATATGCCCGATGGCACCGGTTTTGCGTGGCTGGCCATCCTTACCTGTATATACACATCCAATGGCCTGGGCATTGTCTTCAATCACATACAAATTGAATTCCCGCGCGATGGCCATGATCTCGTCCATGGGTGCGGCCTGGCCATACAGATGCACGGGCACGATGGCTTTGGTGCGGGGAGTGATGGCATTGCGAAGGGAATCAGGATCCATACAAAAACTGCGGGGATCCACTTCCACAAATACGGGCGTAAGCCGCAGAAGTGCGATCACTTCAGTGGTAGCGATATAGGTAAATGAAGGGGTGATGACCTCGTCGCCGGGTTGCAGGTCCAGCGCCATCATGGCAATTTGAAGGGCATCGGTACCATTGGCGCAGGGAATACAATGCGCTGCACCGTGATAGGCCGCCAGCTCAGCCGCAAAATCTTGAACAGGCTTGCCATTGATGAAAGCGGCACTGTCCATTACCTGCAATACCGCAGCATCCACTTCGGCTTTGATCTTCAGGTACTGCGATCGGGTATCCACCATTTGTATCGGACGCATAGACGACAACTGTTGGGGCGGGAAACCCATCGTAGAGGGCCAACCCTTTCCGATCGGCCTATCGCCAATTGTATAAAGTGCGGCAAAAATAGTAAAATACCAATAGTTTCCCTCCCTGCCTTTACATTTGCGCTATACATAAATCGTATTAAACACAAAGGGTTGGGCGTAATCTTCTACAATATTTTCCTCGGGCTGTTCCGGATCGGCATCCATATCGCCGCGCTATTTCATCCCAAAGCCCGGAAATGGGTGAGCGGAAGAAAAAATATTCTAAACCGGATTCGGGCTTCGGTAGAAGGACCGGTAATTTGGATGCATTGCGCTTCGCTGGGCGAATTTGAGCAGGGACGACCCCTGCTCGAAGCCATCCGCCAGCAATACCCTGGCTACCGCCTGCTGCTCACTTTCTTTTCCCCTTCCGGATACGAAGTGCGAAAAAACTATGCGGGTGCCGATTGGGTTTTTTACCTGCCGATGGATGGCCCTCGCCATGCCCGTGCGTTTCTGGAAGCCGTGCAGCCCCGGCTGGTCATCTTTGTGAAATATGAATTCTGGTATTATTACCTGAAAAAAATCAAATACCGACAAATCCCGCTGATTCTCGTATCGGCCCTGTTTTGGCGAAAAATGTCCTTCTTTCGCTGGTATGGTGCCATGCCCCGAAAAATGCTGTCGCGCTTCGACCGACTCTTCGTACAGGATACCCAATCCCTTCAACTGATGGAAGAAATAGGTCTGGGGGGTATTACACAGGTTTCCGGCGACACCCGCTTCGACCGGGTAAGTGCCATCGCTTCTCTTGCCCCTTCCAATCCGGTGCTGGAAGCATTTTCGCGAAACAAAAAACTGGTTGTCGCCGGCAGCACCTGGCCCGATGATGAAACGCTACTGCTGCAATGCTACCAGCAACTGCAGCCTTCCAACCTGGCCCTGGTTTTGGCGCCCCACGAGATTGACGAAACCCACCTGAGCGCCATAGAAGCCCGTTTCCACAACATACTGCGCTATTCTACGCTACTTCCATTACTGGAGAAAGCTGAAAATGATGCCGAACGAATGGAGGCTTTGAGCCGCCCTTTCCTATTGATCGATAATATCGGTTTGCTTTCACAATTGTACCGCTATGCCTGGGTTACATACGTGGGTGGCGGTTTCGGCAAGGGTATTCACAACACCCTCGAAGCGGCGGTGTATGGAAAACCCGTTTTCTTCGGACCGGTACATCAAAAGTTCAGGGAAGCAAGAGAACAAATTGCCGCCGGCGGTGCTTTCGCCATCCGGGAGGCGGATGAACTGGCGAGGCATATCAGGATGTTGCACGATAACGAGCAAGCCTATGCCAAAAGCGCTGCGGCCAGCCGCGATTATGTTCGCGGCCATGTTGGCGCCACCAACATCATCATGCATTATATTCAGGAAAATCGCCTTCTCACCAACTGATCGAACTGATCCACGGCCGGATGATCGATATTCCAGCCCAGTTTGGTTTTCAGTTCACGACTGATCCAGTATTCTGCTTCGGCGAAAATATTGAAACTGTTGATGGTTTTGATACTGCGCTCATACATGGCTTCATCGCCACGGAAGAGTTCGTTGATAAAAAGAAAACGGTCGTTGATACCGATTGCTTTGCGCAGATCCTTGATGGGTGTTTCTTTGAGGCGGTCCGACAATTCGGTAGTCGATTGGCGAAGCCTGTCGTTGAGCGAGGGCATGTCTGGATTGGCGGGTTCCTGCTTCACCTGCACCTGGTGCGATAGGGTGGGAATTTCGATCATGGGATCAAAACTCATCTGCAGTTTCCCATCGTCGGCCACCGTAGTCAACACTTCCACGGGTTCGGGTTCGGGTGGCACCAGCTCTACCCGCGGACCGTACTGCTCCATCAGCTCCTGGTTCACACCCACGCCAGCCGGCATTAGCACGGCTACTTTGGAAGTTCCCAGGCTACGGGGTTGCTGCTGATACCGCATCAGTTCCTGCTGCACCTGCTGCACCACGGCCAAAAGGGATTGGGGGTCGGCCTGGCGGTCCGATAGAGCCTTTAACTGGTTGATCAACGCCTGTATTCGTTCCATTATGCTACTTTTGAGGCTGCTTAAATGTACAAACACTTTGCCAATTAAGTATTTACGGGATCGGGAAATAAAAAATCTTAACAATGTTTATTGAACCCAGCTTAAGGGGAGAGCGCAGGGGCTGGATAGAAGTGATCTGTGGCAGCATGTTTAGCGGCAAAACAGAGGAGTTGATCCGTCGGTTGAAACGGGTAAAGATCGCGAACCTGAATGTGGAAATCTTTAAACCCGCCATTGATATCCGCTACGATGAGCACAATATCGTATCGCATGATACCAACGCCATTCCTTCCACCCCTATCGACAATTCGCAGAAAATACTGCTGATGGCCCAGGATGTGGATGTAATTGGTATTGATGAGGCACAGTTCTTCGACGACCAGCTTCCGAATGTGTGCGATGAGCTGGCCTATAGGGGTATCCGCGTAATTGTGGCCGGATTGGATATGGATTATACCGGCAAACCCTTTGGCCAGATGCCTTTTTTGCTGGCAAAAGCCGACTATGTGACCAAGCTCCACGCCATTTGTGTACAATGTGGTCAGATTGCCAACTATTCCTATCGCAAAATCCCCAACGAAGACCAGGTAATGCTGGGTGCGCGGGATGTATATGAACCCCGTTGCAGACAGTGTTATTTTGAAAAAGACTGAAAGCAGAAATCATGAGCACCGCCCTACATCAGATATGGACCCTGTTTCGGAAAGACCTGCTGCTCGAAATCCGCCAGCAGTATAGCTTTTACGGCATACTGCTGTATATCGGCGCTACCATCTTTGTTCTCTTCCTGTCTGTGCGCGAACCCGAACCCGAAGTATGGAATGGCCTGTTCTGGGTTATTCAATTATTCATTTGCGTAAATGCGGTGGCCAAAAGTTTTCTCGCCGAAAGCCGCGGGCGCATGTTGTACTATTACAGCCTGGTATCACCAGCCCATTTCGTATTGGCCAAACTGCTGTTCAATTCCCTGTTGATGTTGCTGATGAGCCTCCTGGCATTTGTGTTATTTTCCTTGTTGATGAATGCGCCCCTGGTGAAGCCAGGCGCCTTTGTGGGGCTGGTATTGTTGGGCGGCTGGGGGTTAAGCCTGATCTTCACGTTCCTGGCAGCAATTGCCGCAAGGGCGCAACAGAATGCGGCCATCATGGCTGTGTTGGGTTTTCCCATTATTACCCCGCAACTAATCCTGCTGATGAAGATATCCAATGCCGCTTTCAATCCGGTAATTACCCTTAAACTAAATGATATATTGCTGTTGGTGGCGCTCGATGGTATGGTGGCTTTGCTCGCCGTAATTCTGTTTCCGTTTTTATGGAAAGAATGATCTTTTTGAATAGCCGCGGTTGAATAGTGAAAATCATTATTTCCCCCTTAATTTTGCAGCACCCTTAGCATAAGCGGGGTTTCGAAATGACCCAACCCAAACAATTCATTTATAAGCGCTGGTGGAAGGTCACATGTGTGGTATTGCTGGTTTACACCTTTACGATGGGCTTGCTTTATAAGATTCCGGCTATCCCGGCGCTGGAGGAAACCATACGCAATTTGTATTTCCATGTATGCATGTGGTTTGCCATGATGATCCTCTTCACGATTTCCGTGGTTCATTCCATCCTTTATCTCCGCAGCTTCGATCTCAAATATGATATCTATGCCAGGCAATACGCCGGCAGCGGAATACTGATGGGATTGCTCGGCTATGCCACCGGGGCCATCTGGATGAGCTATACCTGGGCCGATCCCAATAATCCCACTTTCGAATCCTTCAGCGCCCTGGCAAGGGAGCCCAAACTGATAGGCGCTGCCATTGCCCTGCTGATTTATTTTGCTTACCTGGTATTACGCGATTCCATCATGGATCTGGACAAACGCGCCAGGATCAGTGCCGTGTATAATATTTTCGCCTTCGCCATGCTTTTCCCCTCCGTTTGGATAGTTCCCCGCCTGCTGCCCAGCCTGCATCCGGGAGGAGAGGAAGGAAACCCGGCGCTCAATTTCAAGGATACCGACGGAAATATGCGACTGGTATTTTATCCGGCCATTATTGGATGGACCTTGCTGGGAGTATGGATCACCACGGTGAAGATCAGATTACAATTGCTAAAAGAAAAAAAATGGAACGCATGAGAAAAGCCAGCCAGGTCCTCCTCACCTTGTTCTTTACGCTGATGGCGAGCATCGGTTATGCGCAAGAGAGCTATTCCGATTTTGGTGCCACCATGCGCAGCAATGGCCGCATCTACGTGGTGGTAGCCGTTATGCTCACCATCCTCGCCGGATTAATTATCTATCTTGTCCGCATTGAGAAGAAAATAAAAAACCTGGAAGATAAAACGTAATACGTACTACGTAGTACGTAATACGTCTCAAAACGCTTGCTATTTGAAAACAAAATCATCAACCATGCCTGACAAACATTACAGTTTTTTTAATGCCGTAGAAAAGAGCTTTGATAAAGCAGCCAAGTTTACGAAATGGGATCCAGGCATTCTGGAGCAGATCAAGGCCTGCAATGCCATATACAGTATGAAATTTCCTGTAAAGCGCGACGATGGAAAAATTGAGGTGATTGAAGCATATCGCGTACAGCATTCCCACCATAAAACACCCTGTAAAGGCGGTATTCGCTTTGCAGCCGAGGTGAACCAGGACGAGGTAATGGCACTTGCCGCTTTGATGACTTACAAATGCGCTATTGTAAACGTGCCCTTCGGTGGTGGTAAAGGCGGCATCAAGATCAATCCCCGCGACTTTTCCGCTTTTGAGCTGGAAAAAATCACCCGTCGCTATACATCCGAACTCATCAAAAAGAAATTTATAGGTCCCGGCACGGATGTTCCGGCTCCGGACTATGGCACAGGGGAAAGAGAAATGGCATGGATCCTGGATACCTATACCACGATGCACCCCGGTGAAATTGATGCTGCAGGCTGTGTTACCGGTAAACCCGTATCACAAGGTGGTGTACGCGGCCGAAGGGAAGCTACGGGCCTCGGCGTATTCTTTGGTTTGCGCGAGGTATGTAATATGCCCGATGTGATGGAAAAACTCGGCCTCCAGATAGGCGTGGAAGGCAAGCGGATTGTGGTACAGGGTCTGGGTAATGTGGGCTATCATAGCGCCAAATTTTTCCAGGATGCCGGCGCCATCATTGTGGGTCTTGCCGAGTATGAAGGCTCTATCTGGAGCGATAAGGGCATCGATGTGGACCAGGTATTTCAACATCGCAAAAACACTGGCTCCATCCTGAACTTTCCGGGTGCCAATAATTTCGCGAAGAATACCGATGCCCTGGAAATGGAATGCGATATCCTGATACCCGCCGCCCTGGAAAATGTGATCAATGGCGAAAACGCTCCCCGCGTCAAAGCCAAAATGATCGGTGAAGCCGCCAACGGCCCCCTTACACCGGAAGCGGATGAGATATTTGCCAAAAAAGGCATCATTGTTGTACCCGACATGTACCTGAACGCAGGTGGCGTAACGGTTTCCTATTTTGAGTGGCTGAAAAACCTGAGCCACGTACGTTACGGGCGTATGGAGAAGCGTTTCAACGAAAACATAAACTCGCATATCGTAGCCCAGATGGAGTTTTTGTCGGGCAAGAAAATGGGAGTAAAAGAAAGAGAATATATCGTACATGGCGCCGACGAGGTGGACCTGGTTTACAGTGGACTGGAAGAAACCATGATCGCCGCCACGCATGAAATCATGAACGAATGGAAGAGCAATCCTGATATTCCGGATATGCGCACGGCAGCTTATGTGGTGGCCATCAACAAAGTAGCCACCAGCTATGCCGAGCTGGGAATATTCCCATAACAGACCTGGGGGCTTGCCGGCCGGATTTGCTTCAACCGGCAGGCCCCTAATTTTTTGTTAAGCCCTTCTTCCGCTTTCAACTATTCCTGTACCGGCAGGGTCATACCAGAAATCAACCGCATGAAAAGATGGATACTCTGCTTTTCCCTGCTTATTCTGGCCGCTGGTTCAAAAGCCCAGCAGATCGACAGCATCTATTTTCACCTTTATACGGATAGCCTGAAGAAAGGCACCCACAACTATATTAATGTGGATGGCCGGCTATCGAATGGCAGTTGGCTTCCCCTTACGGAAAAGGAAATACTGTTCGAATCTTCTGCCTGTCATTTCTCCGGCAACGAGCTGATTGTGCCCGCGGATTTCAGGGGGGAAAAAATAACGGTGAGCGCCACGCTTCGCAAAAAGCCTTCCATGCGCATCGAAACCACTATCTGGATAAAGAAAGTAGACTAAACCTACATTAACGCATAAAAAAAAGAGTGGATCTACATCCACTCTTTTTTTTATACGTTGAAGTAGCACTACATTTTCTTCGCGTCTTCGAGAAACTTGGCGAGACCGATATCCGTGAGCGGATGCTTGAGCAAACCGAGGATGGATTCGATCGGGCAGGTACATACATCCGCTCCAGCTTCCGCGCACTTTACAATATGCAGGGCACTGCGGATAGAGGCGGCCAGAATTTCTGTTTTAAATCCCTGGATAGAATAGATCTGCGAAATTTGGGCGATCAGTTCCAGGCCATCCCAATTAGTATCGTCAATACGGCCAATAAAGGGAGAAACATAAGTAGCGCCGGCTTTAGCGGCCAGAATGGCCTGGCCTGCAGAAAACACCAGGGTGCAGTTGGTTTTGATTCCGTTTTCAGTAAACCAGCGAAGCGCTTTCACGCCGTCTTTGATCATCGGTACTTTCACCACAATATTGGGATGAATGGCGGCCAGCACCTTACCTTCTTCCACAATACTCTCAAAATCGGTGGACAACACTTCGGCACTCACATCCCCATCTACCAGTTCGCAAATGGTTTTGTAGTGGTTCATGATGGCTTCAGATCCTTTGATGCCTTCTTTCGCCATCAGCGAAGGATTGGTGGTTACCCCATCCAGGATCCCTAATGCATGTGCTTCCTTGATTTGCGCCAGGTTGGCGGTATCGATGAAAAATTTCATATTGTATAGAGTGTCCGGGCGGACATTTGGTGACGCTCCTGCATGTTCAGGCAGCTCTTGCGTAGCAATCAAAAAAAATAAAAAAATGGCAGGCTCCTCACATCGCACCGCTACAACCACTTATCCTTGCTGCCTTCCGGCCCTGGGGAGGTTCAGCAGGAGCTGGTCGTGTAAGACCTGCCGGCGCAAAGATAAGGTATTTGCGGCTGCATTTCACCGGGCTTTTGCAATTTTACCGGTTGGTGGCCGAGTTTAGTTCGGCGATGCCCAGCAGTTCATCGGCCCTGGCCCCGAATGGCCGGAAATATACCAGCACCGTATATTGATTTTCGGTGGCGGTAAAATTGCCTTCGGTGGGTTGAAAAGAGAGCTTCCCTTCCCTGTCGGGTCGCCCATCGAGGGTAATATAGGAATAATTGTAAAAGCCCTGTTTGAGAAAGAGTGCTTTCTCATAAACGCCCTTGTTGGCATTGAATTCCATTTTCGCGTGCTCACCAGGCTGGTACTGCGTCAACTCGCCATATACATACACATCTTTACCGGGATAGGGCTGGTTTCCGGGTGGCACAAAACGAAAATGCACCCAGGCATAATCGCTTTGCCAATTGGGATTGTTTCCATCGCGGTTATCAAAAAAGAACTGCCCATTCAGGTCTTCATAGAATGCATATACTAATTGCTGGCGCTCCTGGTCGGGTTTCACGTACACATGCATCTGCCCATCTTTTTCCTCCATTTCCGTAACCCGGTCGCCCATGAGTTGCATGCTGCGCATATCGAGCCAGCGCCACTCGCGCCCTGCCTGAAAACTAAGCTGATCGTCGTTGTATTCGAGGTAATTTCCCCTGTAGATATTGGGGCGTGTATTCAAAACTGAATGAAACCAACTATTGTTCTGTAAAACAACCAGCTTAAAATCCTGTGGCGACATCACATTGATCCGCGCGTTGGCGGTATTCAAAGCTACCTGCACCCGTTGGTCGGTTTGAAAATAACGGGAATCGAAGGGCTGCCTGATTTGCGCGGCAATGCTGATGCGGTTGTCTACTACCAGGAATCGGCGGGTAAAATAAAGTTGCGTGGTATCGTTATTGAGAAAGACTTTGAGCAGGTAATTGCCGGAACGTTTGGGTACCATGCTCCGCTCCGGAAACCGGAGCTCATAATGCGTATAGCGCGTAAGAGCTATGGACGAGTTCCGGTAAGTATTGAGCCGGTTCGATTGAAAACCCTGCAGGTAATCGAAGGGCAGCAGGCTCGACACAGACCAGTCGGCATTGCAGAGCTGGAAAGTATAGTAATAGTTTTTTACATCGGCATCCAGATCATCAAAATGCAATTCCAACTGATCGCCGCTGTTGAGGCGGATAATGGGATAGCTGTACACGTCTCCCGACCGGAAGAGTTTAACGCCCTGGATATTATCCTGTAAATTTTGATCGGCCACCTGCGCCTGCAGGCAGCAGGCAGGCAATAGCAACAGGGCAAGCAATATTTTGTGCATCTTCATCATGGGTTGAATATTCCAGCGGACCGGTGAAAAGGAATTCGCCTTGAAGTAAACCGATCCGCTTATTTTTGTTGAACCGGTGTTAGTCAAAAATACCGGACTTCATTCAGACAGTATCAGAATCAGAATGGTTGCAGCATTCATAGCCCAACGCATCGCTTTTAACCAGCAGCGCTCCTTTTCCCGTTTTATCATCCGCTTGTCGGTGGTAGCCACGGTCATCAGCGTGATGGTGATGATCGTTACGCTGGCTTTCACCAATGGATTTCAGCGGGAAGTGGGTCGAAAGGTTTTTAGCTTTCTCGGCCATATCCGCATCCAGGAAAAACAGCCCATCAAAGCCATCATTGCCGAAGAAATTCCCCTGCTGATGGATAGCCTGCTGGTGCAAAAGATACGCCAAAATCCGGCGGTAAAGCAGGTTCACCCCTTCAGTACGAAATATGCCATCCTGAAGACAACAGATGAACTGGAAGGCGTATTGCTGAAAGGTTATAATGCGGAATATGATTTTGACTTTTTTAAGCGATTCATCAAACAGGGGCGCCCCATCAGGTTTAACGACAGCAGCTACAGTCGCGAAATCATGTTGTCGGAATATACGGCCAGGCAGTTGCAATTGAACCTGAACGATCGTATCCTGATTTATTTTATTCAACCCGATGGAAAACCGAGACCCAATAAGCTGACCATCGCGGGCATTTATAAGACCGGCATTGAAGAATATGATAAAACCTTCGCGATTGGCGACCTGAAACTGATACAGCGCCTCAACGATTGGGAGGCGAATGAAGCGGGAGGTTATGAGATATTTCTGCACGATCCCGACCAGATAGATAAGCAGGTGGCCGAAATCTATGCGATGGAGGAATTCCCTCTTGAATGGGATACGCAAAGTATCCGCGATATTGCGCCCAACATCTTCGACTGGCTCAATATGCAGGACACTACCCGTACGGTACTCATCATCATAATGATTGTAGTGGCACTCATCAACCTGGTAAGTTGCCTGATCATCCTGGTGCTGGAACGGGTGCGGATGATTGGCGTGCTGAAGGCTGTAGGCGCGCGCGACTGGACGGTGCAGCAGATTTTCCTTCGACACGCTTTCTTTATCACCGGCACGGGCATATTTGCCGGCACGCTGCTGGCGATAGTTTTGATCTGGCTGCAGAAAAAAACCGGTTTTATCCGCCTGCAGGAAGAGGCCTATTACCTCAGTGAGGCCGCCGTGGAGATCAGTGCCCTGGAAATACTGTTGGTAGCGGGCGGCACTTTACTTATTTCATTGCTGGTACTTTTGATTCCCACCTGGCTGGTCAGGCGAATTCAGCCGGTGAAAGCCATCCGGTTCAGCTAAGGTGTGATAGCAGGATGCCCGTAGCCACTGCCGCATTCAATGATTCGGCACCCCCCTTTCGCGGAATGGTGAGCCGCACATTGATTGCTTCCAGTAATTCTTCGCTAATACCCCTGGCCTCATTTCCGATAATCAACAGGCCCTTCTTGGGATTTTTGAGCTGTGCGATATCACGGCCCTCCAGCGTGGCGCCATATACCAGGGTTTCGGGATGCTGCCGGATCCATTTACCCAAATCATCATACAACACCCTTACGCGAGCCAGGCTGCCCATGCTGGCCTGCACCACTTTAGGGTTATACATATCGGCTGTATCGGGCTGGCAGATGATGTGGACGACACCAAACCAGTCGGCTATCCGGATAATAGTGCCCAGGTTGCCCGGATCCTGGATCTGGTCGAGCCCGAGAATCCAGCTATCGGCTTCGCCGTCGGGAATCTTATTGTCCCATTGCTTCACCAGGGCCAGCACCTGGTGGGGCTGCTGCAATTGTGAAATTCTTTGTAATTCCGTTTCCGAAATCTCCAGGGCCTTTGCCTCGGGATGGGCAGCTATCCATTCGGGCAAGGCATAAATGGCCTCTATACTCACGCGCGGATCATGCAACCATTCATTCACAATACGCGGTCCTTCTGCTATGAAAAGGCCCGTTTCCTCCCGAAATTTTTTGTGGCCTAAACTTTGAATATATTTGATCTGTGATTTTGTCAGCATAGCTGTTATTTTGATTATGTCGTCCGGCACCTCCCAGCACCATACCATTTCCCTTCGCGCCTTCATTGCCGGGTTGACCCTTGCGCTGCTGGCGTCCTGCACCATCGTCAAAAATGCGCCGCCGGGGAAGGATTTTGTGTACAGAACAAATATCAATGTAATAGGCAACTTTTCAAAAGAAGAAAGAAATGAGCTGGAGTCGGCACTGGAGTCGCAACTGGACGATAGCCTCCGGGTACGTAGCCTCGAGAAGCTGGCCTGGAGTGTGATGAAAAACCCTCCGGTGTATGATAGTGTGGATGCGATCAGCAGTATTGATTATATGCAGGACCTGCTGCGGGCGCGCGGTTATTTTCGGGATTCCATTTATTTCACCAAAACAGTAAAGCCGCCCCGTAAACTATTTCCCAAACCCAACCATTACCACCGGGCTGTTATTGACTTTTATGTAAAGCCAGGCAGGCAGGTTAAGCTCGACACGGTAAGCTACACCATGCTTCATCCCAGCCTGCAACACCTGGCAGATTCTACCCGGAATGAAGCATTGATCCGCAAAGGCAGCCCTTTTGCGAAAGGACCTATATCCGCCGAACTGGATCGCCTTACCGACTTATATCGCAACAATGGATATCTGCGCTTTACCCGCGATGAAATGATTGGCCTGTGGGATACCCTCGATGCCTCCTTTCTGCAGCCAGACCTCGATCCTTTTGCTCAGTTTGAATTGCTGGAGCAATTGCAGCGCCAGCGTGAAAATCCCACCGCCAGCCTCGACATTCGGTTACGAAGTATTGATAGCGCCAGGCTCACCAAATTTCATATTGGCCAGGTAACCATTTATCCCGACTACTTGCTGGATACAGCAGGAACAGCCCCCCGGGTTGATACGGTAGAGGGCATTCGCGTGATACAATATGGCAATAAGTTTAAACCGAAAATTTTTCCGCCCTACATCTCTCTGCCCTATCAATCAGTATATCGGCAAAGTCGCTATGTGCGTACGCTCAATAAACTCAACAGCCTGGGCACCTGGCGAATCGTGAGTATTGACCAGAACCCCAGACCCGGTACCGATACCGTTGACTTTGTGGTACGCATGAGCCCTGCCCGTAAATATTCCTTCAGTACCAACCTCGAAGGTAGTATAAACCAGAGTGTAATATCGGGTAACCTCTTTGGTATTGGCCTGAACGTTGGCTTGCAGAATAGAAATTTTGCCCGTGGCGCCAATATCGCCAACAGCAACCTGCGCTATGGCGTGGAGCTGGGCGCTTCGGGATCCAACCAGTTTATTCAAACCCGGCAATTCAGTTTTAGCCATAGCATTGTTTTCCCCCGCTTTGTGCCGCTCAATAAGCTGATACCGGAAAACCGTCGCGACAATTTCCGGACCCTGCTCAATTTCAATGCGGCCAGTACTGAACGGCGCCTGCTTTATAACCTGGTAAGTATAAACGGAAGCTGGGGTTATGAATATACCTGGCGCAACAAACTGCTCAATATTAAATTTCCCAACATAGAATATTCCAGCCTGGTGCAGCGCGACAGCCTCAAGAACCTGATCATTCAAAACCCGGCGCTGCGGAATATTTTTACCGATGGATTTATTGCTTCCATCATTGGAAACCTCACCATTCCATTCGGAAGAGACAATCGCCTGAGCAGGTTAACCTTCAACGTGGAAGAAGCGGGTCTGATGACGGGTCTGCTGAACAATAGTTTTCTCGAAGACGAGCTCTACAGATTTGTGAAAGCGGATGTGGAACTGGCGCATCTGATCCGTTTCCCGAAAAACTCCATCGCGCTTCGTTTTTTTGCGGGTGTGGGTTATGAATTTGATGCAACCAGAAACCCCCTGAAAAGAAATAACCTTCCCTTCTTCAAACAATATTTCAGTGGTGGCCCCAACTCCATGCGGGCCTGGGCCCTGCGAAGACTGGGACCCGGATCTACTGTGAAGGAATTCAATGGACCGGGAGGCACACCCGACCGCTACGGCGATGTGCAGTTGGAAGCGAATGCCGAATTCCGCTTTCCCATCGGGCGGCCATTTGGCATAAAGGTGAATGGCGCCTTGTTTACGGATATCGGAAACGTATGGTTCCTCAAACCAGCCGACAATCGGCCAGATGAAGAAGTATTCAAGCTGAGCCGGCTGTGTGAAGATATTGCCATTGGCGCGGGTGGTGGTATTCGAATCGACCTCGACTTCTTTGTGATCCGTTTCGACTATGCTTACAAAGTGAAAGACCCCAGCCCTTCCGTCACCAACGCCCAATACCAGAACAAATGGTTTAGCTATCCATTTTTCCGCGGCAGCCAGTTTCAACTGGGCATCAACTATCCCTTTATTCTGTAACCAGCCATTCGGGATGCCGGACTATCATGTCGTAAAAAGCATCCATGCTGCTGGCATCTTCCAATCGGTATTCGCCGATCCGCGTGCGGCACAAACTACTGAGATAGGCGCCACAACCCAGCTCCTGTCCCAGGTCGTGCGCCAGGCTGCGGATATAGGTACCCGTACTGCAAACCACCCGGAAATGCAGCAGGGCGTCTTCTTTGGCAGTGATCTCAAATTGGTAGATGGTAACCGGCCTTGGCTCCAGCTTCACTTCTTTACCCTTGCGGGCCAGTTCATATACCCGCTTGCCATCTACTTTGATGGCTGAATGCGCCGGCGGCACCTGCAAAATGGGTCCCGTAAACTTTTCCGTGGCCTTCCTGATTTGCTCCGGGTTTATATGCTCACTTGGCTTGAACTGCTCCGGTTCCGATTCCAGGTCATACGTAGGCGTAACTGCGCCAAGGGTGATCGTTCCCGTGTATTCTTTTTCCTGCGCCATATACTCATTAATCTTTTTGGTGAAGCGCCCGGTGCAAACGATCAGCAGCCCGGTAGCCAGCGGATCCAATGTACCCGCATGCCCCACTTTTTTGATCCGGATAGTATTCCGGATCTTCCGCACTACATCAAAACTGGTCCAATGCAAGGGTTTGTCTATTAGTAATACGCGGCCCTGGGAGAAAGTGTTCATGCTGCGAAAATAAGCACGTTCTGAGTGATAAGTTTTAAGTTGTAAGTTTTAAGTGGGGGGGGGGGAGGCGCCATTTCCTTGCGGAGGAATGGGTATCCATATAACTTTAAGAAGTTATGTATTCAATCCAATAAGCCTACCATCCAAAACTTAAAACCTAAAACTTAAAACCTAAAACTCAAATCACCGTTCTCGTCTTCAGCTCCAGGTACTTATTAATCGTATTCACCGTCAGGTTTTCGGGTGTGGTAAGGATGGAAGGTATTCCATTATTGTGCAGTTCCTTGACCATGAGCTTTTTTTCGAAGACAAATTTTTCCGCGATGGTTTTGATATAGATGTCTTCCGTTTTTTGCGCGGGAGCCTGGGTGATGGCTTTGAGTTCGGTATTTTCAAAAAACACTACGAGTAGCAAATGGTAGCGTGCAATGCGGCGGAGGGCGGGCATTTCGCGCTGGAGCGCTTCTACACTCTCGAAATTGGTGAACAATACCAGCAGGCTACGCTGAGTGATGCGGGTTCGGATGATGGAATACAGCTTTTCAAAATCAGGTTCCAGGAAGCTCGTCTTCTGCCGGTAAAGCGCTTCCAGTATCTGACCCATTTGGGAAGCTTTTTTGTCGGCCATCACAAAGGCATCCACCTGCTCGCCAAAACAGATCAGGCCGGCCCGGTCCTGTTTTACCAGGGCCACATTACTCAATACCAGCGATGCATTGATCGCGTGCTCCAGCAAGGTCATGCCCAGAAAGGGCATTTTCATAACCCGGCCCTTATTGACCAGGCAATAGATTTGCTGGCTGCGCTCATCGGTATAATTATTCACCATCAGGCCCTCCTTGCGGGCAGTAGCTTTCCAGTTGATGGTGCGATAGTCATCACCCGGCACATATTCCTTGATCTGCTCAAACTCCATACTATGCCCAAGGCGGCGCAGCTTTTTCACTCCTGCTTCCTGCAGGCGATTGCTCAGGGCCAGCAAATGGTAACGCCGCATCTGCAGGTAGGATGGATATACTTTGATTATTTGTTCGGCAGGAACAACGATTCGTCTTTTTACCAAACCAAGCGGACCTTTCACAAATACGTTTATGTTGCCAAACTCGTATTCGCCCCGGCTTACGGGTCGAAGTGCGTAGTTGATAACTCCTTCCGAACCTGGCAAAACCATCAGTTTGCGCAAAAAATTTCTTTCCTGAAACTGCACCGGCAGTTCATCTATCACGCGCAACTGTGCGCGGAAGGGGAAGCGACTTCTAAACCATAATTGCACATGGTTGTCGTCGCCAATACTAAACCGTTCGGCACATGAGCGGGTGGCTTCAAGCGGACGCCCAACCACATACAGCAGGGCCCAATCGACCAGTACCGCCAGCAGCAGGAGCAAGAGCAGCAATCCGCCCACCCGGTACATACCCGGAAAAAAATAGCTGAGTGCATAAAGCACCGCTGCGGCGCCTGCCACATAATACACCAGTCCGTTCAGAAATATATTCCTGTGCATGCTTATCGGGGTATATCCATTCCCTGGATGATCTGCCTGATTACTTCCTCTTCTGTTACACCTTCCATCTCCTTGTCGGGCGACAATACAATGCGGTGCCGCAAAACCGGCACGGCCACATCCCGAATATCATCGGGGGTTACAAAATCGCGACCTGCCATAGCCGCCATTGCCTTGGATGCATTCATCAGGGCCAGGGAAGCACGCGGCGATGCGCCCAGGTAAAGACTTTTATGGTGACGGGTCTGGTGAATCAGTTTGGCGATAAACTGCAAAAGCTTTTCTTCGATCAGCAGGGTGCGTATCTGACCCCGAAGCCGATTGATCTGGGCGCCGGAAAGCACTTTTTGTATGGTATCTTCTGCCCGGGCATTCCCCATCTGGTGGAATTGCGTAAGGATGCTGAGTTCCTCCGCTTCGCTGGGATAAGGCACCACGATCTTGAAAAGAAAGCGATCCAGTTGCGCTTCGGGCAATCGGTAGGTACCCTCCTGCTCCACCGGGTTTTGAGTAGCGAGTACCATAAAAGGAGCGTCCATCGCATAGGTAGTGCCATCCACCGATATCTGTTTTTCTTCCATCACTTCGAGCAGGGCCGATTGCGTTTTGGCCGGAGCACGATTGATCTCATCTACCAGGATGATATTACTAAAAAGAGGACCTTTCTTGAATTCAAAAACAGCATCGCGGGGATTGAACACCGGCGTACCCAACACATCGGAAGGCATCAGGTCGGGGGTAAACTGTATACGGGAGAAACCGGCATCCACGCTACGGGCCACCAACTTGGCGGTTAGTGTTTTGGCCACACCCGGTACGCCCTCAATCAATACATGACCATCCGCCAGCAAGGCACCCAGGATGAGCTTTACCATCTCGTCCTGGCCTACAATCACCTTCCCAATTTCCCGGCGTATGGACAGTATGGCCTCATGCAGGACCGAAAGATCTGTTCTTTGCTGAAATACTTGTTCTTCCATTTACGTGAGTTTATTGTTCGCAACCGGCGAACCATTTATGAATTTTTGTAAAACTGCTCCAGTCGTTCATGAAAAACTGCCATTGTTGTTGCCGACACTTGCTTTTCTTCATCGAGGCTGCGTATAAAACCTACAATCTGGCGAATCAATTCTTCCTGCGCACCGGTTTTGTACACCAGGTTCTGCAGAAACTCCTCATCCAGCCTTTGTGTAGGCAATTTATAACGGGACCGCACATGCTCCAGGAAATAGGCGCTCATCTTGCGGCTAAGGTTCAGGTGATCGCCCTTATCATGGTACAGCCGACCAATCGTTTTCACGAAATCAAGCGAATCGTTGGCGGGCTTTTTCTGCACGGGAATGATCCTTTGCTTACGCCGCATTTCCGACAACACATACAGCAACAATAGGCCGATCAGCAACCAGAATGCCGCCTTAAATGATTTTTTCCCCTCGGCATTTTCGAGGTTGAGCAGGGTGCTGAGCCAGCTCTTGTTGTCGTCTTCCTGTTGCTGTTCGCTCCGTTTATTAATAAAGTATTCGTCCCATACCACTGTTTTCACTTTCTCCGAAAGCAGGGAAAGCGACTGGTCATAATAACGCATATTCTGCTTATGCAACAGAAAATAATTACTGAAAGCCGTTGGGGCGAGGTGTAAAAAGAAATTACCCTTTCCTGCCCGCATCTGCACAAAATTAGGACGCCCGTTGGCCGCATGTCCCAGCACCCGGGTCCGGCTACTGTCGAATTTCTGGAACCATGATTCGAGCCGGTGACCGGGATACACGTATTCCGATGGGCCATTCATGGAGGGAAGCGATAGTGTCACCGACATGGAATCGGGATCATTCAGTTCGTTGTACACCATCTTGTTGAGCCAATCGTAATAAAGGCCGCAACCAAGAGCCTCCACCAGTTCGCTGGAACAATTGAGTGTACTCACGAAGATATCATTGCCCGATTCCACAAAACGAAAAAGTAATTTCAATTCCGACTCATCGGGAAAGAACTGGGGCGTAATGATCAACAAAGCCTGGTTCTTATCATAAGCCGACAAATTAGACCAGTACTGTGGTGAGGCGGATTCGGTCGCTATTCTTGTACCCGGAAAAATGCCGGGCAGGCTTTGCCAGGCAATATAGGCGCCATAGGGAATCTTGTCGCGCTTACGCAGGCTGAGCCGGCTGTCAAAGGTTTTCCCCGCCTCACCGTTCTCGCCCTTTATTACGAGAATCAGTAATAAGACGAGCAATAACCCCAACAGATAATATGGTATATGTTTTTTCTTCACCCGGAATCAGAGACTTTTTTGTATTTCATCAAAATCGGCCCGAACCCGCGCGTACTGTTCTGCATTCACTTCAAATTTGCCGTACCAACTGTATTCGAAATGACGCACCAGGGGGAAAAAAGTCCGGTACCAATCCGTGCCATGCAATTGCATCAGGTAATCGAGATTGGTCCGCTCCTGCAGGTAGCGAATAATTTGGCGGTCCGACATGGTCTTGAGCAGGCGGAGAAAACGAAGTCGAATGGCCATGCGGTAATTGCCCTCCTGCTCCGCTTTGCTGATCTCCCTGTCGTAGGGAATGGAAAAAATATCCTTCTCCAAATCATCTTCGCTTTGCGCTGCGGCAACCTGCCTGCTGCGGCGGAATACCAGGGCATTATTCTGACCGAGGTATACAACCAGCAGCATTACAAATACGATCACAGCGAGCAGGATCAACATGGTTTCAAACGCGCGGCTCCTGAAAAAAGAGCCCCGGGCGGGGGCAGGCTCTTCCGGCTTTTTGTTGCTGGCAAAAGACCGATCGGCGTACCAGAATTCGTCCTGCGCCTTCCATTGCTGAATAAGTGAATCCTCCGTCTTTCTCGCTTTCCCTCCGGGTTGATCATCGTCCCAGTATTCTACCAATAAAAAAGAATTGCCCCCGGCGCTTTCCTCTTCCTCCTCCTCGTAAGTATCCACATAAACCTGCTCGGGCTCCTTAATGGCTTCTTCCTGCTGCACCACCGTATCGATCAGGAAATCGTTCGACCTATTTATGGAATCGGGTGTCTGGGCCTGCAGGGAACCACCAATGAGCAGCAGGACAGGCAACAGGATGCTGCCGGCAATATCAGGAACAAACAATAATTTTCGTAATTGAGGGCTCACTTAAATTTCCTCCATGCTTTCTACCTTCATTTTCCGCGCCAGCCTTATGGGATACAGCACAAAGTACCAAATAACAAACAGGACCGATAAGGAGGTGATGAGGGTGGTAAAAACAGAAATATCATTGTACAACCTTGTGATGAAGCCTTCAAAAAAAGCAGCGAGGGCAAAAACCGGTATCAGGCCAATCATAATCTTTACGCCATCTTTGGCGCCACGCTTAAAAGCATCCATGCGCCTGATGGTGCCGGGAAACAGAAAACTCTTTCCCAACACAATACCCGCTCCTGCCGCAATAATGATGGCGGTAAGTTCCAGCATTCCATGCACAAATACCACCATGAAAAACTCGAGACCCAGCCCCTTCGCGGCAAACATCTGATCAAAAGCTCCTACCATCACCGCTGTCTTCACCAGGAAATACATGCTGGGTACGCCGGCAAAAATGCCCGAACTGAACGTGATTAAGGAAAACCGGATATTGTTGATCATGATCCATATCCAACTCATCAGCGGCGTACCATTTTCATAAACGCCAAAGGGATTGCCCTTCTCAATATTTTCGTGCGTGCTGTCCACATAACCATGTCCCAAGATGCTGCGCAATATGCTTTCATCCTTCATGGCCACAAAAAAACCAATCACAAAAAACAGCAGGAAGAGGGCGAAGGAAAACCACATCGGCTTATGATGACGGTGGATCGTCAGCGGCAAATCATATTTCCAGAACTTCCAGAGCCGGTTGGTTTCTTCTTTTCGGTTCTGATATATTTTCAGGTAAATTCCAGAAGCCTGCGCATTGATGTAGCGCGTAACATTGCTGCCGGGATAATAGGTTTTGGCATAAGCGAGATCGTCAACCAGTTGAGTGAACTCGCTGGCCATTTGGTCCGGATCAGTGGGTGGAGCCTCCTGGTGTTGTAGCCAGCGCTCTTTGTTTTTCTTAATGAATAAGGCTTCGCGCAACAGAATGAATTTGGCTTGTAAAATACTATTTTTTTGCAGTTCCCTGCAGACCCTTTACTGAATTATCAGGATTTTTTGACTAATTTCCCGCACAACAGTTTGCAGATCCTGATGTCGACGCTCAAAGTACCTACCAGTTTTAATATTGACGTAGAATTCGAGATACCCGAATTTTTTCGTCGTTTCCTGTCGCTGCTGATAGATATGGTGATTCAGTTCCTGTACCTGGTATTGGCAAACAAGATCCTTAGTTTGATTTTTACCAACCTCGAAAAATCGGAGGATTTTTATTACGACAGGCTGGCCTATATCTTCCTCATGTACCTGCCCATTTTTCTTTACCATGTGTCGTTGGAGATCACCCTCAATGGGCAAAGCTTTGGGAAGAAGATCATGCAACTGCGGGTGGTGAATGAGAATGGAGGCCGTGCCAGCGTAAGCCAGTTTCTGATCCGCTGGCTGCTTCGCGTTTCTGATACCTGGATTGTGCTGGCCATAGTGGTGCTGATGGAAAGCGCCGGTTTGGGAGGCAATAACGAGGGGAGCTTTATCGTATTAGGCATTCTGTTATTTCTGATTACGGATATCATCCTCGTTATTTCTTCCCCGAAGGGACAGCGGATCGGCGACATACTGGCCCGCACCATCCTGATTCGTACCCATACCCAATCGAGTATATCCGAAACGGTGTTTCAGGAAGTGGAAAACAGCTATACGCCCCGATTCCCGCAGATCATGCGCCTGAGCGATAAGGACATCAATGCCATTAAGTCCATTCTCGAGAGCGCGCGACGCCGGAATGATGATGCCGTGGCCGATACAGCAGCAGAAAAAATTAAAAGGCACCTGGGTATTGAAACCCAGATGCCTCCTGTTGAATTTTTGGAAGTATTGCTGAAAGACTACAACTACCTGTCCACCAATTGAACCACTGCATCAGGCCTGCGATATGCCCACGGCCAAAGCCAGCAATACAATTACAAATACAATAATGATCAGGATAGAATAGATCATAAAATAAGCCTTGAGACTATTGAAGCTTTGTCCCAATTCGGTACCATTCCGGGTATCGATGGCCTTCTTGGCCTGGCTGGCAAAACGATAAAGGAAATAATTCAGCAATAAACCAATGGCCACCGAAAGAATGGTGAAAGGTATGCTCTGGCTCTCCAGACCCATGAATATATCACCAAAGCCTTCGCTTCGGGTAAAAGTAGGCAAATCCGGCGCAGAAAATGCCTGTATCAGGCTGATTACATAACCCACCACAGCCAGTACGGCAATTACCATCGCCCACTGCGCCATGCTGCGTATATGCGTGCGCGCAACATTGTCAAATTCGAGGTCGTTAAATAGACCGGGTTCATTCGTACTCATATATGAGAAGTTTAAAGTTTAAAGTTTAAGGTTTAAAGTTTTTGAGGAACTACGTCTTTCCACGTAATACGTAGTACGTATTACGTTTAACTCGCCACCAGTCCAAGTAACGTAAATACCATTCCCAATACGGCCAGCACACCATACATCACAAAAAAGTTTTTAAGGTTGCCAAGCCCATTGTTAAACAGCACCTGGTCCCGGTTTTGAATACCCGCCTTAATGCGATTAGCCGCTTTAAGGAGAAAGCTCATTAAAACCACCATGATAGCTATGGTGATGACAATAGTAACGATCACAATTACCTCAAGTCCTTCCGGCTGCCCAACAGTTATTGAATCAACTATATAATTCCAGGCAAAGGACATCATCAGGAGAGAGAGCCCGATGGCTACAAGAGTCAGGATGGCCATTAGTTTGGACCAGCGGCTGGTTTCCATCAGGTTGTTTTGCGCAGCGGAATCCACCCCCATGTCGAGTAGAGAACGATTTTCTTCCATTTGTTTGATTGGTTTTGGTGTGCTTAAATTTAGGACGAAGACTGCATACCTGCAAGTAAAAAATAACCCCGCCATCTGGCGGGGTTATTTTTTAGCGGCGATCGGGAAATTTACTTTGAAATTGTACCATTAGTATGCTCTGGCAAACAACACTCTTTGGGTAGAGGGGTTGCCTGTAAGAATACATTTACCTCCCTCTTTTGGGTTGTTGAGCGGGATACAACGGATCGTGGCTTTGGTTTTTTCCTTGATGGCTTCCTCTGTGTCGGGGCTACCGTCCCAATGTGCGGAAATAAAGCCGCCCTTTTCATCGAGTAATTTCACAAACTCGTCCCAGCTATTCGCGGGAGTAATATGCGATTCCCGGAATGTTTGTGCGCGGTCAAACAGGTTTTGCTGAATTTCTTCAAGCAGGGTGCTGATGTGGGCAACAATACCATCGAGGCTCACGGATGCTTTTTCACGGGTATCGCGGCGGGCCACTTCCACCACATTATTTTCAAGGTCGCGCATGCCGAGTGCCAGGCGAACGGGTACTCCTTTCAACTCATATTCCGCAAATTTCCAGCCCGGACGCTGGTTGTCGTTGTCGTCATATTTCACACGGATACCCTGCTTTTTCAGTTCGGCCATCAGCGGATTGATCTTTTGGTCGAGTGCCGCTTTCTGTTCTTCATTCTTGCAAATCGGAACAATCACTACCTGCAAGGGTGCGATGCGGGGAGGCAAAACCAATCCTTCATCATCACTATGCGCCATCACCAGTGCACCAATCAGGCGGGTGCTCACGCCCCAACTGGTAGCCCACACATATTCCAGTTGGTTTTCTTTATTCGAAAACTGCACATTGAAGGCTTTGGCAAAATTCTGACCCAGGAAATGCGAAGTTCCGGCCTGCAGGGCCTTGCCATCCTGCATCAGGGCTTCAATGCAATAGGTATCTTCCGCGCCGGCAAAGCGTTCATTGGGCGTTTTCACTCCTTTGATCACGGGCACGGCCATGTAGTTTTCAACAAAGTCGGCATATACGTGCAGCATTTTTTCGGCCTCCCCCACGGCTTCTTCCCGGGTAGCGTGCGCAGTATGCCCTTCCTGCCAGAGAAATTCGGCCGTACGAAGGAATAGTCGGGTTCGCATTTCCCAGCGCACCACATTGGCCCATTGGTTGATGAGCAGGGGAAGATCGCGATAGGACTGGATCCAGTCGCGATAAGTGTTCCAGATGATCGCCTCACTGGTGGGGCGAATCACCAGTTCTTCTTCCAGTTTGGCTTCCGGGTCCACCATCAATTTCCCTTTTTTCGAGGGATCGCTCTTCAGGCGATAGTGTGTTACAATCGCGCATTCTTTGGCAAAGCCTTCGGCATTTTTTTCTTCGGCTTCGAACAAGCTCTTGGGAACAAAAAGCGGGAAGTAAGCATTCACATGGCCTGTTTCCTTAAACATTTTGTCGAGCTGATCGCGCATATTTTCCCAAAGGGCATACCCATAAGGCTTGATAACCATGCAACCCCTTACGGCCGAATAATCGGCCAGGCCGCCTTTGATAACGAGATCATTGTACCATTGGGAATAATCCTTGTCGCGTGCTGTAATTTCCTTGCTCATAAATTGCCTTCTTTCCGCCAGCTAAGGGGGGGTGATTTTATTTTTTAATTAACAGTGTTTTAGATACTAAGCGATTAAATTGGGTGTAATTTCGACAAACAGCCGTTAGGCCCGGTAAAGTCGCACAAAATTAGTAACTTCCAGCCTAAACCACTAAAACCCTTTGGTATGAAACAAAGCCTGCTATATACGGGATTGGCGCTGGTACTGCTTAGCAGTTGCAGCACCGCTTACAAAGCCGGGCAAACTCCGGACGACGTGTATTTTTCGCCGGCACGCGAGGCGGATGAATATGTGGTGGTGAACAACCGTAATCAAAGGTATAATGGCTATGATGAGGACCGCTATTATTCCGACCGCTATCTCCGTATGCGGGTAATGAACCGCAATCGCTGGTCGGCACTCGATTATTACTACGATAACCCCTACGCGTTTAGCCCATACATGTACTATCATTCCTGGAATAATCCCTGGAACAGCTATTGGGCATGGAATAATTTTTATAACCCCTACTTCAACCCGCATTTTGGCTGGGGAGGTGGTGGATTATGGGGAGGCTGGTCGCCGGGTGTTATCATTTCAAACCCCAAGATTATTACCAGGCCAAGCCGTGCGCTGGTATTTAACCCTGGCAGCTATGCGCCCAACAACAACAGCAGCCTGGTCAGAAATGGCAACCTGCGCTATTCCAATCCGGGCGTAAGCAATGTGGGTCGCTACAACAACAGCAACAATAATAACGGGTTGGGCAGCTCCCTGCGAAAAGTATTTAATGGCGGTAACAACAACAATAGCGGTTACCAGCCGGGACGTAACAATAGTACCAACACGCCCACCCGCAGCTATACGCCTTCATCTGGCGGAAGTTCGGGCAGAAGCAGCGGAGGTAGCAGCGGAGGTGGAGTAAGCCGTCCTATCCGTTAAGCAAAAGCATATTAACCCTTTTAGTACATACTGAAAGGAGGAAGCGGAAATTGAAACTACTCAAGCCTGTTTCCTCCTTTTTTTGTACCCGGAAACAGAATAGTATGAAAAAACAGCTAATTTTTGGTTGCCTCATGTCATTCGGATTGCTGGTGAAAGCCCAGATTCCGGAAGATGTATTACGATATAGCTGGCAGCCAGTAAATGGTACGGCCCGTATCAATGCCGTAGGTGGCGCCATGGGCTCCCTGGGTGGCGATATCTCGGCTACCTTTACCAACCCCGCCGGGCTGGCCATGTACAAGACCAGCGATTTTGTATTATCGCCCGGCTACAATTTTTTAAATAACCGGGGACAGTTTCGCGGCACCAGTGCCAATGAAAAAGATAAGCATTTCAACCTGGGTGCCAGCGGATGGGTAGGTGGTATCAATGGCTCAGGCCGTTGGACCAATAAGGCCATAAGCTTCGCCGTAACACGCACCGCCAACTTCAGCAATAACGTATACTATACCGGACAGAATGACTTCAGCAGCTATGGCGAGCAATATGCCGCCGAAGCCGCAGGTAGCGGGCTTTCACTCGATGATATCCTGAACAGCAACAGCGTATCGCTGGGCACCCGCATGGCCGTTTATTCTTACCTGGTGGATACTGCCACTATCGGCAATAATCAATTTCCCGATGTAGTGAGTATGCCCCTCTGGAATAATCTCAAAAACGGCGCTCCTTATCTCGTTAACCAGGCTCATCGCATCGAAACCAGTGGCGGTATTACCGAAGCCGCACTGGGTTATGCCGCCAATATGGACGACCGCGTGTATATCGGTGGCTCCATCGGTATTCCGATTATCCGATACAATAAGAACTCCTTTTTCCGCGAGTCGGATGCTACCGGCGACAACGATAATAATTTTGATTTCTCCGAATTAAATGAGCAATTCAGTACCCGCGGCGTGGGTATCAATGCCAAACTGGGTGTAATTGTGCGCCCCTCCGAGAGAATCCGGATGGGTATGGCCATACACTCCCCTTCCTGGTTAAGCATGGAAGATACCTACCAGGCCGAGATGGCGGTAAACCTCGAAAACTATCGCTCGGTGCCCGGTACGGAAACCGTGCAAAGCACCTTATTTACCGGAGGCGAAGTGCCCCGCTACAAATATGAGTTAATCACACCCTGGCGCATGATGCTGAGCGGAACCTATATTCTGAACGAGGTGGAGGATATTCGCCAGCAAAAGGGATTCATCACCGCCGATATCGAATATGTAACCTATAAATCAAACCGCTTCCGCAACGCGGAAGATTATGATGATGGCGGATATTACGACCAGTTGAATGAGGTGATGAAGGAGTACTACCAAAACGCTTTCAACTTCAGGCTGGGTGGCGAATTGAAGTTTACCACTTTTATGACACGCCTGGGTTTTGCCTATTACGGTAATCCTTACTCAGATAAGGAATTAAATGCGAGCCGTATGTTTATCAGCGGTGGTATCGGGTATCGCCATGCAGGCATGTATGTCGATCTTACTTATGTACACGGTATTCAGAAAGATGTGAGTTTCCCCTATCGGCTTCCCGATAAGGCCAATACTTTTGCCAATACCCGCACCAATGGCAGCAACTTAATGCTCACCTTTGGTTTCAAAATATAAGTAAGTTGACTGGGCAGCTATAATCGGGTAATCTCCTCTTTCAGCATCTCCACAATAAACATTTTCGCACGGCCAGGCCGTGCGAAAATGTTTATAGCCGTTCCCAAACCTGGAAGGAATAATTGTAAGCATGCTTTTCATCGGCCTCGTGGTCATCCTGGCGAACCAGCCGCCACTTTTTGGGATCGATGGCCGGAAAATAAGTATCCCCTTCGGGTTCCGCCTCCACCCGGGTGAGATAAATGCGGCGGGCTTTTTCCATCGCCTGGGTATAGATTTCACCACCGCCCACTACCATCACTTCTTTCATATCCATTTGTTTGGCAAGAAAGAGGGCGTCGTCCAGGCTCTTGACTACTATGGCGCCATCGGCTTCGGCCGCCTGGCGGCTCAGCACAATATTTTTCCGCCCCTTCAAAGGCTCCGCCAGCGACTCAAAGGTCTTCCTGCCCATTATCACGGGCATACCCCAGGTTACATTCTTGAAAAAACGCATATCGTTGGGAAGCTTCCAGAGCAACTGGTTGTCTTTCCCAATAACATTGTTGGTAGCGGCGGCAACGACGAGGGAAATAGTCATGGGAAGTTTTAAGTTTTAAGTTGTAAGTTGTAAGTTTTGGGTTGAAAGTAATAAGTCTGATGGATTGCCTAAGCTATGATAAGGAGTAACGTTTAAAAAAGCGATATTTTCCATTCATCGATGGTATAAAGGTTAGCATCCTCAACAACAAATCTAATCAGTAGGAATCCGATAAGCCACATATATCGAATAACCTAAAACTTACAACTTACAACTTAAAACTCTATACTGCCACTGGTGCTTTAATCGCCGGATGGCTCTGATAATTTTCCAGCACAAAATCTTCGAACTGAAACGCGAAAATATCTTTCACCTCCGGATTCAATCGCATGGTGGGTAAGGGATAAGGTTCGCGGCTTAGTTGCAGCATCACCTGCTCGCGGTGATTGTTGTAAATATGCACATCGCCAAACGTGTGTACAAAATCCCCCGGTTGCAAATCACAAACCTGGGCAATCATCATGGTCAGCAATGCGTAGGACGCGATATTAAAAGGAACACCGAGGAACACATCGGCTGAACGCTGGTAAAGCTGGCAGCTTAGTTTACCTTCTGCAACATAGAACTGAAACAAGGCATGACAGGGCATGAGCGCCATATCGGGCAGGTCGGTCACATTCCAGGCACTTACGATCAGGCGGCGGCTGTCGGGATTCTTTTTTATTTGCGCGATCAGGTCCGTGATCTGATCCACTACCCTGCCTTCGCGGCCCTGCCAGCTTCTCCACTGTTTGCCATATACCGGTCCCAGCTCCCCGGCTTCATCCGCCCATTCATCCCAGATGCTCACCCCTTTTTCTTTGAGGTAGGCGATATTGGTTTCCCCTTTCAGGAACCAGAGCAGCTCATAGATAATGCTTTTGAGATGCACTTTCTTGGTGGTTACGAGTGGAAACCCCTTCTGCAAATCAAAGCGCATCTGGTAGCCAAAACAGCTTTGCGTGCCGGTACCGGTGCGGTCCGACTTATGAACACCCTGCTCCAAAATATGCTTCAATAAATCATGATAAGCCTGCATGGCTGCAAGTTAATGGCTTTGGCGAAATTGGCATGGGCTGCTGGCGGGGGTTCGGGTGATTTTAAAGCACAAAAAATTCACACATCCTCCGGACGGAAGGAAAGATGCAGGTCTGTAAGGCTGGTCATTACCTGGCGATAGCTGACACCGGCCGTATCGAGCATCTTCTTGGAAGCACGAACAATCTCGTTTCCATCGTATTTATCGCTCAGGAAGATCACTTCCGTGATGCCCGCCTGAATGATGGCCTTTGCGCATTCGTTGCAGGGGAAAAGTGCGGTATAGATGCGGCAGCCGACCAGGTCCATTCCAATATTATTCAATATGGCGTTCAATTCGGCATGGCATACAAAGGGATATTTGGTATCAAGAAACTCCCCCTCCCTGCCCCAGGGGAAATCATCATCATGGCAACCCGTAGGAAGCCCATTGTAACCCGCGCCTACAATCTTGTTCCGGTTATTCACAATACAGGCGCCCACCTGGGTTCCGGGATCCTTGCTACGCTGGGCCGAAAGAAGGGCCACGCCCATGAAGTATTCGTCCCAGGATATATAGTTGCTGCGTTTTTTCATGAGTGCGTTTGAGAAGTTTTTAGTTTTAAGTTGTAAGTTATAAGTTATTGTGGAATGATTGACCTGACTGACGGCCAACAGGATTGCTGAATTGTTCCGGGTTAGCCGCATCTTCCAAGAGCAAGAGAGATTTCCCGCAGATTTTCGCAGATACTATCCCTTAAGTTCCTACTCCCTACTCCTTACTTCCTACTTCCTACTTCCCACCCACAACTTAAAACTTACAACTTAAAACTTAGAACTTATCTTTGCCCCTTATGCCAGCCTCTCAAACAGTCGCCTTCCACACCCTGGGATGTAAGCTGAATTTTTCAGAAACTTCCTCGCTTTCCCGTATCCTGGAAGCAGAGGGATTTGAGAAGAAAAGTTTTGAGGATCAGGCTGATGTGTATGTGATAAATACTTGTTCCGTTACCGATAACGCCGACAAAGAATGCCGGCAACTGGTGCGGCGTATTCAGCGGAAGGCTCCGGAAAGCCTGGTAGTGATTACGGGATGCTATGCGCAGTTGAAGCCAGAGGAGATTGCTTCCATACCCGGCGTTGACCTGGTATTGGGTGCAGCGGAAAAATTCAATATCGCCCGGCACCTGCGCGAGCTGGTAAAGGGCGACCCCACGCGCATCTGCAGTTGCGATGTGGAAGAAGTGAGCGGCTTTCATGCTTCCTGGTCGGTGAATGACCGCACCCGCACTTTTTTGAAAGTGCAGGATGGCTGCGACTATAATTGTTCTTTCTGTACTATACCAATGGCCCGCGGCAAAAGCCGCAGCGACCGGATCGAAAATGTGCGGAAGCATGCGCAAGAACTCGCTGCTGCTGGTGTAAAAGAAATCGTATTAACCGGCGTAAACCTCGGCGATTTTGGTAAAGGGCCCGATGGCGCCGGTATGCAAATCGGGATCAACCAACGGGAAGAGAATTTCTTTGAACTGATTCAGGCGCTGGAAAATGTGGAAGGAATAGAACGCTATCGCATTTCGAGCATTGAACCCAACCTCCTCACGAATGAAATTATTGACTGGGTAGCGGAAAGCGGGAAGTTTATGCCGCATTTCCATATTCCCCTGCAAAGCGGAAGCAACACGATCCTCAGCGCCATGCGTCGCCGCTATAAGAAAGAATTATACGCCAGCCGTGTGCAGCATATCCGGTCGCTGATGCCTCACTGTGCCATTGGCGTAGATGTAATAGTGGGGTTCCCGGGCGAAACCGATGAACTGTTTCGTGAAACGGTTGACTTTCTGCATGAGATTGATGTAAGTTATCTTCACGTGTTCACTTATTCGGAGCGCGACAATACCCATGCCCTGACCCTGCAGCCTGTGGTGCCAGTACAGGTGCGACATGACCGTAACCGGATTCTTCGCAATCTTTCCTACCGGAAAATGCAGGACTTTAGCGCCCGGCACGCAGGGCAAACACGCAAAGTCTTATTTGAAGCCCACGAAAAGAACGGGTTGATGGAAGGCTATACCGACAACTATATCCGGGTATCCGCCGCCCATGACGCCGAAAAAGTGAATCGGGTAGTCGATTGGAAGCTATAATGGCTAATGCTATTGAATACGCTGCCCTGGCCTGATTACGCTTTTGCGCCGATACTTTCCAGCCAATCCACCGTTTCCCGTGCTGGTTCTCCACCCGCTTTAGCATGCCGGAGCAAAGAGATGCGATGTGGCCCTACAGCATCCTTCATGGCCGGAAATGCATTCACAAAAGTCTTTACCAGTTCAGTTTCGCCCAGCATCGCCGCCGTGCAAATGGTAGGCCGGGCTCCCTGTTCCAACAGATACAGGGTGAGTTCCCGAAGACCCACATGACCGGAAGCCCCTATGGCATCCTCCCAGTCCCAGCCGCCAAGATTATGGACAGCATTGAGAAGGTCGGGTGTTGTTTGCAACATCTCCTTCACCTTGTCCATATCCTTGTGCGCCGCACCCACAAAATCCTGTACCAGTTTCTTATCCAGCGGCTCCCCTTTTTGCGGTCGGTTAGGAGCCGTTTGAGCCCAAACTGGCAGGCTTGCAATTCCGGCTATGCCAGCCAGCGCGCCTGATTGCAGCAGGAATGATTTTCGGTTCATATTGACAATATTTAGTTGAGATAATTACCGGGTCGATAACCTGAGTTCTTCCGCTCTTTTCTTCAAACTCTCATCCGTTGTTGCCGACAACACCTTGTTGAAATAAGCCTGGGCTTTTTTTCTGTTGCCATTTGCTTTTTCAACGATTCCCATTCCCAGGATTGCTCTGGGGTCATCTGAATGTTTTTCATAATTGATATGATAAAGCCGTAAGGCTTCCGCTTCTTCGCCTGCCGTCTGCATGAAATCCGCATAATTGCTGATGTCGTAGGCATTGCCAAAAGGTATGGCCTCATCGATCGCCGAGCTGGCTTCCTGCTTGCGACCCAGCCGGTATAATATTCTGGCGCGGGTACTTAAAGTAAGCCAGTTTTTCACACCCATCACACGGAAATAAGCTGCCCGATCCACCCATGCCAGAGCCTGCTCCAGTTCATAGTTCTTTTCGAGGCAATAGAAGGCGGCAGTGAGAAAATCATAGAAGGAACGGGTCGTTCGTAATTCCGAACGGAAGGAAGCCAATTGCAGTTCTTTTGTTTTCGCTTCAATGCGAAAAGGAAAGCGCCGGTATTCCCAGGCAAGTGCAAGCACCGCGCTCGTATCTGTTTGATCACTGAACATAAACGCTAACCGTTCCTGCAAACTACTGAGTTGACTGTTCTTTACTGTTACCCGTAGCGCATCCTGCGTACTATCATAATAAAAACTTCCCCATGAACTATTGACCCGGTTGAAGATGAGGGTACTTTCGCTTTCTCCGAGGGCAATGAAGAATCCATACTTGCCGGCATTCAGCGGTTGACCTTCTATGGTTACCGGATGTGAAAACGCAATGGTCGTATTCTCATTGGCCCCCGCCCTCCAGGGAGCCGCATAGCTGGTGCCATGTCCCTGGTCTTTGAATCCATAATGGGCAATGGAACTGCCCCAGATTTTTCCTTCGCGGCCTTTTACACCCGGTCGGTTATACGACACCTGAATGCTGACAATGCCAATCTGCTCCGATACGGCAGCTTTTTTATTTCCCCCATAAGGTTCACGCGTTAACGCCTGCACTTGCGATTCGGCCCCCTGAAAGGAGAGCATAGCCCAAATGCTGATGACCATTTTTTTCATAAGCAACAAGTAATAGGGTTTTGAAAACGGGAATAATTTTCCAACGAACCAGCGAACGGGCAAAAGAAGACCAGGGGAAATTAAGATTTAGCCAGACAGATAACCGGCAGGAAAGGACGAACGGCAATGCCCTATGACCTCAAAAGGTAAAAACTATACGAGAATGGGGTAGAATTGGGAAAGAGCTTAGTTCGGTTGAACAGCCGGCAGCCGATAATGCTGCCCGTCCCAAACGAATAGCTCATGAATGCTGTAGGTCCAGAATGGGAAGAGAGGCGATTTGCCCAAATAATCTTCCACTTCGCGTTTGCTGGCAGCGTTGATGGTAATCCATACCTGGTGGGTTTCCATACTCACTACATACTGATCAATAATTTCCTTATTGATCAGGTAGTTGATATAGGTACGATGCGGAGGGATCAGGTCCACAAAATTATCCCGCATCTCAAAGTCGATGGTTACCTGGAACTTTTGCATGACTGTTTAATAGACAATTTGCAGCCGCAAATGTTGCATGAGCGAAAAAATACCTGCTGTTAAATTTCTTCGAAGCCCCTATTTTTGCCGGTATGGAACGTTAGCTCAGTTGGTTCAGAGCACTACTTTGACAGAGTAGGGGTCACTGGTTCGAGTCCAGTACGTTCCACCTACAATAAAGGGAAGGGCTGTGCCCTTCCCTTTATTGTTGGTGGCCGTCGGTAGCATGAAAGTTCCGGAGGCTTTTGTTAATGCGG
>CAYMZZ010000022.1:0-22025 GCA_964395095.1 uncultured Citrobacter sp.
CTTCGTATGAACATTTGTGGTTAAATCGCCACCTTCGCCAAGCCGCAAAACGTTGGGCGTCATTTAATCAGCATCCATGAACAGACAAATCTTTTTGACATTTCTTATTAGCCTACTTTTCAGTTCATGTGTTGACATTTATCCCGAGCCTCATACACTCAAATATCACGACAAGGAGTTTAACGACTTAGCAAACTTTATTCTTGACCAAAAAGACATCTATGAAATGGATGACTTTACACGACATGTTAAAAGGCTTAATGGCGTTTCAATCAAACTAAAAGACACAGAAGGCGACCAATATTCCAAATTCTTATATGAAGTTGAAGATTCATTAAAACTGGATGCCAAAATAGTTTCCACATTAAGAATTAAATTGGAAGACACAAAACTTCGTGACTTTAGTAAGTCAGGTGACACAATCCTTTTTACAGTTGACGGCTTTCTTGACAACTCATGGGGATTTATGTATTCCAAACAAGGACTGACAATGGATTCAGCATGGTTTGACTTCAAAGGAAATTCTATAAAGTTTGTAGAAGTCGTTAACAAGAATTGGAAAAGAACTGCGATAAGATAAACGAACGCCCAACATATGTATTGCCAATAGTGTGGCTTGACATTGAAACAATCAGCAGCGGTAATTCTGCTGTACTGGAGGGAGCAAGTACTACTCACGACCATTTCTTATACGATAATAAGTTTAATCACTACTCATATAATTCTTTTAATATGTTACTTTGTTAATAAGCGATAGGATTCGTTTTGAATAGGATTATTAAATCGAGAGAAAACCTATCCAAGGAAAAACGGTCTTCAATATCAAAGTGTGCTGCATGAAATGAAACTTAGTGTATTGAGAAGTATTGTGCATTCTCAGCTCAAAAAGTTTATAAGATCAGATTGAGTGCTGGAGTTTAGTGCGAACTTTTTTGCTAATAGCTGAATAGCTCTAATTCTCTACGCGTACATACCAGGTGCCGCCTCCCTCCAAATTTTTCCGTACCTTGTTTAACCCTAATTCTATTGGACCACTATGTGCACCGTAACTTATGTACCCCATGAGCAGGGGTTCTGGCTCCATAGCAATCGCGATGAGAAGCTGAGCCGCAAGGCAGCGGAGCCACCCGCCATACATGAAGTGAACAGGCGGCTTGTGCTTTGCCCCCGCGACGGGCAAGCGCTCGGTACCTGGATAGCGGCCCAGGAAGCCGGTGCCGCCGCGGTGTTGCTCAATGGCGCATTTCTTCCCCATACGCCTCAGGAGGCTTATCGCATGAGCCGCGGTAAAGTGATGATGCAGATGATGGCCAGTGCCAACCCGCTCCGCTGGCTGGAGTCCTATGCTTTAAACAACATCGAACCCTTTACCCTGGTACTTTGGCAGGAGGCGCAGTTATATGAATTTCGCTGGGATGGGCAGCGTCTGCACGACAGAAGCATGGATCCGGCCGGCGCGCATATCTGGTCATCGGTTACGCTCTATGATGAGCAGAAAAGACTGGAACGCGAGCGATGGTTTGGCCAGTTTCTGGAGTATGCCGCCAACCGGGACGGGGATGCGCTGATGCGTTTCCATCAGGAGGGTGGGGCGGGCGATCCGGAAAATGCGCTGCTCATGCAAAGGGGAGGACTTTATGGTACTGTCAGTATTACCCAACTCTACTGGCGAAGCGAAGGCAGCCAGATGCTATACCTCGATACCCTCACCCGGCAAAAAACAGCAGCGGCCCTTCCAGCCAGGGCGGCTTTGCGACCCTGACCCGCATGCTGCGCCTATCCAATTTCTTTACCCGCCTGCTGCATTGGGAATACTGGCCATTTCACCTGCTATATGCGCCTATTTATCCCATCTGGCTATTGCTTTGCGTGCGCACCCGCTCCTTTTTCTTTTTCAACCTGGGTAACCCGGGCATAGAGAACGGCGGTTTTTTGATGGAGAGCAAATACCGGATTTTTCAGCAAATGCCCCCGGGATCGCAGCCCTATACGGTATTGTTGCGCGCAACATTTACCCGGGAAGAGATGGTTAAAGCGTGGAAAGAAAGCGGTTTGGTTTTTCCGCTGATAGCCAAACCCGATATTGGCATGCGGGGTCTGGGTGTGAAGAAGCTACATTCCGAACAGGAGCTGCTCGCTTATCATGCGGCTACGCGTGTCGATTACCTGCTACAGGCTTTTGTACCCTGGCCGGAGGAGGCCGGAATATTTTATTACCGCTATCCCGATGAAGAAAAGGGGCATATCTCCGGCATTGTATATAAGAAAATGCTCAGCCTGCGGGGCAATGGTCAGCAAAGTATCCGGGAATTACTCTATCGCGAGCCGCGCTATCGTTTGCAAATTCCCGCTTTGCAGCAGGAACACGGCGCGGAACTAGACCGCATACTCGAGGCAGGCGAGGAGTGGGTTGTTCCCTACGGCAACCACGCCCGCGGCGCCCTTTTTCTCGACGAAAGCCAGCGGGCCGATGAAGAATTGCGCCGGCAAATTGATCAGCTTTGTCAAAAAGTACCGGGCTTCTATTACGGCCGGCTCGATATCCGCTTTGAAAGCTGGGAGGCGCTGCGTGAAGGACGGAATTTTTCCGTCATCGAACTCAATGGCGCGGGCAGTGAACCCACACATATGTACGACCCCCGCCATCGGGTCTTCTTCGCCTGGAAAGAGATTGTCCGGCATTGGATCATCCTCTGGCGAATAAGCCGGCAAAATAAAAAAAGAACGGGATTGCCGTACATGACATGGAAGGAGGGAAGGAGGTTGTTGAAGGCGAATGGGGAGTATGTGGGGAAGTTGTAAGTTTTAAGTTGTAAGTTGTAAGTAGTGAGTAGTTAGTAGTAAGGGTTCAAAGTTCAAATGGGGGTTGTGAAAGAATCTGCGAAAATCTGCGGAATAAATCTGCGCAAATCTGCGGGAAATCTTGCCTGAACGCTGAAGTTGCTTAAAAGGCCAAGGTATTTCCTTCATAATCACATAAACTCAAATTCCCAAATTCCCGAATTCCCAAATTTCATTGTTCTTTCATTTCCTTAAATTTTGTTACATTTGATTTATAATTTGAAAGCTATTTTAAGACTTTGAAAACCGCCACTATGCGCAATCACCGCCTTTTTACCCGGCACTTCGCCACCCTGGTATTCCCGATCATGCTCTGCCTGCTCCATTTTTCCCCAGCAGCCCAGGCCCAGGAGAAGCAGCTCAAAATGATCAGTTACAACGTCTTGCACGGATTTGAGGACGACTCTGCCCGCATGGCTGATTTTGTATCCTGGGTAAACCGGCAAAACCCCGACATCATCGCCTACCAGGAGTTGAATGGTTTCAACCAGGAAAAACTGGAAACCCTGGCCGCCCGATATGGCCATCCCTATGTGGCCATCAATACCGATGTAACACACCCCATCGGTCTCAGCTCCCGCTACCCGATTGTGCTGGTGCATAAAGTGATGGAGAATATGTGGCATTCCTATTTATATGGCAATATTGAAGGGGTGCATGTTTTTGTCACCCATCTATCGCCCTTCGAAGTAGAGCTCCGCCGCAACGATATCCGCCGCATCATGGCCCATATCCGCCTGCTACCCCAGGATGAACCCATCCTGCTGGCCGGCGATATGAACGCGCTCGCCGCAACCGACTCGGCCGCTTACCCGGCTTCGCTCCTGCAATCGATGCGCAAAACGGAAGGCCGCAAGGAACCTAAGAGCGGACTTCCCATTGTAAAAGGCAAAACCATTTATCGTAACAATCTCAACAATGGCCAGTTGGATTTTACCGTTACCAACCTCATATTGCAGGGCGGACTCAAAGACGCTTTGCGTGAAAAGCATTCAGCATTCATCCACAGCGTGCCCGTAAAATCGCGTCAGAAAAAGAACGCGCATTTGCGGCGTATCGATTATATATTTATTAACCCGGTGATAGCGGCAGGGCTGCAAAAAGCGGAAATCATTAAAGATGCAGTCACCCATAAGCTTTCGGATCATTACCCGATGATGATGGAGTTTAAGCTGAACGCGAAATCACTTTAACACAGCGCGATGGCAAAATTTATTGGAATAGATATCGGTACCCAGGGTCTGCGTCTGGTATTGAGCGATGCCCAGGGCCGCCAACTCGCCTCCCGCAGCGAAAGCTTTGCCATCAGCGAAGCCATGCGACGTGAACAGTCGGCCACCGAATGGTGGACGATCTGCCAGCGCCAGCTACAGTCGCTTTGCCAGGATCCGGAATGGGCCCATGAGCTGCACGACCTGCAGGCAATCGCAGTTACCTCTACTTCGGGAACGGTTGTCGCACTCAACAAGCAATTCCAGCCCCTGCATGCCGCCATCATGTACAGCGACGGAAGATCATCGGCGCAGGCGGCCCGCTGCAATGAGGCCGCTTCGGCAGCCGGCATGGAGGGCTATTTTCATTTCAACAGTTCCTGCGGACTGCCCAAAATGCTATGGTTCCTCGATACCTTCCCCGATAAAAAAGCGGAACTGGAATTGTTTGTGCATGCAGCGGATTATATCACCGGCTGCCTGACTGGGGTATTCCATATTTCCGATTACAGCAACGCGCTTAAGTCGGGCTATGACCTGGAAAAAATGGAATGGCCCGACTATATATTTGCGGATTTGGGATTTGAGCCAAACTGGTTGCCTGAAATTGTGGCGCCAGGCACTATCATTCGGTCCATGCAGCCCCAACTGGTTGACGAGTTGGGCCTGCCATCACAAGTAAAGGTTGTGGCCGGCATCACCGATGGTTGCGCCTCACAAATAGCAACTGGCGCGGTGAGCCCCGGCGACTGGAATACTACCATCGGCACCACACTCGTGATAAAGGGGGTAACCCGCGAAAAACTGATGGATCCCACGGGCTCCATCTATTGCCACCGCCACCCCGATGGTTACTGGATGCCCGGTGGCGCCAGCAATACCGGCGCCGATTGGGTAAGTAAATGGATTGCCGCAGATGACCTGGCTGCGCTCAATGAACAGGCGCAAAGCTTTATTCCCACGGGCCTGATGGCCTGGCCGCTCTTGCAGGAAGGGGAGCGCTTTCCCATCGTATCGCCGGAGGCGCGGGGCTTTATGCCAGATGTTGATAACGACATCCTTCGCTATGCGGCCTGTATGGAAGCCGTGGCTTATGTGGAGCGACTGGCTTATGAACGGATTGAAGAGCTGAGTGGGGAAACCGTGAAGCAGGTATTCACCGCGGGTGGGGCCAGCAGCAGCGATACCTGGTTACGCATCCGCGCCTCCGTATTGCAGAAGCCGATACGAAAAATGGAAAATGCGCATGGCGCGCATGGCGCCGCCATCCTGGCCGCCTCTCAAACCTATTACAGCTCCCTGGCCGAAGCGGCGGAAGCCATGACGCGTATGGAGAAATTGATTCAACCTGAACTTGCGCTGATACCCGCTTACGAAAATGCCTATCACCGTTTCATTCAAACCCTGAAAGAAAAAAAATACCTGCCCACGCATGCGCACGCTTAATATTTACCTGCTTCGCCATGGCGAAACCGCCTGGAATGCCGATAATAACCGCTACTGCGGACGTACCGATATCGCCCTGACCGAAAAAGGCATCCGCCAGGCTGATCGGGTACGCTCCTTACTGCAGCATACCGAATTTGAAGCCGTATTTTCTTCACCCCTGCAAAGGGCCAGCACCACCGCCTTGATCGCTTCCGGTAAAGAACCTTCCCCGCATCCGGGCCTCATTGAGCTGGATTTTGGGAGCTGGGAAGGTAAAACCAAAGAGGAGTTTATTGCCGAAGACCCGCAATGCTGGAACAACTGGATCCGGGATCCCTATACCCATAGGGCAGGCGGTACCGGCGAAACAGGCCGCGAAGTAGTGGAACGCGCCGATGCTTTTTTCAACAACCTGCGCAAAAGCTTCCATGGCGGTAATATTATGGTGGTGGCGCATAACGGACTCAATCGTTTGTTTATGGCCTATAAACTCGGCATGCCACTGGCCAATTACCGGCAACTGGTACAGGAAAATTCAGCGATTACGATGTTTACCCTCGATAAGGAAGGGTGGTTTCAATTGTGCCGACTGAATGGATGAGGAGGTTTTGTGTTTAGGGTTTAGGGTTTAAGGTTTAAAGGGTTACCTCATCAAAATATTCGGTGGTAGGTTGAAGGGGTTTGCTTTGAATCAAATCGATTTGTCATCTGCTAGAAACCTTAAACCCTAAACCCTAAACTCAAAAATCACTCAACCGTTTGCACGATTTCCGTCTGAAATATTTGGCTATTTTCATTGCTGGTTCTATTGACCTCAGAAAATAATTGCCATTTATGGATCGTAAAGCATTCGTCCGAAATACCGGATTGGCCATGGCCGGCCTTTCTGTTTTGCCTTCTTCTTCTTCTTCTCTTTTTGCCAGCCAACCCAACAATCGCCTGCGGGTGGGAATGATTGGTGTGGGCCTGCGGGGGCAGGGTCATCTCGACCTGCTGCTCCGCCGCAACGATGTGGATATTGTTGCTATTTGCGACATCGATGAGCGCATGCTCCAATCATCCAAAGACCGCATCAGCAAATCGGGTAAAAAAATGCCTCCCATTTATTCGGAGGGAGAAAACGCCTGGAAAAAAATGCTGGAAAAGGAAAAGATGGACGCGGTGATCATTTCCACACCCTGGGAATGGCATAAGCCCATGATCATCGGCAGCCTTGAGGCGGGTGTGCGCTATGTAGGTACCGAAGTGGTGCTGGGTATCACCCTGCAGGATCATTGGGATGTGGTGAAGGCGGCGGAAAAGCACCAGGGGCATGTGATGATGCTGGAGAATGTATGCTATCGCCGGGATGTGATGGCGGTATTGAATATGGTGCGGCAGGGATTGTTTGGCGAATTGATTCACCTGCAGGGAGGCTACCAGCACGACCTCCGCGAAGTGAAGTTCAATGATGGTGTGAGCGCCTACGGCAAGGGGGTGGAGTTTGGCGAAAAAGCATTTTCCGAAGCGCGTTGGCGTACAGAACATTCGGTACACCGCAATGGCGATTTGTATCCCACACATGGCATTGGCCCCATCGCGCATTATGTGAATATCAACCGGGGCAATCGCTTTGTGAGCCTTAGCGCCTTTTCAACCAAGGCCCGTGGCTTGCACGATTACGTGGTGAAGAAAGCGGGTGCCGGTCATCCCAACGCCAAAGTCAACTTCAAACTGGGCGATGTGGTGACCACACAGATCAGTTGCGCGAATGGCGAAACTATCCTGCTGCAACACGATACCAATCTTCCCCGACCTTATTCCCTTGGCTTTCGCGTGCAGGGCACCGAAGGAATCTGGATGGACCTCAACCGTGGTATTTATATCGAAGGAAAATCGGCCCGGCCCCATTCCTGGGATGATCAGAAAACCTGGCTCGATAAATATGATCATCCACTATGGGCCCGTTGGAGTAAGGAGGCGCAGGGCTCCGGACATGGAGGTATGGACTTTTACGTGATCCATTCTTTTGTTGAATCCGCGAAAAAAGGCGAGCCCACGCAAATGGACGTCTACGATGCGGCGGCCTGGAGCGCCATCACGCCGTTGAGTGAACAGTCTATCGATCTTGGGTTTGAAACCGTAGAGTTTCCCGACTTCACCGGTGGCCAGTGGATGTATCGCAAGCCGGTATTTGCTATCAATGACGAATATTGATGCCGGCACCTTATCCAGTCATGAGATCCACCACATACCATATACCCGCTTCCGTGCTGGAGGCATATCAGCTCAGCGGCCATCACTGGCAGGTGCAGCCCTATGGAACGGGGTTGATCAACCGTACCTGGAAACTCGACGATGGTAAGGATGCCTATATTCTGCAGCGGGTAAACCAGCAGGTTTTCCGAAACCCGGATGATATTGCGCACAACATGCATTTGCTGGCAGCTCATCTTTCGCAGGTTGCGCCGGATTACCTGTTCGTAGCGCCCCTGCCCACCCGCCACGGACAATTGCTGTATTACGCGGGAGTGGATGGGTATTATCGTCTTTTCCCATTTATCAGGGGATCGCAAACCATGGATGTGGTTCATACACCTGGGCATGCATTGGAAGCGGCCAGGCAGTTTGGCCGCTTTACCCGGTTGCTGGATCAGTTCGATGTACGCAAGCTGCATATCAGTATCCCCTCCTTTCATGATCTCACGTTGCGCTACCAGCAATTTCTCCGTGCCATGGAAACGGGCAATCGGGAGCGGATTAAAGCGTCAGAACAATTAATAGCTCAACTGATTAGCTATTCCGAACTCGTGAACCGTTTTGAACAAATACGACACAATCCCGATTTCCGGCAACGGGTGATCCATCACGATACCAAGATCAGCAATGTTTTATTCGACAATAGCGGAAAGGGTCTTTGCGTGATAGACCTCGATACGGTGATGCCGGGCTATTTTATCAGCGACCTGGGCGATATGTTTCGTACCTACCTTTGCCCGGTAAGCGAGGAGGAAAAGGAGGAGGGACGGATTGAAGTACGCGAAGATTATTACCGCGCTATCCTGCAGGGATATTTATCGGAGATGGAGCCGGTTCTGAGCCGGGCCGAAAGGGACCATGCTTTTTATGCGGGACAGTTCATGATCTATATGCAGGCCATCCGTTTTCTCACCGACCATCTCCTGGGTGATACCTATTATGGTGCCGCTTACCCGGGTCATAATTTTTACCGCGCCCGCAACCAGTACACACTCCTCCGCCGCTATTCCGCCATGGAAGAGAAATGGGCAAAGATTTTTTCCTGAACCCTGCAGAACCAATTCCACTCCGGCTTGTTTAATTTAGCAATTGAACCAGCAATTTTATGGGCGTTTTGAAACAATTGGCGGAGTATCTCTATCTCCGCAAAAAGGATCCCGATCGGCCGCAAACCAGGTGGGTGGGGTATATGCACGGCATTAACCGGATCAGTTTAATGATCTTCATCCTTTGCCTCATTATCCTGGCCATCAAGCTGCTCCGCTAACGAAGGCATGAATGAGGGTGGCGGCGCGCGCTGAAGCATTGCCGGGTTGTCCCAGCAACTGGCGAAGCTGCAGGTAGTCGGCTGCCAACTGATTTCTTCGGGCTTCGTCCTGCAACAGGCTGCGCAATTCTTTTTCCAGGTTTTCCGGATTCAGTTCGTGCTGAATCAATTCTTTCACCAGCAGCCGGTCCATAATGAGGTTGACCAGTGAAATATATTTAACCCGGATCACCCTCCTGGCGATGGCATAGGAGATGGGCGAACCCTTGTAGCAAACCACTTCCGGCACACCCATCAGCGCGGTTTCCAAAGTGGCCGTGCCAGAAGTAACCATGGCCGCCCGGGCCTGGCGAAGCAGGCTGTAAGTGCCATCTGTCGCTATTGATACATTGGGATATTTTTCCAAAAAAGGCGCATAATAGGAAGGCTCCAGCCCCGGCGCCTGCGCCAGCACAAACTGGTAATCGGGAAAGCGCTTGCTCATCTCGAGCATCACCGGCAATTTCTTTTCTATCTCCTGCTTGCGGCTACCCGGCAATACGGCCACAATGGGTTGTGGGGTTGTTGGCGCCGGCAAGGGTAATGCACGCTGCTGATCGATCACTTCTACCAGCGGATGTCCCACATAATGTACAGACCAGTTCCATTTTTTTTCAAAGAAAGTTTTTTCGAAGGGAAGGATTACGATCATCAGGTCTATATCGCGCTTCATTTTCTTCACCCGGTTTTCCTTCCAGGCCCATACCTGCGGACTGATATAATAAATGACTTTGATGCCCTGCTGTTTGGCCCATTCGGCAATGCGCAGGTTGAAACCGGGATAGTCGATCAGGATAATGGCATCGGGTTGATAGCGGAGAATATCTTCTTTGCAAAAAGCCAGATTGCGGAGAATGGTACGCAGGTTTTTCAGCACTTCCCAAAAACCCATGAATGCCAGTTCGCGGAAATGCTTCACCAGCTCGGCGCCGGCCGCCTCCATCTTATCGCCACCCCAGCATCGCAATTCGGCAGCGGGATCCTTCTGCTTCAGTTCGCGGATCAGGTTGCTGCCATGCAAATCGCCGGAAGCCTCGCCGGCAATAAGATAATACCTCATGTATTAAATAATTTCAGGACGAGGATACCTATGCCAAAAATGAGCGTGATCACAAAAATCCCCCTCGCTGTTTTGTCGCGATGGGTATTGATATAAAGGGTGAAAAGAATCACATTGGCCAGCAGGGCCAGCGAACCAATCGATGTTATGAGTTTATTATTGCTGAAAAACTCTTCCAGGAATATGGAAAAACTGCTGGAGGAAAATTTGATAAAATAGATCACCACCAATCCCACCATTGGCCCGATCAGTCCGAGCAAGAGACCTAATTGTAGCTTGTCTTTTTTAAGGATCATTTTTCCCAGAGTTTTTGCAGTTTATCTTTTTGGCTATAATGTGTAAGGTCAAACTGTACCGGCACCACGCTCACATATCCGTTGGCGAGGGCCCATACATCCGTATCCTTTCCCTTGTCGAAGTTGACAAACTCACCCGTGAGCCAGTAATACATACGGCCATGCGGGTCCTGGCGTTCAATAAAATCCTCCTCGTATTTGGCATAAGCCTGCCGGCAGATCTTGATGCCTTTTAGCAGATTGGGTGGCATGGCGGGGATATTCACATTCAGTACGGTATGCTGATCCATATCTGTCGAAAGCATTTTTTCCACGATCAGGCGCGCATATTTGCGTGCCCCGGCAAAGTCGGCTTCAATGCTATAGTCGAGCAACGAAAAACCTACCGAAGGAATGCTTTCGATGGCCGCTTCCACCGCGGCCGACATGGTGCCGGAATAAATCACATTGATGCTATGGTTGGCGCCATGGTTTACACCACTCAGGCAGAGATCGGGTTTGCGATGGAGCACTTTATCAACGGCGAGCTTCACGCAATCGACCGGGGTGCCGGTGCAGGAATAGGCTTCGATATCACCAAAATTATGCACCCGGTGCAGGCGCAGAGGCTGGCCAATAGTGATGGCATGACCCATACCCGACTGGGGTTTGTCGGGTGCAACAACCACGATTTTTCCCAGGTCCTTCACCGCTTCCACCAGGTTTTGAATGCCAGGAGCCGTATATCCATCATCGTTGGTAACAAGGATGACCGGTTTTTCCGATTTACGACGGATGGCCTGCCGGGGTGCCGGCTTCTGCCGGATGGCGGCCGATTTCTTTTTGCTTGCCATATTCCCGGCAAAAGTGCTGATAATTTCGCGTCCCGTCAAACGAGAAATTATTGTACCGTCAAAAAAAATTTTGAAGAGATAAATAAATTAGTAATTTAGCTAAATATATTAGCCATCCCCAACAAAGTTGGGGATGGCTAATACCGACGCTGAATAGGTTGTGAGTGTTATACCCTAATTTCTACATAAAAACTTACTACTTAAAACTTATAACTTAAAACTTCTCCCCCATGTCAATTGCCAATCAAAATCTCAAATACCTCCGCAAGCTCCGCGGCTGGACCCAGGAGGAATTTTCGCAGAAGCTCGGCATCAAGCGTTCTCTTTTGGGGGCTTATGAAGAGGAGCGGGCGGAACCACGCATTGATGTGCTGGAAACTGTTTGCGATATTTTTAAGCTGATGATGGATGAAATTTTACGCAAGGATTTGAGTGATAATAAATCGAATTATCTCGCCAAACGGCGGGCCATGAAGCTGGCAACCGGCCGACCCGATATTCCCTTTGTGCCGATCAAGGCAGCCGCGGGTTACCTGGCCGGATATGCCGATCCCGAGTTCGTGGATGAGCTCAATACCTTCACCCTGCCCATGCTCTCCGGAGGCAATTACCGGGCATTTGAAATTGTGGGCGACAGTATGTTGCCAACGCCAAGCGGCTCGGTGATTGTTGGCGAAAAAGTCAACAACCTCGAAGACCTGAAAAGCGGCAGCGCCTGCATTGTGGTATCGCGCCACGAAGGTATCGTATATAAAAGGGTACAACGCAATGGCCGGGCACGTAATAAACTCACCCTGGTGAGCGACAATCCCGTTTATCATCCCTACACCGTGAATACCGACGATGTGCTGGAAATGTGGCAGGCCCAGATGGTTATCTCGCGGGCCAACCAGCAGTCGCGCTGGGATATGGGCCAGTTGGCCACTATCGTGAGCGACCTGCAGGAACAGGTAGTTTCATTGAAGAAGAAGATCAATTAGTGCAGATTTTGAATCGATTAGCTCAATTTCTGCGTTTTTTTTCGGGCTTTTTTTCAATGCATCAGGAAGGTCTATTATATTTGAGACGGAACTGACTGTATGATTAGAAGATCTGCCCTGTTGTGTGGGTTGCTCATGTGGGTTGTACTGCCATTACTTTCACAGCCTAAAATACTTCCCGCCATAAAGATTAGCCAGGCGCCCAAAATTGATGGGGACCTGAACGATCCCGTATGGCAACTGGCTCCGGTAGCTACCGATTTTATCCAGAATTTTCCCAATGTGGGCGCACCCGCCACACAACGCACCGAAGTACGCATACTCTATAGCAATAGCGCTATTTATATTGGCGCCTATCTCTACGACGATCCCGCACTTATCCGCCGCCAGATTACCGCACGCGATGAGGAACAGCAAAAAGACCTCGACTATTTCTCTGTTTTCCTCGATACCTACAATGATCATCAAAACGGATTCCAGTTCCTCGCCACCTCTACCAATGTGCAAACCGATGCGCGCATGGCCCCCAATATCAATACCGGGTTTGGCAGCTATGGCGACAAAACCTGGGATGCCGTTTGGGACAGCAAGGTTTCCATCAAACAAGATGGATGGGTAGTGGAAATGGAGATACCTTATATATCGCTGCGCTTCTCTAAACAAAGCAACCAGGACTGGGGATTACAGTTTCTGCGCCAGGTGAGGCGAACCAATGAAACCAGTTTCTGGAATTTCGTGGATCCCAACGTGAATGGATTCGTCAACCAGTTTGGATTGTTGAAGGACATAAAAGACATCAAGCCCCCCTTGCGCCTGAGTCTTTCGCCCTATGTTTCATCCGGCTACCGCCGCACACCCGAGCCGGGTGGTTTCCGCAACGAATGGCTGAAGAGCGGAGGTATGGATGTAAAATATGGTATCAACGAAAGCTTTACGCTCGATGCCACCCTGGTGCCCGACTTTGGCCAGGTGATCTCCGATAATGTCATCAACAACCTCACACCTTACGAAGTACGCTTCGACGAATACCGACCCTTCTTTACCGAGGGGGTGGAGATATTCAATAAATCAGGCCTTTTTTACAGCCGTCGGGTAGGGGCTACACCCACCGGCTATAGCGATGTGGAGCAAATGGCGGAAGATGATCCCAATATTGAGATCGTCCGCAATCCCGGCCGCACACAGTTGTACAATGCCATTAAGTTGTCGGGAAGGACACCCGGAAAGCTGGGCATTGGCTTTTTCAACGCCATAGGCGCCCCCATGTATGCCAGCATTCGCGATAAAACAACAGGCGCCCGCACCCGAATCAAAACCGAAGTGCTCACCAACTACAATATCCTGGTTCTCGACCAGGCGCTAAGGGGAAGAAGCTATATTACATTTACCAATACCAGTGTGCTGCGCGAAGGAGAAGGCGAAGATGCCAATGTATCGGGACTTGACTTTAGTCTGTTTGACAAACAAAACAATTTTAATGTACGCGGTTTCGCGCATTACAGCAAAGTATTCTCCGACGATTCTTACGATGGCTACAATACCAGTTTGCGGGTAGGCAAAGTGAGTGGACGCTGGCAGTTCAATGCCCAAAATCTGATTCGTTCGCTCAATTATGATCCTACCGACCTGGGTTACCTGGAAACCGCCAACCTGCATACGAATTCGGCGCAGGTGAGCTTTAACCAGTTTACGCCAGGCAAGCATTTTCTGAATTACAATGTTCGGCTCAACGCGCAATACCGCCGGCTTTATAAGCCCGATGTATTTGCCGACTTCACCGCGGAGATGAGCACCTTCCTCTACTTCCGGAATTTCTGGGATCTCACATTCCGCGTGGGCTATTTGCCCGACCAGCACGATTATTTCGTGTTGGGAAGACCATTTGAAAAATACGCCCGCCGCCCACAGTATGGCTATATGGGGCTCGAAGGCAGCACCGATAGCCGCAAGCGGCTCTATGTGTCATGGGAAGCCCTGGTAGGCGAATTCTTTAAAAACCCCGAGAAGAAATATTATGAACTGGGAGGCGGGCTGCGTTACCGGTTTAGCAATAAACTCACCGCGGAACTGAATCATAATTTTGGTACCGAAACCGACTATATCATCAATGCCGGCCGCGACAACCTGGGCGAACCACGTATCGCTTTTGTGGATTTCAAGGAAGCCACTTCACTCTTCAATGCCATCTACAACTTCACCCCACGCATCAACCTGACCCTGCGGATCCGTCATTATTGGAGTAACGTGAAGATCAAGCGCATTGCCTATCTCGACAACAAAGGCCTGCCAGTACTGGAAACGCCGTTTGATGCGGTGGACAATGTCAATTTCTTCAATACCGATGCCTTCCTCACCTGGGATTTCCGTTACGGAAGCCGGCTGATCCTTGGCTATAAGAACTGGCTCGGCGACGATGAAGTGGGCAGCATAGATGGCAACACCTACAAGCGATATCTCTCCAATTTCGGCCGCACTTTCGACCTCAAACATGGAACGGAATTAACTGTGCGGTTTATCTATTTTCTCGACTATAATCAATTGCGTCGTAAGTAGGGAGTAGTAAGTAGGGAGTAGGAGTTTTAAGCTCCAATTTGTGAATTTGTGAATTCGGTAATTTGTCAAAATCCCATCCCCAAATTCCAAAATCCCCAAAATCCCCAAATTCCCCAAATTCCCCAAATTCCCAAATATCCTATCATCCTAAAATCCTTTCATCCTGGTCCCCATCTCCACCAACTCCTTCTCCACAATCGCGAATGCTTTCTCCTCTTTGCCGGGTTCAATAAGATAGGTTCCCGTAAACCGGCTGAATGCGGGCAAAATGGCCTGCTTTTTTCCAAAATAAAAACAGGGAAACCGCAAAGCCTGCTTGCCCTTCCCGCGAAACTGAACCGCCGGGTGCACATGGCCTGAAAAGGAGTAATTGTCGCCGGCAACATTATCCGCCGGATCATGCGTAAAGACAAAGGGCCCCAGCCGGTAAGGCTCATCATGCACCTCGATATTCAGTTCGCGGTACCAGCTTTCTTCCAGTATATCATGATTACCCCGGGCCAAATGAATGGGGAGGCTGGCAAAGTCGGCTCGCCATTTCCGAAACAATTCCATTTCAAGGTTGGCCTGGCTATGGCTCAGGTCGCCCACAATAATCAGCCTTTCCGCTTTAAAGAAAAGGATCTGGGTGAGCAGGCGCTGCAGGTCTTCGCGATAAACCGACTGTGGTATGCCGATGCCTGATCGTCGGAAATGTCCTGATTTGCCAATATGCAAATCGGCGGTGATCAGTGTTTTCTCCTCTTCCCAAAAGAGCACACGCTCACTGCTGATGAGAAATTGCTGATCCAGTAGGGTATGTGGTAATAGGGAAGCCATAGGCCGCACAAAACTATATTTCAAATCGGGAAATGAAAATCGAAATCCATTATTCCAGTTGCATTTGCATGCGGCGCACCCGGTCTTCGAGTTTTTCAGACGACAGGTCTTCGCGCATACTATCCACCTTGATGGGGAAACAAAATGGTGTAAGCTGGTTGGGCCAGGTGATGATGATCCTTGATCGGCTGATTCGATCCAGCATATCACGCAGCCGCGCTTCCTCCATCTGCTGATCCATTACTTCCTGGTAAGCCTGCCGCAGGAGCAGGTTGTTGGGATCGTATTCTGCAAACACGCGGAAGAGCAGCGAAGCGGACGATTGGAGGTGGCGCGCTTTTTTTTGTTCTCCGGGGTACCCCTGGAAAATAAGCCCGCCAATCACCGCGATATCCCGGAACTTACGCATGGCCATTTCGGTGGAGTTTACGCTGCGTTGTATATCCTGCAACAATCCATCGGCGGAGAACAGCTCATATACATTGCTGTCATCTACCGGTATGGGTTGATCGCTGAGCAATTCAAATCCATAGTCATTCATGACAAACGAAAAAGTGATGGGGCAGATTCGGCTGATGCGCCAGGCCAGTATGGCGGCCATGGCCTCATGTACCAGGCGGCCCTCGAAGGGATACACAAACAAATGATAACCATCTTTGGTTTCAATCTGCTCAATCAGCAATTCCCCGGCTGTTGGCACATGCGAATGAGCGGCCTGCCGCTCCAGCAATGGCTGTAAAGCCTGTATCTCCGTAGCCTGATTTATTGTTTTTCCCTGGCTGGCATCGTTCAGGCTTTCGCGGAGTTTTCGGCCCAGGTTGGCAGAAAGTGGCATGCGGCCACCTACCCAACTCGGTACTTTTGATTTTTTTTTGGTCGATTTCTTTACCAGTACGGTCATATCCCTGATCATCACCAGCTCCAGGTTGCGGCCCGCGAGGGTGAACGCGTCGCCGGGCTGCAGGCTCGATATAAAATATTCTTCTATCACACCCACATAACCCCCACTCATGAATTTTACTTTCAGCATCGCTTCACTGACGATGGTGCCGATATGCAGCCGATGGCGCATGGCCAGTTTACGTCCCTGCATACGGTAAAGGCCATCTACCCATTCCACCTTGCGATAGTCGTTGTAGTGTTGCAGCGCAATACCTCCATCCCGTATATGATGTATCACCTGTTCCCATTCCTCTTCAGCCAGGTATTGAAAACAATAACAGCTTTGTATTTCCCGGAATAGGACATCGGGTTTAAATCCTTCGCCCACGGCCAGGGTGCAGAGGTATTGAATCAACACATCGTAGCAGCCGGTAAGGGGTACACGGCTCTCGATGAATTCTTCGGCAATGGCTTTCTTTAAGGCAGCAGCTTCCAGCAACTCCAGGCTATGGGTGGGTAAAAAATAAATTCGGCTGCTGGCTCCCGGCTGGTGCCCGCTGCGCCCCGCCCGCTGTAAAAACCGCGCCACACCCTTTGGCGAACCTACCTGTATGACCGTTTCCACCGGCCTGAAGTCCACCCCCAGGTCAAGCGATGCGGTACATACCACCGCCTTCAGTTTACCCGTATGCAGGTTTTCTTCTACCCAGTCGCGCAGTTCCCGGTCCACGCTGCCATGATGCAGGGCGATTGCGCCTGCCAGCTCTGGTGCTGCCGACAACAATGCCTGGTACCAGAGCTCGCTCATGCCCCTGGTATTGATAAAGATAAGCGTGGTGCGGCTCTGCTCGATGATGGGGAGCACTTTATCCGCCAGCTTCAGGCCCAGGTGCCCCGCCCAGGGATATTTTTCAATTTCGTCGGGTAATACGGATAGTACTTCTATATTCTTGGGAATCGAAGCCCGGATAATATTTCCCTTCTGCCTTGTTGAATACAACAATACCTCCATCGCTTCTTCGAGATTGCCAATGGTGGCGGAAATGCCCCACACGGAAAGGGGATGGGCTTCTTCCTGACTTTGTTGGCGGATCTGATCCCGCAGTCCGGCCAGCCGGCTGATGGCCAGCTCTACCTGCACACCTCTTTTGCTCCCCAGTAATTCGTGCCATTCATCGATGGCTATGATGCGCAGGTGGGTGAAGAAATTGGGATAGCCCTTCATGGCGAGCAGGAGATGCAGGCTTTCGGGTGTGATGATCAGCACTTCGGGCATCTGTCGCTTTTGCCGGGCTCTCTCGTTGATCTCCGTATCGCCATTGCGGATACCAATGCGCCAGCTCATACCCAGTTCATCCACCACTTCCTGCATGGCACGCCCAATATCTTTGGCCAGGGCACGAAGGGGCGTGACCCATAATAATTGCAGTCCATTATTCTTTTTTCGCTGATAGGTATCGGGATGACGGTTGATGAAATCGATGATGGCGCCGAGAAAAACAGAATAGGTTTTACCACAACCCGTGGGCGCATTCACCAGTCCGTTATGCCCCTGCAGAATGGATTCCCATGCCTGCTCCTGGAAAGGGAAAGCCTGCCATTGCCTCCCGGCCAGCCATTGCCGCACAATTCTATATCCTCGCGTTTCGCGCAAATTCATGATGGGTTAGCGAAAATACGAAGGATTCTGCCAGTGGGGAGCCCTTGTTTATTGCTCCCTTACCATGCGGATGATGCCATCCTGCCAATAGAGGAAATAGAGCCGCTTGTTCTCAAAATACTGGAGTTGCATACCCGGCTTGCTCATTACAGGCTGTATATCATAATTGGTAAACTGCAGGAAGCTTTTATTGCCGAGGTTGGAGGCCAGGTCTTCCCGGTACTGGAGCAGGAGCTTCGCATAGTTCCAGGTAACCTCATAGCCGCGGAACACCATATCGCTGGGCCGGGCATACATGGTGCCGGCAAACTGGCTGTTGATTTCCTGGCTCAACTGATCGGTACGTGGATTGTAGAAGGGGTTGCTGTAAACGATATCAGGGCCCTTGAACTCGGGTTTGGTAAATTCCTTGCTGAGGTTTTCCCAGGTGGGCATGCCCACAATTGTAACCGGAAAGCGCTTGTGGATGCCGGCCAGTTGAAGGGCCAGCCTGCGTCCAAAATTAGGATCAAGGGTGCCGGCCAGCACCACATTTTGTGCGGTACTATCCAGATGACGCGTCAGTTGCTGCACCGTAAAACTATCGGGCAGGTCCACATATTTCAGTTGAATGGGGGAGCCCATGGCCTGTTTGCCAAAATCATCCCAAATACTACGGATATAATTTTCCGTAGAACCCTTTCTGCGAAATACCACGATGGGGTTGAGGGCAAAATATTTTTGCAGATGGCGGTAAATGCCTTCGCACTGGGTTTTCAGGGTAGGATTCAGGATAACGAGATAAGGATTATTCTGAATGCCACCGTCGTTGGGAATGCTGGTATTGATAAAAGGTATCTGATGCGAACGGGCAAATTCCGCAAAGGGCTTCACTTCCTGGCTGGTACAATTCACGAGCAAAATATCCACGCTGTCGGCGGCGGCACGGGCCAGTTGCTGTTTCAGGGTTTCGCGCGTAGAGCGGGTATCGTACACGAATACTTCCAGCTCCTCGCCTTCGAGTGCCAGGGAATCAAGGGCCATCTGCACCCCTTCATAAAACTCGAGCCCGGGGTTGATGAACTTGGGGAATTCGTTTTTGGAGTAGCGATATTCGTTCAGGTCATTAAAAGCGGAATCGAGATAAATAGGCGTGAAAACCGCTATTCGGGGCATGCGCGCGGTAAGGGTATCACTGTCCTGCGCCTGCAAGGCAGGCAGCCAGAAACAAATTGCCATCAGAAATTGCCAGCATTTCTTCATCCGGTATAATTTATCGTGCCGGGAAAATAATTATTCCCATTCAATGGTAGCCGGGGGCTTGCTGCTGATGTCGTACACAACCCTGTTGATGCCACGCACATGATTGATGATCTCGCTGGAAATGGTTGCCAGGAAATCATAGGGCAGGTGCGCCCAGTCGGCCGTCATGCCATCCACACTGGTTACTGCCCGCAGGGCCACAGTATATTCGTATGTACGCTCATCACCCATCACCCCCACACTTTTAACCGGTAGCAAGATGGTGCCGGCCTGCCATACGGTTGCATAGAGCTGATGGTCTTTCAGTCCCTGTATATAAATATGATCGGCTTCCTGCAACAACCGTACCTTTTCTTCCGTCACTTCTCCCAATATACGGATCGCGAGTCCCGGCCCGGGGAAAGGATGACGATCAATCATTTCGGCAGGAATACCGAGCTCACGCCCTACTTTGCGCACTTCGTCCTTGAACAAATAGCGCAGCGGTTCTACCAATTCCATGTGCATGGTATCGGGTAATCCACCCACATTGTGGTGCGACTTAATGGTAACCGATGGCCCATGCACGGATACGCTTTCAATCACATCCGGATAAATGGTGCCCTGTCCCAAAAACGAAATGCCTTCGAGCTTCAGGGCTTCATCCTGAAAAGTATCAATAAAGAGTTTACCAATGGCTTTTCGCTTGGCTTCGGGATCCGTTTGCCCTTCCAGCGCCTTGTAGAAATTCTCTTTAGCATCCACCCCTTTTACATTCAGCCCCAGTCTGGCATAGGTGGTCAATACGCTTTCAAATTCGTTTTTACGGAGTACACCATTGTCGACAAAAATGCCAAAAAGCCGGTCGCCGATGGCGCGATGGATCAGCGTAGCCGCCACGGTGGAATCCACGCCACCGCTAAGTGCCATAATCACTTTACGGTCGCCGATCTGCTTTTTCAGCGCTTCAACGGTATCAGTAATGAAATGTGCCGGCGTCCAGTCTTGTGAGCATTTACAGATATTGACCAGGAAATTGCGCAGGATTTTTTTGCCTTCGGTGGAGTGGTACACTTCCGGGTGAAACTGCACGCCGTAAAGCGCGCAGGATTTATTGGCTTCACGGCGAAAAGCGGCAACCGGAATGCTATCCGTGGTCGCCAGCAATTCAAAGCCGGCTGGCAATTGCTTGATGGTATCGCTATGGCTCATCCATACCTGGCTTTGTGCGGATACCCCTTCAAAAACCGGGTCGCTTTGTTGCAGGCGCAGTTGTGCCCGGCCATATTCCCGTTTATTACTTCGCGCCACTTCCCCGCCATAGCGTTTGGCCGTCAGTTGCGCACCATAGCAAACACCCAGTACCGGCACCTGCTGCACCATTGCTTCGATATCCACATCCGGCGCACCGGCTTCGTTCACCGAAAAGGGCGAACCGGAAAGGATAATACCCTTCAGACCGGGTTCGTATTGAATGTGTTGATGATAAGGGGTGATTTCGCAATAAACATTGGCCTCACGTACGGCCCTGGCGATCAATTGCGTATATTGAGAGCCAAAATCGAGAATAAGGATCTTTTCCGTCATGGTGACGCGAAGGTAAAGAATGCCCGCAGTTTTTTAACTTTCCGGCTCAAATAAGTAACCTTATCCTGCCCCCCTGCGTCCTAATGCATACATCAAAACCAGTTTACCATGAGAAAGCTATTCGTTGTCCTCAGTATTTGCCTTGTCAGTTTAAGCTCCTGCCAGTTCTGGGGTGGCGAAAGAGTAAGGGGCAACGGGAATGTGGTGACCGAAAACCGTGACGTGAAGGGCTTCTCGGCCATCCGGGTTAGCAGCGCCATTGATTTGTACGTAACACAAGACAGTAATTATTCCATTCGTGTGGAGGCGGATGAAAATCTGCAGCCCCTGCTCGAAGTGTATCGTGATGGCGACGCCCTTGAAATACACCCGCAGGATGGCATGAACCTCGATGCCACGGGATCCATCAAAGTATATGTATCTGCTCCGGTGATCCGAATGCTGGGTGCTTCGGGTGCCTGTAGTGTTTTTACCGGGAATACCATCCGCGGCGAAGGGATACTGGTAGATATGAGTGGCGCCAGCGATGGCGAACTTGACCTTGAAATGACGGATGTTGATATAAAATTGAGCGGTGCCTGCAATGTGGTGCTTCGCGGTGCTACCGATATGTTGCGAATCGACGCTTCCGGCAGCTCGCATGTGAAAGGATACGATATGCAGGCGGCAAACGCGAACATAAGCCTTTCGGGTGCCAGCAATGCCTACACCACTGTGTCTGAAACCCTCGACGCCGACCTCAGCGGCGCCTCAGATGTCCGTTACAAAGGAACCCCGAAAGTGAATAGCAGTACCTCCGGAGCGTCGAATGTGCGTGCAGCGGATTAGTTGTAAGTAGTAAGTTGTAAGTAGTAAGTAGGGTGGAGTGGGGGTGTTGAAAGATGAATTTCTGCGCAAATCTGCGCAAAAAAATCTGCGAAAATCTGCGGGAAAAATCTCCTGAACTGTGAAGCGGCTTGCGCTCGTTGCGATAAGCATTTTGCGTATACTAGTTGATGGCGAATGCAACAGTTTTTACCGCAACGGACGCAACGAAGTAGCAAAGAACCTGGCTGCGGCAGCTTATCCTTACCCAGATTTGAAGTCTGATTTTGAATAAGATACGGAACT
>CAYMZZ010000023.1:0-15163 GCA_964395095.1 uncultured Citrobacter sp.
CGAAGAGGACAGATTTACAGTCTGTTGCCGTTGGCCACTTGGCTACTTGCCCATTAATTATTTTCAAAAAACCTGTCCCTGATCCTTCTCTTCATTTCGCGCTTGCCATACCAGGGTAAAAGCAATACCTCACTACCCCCAATTTTTGGGAAGGCAAAGGTAAGGGAATTTAACAATTGCAAAAATTTTGATCCGGGATTTTTTTATTTGTTTTCAACCAGTTGGAAATAATTCCCGGCCCTAAATACAAAAGCCCCGGAGTTCGGGGCTTGTAGCGGCTTAGGCAGCCTGTTTCTCTTTCTTCCTTTTTATCTGATTGACGATGGAATCAAAAGCGTCGTCGAAAGAAGCTTCAAATGATTTACTGGTCGCTTTCACAAAGAATTCGTGGCGAGGCACATGAATACGAATCTCTGCAATCTTGTCTTTGATGGTATGAACAACATTATCCAATTTCAAAAACACGTTAACGTTAATAATGCGGTCGTGAAAAGTGCTTAGCTTTTGTAATTTCTTGTTGATGTACTCAATCAACTTGGCGTCCGCATCAAACCGAACTGTCTGAATGTTTACGTTCATGATCAACATTTTTAATACAGTGAAAGAATAAATTAAAGAACTGAACTTGTGTTTTGCGAGAGCGTTTTTTGTCTACATAGGTAGGTAATTTTGTTTGTCTCAATTTACTGCAATCAGCGGGGATATCCAACTAATAAACGCTTAAAATTTCCTGTTGCGTTACATTTTTTCAACCCCTCGGATGTGCTTTACGGTGGGCTTCTCTCAATTTTTCCACGCTGTTGTGCGTATACACCTGGGTGGCGGCCAGGCTGGCATGACCCAACAATTCTTTTACCGCATTGAGGTCGGCGCCATGATCGAGCAAATGCGTGGCAAAACTGTGACGAAGGGTGTGCGGGCTTTTCTTGTCGAGGGTGCTGGCCTGGCCCAGCCAACGGTTCACGAGCAGGTAGGCGTATTTGGGGTATAATTTCTTGCCCTTTTCGGTCACGAGCAGGTACTCCTCTGCCTGGCCCCATCGTTTTCTCTTTTCTGCCTGGTACCACTCAATCAGGCTTCCCAGTTCCGGGAGAAGCGGTATAATCCGCTCCTTATTCCCCTTTCCCAGTACCTTGATATGCATCCGCTTCCGGTCCACCTGCGCCTCCTTCAAACCGATGAGTTCGCTGAGCCGCATTCCGGTTGTGTAGAAAAGGGTGATTAATAAACGGGCATTGGCCGATTTCCAGTCTTCGGATGCGGCTGCCAGGTTTTCGATAAGGGCCAGCATCTCGTTTTCCTTCACAAAAGCCGGCAGGCGCTTCTGCACTTTGGGCGTACTCAATCCCGTGCCGGGAATAGCCCCCACCCTGCCTTGCTTAAAAAGATATTTGTAGAACGACCTGACTGCCGAATGCTTGCGAACAATGCTTCGGCTGCTTTGGCCATTGGCTTTCATTTCGGCCATCCAACTGCGGATGTGCAGGGTTTCTGCCTGCCTGGGGTCCTCCAATTGGTAGCGTGTAGCGAGGAAGGCAGAAAACTGATCGAGGTCGGTTTGGTAGGATATAAGCGTATGCTGCGAATAACGCTTTTCGTATTTGAGATAATTCAGAAAGTTTTCTATATCATTGTGAAGTTGCAATTACCGACTTTTGGCTATAAAGATACGGGCATTTTTCTGCCCTTTTCCCGGCGAACCGGGATGGTTTTTCAGAATCCTTAAACATGTCGACCGCCGCTGTTGATATACCCTCTTACTACCAAAATCCCGATCATTTTCCTGCCCTGAATGGCATAAGAGGCGTAGCCATACTGCTGGTGCTGGTTGCGCATCATTTTTCCTTCCTTGGTGGAGTGGATATCCTGGGTATGCTGGGGGTAGACCTGTTCTTTGTCCTGTCAGGATTCCTCATTACCCATATTCTGATAAAGACCAGGAATGAACCGGGTTTCTTAAAAACTTTTCTGAAAAGGAGGGCCCTCCGCATCCTGCCACTTTATTATCTCGCCTTGTTGTTGTACTTTCTTGTCACCCCATTATTTGAGAAGTTGAGTGTCAATTATTCCTATTATGTTGACCAGTGGCCTTTCCTGGTTTTTCATCTCAACAACCTGGCACAAATTATCTATCCAAAACCAGGCCCCCCATTATTGCTCAACCATTTCTGGTCTCTTTCTTTGGAGGAACAATTTTACCTGATTTGGCCCTTCATCGTGTTGATCATTTCCTCCCTCAAGAGACTGCTTACTGTACTTATCGTTCTCGTACTGTTGGTGATGGTTGCCCGTTTCCTGCTATGGCATCAGCTTCAATCAGGGTATTTCTACTGGCATCTCAGCACCAATATCCGCTTCGACTGCCTGGGCGCGGGTTGTATCCTGGCTGTTTTATACAACTACCGCATCACACATTTTTTGAAGTCTTATCGTATACTTTTAGGTATAGTGGCATCTGTGACTTTCATACTGATTTGGGTGAAATTTTTGTTTGCCACTTCATTGCCCTATTATACCATTGCCGGCATTACGTTTTATGCCTTTATCTGCGGTATGATGATTGGGAAAAGCATCCTGCCAGGAAAACTACAAGCATGGCTTTCGTCTCCGTTACTCTCCTTTTTGGGAAAGATCTCGTATGGATTGTATGTATGGCACTTCCCCATCGTTATGGCCATGAACCTGTATTTCTTGCCCTGGTTTCAGAAAGTCAGTTCCATGAATACCTTCTTGTGCCAATCGATTTCCGGCTTTTTGGGAATAGCTATTGCCATGCTGGTAAGCTACATTTCCTGGAAGTATTTCGAATCGCCCATCCGGGAAATGGGCAGGCTTAAGTACCGCATAAGCGCTACAAACTAAAAAAGCTGTTCCAGGGGGAACAGCTTATAATATCTTACGATAAGATCAATTAACCTTCAATCTTTCCGCTGGCAATCTGTTGTTTGTAGATTGCTTTCAGGATCTCGCCGCGACGCTTAACAGAGGGCTTGGTATAGCTCTGGCGCTCGCGCAACTGCAACAGGGTCTTCGACTTCTCAAATTTCTTCTTGTACTTCTTCAGCGCCTTGTCGATGTTTTCGCAGTCTTTTGAATCGATGATCAGCATAATGTATACCTCCTTTGGTATGTTTTGTGTTTACAATAGCGGCTGCAAAGCTAAGAAATAGTTTTCAAATTTCATGAACGACCTGCCGGAAAAAAAGCCGTTTCCGGATTTGCGACCGGTTTCCCCGAAATTTGCGCCATGTTTACTGGAATTATAGAGACCCTGGGGCAGATCCTCGAGGTGAATTACCGGGGCGGTAACCGGGAATTTTGGTTAGCATCTTCCCTGACCGGCGAGTTGCGTGTAGATCAAAGCCTGAGTCACAACGGAGTATGCCTTACTGTAGATGATTTGCGCCCCAGCGCCCACCGGGTAACCGCCATTGAGGAAACCCTGCTGAAGACCACCCTGGGTTCCTGGAAGCCGGGGGACCTGATAAACCTGGAACGCTGCCTGCCCGTAAACGGAAGGCTCGACGGCCATTTTGTACAGGGACATGTAGACGCGAGGGGTACCTGCCTGGAGCGGCTCGAAAAAGATGGAAGCTGGGAGTTCCGGTTCCGGTTTCCCCGCGAATTCGCCGCCCTGGTGATCGAAAAAGGCTCAATTGCCGTCAACGGCACCAGCCTCACCTGCTTTGACCTGAGCGAAGACCAGTTTCGGGTGGCCATTATACCTTACACATTTGATCATACCAGCTTCAAAATGCTAAAGCCGGGTGATGAGGTAAACCTGGAATTTGATATGATGGGGAAATATTTAAACCGATATATGCAATTGCATTCCATTTAAATCAATTTCAACGGACAAAGCAAAAGCATAGTTTGTCGACCGCACATTTCTCCCACAACCTATCTTTATGTCGCAATGCAAAGACCGGGAACAAGCAGAACCATAGCCTGGATTACAAATCGTCAAAAACCTTTGGCGATTCTCGCACTCATTTTCCTGATTGTACACATCACTCTTTGGCTTATGCAGGGTGTGGAATATGGTTTGGAAGCCGACAAATACATTAGCCAGGGAGAAATCCTCTTTTCGGAAGGCCGCCTTTCAGAATCGAAATTTGTTTTTTACCTGCCGGTCATCCTGCTCGTTTGGCTCACGAAAGTTTTGGGTCTTCCCCTTGTTGTAGTGGCCATTATTCAGATCCTTTTCTCCGGATTGGCCCAGTACGTGTTTTACAGATTCATGCGTAGCCTGGCTTCCCCTGCAACGGCATTCTTCGCCTCAGTTGGCTTACTTCTATTCATTCCCCTTCAGTCATGGAATCTCTTTCTTTATTCCGATTCCATCTTTATCAGTTTTACCCTGATTTATGTGTGGGTACTTTACCGCTATCGCCCGGGCAACTGGAAAGACGCTTTGCTCCTGTTGCTGGCCCTGCTGGCACTGATAATTTCGCGCCCACATGGGCTGCTGTTTATTCCGCCAACCCTTGTATACCTGCTTTTGTTACCACAATCCAGGTTCCTTCGAATGGCTACCGCTATCCTGTCCACTTTGGTAATCATTGCCATGTACCTGACCATGAATATGATTTTTACGGGAGGCAGCGATATGGATGCGCTAAAGCCTTTTGTGGAAGAACATATTATCTGCTTTGTACCTGAAAATCCCGAAGGCGCTTCTGTTGAACTTTTAAATTCGGGTAATCCCACGCGTGATCTGCTTTATTATGTGCTCAACAACCCCATGCATTTTCTTCGGCTGATGGCTTTGCGCCTTTATTCCTTCTTTAATTTGTGTCGTCCTTTTTACAGTGATGCCCACAATATATACCTGCTTCTGATCATGATTCCCGTATATGTATTGGGTTTGCTGGGCTTGATTCGTTCCTGGTCAAAAACCAAACCGATCATTAAATATATTCTGCTGCTGCTCATTCTTTATCCCTTAGGCGCCACCTTTCAGTGCGACGACTGGCATAGCCGATTCACCATGGTGGTATTCCCCTATTTCATCTATCTTGCTTCCGCAGGATTATTCAGCTTAAAACCATTCAGGAACCTTCGGCAACCATGAAAAGATTCATCCTACTACTCTGGTTGATTACCCTTACGGGTTCTGCATTTTTGCACTTTAAGCTTTTTTTCAGCATATCCACCCTCTTCTATCATTTTGCCGTTATTTGCCTTGTGCAAGCCGGCTTTTGTGGCTGGATCTACCTTACGGGTTTGATCAAACGGGAGAAAAATCGATACCGGGTCATCGATATTTCCGCAGCACTATTTCTGCTCGCTTATATCATTTTCTATATCGGCATTATCTTCAGTAATCTTCTCTGGGGTAAGACCATCACGTTGGCTATTTTCGCCGATTATTTACTGTCGGTTCACAAATTAGTCAGCGTATTGCCGGTAGATGGCTGGATAGTGTACGGCAGTTTTGCCATATTACTCCTTGTGGTTATACTTCTTTATCGGCTATTCCGCATTCGAAACATGGCCGGCTGGTCGCCGGGGGCACACCTAACCTGGCTACTGAAACGAAAGCAGTGCTGGATAGCATTGCTCGCAGGATTGGCGCTACTATCGGTTCTCTCCATCCGCCCCCTTTTGCATTTGAAGCGGCAGGCCCATTTTTCCGGTGAACCCGTCAGCGAATTTGTTTGGGGCCCTATGTGGTACCCGGAATCTCTCGACGATATCTATGATCCGCAAAAACAGCGCAATTCCATCAGCGAACAGGCTTGCATCGATGCCATTGTTCCCCGCGACAAGAGTCCCGGGCATACGAGTGTGGTGATCCTGGTGGATGCCTTACGCAGCGATCACCTTCCCATGTATGGCTACAACCGCATGACGGCCCCATTTCTCGACAGTCTGCACAGGGCCAATCAATTAATGGCTGTAGAGCATGCTTTTTCCAGTTCATCCGGCACACTGATTGGTGTAGCGGGGCTATTCAGTTCAAAAGACTGGGACCAGTTTGGATATGCCGGCTTAAGCCTGATGAAGTTTATGCGTAAAACGGGACATAGCACCTATGCATTTCTAACAGGCCATCATCGCACCTGGTATGGACTAACCGCCATTTACCGCAACGATACGGAGCTTTTTTATGAGAGCGCCACCTCTTATGCGGAAATTGACCTGGACGATTTAACCACACTTCGGAAATTTGAGCAAACGCCGATTGATAAAGGTTCATTTGTATACATGCACCTGCTTTCGACCCACGACCTGGGCAAAAAAGCAGACCGGTTCCGGCAGTTTTTGCCAGATAAGATAGGCCTGGGTGTGTCCCAAAAAACAGCGCTGGTGAATAACTATGATAATGGCATTTTGCAGGTTGATTATGTGGTTCGAAAAGTTTTTGAGAAGCTCAAAAAAGAAGGCAACCTGGAAAACAGCACCATTTACATCGTTTCGGACCATGGACAGCTTTTTGGCGAATACGGACAGTGGAACCATGCATCGAGTATCAATCCGACCGTCATTTCCATACCGATGCTTATATATGACAGCCAGCCCGGATTCTACAACAACCTGTCGATCGCTTCGCTGAAGGATGTGGCGCCCAGTCTCGCTCAACGTATAGGGTATCCGGTACCGGAATGTTGGCAGGGACATTCCCTGGGCGATTCCCTGTCGGCGTTTTCCATGAAGGTGGATATCGAAAACAAATGTGCGATTCCCGAAGCCGATCTTTATTTTCGCGCCGATACGCTTTGGCTGGATATGCTGGACCCTGAGAAGAAGTTGGCAGCCCAGGCATTTCTTAATCCGGGAGGGAAAGAATGGATATTTACGAAACCCCTACCCTAATCAGCAGATGCATTCATGAGTTATTTCTCCCGCATATTCAGTACCGGGGCCGTTCGCAAAACCCCGGCCCGTGTGATACACCGTATCATTAACGAAATTGCTGCAGGACCCAGTACAGAGGTTTTGGAAATAGGAGCCGGCAAGGGAGAGATCAGTCACCCGCTGATGCAAAAATTATCGGCCGCCCACAACAAGGTTCAACTGTATGCGCTGGAGATAAATGAGCAATTTGCAGCACAGTTACAGGACCAGTTGCCTGCCGCCCGGGTTTTAACGGTGAGCGCATTCAATATGGATAAATCCTTGCCAGCCGATTTCCGACCGCATTATATAATTAGTTCAATGCCTTTATCCTTCTATTCAAAAGAAGAAATAAGCGGCCTTCTCAACAAGATGAAATTGCGTTTGAGGCCGGGTGGGAAAATCCTAATCCTTTATCATGCATTCTGGCTAACGACCATTTTCCGGAAAGAACTGGGAAAAGGCAGGCTTCACCGATTTTTAACCATACCCCCCTACTTTCTATTCAGCTTTCAGAAAGAGAATACTTGAGCTATTTGCAAAAATTTAGGGAGCCTTTTGGCTCCCTAAATTTTTATCGCATCAGGTACATTTTTCCGTACCCCTTATTAAAGAACTGATCGGTATTGTCGTCTGCAGCTTTGTATTTATCCAGCGATTTACCATTAAGATTGGTAATAACGCGATAGAGATAAATTCCATTCGCCAGCTTTTGGCCGTACTGATCGGTTCCATCCCACTTAAACTCAGTAATGTTACGGCCAACATGCAGGGGCCCCAGTTCTTCCTTGGTTATTTCCCGCACAACCTTACCCGTAATGGTCAGGATCTGTATCCGTATATTTTGCGGTACTTCGGCACCCGTTATGGTGAAGACGAATGCTGTAGAGGTGGTGAATGGGTTGGGATAATTCAGCATATTCGAGATCATCGGCTTATTGATGACCTGGAAGGCTACTTTGTATTGTACAAAGCCCGCATTGTTGTCGCTTCTGTCCTTACCACTTACCAGTAGTTCATATTCACCATCCTGCAGGAAATGCGGATTAAAATGAATACGTGCAGCATTATTGGCAGCGGACGTAGCAGGCTCAAATCGCAGGGTGTCGTTGTCAAAATGGAATCGACGAAGCTGCCCGTCGGGATAGCGCACCTGAACATTGAGCAGGCTGGTATCATTCAACAGCAACCATTTAGCCTCATCTTTCAATTCCGCTACTATATTAGGTCTTGCCGCCACAATATCACGGTTCAGGATATGCACACCGTCAAAGGTCACATCGAGCATCGGCTGCAGACTGTCGGGACGGACATAAATGGTGCGGAAGCCATAGTTGTTAAACAGGTGTTCTTCCGGCTGATGCATATCCGGGTTGAAGTTTACAAAGAGGGTATTGAATCCGGCCAGATCACCCGTTTCCACCGGCACATCCAGCCTGATGGTATCGCCGGGCGCGAGTTCACGCTGCAGGGGCAGTTGCAACTCACGTACGGTGTTGTTGCTTCCGGTAATGGAGAGCCGCACTTTCACGCTATCGAAGGGATAGGGACTGATATTCTTGAAGCCGATTCCGAAATTAAAGGGTTCGCCCACCTCTACGGTATCACGGGTGGTGAAGTAGATATTAGGTGCAATTGCGCCTTCCGGAACCGGATTATACGTTACCATCCAATATTTCAACTGATAGGGGTCGAACTGAAGGGTATCCAGGTTGGCCATGCGTAATTTCAGGTACGGATATTCATTGGCGTCGATCGAAGAGATATCATAATCCTGGCTGCCCAGGTTGAGCGATTCTATGAGGGGCGCCTGTGTGCCATCGGCTCTGATACCAATAATGTCAATCAAGGGCGCATCCGTAGCAACAGCGTGCTTATCTGCGCCACGCCAATGGAGCTGTGTCCATGATTTCGCCGGGCCAATTTCAGGTGAGGTAATGATACCCAGGGCCCGGGGCGTGATGCAGTCAACTGAAAGGTTGATCGCGTCATAAATCCCATCACTGTATACAAATTCGGTCGAATGTTCGGCCTGGCGATTTTTCTTATAAATAAGATTGAGCGCCCGGGGTTTATTGATACTGTCGATATCGGTGAAACCCTGGTTTTTCAGCTCTGTGTACATACTATTGCCCGCCCCATATACCAGCTCGTCGGCTAACCATTGGGATGCATATTCATTTTGCGCAAAGAGCTGCCTTACCTGGTTGCGCAATACCACATAGTTGCCGTCGGGAATGGCCCGCAGGAACTGTAAAGCCGCATTTCTTCCGGCCTGGGTATTGGGGAATTCAAAGTTGTGGATGGTGCCACCCGTAGCACAAGGAGCCTGGCTGCCATACATACCGGTAGAGCCCACCTGCTGGTTGCGCCAGGGCTGGAAAGTCTTCTCGTCAAATACATTAAATATCAGACCATAGATGCACGTGTTCCTGATATAAGAAGAGTCGTTAACGTTTACCACCAACTCGCCGGCCTGGGTAATGGCAGTTCCCCAAACACCGTTCTTCACAAAGAGATTGTTGACCACGGAGTCAAATTTCCATTCACGATTATCGTCCAACCTTACATGCAACATATCGCTACGACGGTGCTGGTCAAAATGCGCCTGGGAAAATCCATCAGAGCCATTCTGGATATACTGGAAAGAACTCAGGTTCCAAATCGGCTCACCGCTTGTTACGGCAGGGGCAATCCGCCAGTAATAAACCGTGCTGTCCTGAAAACTTATTCCCGGATCAAACTCAATGATTCCTCCGGCGGCATTTTGAGATCGCTGTATTTTCAGGGGCGAATTAAATTTGGCCGTCGTATCCAGTTCCATACGATATTCCCTTCCTTTCGCAAAAGGGTTGGCAGTAGAAGCAATCAGCCTGATGCCCTGTTTATTCACGATGGAATAATTGTAAGGATATACGGGCCGAAGGTCGTCTTCAATAATGTAAATATCCTTGGTCAGCACATTATTCGATTCGTACAACTCATCTACTACCCCATCAGCGTCGAGCGAAATGGTTATCCTGTTAAGCCCCTGGTCCCGTGTTGCCACCACATCGAGCGTATATTCTATTGAATCGGCGAAGTTGGTAAACAGCATGGTATCGCGCTGGAAGATTTCCGTCACATTGTTGGGATAGGTACGCTTGAGTTCAACTACGATGGGCGTATTAATGGCCCTGCCCAGGTTCACAAAGCTGGCCTTCACTTTGAATTCCGTTTCAGAAACCGGTATAAATTTCGGATCCACGTTGACCATGGCATCTTCAATGGCGTAATCCGGTTTGTTGAAATTGTAGAGCCGGATGGCAGGGTCGCCATGCAGGGTAAACTGTTCGCATTGGAATCGGGCATAGAAATCATTCTCTGTTGTGAGGTCGAATGTCTTCCGAATGGCCTCATCCATTATTTCACCCAGGGTTGCGCCATAATGAGTGCCCGTCATGGCGCGATAAGTACGCGTATTATAGATGTCGAGATAGTGTATAATCCCGAGGTGTGTACTGGCCAAAAACGCTACCGCACCTCTATCTTCTGCCAGCACAAATTTTTCCGAGATGGTTTCCTTGGTCTGCAGACGTGCCAAATGGAAATTATAAAAGTTTCCCGCATTACAACCCATCACAATCATCACCGGATATTTTCCAGCGTTATTATACGTTTGGGGGTTATCGAGGTTAAATTCAAGGGCATTGGAGGAGGAGTGGCCAAAATAGGTCAATACGCCTATTCCTTCTTCAAATAATCGTCCCAGTCGGATGCTTGCCACCTGCTCCACCGCGTCGGCGGATGTTTTGCTGAAAGTATGCACATTGGCCGCATAAAAGGAGTCTTCGATAATCCTCGCATGCCCTTCAAGCGCCGCTGCGAGCAGGTTACTGGTATTGTTGTCGCCGGCACCTACCACATGCACCACATTCTTTTTCCAGGCCTTGTCGGCTACCGCGGGTGAATTAAAATCATAGAGCTGTTCGTATTCTTTCACCTTATTCAGGTAGGCCACCACTTCCGCCTTATTGATTACTGATAAGCGCCCGATAGGAATAAGGGGAATGGAACTGGTTCGAACAGAAGTCAGCAAATTATCGGAAGCCGGGTTGCCAAAAGTGGGCACCATTGATAATGTTGAGATATTGGCATTATTCCGGTTAGTATAATACTGATTATAGGTAACGGCTTTACCAATCAGAAATATATTAGTAATAGGCTCGCTAAATCGGCTCCGTGCCCAATGAACAAAATTCCGGATGGAAAGCGGATGCATGCTGATGCCCAAACCAAACTGGTCTTCCAGTTGATCTATCATATAGGTTTTTGCATTATAGCCCCCACCCTGCGCTGAAGCCCGGTATTGACGATAATCTTCGATCGGATCTCCCTGACCCGATTCTGCCGTTAATAGTTTATTGGAAATAATCAGGTAGTTGCCCTGGAGGTTGGTTGCAGAATAATCAATGAAATCCCTTCTCTCCAGTTCATTCACAAATTTGATATAGGAATTGCCCGTGCTGGAAATTACGAGTTTGCGCTCCGTTGCGGATGGAAGAAGCCTGAACCGAAGCGGTGAAGCGGTACTGGAGGGTAAGTAACGCCGGCCATTAGTGAGGTCGTACAAAACAGGAAGCACGCCCGTTACCGGGAAGTTGACAATTTCAATATAGTTGCCCTGGGCATTCGCCGGCAGGCTGAACTCGAAGCGCACCTGGGAGGTGAAGTTGAATGTTCGCGCATATTCGATTCCCATTTTCCCGATAACCATTCGGTCGCCACTGCTGGTAGATCGGTTGGTTACTGCCAGGTTCACATTGCCGGTGCTCAATAAGCTGATAGGAAAACTATTTTGATATTTAATGTGATCGTAATAGTCCAGCCTGGCTCCGCCAACGGAATCATTATTGATACTGACCCTGAAATGCCGGGGACGAACGGCATTGCCTGCGGCATTCACATATACGGTAGGATCCGGTGCTCCCGCTCCCGTGTAGGGTCGCAGGTTCGTTAAATTAAAGGTATTGCTCGCTCCGGCCGCCATATCGGTGGAACTCCACCCCTCACCCACATCATACGTGGAGGAATAGGTATATGAACTCCCTACCAGTTCAGCCCGCCCTCCATGAACCTTGGCGTGAAAATTCTGCTCCGCACGATGCATAAAGTAAGGTTCTGCCGGAAGTGTGTTGCCGGCAACATCATTAACCGTTTCCAGTAAGCGGCGATTATTGCCTGCGGGATTTATCGTAAGATAATAAGCAGCCGAATCGGTATTTAAGCTGTAATAATCATTTAACTGCCAATCGCCATTCCGATACAGCACATTGTCGGGTTTGCCATCGTTCATCTCGCCCCAAAATTCAATATACCCGTCGGCAGCCAGCGGCGCATTGGTGCTACTGGTATAAATGGGTACTTCCACCCCATTCCGCCAAAGCTGGAAATGATCCGCATTGGCATTGCTCAGGCCCATGCCGGCCAGGGTAGACTGCGGGATGCGGGCAAGACCCGTAGTTGCTATTTTGAATTTATAATAGGTTTTGCTGTAGTCAATCCACTCGTTATTGTATGGCTGCGCCAGGGCTCCCAGGCCGCTTAACAACAATACAAAGAGTAAAATTCTTTTCATGGATGGGTATAATTGAGGGTACTGATTATTTTTTCTTTTTCTTCTTATCCTGCGGCACCATATCGAGGCGCAGGGAAAATACGTGAGTGAAGAGGGGGTTGGATTGGTTGGCCAGGTTGGTGAACGCATAGTCGATCGTCACATTCTGGATCCTGAAGCCCGCGCCTGCGCTCGGCTGGTAGATCCATACCTTCTTCTGATTCAAGGTATCACCGTCGGCCAGGGCCCGCTGAAAATTGTTGATGCCGGTACGCAGGAAGAAAACATTGTTGACATTCAATTCGAGGCCCAGCTTGGGATCTGCGCTAACGGGGTCGGCACTGATGACGGTATTACGCCTGCCATCAAAAGTGAGATCAATATTGGTTTCGGCCAGCAGGCTGGTTTTCTTGCTCAGGGAGAACTCACGGGCGATACCGAGGATTAATCGGGGTGCCGTCATTTCCGTCGACTTTACGGGAATTTCATTGTTGGTCAGATAAAGCGCTTCTTTCTCGCGCTCGGTAAAGGTAAACGACCAGGAATTGAAGGTAGTGGTGATATCCCTGCCGGTAAGGCCAAAGCGCCATTTGCCTTCCTGTATCTGAATACCCGCGTCGAGGCCAAATCCCCAGGCTTTGGCAAATTTGCCCACATTGCGGTGGATTATTTTGGCATTGACCCCAAACTGCACTTTGCGCTTTTCGGTATCCTTGATGCGTTGGGCATAACTCAGCAGAAAGGCGTAATCGGCCGATGAAAAGGCCTGGATATTGTTGTAGTTGATAGTGCCATCCGGCTCCACCAGGAAGAGCGTGTTCATGATGTCGTCGACGGCAAAGCGCAAGCCGGTTATGGCGAAAGTTCTTTTATTGTTGACGGAGGGAAAGGCGATGCTCGCAAAATCGTATTTCCCGATGCCGGCGAAATATTCGGCATGCATCAGGTTCACCTGTGTATTCTCTTTCACGCCTACCAGGCCGGCAGGGTTCCAATAACCCGCGGTGCCATCCTGCACAGAAGCCACCTGGGCGCTGCCCATGGCCAGGCCCCGGGCGCCGGCGCCAATGTTTAAAAATTCGTTGGAATATTTTCGAAACTGCGCAGTTGCAGACACAGCAAGCAGGGTTCCCAATAGGGTGAGGTATAGGATGGGCGACTTCATTCGGATGGTTTTCTTATAAGCAATTAATCAACGTAAACAGAGTTTTCAGGGTTCAAGTCGGACTGTAAAATTAGACCAGAGTCCCCGAAAATCATAGTTTTACTAAGGGAAAAACCTAAGAACTGAAAACGAATGATTTAGAATTATATTGCATTTAAGCCGCCGCAAGCGGCTTAGGGCTTAATTTTGCGGACAAATTTTGACTTAAGACAATGACGCTCATAGAAGAACTACGCTGGCGGGGCATGATCCAGGACATGATGCCGGGCACAGAGGAACAATTAAAGAAAGAAATGACCACGGCCTATATTGGCTTCGATCCCACGGCCGAAAGCCTCCATATCGGCAGCCTGGTGCCCATCCTTTTGCTGGTGCACCTGCAAAAAGCAGGGCACAAACCCATTGCGCTGGTGGGTGGCGCCACCGGTATGATTGGCGACCCCAGCGGTAAAAGCCAGGAAAGAAACCTGCTCGACGAAGCCACCCTGGCCCGCAATGTGGCGGGTGTGCGTGGCCAGCTTGAACGCCACCTCAACTTCGACCCGCAACTGCCCAACGCCGCCGAAATGGCCAATAACTACGACTGGTTCAAACATATCAGCTTTATCGATTTCCTGCGCGATGCCGGTAAGCACATCACCATCAATTACATGATGGCAAAAGACAGTGTGAAGAAGCGCATTGAAAGCGAAGTGGGTCTCAGCTACACCGAATTTGCCTATCAACTGATGCAGGGCTACGATTACTATCATCTCTACACCCAAAAGAACTGTAAGCTGCAGATGGGAGGCAGCGATCAGTGGGGCAATATCACTACTGGTACGGAACTCATCCGTCGCAAAGTGGGTGGAGAGGCTTTTGCCTTTACCTGCCCCCTCATCACCAAGGCCGATGGTACCAAATTTGGCAAAACCGAGAAGGGCAATGTATGGCTCGACCTGAACCTTACCTCGGCCTATGAATTCTATCAGTTCTGGATACGCGCTTCGGATGCCGATGCAGAAAAGTGGATAAAGATCTTCACCTTCCTGGGTAAGGATGAAGTGGATGCGTTGCTGAAACAACATTCCGTTGATCCGGGTAAAAGTGTTTTGCAGAAGAAACTGGCCGAAGAGGTAACCCGCTTTGTGCATGGGGAAGAAGAATTGCAGAAAGCACAGGAAACAACTGCCCGACTTTTCGCTAATCAAAATGCTCCGGTAGAATCCATGAGCCTGGCCGACCTGGAAGGACTGGAAGGAGTAACCCTGAAAAGTTTTCCGGCGTCATCATTGGAGCAAGGCGTGGATGCAGTGAGCTTCCTGGCCGATTCTGGCTCCTTCGCCAGCAAAGGCGAAGCCCGCAAAACCATACAGGGCGGTGGAGTAAGCATCAACCGAAAGAAAGTAGAAGATATTCAATTGAAGATCGACAATAGTTTCCTTTTGCATAGCAAGTACATATTGGTACAAAGGGGGAAGAAAAATTATATTCTGGTGGAAGTGGGTGGAGAGAAGTTGTAAGTTTTAAGTTGTAAGTTTTAAGTTGTAAGTTTTAAGTTGTAAGTTTTAAGTTGTAAGTTT
>CAYMZZ010000024.1:0-7762 GCA_964395095.1 uncultured Citrobacter sp.
AACCAGGGGTGGGTCAACATGCAAGAATCCTGGGTCAACATGGCAAGAATCTACACTCAGCCTCATAATCATACTGCCTTGGGAGTTTGATAACTCCCTATAAACTTTTCACCAATGGTGTTATTTTGTCGTCTCCCTTTTGATTAGTCAACATGCAGAGATAATTTTCAATCAGTTGCGATAAACTTACATTCTTGCTGCTTGCATAAATCTTCGCATTTTGAATGATTGAACTATCCATTTTTAATGTCAATTTGGTTTTCATTTGCCAAGATTATGGATATTATCGCGGGATCTTCGAATTCTTTTTATTTGCAGTTGGCGATTATACTTTAAGGATTTGTCGGCAATCGCTCCCTTGTACTCGATTGCTTGCGTATAAGATTTAAAGACATTAGCAGATTATAAGTTTTGGTTTTATCCCAACATTTACAAAGTAGTTGTAAGCCGCTTAGAAATTATAGGATTTTAAGTGTCCCAATTATTTCCCTGCAAATGTTTTTCCATTGATCTTGAAGATCTTTTTCATATTCTAAAGAAACTTTAAAAACTCTGCCCTTAACACTGGTAAAGTATATAGAAGTACAAACTATTTTGTTTGCAATTGTTTGGTGGCATTCTATAAAGCCAATTTTTCTTTCATTGATTTCGACCACATCTGAGTCTGAAATAATTATGCCTGGAAAGTCTTCCTTTAAACCATTAATTAAGAAGTTTCTGTATGCGTGAAGTTGATTTGTGTTCAGCCGATTCGATGGGTAACTAATACTAAAAAAGACGCTTTTATCACTATTTACATACAACCATTCATCCCCGCCAATTTCCGAAAGAGGATTATCTGTCCTTTCTAAACCTACTGGAATGGATAATTCAATTTCCTCATCAAAAATGGTTTTGGGCTCCAACTTGATTTGGGAAAATCCAGAAAAAGGAAATAATAGCAATGCGAGGATTTTCATGTAGTGCATAAGTGCATTTTTGTGGCCATTATATAAATATACAGTCCTCAACCATTTTTTCAATTCATAAAATCTTTCCTTATTTGATTCATGCTCCAGGCTTAACTTATTGCCGTTGTGGGATATTGATCGGCACCCGCCTCAAATGTCGCGAACAACGCTGGGCAGGCTGTTGAAACACCCTGACAGGAGAATTAATTAAACCAAGTGGGTAATATTGACGTAACACCAAAACTCACCAGCATCAACCCTCACCCCTCCATCAACAATACCTGCCAGGCCTTCGCCACTTCCCCTTCGTCCAAAAGTTTGGCCGCATAGCGGTGGATTTCTGTTGTCATTTCTTCGGGATTCAGGTTATAGTACTGCACTATCTGCCGCAGGTGGGGGTCGGAAAAAGCGGGGTCGGGAGTGGGCAGGCTTTCCACATTGGCCAGTTGGCCCAGGTGGTTGCCGCTGAGGATGCGGCTCTGGCGGATGGAAGCGGGCAGCCCATCGAAACCAATACCCAGTTGCGTATTGGGTTTGGCCACACGAAACAAATTATCGGGGCCTACGGAGCAGTACCAGTCGGCGCCGAGCCGGGCTACATGGTGAATCAGGCGCTGGTCGGGCCGGCCTTCAGCATTCAGCAGGCTATCATCGATATGCATGCGTAGCACTTCGCAGATCACCAGGTTGCCGGCGCCACCTTCGGTACCCAGGGGTTTTATTTCAATGACCTTACACTCCAGTTTTGCCTTGCTTTCCTTCACCATCGGGGGCCGCACCAGCGTGGCCGGTTCTTCGGTAAAGCCCGCTTTCACAAACTCATTCACGCCCTTAGGATACTCGCAACTGGCGAGGGAGGATTGCTGCACCATGTCGTAGGTAACAATATTGATCACCACTTCGGGTACTTCCTTCACATTATCGAGGGTATGCTTGCTGGTATTGTTGCGCACCCTTTGTGCGGGCGAAAAAATAACGATGGGCGGATTGGAGGAAAACAGATTGAAAAAGCTGAAGGGGCTCAGGTTTACATTCCCCTCCCCGTCAACCGTAGAGGCAAAGCAAATGGGCCGGGGCGCTACCAGGTGCTGCAGAAAATATTGCCGGTCGGGTACCGAAAGGTCTTTGCAATCTACGGTCATGGTTATCGGTTTACTTTTTTATATGGTTATTTTAAACGACAACTTGTTTCTTACATCATTTCTTCACCCGCTTCAAAATGCTCCAGTCGCTTTCTTCGGGCTTCATTTCGTTTTCGAGGCGGCCAAGCTGGTCTATTTCCATCACTACCTTATCGCCGGGTTGCAACCATTGCTCGGCATAATTGGGATCGTTGAGCTTGCCGGTGCCATTCAGCTCCAGAAAACAACCGGTGCCCACGGTGCCGCTACCGATAACATCGCCGGGGTAAAGGTCCACACCATAAGAGGCGCGCTCAATAATCTCAGCAAAGGTCCAGTCCATATCGGCCAGGTTGCCTTCGCTTACCTGCACTCCGTTTACGGAGCAGGTCATGCGCAGGTTCCAGTTTTTGCCGACATGGTTTTCCTTGGCGGGTACTTCAAAGGCGCTGAGTTCATCCAATGTTACCAGCCAGGGCCCAATGGCGGTAGCAAAATCTTTTCCTTTGGCGGGACCCAGGTTCAGCAGCATTTCTTCCATTTGCAGGCGGCGTGCACTCAGGTCGTTCATGATCATCAGTCCACCGATATAGGCATCCGCTTCTTCGGCGGGTATATTGCGTCCGTGTTTGCTGATCACTATCGCGGCTTCCAGTTCAAAGTCGAGTTTTTCAAAATGATCGGGCATGCATTGTACCGGTCCGGGACCCACAATGCTATGGTGGTTGGTGAAATAGAAGATGGGGTACTGGTCAAATTCCGGAATCATCTCCACCTTGCGGTTGCGGCGTGCGGCCGCCACATGCTGGCGGAATGCATAGCCATCGCGGCAACTGCTGGGAAAGGGTACGGGCGCCATCAGTTGCAGTTGATCTACGGGTATGCCGCGGCTGCTGGTTCGGCTGCCCTCGCGCAGCATCAGTTCCCCTGCCTGCGCAATGGGCAGGTAATCGTCCCAGTAATTCAGGAAAAGATTCATGCTATTCGGCAAATCCGGATGCAATACTTCCATATCATAGACGAGACCATTGATCAATACGCCTAATTGTTCCCTTTCATCTTTTACATAGCTAAGCAACTTCATAATTATCCTTTAAGGTCGCTAAGTTAGGAAGCTTGTATGTAACTTAACCCCATGAAAAGATATGGCACCCTGCTGCTGGCGATACTCTGCTGCATGTATGCTATGAGCCAGCCCGCAAAAAAATGGATTCGCATCAATCAGTTGGGTTATCTTACCCAGGGAACCAAAGTGGCTGTATGGTGCAGCCAACAAAACGAAACCCTGCAAAACTGGCAACTGATTGATGCCAAGACTAAAAAAATCGCCAGCTCGGGCAAAGCGGGTGCGGCATTTGGCGCTTATGGTCCCTTTCAGCAAACCTACCGTATCGATTTTTCGCATTTTACCAAACCGGGGAGCTACTATTTGCAGGCAGGCGGTATAAAGTCGCCGGAATTTAAGATCGGCAATAATGTGTACGATGGAACGGCCGATTTCTGCCTCCGGTATATGCGGCAACAGCGCACGGGCTTCAATCCATTTCTCAATGATAGCTGCCATACCCGTGATGGCTATGTGCTCTATGGTGAGAAAGCCGGTATTGCCGACAGCACTTATGTAGATGTAACGGGTGGCTGGCACGATGCGAGCGATTACCTGCAGTATTCCACCACATCGGCTAATGCCACTTATCATTTGCTGATGGCTTATCGCGATTTTCCCGGCTCTTTCGGCGATGCACATCGGGCCAATGGGTTGCCGGGCCGCAATGGTCGGGCCGATGTGTTGGATGAAGCGAGATGGGGCCTGGACTGGTTGCTGAAAATGCATCCCCGGCCCGACTGGCTTTTTAACCAGATTGCCGATGATCGCGACCATATCAGCATGCGCATGCCCGCACTCGATAGCCAGTATGGAAGGGGCCACGAACGGCCTGTGTATTTTGTAAGTGGGGAGCCGCAGCAAAGAGGAAAGTTCATGAACAATACAAAGGGAACCAGCTCCACGGCCGCTAAGTTTTCGAGTGCTTTTGCTTTGGGCTCCACCTTATTTGAATCCGAACCGGACTATGTGGGTAAGCTGATCGACAAAGCGCATACGGCGTTGAATTATGCCTATCGCAAACCAGGGGTCACGCAAACCGCATCGGTGAAAGCGCCCTATATCTATGCAGAAGATAATTGGGTGGATGATATGGAGCTGGCGCATGCGGCATTCAGCTCCATGGAAAAATATCATTTCAAACAACAGGATACCAGCATGCTGCCCAAGTCGCTTGCCTTTGCGCGGCGCGAACCCACCACACCCTGGCTGGGTGCGGATACGGCGCATCATTATCAATGGTATCCCTTTATTAACCTCGGGCATTTTGAACTGGCCAAACAATTGGAGGGGGCAGCGAAGGCGGAGCTGATCGAGTATTACCGGCGCGGTATCGACAGCGTATGGAAGAAGGCAGAGAAGAACGCGTTTTACCGGGGTATCCCCTTTATCTGGTGCAGCAATAACCTTACTACGGCTTTTGCCATTCAGTGTAAGTGGTACCGGCAACTGAGTGGCGATACGCGTTACCAGGCATTGGAGCAGGCCTGTATCGACTGGCTTTTTGGCGCCAATCCCTGGGGTACCAGCATGGTGTATGGACTTCCTTCCTGGGGCGATACGCCGGTGGATCCGCATTCGGCTTTCACCCATATTAAAAATTATCCCATTGATGGGGGCCTGGTTGACGGGCCCGTGTACACCAGCATCTATAAAAACCTGATTGGTATTACGCTCAATGATCCGGATGAGTATGCGGAATTTCAAAGTGAGCTCGCCGTGTATCATGATGACTATGGCGATTACAGCACCAATGAGCCCACGATGGATGGAACCGCATCGCTGATTTATTTGCTGGCGGCACAGGAGGCCGAAGGGCAAACGGCACCAGTTGCCCATTTGCGCTATGAGCAGGGGGCCATTATCCGGGGCCATGATGGGGAGAAAAAGATCGCCCTGATTTTTTCAGGTGATGAGTTTGCCGATGGCGCCGACTACATCCGGCAAACCCTGCAGGAAGAAAAGCTGCGAGCATCCTTTTTTCTGACGGGCCGATATTACAAAAACCCGGCATTCAAAAAGCATTTGGAGCAATTGAGGTCCGATGGCCACTATATGGGTGCGCATAGCGATCAGCACCTGCTGTATGCCGACTGGAACAACAGGAACAAACTACTGGTTAGCCGCTCGCAATTTGAAGCAGACCTGAAGGCCAATTATGCGGCGATGGAAAAATTGGGCATTCAGGCCGGGGATTCGCGTTATTTTCTACCGCCTTTTGAGTGGTACAACGACAGCATTGCCGCCTGGACCCGCGCCATGGGTTATCAGCTCATCAATTATACGCCCGGTACCCTGAGCCATGCCGATTATACCGTGCCCGGCACAAAAGCCTACCGCAGCAGTGAGGAAATAAGGCAGTCCATTCACCGTTACGAAAGTGAAAAGCCGGGCGGGCTCAACGGATTTATTCTTTTGATGCATATCGGTACCGATCCCGGCCGCCACGACAAGTTTTACCGCCAGCTTCCCGGGCTAATCCGGGAATTAAGGCGCAAAGGCTATGGTTTTGTACGGATTGATGAGCTGCTGAGCCCTTCGGCCGGTTAGACCGGGAATCCCTGATGTTGGTCATTTTCCATAACCAATCCTTTTTTATCTTTGCAGCATGCAGTTCGAAAAGATTCACAATAAGGGACAGGCCCGCCTGTTTAAGAGCGATTACCTGGAGATGCTGACCAAGACCCATCCGCTTGTGATCTGGGGAATGTATTTACCGGTCATTGGCTATATGCTGTATTATGGGCATAATAGCCTGGGTTTCTCGGTGGCCCGTGTGTTTACCGTGTTTTTTATCGGGATGATTTTCTGGACATTCTTTGAATATATCGCCCATCGGTTCCTGTTTCACTGGGTGGCGGAAACGGAGCGCGCGAAAAAGTTTGTGTACACGCTGCATGGTAATCACCACCACTATCCCCGCGATAAGCAGCGGCTCTTTATGCCTCCGGTGCCCAGCATCATTATAGCATCGGCACTTTTTGGTGTCATGTATTTGCTGATGAGGCAGTATGCCTATCTTTTCTTCCCGGGTTTTATACTCGGCTACCTTATTTACGGTTCCATGCACTATGCCATTCATGCCTGGAACCCACCCTTCAAATGGATGAAGCCGCTTTGGCGCAATCATCACCTTCATCATTACAAAGACGAGCACAATGGTTTTGGGGTTAGCTCCACCATTTGGGATCATGTTTTTGGCACCATGTTCGATTTGAAGAAAGAAAAAGAGGATAAGGAGAAGGTGAAGGAGCTGATGTTTGGCAACAAGGACTGATTCCCTCTATCAGCGCAACTTTTTTAGCTGTCTCTCGATGAGCAGGTCGGTAATGATTTCGGCCGCGTCCTGGTCGGGATGCTGGCGCAATTCTTTTTTCAGACGGTCTTCATCCACATCCACTCGATATAGAATATGCAACAGTCGGTTGAAATCCTGTTGTATCAGTTCGTTGACTACGAGTACCAGCTTATGACGCGCATCATCACCGGCCTGCAGTTCCATTCCGAAAAGTCGGAGGGTGAGGTCCAGTGCTTTTTCGTTGGGCGAATCCGTGGCCATTGGTTACAGGGATTGATTGTTTACCGGGCAATAAATTCAGCCGTTATGCGGGCGGCTTCCGCACAGGCTTCATCAAGGTTGTCGTTCACGATACATTGATCGAAATGATGCTTGAATGAGATTTCATAGGAAGCCTTATTCACCCTGTCTTGCAGGGATTCCGGCGTTTCCGTACCACGCGACTCGAGGCGCTTGCGCAGTTCATCCACCGAAGGAGGTTCTATAAAGATACTCAGGGAAGTCTGCGGAAATTGCTGTTGCACATGTATGGCGCCTTTCACATCAATATCGAGCAGGGGGATCTGGTTATTGTCCCAAATGCGTTGCAGCTCGGCGCGCAGGGTGCCATAATATTTTCCTTCATACACCATTTCCCATTCCACAAATGCGCCCTCACGGATTTTTTGGCGAAAATCTTCGATGCTCAAAAAATGATAATCCACTCCATCTTTTTCATGCGACCGGGGTTGCCGGGTGGCGGCCGATATGGAAAATGCCAACTCAGGATAATGCTGCAGCAAATAATGCGTGATGGAGGTTTTGCCTGCGCCGGAAGGAGCCGTAATGATGATGATTTTATCCTGGAATGGAGACATGGGTATTTTGAATTCGGTTATTCGGTGATTTGAGTATTTGTTGATTTCAATGTGGGCAGGTGGAATTGGTTAGGGTTTAAAGTTTTAGGGGGTAGTAAGTAGTGAGTAGCGAGTAGGATGTTGATAGTAGTTTGCAGGAATTGTATTTCCTGCTTTCAGCGCTCAACTTTCTATTCACAATCTTTCAGTTCCTTCCCTGATCTGCGCAAATCTGCGGGAAATGCTTCTGCCTATCCAACAACTACAAAGATCTGGAGAGGGTTCCCGCAGATTTTCGCAGATGTCGACGCAGATTTTCGCAGATATTTTTTCCCAACCTATTACTGCTACCGATGACCCGCACCTTCGGCGCGGCCGTTTTCTCGTCTAACGATTTCTACCGATGACCCGCACCTTCGGCGCGGACGTTTTCACGTCTCACGATTCACGCT
>CAYMZZ010000025.1:0-1516 GCA_964395095.1 uncultured Citrobacter sp.
TTCTATGCGGGATTTACACTGGGCCGATATCTTTTTGGTGAATTTTCCGGGCTAACTGCAATCCATTGGAAAAAGCCCTGTTAAGGCGAGCAAGAAAAGCCGTACCGGCATGCACTTCCGAATCCGGTCCAAAAACATCTGCAGTATCCTGCTTCATGCGGTTCCACTCCAAAGCCTTGCCCCATTCATTCAATCCGCTGCCCGCAACCTTAAAGTTCCGTACCAGTTCCTCTACACACGTTGCGTAAAAACCATGATCTCGCCCATCTGCGTAACGCCGTAAAACTCCCCGAAGAGTTGTAGTAATAAATTTGACCACCTGGTATAACTCAACCAGTCCGCGCGTAGCCGATGTTTTCGAAAACTCTCGGGATGCCAGTTCGGAAAACGCAGAACGATGCTCCAACACACCTCGTGGCGCAAAAGCACTTCTAGTTGCCGCTGGCAAATCCGGCAATGACGCAAGCGCTTCCAGAAACTTCGGATCCTGCTCCAGATCGGCCTGAATCTCATCCTTGCTGATTCCGAGAGATGCCGAACGCGCCTGAGTAGTACCCACCAATGGAATAAATTTATGATACGGAATGGTCAATTTTTCTGGTTTCGTCCAAAAAGTATCGAATACATTTTTTACTTCACTCGTTAAAGCTCCACAAGACATCTGTCCAACCGACCGGGCATGACCGAAAGTGTCTTGCGCCCCCAGCCGTTCGAGCGCGTATTGCACAAGCTTGCGCAGCAATTGCTTGAATACGGGCTCATCCGCAAGTTCGGTAAGGTTATTACGTATCGTTTCCCATGCTCCTGACTCCCAAACGAAAAATACAGGAAAGCCCCCGGTAATTGGCGTTGGGGAATATACTTTATCTTCATTGAGTAAACGCTCAGCAATCGATAACCCTGTCTTCTTTGAGACCAAACCGCCGTGAAAATGAATCACCAGATGCTTTCGTGGGTCTTGAGCAAGCGCTTCCACAATGGCATCAATGTCGCCTGGCGCAGTATCCGCACTCCCGCCTATATGGCCTGCGCGGCTGTGAATGTAGTGAAGTTTGTCCATGTCTTTATCCTTTATTCTTCTATTAAACTCTACAGGGTTCCACAGATACTTCGCCTTCAAAATTTTCCTGTTTTGGATAGCAGCGTATTGTAACTCTGCCACACTTAGAAAAAATTACATTCATTATTCCGCTAAAATTGAAAAAACAGGTTACATCAAGGTACGTAACCGATGAGCTAAAATATCATAGCAACCGAACCTAACGTGTGTATTCCACGGTAAGCGATCCATAAAAAGCAGGCTAAACCCCTCAGACATCCTATCACCAAACTGAATAGTAAATACTTTTCAAATCAATGCCCCCGCAGGAGGAAGACATTCTGGATGATACATTGACACGTACCCGCCAAACGATCGGCCTGTGCATGATCGTTAAAAATGAAGTTTCTGTCATCGAACGTTGTCTGGCCAGTGTCCGGCCATGGCTGGATTTCTGGCTGATTGTGGACACAGGCT